>NZ_JAWMTH010000001.1:0-1217702 GCF_033142195.1 Arthrobacter sp. B10-11
CCAAGCCAAAGCCGCACCCCGGGACTACAAGATCAACACCTGGTTCAACCCCTCACTGAACCGGACCTTTTCACATGAGGCAACGACTCACCGTTCCCGGACCTATTGACATGAGGCAACAGGGGGAAGTCAGCGCCTGCTGCCCCAGCGAAGGGGGCTCCACACACGCAACGCGGATACTGGGAAACCGTCCGTAAGCCGGCCCTTCACCGGCTAAAGTGCCACTCTAAATTTCCAGATCACGATCTCCGCGTTTCCGCGGTCGGTCGCGGCGGTGACGGGAAGACGATGGCTCCGGCGGGCTAACGGCCGCAATCCTCGATCGATCGAAAGAATAATCAGCAGTCATGATGTAAGCGGCCCTGGCCACCATGAAGTGGTGAACGCGAAAACCCAACGGAAGGACGAACCAGGATGAACTTCCAGCGGAGTCCCCACAGGGCGGGACGCGGTCCGCCGTAGTCAGCCATTCCTCGCAACCGAATAGGTCTATCAGGGACCCCAGACACCCGGACCATGCCCGAGGTAGGGCTCGAACTGCATTCCCGCAAATACTGGGCACCCCAGTAAAAATCCGGAATCCGGCCCGATCCGAACGACCGCCGCACTCCCCACAGAGGCAAACTCTTGGTGCGGTTTGTTGACGGCAGCGAGCCACATGATTGCGGAGCCTGCTGCAACCAAATGCCATCCTGGTCCGATAGGAGTAGGTAGGGTCAGCGAGAAGGTCATCACCGGAGGCGTCACTAGTGGTCGCGCCACGATACTTCCGGGACGAGATCCGACATCAGCAGCATGCGTCGCTCCCCGAGTTCATCTTCGCGGATCCACACGACACCGATCTCCGGTGCTGCCTGCTCCACTTCCCCGCGAACCGGAGACCCGCCTTCTTTTGTACTAGCGACAAAGTCGCCTTTTTGGACCTTGTAGGCCCATCCTTTGGCTGTCATGCGTCTCCTACATCTCCGATGAGATGCTGGGCCGTGGTGAATGATGGGCGGTGATCTGGTCGAACGTTCAATCCTTGGGACGGCGGTCACCTGGGCCGGAGGCTTCCCTTGCAGTGGTTCAATGAAAGCCTCCGTCCGGCAGGACTAGAATTCCACGACGCTCACGGACTTTCCGGTGGCGGCAGACTCGGCCGCCGCGTTCGCCAGGACCAGGGCGGACACTCCGTCGGCGAAGCTGGGCGAACACGGCGTTCCCGTGCGGATGGAGTCGGCGAAGGCCCCCAGTTCCGCGTAGTAGGCCTGGGGGTAGCGCTGGAGGAAGAACGGGAGGTAGGGCTCTGACTCTTCCGTCCCGGAGGCACCGGACATCCGCACGGTTGTCGGTGCTACGTTGCCGGCAGAAAGCATGCCCTTAGCGCCGAAGGCTTCCAATCGCTGGTCGTAACCGAAGGCGCAGTGACGGGAGTTGGTGATGGTGACAAGTTCCCCACCGCTGCCGCGTAGTGTCACCACGGCGGAATCGAAGTCGTTCAGCTCAGCAATATCTTCGCTGAACACGTTCGATGCCACGGCGGTGACCTCGACGATGTTCGGGATGAAGGAACGTGCCATATCCAAATCGTGGATTGTCATGTCCCTGAAGATGCCGCCGGAGCCGGCGATGTAGTCGCGTGGGGCGGGTTCCGGGTCGCGGCTTGTGATGGTGAGCTGTTCGAGTTTGCCGATTTCGCCTGCCTCGACCCGGTTCCGTACGGCGGCGAAGGAAGGATCGAAGCGTCTGTTGAATCCGAGCATGATTGGAACATTGGAGTCTTTGATCTGTTCGCGGCATGCCAGGACGGTCTCGATATCAAGGTCGATGGGCTTTTCGCAGAGGACGGCGAGGCCGTGGGCGACCGAGCGTGAAATGAGGTCGACGTGAGTGCTGGTGGGCGAGCCGATGATGACACCGTCGAGTCCGGTTTCGGCGAAGACTTCCTCGGGGTCCTGCACGGCCCGCGCGCCGGTGTCCTCTGCCAGCCGGCGGGCCCCGTCGATGAAGGGATCGGCGATGAGGACGAGGTCGATGTCCGGGTGGGCCGCGATGTTGCGGGCGTGTACCTGCCCAATGCGCCCGGAGCCGAACAGGGCCAGGCGCAAGCGTCGGTCTTTAGACATGGTGTGTGAACCTTTCAATATGTGGTGAGGCGTGCCGGGTTGTCAGCGCTGGTGCTGCGCGCCGGGAAAGCAGCCGATTGCGGTTTCGTAGGCCCGCTTGAGGCCTTCAGTGAGAGGGAGGCTGCGGTGTTCTGCCGAGATGATCTCAACGCCCCAGGGCCCCTTGTATCCTGCGTCGAGGGTGCGCTGGATGAACGTGCGGGTGTCGAAGTCACCTTCGCCGCAGTAGGCGCGGTTGTTGATTGTGTCCTCGAAGAGGGTGCCGACGACGTCCTTGTAGCCGTCGTCGATCTCAACAGCGGCAACCCGTTCCATGGGTACGACGTCCCACAGGTCGTTGTGCGACAGCCCGCCCCTGTAGGTGTGCCAGATGTCGATCATGAGTCCAGCAGCGGGGCTGTCGGACTGGGTAACTACTTTGACCGCTTCCTGTGTGGTGCGCAGGTGGGAGAAAGGCGTCGCCTCCAGTGCCAGGCGGATGCCGGATTCGGCGGCCTCATCTGCGAGATCGGAGAAGGCGCTGGCAATGGTCGAGAGCGGAAGCGGGTCATCCGCCATGCCGGCGCCCACCTTGATGTGCCGGGCGCCCAGGGCGCTGGCGGCCTCGAAAAGCTCAGCACGGTGGATGTCGGATTCGGCGCGTTCAGCTCCATTGGCCCACCAGCCGTTGAGGAACTCGACCTCCACGATGTCGATGCCTGCCTCCCGGATCAACCGCGAGAGTTCGGCGTACCCGATGGTGTCGCGGGCCTGGACCAGGTCTGCATGAACGAGTCCGATGCCGGACCATCCGGTCTGCGCGATCGAAGCGATGCGCTCGGCGATCGGTAGGGGGCTGCGTTCGTCGGGGCGCCCGGGCGCAGCATCGCCGGCGCTGATCCAGCAGGATGCAATCAGCTGCGGTGTCATCGTGTTCTCCTTGGTCATGCTGATTCCACCTCGATGGAGGCTCCCAGCTCTTTTTCCGAGCGGTAGCAGGCGTCGACAATCTGGGCGACGGCCAGTGCATCCGCGACAGGTGCCACAACCGGAGAACCGGTGCGGATACTGTCGACCCACCCGCGCATTTCGGGGTGGAAGTTGCTGATGTTCTCCAGCTCGGGCAGCTCGGAGAACTTATTCGACTCGGTCCGGGCAAACGGGGGCGTGAAGTAGCTTTCGGTCCATTCAGTCCAGCCGGCCTTCCATCCTGCCCGGTCCTGGTCGACATAGACGCGAAGTTTCTGGGGGAGGATGCCGATCTCGATCATGCCGGCGGTGCCGTACACGGAAATACGTGAGCTCTCGAACCACTCAAGACGATCGTGACCGTCGAAACTGAACGCCACGGACATGTCCGGGTAGTTCAGCAGGACAGCTGCGGAGTCCTCGCGGCTGGTTTCGTCAGAGAGGCGGGCTGACTTGTGCACGCGGGCGTTGACGGAGTCAGGGACGCCGAACATGTGCACTAGGGAGTCGAGCATGTGGCAACCGATGATCCAGAGCGCCCCGCCCATGTCTGCCGGCTGGTTGAGGTGGGCGGTGAGATGTTCGCCTACGAGCGCGGCGCCTCGGGCAGAAACACTGACCACATCCCCGATCACGCCAGCCTCGATCAGCTCCTTCGCTTGGCCGATGGACCGGGCCAGCCGGACGTTGTAGCCCACTTGTACGACCAGACCGGGCCCTGCCTGCGCTTCGGCCTGGGCCAGCTGCAGAAGGTCTTCGACGGTACCGCCACCGGGCTTTTCCACGACTACTGATTTCCCGGCCGCCAGCGCCCGGAGTGCATGCGGGACCATGTCTTTGCTTTTGGAGTGAACCATGACCGCGTCGATGCGGTCGTCCTGGAGCACTTCGTCGATGGTCCGGGCCTCCACGCCGTATTTCTCGGTGAAGTATGTCAGGCGCGGGTCGTCGTCGGCAGCGGCGACTACTTCGACTCCTTCAATCTCTCGCAGGGCGCGAACCCTAGCGGAGGCGTGCGGGTGAGTTATTCCCAGAAGTCCTACGACAATCGGTTTCAAGGCATTGTCTCCTGTCGATTGAGCCTGCGGCTCGGTCGGGATGTTGTGTGGTTGTGCTTGTTGGCCAGCGCTGTCTCTGCTCCGGTGGAAGGGAAATACAGGGCGCCAAGTTGGTGTCATCTAATGGACAAGCTGTCCAGATCATGTCATGCCGGGGATGCGTGGTCAACTATGGCGCGAAACACATCGGCGTCATTCGCGGCCGGGAAGGGCGGGGCGCCCAGATAGTCTGACAGCGCCCGCGCTCCCCGGACAACGAGTTCAGCTATAGGATCCCCGTCGGGGGGCGCGAGGAGCCCTTCGCGCATTCCGCTAACCGACAGCGAGGCGGCCACTTCACCGCGGTGGTTGAAGATCGGCGCGCCGACGGCGGCTATGCCCGGGGTCACCTGGTTATCGCTGAGCACGAAGCCCTGCTCCTTGATCTCTTCGAGCTCCGCGTAGAACTCAGACCGGGACCGCCCCCGCAGCCATGGTTCGCCGGTATTGGCTGCGATCGCGGCGTATTCCTCCCATGACTCACGCCCCTCAAATGCAAGGAGCGCCCGGGGCGCAGCACCGACGTGCAGCGGAAGTGACTCCCCTAGCTGCAGGACACGGCTGTTAACCCGAATCCCATCGAGACGGTCGATGCAAACGGCCCGCGTGCCGCGCCGGATGCACAAGAAGGTTGTCTCGCCGGTTGCTTCATGGATTGCCCGGAGAATCGGGGCTGCAGCCCGCCGGATATCTGCCCTGCGGGAGAACTCGCCCGAGAGCGCGACCAGCTTGCTGCCAACGCGGTAGGCCCCACGGTGACCGATCTGTTCCACCCAGCCCGCTTCCGCCAAAGTGGCCAGCATTCGGTAGACCGAACTTACAGGCTCTTCGAGGAGTTCGGTCAACCGGGCCGAGGTGGCGATCCGCTCTTCAGCCAGCGCCGCCATCAGAGCACTGGCCTTGGCGATGACGGCGGGAGTCCGGGGAACTTCCCGCTCGGACCCCTGTGGCTCTTCCGATCCGGCGGTATCCCTGGCGTCATTGGCGCCATCCTCGGCCGTAAACGCTGTGATGGCCTGCGCGGCGGCATCCAGCGTTTGCCTGGCGATCGCCTCGTGGCCCAGAACACTTCCCCGAAGTCCGGCAACGGCTATGGCGCCCAGCAGGCTGCCGTCGCGTCGGAAGACCGGGACACCAACCGAGGCGACACCTTCTGTTACTTCGCTGTCCTCGACGCTCCACCCGCGCACGGCCGCCTGCTCGATCTTTTTTCTCAGCGCCTCGGCAGTGAGGGGCGTCTGTGATGCGATGCGCCCGTAGGGGCCACTCTGCAACACGGCTGCCTGAAATTCCGCGGAGGCCGAAGCAAGAAGGGCCTGGGACGCTGCCCCCGCATGAAGCGGAATGGTGCGCCCCGGGGCCAGGTCAAGCAAGGTGACGTCGGAACCTTCAACTTGGTCGAGGCACACCGCTCCGTTCTCGCGCAGGACACAGAAGTACGCACTCATGCCCAACTGCCCGCGGACCCAGCGCAGCTGGGAATGCAGCTCGGCCCGATCAACGAGGGCGTCGGCCGCCGCGTCGCCAAGCTTGAGGATGGCTGTACCGAGTTCAAGCCTGCCGTCGCCCGCCGAACGGACCAGTTTGGCCTGCTCCAACGCAGCAACGATGCGGTAGACGGTTGGCCGCGGCTCCGAGATGACCTTCGCCAATTCCGCCGGCGTCGATTGCCCGATGCGGGCAAGTTCGTCCACCATCTGGCTGGCCTTCTTCAACAACTGAATGGTGCTCATTGACCGACTCTTCCATTGCCCTGAAGGGCGCTAGCGCTTGTACTTCCCGGCCACGCGGCCGCGCCGGTCCGTGGTCCAAATCCCTGTTCCATACGGTCGCACCACTTTGCATCACCCTGGCCGCGGCTGACGCTGCCCGAATGTAATGCAGAACACCACTAGCTTTCTTAGGTGGTACTGTGCGAACATGTTGTCCATTGTACGGCACTAAGTGCTGGCCATCACAGACAAAACTTAAGCGCGGCAACTACGACGTGCGGAAGTGGCCCCAAGGGCCACTCGGGCTCCAAAGGAGGAGAACGGTGCAAAAGAAAATTTTCCTGATCGCTGCAACTACTGCGGCTTCACTGGTACTGGCGGGGTGTGCCGGCGGCGGCGCGGGCGGCGGCAACGGATCCAACGGATCTCCCGCAGCGCCCAAAGACACCCGGATCGGCGTTTCCCTGCCGAGCCAGGACGAGGAACGGTGGATCACCGATGGTTCTGCCATCAAGGAGGGCCTCGAAAAGATCGGCTACCAGGTGGATCTGCAGTACGCCAACAACGACATCCCCACCCAGCAGCAACAGGTTGACCAGATGATCACCCAGGGCGCGGACCTTCTGCTCCTGGCGCCTTTGGACGGGACGGCGCTCACCCCTCAGCTCCAGGCAGCTGCCGGCGCAAACATCCCGATCGTCTCCTACGACAGGTTCGTGCGGAACAGCGCTGACGTCGACGTTTACGTCACCTTCGACAACTTCAAAGTCGGCGCCCAGCAGGCAACATCGCTCCTCATTGGCCTGGGCGTACTCAACAAGGATGGTTCGGAGGGCAGCGCGAAGGGCCCGTTCAACATCGAACTGTTCGGCGGCTCGCTGGACGACAACAACGCGACGTTCGTCTTCAACGGAGGCATGTCCGTCCTGCAGAAGTACATCGATAACGGCACGCTCGTCATCACGTCAGGGCAGAACAAGCTCGCCCAGGTCGCCACGGAAAACTGGTCCCAGCAGAAGGCCCAGGAGCGCATGGATAACCTGCTGACCGCCAGCTACACAGGCGGGCCCGCGCTCCACGGAGTCCTTACGCCTAACGACAGCGTCGCCCGCGGCGTCATCACCTCGTTGCGCAACGCCGGCTACGGCCCCACCCTTGGCTCCGGGCAGAAGCCCATGCCGGTAACCACCGGCCAGGACGCCGAGGTCGCCTCGGTGAAGCTGATCAACGACGACGTCCAGTTCTCCACGGTCTTCAAGGACACCCGCACCCTTGCCGCGCAGGCGGTAAGCGCTGCTGAGGATCTCTTGGCGGGCAAGGACCCGGAGGTCAACGACACCAAGTCCTACGACAACGGATCCAAGATCGTCCCCTCGTTCCTCGTGCCCATTCAGCCGATCTACAAGGACAACATCAAGACCACCCTGATCGACAGCGGCTACTACACCGCTGCGGAGGTCGAGGCCGGCCGCCTCCAGTAGCACCCCGGGAGGGGTGTCGAGCCTTCGCCGGCGCCCCTCCCCCAAACCCTTTCCCTTCAAGACCCCTGAACAGGACGGCGTGCCATGGTCGAACACATCCTGGAAATGCAATCCATTACCAAGTCCTTCCCCGGCGTCAAGGCGCTGTCCGGCGTGTCCCTCGCCGTGGAGCGCGCCGAGGTCCATGCGATCTGCGGCGAGAACGGCGCCGGCAAGTCCACTCTGATGAAGGTGCTCTCCGGCGTCTACCCGGCCGGGAGCTACGGCGGCGAAATCCTCTTCAAGGGGCAAACCTGTTCCTTCTCCGGTATCCGGGATTCCGAACACGCCGGCATCGTGATCATCCACCAGGAACTGGCCCTCGTGCCCCACCTGTCCATCGCCGAAAACATCTTCCTGGGCAACGAGCGCCGCGGCAAGTCCGGACTCATCGATTGGCACAGGACGAACGCCGAGGCCGGCGTGCTGCTGGACTCGGTGGGCCTCCGCGAGGAACCCACTACGCCGGTCGGGCAACTTGGTGTCGGTAAACAGCAGCTTGTCGAGATCGCCAAAGCCCTGTCCAAAGAGGTGCAGCTGCTCATCCTCGACGAACCCACCGCAGCTCTGAATGACAACGACTCCGCCCACTTGCTCGGCCTTGTCCGCGATCTGCGAACCCGCGGCATCACGTCGATCATCATCTCCCACAAGCTCAACGAGATCGAAGCGATCGCGGACCACACCACCGTCATCCGCGACGGAAAGACCGTGGAAACACTCGACATGGCCGACCCCGACGTCAACGTCGACCGGATCATCCGAGGAATGGTTGGCCGCGACCTCGAAGCGTTCTACCCCTCCCGAGACTCGAAGCCCGGAGAAGTTGTGCTCCGGGTAGAGGACTGGACAGTGAAACACCCCACGCAGGACCGCCTGGTCGTAGACCATGCGACCTTCGAGGTCAGGGCCGGAGAGGTTATCGGGATCGCCGGGCTCATGGGGGCAGGGCGCACCGAACTGATGATGAGCATCTTTGGCCGGTCCTATGGCCGCTACATCTCGGGCCGGGTGTTCATGCACGGCAAGGAAACCAGGACCCGCACCGTGGCGGAAGCCATCGAAGCGCGGATTGCCTACGCGACCGAAGACCGCAAGGCCTTCGGCCTCAACCTCATCGACGACATCGCACGCAACATCTCCGGCGCCGCGCTGGGCAAGCTGTCGAGCTGGGGCTTCGTCAATCATCACGAGGAGGCCGCCGCGGCCGAGTTCGCGATGAAATCGATGAACATCAAAGCCCCGAACGTAAGATCCATCGTCGGGAAACTCTCGGGCGGCAACCAGCAGAAGGTCGTGCTGTCCAAGTGGCTGCTCACCGACCCCGAGGTACTCATACTCGACGAACCGACCCGCGGCATCGATGTCGGCGCCAAGTTCGAGATCTACACGCTGATCAACAGTTTCGTGGACGCCGGGAAAGCAGTGGTGGTCATCTCCTCCGACCTGCTCGAACTCCTCGGCACCTGCGACCGCATCTACGCCCTTTCGACAGGCCGGATCACCGGGGACCTGCCGGCGGCCGATGCCTCCGAGGAACGCCTCATGACACTCATGACCAAAGACAAGGAACTCATCGCATGACCATGACAGCCCCCAAGGGATCCCAAAAGGGGAAAGCCTCGCCTCCCGCATCAGTCGTCACCGCAGGCACCAGCGAAATCCGCGAACTGTTCACACGCAACATGCGCACCAGCGGCATCTACGTCGCACTCGTAGCGCTCGTCGCGCTGTTCGGCGTCCTCACCGGCGGAGCCTCGCTCGGACCGGGAAACATCACCAACATCGTCCTCCAGTACTCGTACATCCTGATCCTGGCGATCGGCATGGTCATCGTGATCATCGCCGGCCACATCGACCTCTCGGTCGGTTCCGTGGTCGCCCTCACCGGTGCTGTCTCGGCGGTGGTCGTCATCCAATACGGCCAGCCATGGTGGGTGGGCGTCATCGCCGCCCTCGTAACAGGTCTGCTCATCGGGGCCTGGCACGGCTACTGGGTGGCCTACGTCGGGATCCCGGCCTTCATCGTCACCCTCGCAGGCATGCTCCTGTTCCGCGGCCTGACCCTGGTGGTGCTGGACAACGTCTCGCTCTCCCCGTTCCCTGCCGAGTACGGCCAGATCGCCTCGGGCTTCCTCAACGGGCTCCTGGGCGGCGCCGGCTACGACGTCTTCACCCTGGTTATCTTCGCCATCGCGGTGGCCGGTTACGCATTCAGCCAGTACCGCACCCGCAAGGCGCTCATCAGCTACAACCAGCTGGTCCCCTCCTTCCCGCTGTTCATCGCGAAAATCGTCGTCGTCGCCATCGCGGTCATGACCTTCGCCTGGCAGCTGGCCACGGCCCGCGGCATGCCGATCGTCCTGATCATGCTGGCCATCCTGATCCTGGCCTACAGCGTCGTGATGCAGCGAAGCGTCTTCGGTCGCCAGGTGTACGCCATCGGCGGCAACGTGGTCGCGGCCGCCCTCTCAGGCGTCAAGGTCCGCACCGTCAACTTCTGGATTTTCGTGAACATGGGACTCCTCTCGGCCCTGGCCGGCATCGTGTTCTCCTCGCGCTCCAACGGTGCCCAGCCCGGTGCCGGCAACATGTTCGAACTTGATGCGATCGCCGCAGCCTTCATCGGCGGCGCCGCCGTCACCGGCGGCGTCGGCAAAGTGGCCGGGGCCATGGCGGGCGGCCTCATCATGGCCGTCATGAGCAACGGCATGCAGCTGATGGGCATCGACCAGTCCGTGCAGTCCGTGATCAAGGGCCTGGTGCTGCTGCTGGCCGTCGCATTCGACATCTACAACAAGCGCCGCGCCGGCTCACGCTGACCGCCCGCCCCCCTTTCAGGGACACCCCGCCTGCGCACAATGTTCACCGAAATGAATTTACAAAGGAGCTCACCCCTATGACTCGCCAGTTTGTTTACGAAGCCCTTCCCATGCGGGTACGGTTCGGCGCCAACTCACTCTCGACCCTCCCCGAGGAACTTGACCAGATCGGGCTCAAGCGGGTCCTGGTCCTCTGCTCCCCCGAACAGGAGGAGACCGGCCAGCGGGTGGCCGAGGCACTGGGTGACCGCTGCGTGGGTGTGCTGCCCGAAGCCGTCATGCATGTCCCCAACGAGGTCGCCCAACGCGCCAGCGACGAGGCTGCAAGGGTCGGCGCCGACGGCTGCGTCGCTGTCGGCGGTGGATCAGCCATCGGACTCGGCAAGGCAATCGCGCTCAAGCACGGCCTTCCGATCGTCGCCGTGCCCACCACCTACGCCGGCTCCGAAATGACCCCCGTGTGGGGCCTCACCACCGACGGGCGCAAGGAAACCGGCCGCGACCCCCGGGTACTGCCCCGCAGTGTCGTCTACGACCCCGAACTGACGGCAACACTGCCAGCCTCCATGTCGGTGACCAGCGGCATCAACGCAATCGCACACGCCGTCGAGGCCCTTTATGCCCCGGACGCCACGCCGATCATCTCGCTGATGGCCGAGGAAGGCGTCAAAGCCCTCGCCGCCGCTCTCCCCGCGATAGTCGCCGATCCCTCCGACCCAGAGGCCAGAAGCAACGCCCTCTACGGATCCTGGCTGTGCGGCGCGTGCCTGGGCGCCACCACGATGTCACTGCACCACAAGCTGTGCCACGCGCTGGGCGGAACCCTCAACCTTCCGCACGCCCAAACCCACACCGTTGTGCTCCCCCACGCCCTCAGCTTCAACCAGCCCGCAGCACCAGAGGCCACCGCAGCCCTTTCACGGGCGCTGGGCGGCGCAGCCGATCCGGCCGAACGGCTGTGGGAGATCGCCGGCGAACTTAACGCGCCACGGTCCCTCGCTGAACTTGGCATGCGGGAAGAGGACATCCCCCGAATCGCCGAAGAGGTAACCAGCCGCTCCTACGGCAACCCGCGCCCAATCACGTACGACGACGTCGTGGGAATCCTGAACGCCGCTTGGGCCGGAAAGCCGCCAAGCTCCAACCCCTCCGCCTGAACATCGAACATCCGGAATTTCGTTCCGCAGAACTACCTAGGAGATCGACCTTGCCCACCATGCGGACCATCGCCCCAGGAATCGAAGTATCTCCTCTGGCGCTTGGCACCAACGTTTTCGGCTGGACCGCCGACACCGCGACCTCGCACTCGATCCTCGACGCCTATCTCGATGGTGGCGGGAATTTCCTGGACACCGCCGATTCCTATTCCTTCTGGGGAGAGGGAAATTCCGGCGGCGAGTCCGAAGCCATCATCGGCAAGTGGCTGGCCGGCCGTTCGGACCGGGATGACCTCGTGCTGGCAACAAAGGTCAGTCACCACCCCGACCTCCAGGGGATGGCCCCCCACACAATCCGTGCCGCCGTTGATGCCTCTCTCACCCGCCTCGGTGTCGACACCATCGACATCTACTACGCGCACTTCGATGACCCGGGGACACCCCTGGCCGACAGCATCGCTGCGATGTCCTCGCTCGTGGACGAAGGAAAGGTGCGGTCCATCGGGATCTCCAACTACTCAGCAGAGCGGATCGAGGAATGGCTGAGGATCTCCGAGCGGGAAGGATTCCATACGCCTGTCGCGCTGGAGCCCCAATACAGCCTCATGGAGCGGGGCATCGAAGCAGACATCCTGCCGCTGGCGAGCAAGCACCGCCTGGCGGTCATGCCCTACTACTCCCTGGCACACGGCTTCCTGACGGGAAAATATGCCGGCACGGCAACGATCGAGGGTCCTCGAGCCGCCGACGCCTCGAAGTACCTCACGCCTCAAGGACTCAGGGTTCTGGACGTTCTGCGTTCCGTGGCATCGACCCATAATGTCCAGCCCGCCTCCATCGCCCTCGCCTGGTTGGCTGCACAACCCGGGGTCGTCGCCCCCATCGCCAGTGCGCGGACTACCGGGCAGGTACCCCCGCTGCTGGAGGCCATGCACATCAGACTCACAGACGCCGAACTTCAGGACCTCGACGACGCATCCCAGTCCCTTGTCCGCGCGTAGAGAACCGACCCATCGCCACCCCTCCCAACAGGCACCACCACCGACGCCCACCACCTACAGCTAGGAAACCATCGTGACCAACCAGACCCGAGTCATTGAAACCGGCTCTCATTCAGGCCTGCACGCCGTCTCCGAGGCCCAACAAAGGGTCGAGGAAAAATTGGTCCAGAATGTTTTGGACTCCTTCGAGAGCTGCCAGGACCCGAGACTCAAGCAACTCATGCAGTCATTGACCCGGCATATCCACTCCTTTATCCGTGAAGTGCGCCTGACAGAAGCCGAATGGAACGCCGCAATCAGCTTCCTAACGGCGGCCGGCCACATCACTGACGACAAACGGCAGGAATTCATCCTGCTCTCCGACGTGTTCGGAGCATCGATGCAGACGATCGCCGTCAACAACGAAACCATCGACAACGCGACCGAGGCCACAGTTTTTGGCCCCTTCTTCGTCGAGGACGCACCGGAAATCGAGAACGGTGGGGACATCGCCGGCGCCGCTCCCGGCCAGCCATGCTGGGTCGAAGGCAGTGTCAAGGATACCGCCGGCAACCCCATCCCAAATGCGAGAATCGAAGTATGGGAAGCCGACGAGGACGGCTTCTACGACGTGCAGTACTCTGACCAGCGAGTGAGCGGCCGCGCCCATCTCTTCAGCGACGCAGATGGTAACTACCGGTTCTGGGGGCTGACCCCCACCCCATACCCGATCCCCCATGACGGACCGGTGGGGGAAATGCTGGCGGCCGTCGGACGGTCACCCATGCGAGCCTCGCACCTTCACTTCATGGTCACCGCACCGGGACTGCGGACATTGGTAACGCATATCTTCGTCCGCGGCGACGAACTATTGAAGCATGACAGCGTATTTGGGGTCAAGGAATCCCTCATGAGGAACTTCGAAGAACAGGCACCCGGTACGGCTGCGCCCGACGGACGCGACCTCGGGGGCCGGTCCTGGGCCAGAACCCGGTTCGACATCGTCCTCGCCCCGACCGGGAGCTAGACCCGCTGCTCCTGCCACGGGTAAGACCGTGGGTGCGGTGCACCCACGGTCCGGGCAGCCCCCAACTGCCCGTGGTTCACGAGCTGACCGTATTCATCAAGGGAATGACAGTACTTCCTGACTCCCCTTCTCACATACCCGCCGGGCATTACCTCATGCCCGACCCTGGATAAGGAAAGCCACATGAGCTCCGATGACAATGGCAGCCCGAGGGTTTCGCTCTTCTGCGCCGCCGCACTGAAGTCGGCCGTAGAAAGCCTCGGTCTGGAATCCCTCAGCACCGAAATCGGTGCCACCGTGGACATCACCTATGCCTCAACCAACGTGTTGGTGCAGAGGATCGACGGCGGCGCACGACCGGACGTGATGATCGGCATGTCGGGCTCCCTCCAAGCTCTGGCAACCTTGGGCGTTCTGGTGCCCGGCACAATCGTCCCTTTAGCGAAATCCGGAATAGGCATCGCGGCATCCCCCGACAGGGAACAGCCGGACATCTCCACTGTCAGGACGCTGGCGGGAACCCTGACCGCCGCCGGCTCCGTAGCCTATTCACGCAACAGCCCCAGCGGGCTGTACTTCCAGACCCTGATCACGAAGCTGGGCATTGCCGACGAGGTAAATTCGCGAGCCACGCTCATCGACCACGGACCCACCGCGGCAGCGGTCATCGACGGACGCGCAGACCTCGCCGTCCAGCAGATAAGCGAACTCCTGCACGTACCCGGCGCACGGGTCATTGGCCCGCTGCCGGACTCCGTCCAGCACTACACAGACTTTTCAGTTGCTCTCACTACGCCGGCGGCGGGGAAATCGGCAGCTGAAGCACTAACCCGCTTCCTCACCGGGCCGCAGGCCAAGACCGCCTATGCCGATGCCGGCCTGGACGTTTCGTAGCTTCCACCAACAAACCCCTGGGCGCTCCAATGTGGCGTTAAGGGATCGCGGCAAGATGGGCGTAGCGCGGTCGCCCTCGACTGCAAGTCGCATATACTGGACAGGTTGTTCATGAAAGGCGACATCCTGCCCGGTCCCTCGATTCATGTCGCTTGAGGCGCGAGGCAGTTCGATTCGAGGGGTGCAACCATGCCGCAGACAGCCAAGCTCATTCAGCTGGTGCTCAAGGCTACACAAGTGGTTGATGAAGCGTCCGCCCTCGGCCCCTCGACTCCGGCGGACCTGGCGAAAGCTGTCGACGAACCGCGGCCGTCCGTCTACCGGATCATTAGCGCGCTGGAACACTCAGGGATTCTCCGCCGCTCCCCGGGCGGCCTCGTTGAATTGGGCATTGGGATCTTGCGGTTGGCGGAGGCGGCAACCGACGCCCTCCTCGACCATGAGGCCCTCAATACCGTGCTCGAGGGCATCCAGTCCGAGCTTGGTCTAACAGCGGCATTCTGGATACCGCGCAACGGCACCGCCGTCTGCTTGGAACAGGTCGACTCCACGGAAGTCGATCTCCACGAGCTTTCATCCGGGCGGATCCTTCCACTCCACGCCGGCGCCGCATCCCATGTGCTGCTGGCATGGCAATCCCCCGAAGTACTCGACGAACTCCTTGCCCAAGCCCCCTATACGCAATGGGCGTCAAGGACACCGGTTGACGCCGAGACACTCCGCCAACTTGTCGCCGACACCAAACGCGAGGGCTGGAGAATGGAATCCAACGAGGTTGTCGACGGGATCGCGGCCCTGGGATTTCCCGTATTCAACGCGGACGGCAGCATCTTCGGTGCGCTGACAGCAGCGGGTCTGGTCGACCAAGTCGTCAACCAGCAGGAAGAAGCAAAAACCGTTCTCGCGGCTGCCGCGCAGACCCTGACCGATCTCATGGCGGAATTCAAGCCGGCCCCGACCGCCCATGAGTTCAATGCCCCCGCATCGAACGATTCGGTATTGGCCAAGGCCAGCTCCCTCATGGAAGCGCTGGCTGTCGAACGCGTCTCAACCTCCGCGAGACTCGCCGACCTCATAGGCGAACCCATCAGCTCCGTCTACCGCATGTTGGGAACCCTTGTTGAGACCGGTTGGGTAGAACAGCTTGGCCACCGCGGTTCCTATCGAATCGGCAGTAAGATGATCTCCCTCGCGGGGAATCTGTTGAACCAGCTGGATTTGCGGCGGGCTGCGCTCCCCGTGCTTCGCGAAATCCACGATGCAACCGGGGAAACGGTATTTCTTTGCATCAGGAGCGGTACCCGTGCTGTATGCATCGAGCGGATAGACGGCAAGCGAGTGAACAGTCGCCGCCTGGCCCTCGGAAGCTCGTTGCCCCTGCATCTCGGCGCCGCACCCCGCGCTCTATTGGCTTTCGACACCCCCAAGTCCTGGGAGGACTACGCTGCCGTCGTGGGCCAGAGCTCGGACTTTAGTCTCGGCGCGCGGTCCCGAGCAGAATTCTATGGAAAGCTCAAAGAAATCCGCGATGCCGGCTTCGCCGTGAGCGACGACGAAGTAACCATGGGAATGGCCGCCGTCGCTGCCCCAATTTTTGATCACCGCGGCCATGTGATGGCGTCCCTATCGGTCAGCGGCCTACGAGACGGCATCCTCCACCAGCCGGATTCCTCACCTAGCATCATCGACTTGGCCTGCGATGGGGCACGACGGCTTTCAACCTATTTCGGCGCCCCAGAATCATGCATTTAGCGGTCCGCCTCGCCCTACGCCCTGGAAAAAGCGAAACTGCCCCGGCATTTGAGTGATATTCGCCGAGGTCCTAAGCTGACCACCGCGATAGTCCAGGAGGAGCTTTTCAAACAAGTTCGCACCAAAGTCGACTTCATCATGTCGTACCCGTAACCCCGAACCATGAATAAGTGCTGGCCGTCCACGACCAACCAGGCAGAACCGGAACGGGGAACCAGACAGCCCCAGATCCCAGCAGGCGGAGGGCCACTCGTCAGACCCGCGTCCCACACGCCCGAACAGGCCACCGCGGCGCTAGGCACGGACCGCTGCCAGTGTCAGAGGGACCCGCGGAGGGTCAATGTCCACACATTAAAGCAAAAACCCCTCTTACGAGGGTTTATGCGTGCCCGAGGTGGGGACTCGAACTGTTCCAGCCCGTGCAAACAGTGGGAACTCCCGAAAACGTTGGGAATCCGGGCCAGTCCGGCCCATATCCAACCCGATACGGAGAAATCACGCCCTGCACGCCGTGCGGCCTCGTGTTGTCTGCAGTTCCAGCACGTGGTCCGACACGGCCGGCGCGACGGCGGCAGCTACTAACAGCACTTCGAAAACGAGACACGAGATGATCAAACGACCAGTCGATGCCTCCAGAACTCCTGCGACTGCAAGCACGCCAATGACCGCCCCTGAACCCATCGCCACAAACATGGAACTGGCGACCTGGGCATCACCGTTGAAGGCATCACGCGCGAGGAGGGGGACGGGGTCGCCTACGCCACCCGGCTCATGGGCCGGTACGCGGGTGCGGCTTTGCCAGGTTCCGCTCATATAATCTGAGCATGCCAATCACGCGCCTCACCCAGGACCTTCACGCCCAGCAGCCTGCCCTCGACCAGCGTGGGAGCGAGCTGTGAGCGGCGGTCTTGTCGCCCTGCTGGACGACATCGCAGCCCTGGCCCGCATAGCTGCCGCCTCGGTGGACGACGTCGCTGCCGGTGCCGCCAAAGCCGGGGCAAAGGCCGCAGGAGTGGTGATCGACGACGCCGCCGTCACCCCGCAGTACGTGTCCGGTGCAGACCCCTCACGCGAACTGCCGATGATCAAGCGTATCTTCTGGGGCTCGCTCAAAAACAAGCTACTAATCATCCTGCCGGCGCTGCTGCTCATCAGCGCCTTCATCCCGGGGGCCATTCCCTTCATCCTCATGGCAGGCGGCACCTACCTCTGCTACGAGGGCGCCGAGAAGGTCTGGCACAAGCTCCGCGGGCATCACTCCGCGGACGAAGATACACCGGCGGTCGAACGGGGACCCGAGGCGGAGGCCAAGGTCGTCAAGGGCGCCATCACCACCGACTTCATCCTGTCCTGCGAGATCATGGTCATCTCGATGAACGAGGTGGCCGCTGAATCCCTGTGGGTCCGGGCCCTCATCCTGGTCGTCGTGGCTCTCGTGATAACAGTGCTCGTGTACGGCGCCGTCGCACTCATCGTCAAAATGGACGACGTCGGACTGCACCTGGCCGCTAAGGAGTCCAAGGGCTCCCAGCGCGTCGGCGAGATGCTCGTCAAGGGGATGCCCTCCGTGCTGGCCGCTATTACCCTCGTCGGGACGATCGCCATGCTCTGGGTTGGCGGGCACATCATGCTGCAGGGAGCCTACGACCTCGGCTGGCACGCCCCATACGACCTCGTCCATGTCCTTGAGGAGCCTGCCGCCGGGATCGCGGTGGTTGGCGGCTTCCTGGGCTGGCTCGTAAACACGCTGTGCTCGGCCGTCCTCGGACTCGCCTGGGGCCTCATTGTCATGGCCATTGTGGGCCCGCTGCTGAAAGTGCTGCCGTTCGGCAAAAAGAAAAACGGGCATGATGAGAGCGACGCAGCCGCCGTGCATGAGCCGGCGAACCGTAACTCCGATTCGGCTTCGTAGCTTGCGGCCGACGGGGTAGCGCCACGAGCTCCGGGGTCATGAACTCCAGGACGTTGCCGGACACCGCGAATGCCTCCGAGACCGAGCGCCAGCCACCCTTCGCGAAATGGGCGAACGTCTCATATTCATCCGGCAGCAGACTCTCCTCCAGCGACCCGGCGGGGAGCTGGTCTGGGCTCGGTGCCACCTCGGCCCGCTCAATCTCGAACCCGGGATTGAGCTGCCTACTTAGGGGATTCCTCACTTAACGGTCAGGGAAGGTTGACGGTTGATGCCGCATCGGGCCAGAACTCGTTGATGGCCGGAAGTGCCCTGTTGTTGTAATCGAAGACTGCCTGGTCTTCCCAGGCGTTGCCGAAGGACGGGTCCTCGGGGTCCCAGCCTTTGCCCGGGACTGAGGTCCAGGCTGGCTCCCAGTAAACAGCGCCGAGTCGCGGCCGCCTGGGGCGGAAGCCACGACGTCGTGAACGGCGCGGAAGTTGGCTGCCTACCCGGCCGGGGTGGCCGGGTAGTTCTTCACCAACTGTGTGGTGCTGGTGATGACGTTCACCCAGGGGGCGTTGGGGTTGTCGGCGAGGGTGAACGGGTAGGACGTTTCGACGACAATGACGTCTTTGTTGAAGCGGGAGGACAGCGTCGTCACGGTGCCTTGGAGGTTGGCCAGTGTCCCGTGCCAGTAGCCGTAGTAGGACAATCCGATGATGTCGAAGGGCACCGCGCGGGCCGGTACTTCGTCGAACCACCAGCTCAGGCTGCTGACGCCTTTATCGAGGTTGGTCAGGTGGAGGACTTTTTTGGTGGTGGGGCTGATCTCGGTGACTGCGCGTGCTCCGGCTTTGAGGAAGGAGGCGAGGTTGTCCCCCTGCCGTCCCACCACGTTGTCGACTATTCCCACGCCGCGATTGAATACGCCTTCGCTCTCAAAGCCGAGCACTTCTAGGAGTCCACCGTGGCCCCGGTGAAGTGGACAGATGCGTCGTCCGACTGGAAATTCACCTTGAAGGGCAAACCCGGTAAAGAGCTCCACCTTTCCTGTGGCGGGATCGGCCGGCCCGATCTCCCCTCACGAGCAATGGGCGCCGGGGATGACGGCGGCGCTGGAAGAACTTCAGCGGGATCTGGCCAAGGACGGCTGGGGACAGACGACCCGGGGCCGGGACCCGTGGTCACTAACCTATGAGCGGGTGGCAACCGGCCTGCCATGATTGGGCAGTCGCGGACCGGCGCCACCCCGTCAGTTGCCAGTGGGACCTTTCCATACCCCGTGTCGGGACTTATGGCACGTTCCAGCTGCCGCGCGTTCCATCAGAATGGAAAGTGGAAGTAGGAGGCTCCGCCATGGCTGTTCTGGTTGTCTATGCAAGTGCGCTGGGATCCACCCGGGAGATAGCTCAACATGTAGCCTCCCGGATGGCGGTTGCACTGGGCAAGGTTGAGTGCCGGCCCGTGGAGGAAGTTCAGTCTGTCGCAGGCTTCGAAGCTGTCGTGGTCGGCAGCGCCATCCACAATCAGGCGTGGCTGGCCCCGGCCGCGCTGTTCTTCACCCAGCATGCGCCCGAGCTGGCCAAACGACCTGTCTGGGCCTTCAGCGTGGGGATGTCCGATGCCCTGCCAAAGCCGTTTCGCAAACGCGGTGCAGCACTGCAAGAAAAACGTCTGCGACGAGTTCAGTTCAGGGACTTTCCGCTTCGCGGACACAACGTCTTCTCTGGTGTCTACGAGGCCGGCCAGATGCCCATGCTCCTCAGGGTTTTGTTCCGGCTCACCGGCGGCCGCTTCGGAGATCTGCGGAACTGGGCAGCTATAGACGCCTGGACGGACCAAATCACGGCCGAACTCGCTACACAGGGTTCGTCCACGCCCTCAGACAGCGTCACGGCAAATTTTCAACAGGATTGAGTTCCTGCTTTCCGCGGTGAAGCAGGACTTAGCCCCCTTGCCCAGCCGGGCCGGGCCTGGACACCGACCAGGGCGGCACGTTTTAGGCATGTGTCGGGGTCGCCCTAGCGGCATCAAACCATGAAGGCAGTGCGAAAGGACGGTCTGGAGGGCGGACAAACGAGAAACGACCGGGTCTCATCACCGACTACCGGCGATGGCAGGACGAACAAGCGCCGGCAATTGCCGGGCTCAGTTGCCCACGATCGCCTGCAAAAATCCATAGAAAACCGCGGGCCGGTCCAAATGGTCTGAGCCCGCTTAGCGAGTGGATTGTTGACATCCGCTGATCTTTGAGGGTCCCGCGGATCAGCCAAACGAGCACGTGGACAGGGATCCGGATGAGCCGGCCGTACCGCATCGACACTCACCAGCACATCGTTCCGCCGAGCTATGCGGGCTGGATGCACGAAAAGGGCATCCGCCCCGGCGGCGTGAGCCTACCGTCGTGGTCCGAGCGCTCCGCGTTGAAGTTCATGGACAGGCACGACGTGCAGACCGGCATCCTGTCCCTGTCCACGCCCGGAGTGTACTTCGGCGACGCGGTGGAGGCGCGGCGGCGGGCGCGGGAGGTCAACGAGTACAGTGCGGAGGTGGTGGCCGCTCGGCCAGAGCGGTTCGGGTTCTTCGCCACACTCCCGCTGCCGGACGTGGAGGATGCCCTGGCTGAGGCCGACTACGCCCTGGACACCCTGATCGCGGACGGGATCGTGCTGCTGGCTAACTACGACGGCCGCTACCTGGGCGACCCGGGCTTTGAGCCTCTGTTGGAGTTCCTAAACCGCCGCCGGGCCGTCGTCTTCGTCCACCCCGGTGAGCTGCCCGCGCCAGCAGTGCCGGGCGTACCCGCCTTCGCCGCAGATTTCTTGCTCGACACCACCCGCGCTGCTCTCAGTCTGGTCCTGTCCGGTGCGATGGAGAAGTACTCGGGAATCAAGTTCATCCTGGCCCACGGAGGCGGCTTCGTGCCGTACATCGCGTTCAGGATCCTGCTGACGATGCTCAACGAAAGGGACCTGGCCCTCAGCGCGCTGGCGGCGCTGACAGATAAGAAGCAATCCGTCCTGCGGCGGTTTTACTACGACGTCGCCCTGTCCGCCAGCCCGGCGGCGCTCCCCAGCCTGCTTGAGGTAGCCGACCCCGGCCGCATTACATACGGCACTGACTTCCCGTTCGCCCCATCGGCGGCGATCGATTTCCTGAACATGCAGTACGAGAATTACCCTCTGGACCCCGTCCTTCGCGCGGCGATAGACCGCGGCAATTCCGAGGCGCTGTTTCCCCGCCTGAGGCTTGATCAGGGCTAGGGCGTGTCGCCTAAAGCTGTCAGCCAGGTGGTGATTGCTCGAAGAACTGCTCCTCCGCGATAGGTGGGTGCGAGTTTGTCGTGGCGGGTTGCCAGGGCCCGCCACTGCTTGAAGATGTTGAAGTTCCGTTCGACGACGTTCCGGCCTTTGTAGTCCTCTTTGTCAAAGGCCGGAGGTCTACCGCCGGTGGATGCACGCCGTTTACGATGACCGATTTGATCAGATGGTTGCGGAATGACAGCCACGATGCCGCGGTCTCTTACGAGGGTCGGGATCGCCCGAGACGAATAGGCTTTGTCACCGCGAATCCGGTCCGGGCGGGTTCGTAGCCTGCCCGGACCGGCACGGTTGATCTTCATATGGTCCATCAGCTGGGTGAACATTGCGGCATCTCCGCCCTGCCCGGGGGCGACCAGGAGCACTAATGGCCTGCCTTTGCCATCGACCAGGGCATGGATTTTCAGTGCGGTCGGGCCGTGAACAGCGTGGCCTAATGTGACGGGCGAGGGCCTCCGGTATCGAATTGGGTTACCGCACTCATCGAGACGCCGATGGGCCGACGTGTCCTGCGTGGCGCCTCTCTGGAATGCGGCTGCGCTCATCCGCGGCCACTTAACTGGAAACCACCAATCTGATTTGGCCCCACTTGACCTTGAAATTGCAGTTTCATAGGGATCCACTACCCGGCAGCCGAGGAATTGGCAGTCCTTCGCGGTGGGAATCACAGATCCAAGGAAGTGGACATCACTGACCACCCGGCCTTGTATTTACGTGAATGCGTAATTAGGCTGACGTGCAAATGGACGAACTGAGCACTATTTTCCTTGCGCTGGCGGATCCGACTCGTCGTACTTTGCTGGCGCAACTTCAGCAGGGTGACGCGACCGTTACCGAACTGGCCGCCCCGCACTCAATTAGCGTGCCCTCCGTATCACGCCACCTGAAAGTGCTCGAGCAGGCCGGGCTTATCACTAAATCCAGATCTGCCCAGTGGAGGAACTGCCGTCTCCAACCTGCGCCCCTTCAGCAGGTTGAGGAATGGATGCGCCCGTACCGCAATTTCCTGGGCACGCGGTTGGATCGCCTTGGCGCTCAGCTCGCCATGACACCCGATCGACCCGATGAGCTCACAGAACCGGAGGATAGATAATGACCGACTACCTGACACAGGATCGAAGCTTCACACTTACCCGAATTTTGGCTGCATCGCGGCGTGCCGTGTTTACCGCGTGGACTGACCCTGAGCACCTTGCCTGGTTCTACAATCCCGATATGCCCACGCCCGCCACTGCCATTGAGGTGGACCTTCGCGTTGGGGGAACGTGGAAGCAGCAGATGATCGTCGATGAAGACCTCAGCTACCCCACCGGGGGAATTTACCTGGAGATCGTTCCCGACGAACGACTCGTCTTCCGCTGGGGAGCAGTCGGAGGCTGGCCCGAACTCGACGGCGAGAATGAACTGACCGCTCCTGTTGTCACGGTGCAGCTGAACGACTCGGGCACGGAAACGGAGCTCGTCCTCACAGTTCAGTTCTCTGAGCATCTCGACGTCAACGAGGTTCAAAAGCTCATGCTGGGAGGCACTCAGGAGGGCTGGGGCGCTACCATCGACCGGATCAAGGACAGCACCGCCATGACCACAGGGGCCATTGGGCGCATGGCCGGGCCCCAGATCTATGTCTTCTTTCCGGGAACTGCGCGGGAGGCCTTGAACTTTTATGCGGATGTTTTCGGCGGTGAGCTTTCCCTGCACACGTACGAGGACTTCGGCAGGAGCGACGGCCCACCAGAAGCCGTAGCTCATGGAGTGCTTAACGGCGTCGTCGCTCTGGCAGGGTCGGACGCAGCCGAAGGCCAAACAACGGTCCGGCTCGAAGGCATTATGCTCTCGCTGCTGGGAACCGCCGAACCGACAGTCCTCCATGAGTGGTTCGATAAACTTTCCGTTGACGGGTCGGTGCTCGATCCACTCTCACCCAAGCCTTGGGGCGCCTCCGATGGCCAAGTCATTGATCGCCATGGACTTCACTGGCTTGTCGGATACGAGCCCGCGACATAAGCGACGCCCAATTGCTTGCTCAGCTGGCGAATGAGCGAAGACATGTTCTTCGAACAGTCGATGGCCTCGAGAACGATGCGATGCGTCGAACTCTAATCCCGTCCGGCTGGGCAATGACGCAGCTGCTCAACCACCTGGCCTTAGACGACGAGATGTTCTGGATATCGGCCGTTCTCGGTGGTGATGACAGGGCAATTGCCGAACTTCACAACGGTTGGACGTCCGAACCGATGACCGGTTCCGAGGCCATCAACATCTACAAGCGTGAAATCACTCGAAGTGATGAAGTCCTTGCGAAGATCGATTTGGATGCCCCTCCCCGCTGGTGGTCTCCACCCAGCGTGTTCGACGCACCACCGATGTCCAATGGGCGTGAGGTCCTGTTTCGCGTGCTCGCCGAGACTTCCGTCCACGCGGGCCACCTCGACATCATTCGAGAGCTAATCGATGGCCATCAGGATCTTGTATTGGAATAGTCCCAACCCTTGGATGCTTCAGACCGCAGCCCGATTGAAACGTATCGTCGCGTTCTTAGCGATTTAACTCGCCGCTTACTTGGTCATCGTATGGGCGAGCCGGTAGCAGTCAGCGCCGGTTTCGATGAGGGTTCCTTTGAAGGTCAGCCGGTCCACAATCGCAGCTCACAGTTGTGGGTCGGCGAAGGTGGTCCAGCCGGAGAAGGACTCGTAGGTGGCGATGGCCACTGACGCCTTTTCTTCGCGTTCAGTAAGGACATGAGAGAGAAGTTCGGCGCCTCGTTTGTCTAGATCTATGTAGCCGACTTCAACCAGGACTCGGCCAACATATTCTTCCGGCTGGCCTCGTGGGGCGAGGTCTTCAGCGACGCGACAGTGGCCTCGGCGATGATCGACTGGATCGTTCACCACGCAGGTATGCCCGGGACCCGCCATCGCCACGGCGCGGTGGGCGAGATCGCGGAATTCCCGGCCCGGGTCGGAGCGCCCCCAAAAGGGCCGCTGTTGGTGCCCGCGAAGCGTGACTGCATGTCGATCTTGGAGAAGCCAAAAAGCCGGCCCCGTTGAAGAACTACGGGCCGGAGGGGCCTGGCCATACCGGTGGGACACCAATCATGTCACCCTCCCCGGCCCGTCGGTGAGGCGCCCGCCTCCAAGACGCGCGGCAGCCGCCTACCGCAAGTCTCCGCGGGACACCTTCCATAGCGACATAGCGGGAACGGCCCTGATCCTATGCATGCATGGGAGGAAAACGATAGACGCGCGGCCAACCATGGACAGGTCTTGTCGATCAACCAAACCAGGACAAATCCGGGAGAAAGCCCGGATCCCACACACCTCGGCTCTGTGATGGATCGGACGCACTAGCCCCAAAGACGTTCCCGCTGAACCCGGAACGTCCTTGGAAACCTAAGATCCGGCCCACAAAGTCATGTCGCCAGAAACAGAGAACTTCATGAAGTACTGAAGGCAGAACCAGAAGGAAGGGACCACAATCCAGGTCGAAAAGCCGCCCCGGCACAAAGCTGTGCACAATGTGCACAGCCCCTTTGGCCGGACAAACAAGCGATGAGCGCACTCTGCCTGGCTCTCAGGAGCGGCTATCCCAGGAAGGCCCTCGAAGAAAATTCGCCTTGGTCAGGTCGTCACCACAACTCCTGACCATGAATGAGTGACGGCCAATTACTGGCCCACGGAACAGCCACAAAGGACGGCATATAACCCTAGACTCCAGCAGGCGGAGGGCCCACAAGCCAGGACCCTGATCCCGCCACCCACATAACCGAATAGGCGACCGCGGCGCCAGGCACAGACCGCAGCCACCGTCAGACGGACCCTGGCGAGGGACAACGTCCACACATTAAAGCAAAAACCCCTCTGACGAGGGGTTATGCGTGCCCGAGGTGGGACTCGAACCGGGTTCCGGGCCCTGAATTTCCGCCACTCCCCCGAATATCTCCGCAATCCGGCAGAGTCCGCCACCAGTCCGACCCGATCCGAAGCCCAGGGTGTGCACATTGTGAACACCTCTTTTTGCCCATTTCGGCTACCCCAACAGGGCTCTTGGACGGCCATCCGGGCGTGGCGCGATTTCGCTCGAATGTGATGAGTGGGGCCTTGAAACAGAACCGCCCCGCACTGGCGGTCCATGGCTTCGTGTTAAGCGCGTGACCTGCCGCGAACGAAGTGGATGACCAAGACGACCACGGCGATGACCAAAAGTATGTGAATTAACCCGCCGCCTATGTTGCCCAACAGACCGAGAAGCCAGAGAACTGCGATTACGATAGCTATCCAAAGCAGCATGAGAGTCTCCTTTCATTCCACGCGTCTATCGTGTGGTGCGTAACACCATATGCCAGGAGCGCGTGGTTGCAAATGGCAAACGAACGCATTCTCCTCGACCACAAAGTGCATAGCCGGCTGGCGGATTGCCTCGTGTGCCTCGACTACCCCCGCCGCGGCCACGTAGGCTTTGCACCGTCGACGGTCAGACGCCGTCGGTTGTCTACGGACGCACGCGCCGGCCACAATAATTGCCTGACGAGAAACTGAAGGAGGCTTGACGACCATGTTCACGAAGAAGGGTGACGCGGCTGTTCTCACCAAACTCAGTGAGGCCCCCGCACCGTACCGGGCGATTGGAGAACGCCTGCATAGCATCATCCGGGAGAGCGCGCCCTCGTTAGAGCCGATCGTACGCTGGGGCCTCCCGTTCTACGTCAAGGACGGCAAGGACATCTGCTACATCAAACCGGATAAGGACTTCATCGCGTTCGGCTTTGGCGAAGTTGTGAACCCCGCTCGTGAAGAGGGCGCCCGCATGCACCCGGTCGCGTGGACCATCACCTCGCTGGATGCTGCGACGGAAGCCAAAATCCGCGCGCTCGTCGAGAAAGCGGCTGCCTGACACGGACCCCTGCCACAAAGTCGGTGCCGGCCCTGTTCAGGACGAGCAGGTGCCGGCGTGTGTCGGTGGAAAGCTCTGGCTGTTTCCCCCTGGCTTTGGCGATCCGCCACCGGGCACCGTAACGGCTCCCGCCGAAGGTTGCGCTTACCTGATGCCCTCTTCTGGCGAGATAGTGCCCATAGCGGCCTGAAACTTCCGAATGATCGACCCATGCACGCCGGACGCGAGAAGTCCGGAACTGAGCGGACCGTAGGAGTTCTCGCCGAGCGGTGGCAACTGCTGAAGCGCCGCCCTGACTTGGGAATTCATGTGGCTGCAGAGTCTCTGCAGGAGCATCCCGGGCTCAGATTCTCCCTCGACGTTTTGGCTCGCCGGCAGAGATGCGCTCGGCGGTGCGCCGGTCGGCCTCGGCGATGTAGTCTTCGAGGACGCTGGCCCGATGCGCCAAACGCCCCTTCCACCGACCCGGATCCGGCGAAGCTCCCCTGTCTTGATGAGCTGTGTTTGGGTTGGGCGTCCCGTGGCCTCAGCTGTAGAAGCAACGAGCGAAAGGGAGTTGATACGGGTGAGGCCAGCCCCACCCCGGCCGGGAATCGAGGTACTACAGTGGATGTATGGCTGCCAGCCGCAATCCGCTCGACGACCTGCGCGAAACCATCGGCCATCTGGCCGATCAGCTCAAGCTGCCACATTCGGAGCGCGTCGATGACCTGGTCGGCGATCTCATCGGTGCGAGGCCCGGGCCGGCCCGGCCGCTGTCCGAGGTGCAGGCCGAGCTCGACGCGCTGGTCGGACTGGAGACCGTGAAGGAACAGGTGAGGGCCCTCGTCGCACTGCTCCAGGTCCAGGCCCGCCGTAAGGCGCACGGCCTGCCGGAGGTGGCCACATCACAGCATCTGGTGTTCCTCGGAAACCCGGGCACGGGCAAGACCACCGTGGCGCGGCTCCTGGCCGAGATGTACCGCGCGGTCGGTCTGCTGCAGAAAGGCCACCTGGTCGAGGTCGACCGTTCGGGCCTGGTGGGGCAGTTCGTCGGCGCGACCGCCATCAAGACGGACCGGGTGATCCGGCGGGCGCTGGACGGTGTCCTGTTCATCGACGAGGCGTACGCGCTGGCCCCTGAGGACGGCCGGATGGACTTCGGCCCCGAGGCGATCGAGATCCTGCTCAAGCGGATGGAGGACCACCGCCACCGCCTGGTCGTGATCGTGGCCGGGTACCCGCGGCTGATGGAGTCCTTCTTGCTCTCGAACCCCGGGCTGCGCTCCCGGTTCGCCCGTGAGATCACGTTCCCCGACTACTCCGTCGACGCACTCCAGACGATCTTCCACCAGATGCTGGCCCAGCACGAGTACACTCTGGAGCCGGGTGCGGACCAGATGCTGCGCCGAATCCTCACCGGGCTCCACGCGGGCGAGGACTCCGGAAACGCACGATTCGCCCGCACGCTGTTCGAGCAGGCGCTCAACCGCCAGGCGCTGCGGCTCTCGCTCGACGAGGAACAAAGTCTCGACGCGCTCGATCGTGAGGCAGTCATGACGCTCACCGCGGACGACATCGTCCAGGCCGCGCTGGCCTTGGGCGAGGAGCCGGAACCGGAACCGACGCCGGAACCGGAGCAGTCACGCTGGTGGCGCTGGCTGGTCTGACCGGTTTTGCGGCGGCTGGCAGGCGAATGCGCGCCCCGCCCCTGAGCGGGAAAGGCACAACCATTCCACGGGGAGTGCAACCGGAGGACAGCTTTCCTGCCCACCCCCAAGCTTGCTCGCTACGGCCGTGGACCCCCCAAGGGTCGCAAACAGCACCATCGCGGCTACGCGCTGCTCCTCAGACAACGAACTGCCCTTAGACCTGAAGCTGCTCCGCGTCAGTTAGAACCTGAATTTTCAGTCCAAATTTCGGGGAGCAGTTCAATTCAGGGTGAGACGCAATAGCGAGACATCGGTGGGCCCTACATTCTCAGCCACTCGGCCGGCCCATCCGGCCGTGGGTCAGTGTCTTGGAAAGCTGTAGGTTTCTAAGGCACTAAAAGGTGATGAGTTCGGCTCAGCTGAGGTAGGAGTCGATGGGACTGTTGTCGACGTAGATGCGTTGTTCGGTGAACTTTCCGCCTTCGACGGTGAAGATGGAGCAGGCCCGGATCGTCGCCTCCACGCCGTCACGGAAGCGCCAGACACTGTCGACCTCGAAGACAACAACACCGTTCTCTTCCTGCCAGATGTTGATCAGCGGGTGGGACAAGGAGTGGACCTTATTGCCGATCTCTGCCATCTGCGCCAGCACGACTTCCTTCCCGGTGACGATCGGGGCGTTGGCGAACAACAGGGTGATGTTGTCGGCGTAGTAGTCGCCTAGACGCTCGTAATCTTTCTTTTCCATGACGGCGAAGTACTCGGTCAGGAAGTCGACGGTGCTCTGGTCGGCACGGGACATGGCTGGTTCCTTTGTTTGTTTTCGCTATGAACGGCCAAACGAATGAGGGGCTCAGACCCTCGCATCCAGGCGGTCGGTTTGAGTGGCCCTCGTCGGCACGGTGGTGGAAGGCTGGAGGCTCGATTGCCAGTGCCGTCAGGACTTCAAGCTGGTCAGCTGCCAGCTGGACCTCGGCAGCGCTGGCGTTCTCCCGCGGCTCGGTTACAGTCTCAGGGCCGATAATTACCGAGGCAACAGCCGGTCTTGACAGCAGCCAAGCCAGTGCGACCTGATAGACATTCAACCCCCATTCGCGGCTCAGCCGGCCCGCCCCCCCCCCAGACAAGCGAGACCTCAGCGTCCCTGAACCCGTGCGCGGCGACGGGGGCCTGCAGACGGCGGTCATCGGCGATCCACAATGCCCGGACGACGCGCCAGGCGGGATGATTCGACAGCCCAACGTAGCGGATCTTGCCCTGCCGAATCAGGTCGTCGTAGACGGCAAGCCGTTTGACTTGGTCGCGATCACCATCTCGTCGCGACGTCCACGGAGGGCACGCCCAAGGATCTGCTCAGCCGGTCCCCGATCGACAGCTGGCAGCGCTCCTGGTCGATCGAATACCGGCATGTTGCCGTATACGTCGGCGACACCGAAGGCGGCGGTACCAAGCGCGATCTGCGACACCCTGACACCGGCCTGCCCAAGGATGGAGTACTTCATCAGCGTTCCTCGTTTCCTGGTCAGGACTTGGTTTCGGCACCCAGCATCGAGACCGCGCCCAGCTGCTCCTGGGTGAGCTCAACATCAGCGGCCGAGGCGTTGGCCCGGAGCTCGTCCACGGATTCAGCTCCGACAATGACCGACGACACGGCCGGGCGGGAGAGCAGCCAGGCCAGCGAAACCTGCTGCATTCCGAGTCCCCAGTCCCGCGCCAAGCGGTCAAGGCTGCGGGCGGCGTCGATCTCAGTCTTCGAGTAGCCGGGACCGCCGTAGCGCTGGTCACCGGCGATTGGGCGGTCGAGCACCGACAAGTCCGCCAACAGGCCTCCGTGCAGGGGGGCATACGGGATGATGGACACCCCAAACCGCAAGCACGCGGGAGCCAGTTCCTTCTCCGCACTCCGGTCCAGCAGGTTATACATCACCTGGGCGGCCACGGGGGCGGCGACCAAACGGCGGTCATGGGCGATCCAAAGCGCTTCGGTCATTTGCCAGGCGGGGTGATTGGACAAAGCGACGTACCGGAGCTTGCCCTGCCGAATCAGGTCGTCGTAGACCGCAAGGGTCTGCTCCAATGGGGTGTTCGGGTCGGGGAAGTGCGCGTAATAGAGGTCGATGCGATCAGTGCGCAGGCGACGAAGGCTCTGCTCGACCTGCTGAATGATGTACCGGCGCGACAAGCCTGCATCCACGTCAAACCGGCGCTCCCCCGACTTGCTGGCCAGCACAACCTCATCCCGACGACCGGCGAGAGCACGGCCAAGGATCTCCTCAGCGGACTCACGCTCCGAAGCCGGAGGAGCACCAGGCCGGTCAAAAGTAGATGTCGAACCGTAGACATCCGCAGTATCGAAAAAATTGATGCCCAGATCGAGTGCTGCACCCAAGAAACCATCGGCTTCCTCAGAGTTCGGCGCCACCCCGAAAGTCGCCGATCCAAGACAGATGCGGGAAACACGCACTCCAGTTGGACCAAGGATCGAGTACTTCATCCGTGTAATTCCTTTCTGCAAGTTTCAAGCGCTGGGGTTGAAAAGGAACTGCCGTTGGACGAATCAACCAGCGGTAGCAGAGGCGCATTGGCCTTAAACACTAACCGAACGGTTATGTTTCAGCAATGATCATGAGAGAGTAAACCCATGCCAGACAGCGCCCAGTCCAAAAAACGCGGCCCCTACCGCACCGGGATCCGGCGACGCGAGCAACTCATCGGCATCGCCATGGACGTCTTCGGTGAACACGGCTATGCAGGCGGGTCTCTTCGGACGATCGCCGAGCAGGCCGGCGTCAACCACGCCACACTGATCCAGCACTTCGGGAGCAAGGAAGGCCTCCTCACGGCCGTACTGGAGGAATGGGACCGCCGGACCGTTGAGAACAGCCTCGCCCACGTCAGCGGCTTGGAGTACTTTCGACGGCTACCCGAAGTCATGGCCTCCCACCAAGACCAACGTGGTCTGCTTGAGCTGTTCACCACCATGGCAGCCGAAGCTTCCAGCCCCACCCACCCGGCGCATGGCTTCATCCAACGCCGCTACACGCGCAACCTGGTCACTCTTGCCGGCCACCTGCAGCAAGCCGTCGACGCCAATGACGTCGCGCCGCTAACCCAACCCCAGATCGACATTGAAGTCCGGATTGTCACTGCCGTCCTCGATGGAATCGGCCTGCAGTGGCTCCTCGATCCCGAAACCGACTTACGCGCAGCGGTCTCAAGCTACATAGAGCGAGCCATCATCGCCTGGCAAGGCCGCTGACACCCAGCACAGGACTGCGAAGATGTCCCCATCCGAGATGTTCCTTGTTCCGGTAGTTTGATCCCGTTGCCGGAGACATTAACAGAAGAGCAGATCAGCAGTGAAGGCGCTGCAGTGGAGGACATCAGCACTGCGTTGATCGGGCTCCTACGAGAGGGGCGGATCCAAATTTGGCGCGGACACTGGTCTCAGGAGCCGGAGGTGGTTGATCCCGCCACAGCGGAGGAGCTCCTCCGTGTCGATGAGCAGTACACCTTCAACAGTCCGGCAGATCAGCGACTGCGGGTCTACTACGTGAACGTCGACAATATACGCGCCTGACTGGGCTGGCAGTGAGGGCCTGACGGGGGTAGTGACGCAGTAGCGCGCCTTCCATGAACGTATCCGGTCGGCCCGAGCTGAGCCAGCCCGCCCTCGATGTCCACGTCGATGGCGCCTGTACAAGGTGGTTCGCGTCAGGCCGGTCTTGCTGACTATCTCGCGCATTGGAGCACCTTTATCTCGCAGCTTGACAGCGTGTTCGAGCTTGTCAGGATCCACAACTGAAGGCCGGCCTGTGCTCCGGCCGGTCGCCGTCGCCAGGGCGCGGGCATGGGAGGCCCGTTCGGCCGCGCAGGTTCGCTCCATCTCCGCTAAGGGCGCAAGCGTGACCCTGCCGCCTCGGGGATCCCGGGCCTAAACGAACGCAGCGAAAGCAGATCAGCTCGAACATATCTTCGAATCCGCGCAGCCCGCGACCGACCGGACAAAACCTAAATCAGGGGTGGACGGACGGGAGCGCAGGGAGCAGGATTGAGCCATGAGCTCCCATGACGCATTCCTGAAGCACGTAGCCATCGCCGCCAAGGACTCCACCTTGGTGGCGACTTTTGATATAGACGGCAACATTCCCGGGTCGGGCGCCTACGTGGTGGGCCTCGTCGCCGCCACACCGGATCATTCCCATCAACGAAGAATGGGGATCGAGTTCATGAACGGCGAAGCCGTGTCCTTCTATTGCTTCAGCCACGACGGCACGGAAGAAAATTTCGACCTCAGCGGCGTGACGCATTCCGGCAACACCATTACCGGCAACTTTCCCCTGAGCACCGTCATGGGCCTGGAAAAGGGTCACCTGATGACTGCTTTCAGTGACGCCGACGGCAGGGAATACCAGGCCAACGTTCCCGTCGAGGAATCCCTCTGAGAACTGGTTTCCGCCGCTAGTTGCTGGCGTTGTGCACTTTCATCTCAAGCTCGATGAAAGCCGTGATCATGGCACGGTAGGTCTTCTCCACGATGTCCGGGTCAATGTCTTTTTTCTCGGCCGCGGCACGGACGTGTTCAATGACCTTCTCCACCCGGCCGGGAGCCCGGACCTCCGCGTCATCACCCTTTAGGGTTCCGGAAATCCGGATCAGGCGTTCGCGCCGGGCAATCAGGGTGACAATCTGCTCATCAACTTCATCGACGGCCACGCGGACAGCAGCGAGCTGCTCCCTGTCGGCCTGGGCGTCTTTGTCGTGTCCGTGATTTGTGGGCATGTGCATGACAGTATCTAAGAATGCAGCCTCGAGTCGACTTCATTTCACTGGGCGTCCGCAGTGTTGACGCCTCCCGCGCCTTTTACGTCAACGGCCTCGGCTGGCCGGTGAACCGGGAAGCCCCCGGAGAAGTGGTGTTCATCCAGGCCAATCACGGCCTCATCCTCTCCCTCTGGGATGCCGGCCAGATGCAGGCGGAGGCGTCCGTGGACAGACCTGCCGGCGTCCCCTGCATCACGCTGAGCCACAACGTGGGCAGCGCAGCTGACGTCGACCGGGTCATGGCCGATGCCGAGGCCGCCGGCGCCACCGTGGTGTCTTCGCCGAAGACCCAGCCATGGGGCGGCTATACCGGGTACTTCGCGGATCCGGACGGTTTCCGCTGGGAAATCGCCTTCAATCCCACGTGGACGGTGGACGCCGCCGGCAAGGTCACGGTCTGAAAGCCTGCTAGAACAGGCTTCCCACCGGCTCAATAAGTTCCGGCGAGTCATTCTTCACGTTTCCGACGGCGGTACCAACAGCATCGATGGTCCAGCCTTCTGCGACGTCGTGCGCACCTGCCCTGACCAGGTCCACCAGGCCGGCGGCATCATCCGCCTGGGGGTCCAGCCACGCCTGCATGGTCTGCCTGTCCATGGGCAGGGGCACCCTGTCGTGCAGGGCGGTGAGTTCAGCAAGCACTCCCCCGGCATAACCCTCCGGCGGCGAGTCCGTGGTCATGATGGACGTGGACAGCATCCAGCGGTGCGGGTCCCCTTCGGGCTTGGACGGGTCCTTCCACCACTCATACAGACCGGCGAAAACCAAGGGCCGGCCATCCTTCGGGTGAACGTAGTAGGGCTGCTTCCTCCGCCCCTCGCCCTTCCATTCGTAATAGCCGTCCGCCGGGACGGCGCAACGCCTGGACTTGGTTGCCTTGCGGAAGGCAGGCTTCTCCAGGACGCTCTCGCTCCGGGCATTGATCATCTTGGAGCCGATGGAAAGGTCCTTGGCCCAGGACGGCACGAGTCCCCAGCGGGCCACGTGCAGCTGCCGGACCGGGCTGCCGTCCACCAGGCGCTCCAGCAGGATGGGCACGTCAGCGGTCGGGGCAACATTCCACGACGGCGGAACCACCAGCTCCTCTTCCAGTTCCGCGTCAAACTCTGCCAGCAGGTCTCCGACTGCCCTGGCCATCACGTAGCGTCCGCACATGGCACCAGCATGCCACCGCCCGCAGGCGGTGTCACCCGGCGTCACCCGGGCATGGCAACGGCCTCCCGGATCCGGGGAATACCCGCCACCGGGTTACCGTTGAGGGAAAAGACATCTGCTTTGATAACGATGAGCAATAACGAGCTTGAGGAGAACTCCGTGGATTTCACTCCCGAATCCGGCACCATCACCATGTTTTCGACCACCTGGTGCGGCTACTGCAACAGGCTGAAGAAGCAGCTGGACGCCCAGGGCATCGGCTACACCGAGATCAACATCGAAGAAGTCGAAGGCACGGCCGACCTCGTAGAGCAGCTCAACGGAGGCAACCGCACAGTCCCGACCGTGCTCTTCCCGGACGGCACCGCCGCCACCAACCCGTCAGCAGCTGAAGTAAAGAGCCGGCTCGCGGCCTAAGGCTCCCCTTGACGGCAAGAAGGCCGGGCACCTGAGGTGCCCGGCCTTCCGCTTGTCCGCCCTGACTTCGCGGCACCCGAACAGCTAGGCCCTGAGGCTGGCGAAGTCCGCGTAGTCCAGCGGCGCATACCCGGCGTAGGTATTGATGACCGCCGCTTCGATGGCGGCAACGTTCAGTCCGGGCACGAGGTCGTCGACGGCTCCAGCGGTGGCCGGATCCCAGTCAAGCCCGAGGGCCGTGTAGCTGGCTTCCAGGACTTTGCGGATCGGCGCCGAGTTCTCCACCACGATGACCGAGCTGAACAGCCAGCCACCGGACACCACCCGCTGTGCAGTTCCGATCAGTTTGACCCTGTGCTGGGGATTTGCCGGGTCCAGCCCGTGCACGCTGAACTCCCCCGGGCAGTACTCGCCCGGTATTTCGCCGACGGCGGCGTGGACGCCGGCGTTTCGAAGCGCACCCGCCAGCATTTCGCCGAAAAAGGCGAAGCGCCCCTTGGCGCCTGCAATGGCATCGGCATGCGGCTCCACGTGGTCAACTATCAGCGTTCCCTCGTGGTAAGCGGCGGCCCGGCCGCCGGCCTTCCGGACCAACGGTTCAAAACCGAGTTCCCGGCAGGCCTGGGCAGCGGCCTCAAAGCCGGGCAGGTGCGCGTCGCGCTGGCCAAAGGCGACCGTGGGGGCCGGGCGGTACAACCGGAGCGTCGGGCCCACCCGGCCAGTCTTGGCCATGCCCAGCAGCTCGATCCCGAATTCCAAATCCCGTGCCGCACCCAGCGACTCCTCCTGCCGGACTATGGTCAGCGTGGCTGGTGCGCCGGCCGTGTGCTGCATCTTGCTAAGCTCCCTTATGGTCATTCTGCAATTCCTGGTCGTCGCCGCGGCGTTCGCTGTCATCGATGCCATCTGGCTCAAGACGATGAACCCCTTTTACCGCGGACAAATTGGTGAACTGCTGGCCGACAAGCCCAATCTAGGGTACGCGGTGGTTTTCTACGTGATCTACATTGCCGGCATTGTGTTCTTCGCGCTGCGCCCTGCGCTCGACGGCGGCAGCTGGCTCAGCGCAGTGGGCTACGGTGCCGCCCTCGGCGCCTTCGCCTACGCCACCTATGACCTCACCAACGCCGCGACGCTGAAAACGTGGCCGCTGCAGCTGATCGTCGTGGACATCCTGTGGGGCGCAGCTTTGACGGCCCTTGCCACACTGGCAGGCTGGCTGGTGTTCCACAGAAACTGAAAGGGAACCGACGCCCAGCTCAACTCCAACTACGTCCTGCGGAGGGTGAGGATCTGCTCCGCGCGGCCGAAGGGCCCGGCGACGTCGTGGAGGACGGTTGACGTCAGCCCGATGCCGTCCGCGCCGAAGGAGACGGCGTTATCCAGGCCCAGCCAGTCGCCGGCCGGTTTCCGGTACATGTGGATCTGCAGGTCCAGGTTGGGGAAGGCGTAGCTGCCCCTGCCCGGGGGCACACGGGCGGCGATGCCGTTGGCAGTGTCCACCAGTCCCATCAGCCGCGCGACATCGCCGCTGTCGTCCTTGTCCGTCAACGGGTGTGCGGTACGGATCCATACCGTCCCGGAGCCCGCGCGGTGTCCGTCCGCAACACGCATTTCCAAGGACCGGATGTACCCTCCGGGCCACACGCTGGCACCGTCGTACGGTGCGCACTCCTCCGGTCCGGGAATCCGGGCGTCTTCCACTGCGGCGACGGCGGATGTGTCGGACATGATCATCCGCCACGCGGTGGCACGGATGGCCGCCCGTCCCCCGGCCACGAGTTCGGCCTGCAGCAGTTCGATGGTGCGTCCGGGACGCAGCGTGGTGGTGACCACCTCGAATTCGCCGCCCGGAATCAGCCCCAGGATCTCGTAGCTCAGGCGCGCCATCCGGACATCACTCCGCGGTTCGTGCCGCTCCAGGCAATCAGCCATGAGTCCGGAGGCGGGCGCCATGTGCTGCTCATGATCGTTCCAGGCACCCTGGGCATGAATGGTCGAACGGAACCGTCCGCCGCCGAGTGATTCGTAGTAGAACCCGCCCTCGGCAAGTTCCGGAAGTGCAGCAGTCAACGTCGACCCTTTCGCATGGCTGGTGATAATCCCAGAACACCCTATCGCCTGCCGCCCGCCGTTATCCTCACAGCTTCCTCATATCAAGGCCTCATGGCCGGCATAAGTCCGGCGCCTAGAAATGAGGGCATGACTCCTCTCCAGAACAAACACCGCAAGGGCGGCCGGGTACGCCGTGCCGTCGTCGCCGGGGCTGTTGCCCTTACCCTGTCAGCCGGCGGAGCCACCGCCTGGGCGCTGGACCGCTTTGTGGTCCAGCACGTGGAAATCTCGGATGTCTCGGCCTACCAGGCAAGCCAGGCCGGGACAACAACAGGCACGACGGCGGAAACCGCCACCGAATCCACCGCCGCCGTCACTACTGACACTTCCTACGCCTCCGACAGTTCGAGCATTAATATCTCCACAGTGACCACCGGCAGCGGCGACAGCACCGTCACGTACTACGTTGCCGACGTCGTACTGGATGATGCCACTACGCTCCAGTCCGCCTTCGCCAACGACAGTTTCGGCGAAAACATCACCGAAACGACCTCCGCCATCGCCGGGGCAAACAACGCCATTTTCGCCATCAACGGCGACTACTATGGCTTCCGCGACACCGGCATCGTGATCCGCAACGGCGTGGTGTTCCGTGACGAAGGTGCCCGGCAGGGACTGGCCTTTTACCGCGACGGCACTGTCAAGGTCTACGACGAAACCGCCACCACCGCCGACCAGCTCCTGGCCGACGGCGTCTGGAACACCCTCTCCTTCGGCCCTTCGCTGCTGGACAACGGCGAGATCGCCGAGGGCATCGAGGAGGTGGAGGTGGACACCAACTTCGGCAACCATTCCATCCAGGGCGAGCAGCCCCGCACCGCCGTTGGCATCATCGACGACAACCACCTGGTGTTCGTGGTGGTGGACGGCCGCAGCCCCGGCTACAGCTCCGGCGTGACCATGACCGGGCTGGCGCAGATCATGAAGGACCTCGGCGCCACCACCGCGTACAACATCGACGGCGGCGGGTCCTCCACGATGTACTTCAACGGGGAACTGGTCAACAACCCCTTGGGCGAGAACAAGGAACGCGGCACCTCCGACATCCTCTACATCGCTCAGTAGGGACGGGCCATGATCATCCTGATCCCGGCGTACGAGCCGGACCAGCACCTTCCCGCCCTGATCCGCTCCATTCGGGAAGCCGAGCCGTGGGCCACCGTCGTGGTGGTTGACGACGGCAGCGGCCCCGCATACCGGGAGGTGTTCGACGGCGTCAAGGCACTCGGGTGCCACGTCATCGGTTACGCCCAAAACCGCGGCAAAGGCTTTGCGCTCAAGACCGGCTTCGGCTTCATTGCCGATCACTTTCCCGGCAGGAACGTGGTCTGCGCCGACAGCGACGGGCAGCACACCATAGTGGACATCCTCCGCGTAGCGGCAGCCGTGCAAAGCATAGGACACGCCGGTCCGGCAGCCATGGTCCTCGGCACGCGGAGCTTCACCGGCAACGTCCCCGCCCGCAGCAGGTTCGGCAACAACGCCACCAGGGTCCTGTTCACCCTGGCTACCGGGCAGAGGATTTCGGACACGCAGACCGGCCTTCGCGGCTACCCCGCCTCCATTCTCCCCTGGCTGCGGACTGTCCACGGCGAGCGCTACGAGTACGAGCTGAATCTGCTGCTGGAGGCCAGGCAGGCGGGCTTTGCCATCAACAGCGTGGACATCGCCACGGTATACCTGGACCACAACTCGGGTTCGCATTTCCGTCCGCTGGCGGATTCCGCCCGCATCTATGCCCCGTTGCTGAAATTCCTGTCGTCCTCCTTCACCGCGTTCCTCGTGGACACAGTTTTGTTCCTGATCCTCACCGCCGTCTCCGACTCGCTGCTGCTTGCGGTGGTTGGCGCACGGGCCGTGAGTTCGGCGGTGAACTTCGCCGTCAACCGGCGGGTGGTGTTCCGGCACGGCCGGGAAAAGCCCGTGGCGCGGACAGGCCTCCGCTACTTCAGCCTGGTGATTGTCCTGCTCGCGGCCAACTTCGGGCTCATCGCCGCCCTGGAAGCGGTGTCCCTGCCTGCGCTGCCCGCCAAGATCATGGCGGAAATCGCCCTGCTGGCCGTCAGCTACGTGGTGCAGCAGCGCTATCTCTTCACCCGGAGCACGGACCGGGAAAAGCTTGCCGACGCCGCCGGGGAAACACCAGATGAACGCCCGGCCAACACTCATATTCGCGCCTAGGTTCCGTCACAGCACCTGCACAGTTTGGCCGTGGATCGTGAAAACCAGTCCACCAATCAGATTCCGGAGAATCCCATGACACCGCTCATCCTTATCGCGGCCGACCTGGCCGCCATCAGCATCCTGACGTTCGCCCTGTACCTCCGCCGGCACCGGCGCCGCGACCTGGTGGTGTCCTACCTCGGCATGAACGTCGGCGTCATGGCCGTGGCCGCCGCGCTCTCCGGATCGGCGGCCGGCGTCGGCCTCGGCCTCGGACTCTTCGGAGTCCTGTCCATCATCCGGCTGCGTTCCACCGAACTGGCTCAGCACGAGGTGGCCTACTACTTCTCAGCCCTGGCCCTCGGCCTGATCGCAGGCCTCGGAATCGACCCCGTGTGGCTGCCGCTGGCGCTGATGGCCATGATCCTGCTGGTGATGTTCGTGGGCGACCACGCACTGGTCCTGCCGGCCTACCGCCACCAGACGGTGATCCTGGACCGCGCCATCGCCGTCGACGAGGAACTCTACGCCCGCCTCGAAGAAGTGGTGCACGGCAAGGTCCATTCCGCCACCGTGCAGGAGCTGGACCTCGTCAACGACAAAACAATCGTCGATGTGCGCTACGCCTATGTTCCGGCTTCGTTCCCCGCAGCAAGCTACCTGGCCGCATTTCCCATCCCTGCATCCGCTCCGGCAACCGCTCCGGCTTCCCACCCCGTCCACGCCTCGGCCGGTGCGGCATGAGCGCCCCGGGACAGGCCGGCGTCCTGGGCCCCCTGCGGCTGCTGCCGCCGGTCGGACTGGAAGAACTGAACGCCGAAGCCGCGCTCCAGACCCGGGTGGACCGCAAGTACGTGGTCCCCGAGGCGCTGGCGCAGGAACTTCTGTCCACCTTCGATGCCGATGTGCGGGTCCTGGAAATGGACGGCTGCCGCTGCTTCGCGTACGACTCCGTGTACTTCGACACCGCCGGGCTGGACAGCTATCTGCTCGCCGCCCACGGCCGCCGGCGCCGCTACAAGGTCCGCACCAGGACCTACGTGGACAGCGCCATCAGCTTCCTGGAAGTCAAGACAGAAGGCGCCCGTGAGGCCACCGTCAAGGAGCGCATCCCCTACGAACTCTCGGACCGCGCCCGGCTGACGGCGGATGGCCTGGACTACGTGCACGAAACCCTCACCGCGGCGGTGGGCGGAGTACCGGGCGGTCCCCTCGGCCCCGTATTGGAAACGCGATACCACCGCACCACGCTGTACCTGCCCGCATCCGGCAGCCGCGCCACTATCGACACGGACGTCACCTGGCAGCGTCCCGGCGAGCAGGCCTGGGTCCTGGACGGCGCCGTGATCCTGGAGACCAAATCCGGATCGGCGGCCGGACCCCTGGACCGGCATCTCTGGGCCCACGGCGTCCGGCCCTCCAGGATCTCCAAGTTCGCCACCGGGATGGCTGCCCTCTGTCCCGAACTGCCGGCCAACCGCTGGAACCGGACACTGCGCCGGACGCTGGCGCTCCGGCCGGCCGCCTGAACCTCTCCCCCTCCGCATCCTGCGAATACTTCACCGAAGGAACACACCATGAACCGCTTCCGCACCTACCTTTCCGTCACCGCCCTGGCCCTCGCCGTGGGACTGGCCGGCTGCTCCGCCGCCGGAACGGCGTCCACCGGCACGTCCATCACCGGCGCCACCAACTCAAACTCTGGAACGTCGGCGGCTGCCGGGACGGCAGAGGCCGTCTCGCTGGACACCCTCGCCGCGGACACCCACTACGACGCTGACGACCTCACCTGGGATACCGCGTCCGAAGTAGCCGTGACCCTGGCGGACGGTGCCAGCAGCGTTGCCACCGGAACGTCGTCGGACGCGGTAAAGGTCGACGGCGACACCGTCACCATCAGCGCCGCCGGAACCTACCGCCTGAGCGGATCCCTCTCGGACGGGCAGGTGGTGGTTGCCGCCGGCGAGGAGGACGTGGTCCGCATCATCCTTGACGGGGCCGACGTGACCAGTTCCACCGGATCCCCGTTCGTGGTGCAGAGCGCCAACGAAGCAATCGTCTTCCTGGCGGACGGCACCTCCAACTCCCTGAGCGACGCGTCCACCTACCCGGACACCGCCGAGGACGCTCCGAACGCGGCCTTGTACTCCCAGGCCGACCTCACCATCGCCGGCTCCGGCTCGCTGGCAGTGGACGGCAACTTCAACGACGGCATCTCCTCCAAGGACGGGCTGGTGCTGGCCGCCGGCAATGTCACCGTGGACGCCACGGACGACGGCATCGTGGGCAAGGACTACGCCGTCCTGCTCGACGGCGCCTACCAGGTGACTGCCGGCGACGACGGCTTCAAGTCCGACAACGAGGAGGACGAGGGCCGCGGCTGGGTGCTCATCAACGGCGGCACCCTCAACGTCAGCGCCGGCGACGACGGCATCAAGGCCTTCAACACGCTCACCATTGCCGCCGGCACAGCCACGGTGGAAGAGTCCGAGGAAGGCCTGGAAGCCCAGCACATCGTGATCTCCGGAGGGACCGCCAGCGTCACATCCAACGACGACGGCGTCAACGCCTCCGGGGGCAGTACCGGAACCAGCTCCCAGGGCGGAGGCATGGGCGGCGGTATGGGCGGCGGCGAGATGGCAGCGGGCGACTACACGGTGGAAATCAGCGGCGGCTCGCTCACCATCAATTCGCAAGGTGACGGGCTGGACTCCAACGGCGATGCCACGATCACCGGCGGAACGGTGGTGGTCAACGGCCCCACCAATGACGGCAACGGCGCCCTGGACGTCAACGGCGAACTCGTGGTCAACGGGGGAACCGTGGCAGCAGCGGGCAGCGCCGGCATGGCGGTGACGCCCGGCACGTCCTCATCCCAGTCCGGGGTCCAACTGACGTTCGGCTCAGCCCTGCCCGCCGGCACCACCATCCAGCTGGCGGATTCCAGCGGTGCCGTGGTGGCCACGTTCGTGACGGCCAAGCAGGCGGCGTCGCTGGTGTTCTCCTCGGCAGCCATCACCGCCGGCGAGGAATACACCGTGTACACCGGCGGCACCGCCCAGGTCACCGCCGGCATCGGCGAGGGAACGCTCGACGGCGCCCAGCAGCAGGGCACAGTCACGGCCGGCGAGTACACGGCGGCACGCGGTCCCGGCGGCCGCTGATCCGGCCCTCGGCAGGCACTGCCGGATCGCCCGGGCAACGGGAGGCGGGGCGGCCACACGGCTGCTCCGCCTTTCCGTGCCGTCTTTCTGTGCCGTCTTTCTGTGCCGTCTTATGTGCTGAGTAACTTTGACTGAGTAGACTCAGGAACTGGTTCTCCTTACTACGCTCGGAAGAGGTATTCCCCTGATACGAGTCATCAGCTACAACCTTCGCAAGCACGCGGCAAGCGGCGAACTGCTCGATCTGGCCAACGACTTCGGGATAGATGCCTTGTGCCTGCAGGAGTGCGACACCTCCGATCTACCAGACACACTCGGGCCCTTGCACCTGGCCGATTCGACCAAAGGCAACAGGCTGGGGCTTGCCATCTACTACCGGATGGACCGCTTCACGGCTTTCGAAACCAACACCTTCGCGTTGAAAAAGTCATTGCACGACAGGGTGCTGGCCCCGGCCCACGAGCGACTGATCGGCACGCGGGTGGTGGACAACGAAACAGACCACGAGCTGGTGATCGCCTCATTTCATGCGGCGCCCCTGACGGCCTCCAATTCGCTGCGCCGCAAACAGATCAAGGCCGCCCATGCAGAGCTCCTCGGGATGGGCAGCGGACTCATGACGCTTATGGTGGGTGACTTCAACTACCCGTTCTTCACCAAGAACCTCACTGAACACATGAAGAATTCGGGGTACGAACTCTCCCTCAGCGACCGGCGGACCTATACGAGGTACAAAATGTTCAAGGGGCATTTCGATTTTGCCACGTCCCTCGGATTGGACATCGAGAGCGTGGAAACCCTGCCACGCGGCGCCTCGGACCACCTCCCCATTCTGGTTTCCGCCGAATACGGCGAGGATTACGGTCCCATTCAGGGAACGCCGTAACCCCACGCCGACCACCAGCCCGGGAGGCCCAATGCGCAGGGATTGGATCCAGAAAGCCGTTCCAGGCATCCAGCTGGCCCGGACCTACCAGCGCTCCTGGCTCAAGTCCGATCTCGCGGCCGGAGCAGCCCTTAGTGCGGCCCTGATTCCCGCCGGGATGGCCTACGCCGAAGCCGCCGGGCTGCCGGCGGTCACCGGCCTGTACGCCACAGTGATCCCGATGCTGTTTTACGCCGTCTTCGGCCCTCCCAGGGTCCTCATTGTGGGCCCGGATTCATCACTGGCGCCCATGATCGCGGCCGCCGTACTCCCCCTGGCAGGACGGGATCCTGCCCACGCCGTGGCGCTCGCCGGAGTCCTGGCCATCCTGATCGGGGTCTTTCTCATCGCCGGACGGATCTTCAGGCTCGGCTTTGTCACGGGCCTGCTGTCCAAGCCGATCCGGGTGGGCTACCTCAACGGCATTGCGCTCGCCGTCATGGTCAGCCAGCTGCCCAGGCTGCTCGGGATCTCGGTGACGGGCGACTCCCTCACGGCCAGAGCCACGGAAACTGCCGACGCGATACTGCGCGGAACCGCCAATCCCGTGGCGCTGCTGTTCGGGGTGGCCACATTGGCGATCATTGTGGCCGGCCGCTACCTCCCGTGGAAGGTCCCCGGCGTGCTGCTGGCCGTGGCGGCGTCCATCGCGGCGGCCGCGGCCCTGGGCCTCAAAGACGCCATGCCCATGGTGGGAGCCCTCCCCGCAGGCCTTCCGGCCCCGGCGCTGGGGGGCCTCACCTTCGGCGACATCGCAGGGCTCATTGGTCCGGCGGCCGGCATTGCCCTGATCGCCTTCGCGGACACTTCCACCCTCTCCAAGAGCCTCGCGGGACGCCGCGGCGTACACACGAGCGGCAACCAGGAAATGGGGGCACTGGGCATTGCCAACGTGGCCACCGGAATGCTCGGCGGCTTCCCTGTGTGCGGCAGTTCATCCCGGACGCCGATAGCGCTTGACGCAGGAGCACGGACCCCGTTCAGCGGCATCGTGGCCGCCGCCCTGGTGGTGGTCTTCATGGTGGCCGTCCCCGAGGTGACGGCGTTCCTCCCCACCACCACACTGGCCGCCGTCGTCATTGTGGCTGCCGCGTCTCTGGTCGACGTCAAGACCCTGCTCCGGCTGGTCCGGATGAGCAAGATGGAAACGGCGCTCCTGCTCACCACCTTCCTCGGCGTAGCGTTTGTGGGCGTACTGCAGGGAATCATCATCGCCATCGCGCTCTCGCTCATAGCATTCGTCCGGCGGGCATGGGACCCCTACCGCACCGAACTGGCAAGCCTGGAAGACGTCCCGGGCTACCACGACCTCAGCCGCCACCCGGAAGGCCAACGCGTCCCGGGGCTGGTGATCGCCCGCTTCGACGCCCCGCTCTTCTTTGCCAACGGCGAGGTGTTCGCGGAGCATATCCGCGGCCTGGTGGCGAACGCCCCGGGCGCGGTGAAGTGTGTGATCGTGGCTGCCGAAGCCATCACGGACCTGGACACCACGGCGTTGGACGACCTCGTGGAGCTCGACGACGAACTGGCCGGCCAGGGCATCAGCCTGGTTTTTGCCGAGCTCAAGGGGCCCGTCAAGGACCGCCTGCTCAAGTTCGGGGTCAGCAGCAGGTTCGGCCCGGACCACTTCTTTCCCACGGTCAACAACGCGGTGCGGAGCTACAAGCGGACGTTCGGGATCTAGCTCAGTCCGCAGCCAGCGGAATCACCTCAAGGCGGGACCCCGGGCCCGCCACCACCAGGACACGGTCGGCCGCAACACCCTCCAGTGCGCGGGCAAGCTGCTCCGGCAAGTCGCGTGTGGTAGCCTCCGCGACACCGGTAGTCACATCACCCGCAGGCACAGCGCCGGCAGGCACAGTATTGGTAGGCAAGGTACCGGCAGGCACCGCATCGGAGGTCCCGACGTCGGCCCTCTTCCACACCGTGACGCTCGCACCGGTAACCTCCGCAGCCACCCGTACCAGCGGCTCCGGATCACCCGAAGCCACCAGGATCACCTTCCGGACCATTCGTTTCAGGGGCGCAACAGACGCCGTGAGGGACCGGTCGTGCCGCCAGACGGCGAAGTGGTACCCGGCGGCCAGGCCCGTGGCCACCAGCAGGCCCAGGGGCGCGCGGGTGCGGTCCACCAGGCTGGAGCCGGTGACGTCGTCAAGCAGGAATTCGAAGACGCGGTACCCGATCACCAGGAGCGTGATGACAGCGACGATCGCGCTCAGGCCGAAGACCGCGATGAGGTAGACGCGCCGGCCGCGGCGGCCAAGTTCGGTAGGCTCCGGCGGAACCCCGGGTTTCCAGGTGAACCACCACAGCGGTCCCCCGACCGCCAAAGAGCTGATGCCGCCCAGCAGCAGTGTGCGGGCTCCGCCGCCGGCCAGCGGTGTCGCCGCGATGCTGAGCACGGAGTTGACCACGACGCCGATCCCGGTGGCGGCGGCCACCAGGCCCACCCCTGAGGTCACCAGCTTTGCTGCCTGCAGCGTGGTTTCGGCACGGCCTGCAGTGACGGTCCGGTGGTATGCCCAGACGAGGGCGCCCACGGCGCCTGCCGCCAACGCCGCGCCCAGGGGACCCACGATTTCGCTCACGGGATCCGTGCGGTCGAAGGCCAGGCGGAGCAGGACGTACAGGACTGTTCCAGTGCCGCCCACCGTCAGGAGGACGGCCCCGAGGATTCCTACCACCACCAGGGCCACGTCGGCGAAATCGGTCTTTAGCCGGCGCCCTCCGTCGTGAACCCAGTGCCACCACCAAATGACGGCGCCGCCTGCTCCCCAGGCCAGCGCCTGCAGCGCGAGCCTCCACCACGGATCCCCGATGGACGCCGAGGACGTAAAGCCCTGGATCGCGGTGTCCAGGAGATTCGCGAGCGCCGTAATGGTGCCGCCCACTCCGACGATGAGCCCGTAAACCGCGCCCACGACGGTTGGGACGTCCGAAATCAATGACGGGCTCTTCCGGGGATGGCGCCACATCCAGCGGTGCCATGCCAGCACGCCTGCCCAGACCAGCCCGTTGGACAGTGAAAGCTGCCAGCCCAGCCGTTCGCCTCCGATGACGGCGGACAGGGTGCTGAGCAGCCCGGTGGCCGACGTGATGAGCGAGACGGCGTACATGCCGGTCAGGTACAGCCCCCATCCCACCGACGACCGTTCCACTGCGTCATCGAGCCGTCGCCACACGAACCACCAGAGCACGGCCGCCATGGGGCCGCCGATCAGCGTGAAAGCGAGCGAGCGCGCAAGGCCTGCCACGTCACCTGCGACGAGCACGGTGCCGGCGCCGAGAAGCCTACCCAGCAGGCCGCTCAGTCCGATGGCGGTCACCACGACCAGTGCGAAAAGCAGCGTATAGACGATCAGGCGGCGGACTGTGGACTGGGCGGACCCCGTCGCTGCGGCAGGCGCCGTCCGGGCGGCGCTCACGGCTTCACCGGCCGGTTGGTGCATATCCTGAGTTGCAGCGGCGCAGACTGGATCAGCCACTTGCCGTCAGTCTTGACGAGATCGAAGACATCTTCCATTTCGTACTCGGAGTTGCCGAAGGGCCCGCCCCCGTTCGACACCACTACCAGGACGTGCACGTCCGCGGATGTCTCCCGTTCCGTGGTGGAGATCAGTGTGATCCGCAGGTTATCGGTGGGAGCGCGTTCGAAGTCCAGGCACTGGGTCCGGGCGTTTTCGGTCAGGTACCCGGCGGCCGCGGCTTCGTCCCCGTCGAGGACAGCTGCCGAGTATCGTTGCACCACGCCCTGGGGTGTGGATTCGTCCAGCAGGGCAGGTTCACCCCGCGAGAACACTACGGCAAGGGCAGCAACTGCCAGGACGGCAATAATTGCCAGGATAATTACGAGGATCCTGTTCGGTCTTCCCGCCGCTGCGTCCATGTGGTCAGTATGGCGTACGGCCCACCCGCTAGCTACGGTACTTTCGGCCCTATCAGCGGGTGGACGGCACCGGGGAGGCTGGAGGAAATCGTTGCCTTGTGGAAAAAAGGGAATCATGCGCCGGGCCCTCGCTGCCGTGTTGCTTACGCTCCTCGGCCTGCTCTGCGGCTCGGTGGCAGGATCAGCCGCTGCCCGTGCGGAGCCGCCGGTGGAAATCGTGGTGGAAGACGGCGCCGGAATACTTGACCGCAACCGGCTGATCCCGGCGGTTGAAGCAGTTGACTTTTATGAGCCCACCCGGGTTGCCGTCTATACCTACCGGGGGTCCGTGGAGGCCAACCTCAATGAAGAAGTCCTTCGCTTCGCCCGGGCCAACCATCCGGAGTGGATCAGCGCCGACGGCCAGAAATGGGCGGACGGCCTCTTCATCTTCGCTGTGGACCCGGTGGGCCGCCATGTGGGCACCTACATGGGCGAGGACCGCAAAGTTTCCCTGGAACAGCGCGAGGACATCCAGAATGCTTCCAAGGATTTGCTCCGGGATGCCCAGTGGACCGACGGGACAATCGCCGGTATCCGCCGCGGAGCTGAGCTGATCAACCAGCCGTGGTACCGGTCCACGGCCTTCCTGGTCACGGTTTGGAGCACTGTGGCCGCTGCCGTCCTCGGCGCGGGGACCTGGTTGATCGTGCGCTGGCGGACGAGGGTGGACAGCCGCCGGGAGCTGGCCCGCGGAGACGCGAGCTACTCCAACGTCAGCATGGACCTGCAGGTCACCGAGCTCAACGCCGGCACCATTCCGGAGTCCTCGCGGTACGGAAGCACCGTCCTGGAAAAGCACCGCTCCTTCCTGGCCAAGTACAACGCCGCCACCGGCCTGTCGAACCAGGCGCACGCGCTGACTGCCCGGTCCATGGGCCGGCGGCCAAACCTCAAACTCATACGGAACTATGCCGACGCTTCCGCGGAACTGGACGCGCTGGATGACGTCATCGCCGACACCAACGCCCTGCTGAACCGGGGGTCGGCGTGGGCATCCGCCTGGGACCGGCAACTGGCACCGTTCCGCAGTGACCTGGCCGCGATCGAGCAGATGCTCACCAAGCGCCATGCCGAGGGCGACTCGGCGACGGCCGCGGCCCTACGGTCCTTCCGCGAGCAAAGCCACCGGGACATCGAACGGTGGTCGGCCGAACTTGCCGACGGCACCATCACCCCCGAAACAGCCCTGGACCGGCTGCGGGATGCGCGGACGCACCTGACGGAACTGCTGAAGAACCACGCGGACACCGTGATCGCCGGTTTTGCCAGGAACGAGCGGGAAGCCAAACTCATGCGCCAGGAAATGGAAAGCGCACAGGCCGGAACCAAGGCAAAATATGGCCGCACCTACGAGCCCAGCATCCTTGGCACGGTCTATCCGTCGTACTACTTCTTCTCGGTCCCCGCCTTCAACACCGGATTCAGCACAGGGGTGGGCAGCGTCAGCACGGCGCGCGGCGGCGGCAGCACAACCGGCTACGGAGCCAGCGGGGGTAGTTTTTCCGGGTCCGGAAGTTCATCCAACTTCTGAGCGCGGTCCTCCACTGGGAGAGGGCACGACGGCCCACTGGGACAGGGCACGTCGGTCCTTCCCCGGGTATCGACAAGGAAACCCGATCGGAGGATGCTGGGCACCGTAAGCGATTGTTGTCCCGGTGCGCTCCGGTGATTCAGGCCAGGCGAACCGACCCCGCTGTCCGGTTGCCCTGGCGGGCCCGTGCAGTCCCAGCCGCAATATTGAGTGATGGAGAGAGCCATGACCACGAACGTTGTCGCTCAGCTCGCTGTAAAATCCCACGATGCTCCCGACGAGAAGCGCCGTCCCGACAAGACGGAAGTGGACCTTGTGTCCGTCGACGCCTACACCATCGGACGATTCACCTTCGAGCCCGGCTGGCGGTGGTCCGAATGCATCAAGCCGGTGGTAAAGACCGATTCCTGCCAGCTCAGCCATGTCGGTTACTGCGTTTCCGGCAGGCTCACCGTCCAGACCGCCGACGGCAGCCAGATCAACATCACTTCAGGTGATTCGTACAGCATCCCGCCGGGGCATGACGCATGGGTCGAAGGAGGGGAACCTTTTACCGGGATTGAGTTCGTCAGCGCCGCCGTGTTCGCCAAGGCCCCCGAATAGCCGGATACGGCACAGCCGGGTGCGGCACTTACCGGCCGCCGTCGAAACAGCAAGCCGGGCCCAGTCCCGCCGGGGACAGGGCCTGGCTTGCTGTCTCTGCTACTTCACTGCGGCGGATGGATCCTGTCAATGACGAAATCGCCGCCCGGAATGACGGTGGTTTCATGGCCGTCGTCGAAACGCACCACGTACGGCGGCGCTCCGTCAGCACCGTGGACCTCAACGATCTGGCCGTGCCGCTCCGCGGATCCGACCGTCTTGCCCCGGATTGTGATCCGGTCTCCCTGGGCTGCCTTCATGGCAATCACCTCCAAGACACCAGAGTACGAGTCTCGGCCCGGGGACAACAGGGCCGTTCCGCACTAGTGGCTCGGGCCGGCGAAGGCCGCGGCCCCGATCGGCGCTCTAAGGGGCATCCCGTGGCATCTGGTGCTTGGGCGAGCTTGGCAGGAACATGGGAAGAGTACTGATGTCCCTGCCCCTGGGACTGAGGGGGAACTGCTATGGCGGACGAGAAACCCACCAGCTGGTGGGCTACGCTGCCCGGTCTGCTGACTGCCGCCGCAGCCGTGATTACCGCTGTCACGGGGCTGCTGCTTGGTCTGGGGCAACTCGGACTGTTCGACGCCGGCCGGCCCGCAGCTTCAACGGCGAGCGCTTCCTCCACTCCAGCCGGCGCAGCACAGCCGGGCAGCACCGTCCGGGCGACCGGCGTCCCATCCGCCACCGGCAACGTTGCAGGATGGACGGTAGCATTGCCGGCCGAGCGGAAGTTCAGGTCAGCCGACGTCGAGTATGAGATTCTCGGAGCCGGCGTGCGCCCCGACGTCTCCGGCCGGGTCGCGCTGACGGTAGCGCTCAGGTGCACCAACCACGGCAGATATGACATCAACTTCTGGGACTCTACGTTCAGGCTGAATGCGGACGGAATCAGCCATTCCCCCGATTCCGGCCTCAACGAGCTGGTGGCAGGCGATTCCAGCAAATCGGGCGACGTCCGCTTCATTCTTCCGGCGGATACGCGCGAAGCACTCCTTCGCATCAAATTCGTACAAGGCGAGAGCACGGCTCAGCTCGCCATATCCCCGCCGTGAGCCGGCGGCCACGCGGAGGCCGGCGACCGGCTGCCCCCAAGGCAGCTGATCACCGGCCGACCGGCAGGGCCTAAAGGCTAGGCTCCGGCGCGGACGAACGTCACGCCGCCGGTGGCCGTGAGCCATGACAGCGGGTGCGTGACCGTGGCGTTGACACCGTTCATTCCGCCGCTGATCACCTGGCCGTCGCCGATGTAGATGCCCACGTGGCCGGACTGCACCACCATGTCGCCGGGCTGCGGTTCGCCAACCACCGAGCCGTAGTTCATGAACTGCATCGGGGCCAGGTCGCCCACGGGAATGCCCGCGGAGCCGAGGGCCTTTTCCACCATGGCGGTGCAGTCCTGGGTGATTCCCAGCTGCGCGTACGCAGCGGAAACCATGGCGGCATTGACACCGCCGGCAGCAGGCGCCGGCGCAGGGGCAGGGGCCGCCGCCTGGACCTGGACGGAAACCGCGGGCGCAGCAGGGGCCGGAGCGGCCGGCGCGGGAACGGCCTCCGCCGGAATTGCTGCCTCCACCGGAGCGGCCTCTTCGACCGGCGCCTCCACCGGAGCGGGCGTGGTGCTGACATCCGGCCGCTCGAAGCTGATCCTGACATGCGAGTCAGCGCTGAGCGGGGCGCCCACCTGGGCCGTGGCATCCAGGGCGGAAGCCGGAGCGGTGTCCCGTTCCGCGGGGGCATCGGCCGCCTGGGCAGCCCCGGTGCCGGAAAGGACCAGGCCCGAAGCGGCCGCCAGGACCGCAGCCCGGCGTCCCGCACGGATCCTCCCTCCGGTGGGCGTGGACCCCGGGCGCCCCGCGGGCGCGGTGGACCGGTGATGGTCGGGCAGATTGCGTGAAGACATGAAGTGACCTCTCCCGATGCCTGCGAGGTTAGCTGTCGGATTCGGATGGGAGACACCCGGCCGCAGTGGCATTCCGCGTTGCGGAAAGCGTGCGGCTTCACCCCGAAGACCCGCACAAAGTCAGGTCAAAAGTGGTTTCCCCGTCCCTGCCGGATGATTTTCGGTTGGATCCCGGACCGCGGCAGGGTTAGGCAATCCGCCCGGGAGTGCCGGTATCTGGGACAACGGGCACCGTTCCACCGTACGCGGGCGGCGCACCGCATGTCACATTCAGGTAACAGCCCGGCCAGGCGCAGCGCCCGGTCGCCCCTGCAGGCAGCGACGATGTACTCGGGTGTTCCGTCCGTCAAAGTCGAGTGTTTTCCCCGGGTGCGGTGAGGCGTAGTCTACGTGCATGTTCTTGCGGGGGGACTCACACGCTTGGAGGCATCATGCGTTGGTCGAATCGCCCTGTCCGCAAGTATCCGCGCCATGTGGCTGACCCCCCGGAGGCCTCCCCCGGAGCCTGGCGCGGCCGGCGCTGGACGGCGGTCCTGGGCGCGCTGCTGCTCGCCGCGAGCACCGTGGTGGGTGTGGCCGGCACCTCACGGGCTGCGGAACCAACCATTGTCAGCCTGACATTCGACGACGGCCTGGGCAGCCAGTTGGCCGCCGAGCAGGTCCTGAAAGCCCACGGGCTGGTGGGAACGTTCTATATCACCACGTCCTTCATCGGTTCGTCCGGATTCCTCACCCAGGCGAACCTGCAGGCCTTCGCCGCCGACGGCAACGAGATCGCGGGCCACAGCGTGACCCACCCGGACATGACAACACTCAGCGCCGCAGCCGCGCGCGCGGAGGCCTGCAACAGCAAGTCGACCCTGGAAGGCTGGGGTTTCAACGTCACCAGCTTTGCGTATCCGTTTGCGGCGGAGAATGCGACCGCCCAGTCAGCCGTCCGCGACTGCGGATACACCAGTTCCAGGGGCCTGGGCGACCTGCGATCCCCTGACAGCTGCGCCTCCTGCCCTGTTGCGGAAACGCTGCCTCCGCAGAATCCCATGGTCACCAGGGCGCCGGACCAGGTGGCCAGCTCCTGGAGCCTGGCCGACCTGCAAAACACGGTCACCAACGCGGAGACCACGGGCGGCTGGCTGCAGCTGACCTTCCACGAAATTGCCAACGGCACGGACCCGTCCCTGTCCATCAGCCCGGCTGTGTTCGAATCCTTCGTCACATGGCTGGCTGCACGGACGGCAAACGGCACGACGTCGGTCCGGACAGTGGCGCAGGCCATGGGCCAGTCCCCCGTGACGTCGCCGCCGCCGCCGCCGTCACCGTCGCCGTCTCCATCCCCCTCACCGTCCCCATCCCCTTCCCCCTCACCCTCGCCGTCGCCAATCTCTTTCGTCGACGTCCCGCCCGGCTCGCAGCTCTACACAGAGGTCAGCTGGATGGCCAACCAGGGAATCAGCAACGGCTGGTACGAAAGTGACGGTACCCGCACGTTCCGTCCGGGAGTCGCCGCCAGCAGGGACATGATGGCGGCGTTCTTCTATCGGCTGGCCGGGAGCCCTGCCTATACGCCGGCAGGCTCCCCGTTTGCGGATGTCACGCCGGAGACCCCTTTCTACAAGGAGATCCTGTGGCTCGCCTCCCAGGGAATCACCAACGGCTGGGCGGAAGCCAACGGCACCAGGACCTTCCGGCCAACAGTGGCCGTCAACCGGGACCAGGTCGCGGCCTTTATCTACCGTTTCGCCGGAAACCCCGCCTACACACCAACGGCGCCTCCGTTTACGGATATCTCAACGCAAAACGCCTTCTACACCGAGGTCGCATGGATGTCATCCCAGGGAATCTCCTACGGCTGGGCGGAACCGGACGGCTCCAGAACCTTCCGGCCGGGATTGCCCGTGAACCGGGACCAGGTGGCCGCGTTCCTGTACCGCTACAAGACCGCTTTTCCAGGCTAGGTACACAGGATGAAGCGGACTCCGTAGATGCATAACTACTGTGTGGCGATCTGCCAGCTGAGCGAGCAGCCGCAGGAGGATTTCGACGTCAACACGGAGCTCCTGGTCCTCGAGGGCAAGGAGCTCCATGTGGCAACGTGGGACGCGGAGCCGCGGGACGGCGGCTTTGATGTCCTGGTCCTCAACGAGCATGTCAGCGCCCTCGGATTCATGGTGGTCACCGACTGGGAGTTCCTGGAAGGCAGGGCTTACGCCGTGGTGGAGCGGCGCGCCGGCGGCTGAGGGCCTGCCGGCCGCGAGAGTGCGGCAGCCCGCCTCAGCCACGGATCAGGATCCCGCGCCCAGCGGTCCAGCACAACGTCAGCCCGCGTGCCCGCCGGCCCTTCGAGCGCTGCGATGAGGGGACGGACGACGTCGGCGGCCAGCGGGTCCACCAGCTCACCCAACTGCGCCTCCCGCACAAAACCCTCGATCCGGGTGAGGTCGGAGTTGTTGAGAAGAGCCACCCGGGACTGCAGCAGCACCACCGCGGCCAGGCGGCGTTCGAACACGGGGACCGACCAGAGCTCGGTGCTGAGGGCAGTGATGTCATCATGTCCGAGGTCACGGTGGCGGCGCAGCATGTCGCGGATGGTTCCCCGTACCGCACCCACTGACGCGCCATAGTACTGATGCCGTTCGCCCAGCCGGGCTTGTGCCTCTTCCGCCCTGAGCCAGGAGCTCTCCCGCTGCAGCGCGGCATCCACGAAGTCACAGGCATCCGTCACCCGTCCATTCTGTCGCACGAATCAACGTGAGACACTCAGTCCCATGCGTGAACTGGTCGTCCTTGGCACCGCCTCCCAGGTTCCCACGCGGAGCCGCAATCACAACGGGTACTTTCTTCGTTGGGACGACGAGGGCGTGCTCTTCGACCCGGGCGAAGGCACTCAGCGCCAGATGATCCATGCGGGCGTCCCGGCCAGCCGGATCACGCGGATCTGCCTGACGCATGTTCACGGGGACCACTGCTTCGGGCTTCCGGGGGTGCTGTCGCGCATGGTCCTCGACGGGGTGCAGCACCCGGTGGACCTGCATTTTCCGGCCTCTGGTGCGGAGGTGGTCCGCGCCCTTGTGTCCCTCGCCTCCCCCGGCCTTGACCTGCGGCTGCTCCCGCACGGCGCCGCCGGTGCGATCGCTCCCGGCCTGGAGGTCAGGCCGCTGCGGCATCGCATCGAAACGTTCGGCTACCGGCTGGCCGAGCCGGAGGGCCGGACATTGCTGCCGGACCGCCTCGCAGCGGCCGGCATTGCCGGTGCGGAGGTTACACGGCTGCAGCAGGAGGGGTCTGTGCGCGGGGTCCGGCTGGCGGATGTGAGCATCCCCCGGCCGGGGCAGATTTTCGCTTTTGTCATGGATACCGCCGAATGTGACGGCGCCGGTGGACTGGCCGACGGCGTGGACCTCCTCGTGGCGGAGTCAACGTTCAGCGACGACGACGCCGGGCTGGCGGCCCGCTATCTTCACCTCACGGCGGGGCAGGCGGGTGCGCTGGCATCCGCGGCCGGGGCCGGAACGCTCGTGCTCACCCATTTCTCGTCCCGGTACCGCGACGTCAGTGCCCTGGCCGGCCAGGCGGTCGCCCGTTCCTGCGTGGCCGCCGTCGTCGCCGCGCAGGACCTGGACAGGATTCCGTTTCCCAGGCGGCAGCGGGACAACGGAGTGACAGCCGGGAACCGGCGCCCGGCCAGTCCGCTGTCAGTAGACGAAGATGTCGATCCAGGCGCGGTTGTGGGCATGGAGCAGGACCAGGAACAGCACAAAGTCGAACAGCAGGTGGACGGCCACGATGTAGGACAGTGACTTGGTCCGCGTGAAGATGTACGCCTGGAGCAGGGCGAAGGGAAAGATGAACACCGGCGCCCAGGCGTGGAACCCCAGTTCCCACAGGAACGACGTGAAGAGAACGGCCTGCAGCAGGTTCGCCTGACCCAGCGGCAGGTGCCGGCGCAGAAGTGCGAAGACCGTGCAGATGAAGAACAGCTCATCCCAGATGCCCAGGGCATTGGTGCCCAGGAAGAGACGGAAGATCCCCTCGGGGTCGGAGACTGCGGGCCAGTTGTTGTACACCCCGGTATTGACCATGTACGCCGGGAGCAGCGCGTAGCCCATGACCACCACAGCGGCCAGGTACCATTTCTCTGCCCGCGTCCACGGGTGCCCGGTCAGCACGGGAAACCTGACACCGTGGTCCTTGAACACAAACCGCGACATCGTGTAGGGCACTCCCACGGCAAGGATCATTGCCGTGCCCATGACGAGCATGTGTTCCGTACTGATGTCGGTGGTGATGGGAACGAGGCTGATGGCCACGAGCCCGGCGGCGATCAGGGCCAGGTCGCGCAGCAGTGCCCGGTCGATGAAACCTGCCAGTGCCAGCGCCACGGCCAGCAGGCCGTAGCCGGGGATCCGCTCTTCCAGGACGAAGAGCACAAAGCCGGAAAGCGACACGAGTGCCGCAGGAAGCAGCTTCAGGGACACGGCATTGCGGACGCTGACCCCTGCTCCGGAGCCCGCCCCGAGCGCACGATCAGACATACCTGCCGAACCAATCCAGTGTGTCGTTCCAGGCAGCGGTGGCCTGCGCCTCGTTATAGCGCTCGCCGGTGTCATTGTGGAACGCGTGGTCGACGCCGGGATACACCTTGAGCTCGTGGCGGACGTCGGTATCAGCCAGGGCATCGCGGAACGCCGGCAGCGCTCCTGTGATCCGGTCGTCGAGTTCGGCGTAGACGCCCAGGACAGCCGGTTTGATGGCGGCGACCTTCGCCAGGTCCGGGGCCGGTCCATAGAACGCCGACGTGGCTTTCAGCCCGGACACTTCCGTCGCGGCCTGCCAAGTGATGCCGCCGCCGAAGCAGTAGCCCGTCATGGCAATACGCCCGGAGTCGACGAAATCCTGCGAGTTCAGGTAGTCGAAGGCTGCGGCGAAATCGGAGACGTGGCGCTGCGCTCCGGCCTTGGTCAGCGCGCCGGGAACCGCGTCCCGGTCCAGGCTTGCCGTTCCGCCCTCCCTGCTCAGCAGGTCCAGCGCCAGCGCCGCATAGCCGGCTTTGGCGAAGCGCCGCGCCACGTCCTGGATGTGCGGTGTCAGCCCGCGGTTTTCGTGGCAGATGAGCACGGCGGGTCCGGCCTCGTCCCCGTCCGGCCGGGCCAGGTAAGCGCTGATGTCCGTTCCGTCGGACGGAAATTGCACCGTTGCGGTGACCAGGCCGGGCGCGCCCTCGGGAACGGACAGCGGGCTCTTGGCGCCGGCTACTGCGCCTGCGGGGGCGCCCGAAGCGGTGCCGGCCGAAGACCCGGACGGAGTGGGCGTCGGCATGGGGTCCGTGCTGCGCGGCAGTTCCTGGGGCGTGCAGCCGACCAGCGCCATGGCGGCCGCGGCGGCGGCCATGCTGCCGGTGATGAACGCCACCCTGCGCGTGAACGTGTGCCGGCTCATGGCACCGGCACGGTAATCGTCGAAGAATTCCTCAATCAGGTATTTCTCAAACTTGCCAAGCTGCTGCGTCATGGCGGGTCTCCTGCCGTTTACTCAATAGCCTAGAACGGGTTAAGCAGCCGGTCCACGAATTGGCGGGTGCGCTCCTCCCGCGGGTCGCGCAGCACGGTGTCGGGATGGCCGCGCTCAACGACCACGCCGCCGTCCATGAAGATGACTTCGTCGGCCACCTGGCGGGCGAACGCCAGCTCATGGGTGACCACCACCATGGTCCAGCCTTCGTCCGCCAACTCCTTGATCACGGTCAGGACGTCACCCACCAGCTCAGGGTCCAGGGCCGACGTCGGCTCGTCAAAAAGCAGGAGCTGCGGCCGACGGGCGAGCGCACGGACGATGCCGACACGCTGCTGCTGCCCGCCGGAGAGCTCGAACGGGTAGCTCTTCTCCTTGGCTGACAGTCCGACGCGGGCCAGAAGGTCCCTGGCTTCAGCGATTGCCTCCGCTTTGGGCCGTTTTTGCACCTGGACGGGGCCTTCGATGATGTTCTCAAGGACGGTCTTGTGCGGGAAGAGGTTGTAGTGCTGGAACACCATGGCGCTGCGGTCCCTTAAGGCGGCGAGCTGCTTCTTGGTCACCGGTGCGGAAAAGTCGACGGCGAGCTGGCCCGTAAAGTCCACCACGCCGTCGTCGGGTATTTCGAGTCCGTTGAGGCACCGCAGAACCGTCGTCTTGCCGGATCCTGAGGGCCCGATCAGGGCCACGACTTCGCCCCGGCGGACGTCCACGTCCACGGATTTCAGCACTTCATGGCTGCCGAATGCCTTACGCAGCCCGCGCACGGTGAGCAAAGCGGCGTCACCCGGGAGTGCTGGTCCAGCGGGCGAGGGTTCAGTGGGCGACGGTTCAGTGGGCGAGGGTTCAGTGGGCGACATAGCGGTCCAATCTCTTCTCCAGGACGGACTGCCCGCTGGCGAGGACCAGGCAGATGATCCAATAGATGACCGCTGCCTCCAGGTACAGGAGCATGAATTCCTGGCTGAAGGCCGCCACCTGCTGCGCCTGGCGGAACAGCTCGGTGACGAGGATCAGGGAAGCGAGCGACGTGTCCTTGACCAGGCTGATGAAGGTGTTGGACAGGGGCGGGACCGAGACGCGCGCGGCCTGCGGCAGGATGATGCGGACCAGCGACTGGCGGCGGGACATGCCGATCGTGTGGCCGGCCTCCCACTGTCCTTTGGGAACGGACAGGATGGCCGCCCGGATGACCTCTGCTGCGTAGCCGCCCACATTCAGGGAGAAGGCGATGATGGCGCTGGGCCATGGACTGATGGTGACGCCGACCGAGGGGAGCCCGTAGAAAATGACGAACAGCTGCACCAGCAGGGGTGTGCCTCGGATGACGGAAATGTACATTCGCGCAATGGCGGAAAAGACGGGATTCCGGCTGAGCCGCATCAGTGCGATCAGCAGGGCCAGCAGCAGTCCGAGGCCGAAAGACGCCAGGGCCAGCGGAATTGTGCCGGAAACGGCGCCGATGAGGATGGGCCCCAGTGAGCTCCATACGAGGTCCCAGTTGATAGTCATGCGCTGAAGCTGCGTCCGCCGCCGGCCTCCGATCCGCTACTTCGTGACGTCAGCGTCGAAGTATTTCTGGGAGATTTTGGCCAGGGTGCCGTCGGTCTGCAGCTCCCCCAGGGCCGTGTTCACGGCCTGGGCCAGGCTGGTCGATCCCTTGCGGAAGGCGAGGGCGCTGAGCGACTTGTCCGTCGTCTCGGCGGCGATCTTGATCTCGTTGTCCTTCGCGGTCTTCTGATAGTCCAGGTAAGTCAGTTTGTCGTTGATGGTGGCGTCCACCCGCCCCTGCTTGAGCAGGGTTACGGCCTGCGCCCAGCCCTCCACGGCCTCCACGTTCGCGCCGCTCTCCTGCGCCAGTTTGTACCAGTTGCTGGTCAGCGACTGCGCGGTGGTCTTGCCCTTGAGGCTCTCGAAGGAGCTGACGCTGTTGTCGTCGGCCTTGGTGACAATGACGCCGGTGCTCACCGTGTACGGCTCGGAAAATTCGTACTTCGCCTTGCGTTCGTCGGTGATAGAGACCTGGTTGGCCACGACGTCGAACCTCTTGGCCTCAAGGCCGGCGGAGATGGCGTCGAACTGGGTTTCCTGGAAGGAGGGTTTCACCCCGAGTTTCCCGGCGACGGCGGTGATGATCTCGACGTCGTATCCGGTCAGTTCGCCGCTGCCGTCCGCGTGGAAGGAGAAGGGTTTGTACGTGCCCTCCGTGCCGATCTTGAGCTCGCCTGCGCTCTTGACGTCGGCGAGGGAGGTGTCCGCTCCTCCGGCCGGCGCCGAACCGGACGGCGTGGTGGACCCGGACCCGCAGCCGGCCAGGGCGAGTGCTGCGGCGGCGATGAGGCCGAATGCGGAAAGACGTGTGCGCATCATGTTGAACCTTCGTCCTCTAGGCGGAAGGGCTCGCCAGCTGCACCGCACGCCGGCAGTCCACTTCAGACGATAGCAAGTTCCGGCTTCGGGGAATACAGGGTGTGGATTCCTTCCGTCCCCGGACGTGTGCTGCCGCCAGTTGCCGAATTGATGAATTCCTTAACTTACTTCCCGGTAAGGGTTATGCCTGCACGGCGCAGCGGCTAGCCTGTCATAGATGCCGGGGGGAGGTTCCCGGCTGGAGGCTACAAAGGACCAGCGAAAATGCCAAGCACAGTGACCTTTTCGGTGACAACCATGCCCAGCAGCGGCTCAGAGGGGCGCTTCCGGGAAATCGTCCGGAACCTACGGACGGACGAACTTGAGGACTGCTTCCTGACGGTCTTCCACGTTGGCGATTCGTACGCCCTGCTCAGCGGTGAAGCCATCCACAGCGCGCACACCGCCACCAACGATGCCCTGCGCTCGTACCTGCTTGGCCGCCTCTCGGGCAACGGCGCCGGCCTGGACTTCGACGTGAGGATCGACCGGGACTCAGAAGCGGCCCGCTCCCGTTCGTGACCCGGACGGGGCGCCTGGGACCCGAGGCCGGTTTGAGTTCGGGTGGCATAGTTGTTGCATCCGAAACGGAAGGCGACTCTGTGTCCTACTCGTTCCAAGTCACCTTTGACTGCCACGACATCCAGTCGATGACTCGGTTCTGGGCGGTGGCCCTGAATTACAGCATCCAGCAGCCGCCGGACGGATTTGCCAGCTGGCCGGAATTTGCCGCGGCACGAGGCATCCCGAGGGAGCTTTGGCGTGGAGCTGTCATTGACCCTGCCGGCCCGGGCCCCCGCTTGTTCTTTCAGCCGGTTCCCGAGGGCAAGACGGCAAAGAACCGAGTGCACCTGGACATCAATGTCACCGAGGGCGCAGAGTCGACGGCTGATGGACGCCTTCTGGCCCTTGCCCACGCTGACCGCTGCGTTGAGGCCGGGGCCACGGTCGCGGGGGTGTTCGACGGCGGGGTCGGCTGGCACATCTCGATGCTCGACCCCGAGGGGAACGAGTTCTGCATCCAGTGACTACGCTTCTCCCCTACCTCATAGTGTCCGGTCACCCGCGCCGGTTCCATGATTCAGAGGACCAATTTTGGCAGCCCTGTGCAACGCACTGAGCTGGATCCATACTGAAGTATGAGCGAGGCCGATGACTTCATAGCCTGGGTAAATTCTTCGCTGCGCCAGGCGGAAGTCGCGCTTCATGACGGCGACTCGGCGCCCCGCCGGGCGCTTTGGTCCCGGCAGGAGCCTGTGAGCATCCTGGGCGCGTGGCGGAATGCGTTTGGGCAGCAGGAGGTGGACGAGGCCTTCGCTGTCCTTGAGACAGCATTCTCCAACTGCACGTCCTACACTTTCGAACTGCAGGCCTACGACGTCGTCGGTGACATGGCCTATACCGCCGGCCTGGAGCATATTTCGACCTCCGTCGACGGTCAGCCGCGCAGTTACACCCTGCGCGTCACCCAGGTCTATCGCCGCGAAGACGGCGAGTGGAGGGTGGCGCATCGGCACGCCGACACCGTGGCTGAATGACGCCGACGTGTCTCTTTGCCGCCTTGGACCGCTGCCTGCACACAGGGTGGGGAGAAGGCTGTGACCGGAGGAATGAGGCATAGCGGACCGCACTGGCGGCGTGTCATGGCGGCCCTCGCCAACAACGACACGCGGACCGCATACGCCCGGATTGTGCTGGGCGCCAAACTCCCCGAAGCGGTCGCTGGTCTAAAGGATCACCGGCGAAACCGGGCCGCGTCCGCCCTTCTTGAGTCCGGGCTCGTTGACCGGAACGCTGCCGGCGAACTGGTGGCGTCCGAGGCGGTCTTCCGTGACCTTCTCACACAGCAACCACGGCGGCAGCCGCAGGAGGGCGTGGCCCGGTTTATGCGCTTGGGCAGGATCGACAGGTATCCGGCCAACAAGGCGGAGCGACGGGAGCTCCGGGCCTGGATCGTCAACGATTCCATCAAGGCCGGCGAAGACCTCACGGAAAAGCAGGTCAATGAACGGCTCCTCAGCTATTCCGACGACGTCGTGTTGCTTCGTCGGTACCTGGTCGATTTCGGCCTGCTGGAACGGACTCGCTCGGGGTCCTCCTATTCCCGGCCGGAAGAGACATAGTGCCCCTTGCGGCCGGAGGATCCTGCGATTCCAGCAACTGCATCAAAGGATGTCAGAGCCTCCTGAGATGCTGTGGGTATGGACAGCAGCACAGCTTGGAGTGCGGAGAGCAGGGAGGCCATGGCGGCCGTCGCCGCCTCCGCGGCCGTGCTTGCGTCGTATTTCGGCGTCGACACGGGAATCGCTGAAGTGCCCGACGGCGGCCTGCCGCCGGATGCCGATCCGCTGCGGGAACTGGCGGATGACTGCCTGGACGCCCTGGCCGAATTGGCCCGGCACGAGGCCGGGACCGCCGCCCTGAAGGTGAGGCTGACTGCCGAATACGTGGAGGCAAGCAGGTTGTTGGCATCACCGGCGGCATCCCCGCAGGACAGCACCGCCCAGGAAATGGCCACCGTTGCCGAGGTCGCCTGCGTCCTGACCGTCAGCGAACGCACCGCCGGTGCCCTCGTGTCCGATTCCCTGGCACTGACAACGAACCTGCCGCTGACGCTGGCGGCACTGCAGGCCGGGACGATCTCCTGGCAGCACGCCCGGATAGTGGTCGATGAAACCGCGGGCCTGGATCCCGCCGGAGCGGCCGCCCTGGAAGCGCACTTCCTGGACCCGGACGCACCAAACCCGGCCCGCGGTTGTCTGGCCGGGGACCTTGTCCCGGGACGCTTCCGTGCCAAAGCCCGCACCTGGCGGGAACGCCACCACCCGGTCAGCATCGAAAAACGCCACCGCCGCAGCCTCGCGGACCGGCGGGTCGAGTTAACCCCGGACCGTGACGGCATGGCCTGGCTCTCCGCTTACCTCCCGGCCGACACCGCCGCAGGGATCTGGGAACGGACCACCACCGCCGCCCGCACCCTCCAAGGCCCGAACGAAGCCCGGACCCTCACCCAGCTCCGCGCCGATGTCGCCGCAACCTGGCTGCTCACCGACACCACCGGCGTCACAGGCACCTCCGGCAGGGCCGACGGCGGCACGGGCCCGGACGGGGATAAAGCCGGGGGTGTCCCGACCCCGAGGGCGCAGGTCCTGATCACCGTCCCGGTGCTGTCCCTCCTGGGTGCCACGGATGAACCAGCCATGCTGGACGGCTACGGGCCGATCCCAACATCCATGGCCCGCCGGCTGATCGCCGACGGCGCCGACTCCTTCTACCGCGTCCTGATTGACCCACGTGACGGGGCACCATTGGAAATCGGACGGACAAGCTACCGCGTCACCAAGGCCCAGCGGCAATGGCTTCGACTTCGCGACGGGAAGTGTCCCTTCCCCGGCTGCAACAACCACTCACAGGACAATGAAGCGGACCACCTCCTGGCCTGGGCAGACGGAGGCACCACGGGCATCACCAACCTCGGCCAACCCTGCCCCAGGCACCACCGGCTGAAACACAGCTCCGCCTGGACACCAACCGGAGCCAGCAAGGACAACCCGCCAGGGTGGACCTCGCCGTCAAGCCAGCTCTACTCCAGCGAGCACCAGGACTGGGAACCGCCCCGCTGGCCACACGACGTTCTGGCCGCGGAAGAACCGTGCCCGGATTCCGAACCGGAACCGCCCCCGGACCCTTTCCCGGACTGGCACCATTTCTTACCAGGGCATGGATTTCCCTCCGCGCGGACGTTGACGGCCCGCCCTGGTCGGCACCCCTGGACGACTTCCTCCCGGAAGCGTTCATGCTTCAAGGAGTCTGATCATTACACGGATGTTCAACAAGGCAGTGCGCAGGGCAACGGGATCGCCACCGCAGGGCGAATTGAACGCGGTCCGGGACCCTTCCCTCAGCGCGATCCTGACGCGGGGATTAAACAACTCAACCCTCCCGCGCGCGTGCGTGAGAGAGCTGAGTTGACGACGGATGGACTGAGAAGACTAGAAGTCCCAGTCCTCGTCCTCGGTGTTGACGGCCTTGCCAATCACGTAAGACGAACCCGACCCCGAGAAGAAGTCGTGGTTCTCGTCAGCGTTCGGCGACAGGGCCGAGAGGATGGCCGGGTTCACATCGGTGACGGAAGCCGGGAACATGGCCTCGTAGCCCAGGTTCATCAGCGCCTTGTTGGCGTTGTAGTGCAGGAACTTCTTGACGTCCTCGGCGAGGCCGACGGAGTCGTAGAGGTCGTGCGTGTACTGGACTTCGTTTTCGTACAGCTCGAAGAGCAGTTCGAAGGTGTAGTCCTTGATCTCCTGGCGCTTCTCCTCGGAGACCTTCTCCAGGCCCTTCTGGAACTTGTAGCCGATGTAGTAGCCGTGCACGGCCTCATCGCGGATGATCAGGCGGATCAGGTCGGCGGTGTTCGTCAGCTTGGCCCGTGAGGACCAGTACATCGGCAGGTAGAAGCCCGAGTAGAACAGGAAGCTCTCCAGCAGCGTGGAAGCCACCTTGCGCTTCAGGGGATCGTCGCCCTGGTAGTAGTCCATGACGATCTGGGCCTTCTTCTGAAGGTTCTCGTTCTCGGTGGACCAGCGGAACGCCTCGTCGATCTCCTTGGTGGAGGCCAGCGTGGAGAAGATGGAGGAGTAGCTCTTGGCGTGCACGGACTCCATGAACGCAATGTTCGTGTAGACGGCTTCCTCGTGCGGGGTGAGGGCGTCCGGAATCAGCGAGACGGCGCCAACGGTGCCCTGGATGGTGTCCAGCAGGGTCAGGCCCGTGAACACGCGCATGGTGAGCTGCTGCTCGTCCGGCGTCAGCGTCGCCCACGACTGGACGTCGTTGGACAGCGGCACCTTCTCCGGCAGCCAGAAGTTGTTGACGAGGCGGTTCCAGACATCCACGTCCTTGTCGTCCTGGATGCGGTTCCAGTTGATGGCCTCGACGTGGCTAAGCAGCTTGACCTTTTCGGTCATGTCATCCCCTCAATGTTGGGTTGGTTCTTTAGTTAAAGCGTACGACGGCGGGCGGGCGCCCGCCGTCGTACTGTCACGTTTTAGTTGAAGATTAAAGCATGCAGCTGACGCAGCCCTCTACCTCGGTCCCTTCCAGCGCGAGCTGGCGGAGACGGATGTAGTAGATGGTCTTGATGCCCTTCTTCCAGGCGTAGATCTGGGCCTTGTTGATGTCGCGCGTGGTGGCGGTGTCCTTGAAGAACAGCGTCAGGGACAGCCCCTGGTCCACGTGCTGCGTGGCTGCGGCGTAGGTGTCGATGACCTTCTCGTAGCCGATCTCGTAGGCATCCTGGTAGTACTCCAGGTTGTCGTTCGTCAGGTACGGCGCCGGGTAGTACACGCGGCCCAGCTTGCCTTCCTTGCGGATCTCGATCTTGGACGCCACCGGGTGGATCGAGGAGGTGGAGTTGTTGATGTAGGAGATCGAGCCGGTCGGCGGGACGGCCTGCAGGTTCTGGTTGTAGATGCCGTGCTCCATGACGGAAGCCTTCAGCTCGCGCCAGTCATCCTGGGTGGGGATGTGGATGTTCTTGAACAGCTCCGCAACCTTCTCGGTCTGCGGCACCCACTCCTGCTCCGTGTACTTGTCGAAGAACTCGCCCGAGGCGTACTTGGACTTTTCGAAGCCGCCGAACGTCTGGCCGGTCTGGATGGCCAGTTTGTTGGAGGCGCGGACGGCGTGGAACACCACCGAGTAGAAGTAGATGTTGGTGAAGTCCAGGCCCTCTTCGGAACCGTAGTGGACCCGCTCGCGGGCCAGGTAGCCGTGCAGGTTCATCTGGCCGAGGCCGATCGCGTGGCTCTGGTCGTTGCCGCGGGCGATGGACGGCACCGAGGTGATGTTGGACATGTCGGACACGGCCGAGAGCGACCGGATGGCCGTCTCGATGGTCAGGCCGAAGTCCGGCGAATCCATGGTCTTCGCGATGTTCAGCGAGCCCAGGTTGCAGGAGATGTCCTTGCCGGTCTGGTCGTAGGACAGGTCATCGTGGTACGTGGTGGGCTGCGAAACCTGGAGGATCTCGGAGCACAGGTTGGACATGATGATCTTGCCGTCGATCGGGTTTTCCCGGTTCACGGTGTCCTCGAACATGATGTACGGGTAGCCGGATTCGAACTGGATCTCGGCGAGGGTCTGGAAGAACTCGCGCGCCTTGATCTTGGTCTTCTTGATCCGGGAATCATCCACCATCTCGTAGTACTTCTCGGTGACCGAGACGTCGGAGAACGGCATGCCGTAGACGCGTTCGACGTCGTACGGGGAGAACAGGTACATGTCCTCGTCCCGCTTGGCCAGTTCGAAGGTGATGTCCGGGATCACGACGCCGAGTGACAGGGTCTTGATGCGGATCTTCTCGTCCGCGTTTTCCCGCTTGGTGTCCAGGAACCGGTAGATGTCCGGGTGGTGGGCGTGCAGGTACACGGCACCGGCACCCTGGCGGGCACCGAGCTGGTTGGCGTAGGAGAAGCTGTCCTCGAGGAGCTTCATCACGGGGATGACGCCCGAGGACTGGTTTTCGATCTGCTTGATCGGGGCGCCGACTTCGCGGATGTTGGTCAGCGCGAACGCCACACCGCCGCCGCGCTTGGACAGCTGCAGGGCGGAGTTGATGGAACGGCCGATCGACTCCATGTTGTCTTCGATGCGGAGCAGGAAGCAGGAGACCAGCTCGCCGCGCTGCTTTTTGCCCGCGTTCAGGAACGTGGGGGTGGCCGGCTGGAAGCGGCCCTCGATGATCTCATCCACCATCTGCAGGGCCAGCTGCTCGTCGCCGCGGGCCAGGTGCAGGGCAACCATGCACACGCGGTCCTCGTAGCGCTCCAGGAACCGCTTGCCGTCGAACGTCTTCAGCGTGTAGGACGTGTAGAACTTGAAGGCACCCAGGAAGGTCTCGAAGCGGAACTTCTTCTTGTACGCCCGGTTGAAGAGCTCGCGGATGAAATTCATCGTGTACTGGTCGAGGGTTTCGCGCTCGTAGTACTGGTTCTTCACCAGGTAGTCGAGCTTCTCTTCCAGGTCATGGAAGAACACGGTGTTGTTGTTCACGTGCTGCAGGAAGTACTGGTGCGCGGCCTCGCGGTCCGCTTCGAACTGGATTTCGCCGTTCGGTCCGTACAGGTTCAGCATGGCGTTCAGCTCGTGGTAGCCCAGCCCCTTGTAGGCAGCGGGCAGTGCGGGCTTCTCTGCGGCCTTCTCGACGGCGGGCATGGTTACTTCTGTGTCTGCGACAGTAGTGTCCAAAACTTGTCCAATCCTTGATTTACCAGGCGGACGTCTTCAGGCGTCCCCATAAGTTCGAAGCGGTAGAGGTGGGGTATCTGGCATTTGAAGGCGATGATGTCACCCGCCATGCAGTAGTTGTCCCCGAAATTCGTGTTTCCTGCGCCGATCACCCCACGGATCAGGGCCCTGTTCTGCGTGTTGTTGAGGAACCGGATTACCTGTTTCGGCACTGAGCCCTCGCCGCCGGTCCCCCCGTAGGTGGGAACCACCAGGACGAAGGGCTCCGAGGCCACGAGTTCAGGTTCACGCTGATGCAGGGGAATCCGGGAGACATCCCGGCCCAGCTTCTCAACGAAGCGCCGGGTGTTCTCGGAGGCCGAGGAAAAATAGATGAGGTGACTGGAGGTCCGGGTCATGGGCGTCGTATTCGCAGCGTCTGCTGCGAGCGGCGCATCGGCAAGTGCCGGCGCTGCCATGGGAGTCACCTCATCTACGTAATGTTCTTTGCCGGAAACGGCGGATGCAGCCTAGGCCACGGAAGCAGCGGCGCTCAGCGCCAGCTCTTCGATCTTGTCCGGGCGGAAGCCTGACCAGTGGTCCTGGTCCGTGACCACAACGGGGGCCTGCATGTAGCCGAGGGCCTTCAGGCGCTCAAGGGCGTCCGCGTCCTGGGAGATGTCGACGCTCTGGTAGGTGATGCCCTTCTTGTCCAGCGCGCGGTACGTTGCGTTGCACTGAACACAGGCCGGCTTCGTGTAAACCGTAACGGTCATGGTTCCTGTCCCCTTTTGTTGAAGTCACTGCTTTGAAGTCTCTGGTACGTCGTTGCGGTAGACACTGCCCGGAACTGAAACCCCTCATCCGATACCGGTCCTGCGTCCCGCTCAATCTGTATGTCGATACTACATGTAGTGCACGGCCCCGATGAGGACCCCAACATGATGTATTACAAGTATGTCATTTAATGCACCGTTAATCCACAGGCGGGTAGGTGAAAAATGTCCGTGTTTCAGCTGTTTTCGAGGACGAAATCCACACCCTGTGGAGTAGTTAGCCACAATTAATCGCCCCGCGTGTCGCCCGGCAGACGGCGTGTCGCACCTGCGCGGCAGGCGTGTCGGACGGCACACAAAAGGGCCCTGAACGAAGTTTCAGGGCCCCCGATGTGATGAACGGAACGTCGTGTCGAGGCGGAGTTGCCGTGTCCGGTTCAGCTCCGGGCCGCGGGCCTGCTGCAGAGGATCTGTTCCACGCCCATCCTGCCCTCGGCGAAGCTGCGCAGGGCACCAACGAGGTACAGCCTCCAGACCCGGGCTATCTCCTCCCCCATCATGTCGACGGCGGCTTCCTGGTTCTGCTCGAAGTTGGCGTACCAGGCTTCAAGGGTCCGCACGTAGTCCTTCCGCATCGCCTCCACACCCTCGACTTCCAACCCCGCGTCCTCCAGGAACCCCACGGTCTCGCCGACCGGACGCATGTGCATGTCCGGGGCGATGAAGGATTCGATGAACGGCCCGCCTCCAGGGTGCTTTCCGCGCCGGGACATCTGCTGGACCAGCACCCGGCCGCCGGGAACCACATTGTTGAACAGCGCCGCGGCGTACACCGGGTAGTTTCGCTGGCCCACGTGTTCGCCCATTTCCAGGGAGGCAACGGCGTCAAACGGGCCGTCCGGAATCTCGCGGTAGTCCTGGACCCGGACCTCCACTGTTCCCTGTGGCCCGCGGCCGGCGAACCCGGTCTTCTCCAGGCCGCGGTCGCGGATCCGGGCGTCGATGAACGCCTTCTGTTCCCTGGACAGGGTCACGCCCACAACGTCGGCTCCGTAGTGTTGCGCAGCATGCAGGCTCAGGGATCCCCACCCGCAGCCGACATCCAGCAGGCGCATCCCGGGTTTGAGCCCGATCTTCCGACAGACAAGGTCCAGCTTGTCCCGCTGGGCGTCCTCGAGGCCGTAGGTCTCTGTGGAGTCAGTCCAGTACGCGCTGGAGTACGCCATCTGCGGATCCAGGATCAGGCCGTAGAACTCATTGCTGAGATCGTAGTGGTGGCTGATGGCGGCACGGTCACGCAGGAGGCTGTGCAGCTTTCCCTTGACCCGGGCCTGGCTGGCCGGCGGCTCGGGCGGAGTGCCGAGGGCACCAGCGGCCCTGGCAATCCTGCCCACGCCCGCCAGGACGGCGGGGGTGGGCCTGATGCCGGAAAGTTCGCGGTCCCGCACCACCTTCCAGAGGTGCTCGAACGCTGAGTTGAGGTCGCCGTCGACGTCCAGTTCTCCGGTGACGTACGCCTGTGCTGCACCGAGCTCGCCCGGCGCCCACAACAGCCGGCGGATGGCGTCCGGGGAATTCAGCCGGACCACCGGTGCGCCGAAAGGGCCCGCCTCACTGCCGTCCCACACCTTGAGCCGGACCGGAAGTTCCCCGCCGAGCACGGGGTGCAGGACCTCGGCAATGGTGCTCGCGAGCGGCGGGGTCATACTGCGGCTCCGCCGGCCGCACGCTTGGCAGCCGCATGGTCCAGGACAATCTGCTGGACGTCGAGGTAGCCCGTCTCGAAGCCCGCCCTGGAGTAGCAGAGGTAGAACAGCCACATCCGCTGGAAGACCGCGTCGAACCCCATGGCCGCAACCTCGTCGGCGCGCGACATGAAGCGTTCCTCCCAGAGGCGCAGCGTCTGCGCATAATGTTCGCCCATCGCGAGGCGTTCGCGGACCCGGAGACCGGTCTGCTTCTCGGTGATTTCCTCGATGGCCCGGACGGATGGAATGACGCCACCGGGGAAGATGTACTTGTGCACCCACGTGTAGCTGGTCCGGGTGGCGATCAGCCGGTCGTGGGCGATGGTGATGGCCTGGATGGCTACCTTGCCGCCGGGAGCCAGGACACGCTCGATCGTCTGGAAATACGTGGCCCAGTATTCGTAGCCGACGGCCTCGATCATTTCGACCGTCACAACGGCGTCGTACTCCCCTTCCACGGCCCGGTAGTCCTTGAGCTCAATGGTGACGGCGTCGGCGTAGCCGGCCTCGGCCACGCGCTGGCGGGCCAGTTCCTGCTGTTCGCTGGAAAGGGTGACCGAATAGACGGTGGCACCCCTGGCAGCTGCACGCAGCGCAAGTTCGCCCCAGCCGGTACCGATTTCCAGCACGCGCGTTCCCTCGCCGACACCGGCCTTGTCCAGCAGACGGTCGATCTTTGCCTGCTGCGCGGCAGCGAATCCGTCCCAGGCAACGGTCCGCAGCGCATCGCCCCTCTCCGGGAAAAGCGCACTGGAGTAGGTCATGGTGCTGTCCAGGAACGAGGAAAAAAGCTCGTTGGAGAGGTCGTAGTGCCGGGAGATGTTGGAACGGGTGTTCTGCTCCGTGTTGCGTTCCCTGCGCGGCTGGCGCGGGAGGTACAGGGCGCGCAGTTTCTGCAGCGGCTCGGGCACGAGGGTTCCCACCCTGGCGGCGAAGACTTCCATGACGGCGGTGAGGTCGTCCGCGTCCCAGTCTCCGGCCATATAGGACTCGCCCAGGCCGATCAGTCCGCCGTCACCGAGCCGGGCAGCGAAAGCCTCCGGGCGGTTCAGGGTCATGACCGGGTAGGGAGCCCCGGACCCGGATGCCGGGCCGGCCGCTGCCTTTCCAAGGACGGTGCCGTCCGGGTAGCGGACTTCGAGGGGAAGCGTGCGGACGGCGGCCTTGAAGATCGCGTCCGCAATCCGTCCCGCCACCCGGGCTTTGAGGCTGTCCGGCGTGGTGGCGATGCTGGGCCAGATGGCGGCGTCAATCACGGCAGGGGGTTGCGGCACGCTGTAGGGAACGGTGCTGTCGGCAACGGTGCTGCTGTGGGCGAGGCCGGCAGGGGCCGAGGTGGGACGCGGGTTCGCAGGCTGGCCCGCAGCGGATCCGGTTGCTTCGGTGATGGTCACTGTACTGCCTCCTGTGAGGGGTGGTGTGGTCTTTTGATGACGGGCAGCCTGCGTGCCCAAAGCTTGATGCCCTGCCAGCGGATCTGAGCGGAGACGCGCAGCGGCGCCAGCGGGACCGCGAGCGCGGCGGAGAGGACGGCCGGCACGGAAGCCTCGCGGCGTTCGCCATCGACGGTTGCGATGAAGGGCTTCTGCCCTTCGCGCTCCAGCACGATCGATACCGCCAGCCGCTCCCCCGGTTCCGGGAGTTTCATCCGGTACTGGCCTTCGACGTCGTTGAACGGGGAAACGTAGAACGCTTTGGGAACACTGGCCCGGCCGGCGTGATCCGTTTCGAGTAGATAGCAGTGGCGTTCACCGTAGGTGTTGTGAACTTCGGCGACGACGCAGCGCAGGTCCCCGTCGGCGCCATGGCACCAGAAGAGGCTGAGCGGGTTGAACACGTGGCCAAACACCCGGGCGCTGGCCAGCATGGTGATCCGGCCGCCGTCGAGCTCTATCCCGCGGGTCCGCAGGAACCGTTCCACGTTGCCGCGGAGCGAACCTTCCGGGTCGCCGAGGTGGTCGGAGGCGCGGAAGTCCGCGAGCGGCCGGAGCGGCCAGGGCAGGGAAGGCAACCGGTCGACGTCGACGTACCAGCTGTAGCTGCGGTACGTGAACGCGTTGTGCAGCGGAGTACGCCGTACGTGTGCGATGGAGGTGCGGTAGATGGCAGCCCTGGTTTTCATCAGGCGCCCTCCGCGGCAACGGCCTGAAGGAGGGCGCCGGCTACTGCGTCCCGCGGCTCCCAGTCCCGGCCAAGCCGGGCGGCCGCTTTGACTCCGGAGAGTGCGCCGTCCTCGTGGAAGCCCCAGCCGTGGTACGCGCCGGCAAAGGCGAGGCGTCCGTCCCCCAGGGCAAGGATCTGCTGCTGCGCCCGGAGCGAATCCGGCGTGTACTGCGGATGTTCGTAAACCATCCGGTCCAGCACGGTTCCATCGGAAATGAGTTCGGACTCCCCGAGGCTCACGATGTACCTTCCGCCGTCGGCAGGCTCGAGGCGCTGGAGCCTCGTCATGTCGTAGCTGACCAGCACCTTGTCCGGGCGTGCGTCGCAGGTCGGCAGCCGGTAGTTCCAGGACGCCCGGGCATCCGCGCTGCGCGGCAGGACGGCGTCGTCGCGGTGGAACACTGTCTGGTTGACCGAGTAGGGCATCCCGCCGAGCGCCTCGCGTTCCTCCGGGGAGGCATCGGCGAGCAGGTGCAGCGCCTGCGCAGGGTGCGTGGCAATAACGACGGCGTCGAAGGCCTCCGTTCCGTGCGGCGTGGTCAGTTCCACGCCCTCCGTACGGCGGCGCACCGACGTGACCGGGCTGGACAGCCGGACGTCCGGCAGCGTCGCGGCAAGCTTATCCACGTACGTGCGGGAACCCCCCTTGACGGTCCGCCACTGCGGCGATCCGGACACACCAAGCAGGCCGTGGTGGGCCAGGAAGGTGAACAGGTAGCGGGCAGGGTAGGCCAGCGCCGTGGTGGGGTCGCAGGACCACACCGCGCTCACGACGGGGGTCATGAAGTGCGAGATGAAGTAGCTGCTGAATTTCTCCCGGGCGAGGAACTCCCCCAGCGTCAGCTCCGGCTCCCCGCCGCCGGCCGCAGCCTTCGACGCCCCGGCCAGCAGGGCGCGGGCCCGCCGGTGGAAGCGCGTCACTTCGAGAAGCATCAGAAGGTACCGGCCGCGCAGCAGGGTTGAGGGCCGGGGAATGATGCCGCGCCCCCTGGCACGGGCACCGGCATATTCGAGGCCGCAGCCGTCGCAGCGGACCGACATGCTCATTTCGGAGTCCTGCGTCTCGACGCCCAGCTCCGCAAAGAGCCGCAGGAGCGTCGGGTAGGTGCGTTCGTTGTGGACGATGAAACCCGTGTCGACGCCCAGGACCGGGCCGTCCGCCTGCGGTACATCATGGGTGTGGGCATGGCCGCCCAGCCGGGAGTCGGCCTCGAAAAGGGTGACGTTGTCCCGCTGGTTCAGGACATAGGCTGCGGTCAGTCCTGCCACGCCGCTGCCAATGACGGCTACCCGCCTGCCGTCCGGAATCGTTGCTGCTTGCGACACTGATCTGCTCCTGTTGGCTTCGCCTGAATCGTCCTGATGAATCGTCTTATGGGCAATTCGTCACCGAAGGGCGCCCGGATGACTACGAATTCCAGCCGGGCGCCTTGACGCGATTCTTCCCCATGACCGCGGCCGGTCCGTGGCGACATTCCGGGGCCGCGGGGCGATATGCCACAATGAAGCGGGATTTTCCACGGCGAAGGGCAACCATTGATCAACCCTGTTCATCTGCGGACGCTCGTGGAGGTCACCCGCCTCGGTTCATTCGCCGCGGCCGCCAACCGGCTGGGCTATACGGCCTCCGCCGTTTCCCAGCAGATGTCCGCTTTGGAGCGGGACACCGGCGTGGATCTCTTCCAGCGCTCGGCCCGAAGCATCCAGCCCACCGAAGCTGCCCTGGTGATGACACGGCATGCGGCCAAGGTCCTCACGGACATCGAGGCCCTGATGGCCGCTGCCTCCAGGACGCACAACGCCACGCACCAGGAACTGAGGCTGGGAATTTTCCCGAGCCTGGCCACGTATGTGCTGCCCCGGATCCTGCAGAACCCGAAGTGGAAAGACCTCGGCATCGACCTCAGGGTGTCCGTGGCGGAGCCCTCGCAGACGATTCAGGGGCTGCGCACCGGCGGCGAACTTGATGTGGCGCTGGTCTATCAGGTGGGACAGTCCGGCCTGGCGTGGCCCCATACTGTTAACCGGCAATGGATCGGCGACGACGAATTCCGCGTGGTGCTGCCTGCGGCCTGGGGTTTCCGTGCCGACGCCAAAGTCGCGGCGGACCACCTCTCCGACATGCCCTGGATCGTCCATCACCCGGGCACCAGCGATGCGACGGTTATCGAACGGCTGTTCGCCAGCTGCAACCTGCACCCCCGGGTGGTGGCCTACAGCGACGATTTCCACGCCAGCCTCGAAATGGCCGCGGCGGGGCTGGGCGCCGCCCTGGTCCCCGAGCTTGCCCTGCGGCACCGTCCTGCCGGCGTGGTGGTGCTCGATGTTCCCGAAATCAGGCTTGCCAGGAACGTATTCGCCCTGCTGATCAATGACAAGCAGACGGCACGGGTCCAGCTGTTCGTCGAGCTCCTGGCGGACACGCTCCACAGCCTGGGGACCACCCGCAAGAATTAGCGGGTTTTGGAACCACGGGCCTCCGCGCGCCGCGCTTTGGAACGTCCGGGCGCCCGCGACGCCAATGACAGGAGGGCGGTCACCAGCGCGTCCCTCGCCGTTCCGTAGGGCGGATAGGCCAGGCGCAGGGTGTCCGGCCGCATCGGTTTATCCATGCAGGCCCGTTCATGCGAAAACGTCCGCACGGAATGTTCGCCGTGATAGGCACCCATGCCGCTGCCGCCAACCCCGCCGAACGGGAGGCCCGGGACCGCGAGGTGCGCCGCCGGCGCTCCATACACCAGGGCCCCTGACGACGTGTCCGCCGCAAAGGATCCGCGGACGCCGTCGTCGGCACTGAAGACGTACACAGCCAGCGGCTTGCCGCCCGCGTTGACCATCCGGATCGCTTCGTCCGCTCCGGATACGGGGACCAGCGGGAGCAACGGGCCGAAGATTTCCTCATCCAGGACGGCGTCACCCGGTGCGGGCCGCAGCAGGGTCGGGGCAAAGTACCGGCTTTCGGGATCCCGCTGGCCGCCATGGACCACGGTTGTGCCGTCCGCCAGTTCTGCGAGCCGTTCAAAGTGCCGGTCATCGACGATCCGGCCGTAGGAGGCACTGCCTGCCGGGTCCTTGCCGAACATGGCGGTGATGGCGTCTATGAGCAGCGGTTCAAGCGCGTCCAGAATGTCGGGGGCGGCCAGCACATAGTCCGGCGCCACGCAGGTCTGCCCGGCGTTCATGAACCGGCCCCATGCAATGCGCCCGGCCGTGGCGGCCAGGTCCGCGGTGGCGTCCACGTAGGCCGGGCACCTGCCTCCAAGTTCGAGGGTCACGGGTGTCAGGTGTTCGGCCGCAGCCCGCATGACCACGCGGGCGGCGTCTTGCCCGCCGGTAAAGAAGATGTGGTCGAAGCGTTCCGCCAGCAGCGCCGTGGTTGCCGGGATGCCACCGGGCACCACCTCGGCGGCGCCGCCCAGGTACTCCGGCACCCAGCGGACCAGGGCGGCTGATGTGGCGGGCGCGTGCTCGCTCGGCTTGATGACCACGGTGTTTCCTGCTGCAAGGGCTCCGGCAAGCGGCGCGAGGGTCAGCTGCAGCGGATAGTTCCACGTACCGATCACCAGCACCACTCCCAGCGGAGTCAGCTCGGTCCAGGCCCGGGCCGGCTGCGCCGGAAGCGGCACGTCCACCCGGCGGGGCCTAAGCCAGGCCGCCAGATGCCGCTCCAGATGGGCCACCTCCGCGGTCACAAAGCCGATCTCGGTCAGCTGGGCCTCGCTGCGGTGCTTGCCGAGGTCGCTGAGGAGGGCCCCGGCAAAATCCCCGCCGTGATCCGTGAGCATCCTGCGCAGATTGCCCAGCTGTTCGAGCCGCCACGCCAGCGGTCGGCTCACCCCGCTGTCGAACAGCTCACGGGATCGGGCAACGGCGGCAGCGGCAGTATGCATCCGATCAATGTACCCGTGCCGCGACGCAGCCGGGACGAAGGGCTCCAGATAAAAATCCCTGATGCTGGAATGCTCCGCTTTTCGGGTCTATGTTGAAGATATGAACAAGGTAGCGAGCCGGCTCTTTGGTGAGATCGAGCTTAACCACGGCCGGGACCACAACGTCGCAGCGAAGCATGAACTGGACGGGCAGCCGGTTGAGCTGGACCTCAACATCAATGCGCACGACCATTTCGACGAAGCGGCCATGCACAAGGTGGACTACCGGCTAAGGTACCTGCCCGAGCTCGTGGACCAGGTGCGGGACATGATCGCCGAGGAGCTGGAGCAGGAGGGCACCAGCCCCCAGGAGTACCGGCACTTCCACTGCAACGCCATCAAGGATGAGCACCTCAAGAAGGTGTTCGGCGTCGAGGACAAGAGCCAGTTGACGAATGCCGTCTTCCTGAAGGCCCTGAAACTGGGCCACGTGGGAATCTTCCCGGGCCAGCCCGAACGCTACTTCGTCCTGGACTTCACCCTGGGCGAGCACTTCACCGACGAAGTCCTGGTGGCGTCCGCGGACGAGGACGGCGTGGTGGACGACGAAATCGTCTGGGAGTCCTGAATCGACTGCTCCGTAGGCGCCCTTTTGAGCGTTGAAAAGGGCCGCTGCTCAGCAATCGATAGTTAAAGTCCGACGGCGCCCGGTCACCGAAAAGGTGACCGGGCGCCGTCGTGCTTCAGGCAGTTGTGGCTACTTTGCAGCTTCCAGCAGTTCAGCGCGGACCGTCTGGGTTGCCTTGACCAGGTTGCGCAGCGACTCTTCGGTCTCGGCGTAGCCGCGGGTCTTCAGGCCGCAGTCCGGGTTGACCCAGAGCTGGCGGGACGGGACGTGCTTCACGGCGGTGCTGAGCAGCTCGGTGACTTCCTGCTCGCCCGGGACGCGCGGCGAGTGGATGTCGTAGACGCCCGGTCCGACGCCGCGGCCGAAGCCGTGGGACTCAAGGTCGTGGACAACCTCCATGCGTGAACGCGCGGCTTCGATCGAGGTGACGTCGGCGTCCAGTCCGTCGATGGCGTCGATGATGGCGCCGAACTCGGAGTAGCACAGGTGGGTGTGGATCTGGGTGGAGTCGGCGGCACCGGCGGTGGCCAGGCGGAACGAGTTCACGGACCAGTCCAGGTAGGCGGCCTGGTCGGCCTTGCGCAGGGGAAGGAGTTCGCGCAGGGCGGGCTCGTCCACCTGGATGACCTTGATGCCGGCTGCTTCCAGGTCGGCGATTTCGTCGCGGAGGGCCAGGCCCACCTGGTTGGCGGTCTCGCCCAGCGGCTGGTCGTCGCGGACGAAGGACCAGGCAAGGATGGTGACCGGACCGGTGAGCATGCCCTTCATCGGCTTGTTGGTGAGGGACTGTGCGTACTCGGCCCACTTCACCGTGATGGGGGCGCTGCGGGTGACGTCGCCCCACAGGATGGAGGGACGGGTGCAGCGTGAGCCGTAGGACTGGACCCAGCCGTGGACCGTGACGTCGAAGCCTTCCAGGTTCTCGGCGAAGTACTGGACCATGTCGTTGCGCTCGGGCTCGCCGTGGACCAGGACGTCGTAGCCGAGCTCTTCCTGCAGCTCAACAACGCGCTTGATCTCGTCCTTCATGAGCTGCTCGTACTGCTCGTTGGTCAGGGCGCCCTTGTTGTTGCGGGCGCGGGCCGAACGGATTTCGGAGGTCTGCGGGAAGGATCCGATGGTGGTGGTGGGCAGCGGCGGCAGGTGCAGGGCTTCTTCCTGGGCGGCTTCGCGGACCGAGTACTCGGAGCGGTTGAAGTCCGCTGGGGTCAGGGCGGCGGCGCGTGCCCGGACGTCGGCGCGCTGGACGCCCTCGGCTGCGGCGCGGGAGGCGATGATCCGGGTGGCCTCGTCGATGGCCGGCTGCACGGCGGCGGCATCGGTCAGCAGGCCGGCGAGGTTGACAACCTCAACGGCCTTCTGGTCGGCGAATGCCAGCCAGCTGCGGAGCTGCTCGGAGAGCTGGGTCTCTTCCTCGACGTCGTGCGGGACGTGCTGGGTGGAGGTGGACGTGCTGACCGCCAGCTTTGCCACGGACTTCTTCAGTTCGGCGATCTTCTCCGCGGACGCGGCGAGGTCGTTGCGCCAGATGTTGTGGCCGTCCACGACGCCGGCAACCAGGGTCTTGTTTCCGAGTGCGGCGAGTGCCGCAGCGGACGGAACTGCACCTTTGAAGACGTCGACGTGGAGGGCGTCGATGTTGGTGGCGGCGAGCGTGCCAAGCTGGCCGTTCAGTGCACCGTACGGGGTGGAGACGAACAGCTGCGGGCGCCGCGTGGCAGCGGAAAGGACCTCGTAGGAGCGGGCGACCGCAGCCTGGATCTCCTCTGCGGTGGTGTCCTGGTCGACCACCAGGGCGGGCTCGTCCAGCTGGACCCAGCTGGCGCCGGCAGCGGCGAGCTTCTCCAGCAGCGCGGTGTAGACCGGCAGTACGTCCTCGAGGCGGGACAGCGGGCTGAAGCCGGCCGGAGCGTCGTCGGAAGCCTTGCTCAGCAGCAGGAAGGTGACCGGGCCCACGATGTACGGGCGGGTCTCCACGCCGTTGGCAAGGGCGTATTCGAATTCTTCGACGATGCGGTTGGAGGTCGGCGCGAAGTTGGTCTCCGGGCCGATTTCCGGAACGAGGTAGTGGTAGTTGGTGTCAAACCACTTGGTCATTTCCAGCGGCTGCTCGTCCTTGTTGCCGCGGGCCAGCGTGAAGTAGCCGTCGATGTCCAGCTGTCCCTCAGCGTTGAGGAGGTTGCCGAAACGGGCCGGCACGGCACCGAGGTGGGCGGCGGCGTCGAGCACCTGGTCGTAGAAGGAGAAGGTGCCCGGAACGGCCGCTGCTTCCGTCAGGCCCAGGCCCTGCAGGCGCTTGGCGGTGCCCAGCTGGATCTCCTTCGCAGCGGCGTCAAGCGCTGCGGCGTCGATCTTGCCGGCCCAGTATGCCTCGACGGCCTTCTTCAGTTCGCGGCGGCGGCCGATGCGCGGGTAGCCCAGGATCGAGGCGGACGGGAACGGAGTGGTCACGGCCGGGGTGTTCTGCTCAGTCATGTGGAATTCCTTGGAAGTGTGTTGGTGAAAATCAGGGGTAATTGCTGTTCGAAGGCGAAGGTGCCGACGCCAAAGGCACGCGCGCTAGACAGTGCGGCGGCGTCGGGCGGTAACGAAGCGGGCAGAGCGGAAGCGGCGTTTCAGCTCGCCATTTCCTTGTGGCGGCGGGCAATGGCGTTGAGCCTGCTCGCCGGACGCGCGGGGCGTGGCAGGGCCAGCTTGTCCAGGACCTCCAGCGCACAGGCGTGTTCGTTGAAGGTGTACAGGTGGATTCCGGGTGCCCCGGCGTCCAGGGCGGCGTTGGCCAGGTCCACTGTTGCCCGGACGCCGATCAGCCTGCGTTCGGCGTCAGTGTCCGCAGCGGCCAGGCGTGCCATCAGTTCCGGAGAGGGTTCGACGCCGGTCAGCTCACCCAGGCGGTTCAGCCTGCGCACGCTGGTCAGCGGCATCACACCCGGGATGATGGGGATCGTGACACCCGCCCGGCGTGCCCTGGTGATGAGGTCGGCGTACTGCTCGGTCTGGAAGAACACCTGCGTGATGGCGAAGTCCGCACCGGAGCGCTGCTTGGCCAGCAGCACCTCGACGTCGTGGGCCTCGGTAGGTGATTCCGGGTGCCTGGTGGGGTAGGCTGCCACGCCGACCGCCACCTTGCCCGCGCACAGCAGGGCCGAACGGCGCTGCTCCACGCGGCGGATCAGTTCGATGAGGTCCTGGGCGTACCGCAGGGAACCGCTGGCCGGTGCTCCGCCGTCCTTGGGCTGGTCACCGCGAAGGGCCAGGATGCCGCGGACGCCGACGTCGAGCAACTCACCGATGATGCCGGACAACTCCTCGGGCGTGTTGCCCACGCAGGTCAGGTGGGCCAGCGGTCGGAGCGTTGTCTCCAGCAGCAGCCGGTTAATGAGTTCGACGGCGGTGTCCCGGTTGGAGCCGCTGGCGCCGTACGTCACGGAAACGTAGTCCGGGTCCGTGGTTTCCAGCTCGCCGATGGTGGTCCAGAGCGACTCTGCGGCCGCCGGGGAACGCGGCGGGAACAGCTCATAGGAGAGCGCCACCGGAGCACTGTCGGAGAGATTCGGATGTGTGTCAATAAGGCTAGGTGGAGACATTTGCGTCCTTGGCTTTGGGCCATCGCCGGCAGCTGAACCGCGGTCCATGGGACCGTGGAGACACTGAACCGGCAATGAATTTGAGTTTGGGAACACGGAGAGAACTTCGGCAGGGCGCAGCCGCGACTGTTACGCCTGACAAGAAGTTGTCCGTGAGCAAATGTCAGGCCCACATGGGGGCACCCACACCCTCCTGAAGGAGGATCGCTGACACGTTACGTCGGTAACTTGTATACGACTCTAGGGCCCGCTTCCGGGGCGTTCAAGCTGGCCGCCGAATTAAGACGCACCTTTACGCTCTGTTGCGTCGCCGGGCAGAACATTGTTCGCCCAACGGGCCGCTTTCATCATCCGGTCTCCGTCAGGGCTGCCGCCGCGCCGCCTGCCGCGCCTTGCGGAGCCGCCGCCTGCCCCACCAGACTGCGGCGGCCATGAGGCCCAGGACGTCGGCGAATCCCAGGATCGCCTCCCACGGCAGCTCGATTTCTCCGGTGTTGAGGTTGTTGAAGAACGACCCCAGCGGAGTGAGCAACGGCCACAGGACCAAAACGTTCCTGACTAGGGCAAAGGCCACTGCGTACACCACGCCGAGGCCGAACAGGAAGGCCATTCCTTCCCCGCCCATCCCGTACCCGACGTGGTAAAGGGCGTACAGACCCGCTGCCAGCCCGATGCCGGGGATCCTGCCCAGGCTCGCGCAAAGGCGCGTTTGCACGAAACCACGGAAGAAGACCGTCTCGAAGGCGCCGACGGTCAGCGACATCACGAGAAGTGGCACCCAGTCCGCGGGGGCCGGCAAGGCATAGCCCAGGAGCGTGATCGAGAACTGGATTGCGGCCAGGACAAGGCCCAGTGCGGCAGCTTCTTTCCAGTTCCCCAGCCACAGGCCCAGATCGGACAAAGGCCGTCCCCGTCGCACCGTGTAGAACACCGGCCCGGCGACGCCCAGGACAAGTCCGGCGCCGAAACACAGGAAGAGGCCAAGGACGTTGGCAGGGGTGAAGACCGTGAAGGCAAGGCGGAAGAGCACGACGACGGCGACGTACAGCGCTGCTACGACAGCCAGGTCACGTTTATCAACTCTCTTCCTTCGGTTGCCCTGCCCCCGGATTTTGGGACCTGACAGGATGGCAAGCAGGAGTCCCGACGCCGGGATGACGACGCCGTACACAGTCAGGTCCAGCACTGCGAGCGATAGCATGGCCGCAATCAGCCATGAAGCCCAGATCCAGTTGAGCCGGCCTTCGGTTCCTGCCATCCTCATAACGAGCCGCCGCTCTATCCTTCGGCCTCCCCTGTCATCAGCTTGGGATGCGTCGAGGCGGGCCGCTAGGGTATTTTGCCCCCGTGACCGTCCGGACCCGCGGCGGCGGACCAGCAGGGCCTGCTACCAGGGCTTACCGGTGCCGAGCTCAGCGTCGGCGTTGTTCAAGTACTCGTCCCGCTGCATGCCGCCGTTCCGCTCCCGCTGCGCGGACTTGGCTGATTCCTCCAGCTTGTCGAGCTGGCTCTGCCGCAGTTCCGGATCGGGCTGCGGCTGTTGATCGCCGTCCTTACCGGATTCACCATCAGCCCCGCCGTTTCCGAGTTGCTCCGCCTTGGACTGCAGCCGTCCTTCGGTTTCCCGGAGGCGTTGGCCCTCACCGTCTGCCCCGTTGGGCCTGTCCTGGCTGTCTTCCGGGCTGAAGCACCCGGGCGGAGCGGCGTTGACCGCAGCGAGGCCTTCGTCGTACAGCCTGGCTGCTTCGGCGGCGGAGTCCCCCGGGTTCCCGGATTGCTCGGCCTCGGCGGCCTCATCCGCCAGCCTTTCAATCGTGAGCACCAGGTTGACTCGCACCTTGCACTCATCAGCCGGCGGGGCGTCGGCGAGCGATGCCTCAAAGAGGGACCGGGCGCCGGCAAAGTCCCCCCGGAGGACCAGGGCGTCGGCGGCGGCAAAGGGCGCCTTGTGCCGTTCCACGATGTTGGCCATGCGCAGGCCGGACGCCGCCGACGAGAGGCCCGCCTGGTCGCCACGGCTGAACGAACCGGCCGCTTCGCCGCCCAGGTAGCCGACGCTGAGCAGCTTGACGGCGAGCGCCGCGGCAAGCAGCACGGGCGCTGCCGACACCAGCAGCAACCGCCGTCTCCGCTGCCTGTGGTGAGCGGCCGCGGGTGACAGGGCCTGCTGCCGGCTCATGGGCGGGCCTCCGGTTTTCCGGGGCGGAGCTGCCTCAGCTGGCGGAACACCCGCAGGCTCTCCCACAGGGCGAGGATGAACGCGCCCAGGGCCGGCGCCCAGTAGAGTTCCGTCCTGCCCTCAAGTGAGTCGGGCGTTTCCTTCAGCGCCCCTGGCATGGCTGACTGCATCATCGGTCCTGCCGCGTCCCCGGCCGCTCGGTGGACGTATGGCACGCCGAGTTGCGCCGCGATCCCGCGCAGTGTCTCTTCGTCGATTCGGGACACGGCATCGCCGGCGCTTCCGCCGCTGCGGTCCTGGATGTATGCAGCGGCTTCATCGGACGAATAGCTGGATTTCTCCTTCATCCGCCCGCCTTGCGAGGTGCCGTAACCGAGAACGGCACCGCCGTTGACCAGCGACGCATCCAGCCGCATGGGCTCCGGTGCCTTGCCGCTGGTCTGCTCGCCGTCGCCGAGGTAGTACACAATCCGTGCCCGCTCAGGGTGGCTGTCCCGGGCCGCCCTCAGCCGGTCGTTGAGCACAGTACGGGCTGCGGTCACGCTGCTGCCCGTCGAGTACTGGGTGATCTGGGGTTCCAACACATCGGTCAGTGTGCCCAGGGCCGAAGTGTCCGTAGTCAGCGGCATCCGGACCACAGCCTGGGAGTCGAACGTAATCATGGAAAACCTCGCCCCGGCCAGCTCCGCAGCTATGGCCATGATGTCCTGTCGGACGCCGTCGAGCCTGGGGCTGCCGTTCCCGTAATCCTCGGCCGCGATGCTGCTGGTGGTATCCACGACGAAGAAGACGTTCATGTCGGCCGTGGCCGCCCGGACGCTGCCGCCCGGCACACCCGGCCGGAGTGCCGCCAGCAGGAGCAGGAGCACGAGGCCGGCGGGCACCAGGCAGGCTCCCGGTTCAGCGCCGCGGCGCCGGCTTCCTACGGACGTCCACGCCAGGAAAATGAGGGCGGCACCAGCGACGGGGACCATGATCCACCACGGCCAGATGGGATGGAACGTCATGACCTCAGCCTCCAGGTCGCGCCCACGAGCAACAGTCCGGACGCTAAAGCGACGCCCAGCGGGATCTCGGCGCGGTCTGCGACGGTGGCCTGCGGGGCGGCTTTGAAGGCGGTGGCCTCCGTGGACTCCACCTTGCGGATGATGTCGGGTACCGTGTCCGGGCTGTCCAGCGGGTAGTACGCGCCGCCCGTCCCTTCCGCCGCCGACCGCAGCTGGGCCCCCGGTTGTCCGGGGTCTGTCCCGTAGTCGAAATCTCCGGGGTTGAGGGCAAAGACGCGGACGTCCTTCGTCGTGGCCAGCGCCGCAGCTTCCTGCAGGGTGAAGATGGGTTCGCCTGAGACGAAGTTGTCGGTGGCCAGGATGACCGACCGTGACCGTTCCTCTGGACCGCCGCTTCCCGCGGGAGCTCCGGCACCGGTTGCCGGGAAACCCTGCACGCAGGAGGCCAGTCCGTCGCCGATCAGGGAGGAACCGGCGCCGTTCCAGGTGCCGTCCAGGAAGCCGGCGCTGCCGGGCGCGCCGTCAAACGCTTCCCTGGCCACCTCAAGCTGTTCCTGCACGAAGTCGTAATCGTCCGTCAGCGGAAAGACCTGCACGGCGCTGCTGTCGAAGACCGTCAGCCCCAGCCGTTCGCCGTCGAACCCCTCCGCCAGCCGGGCGAAGACGTCCACTACCGCCGCATCGGCGCTGCTCATGGATCCGGAGGCATCGAGGCACAGGATGATGTCGCGGTTGCGCTGTTCCGGGCTGACGGTACTTCGTTCGGCGGGCCGGGCTGCTGCCGCCACGGACGCTGCCATCAGAACCGCCCCGGCGACGGCGGCGACGGTGAGCCAGCGGCGGTGCCGCCGCAACGCTGCCTGGTACTCCGGCAAGTCGGTGAGCCGGTGGCCGTGGGCGACGGGCACCCGGGTGGCATTCTCGCCCCGCGCCCGTTTCCGGACCATCCAGTAGGTCCCGGCGCCAAGGATTAGGGCGGCCGGAATCATCCACCAGAAGATCAATTCCATGTCCGGACCACCTCCCGGGCCGTCTCTGCCGCGGCCTCGACAGGGTATCCGGTATGCCGGGGCTCAGTGTCCCGGTGTCCGGCATGCCGGGGCTCAGTGTCCCGGGGTTCAGGGCCGAACTCCGCCGGGTAGAAGCTGCCGACGGCCAGGGCGGCTGACGGAAAGTCCTGCTCGCGGAGCTCGGCCAGGGTCATCCGCGGAGCATCGATCCCGGCCATGTCGCGGACAAAACTCCTGATGAGCAGGCTGAGTTCCTGGTGCGAAACCCGTTCGGACAACCGGCCGGCCGCGGCGTCCGCCGCCACGGCATCGATGCGGCGCAGGTAATCCTTCTTCAGGCCGGACGGATCCGACGGCGGGCCGGCGGGTGATGCGGGCGAGGGTTCCCTTCGCTGCCGGGTGCTCAGGAAGGCATAAGCCAGCCAAGCGGCGATGAGCAGCAGCAGGCCCAGGCCGGTCCACGGCAACCAGGCACTGTACTCCAGGGGTGCGTAGAACCCTGTGTCATTTTCCACGGCGGTGCCGTTCCAGCAAGGTGAACACCGCGGACATCACATCATGGCTGCTGCCAGCATGGACGTGGGCGATGCCCAGCCGCCGCAGCACGGCCTCCCGCGCGGCGTCGCGCTGCTCCTGCGCCGCGGCATAGGCACGCATGACGGCTTCCAATGCTGCGAGGCTGCCGGGAAGGAAGCTGGAATCCGCAACGTCGTAGCGGTCGCCGTGCCGGGCCCCGGCTGACTGCGGTCCGGCCAGCTGCGCGTCACGGACGGTCAGCCAGAGGACCTCGTGCTGGGCGCGCAAACGGCGCAGCAGCCGCTCCATACCTGCATCCGGCACCAGTTCGTCAGCTACAACGAAGAGCAGCATGCGCTGGCTGAAGTTGCTTGCCACAAACGAGAGCTGCTCGCCGATGCCGCTCGCGGGCGAACCCAGCCCCGTGCGGTCGTTGACTTCACGAAGGAGGCGTTCCAGGTGCGCTTCGCCCGCCTTTGCAGGCACCGACCGCGACGTCGTCCCGTCACCGCAGACGAGCCCCACCGCGTCGCCGTGGCGGTGGGCCAGGTAGCCCACCACACCCAGTGCCATCACGGCAATGTCCTTCTTTTCTTCACCGCCGAGCGAAGCAGCAGCCATGTTGCGTCCGGTATCAGTGACCAGCAGCACGGTCTGCCGCCGCACGGCAACGTAACGTTTGATGAGCGGCGAGCCGTGCCGGGCGGAGGCTTTCCAGTCGATGTCACGGACTTCGTCCCCGGGGATGTAGGCCCGGAGGTCGTCAAAGTCCAGGCTGCGGCGGCCCTTGAAGACGGAGCCGTATTCGCCGTCGAGCATTCCCCGGGCCTTGCGGTGGGCGAAGATCGACATCTTCGATTTCACCCGGGTCAGGAGGCTGGACATGCCGGCGCGCTCAGGGTGTCTGGACGGATGCCACAACGGCATCGATAACCGCTTCGACCGGTACCTGTTCCGCCACCGCTTCGAAGCCGAGGATGATCCGGTGCCGGAGCACGCGGTGGGCCAGCGCCTTCACGTCCTCGGGAATCACATGGTCCCGGCCGTTGAGCAGCGCAACCGCGCGGGCGGCCTGGCTGAAGGCGATGCTGGCACGCGGACTGGCCCCGAATTCGATGAAGCCCGCCAGCCGGGCGTCGATGTACTGCGCCGCGTTCCGGGTGACAAACACCAGGCCCACGATGTACCTGACGATCGCAGGATCGATGTAGACGCGCCTCACCAGTTCCTGCACCTCCGTGACCGCTTCCAGCGATGCGGCGGCGGCGGGGCGCTGTTCGTCGGTGAAGACGCCGGAATCGATCCTGCGGATGATCTCAGCCTCCTCGGCCGGCGTCGGGTAGTCCAGGACGTCTTTGAGCATAAAGCGGTCCATCTGCGCCTCGGGGAGCAGGTAGGTGCCTTCCTGCTCGATGGGGTTCTGCGTCGCCAGGACAAGGAACGGGGTGGGCAGCCGGTGCACCACTCCTCCGATGGAGGTCTGCCTCTCCTGCATCGCTTCAAGCATGGCGCTCTGCGTTTTCGCACTGGACCGGTTGATCTCGTCCAGGAGCACGATATTGGCATGGACCGGTCCCAGTTGGGTGACGAACGTGCCCTTGGCGGCATCATAGATCTGCGTGCCCACGATGTCGCTGGGCAGCAGGTCCGGGGTGCACTGGATCCGCCGGAATTCGGCGCTGACAGCCTCTGCCACGGTCTGCGCGGCGGTGGTCTTCGCCAGGCCGGGGACGCTTTCGAGCAGGATGTGGCCGCCGGTCATGAGTCCGACCAGCAGCGATTCCCGCAGCCGCGCCTGCCCCACCACTTTCGCGTCGAAGCTGCGCGAGATGCCCGTCATGACCTGCTGCGCCCGTGCCAGTTCCGCCGCTTCGATCCGGACCGCGCCCGTCGTCTGAAGCACTCGAAATCCCCCTGGTTTCTGTTCCTGGCCGGCGGCTGCTGCTGCCGGTTGGCCGGCGGGCATAACATGTCCGCCACGGGCCATACTATCCAAGCCGTGCCCCGAAGATTCCACAATGGGGAGCCCTCCCCATTGTGGGCCGTGCAGGTCTATCCTGATGGCATGATTCAGCTTCCAGCCAGTTACCAGGAGTATCTCGCCGGCAAGAGCGAGAGTTTCATCAACACCGTCCGGCCGATCCTCATGCAGTCAGCGGCCGACAAGTTGCACGGCGTCAGGGTCCTGTACAACCCCGGCCCCACCGGCCACCAGGCCCACCTGGACGACACCATCCCGTTCGGAACCGTGGTCGAAGACATCGACTGAAGGCCGGCTTAGCCCTTCACCGCTCCGGACAGCGCAAATGATCCGCCGGCCCCCCGTGCCACCAGGACGTAGAGGACCAGGACCGGAACCGAATAGAGGATGGAGAACGCGGCCAGCTGGCCGTAGGCAATAGCGCCGTGCTGTCCGAAGAAGCTGAAGATCGAGACTGATGCAGGCTGCTTTGACGGCGACAGCAACAGGATGAACGGGACGAAGAAGTTCCCCCAGGTCTGGATGAAAACGAAGATGAACACCACCCCCAGGCCTTGGCGCATGAGCGGCAGCACCACGGCACGCAGGGCGGTGAGCCCGGAAGCTCCGTCCACCCACGCCGCTTCCTCCAGCGAAACGGGAACCGCGTCCATGAAATTCTTGGTCATCCAGATGGCCATGGGCAACGCTGTCGCTGCCATGAAGAGGACCGTGGCCGGCAGCGAGTCGAGCAGCCGCAGCTGGACGAACAGGCCGTAGACGGGCACCATGATGGCCGTGACCGGCAGGCAGGTTCCGCAGAGGATCGAATACATGAACGGCCGGTTGAACCTGGACTGGAAACGGGACAGCGGGTAGGCAGCCAGTACGGCAGCCGCCACGGTCAGCGTCGCCGTCCCGCCGGAAAGCAGGAGGCTGTTCCAGAGCGGCCTGAGCAACAGCTCCGGCGTGAGGACGGCCGAGAAATTTGTCAGCGATGCGCTGGCCGGCAGCCGGGTCTGGTACCCCGCCTCTGCGTCCAGCGAACCAAACACGAGCCACAGCAGCGGCAGGATGAAGCAGGCGCCGATCAGCAGCAGCGCTGCATCTGCGGGACCCCGTGCCCGGCGGCGGCCCACCGTCGTCATCGTTTGTCGCCTTTCAGCAACCGCACATAGGCAATGCCGAACACGAGTCCCAGCACAATGAGCACCGTGGCAATGGCGGTGCCGTAGCCGATGTCGCCAAACTTGAAGGCCTCCTGGTAGGCCAGGACAGGCAAGGTGGTGCTTGCGTTGGACGGTCCGCCGGCCGTCATCACCCAGATCAGAGTAAAGACTGCCAGGGTCTGCAGCGTCACCAGCATCAGGTTGGTGGCGATGCTGGACCTGATCAGCGGGAGGGTGATGAACACCAGGCGCTGCCAGCCCGCGGCGCCGTCCATGAGGGCGGCTTCGGAGATGTCCTGCGGCACGTCGGCGAGGGCCGCCCGGTACACGAGCATGGAGAACGCGGTGCCGCGCCAGATGTTGGCCAGCACCACGGCCACCATGGGGTAGGCATAGAGCCAGTCGGCCCCCGCACCCCCCGCCCCGCCGAGCAGCTGGTTGAGCGTCCCGTCCTTGCTGAAATAGGCGTAGGCGGCGAACGCGGCGACAATCTCGGGGAGCACCCAGGCCGCCACCACCGCGGTGCCCACGGCAGCTGAGACGGGCTTCCGGGCGCGGGTCATGAGACCGGCGATCAGAAGTCCCAGCAGGTTCTGGCCCACCACCGCGGATGCCACAACAAAGACGATTGTGAGGACGACTGACGCCGGGAAGGCGGAGTCACTGAGCAGCCGTGCGTAATTCTCGACGCCGATCCAGGCCGGGTTCCTGGCGTTGCGTCCGGTGAGAGCAGCATTGGTGAAGGAGGCGTGGAATGACCACAGAACGGGCGCCGCCAGGAATAGGAGGATCAGCAGGACCGACGGCACAACCGGCAGCAGCCGGAGCTGCTGCCGGACCGTTTTTCGTTCACCCATGCGTTATTTCTGCAGGACCTTGGCGTCACCCACCTGGTCCCTGACGGTCTTGTCGTACTGCTCCGCAGCCTCCTGTGGCGAGAGGGCACCGGTGATCACGGCTTCCGTGGCAACCTGCACCGCGACGGAGATCCGTGGATAGTCCGCTGTGGCAGGGCGGTAGTGGGTGACGGAGACGAGCTCGGATACGTCCTTGACGAACGGGTTGGCCGCCAAATATTCGGGTTCGGCCGCGACGTCGGTCCGGACCGCGATCTGGGAACCCGACACCGTGAATGCCAGAGAGTTTTTCTTACTCAGGGCCTCGGTAAGGAACTTGAACGCCAGGTCCGGGTTCTTCGAGTCCGCCCCGACGGCCAGGGTCCAGCCGCCGGACATGCTGACGCCGCCGGGTTCCTGGCCCCGCTGGGTGGGGAACCTCGCCACGCCCATGTCCTCCCCGTAGCCGGCCCACTCGTAGTTGCCGCCCTTCTGCCAGAACGACGGTGTGTAGGAACCCTCCACTGTGGCCCCCATTTTGCCTTGCGGCAGCCACTCGCCGAAGACCTTCTTCCAGACGTTCGCGTCGAGCGCCTCGGCAGGAGTGACGGCGAGTCCTTCGTCGTAGAGGGTTTTCAGGAAGGTCAGTGAATCCTTGAACCCCTGTGAGCCAATGACCCACTTCTTCTCCTGCTGGTCATACAGTTCACTGTCCGTACCGTAGAGCAGTTCGTAGAAGCTCTGCATCACGGTGCCCTCGCCGGTGGCCTTGCCGGCATACATGTGGAACGGGACCAGTGAAGGGTCCGCGGCCTTCATCTTGCGGGCGGCGTCCAGGATTTCGTCCCAGCTCCGGGGCTGCCACGGAACGGCAATGCCTGCCTTTTCCAGGACCTTCTTGTTGTACCAGATGGCACGGGTGTCGGTTCCGAGCGGCACCGCGTAGATGCCGCCGTCATCCCCGGTGCCGGCAGCCTTGGCGGCCTCGTTGTACAGCTTCCAGTCGTCCCATTTTTCGAGGTAGCTGTCCAGTTTCAGGAGGTACCCGGCGTCGACGTCGGACCGCACTTTGAACGTGTCCTCGTAGAAGACGTCAGGGGCTGTCTCGGGCGACCTCAGGGCCAGCGCCAGCTTGGTGCCGTAATCGTCGTCGTTGGCCTCGATGGGCTGCAGTTCCACCGTGGTGCCCTGGTTGGCGGCTTCGAAGTCCTTCTTGGCGTCCTTGAACAGCGTGTCAAGGGCAGTGAACGAATCGGTCTTTTGGTAGACGATCTTCAGGGTCCGGTTTTCGGCGGCGGGCTGTTCCGCGGAACAGGCTGCTGTGGCCAGCAGCGCTGCCGCCGACAAAAGCGCTACAAGGATTTTGGCAGGGCGGTGCATGACGCTCCAATCTTCGAGCGGCTGCAGCCCCCAATGTCCTCCAGCTGGCCCCAGCCTTTAGCTGATATGCAATTTCAGGTTAGTGCTTACTGCAGACAATGTGGCGGGGTGCGGCTTCAGCCTTCCAGCAGCAGCCGCTGGGCGCGTGGAGCCAGCGTATGCTCGAGCACCAGGCAGGCAGCCCCGATGGCACCCACATCCTCCCCCACGCCGGTCCCCACAACCTCTACATCGTGGATCTGGCGGGCCGCACTGTTCTCCTCCACCAGCCGGGGAACGCGGTCCAGGTACCTTCGTGACAGGAGCGACCAGAAGGGCCCGCCGAAGACCACCCGCTCGACGTCGAGGGTGTTCGTGACCACGGCCACCGCCCGGGCCACAAGTACCGCGGAGTGGTCAAGGATCTCCCCCGCTTTGCCGTTGCCGGCGTCGGCTTCGTCGCAGAGCCTCGCAAAGCTTTCCTGGATATCCAGGGCTCCGGAGGGATGGCGGACAACGTCAAGCACGCCGGCGGCTTCAGCCTGCGCCACGAGGACCTGCGGGATGGCGGTCGATTTCACGCAACCCCGTAGTCCGCAGTCGCAGGGCGCACCGTCCGGGTCCACGATGATGTGCCCGATTTCACCGGCGTTGCCCGAGGTTCCGCGGACCACTTCGTCGTTGAGGACGATGCCGCAGCCGATGCCGGTGCCCATGTACATAAAGACGAAACTTCCGGAGCCGCTGGGACCGCCCGCCCAGGTTTCTGCCACCGCGGCGCTGGTGACGTCCTTATCCACGAGGGTGGACAGGCCGGTGGCCTCCGCGAGAGCGTCACGCAGGGGCACACGGTCCCACCCGAGCAGGAGGGGCGGATCTACGACAGTGCCCTCTTCCAGGTTGATGGGGCCGGGTGCGGCCACGCCAAGTCCGGCAATCTTGTCCGGGTCCACTCCGGAGACAGCCACGAGGTCCTTGATTTCGGCGGCAATGGTCGCGATTATCCCGTCAGGGTCGCTCCCGCCGGGGGTGTTGATCCGCGAGTGCCGGACAACGGACCCCACGAGGTCAAGGACCACGAACGTGGTGACGGCAGGATCCAGATGCACACCAACGGCGTACATTCCGGCGGGGTTCAGCCTGAGGATGGTGCGGGGCTTCCCTGGCCCGCTCCCTTCCTTCCCGGCTTCGACTATGAGGTTTTGGTCCAGCAGGCGGCGCGAGATGTTGGAGATGGTCTGCGGGGAAAGTCCGACGATCTGGGCGAGTTCCACCCGGCTGAGTCCCCCCGAAGAACGCCTGATGGCGTCCAGAATCACCGTGAGATTGAAGTCCCCCATACGGGGCAAATTTGTTCCGCGCCTCGGCGATGGCGTGCGGATCTCAGTCACGGATTCCCCTAAACTTCTTCGGTTATGCACTGCTGATGGTTGAATCGTACGTTACCTGCGGGCGCGGCGGTACGCCCACACGCGGACTTAAGCCACACCAGGTTCCGTGCGTCCCGTGCTGACCGCAACCGTGAACTTGGCGTTCCTGCCCGCGACCCGGGTGGGACCGACAAAGCGTTCCAGTGCCGGAAGGTATTGCAGGTGGCTGTTGTACACGGTCCAGAGCTCTCCGCCCGGCGCCAGCACCCTTCCGGCGGCCCGGAACATCTTGAGCCCCGCCCCGGCATGGACGCTGGCTCCGAGGTGAAAGGGCGGATTCAGCAGGATGAGGTCGGCGCTTCCGTCCGGCAGGGAGCCCATGGCATCGTCCTGGAGGACGGTGATCCGGCCGGCAAGTCCGTTGGCCTCCGAGGTGGCCCGTGCAGAGTCGACGGCGGCCGCTGACTGGTCCGTGGCCGTCACCTTCGATTCCGGATGGGTCCTGGCATACATGGCGGCCAGGATGCCGGTCCCGCATCCGAGGTCCACGACGTTCCCGGCCGCCGGCATGTCCGGCAGGTACCTCAACAGGAACCTGGTCCCGATGTCGAGTTTGGTGCCGGCGAATACTGCCCCGCGGGCGCACACGGTCAGGTCCAGTTCGCTGTTGCGGTCGGCCACCGGGAACGGCGGCGGGCCCGTGACGGGCCGGGCGTCCCGGGCCAGCAGGACCCTGGACTTCTGCCGGGCCAGCTGCGGCTGGACGTCGGCGAAATACCGTTGCAGCACGCTGTTCATGCCCAGGCTCATGTGCTTGACCCTGCCCCCGGCCAGCAGAACCGTGCCCGGAGCCGCGTAGCGGGCTAGGGCATCGGCCGTTTCCTCCAGTTCCGCGAGCGTCTTGGGCAGCTGCAGCAGCACCACATCGACGTCGTCGAACAGGACCGCACCGAGCGGCTGCTGGTCAAAGCCGGAAGTTATGTTGAGGTTTGCGGCGTTGTTGCGGAGTGCCCGCTCCCCCGTGATGAGGTCCTGGTGGACCTTCACGTTCCGGACCCCGTAGGCGGTAAGCGCACCCAGCGTCAGTGCCCCGTAGCGGTCCCCGATGACCGTGACGCGGCTGTCCGGCGAGAGCAGGTCGGACGCCGTTTCGAGCAGCAGCTTGTCAGTAGCATCCCAGGCCTGAAGGTTGGAGGCTTCAACATCCGGGAACCGGCGCAGGCCGGAGAGGATGGTGTCCAAGCTGTTGTCCGCCACGTGCAAGCTGCCGCCTTCTTTGTCCGGGTTATTCCGCTGGCCGGGAGGGTCCTCCGGGCGAAAAGTTACCCAGCAAACCTACCGTGAAACGGCACAGCCCGGGGCCGGGCAGCACCCCTTCAGGCCGACAGTGCTCCATCGGGTCCGAGGCGCGCCAGCATCCGCACGATGCCGGCCACTGCAGCCCTGCCCGCCCGGTTGGCGCCGATGGTGGACGACGACGGCCCGTAACCCACCAGGTGCACCCTTTCCTCCGCTGCCACCTGCGTCCCGTCCATGGCGATGCCCCCTCCGCTGCCGCGCAAGTGCAACGGGGCAAGATGCTCCAGCTCGGCCCGGAAGCCGGTGGCCCAGAGGATCACTCCTGCGGCCAGGAAGCGTCCGTCAGCCAGCCGGACCCCGCCGGGTTCTATCTCCGTAAACATCTCCCGACGGTCCAGGGCGCCGCGCGCGGCGGCTGCACGCAGCGACGGGGTCCAGATCAGTCCTGTCACCGACACCACGCTCTGTGGAGGAAGCCCCTGCCGCACCCGCTCTTCAACGAGGGCGACGGCGTCATGCCCCGCCTTCTGGTCAAAGCCGGCCTCGCGCCACACAAGTTCCCGGCGTGTGAACCAGCTTGTGGTGGTGACCTGGGAAATTTCATCGAGCAGGCCAACCGCCGATATGCCGCCGCCCACCACAATGACGTGCTGGCCCCGGAAATCCTCTGCCGCCCCGTAGTCGGCCACATGCAGCTGACGGCCCCGGAACGTGGACTGGCCCGGGTAGATGGGCCAGAACGGCCTGGTCCAGGTGCCGGTGGCGTTGATGACTGCCCGTGCAGACCAACTGCCCGCAGAGGATTCGATCCTGAGGCGTCCAGAGGGGTTGTTGTCTTCACGGGAAACCGAGCGGACCTTCACGGGCCGCAGGATGTTCAGCCCGAGCCCCTCCTCATAGTCGCCGAAGTAGCGTGATAGGAATCCTGAACTTGGCTCGGCCGGGTCGACGACCGGCTTGGGAATGCCGGGGAGGTCGCTGATGCCGTTGACTGTGGCCATCCGGAGGCTTTTCCAGCGATGCCGCCACGCGCCGCCGGGTCCGGCTTCGGCGTCAAGGACAACGTAGGAGCCCGGCGCATCCTGCACAACCGCATCAGCGGCGGCTTGTCCTGCGGGGCGGAAGCCGCGGCGCTGCAAATGGTACGCCGCGGACAAGCCGGCCTGGCCCGCGCCAATCACCACTACATCCGCGGCACGCAGTACCGCCGCCCGGGCGTCAGCGATTTCCGCCACCTAGACTTTCTTGACCACGCTGGACTTGAGTTGCATGGGACCGACGCCGTCCACCTTGCAGTCGATGTCGTGGTCTCCCACGCCGTCCATGAGCCGGATGCCCCGGACTTTCGTCCCCACCTTGATGACCGTGGAGCTTCCCTTGATCTTGAGGTCCTTAATGACCGTGACCGTGTCACCGTCCGAGAGGACGTTCCCCACCGCGTCCTTGACGACAGCTGCTGCCGCTTCGGAAGGTTCCGCGGCATCGGCGGACCACTCGTGGGCGCACTCCGGGCAGACCAGCAGTGCTCCCATCTCATAGGAGTACTCGCTGGCGCACTCAGGGCAAGGGGGAAGGGATTCGTTCACGGTCCCATATTAGTCGAGCGCTAAACAGCAGAAGCCGCGCCGGCCCGTCAGGGGCTGCGCGGCTTCTGCTGTTGAGATATGGGTGGAGCTGAGGGGACTCGAACCCCTGACCCCCTGCATGCCATGCAGGTGCGCTACCAGCTGCGCCACAGCCCCAAACTCGTGTTTCTTCCGGAGCGATCTCCGTAAGCAACTTGATTATCTTAAACCACAATCGTGTAAGACGCCAATTCGGCCCCGGTGCGCGGCAGCCCGCGGCCGTCGACCGCCACGACTGCACACAAAAGCGCCGGAAAGCCACGGAATCAGCGTGGAACAAAAAAGTCCGCCGGAATCTTTCGATTCCGGCGGACCATTCGGTGGAGCTGAGGGGACTCGAACCCCTGACCCCCTGCATGCCATGCAGGTGCGCTACCAGCTGCGCCACAGCCCCGAATTTTCATTGCTCCGGCACCTTCAGTTTTCACTGGAGGGCCCGGTTCTGCGTCCGGATCTCTCCGAAGCAACTCAAATATCTTAGAACAGCCGTTCCGAAAATTCCAAATCGGGCATATTCGGTGGCGTCTCCGCGGCTATTCGCTTTCGGAAGAGACAGCTGCCTTGGCCGACGCGTCATCCCCGAGCTGCAGGTCTACCACGGGGCAGTCCTTCCAGAGACGCTCAAGCGCGTAGAACACGCGGTCTTCCTCGTGCTGGACGTGGATAACGACGTCGGAGTAGTCCAGCAGGACCCAGCGTCCGCCGGAGCGGCCCTCACGGCGGACGGGCCGGAGATCCTGCTTGCCAAGTTCCTCTTCGATGCCGTCCACAATGGCATTGACCTGGCGTTCACTGGGCGCCGAAGCGATCAGGAACACATCGGCCAGGGCCAGCCGCTCGCTGACATCCAGGCCGACGATATCCTGGGCTATTTTGTCTGCAGCGGCACGCGCGGCGACGCGGGCTATGGCGATGGATGAATCTGTTGCAGTCACGGGACTCCTTGTAGTGTTTTAAAGCTATGTTTGTCCGGCACTGAAGGAATCAGCGCCGTAATGTCGGAAGGGCAGCCGCAGGGTGATGCGCCGGTGCGTTGGATCAGGGGGCCAGGCCGCTGATAATCATGGTGACGCCGGCAATCAGCGCCACTATCCCCAGCGCGAGGACTGCCAGCTGCAGCAGCCGGATACGATGCGCCCGGCCCAGACCGGCGGTGACGGCGTCCAGCGGTTCGAGTCCGTAGGCCGTATTTGCGGCCACGCGCGGCCGGTCAACGAAATTCTCGCCGGCTTCTGCCGACCAGGAATCAGCAGGCTCGGCGGCAGCGGCTTTGGCTGCCGTGGGATCGGCCGCGGCTTTGGCTGCCGCTTCAGCCCGGGCAAGGACGCCTGCACGGCCTGTCACCGGCCCGGGAGTCCGCCTCGTCGGGCCGGCTTTACGTGAACCCTTGGGGCCGGACGGCTGCAAGCGCGGGCCGGGATTGGTCACCACGGGTACATACGACGTTGCCGGTTTCTTCATGACCGGCCGGTCAATCCCCGGAACCTTCTCGAACTCCAGCGGCGTGACCATCGCAAGGTTGCTGACGGCCGAAGGCTCCGTCTTTGGGTTCGCAGGCTGGCTGGCCTGTTCGGCCAGCTTTTGCTTGGCCATGGCCCGCTTGTTCAGGATCGCAGCGCGCTCGGCCAGTGCGATCTGCTCCGCGAGGATTTCCGGGTCCACCGCTTCGGGATCCGTCGCCGCGATGTGCTCCATTTTGGCAATCTGGTTCCTTGCCTGTTCGGCGATGAGGGAACGCGCCGCGAGGGCTTGTTCGACGGTCATGCCGTCAGGAAGGTTGCTGTCCGGGTTTGCCTGAGGGGTCCCGGACCCGGCCGCTTCCGCCTGATGAACGGCCGACGGCGGCGCCGATTGACCCGGACGGGCCTGCGGGGCCGGCTGTCCCGGACGGGCCTGCGGCACGGTGCGCTGGGCGGCGGTGCGCGCCTGCGGAACAATCGGGTTCGCGGCAGTGGCCGGTGCGGCCTCGGCCTGAAGCTGCTGGAGGCGGAGCTGGCGCCGTGTGGGCGGACCGCCGCCGGACAGCCGCTCTTCCTTTTGGGCCAACTCCTTGATGGTGCGCAGGGCGGCGCGGTCCCTCGCCCGGCTCTGCGAGGAACGTTCGGATCCCGAGGGAGTCCGCACGGAGTCCACAGGCCCCGGGGCTACGCGGCGGATGCGGCCCGTGCCGTCCTCCCGGGAACGAGCGGGCGTCCCGTCGCCGGGCAGTTTGGAGGCAGGGGGAACGGGACCCGGCGCCGAGGGCGCCGTATCCTGCGGTGATTCCACGCGCTCATCTCGGGCCTGCCGCAATTCGCGACGGCTACGGAGGGGAGGCTGTTCCTGGCTCATCTAACAACTCACTCGGTACTGGCTGGTTCGTGTAACTCGGTAGGTGCGGCCTTGTTGTCCGGGTCGGACTGCCCGGCATAGAGGCCGTATTTCGCAATGTACTGGACCACCCCGTCGGGCACGAGGTACCACACGGGGTTGCCGGCCGCCACGCGCGTCCGGCAATCAGTGGACGAGATTGCCATGGCGGGCACTTCCAGGAGACTGACGTCTTTCCTGCCCATCCCGTCGAGGACGTGCCCCGGCCGGGTCACACCGACGAAATGCGCCAGCGACCACAGTTCATCGATGTTCTTCCACGACAGGATCTGTGCCATGGCGTCCGCGCCGGTGATGAAGAACAGATCAGCATCCGGCCGCTGCGTACGAAGGTCACGCAGGGTGTCGATCGTGTACGTGGGGCCGGGACGGTCAACGTCAACCCTGCTGACGGTGAACCTGGGGTTGGATGCCGTGGCAATGACCGTCATGAGATACCGGTGCTCCGGTTCGCTGACTTGTTTGTGCGTCTTTTGCCACGGCTGCCCGGTGGGTACAAACACCACTTCGTCGAGGCCGAACTTCGCCGCGACTTCGCTGGCCGCGACAAGGTGGCCGTGATGGATGGGATCGAATGTCCCGCCCATCACACCCAAACGCAGGCGGCGCTTGGCGCCGCGCCGCTTCAGGACCGCAGTGATGTTAGTGGCCTTGACCGTGATCGTGCTTGTTCGGGTGCTGGCGGTGGGGATCCGAGTGCTCCTCAACGGCTTCGTGCCGGTTGCCGAGGTTGCTGTAGGACAGCGTCACAAACATCATGACGAGCATGATCGCAAAAATGGCCACGCCGAAAACCCATGGTTCGGCCCACAGCGGAGCCAGTTCTTCATGTTCGGCGACGGACGCGCCAACCTGCTGCAGCAGCATTTTCTCCCCTAAAGAGTTCACACAATGACGACGGCGGGCATTCCCGCCGTTCCGGACTTCTGTTCCATGTTACAGCGTTGCTAGCTGCGGATCTGGCCCTCGCCCTGCACTATCCACTTGGTGGTAGTGAGTTCGGTCAGGCCCATGGGACCGCGGGCGTGGAGCTTCTGGGTGGAAATACCAACCTCTGCGCCCAGGCCCAGTTCCCCGCCGTCCGTGAACCTGGTGGAGGCGTTGACGATGACCGCTGCCGAATCAATTTCGGAAATGAAGCGTTCGGCGTTCGCGAGGTCGTTGGTGATGATGGCCTCAGTGTGCCCGGTCGACCAGCGGCGGATGTGCTTCACTGCCTCATCAAGGTTGTCCACCATGCCCACCGCCAGGTCCAGGTCCATGTACTCGGTGGCCCAGTCCTCGTCGGTGGCCGGCACTGATTCCACCGACGCAGGCAACGCGGCGCGGACCCTCTCATCGGCGTGCAGCGTGACTCCGGCTTTGCGCAAGGCCTCGGCGACTGCGGGCAGGACGGTGGATCCGGAATGCACCAGGAGGGTCTCCACCGTGTTGCAGACGCTGGGCCGCTGGGTCTTGGCGTTGAGGAGGATGTCCACTGCCATGTCTTCACTGGCGGATTCGTCAATGAAGATATGGACGTTCCCCTCGCCGGTCTCGATGACCGGTACTGACGAGTTGTTCACTACGGTCTGGATCAGGTCCCGGCCGCCGCGGGGAATCAGGACGTCCACCCGGCCGCGCGCCCGCATGAGGACGTTGGCGCCTTCACGGCCGAACTGGTCGACGCTCTGGACGGCGTCTGCAGGCAGCCCGACCGACTCGAGGGCTTCACGGAGGACACGGATGAGTGCCTCGTTGGTGGAGGCAGCGGCAGTGCCGCCGCGCAGGATGACCGCATTGCCGCTTTTCAGCGCCAGTCCGGCGATGTCCACCGTCACGTTGGGGCGGGCCTCGTAGATGGCTGCGACGACGCCCATGGGTACGTTGATCTGGCGCAGGCGCAGGCCGTTGGGCAGCGTCTGGCCGCGGACCACGTTCCCCACCGGGTCAGGCAGGCCCGCAAGGTTCTCCAGCGCGGCTGCGAGGGCATCGATCCGTGCGTCGTTCAGCGTCAGGCGGTCCAGAAGGGCCGCGGACGTTCCGTTCGCGCGGCCGGCCTCCACATCCTTGGCGTTGGCGGCCAGGATGCGGGCTTTGCTCTCGAGCAGGGCAGCGCCGATGGCGCGCAGTCCTTTGTCTTTCCAGGCGCGGTTTGCGCGTGCCATGCTGCGGGAAGCGTGGCGGGACCGGTCAGCGATGGAGTGCACGGCAGCCTCGACCTCAGCCGGGGACAGCTGGGCATTTTCGGGCGCGACAGATACTTCCGTGGAGTCGTTGGATTTCTCGGCGGCTTGGTGAATCAGTGCCTCAGTCATCATTCAAGTCTAGGCGAATCAGTCCCCTAGACCAGAACCAGGTCATCAACGTGAACAACTTCACGGTCGAAGCCACGTCCCAGCGACTCCCCCAGTTCCACTGTGGAACGCCCCAGCATTTGCGGCAGTTCATCCGAGGAGTAGTTGACCAGGCCCCTGGCGATGACCGTACCGTTCGGCGAAACCATTTCGACGGCGTCGCCGGATTCAAAGGTGCCTTCAACGGCCGTAATACCGGCCGGGAGCAGCGAAAAGCGGTGGTCACGGACAGCCGTGACGGCGCCGTCGTCGAGGATCAGCCGGCCCTGCACGTGCGCCAGGTGCGCCAGCCACATCATGCGCACCGATTTGCGGCCGCTGTTGACGGAGAACCAGGTTCCCACGTCCTCGCCGTTCAGGGCGGCGGCGGCATTCGCTGTGGACGTGACCAGTGCGGGGATGCCCGAATCGGCGGCCATCGTGGCAGCCTCCACCTTCGTCTGCATGCCGCCGGTTCCGACACCGGCCTGGCCGGGTTTGCCGATGTTGACGCCCTCGAGGTCCTGGGGGCCGTCAACCTGCGGAATCCGCTTGGCGCCCTTCGAGGGAGGCCCGTCATAGAGCGAGTCGACGTCGGAGAGCAGCACCAGGGCATCGGCCCGGACCAGGTGCGCCACCAGGGCGGACAGCCGGTCGTTGTCACCGAAGCGGATCTTGTGCGTTGCCACGGTGTCGTTTTCGTTGACCACCGGCACGACGCCGAGGTTCAGGAGACGGTTCAGGGCACGGAAAGCGTTCATGTGGTGGCTGCGCCGCATGAGGTCGTCCGCGGTCAACAGGACCTGGCTGACCGTCACGCCGTGCGCTGCGAAGGCGTGCGTGTAACGGGCCATGAGGAGTCCCTGGCCTACGCTGGCGGCTGCCTGCTGGGTGGCGAGGTCGCGCGGGCGCTTCACCAGGCCCAGAGGAGCCAGGCCTGCCGAGATGGCACCGGAGGACACGAGGATGATCTCGGTGCCGTCGTTGTGCTTGGCAGCCAGCGCATCGGACAGCTCGATCAGTGCTTCTTCGGAGATTCCACCCTTGAGGCTGGTGAGCGACGACGATCCGACCTTGACGACGATGCGGCGCGCCCTGGCGAGCATGCTGCGGTCGTCGGTGCGGGGTTCCTCGATGACAATTGCGGAATTATCGGTCACGTGTGCGGGTTCACTCCTCATTTTCGGTGGTCAGTCCGCTCTCCTTGAGCGGCCGTGCGGCACGCCGCCCGCTGACTGATTCGGTCCAGATCCCGGCCTTGCGCTCGGCTTCCAGCTCGGCCCGGGCCGCAGCCTTGGCGTCGCGGCGCTCCTGCTGCTCGTCGCGCTTCTGCCCGCGGGTGGGGCGGTCGCCGATGTCGGCGAAGCGGACGTCGGTGCCACGGGGCGAGGCGAGCAGTTCGGCGCCGGCCATCATGGTGGGTTCCCAGTCGAACACCACGCCGTCGTCTTCACCGATCACTACGGTGTCGCCTGGCTTGGCGCCCTGCTTGAACAGCTCGTTTTCCACGCCCAGTTTGGCCAGCCGGTCGGCGAGGTAGCCGATGGCTTCTTCATTGGTGAAGTCGGTCTGCTTGACCCAGCGCACGGGCTTGTCGCCCAGGACGCGGAACAGCGGCTCCAGGTTCTTTTCCTCACGGCGGATCTTGAAGCCGGACTCGTTGACTGCCCGCGGGCGCAGCACTGGTGCATGCACCTTCGGCGGCGTGGCGGCCACCGAGTCACGGGCGGCCTTGACGATCTCCGCCATGGCGAAGCCGAGCTGGCGGAGGCCTTCGTGGCTCGTGGCGGAGATCTCGAATACGCGGTAGCCGCGGGACTCAAGTTCGGGCCGGACGAACTCGGCCATGTCCTTGCCGTCAGGCAGGTCGACCTTGTTCAGGGCCACCAGCCGCGGCCGGTGGTTCAGCGGGACAACCTCGCCGTCGGAGCCGGCGTAGCTCATGTCAACCGCGTATTTTTCAAGCTCGGCTTCAATGATGGCCAGGTCGGAGAGCGGATCGCGGTCGGCTTCGAGCGTACCGCAGTCCAGTACGTGAACCAAAGCTGCGCAGCGCTCAACGTGCCGCAGGAAGTGGTGGCCGAGGCCCTTGCCTTCGCTGGCTCCTTCGATGAGTCCGGGGACATCGGCGATGGTGAAGCGTACGTCGCCGGCCTGGACGACACCCAGGTTGGGGATCAGCGTGGTGAAGGGGTAATCGGCGATCTTGGGGCGTGCCGCGGACATGGCGGCGATGAGGCTGGACTTGCCGGCGGACGGGAATCCCACCAGGGCGATGTCCGCGATGGACTTCAGTTCCAGGACGATGTCGCTGGACTCGCCTTCGATGCCGAGCAGGGCGAAGCCGGGAGCACGGCGCTTCTGGGAGGACAGTGCGGCGTTGCCCAATCCGCCCGGTCCGCCGGCGGCCGCGACGAACTCGGCGCCTTCGCCGACGAGGTCAGCCAGGACCCGGCCGTCTTTGGTCTTGACGACGGTGCCTTCCGGAACGGGAAGGATCAGGGTTTCGCCGTTTTTGCCGCCGCGCCAGTCGCCCATGCCCGGGCCGCCGTTGGTGGCGTGGCGGTGGGGCGCGTGGTGGTAGTCCAGCAGCGTGGTGGTCTGGGGGTCAACGCGCAGGATGACGTCGCCGCCGTCGCCGCCGTTGCCTCCGTCGGGACCGCCCAGGGGCTTGAACTTTTCGCGGTGGACGGAGACACAGCCGTGGCCGCCGCTACCGCCGGATACGTGCAGTACTACCCGGTCTACAAAGCTCGCCACGTGAATCTCCTCTGTGCTTAACCTGACCGTCTTGGACGCCCAAATTGATTGTAATGCGGTTAAAAGAACAGTGGAGCGGGCCATCATGGCCCGCTCCACCGGTTTAGATCTTGGTGTTACTCTGCAGCTGCAGCAGCAACGATGTTCACGACTCGACGTCCGCGGCGGGTGCCGAATTCGACGGCGCCGGGGGTCAGTGCGAACAGGGTGTCGTCGCCGCCGCGGCCTACGCCGGCACCCGGGTGGAAGTGGGTGCCACGCTGGCGAACGATGATTTCGCCTGCGGAAACTACCTGGCCGCCGAAGCGCTTGACGCCGAGGTACTGGGCGTTGGAGTCACGACCGTTGCGAGTGGAGCTCGCGCCTTTTTTATGTGCCATTTGAAATGCCTGCCTTAAAAATTCTGGGGAATCTGCTGAAAACCTGAAAAGTAGCGGAAGGTTACTTGATACCGGTGATCTTGACCTTGGTCAGTTCCTGACGGTGACCCTGGCGCTTCTTGTACCCGGTCTTGTTCTTGAACTTCTGGATGACGATCTTCGGACCACGAAGGTCCTGGAGGATCTCAGCCGTAACCGTTACCTTGGCCAGGTCCGCAGCGGCAGACGTGACTTTGTCACCGTCCACCAGGAGCAGTGCGGGCAACTCAATGGTGCTGCCGGCTCCACCGGGGACGCGGTTCAGGGTAACGAAGTCTCCAACGGAAACCTTCTCTTGGCGGCCGCCTGCGCGGACAATCGCGTACACCACTGGGGAACTCACTTCTCTCGACGTTTATTACTAGATTTGCGTGCGGAACCTGGGTCCAAATTGTTTGGCCTGGTTCACGCTGTGCCTCAACGCCGGTGGGTTCCCCGGGGGAACCCATGAGTTATCCACGGACAATGCGTTTGGAATCCAAACGGACCGTCCTGAGGTTATAACCCAAGTGTTGGCGTAAGCACCGAAGATCTAGAATACGCTAATTTTGCCTTCGGCCGCAAATGAGGCTGGCTCCGGTGGCAGTACGTGATAGGCGCCACTCTGTGTAAAACAGGCTGGTGCTGCAACGACTTCCGGAACCGTGCCCCACTATCCTACCGGCTGCGAAACCCTCTGCGGTGCAGCATGCAGCCTCGGCGCGTCGAAAAAGTCCACCTCGTAGCGGCACGACTGGCGGAAGGCCGTCCGCATGGCCTGCCGTTCCGTCCCGGACGCCGCCCGGGCCGCAGCGTCGGCGATGCGGACCGCCTCCCTGGTGGCTGCGGCGAACTCCTCGTCCGCGTAGGTACGGAGCCACCCGGCGTAAGGGTGGCTGGCCGGCGAGCCGGCCGCCAGGAACTGTCCGTGAAGTGTGGCGCCCACCTCGGCGTACAGCCAGAAGCACGGAAGCACCGCGGCAACGAGCACCCCGTAGCTGCCGGAAACAGACGAAGCGAGGAGATGGTCCACGTAGGACTTGGTCACGGGCCCCAGGCCTGCGTCCACCTTCCGGGTGCTGAGCCACGTCCGGTGCAGTTCGGACTCGACTTCGAGGCATTGCTGGGCCGCGCGCGCCCAGAAAAGCTGTTCGGCCTCGGTGGGGGCAATGGCGGCGGCACGGGACAGGACCCTGGAATAGCCGTTCAGGTAAATGGCGTCCTGGGCAAGGTAATACGCAAAGTGCTGCTCGGTGAGGGTGCCGTCGGCCAGGGCGCGGATGAAGTCCAGCCCGTAGATGTCGTCCAGGTCCGGCCCGGCGTCCTGCCGGAGCACCGCAGCGAACTGCCCTTCGGCCGGCGCGTCCGCGCCTTTGGGCGCGAGATGGTGGAAATGGTGGACCGGGCCGTTGCCTGTTCCCACTTCCAGTGCTTCGGCTTCCCGGAGCGCTCCCTGCAGCCACGGCTTCACTTCCCGCAGGGATGCTTCCCAGTCCCCCAGCCGTGCCTGCGCAGTTGCCATCGCCGAGGACAGCGAACAGCCGGTGCCGTGGCTGTTCCTGGTGGTGATCCGCTCGCCGGGGACTACCACAACGTCCTGGCCGAGCAGCCCTTCGGTGTTGACGAGCGCGTCGGGGCAGGCACCGCCGTCGAGATGTCCGCCCTTGACCAGGACGGTGGTGCCCGCCTGGGCGGCGAGGCGCTTGCCTTGGGCCAGTGCCGCTTCCCAGTCGCCGGCGAGGGGTTCGTTGAGGAGCATCGCCAGTTCTGCCAGGTTCGGAGTGACGAGGTCGGCAAGGGGCAGGAGTTCACGCAGTTCCGCCTCGGCCGCCTCCTGCAGGAGCCGGTCCCCGCTGGTGGCGACCATTACGGGATCAAGAACGACGACGGCGGGACGGGACTTCTGCAGCCAGCCGCGGACGGCGGCAATCACCGCAGAGTCACCCAGCATGCCGATCTTGACGGCGTCAACGCTGATGTCATCACTGATGGCCTCAAGCTGGGCGGTCAGGAAGTCCGCCGGGGGCACGTGGACGGCACGGACGCCGCGGGTGTTCTGCGCCGTCAAGGCGGTGATGGCAGCCATGCCGTATCCGCCGTTGGCGGCAATGCTCTTGAGGTCCGCCTGGATCCCGGCCCCGCCGGACGGATCGGAGCCGGCGATGGCCAGCACCCGCGGCGTACGGCGAAGGAGGGCGCCGCCGGATGATGAGCCGCCGGACGCTGAGGGGGTTGCCGTGGAGGCAGGCGTGGGCAGGAATGATATTGCCAAAGGAGACATCCCTTCGCCGGTGCTAACCGGACAGGTTCAACGGGTGTGGATCTCAGCCGGCCCTGTGCGCGGCACCCCGTGTCAGTCCCCCAGCCTACTGTTTCCCCGCAACGAACTCGCGGGTGCGGCCCGAAACCGGCGTATTGCTACGCCTGCCTCGGACCCCACCCGCGATGTCAGTTTGTGGAACCTGCCCTGAGATCAGAGCTCGGAGGCCGGGACACCTACGCCGAGGATGATCGGTTCGTTGGCGGGTGCCTTGGCAGGCGCGTCCTTCTGAGCCGGCTCGGGTGCCTTTGCTTCGTGGGTGTGACCTGACGCAGGTACCGGAGCAGCCTCGTGGTGTTCCACGGACGTCTCGTTCGCTGCGCCCTGGGCACGGCTGGCGCTCCGGTTGCGGCGGGGGCGGCGCGCCCGGCCCTGCACCGCAGTGTGATCGGTGTAGTCCGCTTCAGCAGCATGCGCTGCCGGCACCTGGGCAGGTGCCTGAACCGCAGGCTGAGCCGCAACCTGCTGTTCGGCAGGTGCCGCCGGAGTTTCGGCCACGACAGGCTCGCCAAGGTGCGCGAAGGCTTCAGCCAGCCGGTCAAGCGTCAGGGAAGCTCCCGGGGAAGGCGCTTCTCCGCCATGCTCAACGAACGGCAACGCCACCTTTTCGCCGCCGAAGGTCAGGACCGCCGCGGGACGTCCGGCAGCAGCCACCTCGGTTTCCGATGCCTTGGACGGGCGTACCGCGGCAGGAGCTGCCTGCGTGGCAGCGGGCTGCGCCGGCGCGGACCCGGGCCTGGCCGGAGTCCCGGCCTGCCCGGAGGGTGCCTGGCCGGAGGATGCCTGGGCTGCCAGTGCCTGGCCTACTGCCTGTGCCGCGGCTGCTGCGGCCGGGGCCGCATGGCCCGCTTCGGCGTCGTGCAGGTGGGCTGCGTGCGCGGCCGCGGCGATGTTCGCCAGCGCCACGCGGGTGGCCTCAGCCTTGGCGTGGCGTTCGGCTTCTGTGGGCTCGTGGTGTGCCGGAGCGGGCGCCGACGGGGCTGCCTCGGAAATCGGCTGGCCTCCCTTGCCGCGGCGGCGGCTCTTGCGCTCCGTCCGGGGCTGCTGCTGCTGGATCTCGGTCCGCTGCACGTGGTGCTCGGCGGCAACGGTGTTGGCGCGGCGGTGCTCCACAGGCTCGTCGTGGGTGACGATGCCGCGGCCGGCACAGGCCTCGCACTGTTCGCCGAAGACTTCCAGCAGCCCGGTGCCCATGCGCTTTCGGGTCATCTGCACCAGGCCCAGCGAGGTCACTTCGGCAACCTGGTGCTTGGTCCGGTCGCGGCCGAGGCACTCCACCATGCGGCGCAGCACCAGGTCGCGGTTCGATTCCAGCACCATGTCGATGAAGTCGATGACGATGATGCCGCCGATGTCGCGGAGGCGCAGCTGGCGCACCACTTCCTCGGCAGCTTCCAGGTTGTTTTTGGTGACGGTTTCCTCGAGGTTGCCGCCGCTGCCGGTGAACTTGCCGGTGTTGACGTCCACCACGGTCATGGCTTCGGTGCGGTCGATCACGAGGGAGCCGCCGGAGGGCAGGAAGACCTTGCGGTCCAATGCCTTGTGGATCTGCTCATCGATCCGCCACGCCGCGAAGATGTCCGTGTCCTTGGTCCACTTTTCGAGCCGGCCCACCAGGTCCGGAGCCACGTACGTCACGTACGCCTCGATGGTGTCCCAGGCTTCCTCGCCGGAGACGATCAGCTTGGAGAAGTCCTCGTTGAAGACGTCACGGACCACCTTGATGGTGAGGTCCGGTTCGCCGTAGAGGAGCTCCGGGGCAAGGATCTTGGTGGACGTGGCCTGGCCTTCGATGCCTTCCCACTGGGCGCGCAGGCGGTTGATGTCGTGCGTCAGCTCTTCCTCGGACGCGCCCTCGGCCGCGGTGCGGACAATCACGCCGGCGTCCTCCGGCAGGCGGTCCTTGAGGATCCGCTTGAGGCGGTTGCGTTCGACGTCGGGCAGCTTGCGCGAGATGCCGGTCATGGAGCCCCCGGGCACGTACACGAGGTAGCGTCCGGGCAGGGAGATCTGGCTGGTCAGGCGGGCGCCCTTGTGGCCGACGGGGTCCTTGGTGACCTGGACCAGCACGGAGTCGCCGGACTTCAGTGCGTTTTCGATCCGGCGCTGCTTGCCCTCGAGATTGACGGCGTCCCAGTTGACTTCACCGGCGTAAAGGACTGCGTTGCGGCCGCGCCCGATGTCGACGAAGGCAGCTTCCATTGAGGGCAGCACATTCTGGACCTTGCCGAGGTACACGTTGCCGATCAGCGAGTCCTGCTGCGTCTTGGAAACGAAGTGTTCCGCCAGGACGCCGTCTTCCAGGACACCGATCTGGATTCTGTCGTCGCGCTGGCGGACGATCATCTGGCGGTCCACGGATTCACGGCGCGCCAGGAACTCGGCCTCGGTGATGACGGTGCGGCGGCGGCCGGTGTCGCGGGATTCGCGGCGGCGCTGCTTCTTGGCTTCAAGCCTGGTGGAGCCCTTGACGGAGGTGACGCGGTTGTTGACCGGGGCTTCGCTGATGGCGCGCGGCGCGCGAACGCGGGTCACCGTGTTGGGCGGGTCGTCATCTCCCCCGCCGGTCAGCTCAAGGTCCTGGTCGCCGCGGCGGCGGCGGCGGCGACGGCGGGAGGTCACGCCGTCGTCCGCGGTCCGGGTGGACTCCTCATCGGTGTCCTCGTCATCGGCAGCACCTTCGGCAGGTTCGGCCTCGCCGGCAGCTTCCCGGTCAGTCACGCGGCTGCGTCCGCGGCGTCCGCGGCTACGACGGCGGCGGGAGCCACCGGCCTCGCCTTCCTCGCCGTCGTCTTCTGTGTCTTCCTCGTCGATTTCCTTGGCTACGGCCGGCGTGGCTGCCGGCCGGATCACGGTGCTCAGGTCCGGGGCCTGGAAGATCATGGAAGTGACCGAACCGGGCTCAAGGAAGAGCGCACCGACGGGGCTGGCGGTTTCGGCTTCGGCAGTCTCATCAGGCTGGGTAGCCGCCGGTGCAGCGGGCGCTTGGGCCGTGGATGACTCCCGGACAGGAGCTTCCCGGGGTGCAGATTCCTGGTCCGTCGCGGCAACTTCTACCTCGGCTGTTGAGGCTTCGGCAACGGGCGCTGCGTTCTGCGCGGCAGGCTCGGCCGGCGCGGCGTCGGCTGCCTTAGCGGGGGCCTTGGCACGTGAGGCGCGGCGACGGACCGGTTTTTCAACGGCGGCGGCTTCGGCCGGTGCTGAGGGTCCGGCCTCCCCTGTTTGGCCCGCCTCAGCCAGGGCATCACCCTGCGTGGCGGCGTCGTCGGCGAACACCGGAAGCGGCTCGGCGGGCTCCACCTTCTTGCGTGAGCGGCTGCGCCGGGCCGGGGCCTTCTCCTCCACAGCCTCCGGCGCAACGGCTTCGGCTGCCGGGGTCTCGACCGCCGGGGCTCCGTCAGCGTCCGCGGGTGCGCCGGCTTCGACAGCCTCCGCCTTCGGAACGGCCTTGCGCCTTGTCCGGACGGCCCTCCTGGGCGGTTGGGGCGCTGCTGCCTCTTCGCTAGCAGCGGATTCTTCGTTAACGGCTAGGACCTGGTCATTATCCATATGTAGCGACACTCCTGCCCCTGACGCACCGCCACATCCGGCACCCTTGGGGGCACATATTGTCAAAACCCGCAGGCGTTGACAGAAGTCAATTGGATACCCTCAGGTTCGCACCGGCAGTGGGGTGCGGCAGCCCTGGAGGGCCGGCGGCGTTGTTCTGAAACCCGTTGTTCCTGAAAGCCACAACCAGGTGCCGTCCAATGGCATTGCGGGGAGGCCGGGATCTGTCGTGGATCCGGACCGTGCCCTGCTCATCATTGGCGGTCTTACAAACAAGCCACCGGACCGGAATTCGAATGTGGGTCGACTTCCAGCCAGCTTCATTCTCTCATACGGACACTCAAACACGGTGGAAGCGGGGACATCCGGCGCACAACCAGGGCGCCGCCGGCCGGAGTCTGTGCCCGCCTTCCAGCCTCCGGCGTTACAATCAGGGCGAGGAGCCCTCGAGAAAAAGGACGCAACATCCCATGCCCAGCATCTCCAATTCCATGCAGAACAACTTGGTGGACGGCGACCTCCGCGAGCGTGAAGCGGCCGGGGAGAGCCTGCCTCCCATGACCAGGGACACCCAGTTCGGCTGGCTGCTGGTCATTACCGGCGTTATCGGCTGGCTCGCTTCGGGCGCCCTGGTCCTGGAAAAGCTCGCGGTGCTCAAGGATCCGAACCATGTCACCGCCTGCGACGTCAACCCGTGGGTCTCCTGCGGTGCCGTGATGCAGACCTGGCAAAGTTCCCTTTTCGGCTTCCCCAACATGTTTATCGGCATCGTGGCGTTCGCCGTCGTGATCACCACCGGCATGGCGGTGCTCTCCGGCGCCAAGTTTGCCCGCTGGTACTGGCTTGGCCTGCAGGCCGGCGTGACCCTCGGCTTTGCCTTCGTGGTGTGGCTGTGGTCGCAGGCGCTGTACTCCATCCACATCCTGTGCCCGTTCTGCATGGTGGTCTGGGCCGCGATGATTCCGCTCTTTGTGTGGGTCACGGTCCGGAACATCACGCACGGCGTGATCAAGGTTCCCGCCGGCGCGGCGAAGATCGCCGGCGACTCCGGCTGGATTGTCACCGCCCTGCTCTATGTGGCCGTCATCGCCACGATCTTCTTTGCCTTCATCCAGGTGTTCATCGGAACGTCCGGCTACTAAGGCGGCGACTAGGGCAAAGAAAAAGCGCGAGCGTACAGCTGAGGCCCCCGTTTCTTCGGAACGGGGGCCTCAACTGTACGCTCGCGCTTACGGGTGCTTAGTCCTGGAACCAGATCTTGATCTCGCGCTCGGCGGACTCGACGGAGTCGGAACCGTGGACAAGGTTCTGCTGGACCTTCAGGCCCCAGTCGCGGCCGAAGTCGCCGCGGATGGTGCCGGGCGCCGCCGTCGTGGGGTCCGTGGTGCCGGCGAGTGAACGGAAGCCCTCGATCACGCGGTGGCCCTCGAAGATTGCCGCGACGACCGGTCCGCTGAGCATGAACTCGACGAGCGGCTCGTAGAACGGCTTGCCCACGTGCTCCTCGTAGTGCTGCTCCAGCAGTTCGCGGCTGGCGTCGACCTTCTTGAGCTCGGTCAGGGTGTAGCCCTTGGCTTCAACCCGGCCAAGGATGGCGCCGGTCAGGTTGCGGGTCACGCCGTCGGGTTTGATCAGGACGAGGGTGCGCTCAATGCTCACAGCTGCTCCAATGTGTTGGGGTGGGATTCGGAAATAAGTCTAGTTGCTTTGGTCTTCGGGGTGCGCGGCTTCCCATTCGGCCTGTTCCCGTTCGCGCTGCCCGGCCTCCCGGTCAATCCGGATCCCGGTCCTGATGCCGTACCACCAGGCAACGGCAAAGAGGATCCCCACCACGAACATCATGGGTTCAATGAATCCTGCGAAGATCAGGATGAGCTGCAGGATCCAGCCCAGGCCGACACCCCACGGCTTGGAAAGTACCGCGCAGGTGAGCACCAGCACCAGGCTCAGGCCGATGCCCGCAGAGAGGATGAGAGCCGGGGGGAACTCGTCGCGCCGGAGTCCGAAGACCGCCAGCGTGGCGAAGAACGCGACGAACCCTTCGAGCACCAGGACCGTGGACGCGAACATGACTTTGGTGGAGCGCCGCTTCTTGGGCATGCCCGGCCGCCACTCCCGCTGCGCCTTAGTGAGTCGAGCCATGGTCAGGCGTCCGCCTTTCCGAGCAGGATCCGGGCTTCCGCCACGAGCGTGATGGAGCCGGTCACCAGGACGCCGCCTGCGAGGTCCTCGTTGGATTCGGCGTGCTCCACAGCCCATTCCAGGGCGTCGTCGAGCTTTTCGGCAACATGGATATTATCCTCGCCGAAGCCCAGGTCCAGCGCGATTTCCGCGAGGTCCTCGGCCGGGACTGCCCGCGGCGAGTTGGACTGGGTGAAGCAGTATTCAGCGGCGAGATCGCCCAGGGACTCCTTGAGCTGGCGGAGGATCTCCTCGGCGTCCTTCTCTTTCAGGACACCCACCACCACCACCAGCTTGGTGAAGCTGAAAGCGTCGTGGATCGCCTCGGCGGAGACGCGGATGCCCTCGGGGTTGTGGGCAGCATCCACGATGATCGTCGGGGCCGTCCGGAGCACCTCCAGCCGGCCGGGGGACGTCACCGTGGCAAACGCCTCCTGGAGGACGTCGGCGTCGAGCGCCTTCTCCCCGCCGAAGAAGGCCTCCAGCGCAGCGACGGCGACGGCGGCATTCTCCGCCTGGTGCGCTCCGTGCAGCGGCACCAGCAGTTCCTCATACCGGCCCGCCAGGCCCTGGATGGTTACCACCTGGCCGCCGACGGCGACGGTCCGGGATTCCACGCCGAATTCCACGCCTTCAAAGCGGTACGGCGCCTGGACTTCGCGGGCCTTTTCGAGCAGCACCTGGGCTGCGCCGACCGGCTGTGCGGCACTGACCAGGAAGCCGCCCGGTTTGATGATGCCGGCCTTTTCGTAGGCGATGTCCTCCGTGGTGTCACCCAGGAGGTCGGTGTGGTCCAGCGAAATTGGAGTAACCACCGCAACCTGGCCGTCACCGACGTTGGTCGCATCGGTGATGCCGCCCAGGCCCACCTCCATGACGGCCACGTTGACCGGCTGGTCGGCGAAAACGGCGAAGGCAAGGATGGTGAGGCACTCGAAGTAGGTCAGCCGGGGCTGGCCCTCGGCTTCAAGCTCGCTGTCCACGATCTGCAGGTAGGGCCGGATCTCATCCCAGATCCGAACGAAGGTCGCATCCGGCACGGGGGCGCCGTCGATGCTGATCCGTTCGGTCACCTTGGACAGGTGCGGACTGGTGTAGCGGCCGGTGCTGAGGCCGTGGGCGCGGAGCCCGGCTTCGATCATCCGGGCCGTGGACGTCTTGCCGTTGGTTCCGGTCACGTGGATGATCGGGAACGCCTTGTTGGGCTCCCCCAGGACATCCATGGCCCGGAACAGCGGTGCGAGGCGCGGCTCCATTTTGTTTTCCGGCGCCCGGCCCAGCAGTTCGGCGTAGACGCTCTCCACGGAAAATTCGTCGGTCATGTCCTAGGCCTCAATCTTCTCGACGGCGACCTGCAGCTCGGTGCCGTCTCCATTGGAGTACAGGCCAAGTTCCAGGGTCAGGGTTTCGGTGACCACAAGGTTTTCGTGTGCCTTCACCGCGTCCACAACATCCATCGGGGCTGTCACGCTTGTCCGGATCCGGTCGCTCACGTTCAGCCCGGCATCCTTGCGCGCCTGCTGGATGGCGCGGACCATGTCGCGCGCAATGCCTTCAGCCTCGAGCTCCGGCGTGACTTCGGTGTTGAGCACCACGAACCCGCCGCCGGGCAGCACGGCAGCCGCCCTTGTGGCAGGACCAGCTCCTGCACCCTCCGCGGCGTCGGCCACGACGGTTTCCAGGGTGTATTCCTGCGGTTCCAGTTCCAGCCCACCTGAGGTGACCACGCCGGCGTCGGAAACCGACCAGTCACCGGACTTGGAACCCTTGATGGCCTGCTGGACGTTCTTGCCCAGGCGGGGGCCCGCGGCGCGGGCGTTGACCACGAGCTTCTGCTCGATGCCGAACTCCTCCGGGGAGGCGCTCTCGGCGTCGAGCAGGCGGACCGAACGGATGTTCAGTTCATCGGCGACGACGGCGGCAAACCCTCCCATCGCATCCGCGCCGGGTGCCACGACGGTGAGTTCCTGCAGCGGCAGGCGGACACGGAGGTTCGCGGCCTTGCGAAGCGAGGATCCGGTGGAGCAGATCTGCTGGACACGGTCCATGGCTTCCACCAGGGCAGGGTTGGCCGGGAACAGGTCCGCGTCCGGCCAGTCGGCCAGGTGCACGGAGCGGCCGCCGGTGAGGCCGCGCCAGATCTCCTCGGAGACCAGCGGCAGCAGGGACGCGGCCACGCGGGAGACGGTTTCCAGCGCGGTATAGAGCGCGTCGAAGGCGTCCACGTTCTCGTCGAAGAAGCGCTGGCGGCTGCGGCGGACGTACCAGTTGGTGAGCATGTCCAGGTAGCCGCGGAGTTCGTCGCAGGCGCCGGAGATGTCGTAGCTGTCCAGCTGTGCGGTCATGTTGCGGACCAGGTCGCCGGTGTTGGCCATGAGGTACTGGTCCAGGGTGTCGGCGTAGCCGTCATAGCGGAGCTTCGCGTCGTAGCCACGCCCACCGTCCGCGGCGTTCGTGTACAAGGTGAAGAAGCTATAGACGTTCCACAGCGGCAGGATGACCTGGCGGACGCCGTCGCGGATCCCCTGTTCGGTGACCACCAGGTTGCCGCCGCGCAGGATGGGGCTGGACATCAGGAACCAGCGCATGGCGTCGGAGCCGTCGCGGTCCAGGACCTCGGAGACGTCCGGGTAGTTGCGCAGGCTCTTGGACATCTTCTGCCCGTCCGAACCCAGCACGATGCCGTGGCTGATGACGTTGCGGAAGGCCGGGCGGTCAAAAAGTGCCGTGGACAGGATATGCAGCATGTAGAACCAGCCGCGGGTCTGGCCGATGTACTCGACGATGAAGTCCGCCGGGTTGTGCGTGTCGAACCATTCCTCGTTCTGGAACGGGTAGTGGACCTGGCCGTAGGGCATGGACCCGGAGTCGAACCAGACATCCAGGACGTCCTCGACGCGGCGCATCACGGACTGGCCCTCTTCGGGGGTGCGGGGGTCGTCCGGGTTGGGCCGGGTCAGCTCGTCGATGAACGGCCGGTGCAGGTCAACCTGGCCGTCCTTGTTCAGCGGGAGCCGGCCGAAGTCGGCCTCGATCTCGGCAAGCGAGCCGTAGACGTCGGTGCGCGGGTATTCGGGGTCGCTGGACTGCCACACCGGGATGGGGCTGCCCCAGTAGCGGTTGCGGCTGATGGACCAGTCGCGGGCGTTGGCGAGCCACTTGCCGAACTGGCCGTCCTTGACGTTGCCGGGGATCCAGTTGATGTCCTGGTTCAGCTCGGACATGCGGTCCTTGAACTTGGTGACCTCCACGTACCAGGAGGACACGGCGCGGTAGATCAGCGGGTTGCGGCAGCGCCAGCAGTGCGGGTAGCTGTGCTCGTAGCTGGCCTGGCGGACCAGGCGGCCCTGGGCGCGCAGCACCTGCGTGATGGGCTTGTTGGCCTCGAACACCTGCAGGCCCACGATGTCGTGCAGGTCGCCGTGCGAGAACAGCGGCAGGAACTTGGCGCCTTCGTCCACGGACAGCACCACGGGGATGCCGGCCTCTTCACAGACCTTCTGGTCATCTTCACCGTAGGCGGGTGCCTGGTGGACAATGCCCGTGCCGTCGGTGGTGGTGACGTAGTCGGCCACGAGGAAGCGCCAGGCGCTCTCCGTGCCGTACTTTTCGGCGTCGCTGAAGTCATTCCAGAGCGGCTGGTACTGCAGGCCGGCCAGTTCGGCGCCGGTGTAGGTGGCGGTAACCGCGGCCTCGGCGGCCTCGACGCCGGCCGTGCCGTCACCGTAGCCCAGGTCCTTGGCGTAGGCGCCCAGCAGGTCCGCCGCGAGCAGGAAGCTGCCCGAGACCGGGGCCTCCGCGGACGCGGCCTTGATGCCGTTGGGGCCGGCCGGCAGCACGGCATAGGTGATGGAAGGCCCGACGGCGAGCGCCAGGTTGGTGGGCAGGGTCCAGGGTGTGGTGGTCCAGGCGAGAGCCTGCACGCCGGCCAGTTGTTTGGACAGCCCGGACTCCCCGGCCGTGATGGGGAACGTGACGGTGACGGTCTGGTCCTGGCGGTTCTTGTAGACGTCGTCGTCCATGCGCAACTCATGGTTGGACAGCGGCGTCTCGTCCTTCCAGCAGTACGGCAGGACGCGGTAGCCGTTGTAGGTCAGGCCCTTTTCGTGCAGCTGCTTGAAGGCCCAGAGCACGGACTCCATGTATTCGACGTTGAGTGTTTTGTAGTCGTTGTCGAAGTCCACCCAGCGCGCCTGGCGTGTGACGTAGCTCTTCCACTCGTCGGCGTACTTCATGACGGAGGCGCGGCAGGCGTCGTTGAACTTGTCGATGCCCATGGCTTCGATCTGGGTCTTGTCCGTCATGCCCAGCTGCTTCATGGCTTCCAGCTCCGCGGGCAGGCCGTGGGTGTCCCAGCCGAAGCGGCGCTCAACGCGGCGGCCGCGCTGGGTCTGGTAGCGGCCCACCAGGTCCTTGGCGTAGCCGGTCAGGAGGTGGCCGTAGTGGGGCAGTCCGTTGGCGAAGGGAGGGCCGTCGTAGAAGACGAACTCGTTGCTGCCGGGCGCACCGCCGGGCGCGTCCGCGCTGCGCTGGTCGATGCTCGCCTGGAAGGTGCCGTCCTGGTCCCAGTACTTGAGGATGCGCTCTTCGATCTCCGGGAACTTCACGGAGGCGGATATGCCTGCGGCGCTGGAAGCTGTGTTGGAAGGAGAGGTGGTGGAACCGGTGCCTGACGCTGCGGCAGAGGCCTTGGGGTAATAGGTCATCTCGACATCCTGGGTTGAGCTAGTGAACAAGTGGATCATTCAGGATGCGAGGACGGCCCGTGCGCTGTTTTGCAACAGCACCGCACCGCGGTACCACCTCACTTACCGCCGCCGGACCCTGTGACAGGAGAGCACCGGCGTCGGCCGCTCATTTGCTGCTGTGACGGGCTTACCCGTCCGGTTCTACTGCTCCGGGTTCCTGCGTTGCAGGAGTCCGAAGGTTCTTCCGGAAGCTCACCGGTGATGGCCGGGTCAAAGCTGATACTCGATTGTACCCAGAGTCGCAGTGTTCTCCAGCAAAACGGCCCATGCCTGGACCCGGCCCCGGCCCGGCTCAGCCCTGCTTGCGGATCAGCTTGTAGTTGGCGGCCTGTGCCACGGGCCGGATCACAATCTGGTCCAGGTTGACGTGGTGCGGCGCCGTCACCGCGTAACGGACCACATCTGCCACATCCTCAGCCGTGAGGGGTTTCTCCACGCCCTGGTACACCTTCCCCGCCGCCTCCTGGTCACCCAGCCTGTTGAGGGCGAACTCCTCCGTCTGCACCAGGCCCGGGGCAACTTCGATGACCCGGAGGTTGTTTTCCACTTCCTCCAGGCGGAGTGCACCGGTCAGGGCGTGCTGGGCGAACTTGGCCGCGTTGTAGCCGGCGCCGCCCTCGTAGGCGGCGAGTCCCGCCGTCGAGGTCAGGTTCAGGACTGTGCCCTCCCCGCAGGCCCGCAGCATCGGAAGGAAGGCCCGGGTCAGTTTCATCGTGCCCAGGACGTTCACGTCGAACATCCACTCCCAGTCCTCGGTCTTGGCCTCCGCGATCCGGTCCGCACCCCGGGCACCGCCGGCGATGTTGATGAGGGTGTCAATGCCACCGGCCTTTGAAACCTCGGCCAGGAGCCGTTCCACGTCGTCGTCGTCGGCGATGTCCGCCGCAATCGCCGTGGCTCCGGTGGCGTCGGCGAGCGTTGCAAGCCGGTCCGCCCGGCGCGCGACGGCGAAAACAGTCCACCCTTCTGCCCTCAACGCCCGGACCGTGGCCTCCCCGATGCCTGTGCTTGCTCCCGTTACTACGGCTGCCTTCGTGCGCTTTTCCTCAGTCATGGCACCACCCTAGCGTCGGAGGAACTCCGGCAGCACACGGGCGTGACGGAATGCCACGGCAGGCGGCCGCGCAGGCGATGGAAGAGATCATGAAACAATTGCTCCATGGCTGAAGACACGCAGGGTACAGACACGCCCACCACCGCCCCCATCAACGTTCCGGACAAGCCCGCCCTTGAGGGGCTGGAAGACGCCCTCACCCGGCGCTGGCTTGACGAAGGGACCTACAAGTTCAATGCGGACACCACGCGGGAGCAGGTCTACTCGATCGACACTCCCCCGCCCACTGCGTCGGGATCCCTGCACGTGGGACACATGTTCTCCTACACCCAGACCGACGTGCTGGCGCGCTACCAGCGCATGACCGGCAAGAACGTTTTCTACCCGATGGGCTGGGACGACAACGGCCTGCCCACAGAACGCCGCGTCCAGAACTACTACGGTGTGCGCTGCGATCCGGCCATCCATTACGACGCCGGCTACCGGCCGCCGGCAGAGCCCGCCAAGAACCAGCGCGACTTTGATGTCATCTCGCGCCGGAACTTCATCGAGCTGTGCGAGGAACTCGCCGTCGAGGATGAGAAGGTCTTCGAGAACCTGTTCCAGACGCTCGGCCTGTCCGTCGACTGGGACCTGACCTACCGGACCATCGACGACAAGTCCCGGGCCATCTCCCAGCGCGCCTTCCTGGCGAACCTCGCCGCCGGCGACGCCTACATGGCAGAAGCCCCTACGTTGTGGGACGTGACGTTCCGCACTGCGGTTGCCCAGGCCGAGCTCGAGGACCGCGAGGTTGCCGGCGCCTACTACCGCTACCCGTTCTTCACCGAGGACGGCGAGAAGCTTTACATCGAGACGACCCGCCCTGAACTGCTGGCCGCCTGCGCCGCCCTGGTGGCAAACCCCGACGACGAACGGTACCAGCCGCTGTTCGGCAAGAAGGTCACCTCTCCCCTGTTCGGCGTCGAAGTGGAGGTGAAGGCGCACCATCTTGCCAAGGCGGACAAGGGCTCCGGCATCGCCATGGTCTGCACCTTCGGCGACCTCACCGACGTGACCTGGTGGCGCGAACTGCAGCTGCCCACCCGCGCGATCGTGGGCCGTGACGGCCGCATCGTCGGCGAGACCCCGGACTGGATCACCACCGAAGGAGGCCGCGCGGCCTTTGCCGCGATCGCCGGCAAGACGGTGTTCAGCGCCAAGGAGGCAGTCGTCGAGCAGCTGACGGCCGCTGGACTCCTCGACGGCGAGCCCAAGAAGATCATGCACCCGGTCAACTTCTTCGAGAAGGGCGACAAGCCCCTCGAAGTGGTGACGTCCCGCCAGTGGTACATCCGCAACGGCGGCCGTGACGAGGACCGCCGCGAACGCCTGATCGGACGCGGCAACGAGATCGAATTCCACCCGGCGTTCATGCGCTCCCGCTACGAAAACTGGATCTCCGGGCTGAACGGCGACTGGCTGGTGTCCCGCCAGCGCTTCTTCGGCGTGCCGGTGCCGGTCTGGTACCCGCTGGACGCCGACGGGAACCCGGACTACGACGCCCCGGTCCTGCCGACAGATGAGCAGCTCCCCGTCGACCCGGCTGCCGACGCCGCTCCCGGATACGAGGAAGCCCAGCGCGACGTGCCGGGCGGCTTCACCGGTGACGCCGACGTCCTCGACACGTGGGCCACGTCCTCGCTGACGCCGCAGATCGTGGGCGGCTGGAGTACGGACGAGGCACTGTTCTCCAAGGTCTACCCGTTCGATGTGCGCCCGCAGGCCCACGACATCATCCGGACATGGCTGTTCTCCACGGCAGTCCGTGCCGACGCGCTGCAGGACACCGCACCCTGGAAGCACGCAGCCATCTCCGGCTGGATCCTCGATCCGGACCGGAAGAAGATGTCGAAGTCCAAGGGCAACGTGATCGTCCCCACCGATGTCCTCGAGGAGTACGGCTCGGATGCGGTCCGCTACTGGGCGGCCTCGGCCAAGCTCGGCGCGGACACCGCCTACGAGATCGCGCAGATGAAGATCGGCCGCCGCCTGGCCATCAAACTCCTCAACGCCTCGAAGTTCGTCCTGAACCTGGGCGCCACGGAAAACTCGGTGGTTTCCGCGGACCTGTCGGTGCTCACCAACCCGCTGGACCGCGCGGTGCTGGCTCAACTTTCGGACGTCGTGGCCCAGGCCACCAAGGCGTTCGAGAACTACGACTACGCCCGTGCGCTGCAGATCAGCGAAAGCTTCTTCTGGCAGTTCACCGACGATTACGTGGAACTCATCAAGGACCGCGCCTACGGTGCGGCCGGCGAGCCCGAGAAGGCGTCCGTGCTGGCCGCCCTGGCCACCACGCTGGACACGTTGCTGCGGCTGTTCGCGCCGTTCCTGCCGTTCGCCACCGAAGAGGTCTGGAGCTGGTGGCGCAGCGGATCGGTGCACCGCGCTGAGTGGCCGGCCGCCCTTGAGGTGTCCGACGGCGACACCACCATGCTGGCGACTGTCGGGGTGGCACTGAGCGGCATCCGCAAGGCCAAGTCCGAGGCGAAGGTCAAGCAGCGCACTGAAGTGCTGTCCGCCACCATCACTGCCACGGAATCAATCACCACGCAGCTGAAGGCGGGCCTTGCCGACCTGAAGGCCGCGTCCAATGCGCGCGAGCTGACGCTCGTGGCGGGTGAAGGCGACCTGACGGTCAGCGATGTTGTCCTGGCCCAGCCGGAGGACGCCCCGGGCGCCTAGCGGGCAGTTCGGGAAAGGGGAAGCCCCATCAGCGAGGAACGCTGGTGGGGCTTCTGTTTTCGGGCAAAGGGGAAGCCCCATCAGCGTTTTGCCGTTGGTGGGGCTTCGACTTTTTCGATTGTCTCGTGACGTCTGTGACAATCTGGCGGAATCCTCGGAATTTCAGGTCTTCCTACCTCGTCACTGGTAGCCAGCTTCTGACTTTGCCGAAGGCTGCGTCAGATGCGTGTCACTGAATCTTTGGTTTCCGTGTCCCTCTTCTTTCGAAGTGGGTAAGAACTATTGTTGTCCTCCCCCCGGGCATCCGCAAGGGTCCCGGGAGAATTACAGGACAGTAATTATAGATGGCGGGACGTCAGTTGAATTCAGGGCGCTCGGTGCGGCTTCGCTTGATCTCGAAGAAGTGCGGGTACGCGGCCAGGGTCACCGCGGCGTCCCAAAGACGGCCGGCTTCCTCGCCCCTGGGAATACGCGTCAGCACAGGGCCGAAGAACGCCGTGCCGTTGAAGGCAACCACCGGCGTTCCCACATCCTGCCCCACGAGGGAGATGCCCTCTTCGTGACTGGCGCGCAACTGCTCGTCAAAAGCATCAGAAGAGGCCTCGGCCGCGAGCCCGGCCGGCAGGCCGCATTCGGCCAGGGCCTTGCTGATCACGACATCAAAATCCTGCTCGCCGGCGTCGTGGATCAGGCTTCCCATGGCGTCATAGAGCGGCTTGATGACCTGGTCGCCATGCTGCTCACGGGCGGCGATGATGACGCGCACAGGACCCCAGCCCTTGTCCATCGCTTCGCGGTAGCCGGGCTCGAGTTCCCGGCCCTCGTTCAGGACGGACAGGCTCATCACGTGCCACTCGGTTTCGATGTCACGGACTTGCTCCACTTCGCCCACCCAGCGGGACGTGATCCAGGCGAAGGGGCACAGGGGGTCGAACCAAAAGTCGGCTTTGCTCGCAGTGGTTTCAGGCACGTAAATCTCCTCCGGAAAAGGCGTCAGGGCATGGCGCACTACGGCGCACATCTACCAAGAGCAAAGTACTAAGCGGATTTATTCCGCCGCTTCGCCACCACGTCGTGGGCGATCATGGTGGGCTGGGCCTTCTTCGCCACCACGTCAGCCGTGATCACGACGCTCGCGATGTCATCCCGGCTCGGGAGGTCGAACATGACGGGAAGAAGCACTTCCTCCATGATGGCGCGGAGTCCGCGGGCACCGGTGCCCCGCTCCAGTGCCTGGTCCGCGATCATGTTCAGCGCTTCGTCGTCAAAGAGCAGCTCCACGCCATCCAGCTGGAACATCTTCTGGTACTGCTTCACCAGGGCGTTCTTCGGCGTGGACAGAATCTGGATCAGGGCCGGCCGGTCCAGGTTGGAGACCGTGGTGATGACGGGAAGCCTGCCGATGAATTCCGGGATCAGCCCGAACTTCAGCAGGTCCTCCGGCATGACCTCACCGTAGGAGTCGGAGTTGTTCTTGACTTCGTTCAGCGGAGCACCAAAACCGATGCCCTTGCGTCCGGACCGCGAGCCGATGATCTCTTCGAGGCCCGCGAAGGCCCCGGCAACAATGAACAGCACGTTGGTGGTGTCGATCTGGATGAATTCCTGGTGCGGGTGTTTCCGGCCGCCCTGCGGGGGAACCGAGGCCACCGTGCCTTCCAGGATCTTCAGCAGCGCCTGCTGCACGCCTTCGCCGGAGACATCCCGGGTGATGGAAGGATTCTCGCTCTTGCGGGAGATCTTGTCGATCTCGTCGATGTAGATAATGCCTTGTTCGGCCTTCTTGACGTCGTAGTCAGCGGCCTGGATGAGCTTCAGGAGAATGTTCTCGACGTCCTCGCCCACGTAACCGGCTTCGGTCAGCGCCGTGGCATCCGCGACAGCGAACGGAACGTTGAGGCGGCGCGCCAGGGTCTGGGCCAGATAGGTCTTGCCGCAGCCGGTGGGACCGATCAGGAGGATGTTCGATTTGGCGATCTCGACGTCGTCGTGGTGGACGCCTTCGGCGAGGCTGCCGCTCTTGGGGGCGTGGCCTGCCTGGATCCGCTTGTAATGGTTGTACACGGCCACGGCGAGGGAGCGCTTGGCTGGTTCCTGGCCGATGACGTATTCCTGCAGGAAATCGAAGATTTCACGCGGCTTGGGCAGTTCGAAGCTGCCGAGGTCCGCTACTTCTGCGAGTTCCTCTTCAATGATCTCGTTGCAGAGCTCAATGCACTCGTCGCAGATGTAGACGCCGGGCCCGGCAATGAGCTTGCGCACCTGCTTCTGGCTCTTTCCGCAGAAAGAGCACTTCAGCAGATCCGTGCTCTCGCCAATCCGAGCCATATGTGAACCCCTTAGTATCCTGCTGCTACCGCAGCACTGCACCGGTTGCTGGAATCACGGTGGGTCCGGAAGGTCCGGCCGTGACATGTTCCACTCTAGGTCACATTCGGCCTGAGGGGTGGAACCTTACGCGTTGAAAACGAAAGCCGGTGCGGTCCATTTATCATGAACCGCACCGGCTCCGCGTGTCGTGCCAGTTATCTGGCGATCGCCTGCGGCTTGATCTTGCGGGAGTCAAGGACCTGGTCGATGAGCCCGTAGGACTGTGCCTCAGCGGCGGTGAGGATCTTGTCACGCTCGATGTCGTTGTTGACCTGCTCGGACGTGCGGCCCGAGTGCTTGGCAAGCGTATCTTCGAGCCAGGAGCGCATGCGCATGACTTCAGCAGCCTGGATCTCCAGGTCGGAAGCCTGGCCGCCCTGGCCGCCGGACAGGGCCGGCTGGTGGATCAGCACGCGCGCGTTGGGCAGTGCCAGCCGCTTGCCCGGTGTGCCGGCTGCGAGCAGGACGGCGGCGGCGCTGGCCGCCTGGCCCAGGCAGACGGTCTGGATCTCGGGACGGATGTACTGCATGGTGTCGTAGATGGCCGTCATGGCGGTAAACGAGCCGCCCGGGGAGTTGATGTACAGCGTGATGTCGCGGTCCGGGTCGGTGGACTCAAGCACCAGCAACTGGGCCATGACGTCGTCAGCGGAAGCGTCGTCCACCTGGACACCCAGGAAGATGATCCGGTCCTCGAAGAGCTTCGTGTACGGGTCCTGGCGCTTGAAGCCGTAAGGCGTGCGCTCCTCGAACTGCGGCAGCACATAGCGGCTGGTGGGCAGGTTCCCGGCAGACGATCCGAAATTGTAGTTCATGTTCATTTCTCCTGGAATCATTTCTGTCTTAGCCGGTTACTTTTCCGAGCCGCTGGCGTTTTGCGTTCCGCCGCCGCCGGCCACCGATCCCGCGTGAGCGGCGATCTTGTCGAAGAAGCCGTACTCGAGGGCTTCCGTTGCCGTAAACCACTTGTCGCGGTCATTGTCCTTGAGGATGGTCTCCACCGTTTGGCCGGTCTGGTCGGCGGTGAGTTCGGCCATGACCTTCTTCATGTGGAGGATGAGTTCAGCCTGGATCTTGATGTCCGAGGCCGTGCCGCCGATGCCGCCGGACGGCTGGTGCATCAGGATACGCGCGTTCGGGGTGGCGTAGCGCTTGCCCTTGGTACCGGAAGAGAGCAGGAACTGGCCCATCGAGGCAGCGAGCCCGGTGGCGACCGTGACGACGTCGTTCGGAATGAACTGCATGGTGTCGTAGATGGCCATGCCTGCGGTCACGGAGCCGCCCGGCGAGTTGATGTAAAGGTAGATGTCCTTTTCCGGGTTTTCCGCCGACAGCAGCAGCAACTGCGAGCAGATCGCGTTGGCGTTTTCATCGCGGACCTCGGAGCCGAGCCAGATGATTCGCTCTTTCAGCAGGCGGTTGTAGATGTAGTTGTCCTGGGCTGCCGGATCGACAGTAGCCATCCGGGGGGCCCCTGCTTGCTGTGACATATGTACTTACCTCTCGCTGGCGACGGTGGCGTCACGGGACGACGCCACTGAAAATCACTACTTGGACACTAACCGGTTTCGCGGCCGTTTTGTTCTCACGGATCCCACTGTTCGCTGACGGCGCACGATTGGCGCAACGGCGCCGCACAGCACTACACGGCCGCCATTCCGGGCTTTAACAATTCCGGCTTAAACGGGGAAGCCCCCGGATCAGGGATCCGGGGGCTTCCGTGCAACGTGTGTTAGAACTTCACTGCTGCGGGGTCATCATTCGGCGTGGCTTCCTCAGCGGAGGCTTCAGCTTCAACCGCTTCGCTGTCAGCGGCCGGAGCTGCTTCAGCCTCGGCGGCTGCAGCTTCTTCGCCGCCGGGGCGGACGAAGTCGCTGAGGTCAACCTTGTTGCCCTCAGAGTCCGTGACCTCGGCCTGGCCCAGCACTACGGCCAGCGCCTTGCGGCGGCGGACCTCGGAAACCATCATGGGAACCTGGCCGGACTGGTCGATGATCTGGGCGAACTGGTTCGGGTCCATGCCGTACTGGCTGGCGGTGGTCACGATGTAGTCGATCAGCTCGTTCTGGCTGACGCCGACCTCTTCCTTGTCAGCGATGGCGTCGAGGATGATCTCGTTCTGGAAGGCACGCTCGGTGTTGGCCTTGACCTCCGCGCGGTGCTCTTCGGTGTCGTGCTCGCCCTCGCCGTGGGAGTTCTCGGCCTTGAAGTGCTGCTCCAGCTGCTCTTCGACGACCGACGCGGGGACGGGAACCTCAACGAGCTCAACGAGCTTGTCCAGGACCTTGTCACGTGCCTCGACGCCCTGCTCGACGACCTTCGATTCGGCAGCCTGCTTGGCGAGGTCCTCGCGCAGTTCGGCCAGCGTGTCGAATTCGGATGCCAGCTGGGCGAAGTCGTCGTCGGCCTCGGGGAGCTCGCGCTCCTTGACGGACTTGACCACTACCTTGACCTGGGCGGCTTCGCCGGCGTGGTCGCCGCCAACGAGGGTGGTCTCGAAGATGGCGTCCTCATCGGCGCTGAGGCCGGTGACGGCTTCGTCCAGGCCTTCGAGCATGGTGCCGGCGCCGACCTGGTAGGAGAGGCCGGAAGCGGAGTCAACTTCAGCGCCGTCGATCGAGGCGGTGATGTCGATGGTCAGGAAGTCAGAGTCGGCAGCCGGGCGGTCCACGGACTTCAGCGTGCCGAAGCGGCCGCGGAGTTCGTCGAGGGCCTTGTCAACGTCTGCTTCGGAAGACTCTGCAGCCGCAACCTCGACCTTGATGCCGGCGTAGTCCGGCAGTTCGATCTCGGGACGGATGTCGACTTCAGCGTGGAACTTGAGTTCGCCGTCGGTCGCGGTGGGATCCGGAACCTCGGTGATTTCAACCTCGGGGCGGCTCAGGGGGCGGATGCCGGTTTCCTGGACGGCCTCCTGGTACCAGCCGTTGAGGCCTTCATTGATGGCGGTCTCCAGCACGTAGCCGCGGCCGACGCGCTGGTCGATCAGCTTCGCGGGGACCTTGCCCTTGCGGAAGCCGGGGACCTGGATCTGCGAAGCAACAGTCTTGTATGCCTCTTCGATGCTGGGCTTCAATTCCTCAAAGGGGACCTCAACATTGAGCTTGACCCGCGTGGGGGTGAGGTTCTCGACAGCGCTCTTCACAGTCTAAGTACTCCTGGTTTTGTGGGATGGGGTTCTGCAAACGCAATGATCTGACAAGCTGCAGAGTCGGGGTGACAGGATTTGAACCTGCGACTTCCTGCTCCCAAAGCAGGCGCTCTAGCCAAGCTGAGCTACACCCCGTAAGTGCACAGAACAGTCTACGGTCATAACGGCCGGATATGCACATTTGACACCGGGGCACTGAATTAGGTTTAGTTGTATCCGGCTCGAGCAGCCGACCGGAAGAAATGCAGCAACATGCATCTCCCCGGGGACGTAGCTTAATGGTAAAGCCTCAGTCTTCCAAACTGATTACGCGGGTTCGATTCCCGTCGTCCCCTCCAGGACAATCGATAAGCAGTACAAACGAAAAGCCCCTCTCCGGAGGGGCTTTTCGTTGTTTCAGGCGCCTTGCTGGCACCGGGGGCACCAATAGAGCTTGCGGGCCGCAAAGTCTGTCAGCGCCACCGGGGTTCCGCAGTCGCGGCAGTCCAGGCCCTGCCGCCGGTAGACGAAGTGTGACTCCTCCGGCGCCGGAAGTCCGGCGGCGGATTCCGTCCAGTAACCGGGAGGTGTCGTTATGATCCTGCCGTCACGGACGCCGTCGGACATCATGGCAACGGTGTCCTCCCAGAGTTCGCCGGCCGCCTCGGCGTCCAGGGCACGGCCGGGCAGCCAGGGATCCAGTCCCTGGCGGAAGAGCAGTTCGGCGCGGTAGACGTTGCCGACGCCGGCGATCACCTTCTGGTCCATCAGCAGGGACGCGAGGGGCGTCTTCCGTGCGCGCACTCCTGCGACGAAGCCTTCCTTGTCCCCGGTAAGGTTCCGCAACGGGTCCGGTCCCAGCCGGCCCAGGACTGCGTCGGCCTCCTCCTCCGTGATGGCGTGGCACGTCGTGGCGCCCCTGAGGTCCGCCCAGCCGTGGTCACCGGCAAGCCGGACGCGGACGGCACCGACGGGCGCGGGCGGGCCAGCGTACGGGGCAACGCCGCCGGGGCTGCCGTCCAGGGCACTCTCGCCCGTCACGCCGTCGTCGAACACTTCCCGCTCCCCCACTTTGCGGGGCGCGCCGATGCTGGACGCGCCCCGGAACGTGGCGTCCCCGCCGAAGTCCCAGGCGCCGTAGAGGCCAAGGTGAACGTGCAGGACAAGCCCGTGGTCGAAATGCAGGAACAGGTGCTTGCCGTGGGCCACCGCGCCGACGAGGGTGCGCCCGTCCAGCAGTGCTGCTCCGTCGGCAAACCTGCCCTGCGGGCTGGAAACGGCCAGGCGCCGGCCGGAGAACACGTCCGCGAACTGGCGGGCCAGCCGGTGGACCGAATGCCCCTCAGGCACTAGGCGATAACCTCGCCGGTGTTTTCGTAGGCCGCGATCTTGCCGATGCGGCGGACGTGGCGTTCATCGTTGCTGAACGGTTCCTGCAGGAAGGCCTCGATGATTTCCGTTGCTTCGTCCACGCTGTGCTGGCGGCCGCCGACGGCGACGACGTTGGCGTCGTTGTGCTCGCGGGCCAGTGTTGCCGTGGACAGGTTCCAAGCCAGTGCGGCACGGACGCCCTTGACCTTGTTGGCGGCGATCTGCTCGCCGTTCCCCGAACCGCCGAGCACGATGCCCAGGGCGTGGACGCCGGCAGCCTGGTCCGCCACGACAGCGAGCGCGGCGTTGATGCAGAAGGACGGGTAGTCGTCCAGCGCATCGTATTCCTTGGGGCCGTGGTCCACTACGGTGTAGCCCTTGGCCGTGAGGTGGGCTACCAGGTGGGCACTGAGCTCCATGCCTGCGTGGTCGGTGGCGATGTGGACGCGCGGAAAATCGGAAGAAGTGGTCACGGCATGGTCCGTTCAGTCATTAGCACCGGTAGGCTTCCGGGCTGCTTCGGGGGTCGGATCCAAGCGTACTAGGGTGCAGGCGCCGGCGGCCCGCCGTGAACACTCCGCGGACATCACGGCTGGGGCGGGCGCTTCTCACCGCGGGCCCGGGCTGCCACCCGGGACAGGACGGCGGCCACCTTTTCGGCGGAAGCGGTGCTGCCGCCGCTGACGGCCACCTTCTGGCCGTCCGCACGGTTGACGACGACGGCGGGACCGCTGCTGACCAGCATGGCGGTGGTCCCGCCGTGGTGCCGGTAGCCCCAGCCACCGTAGTCGGCAGCACGGACATCCGCCGGCGCCGCCGAGGAAATCGCCGACGCCGGAACCTCCATGACGCGGACGAAGCCAGCGACGAAAACCCGCAACCCGCTGCGGTCAACGATGATCCGTGCGAAAAGGAAGGCCGCTGCCAGCACGGCAAGCACCACCAGGAGGGCGCCCAGCCACGGGACGGCAATGGCGATCAGCGCAGCAGGGAAGAGCGAGGCGATACCCAGCATCACAAACACCGAACTGCGCGCATGGACCCACAGCCGCACTGAATCCGCGGCAAGGTCGGGGTCCAGTTCTCGGTCCAGCGCCTCCTGCAACGCACGTTCATCATCCACCGACCAGCGCTCGTCGGCTTTGAAAACGAAAAACATAATGACGCCGAGGGGCAACGCTGCCCCGCTCCCCAGGGCGAGAACGGACATATCGACCCGTGCTTCGCGGACATCGGCGATGCCTGCCTGGCCCACCAGCACTGCGGCCAGCACCGTGGTCACAAAAAGGCTGACGCTGAGTCCCGTGCCCATCATCAAACGCCGCATGACGGCGGGCCGGCCCAATGGAACGGCCTGCCCCAGGACGAGCCAACCCACCAGCACGATGATCAGGCCACCGAACGCCACGAAGGCGGAGAACGGCGCGAAGCCGGCCGGACCGGCGTCGGACCAGCGCACCGCCATGGGGTCCGGCACGTCGGCGCGCAGCAGGAATGCGCAGACGACGAACGCCGAGGCCAGCAGCACCGGGAACACTGCGGCGAAGCGCAGTGCCTTGACGTCCACCGAATCCCTGATCTTTCCCATACCTCAACGCTACTCCGCGCCGGAGCTGCGTGATCCACCTAACTTGCCATCGCCCCTTGGAGTGAAAGAATGACTTCACAGTGCCGGTAATGCCCATTGCCGGCCGGTACCCGCAACCCTTTCTGGAGGCCACACCTTGCCAGGCATGAACCTGACGCGCGCAGAAGCCCGCGAGCGCGCCAACCTCATCTCCGTTGAGTCCTATGACGTCAGCCTGGACCTGACCCGGGGCGAGAAAATCTTCGGGTCCACCACAGCCGTCAAGTTCAGCGCGCGGCCCGGGTCCTCCACCTTCATCGACGCGGTCACCCACAAGGTTCACAGCATCATGCTCAACGGCACCGAACTGGACCCCGCGGAGGTGTCGGACGGTGTCCGCATCCAGCTCCCGTACCTGGCTGCAGAGAACGATCTGCTGGTGGTTGCGGATGCGCCGTACATGAACACCGGTGAAGGACTCCACCGTTTCGTGGATCCGGTGGACAACGAGGTCTACCTGTATACGCAGTTCGAGGTGCCGGATTCGCGCCGGATGTTCGCAGTGTTCGAGCAGCCGGACCTCAAGGCGAGTTTCACGTTCACCGTGACAGCGCCGTCGCACTGGGACCTGGTGTCCAACTCCCCCACGCCCGTTCCCATCGAAACCATCCCCGGCGAGGACGGCGGTGCCCGTTCTGTCTGGGAGTTCGAAGCAACCCCCAGGCTGTCGTCGTACGTCACGGCGTTGGTCGCCGGCCCGTACCAGTCGGTGCGCAGCGCAGTGAAGTGCGCCGACGGCCGGGTTGTTCCGCTGGGCGTGTTCGCGCGCAAATCCCTCATGCAGTACCTTGACGCGGACAACATCTTCGAACTTACCCGGCAGGGATTCGAGTTCTTTGAGGCGCAGTTCGGCTGCCCCTATCCGTTCGAAAAGTACGACCAGCTCTTCGTCCCCGAGTTCAATGCCGGCGCGATGGAAAACGCGGGCGCCGTCACCATCCTGGAAGGCTACGTGTTCCGCGGCAAAGTCACGGGAGCACAGGTCGAACGCCGTGCCATCACCGTGCTGCACGAACTCGCACACATGTGGTTCGGCGACCTTGTCACGATGCGCTGGTGGAACGACCTGTGGCTCAACGAATCCTTTGCCGAGTACATGTCGCACCTCGCCGCGGTGGAGAACACGGAGTTCGACCACGCCTGGACCACTTTCGCATCGGTGGAGAAGTCCTGGGCCTACCGCCAGGACCAACTGCCGACAACCCATCCGATCTTCGCCGAGATCAACGACCTGCAGGATGTTGAGGTGAACTTCGACGGCATCACCTATGCCAAGGGCGCCTCAGTGCTGCGCCAGCTCGTTGCCTGGGTGGGTCCGGAACAGTTCATGTCCGGGGTCCGCGAATACTTCAGCAAGCACGCCTGGCAGAACACCGAGCTCAGCGACCTCATGGTGGAGCTGGAAAAAGCCAGCGGCCGTGACCTGGACCAGTGGGGGCGGCTGTGGCTGGAAACCGCCGGTGTCAACACCCTGACACCGGACGTGGCCGTGGATTCCGCCGGAACCATCACATCCTTCGCCATCGTGCAGTCGGCGGTTGCCGAGCAGCCCACCATCCGGCCGCACCGCCTCGCCGTCGGCTTCTACAACGTCACCGACGGGCAGCTGGTCCGGGTGCACCGCGAGGAACTGGACGTCGACGGCGAGCGCACCGACGTGCCTGCCCTGGCCGGCCTGCAGCAGCCCGACCTGATCCTGCTCAACGATGACGATCTCGCCTACGCCAAGGTCCGGCTCGATCCGAAGTCGCTGACCACCGCCACGGCCCACCTGAAGGACTTCCGCGAGAGCCTGCCGCGGACGCTTGTCTGGGGCTCGGCCTGGGACGCGGCACGCGACGGCGAAACACCGGCCCGCGGCTACGTTCAACTGATCCTTGCCAACATCGCCTCCGAATCCGATTCATCGGTGATCCTGGTCCAGCTCCGCCAGCTGGCCACAACGCTCAGCTTTTACGTCGCCGAAGAGCACCGGGAAGAGACGTCGGTGGCCGCCGCGGACACGCTGTGGGACCTTGCCGGCGCGGTTCCGGCGGGATCGGACTCCCAGCTGCAGTTCGTGAAGTCCTTTGCCCTCCTGGCCCGCAGCGAAGGCCAGCTGGATAAGGTCTCGGCCCTGCTCGACGGCTCGGAGTCCCTGGCCGGTCTCACCGTGGACCAGGACCTCAGGTGGGAACTGCTCGCATCGCTGGTGGCCGGCGGCCGGTCCGGCCAGGAGCAGATCGACGCCGAACTTGAGCGGGACAACACCGCCAACGGCCAGAACGCCGCCGCCCTGGCCAAGGCGGCCATCCCCACGGCAGAGGCCAAGGCTGCGGCCTGGGAGTCCATCGTGGTGAAAGGCGAGCTCTCCAACGCCCTCCAGGCGTCCGCGGTGGCAGGTTTCACCCGGGTGCTGGACCCGGCACTGCTGGCGCCCTACACGGAGAAGTATTTCGACGCCGTTCCCGGCATCGTCGCCAACCGCACCCACGCCCTCGCCCAGCAGATCGTCGTCGGGCTCTACCCGGCACAGCAGACCACCCAGGCCACCGTGGACCGGACGGACGAATTCCTGGCGACGCTGCCTGAAGACAGTGCCGCCCTGCGGCGCATGATGCTGGAAAACCGCGACGGCGTGGCGCGCGCACTGCGCGCCCGCCAGGCTGACGTCGGGTAGGGCCGGTGTCATGAGCCTCGATGAGCACCGCTACGCCGTGACCGTCCGCTGGACCGGGAACCGGGGAGAAGGAACGTCTACGTACCGGGGGTACTCCCGGGATCACGACATCGAAATCCCCGGGCTTCCCGCCCTCAAAGGTTCCGCGGATCCAACGTTCCACGGGGACAAGATGCGGTACAACCCCGAACAGCTGCTGCTGACCGCCCTGTCCCAGTGCCACATGCTCTCCTTCCTGCACGTGGCGGTGAAGCACGGCGTGGTGGTGACGGCCTACGAGGACCGCGCTGAAGCACTGATGCGGACCAACCGCGACGGCAGCGGCCAGTTCGAATCCGCCACGCTCCGGCCCGAGGTGACCGTTGCCGCCGCCGTGGACGCCGCCCTCATGGAGCAGCTGCACGAGGAAGCGAACAAGGTCTGCTTCATTGCCCGGAGCGTGAACTTTCCCGTGCTGCACGAACCTGTTGTCCGGGTGCAGGACGCCTAGCTACGGGCCGGACCTCGTTCGCGAAGGAATTCACCCACGAGCCGACGCTCGGTTTCGGCACTGAGTCCGGCCTTCCGGTCCCTGTCGAGGCCGCGGCGGCGTTCGTCGTCGAGAGTGTCCCGGAGCGTGTCCTGCCACGGGCGCAGCCTGAGCCCGGCCGCCAGGGCGGCGTCGTTGGAGCGTGCGGCAAACCCGTCATGTCCCGGCGGGAGGCAGAGGGGCAGCGAATCCGGGCCCGCCCAGTAACCGATCCCCCGGGCAGCCAGCCAGGCTTCGGGGACCACCAGCGCCCGGCCGGCGTAGTTGGCTTGCCGCTGTGCTTCCTCCAGGTAGTCATCGAACCCGACAACGCTTCCCACCGCGTTCAGGGCACCGGTCATTCCCCGTCCGGCGGCGGTGAGCACCCATGCGGCGAGGTCGCGGACGTCGATGACCTGGGTGGCACCCGGGCCAATGTCCGGAACAATGACCGGCTCCGCGTCACCGGAGAACCGGGCCGGCCAGTAGCCGTAGCGGTCGGACCTGTCGCCGGGACCGCCGATCAGGCCGGCCCGGCAGAGGTGGGCCTTCCCGCCGGCAATGGAGGTGGCGTACTGTTCGATTGCCGATTTCGCCTCGCCGTAGTTCTCCGGTGCGAAGGCAGTGCCCGGTGCGAGCGGCCGCAACAAAGCTGCGCCCTCGTCCGCTCCCGGCACCGAATGGTCGGCATACACCGAGCAACTGGACACCACGGTCCAGTGCGCTGCCAGGGGCGCCAGCGCCTCAAGCGCCTCCCTGGCCTGCTCCGGGTCACGGGCCACATCAACGACGGCGTCCCAGTCTCCTTCCGCTTCGCCATAGGCCCGGCGCCCGGCGCTGCGGTCCGCCCGCAGCCAGGTGGTTCCCTCCGGCGGAGGGGCCGCCGACCCGCGGGCAAGGCACGTCACGTCATGGCCGGCGGCGGCTGCCTGCCGGGCAATTTCTGCTGACAGGAAGGCAGTGCCGCCAAGAACCAGGATGCGCATGCAGCCACGCTACGGCGCTAGTGTTGAAGGTGAACAGAGTGTTATGCGCCCGGCGAACGAGAACGCCCGGCAGCTCCGGCGCAAGCCGATAAGCAGTAAGGAGAATCCCAGCCGATGTACAGCATGTTGTCGATCACCACGCCCGCCGCACCGGACATGTCCGGCATCAATGCCGCCGGAATCGTGATCAGCATCGGAGTGGGCGTCACGATCTGGCTGGTCGCTTCCTTCGTGATTGCCGGAATCACCAAAAGCGTGGCCGCCGGAACCACGTTCTTCAAGAAACCGCACTTCCGCTGGGTGGCCCCTGCCCTGCGCGCCCTGGACCACGAACGCCGGGTCCAGCGGGCCAAGACCATCGGATCCCTGCTGAACAGCGTGGCAGGTGTGCTGATCGCGGTAATCACCATCATGTACGTGCTCAAGAACCTGGACGTGGACATCGCGCCGCTCCTGACCAGCGTGGGCATCCTGGGTGTCGCCATCGGCTTCGGCGCGCAGCAGCTGATCCGCGACTTCCTGGCCGGCATCTTCATCACGATCGAGGACCAGTACGGCATTGGGGATGTGATTGAGACCAGCGAGGTGGTGGGCACGGTGGAGTCCATGGGGCTCCGCATCACCCGGGTCCGCTCGGACGACGGCGCCATCTGGTACCTGCGCAACGGTGAGATCCTGCGGGTGGGCAACCGTTCCCAGGGAAACTACGTGGCACCGGCGGACGACTCCGCCGACGTGACCGACCCCGATTCCGCACCCCAGCAGAAGGCCGGAGAGTAACCATGAGCACCCCAACCCCTGAACAGCCCCAACCGAAGATGCTGATGCAGAACGATCCCTTCACGCAGCCCGGGTACACGGACAACTTCTATGACGCCGTGGGCGGGCACGAGACCTTCGTGAAGCTCATCGACGTCTTTTACGACGGCGTGGCCACAGACCCCCTGCTGCGGCCGATGTATCCGGAAGAGGACCTGGAACCGGCCAAGCGGCGTTTCCTGATGTTCCTCGAACAGTACTGGGGAGGCCCCACGACCTATGGGGAGGAGCGCGGACATCCCCGCCTGCGCATGCGCCACATGCCGTTCCGCGTCACGCCCGAGGCGAAGGACCGGTGGCTGCACCACATGCGTACGGCTGTGGACGCGCTGGAACTGCCGCCACTTTACGAGGGCACCCTCTGGGACTACATGGAGCGCGCTGCGCTGTCCATGGTGAACAGCCCCTCGGACGCCTGAGAACGCCCACGCGTCCAAGGCGCAGTCAGCGCCGCTTCCGCCGGATCGCCAGTGCGGCGCGTGCGTTGCCGCCAAGATGCACCAGCAGGGCGATCAGGAGGAACGCCACGAGCACCTGCGCCGTCGTCATCAGCGCGGCCGGCCAGCCGCCCCCGAGGGTCGGATCAAGGAAGTCGTAGACGTACCAGCCGTCGATCCCGCCGCGAATCCAGGAGTAGATGAGGAAGGCGGACGGGTAGCTGAGCCAGGCGAGCGGCCGCGACCATTTTCCGTGGACCGTCTTCGTGACCAGGAGCCAGTCGAGAGCGATGAACAGCGGAGCCAGGCGGTGGTGTGCCAGCTGGGGCCAGTACATGTCCCAGCTCCACCACGGCTCGTCCGGCGGGGCGACGAGGACTGCGTAGATGATGCCTGTCATCACCAGATAGAACGTGAGTGCGCCCAGCAGGTGGTCCCACCACTCCGGCAGCCGGGCCCGGGTCCGGGCGGCGGAGACAACCAGGACCAGCCCCAGGACGAGGTTTGACTGGACGGTGAATTCCGAGTAGAGCTGGCCGATGTCCACATCGCTGCCCGGAAGGGTTGCGTCGTACGTCTTCTGCACAAGGGCCGCCAGGACGAAAACGCCGACCGCAAAGCGGAGCAGGCGGATCCAGAGGCGGTCGGGATGAAGCGCATCGTTGAAGCCGGGGTGGCGCTCGATCGGGGGAACCAGAATGGCCACATCGCTCATGCGCCCAGCTTGTCAGGCCGTAAGGCTGGCGGCTAGGAGCTAAAGTCCCGACCCCGTGCGCGCCAGGACATGTCCGCGGGGTCCGCTGAGTCGGAACCAGCGTCCCGCCCGGTAGAGCTGCTGTTCGCCGTCGCCGAGGAAGCCCAGGGTGAGGGCCGCGAACGCAGCGCCCACCGGGAGCCCCGAAGCGCCGGGGAGTTCCCGGCCCCAGACTGTGGCCCGGGCGTTGTTGACGATCAGCGCGCCGGGCTTGTCCGGGATGATGGCGGCGATCTCCGTGATGCCGGCTTCTGCGGCCTGGCGAAGCGCAGCGTCCGGCAGGGCGGCGACGGGTTCCCAGCCGGTGCGGGGCGCACCGACGCCGGCCCACGATTCGGTGACGGTCATTGGCGGCAGCGGCAGTTCGACGTCGTTCTCCCCTGCCCGGGCAAGCCGGTCCAGCACCGCCGAAATCGGTACGGTGACGTCGGTGTCCGCGGGCTGTGCAAGGGCCATGGTCCGCAGCCCGAGGATGGTCGGCGTCGCCTCGCCCAGCAACCTCGGCCGCAGCACGCACACGTAAGCGGCAAGCACCGGGCCGGAGGCCTGGAGGCGGATGGCGCCGTCGTCGATCGACTTGGCGCGGGTAGCAAAGGTGCGCAGATCGGCAAGGTCGCGGGGATCGGTGAACTGCAGGGGCTGGGTTAGGACGTCAGACACAATATCGACTCTACCGGCTGTGCCTCTTTGGGACGGCGCCGGAGTGACGTCTAAAGTCGAACCATGACTGAAGCCGACGCCGGACTGCAGGGGCCACCGATCCAGGACCCCACCTCCTCGCTCATTGAACTTTTGGACCTCGGCGAGCTTGAGGGTGCCAGGACCGATGAGGACATTTTCATGGGACCGTCCCAGCGGCAGCCCCGGCAGCGGGTCTTTGGCGGCCAGGTCCTGGCGCAATCGCTCATCGCCGCAAACCGGACGGTCGATGCGGCGCGCAGCGTGCATTCCATGCATGGATATTTCCTGCGGCCGGGTGACGCCAACAAGCCCATCACGTTCGGCGTCCAGCGGCTGCGGGATGGACGGTCATTCTCGGCCCGCCGGGTCCACGCGTACCAGGACGGAATGCCTATCCTGTCCATGATTGCCTCCTTCCAGGAGGAGGACGAGGGAATCGATCACCAGTCCACCATGCCCGAGGGCATACCCGATCCTGATTCGCTGCCCAGCACGGCGGACCTCCTGGGCAAGTTCGACCACCCCGTGGCCCGGCACTGGGCGTACGAGCGTCCCTTCGATATCCGGCACGTGGATCCGCCGCTGTACGTTTCGGCCAACGGTGACAGGGAAGCCCGGAATGCCGTCTGGATGAAAACCTTCGGGCCGATGCCCGATGACGCCAACACGCACCGGGCGGCCCTCGCCTACGCCAGCGACTACACGCTGCTGGAATCCATCCTCCGGAAACACGGACTCAGCTGGATCACGCCCGGCATGAGCGTCGCAAGCCTTGACCACGCCATGTGGTGGCACCGGCCCGTGCGCGTCGACGAATGGCTGTTGTATGTGCAGGAATCCCCGAGCGCCCAGGGGGCCCGCGGCCTGGCCACTGGCAAGATTTTCAGCCGGGACGGGCAGCATGTGGCGACAGTGGCCCAGGAGGGCATGGTCCGGGTGCCGACCGACCTCAAGAACAAAGTGGTGGGCGCCTTCCAGACAAAAGTCCTCCAGCACCAGATGCGCAAAGCCGGGAAGGACTAAACCGGGCAGCGTACGCGGAAGGCCGGTTCCCTTGCGGGAACCGGCCTTCTGCGTAGCCCGGACGGCTGTGAGCCTAGTCGCGGGTCAGGCGGCGGTGCGTGACGCGGTGCGGCTTGGCCGCATCGGGGCCGAGGCGCTCCACCTTGTTTTCCTCGTACGACTCGAAGTTGCCCTCGAACCAGTACCACTTGGACGGGTTTTCCTCGTCGCCTTCATAGGCCAGGATGTGCGTGGCCACCCGGTCCAGGAACCAGCGGTCGTGCGACACCACGACGGCGCAGCCGGGGAATTCGAGCAGCGCGTTTTCGAGGCTGCTGAGCGTCTCGACGTCCAGGTCGTTGGTGGGTTCGTCAAGGAGCAGCAGGTTGCCGCCCTGCTTGAGGGTCAGCGCCAGGTTCAGGCGGTTGCGCTCACCACCGGAGAGCACACCTGCCTTCTTCTGCTGGTCCGGGCCCTTGAACCCGAACGCCGCGACGTAGGCACGTGACGGCATTTCAACGTGGCCGACCTGGATGTAGTCGAGGCCGTCCGAGACGACCTCCCAGAGGGACTTGTTGGGATCGATTCCCCCGCGGCTCTGGTCAGCGTAGGAGATCTTGACGGAATCACCGATCTTCAGGTCGCCGCCGTCAAGCGGTTCCAGGCCCACGATAGTCTTGAAGAGCGTGGTCTTGCCGACGCCGTTGGGGCCGATGACGCCGACGATGCCGTTGCGGGGAAGCGTGAAGGAGAGTCCGTCGATGAGCGTGCGGTCCTCGAAGCCCTTCTGCAGGTTCTTGGCTTCGAGCACCAGGCCGCCCAGCCGGGGTCCCGGCGGAATCTGGATCTCTTCAAAGTCGAGCTTGCGGGTGCGGTCCGCCTCTGCGGCCATTTCCTCGTAGCGCGCAAGGCGGGCCTTGGACTTTGTCTGGCGGCCCTTGGCGTTGGAGCGGACCCACTCGAGTTCTTCAGTGAGTCGCTTGGCCTGCTTGGCGTCCTTCTTGCCCTGGATTTCCAGGCGGGCGCGCTTCTTTTCCAGGTACGTGGAGTAGTTGCCCTCGTACGGGTAGAGGTGGCCGCGGTCCACTTCCGCGATCCATTCGGCCACGTGGTCCAGGAAGTACCGGTCGTGGGTGACGGCCAGGACCGCACCCGCGTAGCTGGAGAGATGCTGTTCCAGCCAGAGAACGCTCTCGGCATCGAGGTGGTTGGTGGGCTCGTCGAGGAGCAGCAGGTCCGGCTTCTGCAGCAGCAGCTTGCACAACGCAACACGGCGGCGCTCACCACCGGAAAGGAGGGTCACGTCGGCATCAGCCGGGGGGCAGCGAAGGGCATCCATGGCCTGCTCGAGCTGGGAGTCGAGGTCCCAGGCGTCGGCGGCGTCGATGGCTTCCTGAAGGTGGCCCATTTCCTCCAGCAGGGTGTCGTAGTCAGCGTCAGGGCTGGCCATTTCCTCGGAGATCTCGTTGAAGCGCTGGATCTTCCCGTAAATCTCGCCGACGCCCTCCTGGACGTTGCCCAGGACCGTCTTCTCCTCGTTCAGCGGCGGCTCCTGGAGGAGGATGCCTACCGTGTAGCCCGGGCTGAGCCGCGCTTCACCGTTGGAGGGGGTGTCCAGGCCGGCCATGATCTTGAGGATGGTGGACTTACCGGCACCATTGGGGCCAACAACACCAATCTTGGCCCCCGGAAAGAAGGACATGCTTACGTCGTCGAGAATAAGTTTTTCGCCAACAGCCTTACGGGCCTTGGTCATTGTGTAGATAAATTCCGCCATGGTTCCAAATCTAGTGGGTCGGCGGGCTTAACTCACATTCGCGGCCGGCATTGGACGAGGGTCCGGCCCAGGGTCAGCCTCCGACGAAACATTTCCCGGTTGCCAGCACAGGAAGGACTGTGACCACCACAGCTCCGTCGCGGATCTGGCCGATCACGCAATCCCCGCCCTGCAGGGCCGCCGCCTCAATGGCGTCGACCGCCAGGCCGGTGGGCGTGCTGCCGGCCGACACCTGCAGTGAACCGGCGGGTATACCCGCTCCCGTCAGCGCCGCCGCCACCTGTTCCTGACCAGGTTTGGGGGTGGCTGCGGCGACTCCGCGGAGGACGTTGCCGACTGTTTCAGTGAGGCGGGCGGTCGCGGCGTCAACTTCCGGCTGCCCCGCCGCCGGCGACGCGGAGGAGGAGCCGGCTGGTGCAGCCGGTTGCCCGGAAGGTGATCCCGGCTCAGCGGACGCAGCCCGCGAGGAGCCTGCCGGGGACCCGGGGTGCGTTCCGGTGCAGCCCGCGAGGCCGGCTGCGATGACAAACGCCCCCATGAGCAGGGCACAGGCGCTGCGTACGCGCCGCCCGGTTGCGGACCGTGGCGTGCCGTACCGGCGACCGTACTGTTGCTGGGATGTCTCTGCGCGGATCACTGTGCCATTCTGCCATGCGGCACCGCAGGGGTACGGTGCCGCAGGCGGCGGCGTCAGCGGTGTATTCAGGCCGCGGCTCCGGTGAGTTCGCCGGTCGCCGGATCGAGCTGCAGGACGCCGCCGTTTTCGTCGTCAACGAAGATGCCTTCAGCTGCCGGGTCGTCGCTTTCGTCTTGCTCGCGGCCGTCTCCGGCGTCCTCCGGGTCTTCAGTACCCGGCCCGATGCCGTCCTGTGTCCCGGACACGGAGCCTTGCTGGCCCTGCCCCATACCGGGCTGGGCGGAGTTTCCGGCCGTGCGGATGAAGTTGGCGGAGCCCCACATGAGGTCATGGCCCACTGACTCGGCGTTGATCTCGGCAACATGGTGGATCCGGCCGTCTTTTTCCCAGCTCCGCATCTTGAGCCGGCCCACGATGATGACTCGCTGGCCTTTCTTGATGCTGCAACCCATATTGCCGGCCAACTGTCGGTAGCCCTGCACGGTGAACCAGTTCGTGTTGCCGTCCACCCACGTCCCGGACGCGCGGTCGTACCGCCGGTCGGTGGAGCCTAGCCGAAACGATGCGGTGGGCACTCCCCCGGGTGTGGTGGAACTTTTGATCTCCGTGGCAACGAAGCCCCGGACAGTGATGGTGTCAGTCATCTTGGTTTCCTGTCTCGAAAATGATGGTGCCCTAGCAGGCATCTTCAGCTTCACGCCGCGAGGGCCAGGGAGCGAGGGGCGGCCTTTGTTATGTGCAAAACTCCCGCTGAAGTCCGGATGTGGGGGACGAGTCAAAACGCCCGTAAACAGGCTGACTGGCCGAGGGCGCGCGGCACTGTAAACTTTTCTAGGCGCCGCCGGAATGGCCCGGACGCGCCCACGTGCCCCAGTAGCTCAGGGGATAGAGCAGCGGCCTTCTAATCCGCCGGTCGGGGGTTCGATTCCCTCCTGGGGCACAACAAGAAGCGGCTCCCGCCTGCGCCAAGCAGAGGGGGCCGCTTTGTTTGTCCTGGACGTGACATGCCGAAATGCGGGACAACAGCCTTCTGCGGGCTAATTACGCTAAGCATGCTTATGATTTAAGGGCGGCGCTGACTCATTTGAAGTGGCGTCGGCGCCGCGCCTTCCGCCACCGGCGGATCACCTCGGAGAGGATGGAACCATGACTCAGCAATCACCGGACAACGAGCCGCGCGAGACAGCTGCACCATCACCCCAGCCTGAGCCGGCACAGCCCGGCTCGGCCCGGCCAACGCCGGCCCAGCCTGCGCCATCAACTCCGCCAACAGCATCGCCCCTGCCCGAGGACCGCCACGTCACCAGGGCAGGCATGGTCTGGGCTGCCGTAGCCACCGCTTTGGCGGTGATGGTGCTCCTGATCATCTTCATCCTGCAGAACCAGGATTACGTGCAGGTCCGGTACTTCGGGCTCGAGGGCGCGGTGCCGCTGGGCATCGCGCTGTTCATCGCGGCTGTCGGCGGCGGGGTGCTCGTGGCTGTCGCCGGGGCGGCACGAATCATCCAACTGAGGGCCGCAGCCCACCGCCGCCGCGTCCTTGCGCAGCGGGTCCGCTAAGCACGCCAAAGCGCGCGCCGCTTCACCGGTGGTCCGCCTCGCCCCTATGCCCTTCGGGGGTGTCGTCCATCCCGGCTATATCGGGTTCGATCGTAGCGGCCAGGTCGCCGGCGACGGTGTCCCGTCCTGCCTCGTCCGCCGGCCGGGTCGTTCCGTCGTCCCCGCGCGCGGTGCCGTCTTCGTCTGGAATCTCGGTCATGTGCCCAAGCTAGCCCCGAACGTCCCGCGTGTCGACGCCCAGCACGGCGGCGCCCACGGCCAAGCCGCCTCAGGCCGAATCGTCAGCGCTCCAATAGCTCCTTAAGGTTCCCCAGCACCATCTCCCAGAGCTTGGCGGATTCCTCTGCCTCTGATTCGCTCTTGTTGTTCCCCTGCGTGATGGTGATTCGCGTGCCGTCAGGGCTTTCGTCCAGCCGGTACTCCACGGTGTGGTAGTTCTCGGGCTCATCCGGCAGCCCCGTCAGCGGGCTGTAGTGGGTGATGCGCAGGAGTTCTTCGTGCCTGTTTTCGAGCACGATGCCCTTGTCCTGAAAGCTTTTGCCCTTCCATTCCCCGGCAAAGGTCACGGGTTCGCCTACCTGCCAGGTGGTAGTCAGCTGTGTGCCGAGGAAATACTGCCTGACGATGTCCGGATCGGTCAGCGCCTGCCATACCCTGCTCCGCGGGGCGTCCACGAGCACCGACGCCCGGGCGTCCTTGATCTGATCTTCCATGTGAGTGCCTCCCTTGGCACGACAATACGCGCGGTCAACGACGGTGTTAAGGGCAAGAAAACGGCCCGGCACCGTCATCGGTGCCGGGCCGTCAGCCGGAGGCCGTCAGGCGAACGGCAGGACGAGTGCCGCGTACCGCTCCTTCATGGTGGCCAGCACATTGTCGCCGTCGGCGTCCCAGATTTCCTGGTTAAAGATTTCCACTTCGATGTCGCCGGTGTAGCCGGCCTCCCGGACCCAGGTGCCGATGGTCGCGAAGTCGATGACGCCGTCGCCCATCATGCCCCGGGACAACAGGGCGTCGGCGGCGATGGGCAGGTTGAAGTCGCAGACCTGGTAGGACGCGAGGCGGCCCTCCCGCCCTGCCCGTTCGATCTGCGCCTTCAGGTCCGGGTCCCACCAGACGTGGAACGTGTCGACGGCGACGCCGACGGCCTGGGCGTCGTACGGCGCCGCCAGGTCCAGGGCCTGGCCCAGGGTGGAGATCAGGGCGCGGTCGGCGGCGTACATCGGGTGCAGTGGTTCAAGTACCAGCCGCACGCCGTTCTCGACGGCGAACGGAACCAGGTCCGCGAGGCGGTCGGCAACGCGCCGGCGGGCGGCCACCACGTCCTTCTCCCCCGGGGCAAGGCCACCGACCACCAGGAAGAGCTCCCGGGTATCCAGCGCCACGGCTTCCAGGATTGCGGCACGGTTGTCGGCAAGTGCGGCCGCCTGCCCTGCGGCGTCCGGCGCTGTCAGGAAGCCGCCCCGGCACAGCGAGGAAACACGCAGGCCGGCGTCCTTGATGAGCTTCGCTGCTTTCTCCACACCGGCTTCGTGGACGCGGTCACGCCACGGGCCAATCGCGGGGATACCGGCACGGGCACAGCCATCAACAGCCTCGGCCAGGGTCCATTTCTTGGTGGTGGCGCTGTTGAGGGACAGCCTTGAGAAGTCGTTGCTCATACTCCCACTCCGTTGATGCGCAGGTAGTCCGACATGCGGAACGCGGCCAGGGCAGGGTCCTTGAGCAGGCCTGCCTGGTCAGCCAGTTCGAAGGTCTTCGCCAGGTGCACTACGGAGCGGCCCGAATGCAGTCCGCCCACCATCTGGAACCCCGGCTGTTTGCCGTTGAGCCAGGACATGAACGCGATGCCGGTCTTGTAGTAGAACGTGGGTGCACTGAAGATGTGCTTGCCCAGTTCCCGGGTGGAGTCCAGGATGGCACGGGCCCTGACGGCGTCGCCGGCGTCGTAGCTTTGCAGCGCGGCCGATGCTGCCGGGTAGATGGCGGCGAAGATGCCCAGCAGGGCGTCCGAGTGGCGGGTGCCGTCGCCGTCGATCAGTTCCGGATAGTTGAAGTCGTCGCCGGTGTACAGGCGGACACCCTCGGGGAGGGCCGCCCGGAGCGCCACCTCGTGGCTGGCGTCAAGAAGTGAAACCTTGACGCCGTCCACCTTGTCCGCATGCTCGCGGATCAGGGACAGGAAGGTGTCCGTGGCTGTGGAGACGTCGTCCGAGCCCCAGTAGCCGGCCAGGGCCGGATCGAACATGGTGCCCAGCCAGTGCAGGATCACCGGCTGGTCCGCTTCCTGAAGAAGCGTGGAGTACACATGCAGGTAGTCGTCCGGACCGCTCGCCGCCTGCGCCAGTGCCCGTGAGGCCATGAGGATGACTTTGGGTCCGGCCTCGGAGACGACGGCGACCTGCTCGCGGTAGGCGTCCAGGACAGCCTGGATTCCGGCAGCGCCTGTTGGCAGGGCGGCCAGGTCCAGCTGGTCGGTGCCGGCGCCGCAGGACACCAGATCGCGGACGGACTTGCCGGCCGTGGCCGGGCCACCCGCTGAGACAACAGATGCGGCCTCGACGCCGGTGCGCTTGATCAGCTGCTGGGTGGCCGCCCAGTCCAGGCCCATGCCGCGCTGGGCTGTGTCCATGGCGTCGGCCACCCCGAGGCCGTAGGACCAGAGTTCGTGCCGGTAGGCCATGGTGGCGTCCCAGTCCAGCCGGGCCGGGGCTCCCGGAGTGTTGTCCGCGGTGACTTCGGGGATGACATGGGCTGCGGCGTAGGCGTGCCGCGAGGTGATGGGTGCCACGGGCTTGGACCAGGCGGGGGCCGGCTGCAGCCGGTATTCGCGGGTTCCGCCGTCGCCGGTGGGAAGGATCAGTGATGTCATCAGAGCGTGATCTCCGGGATGTCGATGGTGCGGCGCTGGTCGTTGGACTGCAGGCCGAGCTCGGCGAGCTGGACGCCGCGGGCGGCGGAGAGCAGGCCAAAACGGTGCTCGCGGCCGGCGACGACGTCGCGCAGGAATTCTTCCCACTGCAGCTTGAAGCCGTTGTCCAGTTCGGCGTTGGCCGGGACTTCCTGCCACTGGCTGCGGAAGGACTCAGTGACGGGCAGGTCCGGGTTCCAGACGGGCTTGGGCGTGTGGGCGCGCTGCTGCGCGACACACTTGTTCAGGCCCGCGACGGCTGAGCCGTGGGTGCCGTCGATCTGGAATTCCACCAGTTCGTCGCGGTAGACGCGGACGGCCCAGGACGAGTTGATCTGGCCGACGACCTGGTCGCCGCCCGGGGTTTCCAGTTCGAAGATGCCGTAGGAGGCGTCGTCGGCCGTGGCCTTGTATTCCTTGCCGGCCTCGTCCCAGCGGGCCGGGATGTGGGTGGCAGTTTTGGCGTTGACGCTCTTGACCTTGCCGATGATGCCTTCGAGGACATAGTTCCAATGGCAGAACATGTCCGTGGTCATACCGCCGCCGTCTTCCTTGCGGTAGTTCCAAGACGGGCGCTGGGCCGCCTGGACGTCGCCTTCGAAGACCCAGTAGCCGAACTCGCCGCGGATGGACAGGATGCGGCCGAAGAAGCCTTCGTCGACGAGGCGGCGCAGCTTGACCAGCCCGGGCAGGTACAGCTTGTCGTGCACCACACCGGCGGTGACGCCGGCCTCCTTCCCGATCCGGGCGAGTTCGATGGCCTCTTCGAGGGTTTCGGCAGTGGGTTTCTCGGTGAAGATGTGCTTGCCGGCGAGCATGGCCTTCTTCAGTGTGGCCGCGCGCAGGCTGGTCATGGACGCATCGAAGACGACATCGACGTTGGGGTCGTTGATGACGGCGTCCAGGTCGGTGCTCCACTCGGAGACCTTGTGCAGTTCGGCAAGCTCCCGGATCTTGGCTTCGTTGCGTCCAACCAGGATGGGTTCGACCAGGACCCTGGTGCCGTCCTCAAGGGTGAAGCCGCCTGCGTCGCGGATGGGGAGGATGGAGCGCAGCAGGTGCTGGCGGTAGCCCATCCGGCCGGTGATTCCGTTCATGGCGATACGGATCGTCTTTGTTTCGAAGCCCATGTGTCCTCCACAGTGTGTCAGCTCAGTCGTTTGCTGGGAAAGCGCATTCCCACTGCATTTATGATGCATCGTCAGGGCCTGCATGGCAAGCGCTTTCCCGAAAGTCTCACGAACTGCCATAATGACCATGACGCGCACGTTTGCTGAACAGGAGAAATCGGTGGCTGCAAGTACCCTCACCGAGGTGGCACGACTGGCCGGAGTCTCACCGGCCACTGCATCACGGGTCCTCAACGGTTCTGCCCGTAAACCGGGCCCGGGAGTTTCCGAGCGGGTGCGGCAGGCAGCCGAAACCCTCGGCTACATTCCCAACGCCCAGGCACAGGCACTCGCGAAGTCCAGCTCGGGGCTGGTGGGCCTGATTGTGCACGACATCGCGGATCCCTATTTCTCGGCCATAGCCCGCGGTGTGCAGGAAGTGGCGCGTGAACAGCACAAGATGGTGCTGCTGGCCACCACGGCCGGGACCCCGGCCGATGAGAAGGAAGCGGTGGCCGCCTTTGCGGCCAGGCGCGCCGACGCCATTGTGATTGCCGGCTCGAGGTCATCTCGGCCTGAGGATGAGCAAGGCAATGCTGAACTTGCCGCCGAACTGGACCGCTATTGCCGCAACGGCGGCCACGTGGGTGTGGTGGGGCAGGCAATCGTCGGCGCAGCGGCGCTGGACGGATACCACCTCGTGGAAGTGCCGAACGAGCAACTGGCTGCGGAATTTGCCGTGAAGCTGGCGGCCAGCCACTCGGGTGACTTCGTGATCATAGGCGGCCCCGAAGGGCTCATCACCTCCGATGACCGGATCCGCGGCTTCCAGTCCGGTCTGGCCGCGGCCGGCCGCCCGGCTGCCGAGGTCCTCCGCGCCTCCTTCAACCGTGCCGGCGGCTATGCGGCCGGGCTTGTGCTGGCGGAACGCATCAGGGACGCCCGGAGTGCCGAACCGGCGAAGGAGGGCGCGAAACCGGCACTGTGCATCTTCGCCGCCAACGACGTCATGGCAATCGGCGCCACCGCGGGGCTCCGCGCCCAGGGATTCCGGGTTCCCCGCGACGCCCTGGTGGCCGGCTTCGACGACATCGAAACCCTTCGGGATTTCCGCCCCGGGCTCTCAACGGTCCGCCTTCCGCTGGAGGAGATCGGCCGCCTGGCCACCCTGAGCACCGTGGGCGCCGAAGTTCACGGCGGACTGGACATGGACCACGACGGCGGCACGGCCGTCACAGGTCAGGTGACACTCCGGCGGAGTACGGAGTGGACTCCCTGACCGCAGCGGCCATGGAGCCGCCAGGCCTCAGCGCCGTCCCCGCCACCGTCCCCGCGGGCCGGGAGTCCCCGGCCATCCTGGTCCTTCCCGGCGGCGGCTACCAACGCCACGCGGACCACGAGGCCGAGCCGGTGGCCGGGTGGCTTTCGTCGCTGGGCATCCATGCCTTCGTGCTGCGCTACCGGGTGGCTCCGCACCGCCATCCGGCGCCGCTGGCCGACGCGAAGGCCGCCCTGGCCTGGATCCGGAGCAGCGGGCACGGACTGGCAGTGGACGGCTCACGTGTCGGGGTCCTCGGATTCTCCGCAGGCGGTCACCTGGCTGCCACGCTGGCCGCAGGCATCCCCACCGGCGACGACGCACTGGACGTGCCGGATTCCCGTCCGGACCTCGTCATCCTGTGCTATCCCGTGGTGTCCTTCGAAACGTCCGTCCACCAGGGCAGCATCGATAACCTGCTCGGCGCCTCGCCGTCCAGGGAACTCCTGGCCGGGCTCTCCGCCGAGCTGACCGTGACCGGCCGGACTCCCCCGGCCTTCATCTGGCACACCTTTGACGACGGTGCCGTTGATGTCCAACACAGCCTGCGCTATGCCTTGGCGCTGCGCCAGGCGTTCGTGCCGGCCGAACTGCATGTGTTTCCGGAGGGCAGGCACGGGCTGGGCCTCGCTGCCGGAGTTGCCGGCGTGGAGCGGTGGACTGAACTGTGCGCCACGTGGCTTGACGGACACGGGTGGCGGGAATGAACACCGAGCCCGTGACCACCGCAGCGGCGGCCTGGCCCGACGTCGAGCGCCTCTTTGGAGTCGGCGGTGCAGGGCCGGACCGGGGACGGCACCGAGGGACCGGTCTGGTCGGTGACCTGCTTCGTTGTGGCGCCTGGCCACCGCCGCAGCGGCGTGGCCGGGGCGCTCCTTCGCGCCGCCGTCGGCCATGCCGTGGCCCATGGTGCCGGCATCGTGGAGGGCTACCCCGTGGATCCCGGACTTCGGCCGAAAGCCGGTCCGTCGGACCTGTACCACGGAACGTTGCAGCTGTTCCTGGAAGCAGGCTTCGAGCAGGTCGGCGATGCGGTGCCCGGCCGGGCGCTGGTCCGGCTCTTCGTTCGGGGCTAGCTACCGGCCGGGCCTGGGCCTGCCGGTGTCAGGCCGTGCGGGGCGGCGAGGACGGATCGCAGGGCAGTGCCTGCTGCGCCGAGGAGGGCAGCCGACTGGCCGAGTTCCGAGACCGCCACCCTCGAGGGGCCGACGACGCCGGGCGCGTAGTCAGCCAGGCTCCGCAGCACGGCCGGTGCAATCCACGGCCCCATCCGGGTGAAATGCCCGCCCAGCACCACGGCGGAAAGGTTCATCAACCGGGCCGTGGATGCTGCTGCGATGCCCAGGTAGTGGCCGGCGCGCTCAACTGCTGACGTTGCCGCCGCATCTCCGGCGACAAGCCGTTCAGCCAGGTCCGTGAGCCGGACCGATGCTGCACCCGGGGCAATGCCGGCCTCGGAGAAGATGGCCTCCTGGCCCGCGAACGTTTCCAGGCAGCCGCGGCCGCCGCACGAGCAGTCCGGACCCGAAGGTTCCACGACCACGTGGCCCACCTCGCCCGCCTGTCCGCGGGGCCCGGAAAAGAGCCTGGATCCGATGACCAGCCCGCCGCCGACGCCCACCTCGCCGGAGACAAACAGGTAGTCCCGGAAATCCAGCCCGTGACCGTACCAGAGCTCGCCGAGGGCAGCGCAGTTTGCCTCGTTGTGCAGCACAGTGCCCAACGGCGCAGCGGGCAGCAACCCGTCGAGCTCCAGGGTGACGTCCTGCCAGTGGAGGTTGGGGGCGCTGGAAACGGTGCCGGTTGCCGTGTCCACCAGGCCGGGGACGGCCAATACGCCGCCGAGGATCTCGATCCCTGTCAAGGCGGCCTCCGCGGCAACGTCACTGACGAGTCCGGCCAGGAGGGCCATCACGGATCCAGCCGGCTGGCCGCGGTTGCCGCATTCCAGTGTCCGGTGGGCGCGCAGCGTTCCGCCGAGGTCAAGCACGCCGGCCGAGATGTAATCCACGTTGATCTCCATGCCCACCACGCCGCGGCGTGTGCTGAGCTCGAGGCCGACCCCCGGGCGTCCGCGTTCACCATCCCGCGTGGCGCCCGACTCCGTGACCAGCCCGGAGTCCGCAAGTTCCGCCACCAGGCTGGACACGGACGCCTTGGTCAAGCCTGTGAGGGAGGCCAGGTCGGCGCGCGTCGGATAGCGCTGCGGATCCGTCCTAGCCTGCGCAAGGGCGGCAAGGACCCGGACCAGGTTGCCACGCCGGACGTCCTCCACACGGCCCGGCGCCGGCCGCGTCCCCCCGCCGTCGTGATTTTTTTCCAGTGACATTTCCGCCGCCCTCATCATTGACCCAAGTCAATCATGATGCATATAGTTCAGATTGAAAACTAATTTAGCTGCCGGGTCTCGAACTCCGGACGCCAGCTGGCACCCACCTCTGAACCAAGGACGCTTCATGACTCTTCAGCCCACCCCTGCAGACCGCTTCACCTTCGGCCTTTGGACCGTCGGCTGGACCGGCGCCGATCCGTTCGGCGTCGCCACCCGCCCCGCGCTGGACCCTGTCGAGGCCGTCCACAAACTCAGCGAAATCGGCGCCTACGGCATCACCTTCCACGACAACGACCTGGTCCCGTTCGACGCAACGTCCTCGGAGCGGGAACTGATCCTGAAAAACTTCAAGGCGGCCCTGGCCGAGACCGGCCTGAAAACCCCCATGGTGACGACCAACCTGTTCAGCCACCCGGTCTTCAAGGACGGCGGCTTCACCTCCAACGACCGCTCCGTCCGCCGCTTCGCACTCAGCAAGGTGCTGCAGAACATTGACCTGGCAGCCGAGCTGGGCGCAGAGACGTTCGTGATGTGGGGCGGGCGCGAAGGCAGCGAGTACGACGGTTCCAAGGACCTCTCGGCTGCCCTGGACCGGATGAAGGAGGGCGTGGACACGGCCGCGGCCTACATCAAGGACAAAGGCTACGGCCTGCGGATCGCCCTGGAACCGAAGCCCAACGAGCCGCGCGGCGACATCTTCCTGCCCACGGTCGGCCACGGGCTGGCCTTCATCGCCCAGCTTGAACACGGCGACATCGTAGGCCTTAACCCGGAAACAGGGCACGAACAGATGGCCGGACTGAACTTCACCCACGGCATCGCCCAGGCGCTGTGGGCCGGAAAGCTGTTCCATATCGACCTCAACGGCCAGCGCGGCATCAAGTACGACCAGGACCTGGTGTTCGGCCACGGCGACCTCACCAGCGCGTTCTTCACCGTGGACCTCCTCGAAAACGGATTCCCCAACGGCGGCCCGAAGTATGACGGCCCGCGACACTTCGACTACAAGCCCTCGCGGACCGACGGTTACGACGGCGTCTGGGAATCCGCGAAGTCGAACATGGCCATGTACCTGCTCCTGAAGGAGCGCGCCCTCGCCTTCCGCGCCGACCCGGACGTCCAGGAAGCGCTGGCCACCTCCGGCGTCTTCGAACTGGGCGAGCCGACGCTGGCCGCCGGAGAGACCACCGCGGACCTGCTGGCTGACGCTTCCGCTTTCGCGGAGTTCGACGCCGACGCAGCTGCCCGGCGCTCGTTCGCCTTTGTCCGCCTCAACCAGCTGGCCATCGAGCACCTGCTCGGCGCACGCTAGGCTTCCATCCATGCCGTTGGTAGCAGGAATCGACAGTTCCACGCAGTCATGCAAAGTGGTGATCCGGGACGCGCACACCGGCACCCTCATCCGCCAGGGCCGCGCCGCCCACCCCGACGGCAGCGAGATCCACCCCGACCACTGGTGGACCGCCCTCCAGGATGCCATCGCCCAGGCGGGCGGCCTGGGCGATGTGGCCGCCGTCTCCGTGGGCGGCCAGCAGCACGGCATGGTGTGCCTGGACACCTCCGGCGCGGTGGTGCGCCCGGCCCTGCTCTGGAACGATACGCGCTCCGCGGAGGACGCGGAACAGCTGATCACCGAGGCCGGTGACGGCGACGCCGGGACAGGAGCTGCCTACTGGGCGGATGCAACGGGTACCGTTCCGGTGGCCTCCCTGACCATCACCAAGCTCCGCTGGCTGGCGCGCAAGGAGCCGGACAATGCACGCCGCGTTGCGGCCGTGTGCCTGCCGCACGACTGGCTCAGCTGGCGGCTCGCGGGCCACGGCCCGGGAACCGGTCCGTCGTCGCTGGAGTTCCTCCGGACGGACAGGTCAGATGCCTCCGGAACCGGGTACTTTTCCACGGCGACGGGGACCTACCTCCCGGAGGTCCTCGAAAAGGTGCTGGGCCACGTACCGGTGCTTCCCGCCGTCGCCGGTTCCCTGGAGGCGGCAGGAAAGATGCCGGCCGGCGCAATCATCGGCCCCGGCGCCGGTGACAATGCGGCTGCTGCGCTTGGCGTCGACGCCCGTCCCGGCGATGTCGTGGTGTCGCTGGGGACTTCAGGAACGGTCTTCGCAGTCTCGGAGACTCCTGCTGCCGATGCCACCGGACTCGTTGCCGGTTTCGCGGACGCCACCGGGAACTTCCTCCCGCTGGCCTGCACGCTGAACGCCACCCGGATCTTTGATTCCACTGCTGAGCTGCTCGGCGTGACGCTGGCGGGACTTACTGAATTGGCCCTTGCCGCCCCGGCCGGGTCCGGCGGGCTCACGCTCGTGCCGTATTTCGAGGGTGAGCGCACGCCCAACCTGCCGCTGGCCACCGGCTCCCTCCACGGCGCCACACTGGCCAGCTATACCCGACACAACCTGGCCCGGGCCGCCATTGAAGGAGTGGTCTGTTCCCTCGCGGACGGCCTCGCCGCCCTCCAGGCCCAGGGCGTGACGGCAGGCCGGATCATCCTCGTGGGAGGCGGGGCGCAGTCGGCTGCCGTGCAGCAGGTTGCCGCGTCCGTTTTCGGCCTGCCCGTGGTGGTGCCGGCGCCTGGGGAATACGTGGCCGACGGCGCCGCCCGCCAGGCGGCGGCCGTCCTCAAGGGACGGTGGCCGGAGTGGGATCTGGCCGGCACCGAAGTAACAGCGGCCGACGGCGGCGCACCGGAGGTCCTCGAACAGTACCGGCGGTATGCCAGCCGCTACCTCAACGGCTGACGCCTGCACCTCACCGGCTGATCGCGCGGATGGTCCAGCGGGCCTCGTGGGAGTCCCCCGGAGCCAGCCGCAACACATCAGTTCCGCTGTTGAAGGCATCAGGCGGGCACGTCATGGGTTCAACCGCCAGGCCCAGCCGGGACGGTCCGGCAGGCTTGTCGGCAGTATGGATCTGCAGCCAGGGCAGCGCCGTGTCCCATTCCAGTTCCACTCCGGTGCCGGAGGGGTCGTGGATCCGCACTGCGGCCAGGCCGTCTGCGTTGGCGGCCAGCCCCGTAAAGGCATGGTCGATTTCAACGTCTCCGAGGACTTTCCCCGTCCGAAAGTCAAAAGAGTGGTCCTGCACAGGGGCGGTTCCTTGCGGGAGCAGCCGGTCCTCCGAGACCTCCATGAACTCGGCGGCCGGGATCTGCACCGTCCATTCGTCGAGCGGGGCGGGCCCGGCCACCAGGTACGGGTGCGGGCACACCCCGTACGGCGCCGCGTGCACACCCACATTCACCGCGCGTACCGTGCTGTGCAGCCCGTCGGCCCGCAGTTCGTATTCAACGGACACGTCGAGGCGGCCGGGATACCCCGCATCGGGTTCAATGCGGGTTCCGAGGCGCACGGAGGACGCGGTGCGCTCCTGCAGCTCCCATTCCGTTCCGAACACGAGGCCGTGCAGGGCGGTTCCCCGGTCCTGCTCGTTGACGACGGCGTGGAACTCTTTGCCGTCGAAGCTGTACCGGCCGTCGGCCAGACGGTTCGGCCAGGGCGCGCAGATGACACCGCGGTAGTCCGGGATACTGCCGGCTTCGCCGAAGCTGACCACCAGGTCGCGGCCATCATGTTGCAGTTCGCGCAGCGCTCCCCCACGGGCGGTGGCGATGGCGGTGTAGGGGCCGAAACTGATCAGGTGCTCGGTGCGGGTCATGGGGGTCCAATACTGCCGGTAATAGACGTTGTTAGCGCTCACTATCCTAATACACCGCCCACCTTTAGCGGCTAGCCCTGGCGAGTGCGTCAGCGTGCCGCAGGCCGAGACCGCCGGGCGGTACGGCAGTAGAGTGGCCACCATGGCCAACCAGGAACTGATTGCCGGGATCCGCAGCCGGCTGACGGCGGCAGCCGACCCGGTCCGGGCTGCCGGAAGCCAGGCCTATCTCAAATCGGACATGCCATCGCTGGGGGTCAGGGTGCCCGAAGTCCGGAGAATCACCACCGGCGCCGCCGCCCAGTGGCCGTGCGGCTCGTTCGAGGAACTGCACGGAACAGTCCTTGACCTCTGGCGTTCTGCATCGTTCCGGGAAGAGCGCTACGCCGCCATCGACCTTACCCGTTCCCGGCTGGCCAGGGGCAGGCTGGAGATGCTTCCGGTGTACGAGGAAATCATCCGGACCGGCGCCTGGTGGGATCTGGTGGACGGAGTGGCGCACCGGATCTGTGACCTGCTCCAGGCCCACCGCCCGGAGGTTGAGCGGCTGCTCCGCGCTTGGAGCGAAGACCCCGACATGTGGATCCGCAGAGCTGCCATCACGGCCCAGCTCGGGGCAAAGGACGCCACCGATCCCGCCCTGCTTGCCTCGGTCATCGAGGCCAACCTGGCGGACCGGGAGTTCTTCATCCGCAAGGCCATTGGCTGGGCATTGCGCGAGTACGCAAAGACCGATCCGGAGTGGGTCAGGCAATTCGCGGCCCGCCACGAAACCGGGCTCAGCCCGCTCTCGCGCCGTGAGGCCCTCAGGAACCTCCCGGTCAGATGACCGGACGGGTGGTCACCGGCTCATCCGGCTTGCTGAAGAGCTGCTTGGTTTTGGGATCCAGGAAGATCAGGTACAGCGCGAACATCAGTGCGATGATGGCCGCCGCGTTGCGCGCCAGTGCCAGGGGAAGGCCAAGGTCCTCGGTCTGCAGGTAAGGGAAGACTTCAAGCTGGTCCGAGATGGCGTAGACCATGAAGAACGACACGATGAAGTACAGGGCCTTAACCTGCCAGTCGTCCCGGATGCCGGTGACGGCGAACAACGGGATCAGCCAGACCACATACCAGGACTGGATCATGGGGGCCAGCAGGACAACTGCCGCGAACCCCAGGGTGAGCCTGCGCATCAGGCGGTCATGGTCACCCCGGAAGATCAGCCAGGCGACAAGCCCGACGGCGAGCAGCTTGCCGGCGTCGTAAACGTATTTGGCCAGCCCCCAGCCGTCCAGCCCGAAAGCGTTCGAGATGGAGGCCACCACCAGCCCCAGCAGGCCTACCGGCGCGTACCAGATCCAGATGCTGCCGGGAGCGGAGAGTCCATTCACCCAGCCGAAGCCGAAGCCGTTGACCATGCTCATCGCGTACAGGATTGCCAGGCTGATGCCGGCCGTGAGTCCCCAGAAAACAAACTTCCGCGGCCAACTGGCGTTCTTGCCGGCCCAGAGGAGTCCGATGAACGGCAGGAACACAATCGTGATCGGCTTGACGGAGATCGACAGCGTCACCAGGAGCAGCCCGAACAGCACGCGCCTGGTTGCGCAGTAATAAAGCCCGGCCAGGGCCAGTCCGATCATGAGGGCATCGTTGTGGACACTCGCGATGAAGTTGGTCAGGAACAGCGGGTTGGCCGCGGTCAGCCACAGCGCCCGGTGCGGATTGACCCCGTGCAGCTCCGCCAGCTTCGGGACGTACACGATACACAGGACCACACCGCCCAGGGCGGCGCCGCGGAACAGCATGATGCTGGCCTCGGGATGCACGTTCGTGGACCACACCACCAGCTGTTCAATCCACAGGAACAGCTGGCCATAAGGAACGGGCGCTTCAGTCCACATCTTGTCCGCGCCGAGCTGGAAATAGTTGGACAGCGCCGAGATCCCGTTTTCGTAGGGATTGAACCCTTCGACCATCAGGCGCCCCTGCCCGATATAGGCGTAGACGTCGCGGCTGAAGAGCGGCACGGAGAACATCATGGGCAACCCCCACAAGGCAACAGCCTGCAGGGTGGCCCTGCGGGCACCCGCACCCCAGACGCGGACGCGCTGGCCGAGGCGAAGCCAGGCCCGGACCAGGAGCATGCCGCCCACAGCCAGGAGCACGATGGATAGTGCCACGCCTATTGCTTCGGTTCGCATCCAGATGAACAGCGGCAGGCGGCGAAGCTCGGAAACAGGCGCCAGCCAGCCAACCCCGAGCGAACCAATGGCCATGAACATCGACCCGGCGAACCCTGAGAGGAGGGGCGAAAGCGGATTGTCCACCTCCGCTGCAGCCGTCTCCGGTGACGTACCGGCAGCCACATTTCCCGCCGCAGGCACAGGCGCCGTCATCTCAGGATCGTCCAATCTGTTGTGGGGCATCTTCCACCCGGTGTCGGCCGGGCAGGCCGGCAGGGGCGGGGCCGCAACGGTGCAAAGAGGGCACAGCCGCGTACACGAAATCCTAGCATCGGACAGCTCTGGGGCAGCGGAACGGTAGGCTGGTCGGGTGCCTATAACTAACGAACGCATTGTCTGGATCGACTGCGAGATGACCGGCCTGGACCCCAAGAACGACGCCCTCATTGAGGTGGCCGCCCTGGTGACGGACTCCGAACTCAACATCCTCGGCGACGGCGTGGATGTCGTCATCCGGCCGGACGATGCCGCCCTGGCCCAGATGAACGATTTCGTCCGCGACATGCACACGCGTTCCGGGCTCCTCGAAGAACTCCCGCACGGGAAGACCATGGCAGAAGCCGAGGCAGTGATCATGGAGTACATCGCGAAGTGGGTCCCGGATCCCCGCAAGGCTCCGCTGGGAGGCAACTCCGTGGGCACTGACCGCGTGTTCCTCGTCCGGGACATGCCCGCCGTCGTGGAGCACCTTCACTACCGGGTCATTGACGTCAGCACCATCAAGGAACTGTCCCGGCGCTGGTTCGCCCGGGCCTACTTCCAGGCCCCGGCCAAGCACGGCGGGCACCGCGCCCTCGGGGACATCAAGGATTCCATCGATGAGCTGCGCTACTACCGGGAAGCAGTATTCGTCCCGGCACCGGGACCGGACAGTGCCACCGCCCAGCGCATTTCGAAGTCCGTCATGGCCTCCGCCGAGCCCCTTGCAGAGGCGTCGGAAAAGTAATCTGCGCCACGTTTGAAGGAAATTTTCCCGAAACCGGCAAAAGTGGCCAAAACAGCTCCGCGGAGCAGGTAAGCTATATGACGTTGCCTTCCAAGACAGCCGGTTCGCCGGACGGTCCCTAGGGCACATGGTGGGCTTAGCTCAGTTGGCAGAGCGCCTGGTTGTGGTCCAGGAGGTCGCGGGTTCAACCCCCGTAGCTCACCCTCACAGGATGGTATTGCCGCCGTCCAGCAAGGAGGCCGCACCGGATATCCGGTGCGGCCTTTTGTGTTTCACCGCACTGCATCAAAGGAACCGCCTGACATGACCGTTCTGCCGATCACCATCTGGGGCGAGCCGGTTCTCCACCGACGGGCCGCCGAGGTGGAAGTCTTCGATGACGAACTCCGCACCCTCATTGCCGACATGTTCGAAACGAACGACGCAGCCAACGGCGTGGGGCTCGCCGCCCCGCAGGTGGGCGTCGGCAAGCGGATCTTTGTGTACAAATACGCCAATGACGACGGCGTGCCCCCCACGGGGGTCCTGGTGAACCCGGTCCTGACGTTGTCCAAGGTTTCCGGCGCGCTCCCTGATCCTGATGAGGAAGTGGAGGGCTGCCTGTCATTTCCCGGCGGCCAGTACCCGCTCAAGCGCGCAGAGTGGGCCCGCGTGCAGGGCTTCGACGGCGACGGGAACCCGGTGGACTTTGAGGCCACGGACTGGTTCGCCCGGATCATCCAGCACGAGTACGACCACCTGGACGGCAAGCTCTACGTGAACCGGCTGATGGACCGGTACGCGCGGAAGGCCATGAAGCAGGCCAAGCGGAGCGGCTGGGGAGTTCCCGGCCTGACGTGGATGCCCGGCGTCGACCCCGACCCGTTCGGGCACTAAGCAACGCGCGGCCGTAGCCGCCGGGGACGCTTCGACGCCGCGCCGCGCCGCTCCTCTAGCGGGGAACGATGGTCTGCTGCTGCGGACACGATGACAAAACGCGCTTCATGGCGTCCTTTTCAGCCTGGGTCACCCACAGGGTGTAGGCGGCTTTGACGGAAATCTGGCGGGCTACGTAGTGGCACCTGAAAGCTTTGTTTTTCGGCAGCCAGGTGGCCGCGTCCGAAGCGCTTTTTTCCTGGTTGGCCGGCCCGTCCGCCGCGATGAGGTTAAGGGGATCATTGGCAAAGCTCTGGCGCTGCTGCGGCGTCAGCTGCCGGGCACCCTTTTGCCAGGCGTCGCCCAGGGCCACAACGTGGTCGATCTGGACTGCCTTGCTGCTTTCCGCTCCCCTGGTGAAGGTCACCACCGCTCCGGTGTACGGCTCGTGGAACTCACCGCGCGCTACCCGGCACCGGGAACCCTCGGTGAACTGCGCGGCGTCCAGGTCGCGCCGCAGGATGTCGTTGCGGGTGTCGCAGCCGTTGCGGTCCACATCCAGCCATGCCTGTCCGAATGCCGTGCGGTCATAGTTGTCGTTGGACGCCCGCCCTTTGACGGCGAGGGTTTCGAGCGCGTCCGCCGCACTGCCGTCCGGTACCGGCCGAACCGGAGGGACTGCTTTCATCCACGCCGCGTCCAGCACGGGAGCTTCACTGGGTCCGCTGACCGCAGGCTCCGCTGCGGCAAACTGGCCAGCCGAGAAAAACCAGCACACGGCGGCGACCAGTCCCGTGGCGACCACAATCAGGACGGCCCAGGCCTGGCGGGAGCGGCGGCGGGCGCGACGGTAGGCAGCCCAGCTGATGGTCATGGTTGATCTGTCCGGAGAGTATTCCTATGCACCGGACGAGCCTAGGTCAGGCCACTGACAAAGTGGCCGATATCCCCAGTGTGGAGGAGGAGTTATTGCTCCTTCATCACACGCTTGAGGTCCTCGGCGGCAAGGTCCAGCAGCTCCTCAAGCTGCTTGATCCTGCCCTCGGGAATCTCTCCCGCGGCACGCGCCACCCGAGCCTGCTCAAGGAGGCGGGTGGCTTCCTTGTGGTTTTTCCGCGCTATATCGAGGGCGCGTTCCAGTGTGGTTTCATGTTCGAGAGTCGATTCCTGTTCCATGACTCCATTTTGGGACCGTTTCCCGGCCGATGCCAGAGCACCGGCCGGGAAACCTCAGAGCTTTGCCTGCCTTGGTTCCTAGACCGCGATTGCCGCCAGCGCCGCAGCGGGTTCCTTGACGGGGAACGACGGCGGGTTGACCCCGGCCATTTCCTCCATCACGCGGACCACCTGGCAGCTGTAGCCGAACTCGTTGTCGTACCAGACGTAGAGGATAACGTTCTTGTCGTTGGAGATGGTGGCGAGGCCGTCCACGATGCCCGCACGTCGTGAACCGACGAAGTCCGTGGACACAACCTCGGGGGAATCGATGTAGTCGATCTGCTTGCGCAGGTCCGAATGGAGGGACATCTGGCGCAGGTAATCGTTCACCTCATCCTTGGTAGTGCCGTTTTCCAGGCTCAGGTTCAGGATGGCCAGGGAGACGTCAGGGGTGGGGACGCGGATGGAGCTGCCGGAAAGCTTGCCTTGAAGTTCGGGCAGCGCCTTCGCCACAGCAGTGGCCGCACCCGTTTCCGTGATGACCATGTTCAGGGCCGCGGAGCGGCCGCGCCGGTCACCCTTGTGGAAGTTGTCGATTAGGTTTTGGTCGTTGGTGAAGGAGTGAACGGTTTCCACGTGCCCGTGGATCACGCCGAACTTGTCGTTGATGGCCTTCAGGACCGGGGTGATGGCATTGGTGGTGCAGGACGCCGCCGAAATGATCTGGTCCGAATCCTCGATGCTGCCGTGGTTAATGCCGTGCACGATGTTCTTCAGCGCGCCCTTGCCCGGTGCGGTAAGGAGAACCCGGGCCACGCCCTTGCTCTGCAGGTGCTGCGACAGGCCTTCAGCGTCGCGCCAGCGTCCCGTGTTGTCCACCACGAGCGCGTTGTTGATACCGAATGCGGTGTAGTCGATCGTGGCGGGGTTGTCCGAGTAGATGACCTGGACCTGCACGCCGTTGGCGGTGATGGTGTTCGCTTCTTCGTCCACCCGGATGGTGCCCTCAAAGGAGCCGTGGACGGAGTCGCGGCGCAGGAGGCTGGCGCGCTTGGCAAGGTCCTTGTCCGAGCCGCGGCGCACCACGATGGCGCGCAGGCGCAGGCCGTGGCCGCCGCCGGCCTTTTCGATGAGCAGACGGGCCAGCAGGCGGCCGATGCGGCCAAAGCCGTACAGCACGACGTCGGTGCTGGTGCGGTCGTCAGCACCGCGCTTGCCCACGATCTCCGCCAGTTCGGCGCGGAGGAATTCTTCCAGGCTGGCACCGTTGCCTTCAAGCTTGTACTTCTCCGTCAGGCGGGCCACGTCGATGGCTGCGGCACCGAGTTCGAGCTCGGCCAAGGTGTTCAGCAGGGGCGCGGTCTCTTCGAGCAGCAGCTCGGTGTTGCTCATGCGGCGGGCGAACCGGTGCGCCTTGAGGATGTTCATGGTGGACTTGTTGATCAGGCTGCGACCGTGGATGCTGGTCACCACGTTGTTCTCGCGGTACAGCCGGCCGATGACCGGGATCATGGCCTCGGCAAGCGCCTCACGGCCCATCCACGTATCAAGACAAGAATCTGACGTCTGGCTCACAGAACTACCTTCCTTGGGTCAACCACATACGCCCTCGTATGCAGATGTCGGCCACCGGAGGTATTCCGGGGCACAGGCATCGGCGGGGATTCGGTCCACCCCGGACACCTTGGAGAATCGCAAAGAAAAGCCGCCGGCTGCGAACGCAGACCAGGCGGCAGAACTTCTACGTTCGCTATCCATTCTAGGGCGGCGCCGGCTCCCCCACGGCCCCGTAAAGCGTGAAGTCACTCACATGCCGCCGTACGGCAGGCCTCGAAGAGCAGGCCGTAAACGGTGGTGGATGGGTTGACCGATACGCCGGGTTCTGTGTTCCCGCACCGTTGCCGGAGCGGGAGTAGCGGCCATCCATCTACGAACGCCGTTGCCGACGCCCTCCAGCGGCCTACCCGGACACTCGGGCGGGCAGCCCTCGAACGTGTCCTGTCTGGCCTTGCTCCGGGTGGGGTTTACCTAGCCTTCCCGGTCACCCGGGAAGCTGGTGGTCTCTTACACCGCCGTTTCACCCTTACCTGCTTCGTGCCGCTTTCAAACCGGCGCGATGCAGGCGGTCTATTTTCTGTGGCACTGGCCTGCGGGTTACCCCGAGTGGGCGTTACCCACCACCCTGCCCTGCGGAGCCCGGACGTTCCTCGAGCCACTTGCGTGACGCGCGGCCGCCTGGTCAACCCATCCGCGTTTCATTCTACGGGCTGTGCCGGCTGCCCGGTTCCGCAGCAGGTGCGAGGGGCTTTTCGATCCCCTGGTGGGACAATGGAACAAGATCAACCCGGCACAAAGGAGGGGATCCGAATGGACCCCACCATTACGTTCATCGCCATCGCCGTCACACTGCTGCTGCTCATCTTGCTGAAAATGTCCATCCGGATCGTGCGGCAGTATGAGCAGGGTGTGCTTTTCAGGCTGGGCAGGGTCATTGGAATCAGGCTGCCGGGGCTTCGGTTCATCATCCCGGTCATTGACCGTCTTCCGCTGGTCAGCCTGCGGATCGTGACCATGCCAATCCAGTCGCAGGGCATTATCACGCAGGACAATGTCAGCGTCGACATCTCAGCCGTGGCCTACTACCGCGTGGTCGATGCGGTGAAATCCGTCGTGGCCATAGAGAATGTCGCCGCCGCCATCGACCAGATTGCCCAGACCACGCTGCGGAAGGTCGTTGGCAGGCACAGCCTGGACCAGACGCTGTCAGAAACCGAGCGAATCAATAGCGATATCCGGGAAATACTGGATGCCCTGACGCTCGAGTGGGGTGTCGAAGTGACTTTGGTGGAACTGAAGGACATCCAACTTCCCGAAAGCATGAAGCGTGCCATGGCCCGCCAGGCTGAGGCCGAGCGGGAAAAGAGGGCGAAGATCATCGCGGCGGAAGGTGAGGCTATCGCGGCAGCCGCCCTCGGCGACGCGTCGGACACCATGATGGCCCACCCGCTGGCCCTGCAGCTGCGGAATTTGCAGTCCCTGGTGGAAATCGCAGTGGACAAGAACTCCACAGTCGTCTTCCCGGCGCCGCTGATGAGCACCATCGGCGAACTATCCGCCTTCCTCGCCCGCGAGACCCAGGCGGCCACCGCTGCAGCCAAACCACCGGTCAAGGCGGCCTGACTGCCGCGGTGCCGCCGGCAGGACCGCGACATCACGCCCTCGTTCCAGCGCCGGTAAGATCGTACGGTGCTGATTCTGCTGCCGCCGTCCGAAGGCAAGACCCCCGCTGCCCAGGGAGAAGCCGTCGACTGGACCGCCCTGAGCTTTCCCACCTTGAACACCTACCGGGCGAAGGTGCTGGAAGCGCTGGGAGGCGTCAGCGCCCACCGGGACGCACTCGCACTGCTGGGCGTCGGCGCATCCCTGAGTGCCGACGTCGAACGCAACACCCGGCTGCACACGGAACCGGCGGCGCCGGCGCATCAGGTCTATTCCGGCGTCCTGTACGACGCACTCGGCTATCAGTCGCTGACGGCGGCGCAGCGCCGGAAGGCGGATGAATCAGTACTGGTGGTCTCCGCCCTCTGGGGCGCCATCCGCTTCGCCGACCGGGTGCCCGCTTACCGGCTGTCGATGGGAACGTCACTGCCCGACGTCGGCCGGCTGGCCTCGTTCTGGAAGCCGCAGATTTCGGCCGCACTGGCGGGCGAAACCAAAGAGGAACTTTTAGTGGACTGCCGCTCCAGCACCTATGCTGCCGCCTGGGCCCCGCCCCCGGCGCAGACCGTCACCGTCAACGTCTTCACTGAAGTGAACGGTGTGCGCAAGGTCGTAAGCCATTTCGCCAAACACACCCGCGGCGAACTGGCCCGCCACCTGCTGACCCGACGTGGTGCCGCCCCCCGTACCCCGGCGCAGCTGCTGAAAGCGGCCCGCGAAAAGTGGGAAGCCGAGCTGGTCGAAGGCACGCCGCGCAAAGCGCATGCCCTCAACATCATCCTGCCCAACTGACTCGCAGTTAACGTCGTCATTCGCGCTTTTCACGACGTTAACTGCCAGCTACTTGGGTATGCCTAGGCCCACTCTGCCGAACGGACCAGGATGCAGCCCGAGTCCGGACAATAAACGATGTCGTCCTCGGCGGCTGCCTTGATGTCGGCGAGGTCGCCGGGGCTGAGCTGCATGCCGGAGCCCTCGGACTTACCGTGGAACAGCCGGGCTGCGCCGACCCCGCGCTTGGCAAGGGTCTTTTCGTAGGCAGCCAGCAGACCGGCATCGAGGCCGGCCGCGAACTCCGAGCGCCTGGCACCCACTTCGGCGGCTTCCGCGGCAATTTCAGCCAGTGCGGCGTCCAGCTCGGCGCGGATCCCGCCAAACGATCCCTGGACGTCGTCCACGATCTTCTGCTGGGCAGCCTGGCGCTCACGGAGCCCTTCCAGCCGTTCCATGACCTCCAGCTCCACGTCCTCGAGGGTGGACAGCCGTTTGGTGAGCGAAGCGATGTCGCTTTGGAGCGCGACAAGGTCCTTGGACAGGCCGGTACCGCTGTTCAGCCGCGCTTCATCGCGCTTGATCCGCGAGGCCACCTGCTCCACGTCAGCTTCCGAGCGCTTGAGTTCGGCTTCCGCGTCGTGAACCGCCATTTTCGCCGCGCCGAGTTCGCCGTTGGCCACGGCCAGGGCGGCCTGGAGGTCGCTGATCCGGGGATCGGCTTCAATGCTCCGGCGGCGGTTGGACAGCGATTTGAGCCTGGCGTCGAGTCCCTGCAGTTCGAGCAATTTCAACTGTTCTGCCGGTGCTGCCTTGGCCACTATTACCTCCGCTTGTTCCTACCGGCCGCGGCCGGGCACCGGACCGGCGCAGTTTAGACTCTAGCGCCTAGCGTGCTCCCCTGCCTCGCTGCGCTCACCCGGGGACCCCGCGCACGCCAGGCTTAGCCCGGAGTCAGAATGAAGTCCCATGGATCGCTATTGGTGGTGCTCACCCGGATCTCGACGTCGTGCCCCTGGTCGCTGAGGACGTTTCCCAATGCTTCGGCCGCCGCCGGCAGCCACAGCCACTCGCTGGCGAAGTGGGAAACGTCGATCAGGTACGGCCGGTCATTCACGGCATTCTCGCGCGCCTCGGACGCGGGATGGTGGCGAAGGTCTGCGGTCACGAAAAGGTCGGCGTTGCTCGCGCGGACCTCGTTGAACAGGGAGTCCCCCGCGCCGCCGCATACCGCAACGCGCCGCACCAGTCCGTCCTTGTCCCCGGAGACGCGCACGCCGCCGGCCACGGCCGGCAGGATGCCGAACACCCGGGCAGCGAAGTCCCCCAGCGTCATGACGTCCTCAAGGTCGCCCACCCTGCCGATGCCCTCCTCGGGCAGGCCGTTCAGGGCAGGGGTCAGGGGCACAACGTCGTGGAGGCCCAGGGCGTCTGCCAGGACATCTGAGACGCCCCCGACGGCGGAGTCACCGTTGGTGTGGACGGTCAGGAGCCCGGTCCCGGATTCGATCAGGCGATGGACCGCCTTCCCCTTGGCCGTAGTGGCCGCGACCGAGTTGACTCCCTTAAGCAGCAGGGGGTGGTGCGTGATCAGCAGTTCCGCGCCCCACTCGATGGCTTCCTCGATGACGTCCAGGGTGGGATCCACCGCGAACATGATCCTGCTGACTTCGGCCGACGGATGGCCCGCGACCAGGCCCACCTCGTCCCACTCTTCGGCGAGGGACTCCGGCCAGAGCTCTTCCACGGCCAGCAGGATTTCGCCGAGCGTGGGGGCGTCCGCGGGTTCGGCGGCGGCGGACTCAGCACCGGTACGGGCATCTTCTGCAACGTCGGTGTTCACAGGTTCCATACCCTCATTTTTACCCTATTCGCCGCCGTCGCCCGCACGCGCAACAGTCTCGTAAGGTGGTGGAGGGAATCATCAGCGCGCTTCAACCATTGAAGAGGACATGAAGACTTTTGTGCTTGGCGGAGGCTGCTTCTGGTGCCTTGACGCCGTCTACCAGAAAACCAAAGGTGTCACGTCCGTCATTTCGGGCTACACCGGCGGCCACGACCGCCATCCTGACTATTACTCGGTCTGCTCGGGCACCACGGGCCATGCCGAAGTGGTGGCTGTGAGTTTCGACGAGGAAGTGATCCCGGCCGAGGTCATCCTGGATATGTTCTTCGCCCTCCACGATCCCACCACGCTCAACCGCCAGGGATACGACGTCGGCACCCAGTACCGCTCCTCCATGTTCTACGAGACCACGGAGGAAAAGATCCTCTTCGAGGAGGCGATCGAACGGAACCAGGAACTGTGGGCGCATCCGATCGTCACCGAGGTCAGCAGGCTGCCCGTATTCCACGTGGCGGAGGATTTCCACCAGGACTACTACGCCAAGCATCCGGAGCAGGGCTACTGCCAGGTGATCATCAACCCCAAGCTGGCGAAGGCGCGGAAATATTACTCTGCATGGCTTAATGCTTAGCAGCGGTCCGGCCGCCCTCGTTAGGCTGACCTCAGTATTCGCTGTTCAGAGAACTCTTCAGAGATAGGCACAAATACATGGCACGGATCTACGACGACGTCACCCAGCTTGTCGGCGGCACTCCGCTGGTCAGGCTCAACCGGCTCACCGAGGGCCTCGACGCCCAGGTGGCGGTCAAGCTCGAGTTCTACAACCCGGCCAACAGCGTCAAGGACCGTATCGGCGTGGCAATTGTCGACGCAGCGGAGAAGTCCGGCGCCCTGAAGCCCGGCGGAACCATCGTCGAAGGAACCTCCGGCAACACCGGCATCGCACTGGCCATGGTGGGTGCCGCACGCGGTTACAAGGTCATCCTGACCATGCCCGAGACCATGTCAACCGAACGCCGCGTGATGCTCCGCGCGTTCGGCGCCGAGATTGTGCTGACGCCGGGCTCCGAAGGCATGCGCGGGGCCGTGGAGAAGGCCCAGGAGATCGTGGCCAACACGGAGAACTCCATCTGGGCACAGCAGTTCGCCAACGAGGCCAACCCGGAGATCCACCGCACCACCACGGCCGAGGAAATCTGGTCCGACACCGACGGCAAGGTGGACATCTTCGTCGCCGGCATCGGCACCGGCGGCACCGTCACCGGCGTCGGCCAGGTCCTGAAGGAACGCAAGCCGGACGTCCAGATCGTCGCCATCGAACCGAAGGACTCCGCCATCCTGAACGGCGGCGCCCCCGGCCCGCACAAAATCCAGGGCATCGGCGCCAACTTCATCCCTGAAATCCTGGACACCAACGTCTATGACGAGGTCCTTGACGCCACGCTGGAGGATTCCGTCCGCGTTGCCCGCGACCTCGGCGTCAAGGAAGGCATCCTGGGCGGCATTTCCTCCGGTGCCATCGTCTGGGGAGCCCTCGAGCTCGCCAAGCGCCCGGAGAACGCCGGTAAGCTCATCGTCGCGGTTGTCTGCGACTTCGGCGAGCGTTACATCTCCACCGTGCTCTATGACGACATCCGCGGCTAGGTCTTAGCCCGCCATTCACCGTTTCCTGTAGAAAGGTCTTTGTGAGCTTCTTCGCAAGACTTAAGGAAGACCTCGATGCCGCCCGGTCGCATGACCCGGCGGCTCGAGGTTCTTTTGAGAACTTTTTCGCCTACTCCGGCCTCCATGCCATCTGGGCGCACCGCCTGACGCACAAGCTCTGGAAGAATCCGTCGCTTCGCTTTCCGGCCCGCCTCATTTCGCAGCTGGCGCGGTTCCTGACCGGGATCGAAATCCACCCGGGAGCCACCATCGGCCGGCGGTTCTTCATCGACCACGGCATGGGTGTGGTCATTGGCGAGACCGCGGATATCGGCGAGGACGTCATGATCTATCACGGCGTGACCCTGGGCGGACGGTCGCTGGCGAAGGTCAAGCGGCATCCGACTATCGGGGACCGTGTGACCATCGGCGCGGGCGCCAAGATCCTGGGCCCCATCACCATCGGACGGGACAGCGCCGTGGGAGCCAACGCCGTGGTGGTCAAGGACGCCCCGCCGGAGTCCATCATCACAGGTGTTCCGGCAACATGGCGCCACCGCGATGCCCAGCGCGAGACCAAACCTGCCGTGGACCCGGCCGAGTACTACATCGAGTACCGGATCTAGCCCGAAAACCGCCGGTAGATCGCCCGGAGGACCACGTCGAACACGGTGTCCGGCAGGATCCTTCTGAGGGTCAGGATGGTGCGCGCACCATTGCCTACGGGATAGCGTGTCTTCGGACGCGCGGCCGTCGCGGCGTGGACTATGGCATCGGCAATGACGTCCGGGTGCGTTGACATGCTGGAGCCCGCCGTGGAGGCCAGCGCTGCAGCGACTATTTTCGCCTGGTCCCGGTACGGGCCGTTCCCGGAAGTTTCCAGCAGGCTTTCGCCGGAGATGCCGCCCCACTCTGTCTGTGTGCCCGCCGGCTCGATGATGGACACCCTGATGCCGTGGGGCTTGAGTTCCAGGCGCAGGGAGTCACTCAGTCCCTCGACAGCGAATTTTGTGGCGTGGTACCAGGCGCCAAGGGGCTCGTACATCTTCCCGCCGATGGAGGACACATTGATGATCCTCCCCTGCGCCGCTGCCCGCATGGCAGGCAGCACCAGCTGGGTCATGCGTGCCAGGCCGAAGACGTTGACGTCGAACTGCCGCCGGCCTTCAGCCAGTTCCACTTCTTCCAGGGAGCCATAGGAGCCGTAGCCGGCATTGTTCACAAGGACGTCGATCCGGCCGTGTGCCTCCAGGATTCCGCCAACGGCTGCCGACATGGACGCCTCGTCCGTGACATCCAGGGCCAGCACCTCTACGCCGAACTCTTTCAGCGGCTCCATCTTTTCGACCCGCCGGGCGCCGGCGTACACCGTGAAGCCCTTCTGGCTGAGCTTCCTGGCTGCCTCGAACCCGATACCGGTGGACGCACCTGTGACAAAGGCGACTGGCTGGGACATGGGTTGTACTCCTTAGGGACAGTGGCCGCTTAAAGTCAATGGCCGGCGCCTCCCAGAGTATCCGGGAGGCGCCGGCCATTTGATGTCACCGCCGGTGTCACCGCCGGTGTGGCGCCGAAGCTAGTGGGTATCCACTGCCTCGATTTCGGACTTGTCCTCGCCCCACAGGGTGTGGAACGTGCCCTCGGCGTCCACACGGCCGTAGGTGTGCGCGCCGAAGAGGTCGCGCTGGCCCTGGATGACGGCGGCCGGCAGGCGCTTGCGGCGCAGGCCGTCGTAGTAAGCCAGTGAGGAGGAGAATACCGGGACGGGGATGCCCAGCTGGACAGCAGTGGCAACCACACGGCGCCAGGCCGGCAGGACCTCGGCGATGGCCTTGGTGAAGGCCGGCGCGAACAGCAGGTTGGCCGGCTTGTCCTCAGCGGCGTAGGCCTTGGTGATTTCCTTCAGCAGTTCCGCGCGGATGATGCAGCCACCGCGCCAGAGGGAAGCGATCTCGTCCAGCTTCAGGTCCCAGCCGTATTCCTTCGCGGCGGAGGTGAGCATGTCCAGGCCCTGCGCGTAGGAAACCAGCTTGGAGGCGTACAGCGCCTGGCGGACATCCTCGACGAACGTTTCCGGGACCTCGACGGCGATTTCCTCGCCGGCCAGCAGTTCCTGGGCCAGCTTGCGCTGTTCGGTCTGGGACGAGAGGGCACGGGCGAACACGGACTCCGCGATGCCCGACGTCGGGGAACCCAGCTCGAGCGCGGAGATGACCGTCCAGCGGCCCGTGCCCTTCTGGCCGGCGGCGTCAACCACGACGTCGACAAACGGCTTGCCTGTACGGGTGTCCACGTGGCCCAGGACCTCGGCGGAGATTTCGATCAGGAACGAAGCCAGCTCGCCCTTGTTCCACTCGGCGAAGATCTTGGACTGCTCGGCCGGTTCGATGCCGGCACCGGAGCGGAGGAGGTCGAAGGCTTCGCCGATGACCTGCATGTCGGCGTACTCAATGCCGTTGTGGACCATCTTGACGAAGTGTCCGGCACCGTCGGTGCCGATCCAGGCGCAGCAGGGCTGGCCGTCGACGTTGGCTGCGATCTTTTCGAGCAGCGGTCCGAGGGCGTCGTAGGACGCCTTGGAACCGCCGGGCATGATGGACGGGCCGTTCAGGGCGCCTTCCTCACCGCCGGAGACGCCGATGCCGACGAAGTGCAGGTCCTTCTTGGCCAGCGCGGCTTCGCGGCGGCGGGTGTCCTCGTAGTGCGAGTTGCCGGCATCGATGATGATGTCGCCCGCTTCCAGCAGGGGCTCAAGCTGCTCGATCACGGAGTCGACAGGCTTGCCGGCCTTGACCATGATGAGTACGCGGCGGGGCTTTTCCAGGGAATCCACAAGCTCCTGGAGGGTTTCGGTACGCACGAAGTCGCCGTCGTGTCCGTGCTTTTCCAGCAGCGCGTCAGTCTTTTCAACAGACCTGTTGTGCAGGGCAACGGTGAAGCCGTTCCGGGCCAGGTTGCGGGCGAGGTTGGCCCCCATCACCGCAAGGCCGGTGACACCGATGTGTGCTGACATCAAAACTCCAATTCATTTCTGTGCAACGTGTGCATTCTGTTCCGCACTTCCTGCGGAACACGCTTTAAGAACCAGTGGCTGTCAATAAACCATATGTATTTCCGTCGACTACGGGAAAGTTGCGACCACGTTTTGGAAGGTGGCGCGTCACAAAACAGTCTATGATGCCGCCGGCGTCCGGCCGGGCGGAGCCGCTCGGCACGATTATGCTTACGACTATGTCAACCAGCCTCCATCATCGCGCCATCGAACACCTGGGCACCCGCATCGTGAGCGGCGCGCTGCCCCAGGGCCACGTGATGCTGGCTGAGCAGCTCGAAGACGAGCTGAAGGTCTCCCGCTCCGTGGTACGCGAAGCCGTCCGCGTCCTGCAGTCCCTCGGCCTGGTGGAAACCATCAAACGCGTGGGTATCCGGGTGCTGCCCGCCAGCCGCTGGAACCCGTTCGATCCCCTGGTCATCCGCTGGCGCCTGGCCGGCGAGGGCCGCGGCGCCCAGCTCAGGTCCCTCGCGGAACTGCGCTCCGCCGTCGAACCCGTCGCTGCCGAACTGGCCGCCGCAAACGCCCCCCAGGAGATCCGCAAAGAACTGCTGGATGTATCCCTGGCAATGCGCGACGCCGGCAAGGCCGGCAATGTGGCGAAGTTCCTGCAGCTGGACATCCACTTCCATTCCCTCCTCCTCACTGGTTCCGGCAACGAAATGTTCGCCAACCTCGTGGGGCAGGTGGCGGAAACCCTGACCGGCCGCACCATCCACGGACTCATGCCGGACCATCCGCGTGATACCGCGCTGCAGTGGCACGTGGACGTGGCGGAGGCCATCGCCGCCGGGGATGCCGCCGGCGCCAGGGAGGCTTCCAGCCGGATCATGCGCGAGACGATCTCCGAGATGGAAGCCAGCTGGCGGGACCAGCCGAGGACCTTCATCCCCCTGCCGAACAACTAAGCGCGAACGTACACTTGAGGCCCTCAAGGCAGGGCCGCAAGTGTACGTTCGCGCGGAAGTTCTACCCAGGGCTGAAGTCCAGCAGCACCTTCCCGGATTCGGCCGAGTTCCTGGCCACGTCGAAGGCCTCGAGCCCGCGCCCCAGCGGGAAATCGTGGGTGACCACCGGGTCCACGAACAGCGTGCCGTCCGCCAGCGCCGCGATAACCTCGTCGATTTCGCCGTTGAAGCGGAACGAACCCAGCAGCTCCAGCTCGCGGGTGATGGCCAGGGAGATCAGGACGGGCTGGGGACCTGAGGGCAGGAGCCCCACCATCACCACCTTGCCGCCCCGGACAGCTCCCTTGATGGCGGAGGCAAGCCCGTGGTGGCTGCCGGACGATTCGATCACGACGTCCGCCTCCACCGCGGCAATGGCGTCGGCTTCGTCGCCCTTGAGGACCTCGTCGGCGCCGACGGCGAGGGCGATCCCGAGTGGTTTGGGGTGCATGTCGACGGCGACGATCCGCCGGGCGCCGGCGCGCTTGAGGACTGCGACAGCCAGAGCCCCGATGGGACCGCAGCCGATCACCAGGGCTGTTTTTCCCCTGACGTCCCCGGCGCGGGCCACGGCATGCCAGGCCACACTGGCCGGCTCCGCCAGCGCGGCCGTCCGCAGGCTGAGGCCGTCCGGCAGCGGACGGAGCATCCTGGCGGGCAGGGTGGCGTACCGGCTGAAAGCGCCGTCGGTGTGCGGGAAGCGGGCGGCACTGCCCAGGTAGGTGCAGCCCGGTGACAGGTTGGGCCGGTCTTCGGGATACCGGGCGGCGCCCGGGCCGGGCGTGGCCGGATGGACGGCCACCGGCGTACCTGCCGCAGGTCCCGTGCCGTCCGCCGCCGCGTGCAGGACGGTTCCCACGATTTCGTGCCCCAGGACCATCGGGGCGCGGAGGATAGACTCCCCTGCGGCGCCGTGCAGCCAGTAGTGGAGGTCCGAGCCGCAGATCCCGCCGAAGGCAACTTCCACCACCGCTTCGTCGGAACGTGGCGCCGGGACGGGCACATCCTCGATGCGCAGGTCTCCGGCCGCATGGGCCACGACGGCTTCGGAGGTGGCGGGGAGTTCGTGGATGCCGGGCATCAGACCACCACCGTCATTCCGCCGTCGATGAAGATGGTCTGGCCGTTGACGAAGTTGGACCCGTCCGAAGCAAGCCACACCGCCGGACCGGCCAGATCCTGCACAGTCCCCCAACGGTTCGCCGGCGTCCGGCCCAGGATCCAGGAGTTGAACTGCTCATCATCCACCAGGTTCTGCGTCATCTCAGTATGGATATAGCCGGGCGCGATCCCGTTGATCTGCAGGCCCGACGCCGCCCACTCCGCCGTCATGGCCCGGGTCAGGTTGCGCAACCCGCCTTTCGCCGCGATGTACGGGGCGATGGTGGGCCGTGCCAGGTCCGTCTGCACCGAGCAGATGTTGATGATCTTGCCCCGGCCGCGCGGAATCATGTGCCGGGCAGCCTCCCGCCCCACCAGGAAGGCGCTGGTCAGGTCCGTGGAGAGCACCCGCTCCCAGTCGCTGACGTCCAGATCCAGCATCGGGACCCGGTGCTGGATCCCGGCGTTGTTCACCAGGATTTCCAGCGGGCCCACGTTCTCCTCCACCCACGCGACGCCCCGCGCAGCCGCCGAGTCTTTCGTGACATCGAACGCGCAGCTGTGCACGCGCCCCGGCGGGTAGTCCGCAGCCATCGCGGCCTCAGCGTCCTTCAGCCGTTCCGGATTGAGTCCGTTGAGCACCACCGTGGCCCCGGCATCAGCCAGGGCCCGTGCCAGGGCATTGCCGATCCCCCGGCTGGAACCCGTCACCAGGGCAACCCGCCCGGTGAGGTCAAAAAGTGAATTCATCGTTTACTGTTCCTCAATTGGTCGTGGCAGCCGGTTGTGACTGCCGGCGTGGCTGTGTGGCGAGCTGAGATTCGAGATGGTTTGCCGGACGGCGGCGAGGTCGAGGTCCCCGAGCCCCTGGCGCTTGAGTTCCGCGTATAGTTCGACGCCGGCCGCTGCCATGGGCACGGCCGCGCCCACGGCGGCGGCACTTTCCAGAACGAAGGAAAGATCCTTGTGCATGAACTTTGCCGGTCCGGTGGGCGCATAGTCCTTCGCCGCGAGGCGGGGTCCAACGATATCCAGGACCCTGCTGCCCGCCAGCCCGCCGGACAGCACCTCGTACAAAGCTTCTACGTCCAAGCCCGAGCGTTCAGCGAGCTCGGCAGCTTCCGCGAGCGCCGCCGTCGTGGTTCCCACGATCAGCTGGTTGCAGGCTTTGGCCAGCGACCCGGATCCGAGCGGCCCCAGGCGCCGGACCGTGCCGCCCATGGCGTTGAACAGCGGGAGGAGCTTTTGGAAGTCCTTTTCCTCCGCACCGACCATGACGGCAAGTGTTCCGTCCTCGGCGCCTCTGGTGCCTCCGCTGACGGGCGCATCGACGACGACGGCGTTGCCACGGCTGGCGGCGGATACCCTCGCCCCGAAGTCTCGAACGGCTTCCGGAGAGACGCTGCTCATGACCACGACGGCGGTGCCGGGCTTGGGCGGCTGTTCGGTCCAGCCCGCAAGCAGCCCGGCCGCCGCCTCCTCGATGTAGGACAGGTCAGGCAGCATAAAGATGATGACGGGTTCGTCCCGCAACGCGGCAACGTCCGCGGCCCGGATGCCGCCGCGCGCCGCAAAATCGTCCAGGGCGGCCGCCGACCTGTTCCAGCCGGTAACGTCCCAGCCGGCCTTCAGCAGATTGGCTGCCATGTGGCCGCCCATCAGGCCCAGGCCGGCGAATCCGGCCCTCATTTCAGGCAAAGTCGTGGTCACATCGTGGTCTGTCTGCACATCCATTGGCAGCGGCACCTCACTTCATCGTGGTTAATGGAGGAGAAATCTGTTCAATATCCTAGCCTCCATTCAGTATGATGAACACCATGACGACCAAAACCACCGTCGCAATCGCCGTCCCCCTCGAAGCTGAGCTGGTGGAGCGCATCCGCGCCGTAGACCCTTCCGTGACCGTCCTCTATGAGCCCGACCTCCTCCCGCCCGAAAGATTTCCCGCCGACCACGCCGGCGATCCGAACTTCAAGCGCACTCCCGAACAGGAGGAACGGTACTGGGACCTGCTGAACAAGGCTGATGTCCTGTACGGCTTCCCCAACGAGAACCCCGCCGGGCTGGCCCGCATTGCCGGCAGCAACCCCCGGCTCCAGTGGATCCATGCCATGGCCGCGGGTGCCGGCGGAGCAGTGAAGGCATCAGGGCTGGACCAGGAAACCCTGCAGAAATTCAAGGTGACCACGTCAGCCGGCGTGCATGCCCTGCCGCTGGCGGAGTTCGCGGCGCTGGGCATCCTCAACGGCTTCAAGCGCAGCGCCGAGCTCGCGGCAGACCAGGCCGCCAAGGTCTGGCCGGAACTGCGGACGCCGACCCGCCTGGTGAACGGCTCCACGCTTGTGGTGACCGGCCTCGGGGAGATCGGGATGGAGACCGCCCGCATCGCCCGGGCGCTGGGAATGAAGGTCAGTGGTACCAAACGGAACGTGGAGCCGATCGACGGCATTGTGGAAGTTGCGGACAACGACGGCCTGCCCGGCCTGCTCGCCTCCGCTGACGCCGTCGTGAACACCCTGCCCGGCACGCCCTATACGGAGAAACTGTTCAACCGCGAAGTTTTCGCCGCCATGAAACCGGGGACGGTCTTCGTCAACGTGGGACGCGGCACGGTGGTGGACGAGGACGCACTGCTGGAGGCACTCGACAACGGACAGGTCGGGTACGCCTGCCTCGACGTTTTCGCCGTCGAGCCCCTGCCGCAGGACAGCCCGCTCTGGAACCATCCCAAAGTGATGGTATCCCCGCACACCTCGGCGCTCAGCGCGGCGGAGAACCGGCTGATCGCCGAACGCTTCAGCAGCAACCTGCGCGCATTCCTCGACGGCGGGGAGCTCCCCCACCTCGTGGACACCGTGCACTTCTACTAAGGGGCATTATCGCCGCCTGGCCTTCTCGACGTCCGAAGCGATGGCTTGCTGACCCCGGGCAGCAAGCCCGGCCACCACACCGTCAATGTCGGCGTCGGGCCGGTTCTGGCTGAGCTTGGTCTTCGCTTCGATCCTGGTGATGACCAGTTCGAGGCCCACGATGGCGCGCAGCTGGCCGGAGATGAAACGCTCCGGCGCATCGTCCACGCTCCACGGGTGGTCGAAGCCTGCCTCGTGACGGTCGGTCAGCCGCCTGACCTGGCCGGCGAGCCAGGCCGGATCGTCATGGATCACCAACGTGCCGTAAACGTGTGCCGTGGAATAGTTCCAGGTGGGCACCACGCGCCCGTGCTCGGCTTTCGAGGCGTACCAGGACGGTGAAATGTAGGCGTCAGCGCCCTGGATGATGGCGAGTGCTTCACCGATCACCGGCTCGGACCACTGTGGATTATTCCGTGCCACGTGGGTGTGCAGGGCGCCGTGGTCGCCACTCGAGGGGTCGAAAACGAACGGCAGCAACGTGGCGAGCAGGCCCTGCCGGGTCATGGTGACCAGGTTGGCTGCGGCCGGCCGGGTCAGGAGCTTGTGCGTCGAATCGGGTCCGGCGGCGAAGTGGGCTGGGGTGTACATGACGTTAGTCCTTTGCGGGCTGGAGGGATTTTGTGGCGTTCGGGTCAGCGGCCGGAAGGGTGTGCCGGTCGGCGGCCGGGACGTCGGCTGGCCTGAGCCGGACCCGGACGGCCGCGCCGGCGCAGAGGATGACGGCGAGGCCGCCGATGATGGTGGTCCAGGTCAGGGCCTCCCCCAGCAGGAGGGCGGCCCAGCAGATGCTCAGCACGGGCTGGATGAGCTGGATCTGGCTGACCTGGGCCATGGGGCCGATGGCCAGTCCGCGGTACCAGGCGAAGAAGCCCAGGAACATGCTCACCAGTCCGAGGTAGGCGAACGACGCCCACTGGGCGGGAGTGGCTGACGGGGGCTGCTGGGCCAGGGACAGCACCGTCAGGAATCCCATCAGCGGCGATGCCAGCACCAGCGCCCAGGACACGGTCTGCCAGGCGCCGAGCTCACGCGCCAACAGGCCGCCCTCCGCGTAGCCGATGGCCGCTGCCACCACTGCGCCAAGGAGGAGCAGGTCAGTCGAGTGCAGCTGTCCGAATCCGCCGGACTGCATGGACGCGAAGGCTATGGCCGCCAGGGCGCCCACACCGGTGATCATCCAGAACGCTACGCGTGGACGTTCGCGCCCCCTCAGGACGGCGGCCGTCGCCGTCGCGGCCGGAAGCAGTGCGATGACCACAGCGCCATGGCTGGCCGGCGTGCTGGTGAGCGCGAAGGACGTCAGCAGGGGAAAACCGATGACGACGCCGGCGGCCACCACCGCGAGGCGCGCCCACTGGACGCCGCGGGGAAGCCGCTGCCGCGCGAGCGCCAAAGCCGAGGCGGCAAAGACCGCGGCCACCACCGCGCGGCCGGACCCGATGAACAGCGGTGAGAGCCCCGCGACTGCGACCTTGGTGAACGGAACCGTGAACGAGAAGGCCGCTACTCCGAGGAGTCCCCACCACAGTCCGGAGGGGGTGCGGTGGGGTATCACTGGGCGAATCGCTACAGTAGCGCTACTATTAGGTCTCATGAACAACGATAGCAGTTCGAGGATTGCCGCGCGACTGCGCGATTGGATCGCCCAGGCCGCGCCGGGATCAAGGCTGCCGTCCACGCGGTCGCTGGTCGCTGAGTTCCAGGCAAGCCCGGTCACGGTGCAGAAGGCACTGCAGGCTCTCACCGCACAGGGCCTCATCGAAAGCCGGCCCGGCGTCGGGACATTCGTCCGTGCCGTCCGGACGGCGCGCCCCTCGGACTACGGCTGGCAGACGGCTGCCTTGAGGTCACCGCTGGCGCCGCTTCCGGCGGCCTCCACCACCATGCGCGACGTGGCAAACGATGCCATCGCCTTCCATTCCGGTTACCCGGACAGGGAGCTTCTGCCTGAACGGCTGGTGCGTGCAGCCCTTACCCGCGCAGCCCGCGGCGAGGCGGCGTTATCCCGTCCCCCCGCGGCGGGCCTGCCGGAACTGCAATCGTGGTTCGCCCACGAACTCGGCGCATCGACACCGGCCGGAACCGCGCCGCCGAACCCGAGCGACGTCGTCGTCCTTCCGGGAAGCCAGAGCGGGCTCAGCTCCATCTTCAGCGCCCTTGCCGGCCGCGGACAGCCGCTGCTGATGGAATCCCCCACCTACTGGGGCGCCATCCTGGCGGCGGCGCAGGCCGGGGTCCGCGTTGTCCCGGTACCCACCGGACCGGACGGCCCGGACCCTGCGGAACTGGCGCGGGCGTTCGACGAAACCGGAGCGCGCCTGTTCTACGCGCAACCCAACTACGCGAACCCCACGGGGGCGCAGTGGGCGGCCGGGCGGGGCGAAGAGGTCCTGGAGGTGGTGCGCAGCAAGGGCGCATTCCTGGTGGAGGACGACTGGGCACACGACTTCGGGATCACCACCAATCCCGTACCCGTCGCCTCCCGCGACGACTCCGGCCATGTGGTGTACCTTCGCTCGCTGACCAAGAGCGTATCCCCGGCCATCCGCATTGCCGCGGTCATCGCACGCGGCCCGGCACGTGAGCGCATCCTGGCGGACCGGGCAGCCGAGTCGATGTATGTCAGCGGGCTACTCCAGGCCGCAGCGCTGGATGTCGTCACACAGCCGGGATGGCAGACGCACCTGCGGAGCCTCCGCCACCAGCTCCAGTCACGCCGGGACCTCCTGGTCGCCAGCATGCGCGAGCACGCCCCGCAGGCGCACATCGAGCACGTCCCCAAGGGAGGGCTGAATCTCTGGGCGCGGCTGCCCGATGGGACCGACCTCGAACGGCTGGCCCGCGACTGCGAAAGCGACGGTGTCATCATCGCCGCCGGCCGGGAGTGGTTCCCTGCCGAACCTGCCGGTGCTTTCATCCGCCTCAACTACTCGGGGTCCAACCCGGGAGCGTTTCCGCAGGGTGCGCGGGTCATCGGCCGGGCACTGGAACGCGCCAACCCCTAGCAAAACCCGCCTGGAATCAGCCGGGCGGCGACAAAGGCCGTGGCTCCTTCCTGGCGGAGGGAGCCACGGCCTTGTGGCGTGGAACCTGGTGGCGTGGAGTGCAGTCCAGGTGCCGCCGGCGCTAGCTGGCGTCCTCCGTGAGGACAAGGTCGCGGCCCACGGTCTCCGGCGTGAAGAACGTGGTGGCGAACGAAATCAGGGCAAGGACCAGCGAGTAGATGGCGAGCACCAGCCAGGAGTGATCCGTTGCCGCCAGGAGCGACGCGCCCACGAGGGGAACAAGCCCGCCGGCCAGGACTGCGGAGAGTTCCCGGCTCATGGCCACCCCGGTAAAGCGGTACTGGGAGCCGAACAGTTCAGGCAGGAGCGGGCACTGCGGGCCCAGCATGGACTGGACGCCGATGGCGATGCCCACCACCATGACCACCCAGACGAGGGTCACGTTGCCCAGCGTCACGAGGTAGAACGCCGGAAGGGCGATAAGCGCCTGGAAGAGTGCACCGTAGCGGTAGACCGGCACGCGGCCGAAACGGTCGGAGAGGGCGCCGAAGGTGACTACCATGACGGCGGCAAAGCCGGCGGCGATGAGCAGGCCCACGGGTCCGATGAACTTATCGCCCGGGAACACCCCGTCCTTGGCAGCCAGGAAGGCGATCAGGAGCGCGGAATAGATCGAGGAATTGCCGTTCTCGCCCATGCGCAGGCCGATGCCCACCAGCACGTTCTTCTTCGAGTGCTTCCACAGCTGGCCGATGGGGTTCTTGACCACGTTCTTGTGCTTTTCGAGCTCCTGGAACACCGGCGTTTCCTTAAGCCGCAGCCGGATGAAGATTGCCACCGCTATCAGGAGGATGCTGGCCAGGAACGGTACGCGCCACAACCACCCCTCCAGCACGGCCTTATCCGCCATGGCGATCAGCGCAAACGTGCCTGCACCCAGGAGGGTGCCCAGTTGGATGCCGACGAACGGCAGGGAAGCGAAGAAACCACGACGGCGGCGCGGTGCGACTTCGGAAATCAGCGTGGTGGCACCGGCCTGTTCAGCGCCGGCTCCGAGGCCCTGGAGGATGCGGAGCGTCACCAGCAGGACCGCCCCCAGCATGCCCGCCTGCTCGAAGGTCGGCAGCAGGCCGATGGCGAAGCTCGCGCTTCCCATCAGGCCGATCGTGAGGATCAGGACCATTTTGCGGCCGAACCTGTCACCGATATAACCAAAAATGACTCCGCCGAACGGGCGGGCTGCGAACCCGACGCCGTAGGTGGCGAACGATGCGATCAGGGCACCGTCTTCACCGAGGGGCTTGAAAAAAAGGGGCCCGAAGATTAATGCCGATGCCAGGCCGTAAATGTAGAAATCGTAATACTCCAGAGCGGAGCCCACGGAGCTGGCAAGAGTTGCCCTCCGCAGTTGTTCCGGTTCGACGACGGCGCCGTCCGCATCCGCAAGCGGTGATTCAGTACGAGTTGTCACTAGCACTCCCTTAAGAACACTCCAGACCCCCGTTGGTCTGGTGGGATAGCGACGGCACCGGTGGTGTCGATCACTATATTGAACAGCGTACAGCACCTTGAACGGATCGCCAATGATGTAATCCGATTTTTTTTCAGGAGTGAGGGCCCCGCCCGGTCCCTCGTTAGCCCATGGGGTTGCCGAGTGAACGCGCCAGCTCCTGCAGCTCCTTGACCATCATGGCGCCCTGCTCCCGGGAGTAGGTTGCCTTCAGGGCAGTGACGGACAGTCCCAGGCTCGGCCCGTGGGCTCCCCTGGTGGGGACCGCAACCGCAAGGCACACGACACCGGTGGTGGACTCTTCATCCTCGAAGGCGTAACCCTGCTCCCGGATGACCGGCAGTTGCTTTTTGAACTCAGCGCCGGTCCGCAGTGATTTGGGAGTAAGTACCGGCAGTTCGGCATCATCGGGAAACATCTCATCGATGTCGTGGTCGTGCAGCCGGGCGATCAGGGCTTTGCCCACGGCACACAGCGACACCGGCATCTTGTCGCCGATATTGGACGTAAGCCTGACCGCCGGGTGCCCTTCATAACGGGCAAGGTAGATCACATTGGTGCCGTCCAGCATGGCGATGCGGACTGTTTCGCCGGACAGGGTGGGAGCCTGCTCGCAGAAGCGGTAGAACTCCTGGACCTCGTCCAGCCGGCTGAGGTAGGCGGCGCCGAGTTCCACAAGCTTGCGCCCCAGGGTGAAGTCGGCTCCCTGCCGGTTAATGAGGCGCGCCTCCTCGAGTGCCAACATCAGATTCGATGTTGACGACTTGGGGATGCCCAGTTCCCGCGAAAGGTCGCTCAGCGTAAGCCTGCCTGTCGCCGAGGCCGCCAGTGCCTCCAGCACGGCAGCAGCCCTTGTCACGGCCGGCGCGGGGGACGCACTCCCCAGTCCGTCGGAGGTGCGGGGAGCCCGGGAATCGGCCATGATTCTCCTTCAGTTAAAAGCGCGTCCGTTAATGCGTTGTTCATCCAGCCTGTTCATTCAGCTGAACAGTAACCATCATAATGTGTGGGCACCGTATTGAGGCCCCCCGGGGGGCACCTTCCCAACGGCATGGTTCCAATGCAGGACCTTTGACCCTTGGAGGACGCGGATCGTCACTCTCCAAAAATGTTTCACATTTCGAAAAATTCACTGTATATTCAATTTCAAGCCTTCCACCGCGGCATCCCCCAATAGCCGCGGTGGAAGGCTTTTCCAATGTCCGGGCGAAGTCCTGTTCCCGGAATCACGCAGCTCCGGGAATCACGCGGCGTCGGCCACTGCCTCCCTCAGTCGCCAGCCTCCACCTAGTCCGTCGCGGATTAATTCCATGGTGGTCAGTGCCGAGTTTTCGTTCGTGCCAAGCCTCGCCTGGACCTGCCACACTTCGATATCCACCCTCCCCAGGCCCTTGGGCATCCTGCGTTCAGCCTCCCACCAGCTGACACGCTCAAACCAGCGGACCGGCTCTGCGCCGATGGTCCATACGCGTCCGCCGCGGAGAACGGATAGCGGCCGCCCGTCCGGGGCCATCCTCATCATGACGTGTTCCATGCCGCAACACTATGGAGGGGGTCGGACAGTTTTGCCCTGGTACCTATGACAAAAAACCCCGCCGCAACCGGCCTGTTCGGCCTGCTGCGACGGGGTTTCGTTGGTGGGTCCTACCGGGATCGAACCGATGACATCCACGGTGTAAACGTGGCGCTCTACCAGCTGAGCTAAAGACCCAAACGGCGATCTCCGCGCCTCAGCGCTTCAACCAACGAACAGCAACTGTACCGGATGGAACCGGCGGAACGCCAATCGGCAGCGCCTGCCTACGGCAGTGAGGCGAAGCTCACAGGTCCGGCAGTTCGGCTGCCAGCCACGTGAGCGATTCGCTGACTCCGGCTTCCAGCTTGATCGTGGCCAGGTCGTCCCCCCGCGTGGCTCCCCTGTTGATGATGACCACCGGCTTCTCCTGCTTGGCGGCATGACGGACGAAGCGAAGGCCGCTCATCACGGTCAGTGAGGATCCGGCAACAACAAGGGCGCCGGCCTCGTCGACCATGGCGTACGAGCGTTCCACCCGGTCCTTGGGAACATTTTCGCCGAAGTACACAAAGTCGGGTTTCAGATTGCCCCCGCAGGCCGGACAGTGCGCCACGACGAAACTGCGGATGAGTGCCGAGTCCTCCACGGTGGCGTCGGCGTCGGGCGCCATCTCCACCATGCCGTCAGCCAGGGCCCGTTCCAGGAACCCGGGGTTCAGTTCCTCCAGGACCCCCGCCAGCAGGGTCCTGCTATACCGGCGCGCACAGGACAGGCAGGCCACCCGGTCGAAGCGGCCATGGAGGTCAACCACATTGACGCTGCCGGCATCTTCGTGGAGCCGGTCCACGTTTTGGGTAATGAGGCCGGTCAACAGGCCGCGCTGCTCCAGCCGGGCAGCTGCCGCATGGCCGTCATTGGGGTCCGCCCGCCGGAGGTGGGACCAGCCGATATGGTTGCGCGCCCAGTACCGCTGCCGGTTCCCGGCGTGGCCGATGAACTCCTGGTAGGTCATAGGCGCCCGCGGAGCAGCGTCGGGCCCCCGATAGTCCGGGATGCCCGAGTCCGTACTGAGGCCTGCCCCGGTAAGGAGTGCAAAACGGTTTCCCGCCAGGGCATCCCGGATCCCCCGGAGGACGCCAAGTTCGTCAGGGGCGGGCGCGGCAGCCCCCACCGGCGGCAGGCTGGCGAAACCAGTCATGCCAAGTCCGGGGTGCCGCTGCCTCATGCCGTCAGTTCCCGCCGAGCTCCGAAAGGGCTGCGCGGTAACCCGCCAGGTCGCGGGCCTGGCCGCGGGGATTCACCACGACATACCGGATGATGCCGTCGGCGTCGATAATGAACGTTCCACGCAGTGCCATGCCGCTGCCGGGATCAAACACGCCGTATTGCGAAGCCACGTCCCCATGCGGCCAGAAGTCGGCCAGCAGGTCAAACCCGTAGCCCTCCTTCTCCGCATATGCACGCAGCGTAAACTTACTGTCCACGGAAAGCGCCAGGACAGTAGCGTTCGCATCCTCGAACAGCGCAAGGTTGTCGCGGATCTCACAGAGTTCGCCGGTACAAATTCCCGAGAAGGCGAACGGATAAAAAACGACGACGACGTTGCGTCCCCGCAGTTCCGAAAGCCTGACAGGTTCACCGTACTGATTAACCAGTTCGAAGTCGGGGGCCGTCTCTCCGACCGCAGGAACACCGGCCGCCGCACCGGCATCCTGCACCGGTTGCAGTTGCTGCAGCGTCACTTGTTCTTCCTGGTGACCAGGCGCGTTGCGCTCCAGTCCTTGGAGACACCTGCTGACGTGGTCAGGTGGAGCCCTGCCGTGGGTGCGGCCTCCTGGATCTCCGCCGGGGACACGTAGCCTTGCCTGCCTGACTTCGGAGTGAGCACCCAGACAACACCGTTCTCACTCAGGGTGGTCAGCGAATCCATCAGGGTGTCAACAAGGTCTCCGTCACCGTCCCGCCACCAGAAGATGACGGCGTCCACCACGTCATGGTCGTCCTCATCAAGGAGCTCGGAACCGGTCAGGTCCTCAATATCATCACGTAAGTCGAAATCGACGTCGTCGTCGTAACCGAACTCCTGAATCAGATCCCCGTTTTTGAAACCCAATTTTTCCGCCACATTTACCGAAGTGGCGGCGTCGGCCTCGCTCACGTGTTCCTCCAATGCTTAGTCATTTGCATAAATCTAGTGATTTCCATTACTACAAGCCAACACCCTTTGTGCCTGCTCTTCAAGCTGTTGGCCCGCGATCCCACTTATTCTGCGTCACACCCGGGCCTGGCGCCGGTCCGGCGGGGCCGGGATCCGTCACACAACCAGTATGACGTCAAATACGACAGGGACGTCAGGCAGCGGCTACGCATCGGCTAGCTCTCACAGCTAGAGTGGCTGGTGACGACTATGCCAGCGGGGCGATCGCCCTGGAGTTTTGAGGCCATAGACGTGATAGGACCCTGCCCGGCGCACATGACCGGGCTGTTGTAACCGATACGTCGCACACGTCGCGTTCATGCCAGGCAGTTACCCTGCCGGACCTGAGGGCGCCGATGCATGCGCGCAAAGAGAGGTTGGACGTGGCTGCAGGAGAAGATACCTCCCATATCCTCAGCGGGTTGACTAACCAGCTGCCTGATCGTGATCCGGAAGAGACCGCCGAATGGATTGAGTCCCTGGATACGCTGATCAGGGAACAGGGCACCGAGCGTGCCCAGTACATCATGCGCAGTCTCCTGCAGCGTGCCGGCGCCCAGAGCGTCGGGGTACCGATGGTCACCACCACGGACTATGTGAACACCATCCCGGCGGACCAGGAAGCCGAGTTCCCGGGCAACGAGGAATACGAACGCCGCTACCGGGCCTACATGCGCTGGAACGCCGCGGTGATGGTGCACCGGTCCCAGCGGCCGAACATCGGCGTGGGCGGGCACATCTCCACCTACGCCGGGGCCGCGACCCTGTACGAGGTCGGCTTCAACCACTTCTTCCGCGGCAAGGACCACCCCGGCGGCGGGGACCAGGTCTTCTTCCAGGGCCACGCCTCCCCCGGCATGTACGCCCGCGCGTTCATGGAAGGCCGGCTGACCGAGGAGGACCTGGACGGGTTCCGGCAGGAAAAGTCCAAGGCCGGGCACGCCCTGTCCTCCTACCCGCACCCGCGGCTGATGCCGGAGTTCTGGGAATTCCCCACCGTGTCCATGGGCATCGGGCCGATGAACGCGATCTACCAGGCGCAGTCCAACCGGTACCTGCACAACCGCGGCCTGAAAGACACCTCGGACCAGCAGGTCTGGGCGTTCCTGGGCGACGGGGAAATGGACGAGCCCGAGTCCCGCGGCCTGCTCCAGCTCGCCGCGAACGAGAACCTGGACAACCTGAACTTCGTGATCAACTGCAACCTCCAGCGCCTGGACGGGCCGGTGCGCGGCAACGGCAAGATCATGCAGGAACTCGAAGCGTTCTTCCGCGGCGCGGGCTGGAACGTCATCAAGGTCGTCTGGGGCCGGGAATGGGACGCGCTGCTCTCCCAGGACTCCGACGGGTCGCTGGTGAAAATCATGAACGAGACCCCGGACGGGGACTACCAGACCTACAAGGCCGAATCCGGCGGGTTCGTCCGCGAACACTTCTTCGGCAAGACCCCGCAGACCAAGGACATGGTCGCGGACCTGACCGATGACCAGATCTGGAACCTCAAGCGCGGCGGCCACGACTACCGCAAGGTCTACGCCGCGTACAAGGCAGCGACCGAATTCAAAGGCAAGCCCACCGTGATCCTGGCCAAAACGGTCAAGGGCTACGGACTCGGCCCGCACTTCGAAGGCCGCAACGCCACCCACCAGATGAAGAAACTCACCCTCGACGACCTCAAGTCGTTCAGGGACCACCTGCGCATCCCGATCACGGATGAGCAGCTCGAGGGTGATCCCTACCAGCCGCCGTACTTCCACCCCGGCAACGATGCACCGGAAATCGCCTACATGATGGAACGCCGGGCCGCCCTGGGCGGTTCCGTTCCGGAACGCCGCAGCAAGCATGACTCGATCACCCTGCCGGACGCGAAGTCCTACGAGGTGGCCAAGCGCGGTTCGGGCAAGCAGCAGGCAGCCACCACCATGGCGTTCGTCCGCCTGCTTAAGGACCTCATGCGGGACAAAGAGTTCGGCAAGCACATCGCGCCGATCATCCCCGATGAGGCCCGCACGTTCGGCATGGACGCGTTCTTCCCGACCGCCAAGATCTACAACCCGAAGGGGCAGAACTACCTGTCCGTGGACCGGGACCTGGTCCTGGCCTACAAGGAATCCGCCCAGGGCCAGCTGATCCACCCCGGCATCAACGAAGCCGGCGCCGTCGCAGCCTTCACCGCCGCCGGTACCGCCTACGCCACCCACGGCGTCCCGCTGATCCCGGTCTACGTGTTCTACTCCATGTTCGGCTTCCAGCGCACCGGCGACGCCTTCTGGGCAGCAGCGGACCAAATGACCCGCGGCTTCATCATCGGCGCCACCGCAGGACGGACCACCCTCACCGGCGAAGGCCTCCAGCACGCCGACGGACACTCCCCCATCCTCGCCGCCACCAACCCGGCAGTGGTCACCTACGACCCCGCCTACGGCTACGAAATGGGCCACATCGTCCGCGACGGCATCGAGCGCATGTACGGACCGGACTCAGCCGACCGTAACCTGATGTACTACATCACCGTCTACAACGAACCCATCACCCAGCCGGCAGAGCCGGAGGAGCTGGATGTTGAAGGCGTACTCAAGGGCATCTACCTGCTTGCACCGGCCAAGATCGACGGCCCCCGCACGCAGATCCTGGCCTCGGGCGTCTCCGTCCCCTGGGCCCTCGAAGCCCAGCGGATCCTGGCCGAGGACTGGGGCGTCTCCGCGGACGTCTGGTCCGTCACGTCCTGGAACGAACTGCGCCGCGACGCCATGGCAGCGGAAGAGGACGCGTTCCTCAACCCCGGCCAGCCGGCACGCGTACCGTTCGTCACGGCTCAGCTCGAAGGTGCCACCGGCCCCATCGTGGCAGTCTCGGACTACATGAAGGCCGTCCCGGACCAGATCCGCCAGTTCCTCCCGAACGAGTTCGCCTCGCTCGGCGCCGACGGCTTCGGCTTCTCCGACACCCGCGCCGCCGCACGCCGCTTCTTCAAGAACGACACCCACTCCATCGTGGTCCGTTCCCTGGAGATGCTCGCGCGCCGCAGCGAAGTGGATGCCCAGGCTCCGGTCCAGGCAATCGAGAAGTACCGCCTGCACAACGTCAACGCAGGTTCCACCGGCAACGCCGGAGGCGAATCTTAAAGCACCACCCCTGACCCGGGATACGACGACGGCGGCCCTCACCACAGGTGGGGGCCGCCGTCGTCGTATCCGGACCGCGCCGCAAGGACTTGGCCGGTCTGTGACGCAGCGCAAACCGCGTTGTAGCCTTTGCACAAATGGAGCTTGGACTTCGCGCACCGTATGCTCGATGCATGGCAGAGCCCACCCCCACTCCCGCAAAGCGCAAGCCCGCCTCGCGCGCCCTGACGCCCGAAAAAGCCCAGACGCTGAAGAAACTCCGGGCAAGTGTTGGCCAGCTGTCCACCACCACCATGCGAGAGCTGGAAAAATCGCTGCCTTGGTACGGCCGGCTCAGTTCCGATGAGCGGTCAGCCCTCGGGATGGTGGCGCAGAACGGCATCGCCGCATTCGTAACCTGGTACGAGCGGCCCAGCTCGCCGTCGTGGATCCTTACTGACGTGTTCGGGACCGCACCCACCGAACTGACCCGCTCCATCAGCCTGCAGAAGGCCCTCCAGCTCATCAGGATCGTGGTGGAAGTGGTGGAGGACCAGGTTCCCGTGATCGCTCCGGAGGCGGACCAGCCCGCCCTCCGCGAAGCCGTGCTCCGCTACTCCCGCGAGGTGGCCTTTGCTGCCGCCGATGTCTACGCCCGCGCAGCCGAATCGAGGGGCTCCTGGGACACCAGGCTGGAAGCCCTGATTGTGGACGCGATCCTGCGGGGTGAGAATACGGATGCCTTGCGGTCCCGCATCGCGGCCCTCGGATGGAAGGCGCAGGAGCGTTTTACCGTCATGGTGGGCAATTCGCCGTCGGAACCCAGCGCCAGCTACGTGAGCGAGCTCCGCCGCACGGCCGGCCGGTTTGCCGAAGACGCGCTGGTGGGGATCCAGGGCGACCGCCTCATCCTGATCCTCGGCGGCGTCCAGGACCGGGAGAGCGCGTACCTGAAGCTCAGCGAGCTTTTCGCCCCCGGGCCCGTGGTTTACGGACCGGAAGCGGGTTCCCTCCTCGAGGCGAGCGGTTCGGCGCAGTCCGCCTTCGCGGGGCTGACGGCGGCGCGCGCCTGGCCCTCCGCGCCGCGCCCGGTGGCTGCTGACGACCTGCTGCCTGAGCGGGTCATTTCGGGGGACGACGCCGCACGGCGGTCCCTCATCAAGAACATCTACCGGCCACTGATTGCCGCGTCCAACGGGCTGGTGGAGACGCTGGGTACCTACCTCGAGCTGGGACACTCGCTGGAAGCGACGGCCCGCGAGCTCTTCGTGCACGCCAACACCGTCCGTTACCGGCTCAAGCGCGTTTGTGACGTCACGGGCTGGGATCCGCTCCTTCCCCGGGAGGCGTTTGTGCTTCAGGCGGCACTCGTGGTGGGACGGCTTTCCGTTCCGCCGAAGGCCCCCACGGAGCGCCAGCCGTCCCGGAACGGCAACTGAACCGTTGTAGACTTCCTACAAACTGACCCAGTGAGCTTGGTGCATGAATACACCGAGAATCACGCAGTAATTTGGAAAGCTGGATACGTGCTTGCAATCGTCTGCCCTGGACAGGGCTCCCAGACCCCTGGTTTTCTGGCCCCTTGGCTGGAACTGCCTTCCGTCGCCGGCCATTTGGCCTCCCTCAGTGAAATAGCAGGCATCGACCTCACGGCGCACGGCACCACCTCGGATGAGGAAACCATCAAGGATACGGCGGTGGCACAGCCGCTGATCGTGGCGGCCGGACTGGTGGCCGCAAAGTCGCTGTTCGACGTCGAACTGAGCACCCTTCCGGTGGTCCTGGCAGGTCACTCCGTCGGCGAGATCACGGCCTCGGCGCTTGCCGGCGTCCTGACCGAGACCGAAGCCATGACGTTCGTCCGGGAGCGCGCCAACAGCATGGCTGCGGCCGCTGCCGTCACCCCCACAGGCATGAGCGCCGTGGTTGGCGGAGATCCGGCCGAGGTCCTCGCGGCCATTGAGGCCGCCGGCGCCACGCCCGCCAACGTCAACGGTGCCGGCCAGACCGTCGCCGCGGGCACGTTCGACCAGCTCAAGGCCCTTGCGGAGAATCCCCCTGCCAAGGCGCGCGTGATCCCGCTGAAGGTGGCCGGAGCCTTCCACACCTCGCACATGTCCCCGGCCGTCGCGGCGCTGGAAGCTCTAAAGCCCAGCCTGCACCCCCGGAACCCGCAGGTGCCGCTGCTGTCCAACTTTGACGGCAAGGAAGTGACCGACGGCGGCGCAGCAGTCGGCAGCCTCATCGCCCAGGTCTCCCGTCCGGTCCGCTGGGACCTGTGCATGGAGACGCTGGTCCAGCGCGGCGTCACGGGCGTCATTGAACTCGCACCGGCCGGAACCCTGGCCGGACTCGCCAAGCGGGGCATGCCCGGCGTCAAGACGGTTGCCGTCAAGACCCCGGACGACCTCAGCGCTGCCTTGGCCCTATTCGCAGAACTGGAGGGACAGGCATGAGCGCTCCCGTACTCAAGCAGGCACCGCTGCGGGAACACACCCGCATCCTTGGACTCGGCGCCTACCGGCCCGACGTCATCGTCACCAACGAAGATGTGTGCCAGTGGATCGATTCGTCTGACGAATGGATCCGGCAGCGCACCGGCATCGTGACCCGCCACCGGGCCCCTGCGGACATCAGCGTCATCGACATGGCCGAGGGTGCCGCCCGCGAAGCCCTGGCCAAGGCAGGCATCGAAGCCAGCCAGCTGGGCGCGGTGATCGTCTCCACTGTCACCCACCCTTACGCGACGCCCTCCGCTGCCGCGAGCCTGGCTGACCGCCTTGGCGCGACGCCTGCCCCGGCATTCGACATCTCAGCTGCGTGCGCGGGATATTGCTACGGCATCGCCCAGGGTGACGCCCTCGTCCGCTCCGGAGCTGCCGACTACGTGCTGGTGGTCGGTGCCGAGAAACTGTCGGACGTCATCGACAACACCGAGCGCACCATCTCATTCCTGCTGGGCGACGGCGCCGGCGCCGTCGTGATCGGACCCTCGGACACCCCGGGCATCGGCCCGTCGGTCTGGGGCTCGGACGGCAGCAAGTGGGACGCCATCGGCATGACCCATTCCCTGCTCGATGTCCGCGAGCTGGCCCTGGCCGCCAACAAGGGCGGTTCGCTGAGCACCGCGGAGGCCGACGTCACCGACGCAGCCATCTGGCCAACCCTGCGCCAGGACGGCCAGACTGTCTTCCGCTGGGCCGTCTGGGAAATGGCCAAGGTGGCGCAGCAGGCCCTCGACGCCGCCGGCATCGCGCCGGAGGACCTCGTAGCCTTCATCCCGCACCAGGCCAACATGCGGATCATCGACGAGATGGTCAAGAAGCTCAAGCTTCCCGAGACCGTCAAGGTGGCCAGGGACATCGCCGAAGCGGGAAACACGTCCGCAGCTTCCATTCCGCTTGCGACCCACCGCCTGCTGCAGGAAAACCCCGAACTCAGCGGCGGACTCGCCCTGCAAATCGGTTTCGGCGCCGGCCTGGTGTTTGGCGCCCAGGTGATTGTGCTCCCGTAGCCGGACCCTTTACCCACAACTGAATACGTACTGAACAGCACGGATTCGCGAACCAAGCCGTAACCGCGGCTTGAATCATTTCCGGCAGCACCTGCCGGCAACAACAAGAAAAGGAGCCATCAATGGCTAGCAACGAAGAGATCCTGGCCGGCTTGGCTGAAATCGTCAACGAAGAGACCGGCCTCGCCACCGAAGCCGTCGAGCTGGACAAGTCCTTCACCGAGGACCTGGACATCGACTCCATCTCCATGATGACCATCGTGGTCAACGCTGAGGAAAAGTTCGGCGTGCGCATCCCGGACGAAGAGGTCAAGAACCTCAAGACCGTCGGTGACGCTGTCAGCTTCATCTCAAACGCACAGGCCTAGTCCTGGCTCCTGCCGGCAACGGCCGAACCCGGTAGCCGGTCCGGGGCGCTGACAAAGCGTCCCGGACCGTGCACCGCTGAATGACCCCACGTTTTCCCCACGCATTCCCGGCCAGGCATCCCCCGGACACGGCATGCGCACCGATAGAGAGTGATCCCATGGCACGCAAAGTAGTCATTACCGGTCTGGGTGCCACCACGCCCATTGGCGGCGATGTCCCCACGATGTGGAATAACGCGCTGAAGGGCGTCTCCGGCGCACGCACGCTCGAGGACGACTGGGTAGCCAAGTATGAACTGCCCGTTCACTTCGCAGCCCGCGCCTCCACCCCCGCGCTGGAAGTCCTGAGCCGCGTCGAAGCGAAGCGGATGGACCCGTCCACGCAGTTCGGCGTCGTGGCCGCCCGCGAAGCCTGGGCCGACTCCGGCATTACCGAAGTGGACCACGACCGCCTTGCGGTGGCCTTCGCCACGGGCATCGGCGGCGTCTGGACCCTGCTGGACGCTTGGGACACCCTGCGCGAAAAAGGACCGCGCCGCGTCCTGCCCATGACCGTGCCCATGCTGATGCCCAATGGCGTGGCAGCAGCGGTGAGCCTGGACCTGGGTGCCCGTGCAGGCGCCCACACCCCGGTGTCCGCCTGCGCATCCGGCACCGAGGCCCTCCACCTCGGCCTGGACCTCATTCGCTCCGGCAAGGCTGACGTCGTGGTCTGCGGTGGAGCCGAAGCTGCGATCCACCCGATGCCCATTGCCGCGTTCGCCTCGATGCAGGCCCTTTCCCGCCGCAACGACGATCCCGAGCACGCATCCCGACCGTACGATACGGGTCGCGACGGTTTCGTCATGGGTGAAGGCGCCGGCGCCTTGGTCATCGAGGCCGAGGAACACGCACTTGCCCGTGGCGCCCGGATCTACGGCGAACTCGCCGGAACTTCCGTGACTGCCGACGCCTACCACATCACCGCCCCGGACCCCCAGGGCCTGGGTGCCACCCGCGCCCTGAAAGCGGCGATGTTCGACGGCCGCATCCAGGCTGAGGAAGTGGTCCATGTCAACGCGCACGCGACGTCCACTCCCGTCGGCGACAAGCCTGAGTACACCGCGCTTCGCGCCGCCCTGGGATCGCACGTCGATAATGTGGCGGTTTCCGCGACAAAGTCCCAGATGGGCCACCTGCTGGGTGCCTCAGGTGCCGTTGAAGCAGTCCTGACCGTCCTGGCCGTCTACGAGCGCAAGGCACCGGTGACCATCAACCTGGAAAACCAGGATCCGGAGATCCCGCTCGACGTCGTCACCAAGACAGCCCGCGACCTGCCGTCAGGCAACATCGTGGCGCTGAGCAACTCCTTCGGCTTCGGCGGCCACAACGCCGTGATTGCGGTCCGCAGCATCTAGCGTCCGCGGTTGACCCAGCTGCATGAGGCCCCTGCCATCCGGCGGGGGCCTCATGCGTTATGGAGGTTTTTGCGATGCGGCCCGGGATGGCCCGCGGCGTCAGCCCACCTGGTGCAGCCAGCGCACGGGTGCGCCCTCGGCAGCGTGCCGGAACGGCTCCAGCTCTTCGTCCCAGGCCTCGCCGAGCGCAAGGGAGAGCTCGTGGTAAACGGCGGACGGGTCGCCGGCACCGGACTCGTAGGCGTAGCGGATCCGGTCTTCGGAAACCATGATGTTTCCGTGCACGTCGGTGACGGCGTGGAAAATTCCGAGCTCAGGGGTGTGGGACCATCGGCCGCCATCCACGCCCTGGCTGGGCTCCTCAGTGACTTCATAGCGCAGGTGCGCCCAGCCCCTCAAGGCGGACGCCAGCAGGGCGCCGGTACCCGGGCTGCCGGTCCAGGACAATTCCGAACGGAACATTCCGGGCGCAGCAGGCTGAGCAGTCCACTCAAGGTCCGTTCGCTTGTCCACGACAGACCCGATGGCCCACTCAACGTGGGGGCACAGGGCGGTCGGGGCCGAGTGAACGAACAAGACACCGCGGGTCATTGCAACAGACATTCCATCCTCCATAGCTGTAGGTACGTCTTCCCCAACGACCTCTGCCTGAATGTGTGCCTGCCGCGCCGGGTCCGCATGCTGCCGGTGGTCCCTGCAAGGCTATGAAATTAGTGCCGGCACCGCCTGAAACTGCTTCAGGGCGAGCTTCAAGTCAGACTTGAAACTTGCCGGGCATGACTCTTATTGTGCCGTACCCCGCCTAATTACGCCAGTGCAATTCGGCGCGCCGGAAGTGAACAGAAAACTTGCGTGGCCGCCCGGGCGTTTACCGGCCGCGGCTGGCAGCGGGCCCCCGGAGACTCTGTCAGGCGCGCGGATGCGCCTGCTGGTAGCTTCTCCTCAGGCGGTCAACCGAGACGTGGGTGTAGATCTGGGTGGTAGCCAGGCTGCTGTGGCCGAGGATTTCCTGCACGGCCCTGAGGTCGGCTCCGCCGTCCAGCAAATGGGTGGCGGCGGAGTGCCGGAGTGCGTGCGGACCGGTGGCAGCTGTATCCCCCAGCGCGTCGAGCAGGTCCTTCACCACCGCACGGACCTGCCGCTGGTCCACCCGCCGGCCCCGCGCCCCCAGGAAGAGTGCCGGACCACTTCCGTCGACTGCCAGCAGGGGCCTTCCGCGGCGCAGCCAGTCGTCGACGGCGACCTCGGCGGGAAGCCCGTACGGCACCGTCCGCTCTTTGTTGCCCTTGCCGACAACCCTGAGCGTCCGGCGGTCGGGATCGAGGTCGTCCACGTCCATGCCCGCCAGCTCCCCGACCCTGACCCCTGTGGCGTAGAGCAACTCCACCATGGCCCGGTTTCGAAGGGCCAGCGGGCCGCCGTCTTCCGCGGCCGCCTTCAGCCCGTCCAGGACGCGAACAACCTGTTGCTGGTGCAGGACGCCCGGCAGGGATTTCTCCCGTTTCGGTGCCTTCAGGCGCAGCGCCGGATCGGCCTCGAGAAGTTCTTCCCGCACGGCCCAGGCGGTGAAGGACCGGGCCGTGGCTGCACGCCGGGCCAACGTGGAGCGGGACATACCCGCCTCGCTCTGGACGCCGAGCCAGCGCCGCAGCGTGGAGAGTTCAATCCCGTCAAGTCCGGTGGCACCGTCTGCTGCCGCAGCCGACAATAGGCTGTGGATGTCCGACATGTAGGCGCGCACGGTGTGGGGTGACCGGGCGCGTTCGCCTTCGAGGTAACGGCCGAAGCCTTGGGCTGCGCCGGCGAGGGCCGGCGGGAGGTCTGGGGTATCCACGGTCCAACTTTCCCACCATTCAGCCTCCAATCAAGGAACCACGCAGTCAGGCCATCCAGTTCACGGAGAACGCACGCAGAACTGCCCGCAGGCCCACCGGCGGCAGCACTCAGCACGCTTTGCGGGACCTTTTCCAGCCGCCGCGTTCGGATTCGGCAAGCCCCAACAGCCCCAGCCGGCCCAGTCCCGCCCTGACCGAATCTGCGCTCAGTCCCGCAACAGCCGTCAGCTTTTCGACTGAGCTCGTTGACCGCAACGGCAGCGCGTCGAGAAGGATGAGGTCTTCCAAGGTGAGGCCGTCGTGGTCAGCGCGTTTCCCAGCGGTGACGTCGGCCAACGATTCGCCGCTGGGTGAGGCGAGTTCGGCGATTTCACCGGCGTCCGTCACTAAGATGGCACCCCCTTCGCGGATCAGCCTGTGGCAACCGGCCGAATTGGCGCTGTGTACGGAGCCGGGGACGGCTCCGACGGCCCGGCCCAGGGTCTCAGCGTGGTGTGCCGTGTTCAGCGCCCCGGAGCGCCAGCGTGCCTCCACCACGACGGTGACTGACGACAGGGCGGCGATGAGTCGGTTCCGCTGAAGGAACCGGTACCGTGTGGGGGCGGAACCGGGCGGGACTTCGGCCAGGACCGCACCCTGGTTCGCGACCGTCCTGAGGAGGTCTTCGTTCCCGGACGGATAAAAGCGGTCCACTCCCCCGGCCATGACGGCGACCGTGGGCATGGTCTCTCCGGCGCCCGCCAGCGCGGCCCGGTGGGCATGCGCATCGATCCCGTAGGCCCCGCCCGAAACGATAGTGAAGCCCCGTTGGGCCAGGGAATAGGCGAGATCGCCGGTGACGGCTGCGCCGTAGCTTGTGCTGTCGCGGGACCCGACAAGCGCAATGGACTTCGCCGCTGCGGGGAGGGGCTGCTCCACACCGCGCCACCAAAGGCAAAGGGGTTCATGAAGGTCCAGGTCAGCCAGCTGCCCGGGCCATAGTTCGTCGGACGGGATGATCATGCGGCCGCCCATCCGGTGCATGGTGGCCAGGTCCCGTTCCGGAGCCAGGTCCGGGATGCGCGGAGCCCAACGCTTGAGTGAGGCGTTCATCCCGGGCCAGCTGCCGGTCCCGTTCTCCGCCAACAGTGCCGTGATGTCCTGTTCAAGCTGCGGACCGGACGCCAGCTGACCGGTGGCGATTCGGACTGCATCCACGGCGCCGGCTGCTCTCACGAGCGCCAGGCCCACAGCGTCCTGCGGCTCCATCAGGCGCGACAGGGCGGCCCGCGCTAAGCGTTCATTGTCAGTCATCGCTTTCCTTTCAGGCCGCAGCCGAGGCAGCTTGCCGGAGTCCCAGCGCCTGCCCGATATCGTTGAGGTCCGGAGTGTCCCGGGAAGCCAGGTCCGCCAGCGTCCACGCGAGCGGGTGGATAGATAAGTAGCGTTAGTCCTCGCGCGTCTTACCCGCCGTGACCCACTAGGCTTCTGGATTATGGACACGCAAAAAGATGAGAAGCCTTGGCTCGCCGGATTGGACGACACTTACTCTCAGGGCAATGCCGCAGACTTTGACTTCCACCTGTCCGAACTGAGGCTAAGGTCTGGCTCAGTCGTTCCGATTAACCCCGTTGGCGTCACGGTAATCGTGGGGGGCAACAACGTAGGCAAATCTACGATCCTTCGCGAAATCCACCTTGCATTGGCCAGCCATCCAGAGCATGCAGCCGATCGAGCCAGCAGACACGTTCTAGAATCAGCAGGCTTCCAATGGGCGGGCAGCCCTGCTGACTTCCTCGAATGGGTCGCAGCCAACAACCGCTGGGACGGCCATTCAGGCCATAGTTCGAGTGGTCGGCCAGGCTTCACCCCTAGGTCAGGAGGGATAACAGTCTCGGTCGAGGACTTATTGGCGGCCAGAACAAGTGGGCACGACTCGCTAGGATATGTATCGCTTTTTCTAGAGCAATACGCGCAAGCCATGGATCGCTTCCATTACTTACAACCCATTACTCGACTCGGCAACATCGGTGACACGCCGGTGAGTCCGATTCAACATCTAGAGCGGACTCCAGGCCTACTCCAAAATTTTCAGGCCGCTGCCAAGGCCTTGTTCGGCATCGACGTTTCTCTCGACAGACTCAGCGGAAACCTCTTCTTCAGAGTAGGTAAGCCGACCGATCCCGCCCCGCCAGTGGACGACATCGCCGGCCCATATTTGGAGCAAATGCTAGCGCTTCCGTCATTACACGAGCAGGGAGAGGGCATTCAGAGCGCCCTCGGACTTCTTTTACCGGTTCTCACGGCAAAGTACGAAGTTACCATCGTGGATGAACCGGAGGCTTTCTTACATCCTCCCCAAGCACGCAAACTCGGTTCCACGCTTGCGCGGATGGCAGCAGAACGTGGTGTTCAGCTGATAGTCGCTACGCATGACCGTCACTTCCTCACCGGAATCCTGGACGCCGAGGAAGCGGACATTTCAGTTGTCCGCCTGACCAGGACAGACAATAAGACGGTTGGGAAGCACCTTGATTCCGCCAAGCTTAGGGAAGCTTGGGGCACTGCGTCCCTCCGACACTCAAATCTCCTTGACGGCCTGTTCCATAAGCTCGTAGTCATCGCCGAGAATGAACGAGATTGCCGATTCTACGCGGCGGCCCTGGAGTGGATGGATTCGCAAGGCGAACTCCCACTAACGCCGCATGACGTGTTGTTCCTGCCGTCTGCTGGAAAGGGCAATATCCCCGCTATCGCTGAGGTCCTTATCGCATCCGGTGTACCTGTCGTGGCTTCGCCGGACCTTGACGTTCTAAACAACGAACAGACCATGCAACGGCTCTACTCGACATTTGGCGGAGATTGGGATGGGCTCAGGTCCATATACCTCGCCGCCACCGCCCAGTTCAAGAACTCCAAAAAACCACGCAAAAACCGGCAGGTACTGAAACTTGTGAAAATGGTTCTCGAAGAGGCGCCGGATGATGTGTTCACTACCAAAACCAAGACCGACCTGGACGACGCGCTCCGTGTCGAAAATGAGTGGTCGACCCTAAAGGCATACGGCATGAACGCCTTCAGCGCGGAAGTCACTAAGGCAGAGACGGTGATGGGGGAACTTGAGAAAGTTGGCGTTGTTCCCGTGCGGGTAGGGGAATTGGAGTGCTTTGCCAAGGAGATCAATCTCCGAAAGGGTAATGCCTGGTTGGAGGAGGCGCTTCGGACTGGGGTTCATAAACGGACTGCTGTTACTGACCACTTGCACCGAATCCTTGCGTCTGGGGGCTTTCCGCTGACGTGATGATCGAATTTGTGTTACCGCTTCACTCGGATATTCGTGCCTCCGCCCGCTGCAACAAGACGTGCGGGCTGACTGCCAGAGCCTCAGCAACCCTAAAGAAGGTCGGCATCGGCATGCTGCGGTGTCCTCTCATGTACCGACTCAAAGTAGCGCGCTCCACGCCGATAGCCTCCGCGAGGTCTGCCTGATCCATATCGCGCTCGGTGAGTTCCACCCGGATCTGTCTCGAAAGTGACGCTCCAAGCCTGTCGGCGTAAGTTTCCATAAGACCAAACGTATTGCACAGGCGCTTAGTCACATGTGTGTCGGCGTTCATCTCACTCGTTCGCTAAGAGGACAGAAACGGGGAGCCCGCAGATGCGGCGGGCTCCCCGTACTCCATCGGCGGATGGAGAGTTTGTTCCTGTTGGGGACTAGACGCCGAGGTTGGTGTGTCGCTTGCTGACCGCCACGGAGAGTGCCTCCTTAGTGGTCTCCTCTTCCAGCTTCTTCACCCGTTCCTCCAGTGCCTGAACCTTTGCGGCCAGCGCTTCAACCGAAACTTCGCTCATTTTCCGAACTTCCTCTCAAAAGTGGGTCAGATCAACGACTTGATCCTATTGCGACGATGGTCTATTCGCTGCCGCGCGTTGTAACGTTCGCGGCTGGCCGGCGGAGTTTCCAGCCGCGTACAGGCTCGGTCCTCCCGCGCCCCCTATAGCGTCCAAAGGTGCTTGTAGCTGGGATGGGGGTCGGGTGTCTTAGGCCGTCGCCTAAGAGCTGAGGGTCCCCGGCAGGGGAAGAGAAACTGACTCCAAGTGAGGACACGACAAAGCCCCCCGGACTTTCCGCGTCCGGAGGGCCCTGTCGTTTGGGAACCTGGGCCAAGCGCTGGAGGTCGTAAAGCGTCCGTAAAAACGCTGGCCGTCCATCGCCCGAAAGGATTGAAGCAGAAAGGTAGAGCGTTAACGCCTGCCCGGTTTTCCCAAAGCTTTTAGTCAGCCCACAGCGCCAACTTCCGACGCAGCAGCTCCAGGTCCTGCCGGACCTCCGGAGACTTCGCCGGTGCCGGAGGATGATGGAACAACCGCCGCAAATCACCCGCAGCAGCAGCAGCCCGCACCTCCGCCAGATCCATGCCCAAATGTCCGGCAAGGGACCGCAGCGGAGACATTTCCGTGGACGTGTCCCTGTAGGCAGGAGAGACAACAGGGGCGACGTCCACCAGCTGCACCGCCGTCAGAGTCCGCAGCGGGTAGCCGTCGTCCGTCTCCGTCCACGCATCAGACACGGTCCGGAACGCAAAGCTGGAGTAGCGGAGATCCCCGCGCTCAGCCAGCACCTTCACGTCACGCCCCGCCTGGGTATCTGGCAGATCCACGTCATAGCGCAGCCCCCGGCGATCCACGGACAGGCGCAGCGTGCCGCCCTCAGTGGTCCCCAACAGGAAGTCGTCATTGTGGTTTAGGCGGGCCACGACGGGACCGCCGTCCTTCAGCGTCTTGGTAAACGCCTTGGAGTCCACAACTTCCACAAAGCCGCCAAGATTCTCGCTGCGCTTCCCAAACACAGACGCGTAGCCCGTCAGCGTGCCGATGCCGGAACCGCCGGAACGCAGTTCAACGCGTCCCGGCTCATTCCTCAGTTCAAGTTCCATACCAAGCCCCTTTCCAGCAGCCCGAGAGAAAACCTACGTGGCAGCACCCACCGCGAATTTCACGGCCCCTGTCTGGTCGGCCAGAATTCCGTCGCCCCGGATGATGCAACGGAACGCGGCCTGATCGGAGTCGAACTTGAAATCGTCGCTCCGCTCGAACCGCACGTTATTGACAAGACGCACCATGTACGTGGACAGGTCCCCGAAGATCACAGACTTGGCGTTCAGCCCGGTCGCCGGAACGTTGGGGTCCGTATAGACCGGCTTCCCGAAAATCGTGTCCGGCTGCCCGGCAATGATCGACGGCTCCCACAGGTAACGTCCCGTGGTGTCCTTCAGCTTCCGCAGACCGGCGACGGTCGTGTCCTTCACGAGCCATCCCGCTTCCGGAGAGTTCCGGTACGGTGCGATCACTGAGTAGTAGAGATCCGAAAGGGTGTCGAAGCTCGGTGCGCCCACAGTGCCCGTCGGCGAAGTCGCGCCGCTCGTGGCGCTCGTGAGGATGCCAGTCGGCTGAGTGCCGCCGCCAGTGCCCGTGACAAGATGCGCGCCCAGGGCATTTCCAACCGCGCGGCCGGCCATGCGGGCAAGGTAGCCCTCCATATCCACGCCCGAGTCAGTCAAAAGCTCATTGCTCACGATGATCAAATCCGCGTACTTGTACGCGCCCAGGGTCCGCTTAGCGAACGTCGGATCAGACTGACCGATGGTTCCGGCTTCCGCCACCAGCGCGGCGGTGCCGTGCGCCGTAGTCACCGGAATATCCATGTTCGCGCCCGAGTCAGTGTTGAACACTGTAGCTCCGGCCCGCACGAGAGTCGCCGTCTCGATCAAGTGCTCGTACAGCTTGCTCAGCATCGACGTCGGCACAGCGTTGCCGCCCGCGCTTGCGGTGCCCTTGGACAGTGCACGGTACTCGGTCAGCAGACGCGTTTCCGCGCGCGTGGCCGTCAGCTCGAAACTGCGCCGCTCCCCGTTCGCAATTTGCCGGAACGCAGCCGTAACTTCACCGCCGTCGTCGGCGCCAGGACCGCGGAGTCCAATACCCCGGAGCGCGTCCTCAGCCTGTTGCGCGTCCGCCTGGAACTGCACCAGCTGATCAGAGCGCTGCCGGAGGCTTTCCATCTCTTCGCCGATCTGATTGAACTGCCGTTCCTCCTCGGCGGACAGGCTGCGGTTCTCCCGCTCCGCCCGCTCGATCAGTGCTTTGCCCTGCTCGTGGAGCCGGTTCCGGCTCTCCACCAGCATCCGTGCCATGTTGTTCATGATTATCAATCTCGCTTCTCCGGGACAGACTTCCGCCCGGGTAGGAATTTTTCGTTGGATGCTCAGGAACTCCGCACGCCGCGCTTCAACTGCGCTGTGCCGGGTGTTGTCAGACGGCCCGGGGGGTCATTCCTGGTGCTACATCATGGACGGCCTGCGGGGATGGTTTCCAACCGGTCTTGCCGCTGCGGTCCAAGCTCTGGGCCGGTCCGGAGGGGTGAGGTTCAAGCCTCGGCCCCTGCGGACCCGCTATCAACTAATTTTACTCCTGTGCAACGCAAGTTGCTAAAGCCCGGGATCGTCGTCCAGTGGTGTCTCCTCCTCCCGCTGCGCCGCCGCCTGGGCCAGCTCCCCCGCGCACTTCGCACAGCCGCACTCCGCCCGGCTCATCCCGTACTCGTGGCCCGGCTCCTCCGGACGCAGACGCCCATACTCAGCCCGCGCCACCAGAGCCCGATCACACGCTCCACAAGCGCCCGGAGTCAGTCGCGGATAGTCCGGCTGGCAGAGGATGCTCGCGCCGTGCGTAGACTCCATCCACAGGTCAAGGACGTCCGTTTCAGACAGCTCCGGGCCCCGCACCGGAGGCGGCGGCGCCACCGCCGCCGCCTTCAGCTGGTTCATGGCATCCTTCAGCATCGAATTGCCCGCCGCCAGCGAATAGCGCTTCCCGTCAGGAGCCAGCGCCTGATCCACCGCACGCGCCCCCGACAGCGCAACAATCGTCAACCGATCCTGCTCGGCAGAACCGACAAGCCGCATTTCCTTGATCGCCTTCGCCGTGGACTTCTCCACCGGCCCCGCATCAGCAGACACCCTGGGACGCTTCGCCGTAGCCTTCGCCGGAGCTTTCGAGCGCACACGCGACAAACCAGACCCATCCGGGACAGACCCGGGCTTCCCGGACGATTCAGCGGGAAACCCGGACTCATTCACACTCATTTTTGACACCTCGCAGTCAGTGGTTGAATAACGCGCTTTTTTCCAAAACCGGGCCCGCAAATTGTGAAAAACGATGCGGGTCGACCAAGACCCCCATTTTTGTTAAAAAGTGGGGTTTTGTGGGGTTTTGTGTTTGTGCTGCTGTGTGCGCTTCGCGTGTCATATGTTGTCCTCGTCGTTACGGTCTGCGGGTTTCGGCGCGGTCGTGAGTGTTTGCCACAACAGGATCAGCCCGTTGCTCCACTGCTTCATGTAGTACTGGATGCGGCAGCGGTGCACCTTGATGCGGGACGGCCGCAGATGATTGAACATTTCAGCCCTCGTTGTCCTCGTCGTCCTTGTTTGCCAGCTCGATGATCCATGCTGCTTGCTTCGGACAGAGGAAGTCGTCGCTTCCTGTTGCGAGTTGCAGACGGCGACAGACAGCGCAGCCGCCAGCGTCACAGTGTGCACCGGTCTCGTCGCATACACACCCCACCACCCATGAGAGCGCCATGGTGTCCCGTGCCATGTCCAGCAGTGCGGGGGTTCCCTGTTGCGGGAGTGGTGTGTCCGCTGGTCCCGGCATCGTGGTGTGGATGCCTGCGCCCAGGTGGAGCATTTCGTTCAGGACTTCCTCCTGCCTCGGTCCGGAGGTCAGGACGTCAATGATGGCGACGGCTATTGTCACGTAGCCCTTCAGCGTGTCCTTGTCGTCCGGCATGTGGAGGTCGAAGGTGAGGCCGTCGTCGTAGTGGCCGCTCCGCACCATTTCAACAATTGCCTTGATGACGTCACTTGTTTGCATTGTTCTGCCGCCCTTTCCGTTGCGGTCGCAGTTTTCTTCGTCGTCCGGTTCTTCCGGCTCGGTGTCGTCCTCGTCCTCGTCAGCGTCAACCCAGTAGGAGCGAGCGGTGCATACGTAGCCGGCGTGCTGCGCCGGGCTGAGATCATCCCGGCTAAGCTCCATCGCCCTCATCCTGTTCCGGGTCGTCCAGACCTCTCGGCGGTTCGAGCAGTTCCGCGAGTCTCTGTTCGGCGGTGAGCGCCCGTTGCATCCAGCGCCGGACCTCAACATGTTCCGCGAGCGCCTTCGCCCTATACGTCTCAATTGCCCTTTCGAGATCCGCGCGGCTCTGATGCATCACGCTCACCACCACGGCTCTGTGCGTGTCCGGTGCCGGTCCATCTCCGACTGATGAATGAGCACCCGATCACCAGGGCCGCCGTAGTACCAGACCAGCGAGCCCAGGAAATTCTTGGGAAGCATGATGTAGCGCGGATCTTTGCCCTTCGACGCCGACGCGTAACGCTTCACGGCCTCACGAATGTCCCCCGCCTCGTACGTCTCGCGTGCGGACCCGTAAACGTCCAGTGTCTCGGCCCAGTTCATCGAATGACCGCTCGGCGGGTAGCCCCTCAGAATCTCCCTAAGCTCTTCCGTCAAAGCTCCTTTTGAATCGTCTGTGCCGCTTGGGGGGACCTCCAAGGCAGCCTTGACGACAGACTCGGCCGAGTGTGTCTTGGGTTCATGGGCTAGAGCTTTGCCCACCACGACGGAAGGTTCTTTCTCTACGGAAGGTTTTTGGAGAGGCTTTTTGTAGAAACTTGGTGGTAAGGCTTGTTGGAGTGCAGTCTGAGTTGCACTCGGTCCGCTAGAAGTTGCACTCGGTCCGCTAGAAGTTGCACTCGGTCCGCTAGAAGTTGCACTCGGCGCCCCGGAAGTTGCACTCGGTCCGTTCGGCCGTTGGAGTGCAGTCTGAGTTGCACTCGGTCCGTTCGGCAGGGCAAGCGCGTAAACGTCTGCCCATGTGCGGTTCGGGTTGTTATTGGCCTCGCTGGTCCGGATGATCCATCCGGCGTCCCGGAGGACAGCCATGTGAGTCTTTACCGTCCGCTCGGACTTGCTCAGCCGCATGGCAAGCTTCTTATGCCCTGGGTGCGCGTGCCGTCCGTACTGGTCCGTGTGGTCCCATAGCGCCAGCGCTACCAGCTTGGTCGTGTCATGTAGACGTGATGTCACGACGGCCTCGTGCCAACGGAACTTGAAGTCATCGTTAGCATCCATAGTCGGACTCCATGAACCAACTACGGAACGGCTCCCCGGATGGGTTCGGATGAACCTTGATGAAGCCAAGCTCGGATAGTTCGTCCTGGACTTCCTTGAACCGGGCTGGCGTGATCCCTACGGCGCGCGCCATAGCTCGCCGGTCGTGGCGGTTCGGTTCAGTTATGTGCATGACAATCTCCGGGCGAGTTTCCGACTCCCGGTTAGCATCGGTGCCCTCGCTCACCTTTCGGCCTGCCCTTCCGCCTGGCGACGGGACATCCTTACGACCTTGCTCACCGGCGCTTCGCCGCCTTCCGAGGATCGTAGCGACGTCCGTAGTTCCCGCGCGGAGCATCCCGCAGAGCGTCAGCTAGCTGCCGTTCCGCCTCCGGCGGCAAAGCCCTAGGATCATGTGGCCGCTCTGGCTCGTCACGCTCAGCCCGCCGAGGAGTAGTCACGCGGCCTCACCCGGCTCCTGCTTCCGAGCGCCCCGCATGCCGGGCTTCATGACCTTGGCGGAGTCCAATACGCCTCGTATGCGGGCGATCTGCTCCTCAGTCAGAGGCGGCCACGCGTTGACGATCTCCGTCAGCCGCTTCTTCGCCGTCTCCGTCCGGAATTCTTGCTTTGCCTCCACGAGGTCCGGGTCGAATTTACCCCGCGACTGTGAGAGTAGCCCTACCCTCCCCCGCAAAGACGAGAGTAGTGGGTCGTAATTGTAGGCGCGGCGTTCAACTGCTTTCTTCGTTGCCAATTCCGTTTCCTTCCATATGCTTTATCGCATACTGAATACGGTACGGATTTTCATAGACAGAAATGGACCTCAGGGTTTCCCGGGCTTCCAAAGGCAACGAATGATAAACGTATTACTGACGAATTAGATAAACGTTCAAGCGGTGACAAATACGTGTCAAGAATTAGCGGGGAATAAGCTCCACAGTCGCCGGATCAAAGACCCGGACGCCACGGCCCGGCCCATGCACAACGACAGTCATAAGAGTGCCGATCACAGCCTGCCGCTGAGAAACGCTGAGAGAATCCCAGGCCTTCCGCGTGTCGTCAGACTGCACCATAGGGCCAAGGACATTCACCCTCCCGGCGTCGGTCAGTTGCTTGTTCACGTCATCGAGCTTTTGCCGGAGCCGCGTCGTCGCAGCCCGGAGTTGATCATTCGTGAGGATGCCGTCAGCCCATTCGACGGCCAGCCCGTCGAGGCGCGCCCGGAGACCGGCAGCTTCCGCTTGCAGAGCCTTAGCGTCTGCCTTGGTGTCGTCGTGGAGGAGCTGATAAGCGTCCGGACGGGACAGGATGCCGATCACGGCCTCAGACACATACTCGTCAACGGGATCTGCTTTGCGGGAGAAGTGTCCGGTCGATCCGGAGCAACGATAGTTTCCGACACCACGCCTAGTCGCGCCTCCGGCGTGCACGGTGGCACCACAGATCCCGCATACTGCGAGTCCTGAGAGGAGACGCTTGCCTGTGGGCCTTCCGCTCTGACGGGTGGGATTCTCCAGCACGGCCTTCACGGCGAGCCAGCGCTCCTCGTCCACGATGGCGGGCCATTCGGCGTCCCCCATGATTTCGTCCCGGTAGGCACGCTTGCCTGCGTTCCGTGGATTGAGCAGTACGTGGCGCACCGAGTCAGCCCGCCACGGCGAAGGTTCGCCTTTGTGCCCTTCCTTGTAGCGCGTCTGTCCCGTGGCGTACCCCTGGGCGTTCCACGTCCGGGCGATCTCCCGCAGTGATGCGCCGTAAAGGATCGACTCGTAAGCCGCCTTGAGCGCGTCAGCCTCATCGATCCGGAGGGTCTTACCGTCCTTGTCGTAGCCGAACGGACGACGACCGCCGACACGTTTGCCCTGCTGTGCTGCCTGCAACTGCTGACGCTTCTGACGGTCGGACTTCATCTCGATTTCGAGCCGGGCGACGTTGCCCAGGGAGTCAGCGACGAAACGACCGGCGGCCGTCGAGAAGTCCAGTTCAGTGCCGTTCACGAGCGACAGTTGAGCATTCTTCCGCTGGCACAACTCGTAGAGACGTACCTCGTCACGGCGATTCCGCTGGAGACGCGTCAAGTCCCATGCAATGACGACCTGAGCCTCATCGTTGGCAAGGGCTTTGAGCATTGCCTCGAAGCCCGGGCGGAGCCTCTTACCGCTGGCGGAGATGTCGTTGTCCGTAAGGACTTCCACGACTTCCCAGCCACGTTCGGCGGCGCGTTTCACACAGTCCTCGCGCTGACGGGTCACGCCGGCCTCTTCGCCTTTGCGGTCCGAGCTGATCCTCACATAAACGATGGCTTTCATGTCTGCTATTTTAGCATCCACGCGCGGCGCAGGACGCGGTCGTATCCGCGGGCAGTCAGGACGCCGCGTTCAAGCGAGTGGTCCAGGATGCGGGTTGTGGGTGCCGGCAGGCGCAGTGCTCCGCGAAGCACACGGCCCGGAACCTGTGAGTTGGTTTCCAGCCCCAACGGACGGAGTCGTTCCAACTGCCGCATCCGGGCGTCACGTACCCGGGCAGCGACGGTCGGGGTGTCTTCCTCAGCTCCGGTCCGTCCGAAGTCAGCAAGCGAAACCCGTTCCACCTGCAGTTGGATGTCCACCCGGTCCAGAAGCGGCCCCGACATCCGGGCCAGGTAGCGGCGCCTCATCATGGGGGTACATGTGCAATCCAGCCCTTTCCCCGAAGCTTTCCCGCACGGACAGGGGTTGGCCGCGAGCACCAGTTGGAACCTTGCCGGATAGGCGGCCGTGCCGGCGGACCGGTGGATTACCAGTTCGCCGCTTTCCAACGGTTGCCTCAGCGCGTCGAGGACCCGCCGTTCGTATTCCGGAGCCTCGTCAAGGAAGAGCACACCACGGTGGGCTCTGGAGGCTGCGCCGGGCCGCGGCAGCCCTGAGCCGCCCCCGATGATGGCCGCAGCGGTGGCACTGTGGTGGGGATTCTCAAACGGCGGCCGGCGCAGGAGCTGCACAGAGGCGGAAGGCAGCGCACACAAGGAGTGAATGGCCGTCACTTCCATAGCCTCGGTGTCAGCAAGGTCCGGCAGGAGTCCCGGGAGCCGCTCGGCAAGCATTGTCTTCCCGGCCCCGGGCGGACCGGACAACAGCAGGTGGTGGGCACCGGCGGCAGCAACCTCAAGCGCCCTCCGGGCCTCCCCCTGGCCCGAGACATCGCACATATCCGGAGCCACCCCGACCCAGGCCGCAGCATCGCCGGAGGAGTCCTCGTCTTCGGGTTCGAAGTCCAGGGCGAGCTCCTGCGGATCAGCTCCGAAATCACAGGCGAGGCGGGCGAGGGTCCTGTACCCGCGGACCCTGGCGCCCGGCACCAACTCAGCCTCCGCGGCATTTGCCTGTGCCACCACAATGTCGGGGTACCCCGCTTGGACGGCGGCCATGACGGCTGGGAGTATCCCGCGGACCGGCCTGAGCCTGCCGTCCAGGCCCAGCTCGGCGATAAAGATTGTCCGCTCCGTGGAGCGGATGTCGTTCGCGGCGCGCAGGACGGCCATGGTGATGGCAAGGTCGAACCCGGAACCCCGTTTTGGCAGCGGGGCCGGGATGAGGTTCGCGGTGATCTTGCGCCTGCTCAACGGGATGCCCGAGTTTTGCGCGGCGGACCGGATCCGCTCCTTGGCTTCGTTCAGTGAAGCGTCCGGCAGGCCAAGGATAACGAAGGCCGGAAGGGTCTGGCCGATGTCAGCCTCGACTTCCACGATGTACCCGTTGAGTCCGACAAGCGCCACTGAATATGTCCTGCCCAACGCCACTTACCCCACCCCCCTGAGGTGCTCCACCCGCGGCTGGCCGGCGCCGTCGTCCAGCACGGCCACAACGTCGACACGGCGGAAGGGCATGCGGAGCTCGTGGTCGCGGCACCATGCCGACGCGAGCTTATGCAGCCGCGCCAGTTTGGCGACGCCGACGGCTTCAAAAGGATGCCCGTAGGCAAGGGATTTACGCGTTTTCACTTCGGCGATGACGAGCGAATCGCCGTCGAGGGCCACGATGTCGATCTCGCCTTCGGAACAACGCCAGTTGCGGTCCACGATCCGCATGCCCTGTGATTCAAGGTATCCGGCAGCCAGTTCTTCCCCGCGCCGGCCAAGCAAGTCTTTGGCTCTCATTTCTTACCTCCGCCACCAGCCTGCGCGACGGGCGGAGGCTGGCACAGCGGCGGAGGACGCTATGTGGGAAACCCCGGCGAACGGCCGTTGTGGAGGAGAAGTTACCGCGTGGCGTTAACCGCTAGGCGCGGGTTCCGCATCGCATGCAGTGGGCAGACTGGTGCGGCCGCTCATCGTAGAAGCCGGCATGGCTGCTCCAGATATGCCCTAGGAACCAGCAGAGTATTTTCATGATGAGATCTTCTCTGATTTCAGCCGGATAGGCGGTGCCAGTAAAGATCCCGCTGCGCTCGGCTCAAGCACCGCGGGTATTTGTCTGCGGACGCCAGGCTCCTCCGCATCGCGGCAAGCCGTCGGAACAGAACTGCGAATCAATCCCTAACAGTAGTCTCGCGCCGTGGACGGCAGGGTGCCAGACCCCGGGCAAAAACAGGTAGTTCAAACCGCCGATCCCGTGGTCGGACATCCGGACCGGGTGGCAGGTCGGGTGCCTGCGTCAGTTGCCCAGGTCCACGTCCTTGGGAAGGGCCAGTTCCTCGTTGCGGGGCAGCTCTTCCACGTTGACGTCCTTGAAGGTGATCACCCGCACGCTCTTAACGAACCGGGCGGAGCGGTAGACATCCCACACCCAGGCGTCCTGGAGCGTGAGGTCGAAGTAGACTTCGCCATCGGCGCTCCGCGCCTGCAGGTCCACGTGGTTGGCAAGGTAGAAACGCCGCTCGGTCTCGACTACGTAGCTGAACAACCCGACGACGTCACGGTATTCGCGGTAGAGCTGCAGCTCCATGTCGGTTTCATAGTTCTCAAGATCCTCGGCACTCATGGTTCCATCTTGCACTATTCAGCGCGGCACCGCGGCCAGGGCAGGGAACACGGGTCAGAGAATCTGCCAGCTGACCCGGTGGTAGGGCGTGGGCCCTGCGGCCTGGAGGGCCTCCTTGTGCGTTGCCGTGCCGTAGCCTTTGTTCTCGTTCCAGCCGAAGGAGGGGTACTCCTCGTGCAGCGTCCGCATCAGCCGGTCCCGTTCCACCTTGGCCAGAATGCTGGCGGCGGCCACGCTCAGGCACTGCATGTCCGCCTTGACGAGGGTGTGCACCGGCGCGTCGCAGCCCGGACCGGCCGGTGCGTCATCGAAGAGCGATGCCTGTGCCGCCGGTGAGAGCCAGTTATGGCTCCCGTCGAGCAGGACCACGTCCGGTGTCACGCCTGCGGCCAGGATCTGGAGCCAGGCCCGCGTCCCCGCAGTCCGCAGGGCGGCGATGATGCCCATGGAGTCGATTTCGCCGGCGGAGGCGTGCCCGACCGCCGATGCGACGCTCCAGCTCCGTACCAGTGGCTCCAGCCGCTCACGGTCCGCCTCTTTCAGCAGCTTGCTGTCGCGGACGTCGTCAAGCAGCACCGGCCGGCCCAGATCCACGACGGCGATACCGACGGTTACGGGCCCCGCGATAGCTCCCCTGCCGACCTCGTCGATGCCGGCCAGCAGCCTGGCACCGGAACCGAGGAACCGGTGCTCGTAGTCGAGGGTTGGTGCAATGGACATCTATTTTCCAGTCGGTGCAGGTACGTCCCGGAACACGTCCGGATAATTGCCGAGCGCTGTCAGCCGGTTGAGCGGCCAGGCGATCACGGCCGCCTTGCCCTCGATGTCCGGCATGTCGATGAAGCCGCCGTTGCTGTCCTGATGGGCCCGGGAATCGGCCGAATGGTTCCGGTTGTCCCCCATGACCCAGATCTTTCCGTCGGGGACGACGACGTCGAAATTGCGGATGTCGGGGATCTCGGCAGGATTGACGTAGGTCTCGTCCACTGCCTTGCCGTTGATGGTGAGTTTGCCTCCGGCGTCGCAGCAAACCACATGGTCACCGGGGAGGCCAACCACTCGCTTAACCAGGTGCTGCTCAGAGTTGTCCGGAAGGAGTCCAACGAAAGTCAGGCCGTCCTGGACCCAGGTGAACGGTCCATCCGCTTTCTCGGGCGTGGGCACCAGCCACCCCTTGGTGTCTTTGAAGACCACTACGTCGCCGCGCTCGAGGGCGAAGGGCTCCGGCACAAGCAGATTGACGAATATCCGGTCGTTGACGTCCAGCGTGCTGACCATGGATTCGGAAGGAATATAGAACGCCCGGAACAGGAAAGTCTTTATCAGGAAGGACAGCACCACGGCGATGGCCACCACCGTGGCCACTTCCTTTATCCAGAGGTACAGCGGACCGTGGGCCTTGCGGTCTCTCGCCCCTCTGGACGGGCCGGCCTTCGAATGGGCGCCCCTCGAACCGGCGGCCCGGCCGTCGGCCGGGTGAACGCCTTCCGGGGCAGTTCCGGCAGGGTCCTGGAGCCCATGGCCTCGTGCCGCGAAGCCTTCTGCAACGGAGTCTCCTACCGCGGAGTCCCGTCCTGTGTGCTCGCCTCGGGCGGGGGCATGCTTGAGCGGATCAGGAGTCCGGGGGTCGCTCTCGGGCATCTACTGTCCGTCCTTAGCTGTCGTGCTGGTTTCTGCGGGCCGGGGCACGTCCGCAAATCTATCGAGTGGCCAGATGACCTGGACCGGCCTGCCGATCACCCGGTCCAGGGGCACCATGCCGCCCCCCGGTGCGCCCAACAGGCTCCGGGAGTCGGCGGACATGGACCGGTGGTCCCCAAGCAACCATAACCGTCCGGCGGGGACGATCACATTGAACTTCTGCTTGCTCGCAACGTCCCCGTTATAGAGGTATGGTTCCTCAAGCGCCTGACCGTTCACTGTGAGCCTCTGCCGCGCATCGCAGCAGACAACATGATCGCCGGGCAACCCGATGACCCGCTTTATGTAGGTTGTATCACTGCCTGTAACACCAAGCCAGTGGCCCGCCGCCGCCGCGGCGTCCTGCAGTGGACCGTTGCCGCTATTAAGCGGGGCGAACGTCCCGCGGCCGTCAAAGACCACCACGTCGCCGCGCCGGATGTTTTCGGACTGGAAGTCAGTACGCGAGACCAGGATCCTGTCACCTGCCCCGAAGAGCGGCTCCATCGAAGCGGACGGAATGTAGTACACATCCAGCCAGAGGGCTCGGACAAGTCCGCTGAAGAGAAGGGCCAGCGCCACGGCCAGGAACGCAAAACGCCAGCCCAGTTTCCTGGGCTGGCGTTCTGACTGGTCCATGATCCGTATCCTGTGGCGCTGTTGCGGAAATATCCGGCGCGGGCCGGATCCGGGTTCTGGACCCGCCGTGGAAGTCCGGAGGACTTACTTGGCGGTGCTGAAGTCGCGCTTTTCCTTGATCTTCGCAGCCTTACCGCGCAGTGCACGCATGTAGTAAAGCTTGGCGCGGCGGACGTCACCCTTGGTGACGACCTCGATCTTGTCGATGATCGGGGAGTGCACCGGGAAGGTACGCTCCACGCCGACACCGAAGGAGACCTTGCGGACCGTGAAGGTTTCGCGGATGCCGTCGCCCTGGCGGCCCAGGACGAAGCCCTGGAATACCTGGATACGGGAGTTCTTGCCTTCGATGATGTTCACGTGAACCTTGAGGGTGTCACCTGCGCGGAACGCCGGAACATCGGTGCGCAGCGAAGCTGCGTCTACGGTATCGAGGATATGCATTGATCCACTCCTGGTGAACGCCACAGGTCATCCACTTTGGGTCACGGCGGCCAAGCCCGGAACGCGCCCGGAAATCACCGCCGAAAGTTTCTGATCCGGCACCATCACTGATTGAAGGCACCGGGGTGCCGGGCTGTTGGTGGCGCTCCCCCTGTGGCAGGTGCGCACCCAGCAGGCACAAGGACTAATTTTGCCACATCCGGAGGATTCCGGCTAATCCGGACCGCCCGGCGTCAGCCTCCGGACGGCCCGGCGTCAGCCTGCCGCGGGCGTTCCGTTCCCGTCCGCTTCCGGGCGGAGCCGGAGGCGGCCGTCGACGACGTCGTACCCCAGGTCCCCGAGTGCGGTGCGGTCCGCGCGGGGAAGACTGCCGGCGTCGAAAACCTCGAGGAGGTCGGGGCGGCGTTCGGCCGTGCGGCGGTACTGCTGGTGCCGGCGCCACTGGGCAATCTTGCCGTGGTTGCCGCTCAAGAGCACCGGCGGAACTTCGCGGTCGCGCCAGGTGGATGGCTTGGTATAGACCGGGTACTCCAGCAGGCCGTCGGAGTGTGATTCCTCCACGAGGGACTCCGGGTTGCCGACGACGCCCGGCAGGAGCCGGACGATGGCTTCCGTCATGGCCAGCACCGCCACTTCGCCACCGTTGAGGACGTAGTCGCCCAGGCTCATGGGCCGGACGGTGAAATGCTCCTGGGCCCACTCGATGACGCGTTCGTCGATGCCTTCGTAGCGGCCGCAGGCGAAGACCAGCTGATCCTCCTCGGCCAGTTCATGAGCCAGCGCCTGGGTGAAGCGCTCCCCCGCCGGGGACGGGACAATCAGTACCGGCTTGCGCGAAGGGGCGTCGGCGCCGGCCGCGGCCACCGCACCCAGCGCCTGCGCCCAGGGTTCCGCCTTCATCACCATGCCGGCTCCGCCGCCGTACGGGGTGTCGTCCACGGTGCGGTGCTTGTCGGTGGTGAACTCACGGAGGTCGTGGACGAACAGGCCCAGGATGCCATCCTGGCGTGCTTTCCCGATCAGGGAAAGTTCCAGGGGCGCAAGGTACTCCGGGAAGATGCTGACGACGTCGATCCTCATTTAGGCGTTGTCCCCGGCGTCCTCGACGTTGATGTCAAACAGGCCTGGCGGAGGCGTCACAAGGAGGTACTTTTCACCGACGTTGACTTCAGGCACGATCTCCTCGACGAAGGGGATCAGGATCTCCTTGCCGTCCGTCGCCTCCACCTCGATGAGGTCCTGGACCGGAAGGGTGCGGAGCCCGGTAACCTTGCCGACGACGGCGTCGCCAACGCGGACGTCGAGGCCGACCAGCTCGTGCTCGTACCAGCCCTCGTCGTCATCCTCGTCGAGCTCATCGGTTTCGATGAAGAGTTTGGCACCGCGGAGGGCTTCGGCCTGGTTGCGCGTCTCCACGCCCTCAAAGCCCAGCAGCAGAATGTCTTTGTTCCAGCGGGCACTGTCCACGGTCAGCGCGCCCACCGACGCAGGCTCAACCACAAACTCCGTGCCCGGTACGAACCTGTCCTCCGGTGCATCGGTCAGGACCTGGACGGTCACCTCGCCGCGGATGCCGTGCGGTTTGCCGATTCGTGCCACCTGAAGCTGCATCTGTTCCTCTGTTCGGGATTGTTTGGCGGATTGCGGGGAAAACAGTCCGGCCCCTCCACCATTATCTGGTGAAGGGGCCGGACCTAAGGCAGGAATTGCGGGAGCGTTACCGGCGGCGGTCGGTGTCGACGACGTCGACCCTGACCTGTTCGCCGCCGGCCAGCGCCGCCACAACAGTGCGCAGTGCGCGTGCAGTGCGGCCCTGACGTCCGATCACCCGTCCAAGGTCGTCCTGGTGAACGCGCACTTCGAGGGTGTCCCCGCGGCGGTTGTTCTTGGCGCTGACCTTGACGTCCTCGGGACTGTCAACGATCCCGCGGACAAGGTGTTCGAGCGCTTCTGCCAGCAATTTACTCAGCCTCGGTGGTCTCTGCTTCAGCTTCGGTGGAAGCTTCGGCTGCCTCGTCCTTCTTGGCCTTCTTGGTGATGGCTTCCGGGATGATCACAGAACCCTTTTCCGGGGTAACGAAGGCTTCCTTCGGAGCTTTGGTCTTCAGGGTGCCTTCCTGGCCCGGCAGGCCCTTGAACTTCTGCCAGTCACCGGTGATCTTGAGGATCGCGGCAACCTGCTCGGACGGCTGTGCGCCGACGCCGAGCCAGTACTGGGCACGGTCCGTGTCGACCTCGATGTACGAGGGCTCTTCGGTGGGGTGGTACTTGCCGATCTCTTCGATCGCACGGCCGTCACGCTTGGAGCGTGCGTCCATGACAACGATGCGGTAGTACGGTGCGCGCATCTTACCGAAGCGCTTAAGGCGAATCTTTACGGCCACTTTTGTGGTCACTCCTGTTTCTGGAACGAGTTCGAACCCGGCGTTCTGCACCCGTGGGGCGGGCCGTACTTGGGGGTTCTAAAAGGACAAGATCCGGACGCGGAGAGAGGGGCCACGCAGATCAAGTACCTGTTCATTGTGCCAGATCAGCGCCCGGATTTCGACTTGACACACGCCGGCCCGGTCAGGACGACCAGACGTACAGGCCCGTCCGGTCGCCCGGGTCGACGCTGCCGGCCATCCGGGCAAGCCGCTGGACATAGCCGAGGGCCTCTTCGGAGCCAAAAGGCATGTCCTCCTCGGCCGCCCACCTGGCCGCCACGTCATCCAGGACGTTGCCTTCGCCTTCGGTCTCATAACTCAGGAGTTCCGCGAGCGCCCGCACCATCGCGGCGGGCACACCCAGGAGCGAATCGCTCGCCACATCAACCATGGCCAGTTCGTAATCCGCGCCGGATGCGTGCACCGCCGCTCCCGCCAGGTCGCCCAGCTGCTCGATCTCGAAATCGCTGATGTCCGGAATCCGCAGGGCGTCCGGGGCCGCTGGCCCGCCGCCGTCGAGGGCCCCCGCGCGCTTGAGTGCCTCATCGTGCGTGGCAACAAAGATTTCGGTGAAACCCATGGAAATCGTCCTCATTCCGTCGGCGGTGTGATGGTCCGGCCGGGCAGCTTCGATGCCGCCCCGGACTTCCGGCTTCAGCCTAACCCAGAAGGACGCGCAGGTCAGCGAAGCGTCAGCGGACGGCCACGCGGATCCGGTTGCGCCACGGATCCTCAAACCGCAGCTCGGCTCCGGTGTGGTGCGACGCCACGCCTGCAACCCGCAGACGGTCGGCAAGCGCGCCGACGTCGTCCGTTCCCGGCACTTCGATCAGGACTTCGCCCAGCCCGAGCGTGTCCCGGCGGGGCCCGGCGCCCCTGCTGTTCCAGACGTTCATCGCCATGTGGTGGTGGTACCCGCCGGCCGAGACGAACAGGGCCTGTCCGTGCCATCCGGCCGTCTTCTCGAAGCCGAGGGTGCGCACGTAGAAGTCGTGCGCTGACTGTACGTCGCCCACCTGGAGGTGGACATGGCCGACGCCGGCGCCGGACTCGCGCTGCCCGCTCACCGCCTCTTCGGTCAGGAATTCCTGAAGGAACCGCTGAGGCGGCAGGGCAAGGCTGTCCATGACCACATTGGTACCCTCCCAGGACCAGGCCTCACGCGGGCGGTCCCAGTAGAGCTCAATGCCGTTGCCCTCGGGGTCGTTGAAGTAGAAGGCCTCGCTGACGAGGTGGTCGGCGCTTCCCGTGAACAGCCGCGGTTCATATCGGGCCGCGGAGGCAACCGTGGCCGCGAGCGACGGGCGGTCCTCGAAGAGCAGTGCCGTGTGGAACAGCCCGGCTTCACCCCTGGCCGGGAGGTTAAGTTCCGGCGCCGGTGCCAGGTGGACCAAAGGTTTTGCGCGCCGGCCAAGGTACACGCCGCCGTCCTGCTCGGCCACGACCTCCAGCCCGAGCGCCCGCTGGTAGTAGTCCGTCATCAGCTTGATGTCGCCCACCTTGAGCATCACCGTCCCCATGGCGAGGTCGGCAGGCAGGACGTCCTTGCTGCTGGATTCTGTGGTCATGGCAACTCCCAAACTCCCGAAACTTCGCCGCCGGTGCCGGCGACGCTTACATAGAGTTAAATTACTTGAAGCTTCAATTTATTCCTAGCGGAGCTGACTGCCCCGCAGGACGATGTGCCTAAGGTCCCGCAGCGTGGCCGGATCGACCCTGGGATCCGTGTCGCACAGTACGACGTCGGCACTGGCACCTTCGGTAATGCCGTCCGCTCCCAGCCACTCCCGGGCGGCCCACGACGCAGCGCCGAGGGCCGCCGTCGCCGGCAGGCCGGCGGTGTGGAGCGCGATGATTTCGTCCACGATCCGGCCGTGGCGGATGACGCTGCCCGCATCCGTCCCGGCGTAGATCGGCACGCCGGCTTCGAAAGCTTCCACGATCCGTTCGTTCCGGCGCTCCCACAGTGCGCGCATGTGTGCCGCGTACACCGGAAACTTCTGTTCTGCCCGGGACGCAATGTCCGGGAAGGTCGCAATATTGATGAGCGTGGGCACGATCGGAACCTGCTGGTCGACAAACCGGGGTAGGTGCCGGGGCAGGAGTCCGGTTCCGTGTTCGATGCAGTCGATCCCGGCGTCGAGCATGTCATCCAGGGTGTCCTCGGCGAAACAGTGCGCCGTCACCCTGGCCCCTTCATCGTGCGCCGCCCGGACGGCGTCCCGCACCACGGCGGCAGGGAACGACGGCGCGAGGTCGCCGGCGTCGCGGTCTATCCAGTCCCCCACGAGCTTGACCCAGCCATCACCCGCGCGGGCCTGCTTCCGCACTGCCTCGACCAGGCCGTCCGGCTCCACTTCGACGGCAAACCCCCTGAGGTACCGCCCGGTCCTGGCTACATGCCGGCCGGCGCGGATGATCCGGGGCAGCTCCGGGCGCTGCTGGAGCCAGCGTGTGTCGTGGACGGCGCCGGCATCACGGACCAGCAGTGTTCCCGCGTTCCGGTCCGTGACGGCCTGCTCCTCCGCCACGGAATCCGGAACGTCACCGGCGGGTCCCAGCCCGATGTGGCAGTGGGCATCCACCAGGCCCGGAAGGACCCAGCCGTCAAGCACCACGTCCGGCGGAGCGGCCGGACGGCTGAATGTCAGCCGGCCGTCCACGGCCCAAAGGCCCCGCCGCTCCCGGTCCGGGGCAGTGAGCACGGTCCCGCTGAATTCAATGACGCCACGCATGCTTCAAGCCTAACCCTGCCCGTCCCGCCACCGCCCCGCACCCGGCACCCGGTGTCACAGCCGGTGTTGTTGGGGACCCGCGCCATGCCTTGTGGTAGCTTCGTCTACGACCACACGGGTGCCCTTGCAGGGGCTGAGATCGGGCTGACGCAGCCTGCGACCGTTGAACCTGTCCGGGTAATGCCGGCGAAGGAAGTGAGTATTCCGTGAATACACCAGAAACACAGCTCTCCCCTGCCCAAAAAGAAACGCAGTCCCTGAAGTCCCACGCATTGGCGTTCCTCACCGATGAGGCTACCGGGATCCGGGTGCCGGTCACTGAGATCGCCCTGGAGGACTCCCCCGGCGGGGCAGCAAATGCGCCGTTCCGGGTGTACCGGACTGCGGGGCCCGGAAGCGATCCCGTGGTGGGCCTGGAACCGTTCAGGACCCGATGGATCGAATCACGGGCGGACACCGAGCCGTACAGCGGCCGGGAACGGAACCTGCTCGACGACGGCAAGTCGGCCGTGCGCCGCGGCGCCGCGTCCGCGGAGTGGAAGGGCGCGCAGCCCGTTCCCCGACGTGCCGTCGAAGGCAGGACTGTCACGCAAATGCATTACGCCCGGCAGGGTGTGGTGACCCCCGAGATGCAGTTCGTCGCCCTCCGCGAAAACTGCGACGTGGAGCTGGTCCGGAGTGAAGTGGCTGCCGGCCGCGCCATCATTCCCAACAACATCAACCACCCGGAGTCCGAGCCGATGATCATCGGCAAAGCCTTCCTCGTCAAGATCAACGCCAACATCGGCAACTCGGCCGTGACCAGCTCCATCGCCGAGGAAGTGGACAAACTGCAGTGGGCCACCCAGTGGGGAGCCGACACCGTGATGGACCTGTCCACCGGTGATGACATCCACACCACTCGTGAGTGGATCATCCGCAACTCCCCCGTCCCCATCGGCACGGTGCCCATCTACCAGGCGCTGGAGAAGGTCAACGGCGAGGCCAACAAACTAACCTGGGAGATCTTCCGCGACACCGTAATCGAACAGTGTGAGCAGGGTGTGGACTACATGACCATCCACGCCGGAGTCCTGCTGCGTTATGTGCCCCTGACGGCCAACCGGGTCACCGGCATCGTTTCGCGGGGCGGTTCGATCATGGCTGGCTGGTGCCTCTCGCACCACCAGGAGAACTTCCTTTACACGCACTTCGATGAGCTGTGCGAAATTTTCGCCAAGTACGACGTCGCGTTCTCCCTGGGTGACGGCCTGCGGCCCGGCGCGACGGCGGACGCGAACGACGCGGCCCAGTTCGCCGAACTGGATACCCTGGCGGAACTGACCCAGCGCGCCTGGGAGTTCGATGTGCAGGTGATGGTGGAGGGACCGGGCCACGTGCCGTTCCATCTGGTCCGCGAAAACGTGGAACGCCAGCAGGAACTCTGCAAGGGTGCACCGTTCTACACCCTGGGGCCCTTGGTCACGGACATAGCACCGGGCTACGACCACATCACTTCCGCGATCGGCGCCACGGAGATCGCCCGCTACGGCACAGCGATGCTCTGCTACGTCACGCCCAAGGAACACCTGGGCCTGCCGAACAAGGACGACGTGAAGACCGGTGTGATCACGTACAAGATCGCCGCCCACGCGGCGGACCTCGCGAAGGGCCACCCGGGCGCGCACGAACGTGACGACGCATTGTCCAAGGCCCGGTTCGAATTCCGGTGGCGGGACCAGTTTGCACTCTCGCTGGACCCGGTCACTGCGGAAGCCTTCCACGACGAGACGCTGCCCGCAGAACCGGCCAAGACCGCGCATTTCTGTTCCATGTGCGGGCCCAAGTTCTGCTCCATGCGCATCAGCCAGGACATCAGGGACGAATACGGTTCAGCCGAGGCCCAGGCGGCCCTCGCCGAGATGGCGGCAGGCATGCGGGAAAAGAGCAACGAATTCCTGGCAGCCGGCGGAAAGGTCTATCTCCCGGAGCTGCAGCTACGACGCCCGTGAGTGCTGGCGGCGGCTTACTTCTGCGATGAACAACCGGATGAAGCGGTCGCCCTCCACCGAGTCCTGGGGCCGGTGTCCGCCCGCGGCAACGCGGTGCAGGGCACCGGTTTCGCGCAGGTAGCCGGCGATCTCCTCGTAGAGCGGCTCCCAGCCGCCGGTGAGGACCAGTGTGGGGACACCCGGAACGATGTCCAGCGGCGCCTCCCACGGAGGGGCCTGCAGCCGGAGCCGGCGTGCGGCGTTGAGCGCCTCCGGCGTGGACGGCCCATCGCTGTGCACGGAAAAGGCACGCCGGACGAATTCCCGCTGGAAGTCGTCGTCGCCAAGCTGGTGCCGCACGTCGAACAGCGGCTGCATCAGGGCACGGTGCGCGGCACTCGCAGGCAGTTCAGCGGTCAGGGAGAGGCAGGCGGGCTCCACAAGGACGAGGGACTGCACCAGGTCCGGGCGCTCCACGGCTGCCATCATGGCCGCGATGGCACCCTGGGCGTGGGCCACCACATGGCCGCCGGAGGCACCACGGCCCCCGTCCGCCAAAGCACCCAGCACGATCCGGGCATCGGCGTGGAAGTCCGACTCGAGGGGTTCCGCCGACGCGTCAAAGCCGTGGCGGCGCAGGAACAGAGCGTCGTAGGCCAGGGCCATGCCGTGCTGCTTGGGCCACGCGGCGGACCCGAAGGCCCCCGAACCGTGGACGAACACTACGCGCTGCTTAAACATGCCCCAACCCTATGGCAAAGTACGCCGCCAGGAGCTACTTGCTCCCGCCGAGGAACTTGTCGAAGCCCTTGGGCAGGTTGAGCTGGGACGGATCAAAGTCCGCGCCCTGCTGACCGAAGGCGGCACCGGTGGGAAGTGCCTTGCCGGCGCTGGCGCGCCGGGCCTCGGCGTCACGGAGCTCCTGGGCAGCCTTGGCCGGGTTTCCGGACTTGGCCTTTTTCTTGGGTGCGTTCTTGGCCCCGCCCTTGCGGGCCCCGCCGCCGCCTCCCATTCCCGGCATGCCCGGCATTCCGGGCATTCCGCCGCCCGCCGCCATTTTCTTCATCATCTTCTGCGCCTGGGCAAACCGCTCCAGCAGGCCGTTGACGTCGGACACGTGCATGCCCGAGCCCTTGGCGATGCGGGCACGGCGTGATCCGTTGATGATTTTGGGGGCAACGCGCTCGTGCGGGGTCATGGAACGGACAATCGCTTCCACCCGGTCGATTTCGCGTTCGTCGAACTGTTCCAGCTGCTGGCGGATGTTCTGCGCCCCGGGCATCATCATGAGCATCTTCTTCATGGAGCCCATGTTGCGGATCTGCTGCATCTGGGCCAGGAAGTCATCAAGGGTGAAGTCCTCCTGGTCGGCGAACTTCTTCGCCATCCGGGCCGCTTCGTCCTTGTCCCACGACTTCTCGGCCTGCTCGATCAGGGTGAGCACGTCACCCATGTCGAGGATGCGGGACGCCATGCGGTCGGGGTGGAACAGCTCGAAGTCGTCGACGCCTTCGCCCGTGGAGGCGAACATGACGGGCTTGCCCGTGACCGATGCGACGGACAGCGCGGCACCACCGCGGGCGTCGCCGTCGAGCTTGGAAAGGACGATGCCGGTGAAGTTGACACCTTCATCGAACGCCAGCGCCGTGTTCACGGCATCCTGGCCGATCATGGAGTCAATGACGAAGAGCACTTCGTTCGGGACAATCGCCCGGCGGATCTGGCGCGCCTGTTCCATCATGTCGGCGTCCACGCCGAGCCGTCCGGCGGTGTCCACAATGACGACGTCGTGAAGCTTCTGGCGCGCTTCCTCGACACCGGCACGGGCAACGGCAACGGGATCCCCGGCCGGGTGCTCCAGTTCAGTGGACGTGGCCCCCGGGTGCGGGGCGAAAACGGGCACTCCGGCGCGTTGGCCCACCACCTGGAGCTGGGTGACGGCATTGGGCCGCTGGAGGTCGCAGGCCACCAGTATGGGGCTGTGGCCCTGGGACTTCAGCCATTTCGAGAGTTTGCCGGCGAGGGTGGTTTTGCCGGCGCCCTGAAGGCCCGCGAGCATGATGATGGTGGGGCCGGTCTTGGCCAGTCGGATCCGACGGGTTTCGCCGCCCAGGATCTCAACGAGTTCCTCGTTGACGATTTTGACGATCTGCTGGCTGGGGTTCAAGGCACCGGAAACTTCGGCGCCGAGGGCGCGTTCGCGCACCCGTCCGGTGAATTCGCGCACGACGGGCACGGCAACGTCAGCGTCCAGGAGGGCCCGACGGATCTCGCGGACCGTGGCGTCAACGTCCGCCTCGGTGAGGCGGCCCTTGCCGCGGAGATTCTTGAAGGTTGCTGTCAACCGGTCAGAGAGTGAATTGAACACGCGCCGTGCACTTCTTTCAGTGGATGATCGGGACTCGACTATCTAGGGTACCAAGTCAGCCCTTCAAGATGGCATGCTGGCAGGATGGCCACCCGAACAACTGTAAAAACCCTGCTTATCCTTGGTGCCTCCGGGGACCTGACCGGCCGGCTGCTCCTGCCGGGACTCGCCCGGCTCGCCGCGAAAGGGCGTGCCGACGGGCTGACGCTCGTAGGTGCGGGATCGGATCCCTGGTCCCAGGGGCAATGGCTGGAGCGCGTTGAGACGTCCTTTGCCGACTCCAATTCGCAGGCGGACGCTGCCGGCAGGCGCGAGCTCAAGCGGATCGCGGAAACAACCCGGTACCACCAGCTTGACGTGACAGCAGGCGGAGGGCTGGCCTCCCTGCTGGCCGGCCTTGAGGCACCGGTGGCCGTGTACTTCGCCCTTCCGCCCCACGTCAGCCAGAAGGCCTGTGAGGTGCTGGCCCCGGAGGAGGTGCCCGCCGGCACCCGGCTGGTGATGGAGAAGCCGTTCGGGTCCAGTGAAGAGTCAGCCCGGCACCTCAATGAAACCCTGGCGGCGCTGGTCCCGGAAGACCACATCCACCGGGTGGACCACTTCCTCGGCAAGGCGACTGTCCTGAACATCCTGGGCCTGCGCTTTGCCAACACTTTCCTGGAACCGATCTGGAACCGCGATCACATCGAAAAGGTGGAGGTCATCTTTGACGAGGACCTGGCGCTGGAAGGCCGCGCCCGCTACTACGACTCCGCCGGGGCGCTCCGGGACATGATCCAGAGCCACCTGCTGCAGATCATGGCGCTGATGGCGATTGAGCCGCCGGCGTCCGTGGACGAGCGTGACCTCCGGGACGCCGTGGCCACACTCCTGCGAGCCAGCAGCGTCAAGGCGCCCTACCGGTCGAACACGCGGCGTGCACGGTACACGGCAGGGTCCATCGACGGGCGGAAAGTCCCGGACTATGCCAAGGAATCGGGGGTGGACGCGGCCAGGAACACGGAGACCCTGGCCGAGGTGCAGGTGGACATCGACAACTGGCGCTGGCAGGGCGTCCCCTTCGTCCTCCGTTCCGGCAAGGCGCTCGGGGCCAAGCGCAAGGAAGCAGTGGTCACCTTCAAGCCGGTCCCGCACCTGCCCAAGGGTTTCACGGGCGTCGACTCGCCGAATCAGCTCCGCATCGGGTTCGGTCCGGACACACTGCAGTTCGACGTCGACGTCAACGGCCCGGGCAACGTCCTCAGCCTGGACCGGGCCACCCTCAACGCCGAGCTGAGCGCCTCCGACCTGCTGCCGTACGGGGAAGTCCTCGAGGGTGTCCTGACCGGTGATCCGCTGCTGTCCGTGCGGGCTGACACTGCGGAGGACTGCTGGCGGATCATCGAGCCGGTGATCAAGGCGTGGAGCCGCGGCAGCGTTCCACTGGAGGAATATGCGGCCGGATCATCGGGCCCCGACGGCTGGCCCGCCTAGTCACGGCAGGACCGTCTGCTCACGCCGGGCGGGCCCGCCGTGAGGCACAGCTCACTGCACGCAAAAGCGGGCCGGCACCTTCCAGGTACCGGCCCGCTCTGCGTTCGCTTGGGTTAGATGGCGGCCGAGCCGCGTTCCCCCGTGCGTACCCTTACAGCTTCGAAAACGTCCACCGTCCAGACCTTGCCGTCTCCGGCACGCCCGGTGTTGGAGCTGGCGATGATGACATCCAGGATGTCATCCGCCTGTTCGTCCGTGGCCAGGACCTCAACGCGGATCTTGGGAAGCAGGTCCACGTTGTACTCAGCCCCGCGGTACACCTCGGTGTAGCCCCGCTGCCTGCCGTATCCGCTGGCTGCGCTGACCGTCAGGCCCTGCACGCCGTAGGATTCGAGCCCCTCCCGGATGGAGTCGAGCTTTTCCGGCCGGACGATTGCTGTGATCAGTTTCATGCCCCCACACTTTCCTTACCTGTTGCTGCGTCAGTCTTCTTGCCGTCTTCGGTTGCCGCGGCGGATTCGTCGCCCTGCTTGCCGGTGATCAGTTCATGCAGGGGCTGGAAGCTCCCGCCGTGGCCGCCGACGCCGAATTCGTAGGCAGTCTCTGCGTGCAGGCTGAGGTCCACGCCCACAACTTCCTGCTCCTGGGAGACACGGAAGCCCATCGTCTTGTGGATGGCCAGTGCGATCACGGTGGTCAGGATGGCCGAGTAGGCGATGGCGATGCCTGCTGCTGCGAGCTGGGCCCACAGCTGGGTGAGTCCGCCGCCGTAGAACAGGCCGCCGCCGACGCCTTCAACCGGGAGGGCAATGAAACCAAGTGCCACGGTGCCGATGATGCCCGACACCAGGTGGACGCCGACAACATCGAGTGAGTCATCGAAGCCCCAGCGGAACTTCAGTCCGACTGCCAGGGCCGAAGCCACACCGGCGACCAGGCCCAGGCCGAGCGCTCCGACCGGGCTGACGTTTGCACACGCCGGGGTGATGGCAACCAGACCGGCAACAACACCGGAGGCCGCACCCAGGGACGTGGGGTGGCCGTCACGCACACGTTCGGTGATGAGCCAGCCGAGCATGGCAGCTGCGGGAGCGGCGAGGGTGTTGACCCAGATCAGGCCGCCCTGTTCCGCCGTGGTGGCTGCGCCGCCGTTGAAGCCGAACCAGCCGAACCAGAGAATGGCTGCGCCGAGCATCACGAACGGGACGTTGTGCGGGCGGTGGTTCGGGTCCTTGCCGAAGCCCTTGCGGTTGCCGATGATCAGAACGAGGATGAGTGCGGCCACACCGGCGTTGATGTGAACCACGGTACCGCCGGCGAAGTCGATGGCCGGGCCGAGGGCCTGGCCCACAGCACCTTCAGGACCGAAGAGTCCTCCGCCCCAGACCATGTAAGCGATGGGGCAGTAGACCAGCGTGACCCAGACGGGAACGAACACGGTCCATGCGCCAAACTTTGCGCGGTCCGCGATGGCGCCGCTGATCAGTGCCACTGTGATGATGGCGAACGTGGCTGCGTAGCCGACCTTGATGAGACCGTCCGGAGTGGTGATGCCTTCGAGTCCGAACGTTGCGAACGGGTTCCCGACGATCTGCATGAATCCTTCGCCGGAACTCATGGATGCGCCCCAGAGTACCCAGACCACACCGACCATGCCGATGGAGATGAAGCTCATCATCATCATGTTCAGCGCGGCCTTTGCACGTGTCATGCCGCCGTAGAAAAATGCCAGCCCTGGTGTCATGAACAGCACAAGTGCCGCCGCAACCATGAGCCATACGTGACCTGCGGTAAGTTCCATGGTGCACGTCCTCCCTTGCCTAGATGCTTAGTTGATCCCGCGGAATCTTCCGCTTGCCCAACGCCTTTTTGCGTTCTAAGACGATTTTTGCCGGGCCGTGTTTCGCCGGCGGAGGAATTAGATGTCCGGGTTGTTACAAGAACCTCCCGGAAGTAAATGGTGCATATCCTGCTTGTTACGGTTATGTTTCACCAGTCCCAAACCGCACTTCCACAGCACCCTGCAAGGACACAGGCACCATGACCGACCGTTTCCGCCCCGGCAAGGCCCTGCCCCGCCGGACTGGCGGCCAATCCGACCACACCGACGCGGCCGGGAAGCCTCCCACCACCCGGCTGCCGCGCGACATCAAGGTGATGCTGGCTGCTGCGTTTCTGATCGCGCTGGGTTTCGGGCTCGTGGCGCCGGTATTGCCCCAGTTCGCCACCACGTTCGACGTCGGGGCCACAGCTGCCGCTGTAATCGTGAGCATCTTTGCGTTCATGCGGCTGCTGTTCGCACCTGCCGGCGGCGCCCTGATCGTGAAGCTGGGCGAACGTCCCGTCTATGTGGCCGGCCTGCTGATCGTCGCCGCCTCAACGGCGGCGTGCGCCTTCGCCCAGGACTACTGGCAGCTGCTGATTTTCCGGGGCCTGGGCGGCGCGGGATCGGTGATGTTCACAGTCGCGTCCATGGCGCTCGTCGTCCGGCTTGCCCCGCCGGAGAGCCGCGGCCGGGTTTCCGGCGCCTACGCCTCGGCCTTCCTCATCGGCAATGTCTGCGGGCCGATTGTGGGCGGCATGCTGGCGGGCTTCGGCCTTCGCATCCCGTTCCTGGCGTATGCGGCTGCGCTGGTCCTGGCGGCGCTGGTGGTTCAGACCCAGCTGAGCCACGTCCCGGGTAAGTCGCGGAAGGACGGGAGCCTGGAGCCGCCGATGGGCCTGGGCGAGGCATTGCGTGACAGCGCGTACCGGGCGGGCCTGTTCTCCAGCTTCGCCAACGGCTGGGCGACCTTCGGTGTGCGCATGGCCACCGTTCCACTTTTCGCCGTGGCGGCGCTGGGCGCAGGACCGGCTGCGGCCGGCTGGGCGCTGGCCGTCTTTGCCGGCGGCAACGCCGCGGCACTGACGGTCTCAGGGAAACTGGCCGACACCCTGGGCCGCAAGCCGCTGTTGATCGCCGGCCTGGTCCTGACCGGTGTGGCGACAGCGGGCATCGGACTGACCGGGGACATGCCTTGGTTCCTGGCGGCATCGGCCGTCGCCGGAATAGGTTCCGGCCTGCTGGGGCCAGCCCAGCAGGCCGCCATCGCGGATGTGATCGGCAACGGACGCTCCGGGGGCCGGGTGCTGGCGGTCTTCCAGATGATGTCCGACGCCGGCGCCATCGTCGGGCCGGTCCTCGCGGGGCTCCTCGCGGACCGGCTCGGGTACGGGTGGGCCTTCGGCGTGACCGGGGGCGTCCTGATCGTGGCTGCAGCCGGCTGGCTTTTCGCGCGGGAGACGTTCCAGCGGCCTGCAGCCCGGCAAGCTGCCTAGTTCTGCAAACTGCCTAGTTCAGCAGCGCGTCGACAAAGCCCTCGGCGTCGAACGGAGCAAGGTCGTCGGCGCCTTCGCCCAGCCCGATCAGCTTGACCGGAACCCCCAGTGTCTTCTGGATGGCGACCACGATGCCGCCCTTGGCGGTGCCGTCCAGTTTTGTCAGCACGATGCCGGTGATGTTGACCACCTCGGAGAACACACGGGCCTGGTTCAGGCCGTTCTGTCCGGTGGTGGCATCCAGCACCAGAAGGACCTCGTCCACTTCGGCCAGCTTCTCGATGACGCGCTTGACCTTGCCGAGTTCGTCCATCAGGCCGACTTTGTTCTGGAGCCGGCCGGCGGTGTCGATCATTACGACGTCGACCTCCTGGTCGATGCCTGCCTTGACCGCTTCATAGGCGACTGAGGCGGGATCGGCGCCGTCGACGTCGGACTTCACAGTGGGAACGCCGACGCGCTGGCCCCACGTGGCGAGCTGCTCGGCGGCTGCGGCACGGAACGTGTCCGCTGCGCCCAGCAGGACGTCCTTGTCTTCGGCCACGAGGACGCGCGCGAGCTTGCCCACGGTGGTGGTCTTGCCCACGCCGTTGACACCCACCACCATCATGACCGAGGGCTTGTCGGCGTGGCGTTCGGTGCGGAGGCTGCGGTCCATGGTCGGATCCACGAGCTTGATGAGTTCCTCGCGCAGCAGGGCCTTGACCTGCTCGGGGGTGCGTGTCCCCAGCACCTTGACCCGCTCCCGGAGGGCATCGACCAGCTGCATGGTCGGCTCGGTGCCAAGGTCTGCCAGCAAGAGGGTCTCTTCGACCTCGTCCCAGACGTCTTCATCAATCTTGTCGCTGGACAGGAGCGCGAGCAGTCCCTTGCCGAGGATGTTGTTGGACCTCACCAGGCGTTCGCGGAGCCTGGTCAGACGTCCGGCCACGGGAAGGGGTGTCTCCACGGCAATGGTTTCAAGCCCCGCCGCGTCATCGGGGACCTCGGCTGTCTCCAGTCCTTCAAGGCCGGCTTCGCCGGGCGCCGGGCGCCCGGGTGTCACCGCGGGACGGTCCTCCACCAGCGTTCCGCCCCCGCCGCGGACCGGCTCGACGGGATCGTTGGCGTCGCGGGTGCCCGGGTACTTGGTGATGTTCCGGCGGGTCTTCAGCAGGACCGGGATCAGTCCGCCAATGACCACCAGGGCAGCGAGGATGGCAAGGATTATGGGGAGGATGTCATTCACTCCCCTAGCTTCTCACAATCGCACGGGACCCTGTCCGAGCCCCGGCCGGGAGCCGGCGCGGTCTAAACGTCGGCGCCGAGGCGCTGGCTGATGACCGTTGAAACGCCGTCGCCGCGCATGGTGACGCCGTACAGGGCGTCGGCAACTTCCATGGTGCGCTTCTGGTGCGTGATGACAATCAGCTGGCTGGACTCGCGGAGTTCCTCAAAGACCGTGATGAGCCTGCCCAGGTTGGTGTCGTCCAGGGCGGCCTCCACTTCGTCCATCACGTAGAAGGGCGAAGGCCTGGCCTTGAAGATGGCCACGAGCAGGGCCACCGCGGTCAGCGAGCGCTCGCCCCCGGACAGCAGGGACAACCGTTTGATCTTCTTGCCGGCCGGACGCGCCTCCACCTCAATGCCCGTGGTGAGCATGTCCGAAGGGTCAGTCAGGACGAGCCGTCCTTCACCGCCGGGAAAAAGACGGGCGAAAACGCGGACAAACTGGGCAGAGGTGTCCGCAAAGGCTTCGGAAAAGACTTTTTGGACGCGTTCATCCACTTCCTTGATGATGTCCAGCAGGTCCTTTCGGCTGGACTTGAGATCCTCAAGCTGGCTGCTGAGGAACTGGTGCCGTTCCTCCAGGGCGGCGAATTCCTCCAGTGCCAGCGGATTGACCCGTCCCAGCGAGGAAAGGTCCCGCTCAGCTTTGCGGAGCCGCTTTTCCTGCTCGGCGCGGACGAAGGGCTTGCCTTCCGGGATGGGCGTTCCGTCCTCGTCCACCGGCATCCGGAGGGCCGCCCACTTGTCAGCAGCCTCCCCCACGGCCACGGGTACCGGCTGGTCCGGCCCGTAGTCGGCCACGAGCTGGTCCGGGGACAATCCAAGTTCCTCGACCGAACGCAGTTCCAGGGCTTCGATCCGGAGCCGCTGCTGCGCGCGGGCAAGTTCATCGCGGTGCACTGAATCCGTCAGCTCCGCCAGCTCACGGCTGAGGGCATCGTTCTCCGACCGTGCCGCTGCAAGTTCGCGGTCCCTGAGCTCCCGTTCTTCCTCTGCAAGGTCACGCGCGCGGAGCGCATGCTCCACGGAGACGTCCATGTAAGCAACGATCTGCTCCACCGCAGCCGACACGGCGGCCGCCCGGCCGGCCTGGCGCTGGCGGCGGCGGGCACGTTGCGCAGCTTCCTCCCGTGCCCGGCGCTCGGCCACGGCAGCCCGCTCCAACGAAAGGGCGCGGTTGCTGGTGGCGGTCAGTTGCTCCTCGGCACTCCGCAGCGAAAGCCTGGCCTCCATTTCGGCCGCCCTCGCCGCGGATGCCGCCTGGGCAAGTTCGTCACGGAGCTCTGCCGAGGGTTCCTCGTCCGCGGGGGCCTGCCGCGCCGCGTCCAGGCGCGCTGCCGCAACCTGCAGGGCCTCCTGCTCGGTCACGATATGGGCCTCGGCCCGTGCCAGCGAGGCGTTCAGCCTGTCGCTCTCGCCCACAGCACTCCGCAGCACCGAATTGAGGTGGCCCAGCCGCTCGGCGACTGCCGCCAGCCGGGCATCGGACTCGTGGAGCCTGTCCAGGGCGGCATCCGCACGTTCCTGGGCATCCGTCTTCCGCGCCCGGGCGGAGGCCAGCGCGAACCGGGTCCGTTCAAGTTCGGCGCTGACCGCGGCCAGCCTCGTTTCGGCGTCATCGACGGCGGCCTGCACCTCAAGCAACGAGGGTGCATTCGCCGAGCCGCCCCGGACGGCAAAGGCCGTGAAGACATCTCCGGCCCGTGTCACGGCAGTCAGCCCGGGCTGCGCGCGGATAAGCTCCGCTGCCGCCGCGAGGTCCTCGACAATTGCTTTATTCTCCAGCAACGTGCCCAGAAGGGTGCCCAGCAGCGTGCCCGCCGCAGAGTAGTCCAGGTCCGGAAAGGACGGGAACCCTTTCAGCCCGGCTGCGGAGGGGGTCACGAGCTCCGTGGCCCAGCGGGCGCCGGCAGGCAGTGGACCTTGAGCCGGCACTGCGCCGGCCGGGGATTGGAGACCGTCGGCCGGCGGCGGGATTGTTGCCGCCAGCAGCAGCGAGGCAAGTCCGGCGTCGTCGTCCTTAAGTAGCTGCAGCACGTCGACGGCGGTGCCGGCGTCCCGGACCACGACGGCGTCCGAGGAGTTTCCCAAGGCGGCGGCGACGGCCGCTTCATACCCGGGTTCGACGGAGAGCATCGACGCGAGGGGCCCGATGACCCCGGGCAACCCCGAACCGGCCACACGTCCAGACCCGTCTTTGCGGTTGAGCCCAAGCTGGAGTGCGTCACGCCGGGCAAGCAGCGCGTCGCGCTCCCGCTCCCCCTCGCGTTCGGCTGACTTCAGTGCCTCCATGTCCGTGAGGATTGCGTCCAGGCCGGCGCTGGCGTCCTCGTACTCAGCATCAAGGGACTCCTCACCGTCTTCGACGCCCGCGACCTGCGATTCCAGGGCCGTGAACTCGCTTTGGGCGCGGCGCCGGCGCTCTTCGCCGGCAGCCTGGGATTCCCGGAGCCGGCCGAGTTCCGATTGTGCGGCTTCAACACGCGACCGTGCTGCACCCACCTGGCCGGCCAGTTTTGCCAGCCCCTCGCGGCGGTCGGCCGCGGCACGGAGCACCGCGGCCAACCGTTTGTCTTCGGCACTCGCGGCGCTTTCGGCGTCCTGCTTGGCTGCCGTGGCGGCTTCCAGCACAGCGCGTTTCTGCAGGATCCCCCCTTCCAAGGCCGCCTGTTCTTCGCGGACCCTGGCGGCGTTCCGCTCTAGCTGGTCCGGGTCCCGGCCGGAGTCCGGGAGTTCGTCCGCAGCGCCCAGCAAACGGCGCCGTTCCTCTGCAAGCGAGCCGAGGGAGCGCAGCCTTTCCCTCCCCGCCGAGAGCTGGTACCAGGTGTCCCGGGCGGCATTGAGCTTTGGTGTGGCCGCCGCGGCAAGCTGTTCCAGTCCCGCCTGGCGCTGACGCCCTTGTTCCAGGCCTTCCTCCACAACAACCCTGCGCGCCTTCAGGGCGGATTCGTCCGCCACGTCCTGGGCCAGGGCGGACTGCAACTGCACGAGGTCGTCCGCCAGCAGCCGGGCCCGGGCATCCCGGACTTCGAACTGGACGGTCTGGGCCCGGCGCGCCACTTCCGCCTGCTTGCCCAGCGGCGTCAGCTGGCGCCGGATTTCGCTGGTGAGGTCACTCAGTCTCTGCAGGTTGGCCTGCATTGCTTCCAGCTTCCGGACCGTTTTTTCCTTGCGCCGGCGGTGTTTGAGGATGCCTGCTGCCTCTTCGATGAAACCGCGCCGGTCCTCCGGAGTGGCGTGCAGAACCTTGTCCAGCTGTCCCTGCCCCACGATCACGTGCATCTCCCGGCCGAGGCCTGAATCAGAGAGCAGTTCCTGGATGTCCAGGAGGCGGCAGCCTGCACCGTTGATGGCGTACTCGGATCCGCCCGTGCGGAAAAGAGTCCGGGAGATGGTCACTTCGCTGTACTCAATGGGCAGTGCACCGTCGGTGTTGTCGATAGTCAACGAAACGTGGGCCCGGCCCAGCGGCGGGCGGCCGGAAGTGCCCGCGAAGATCACGTCTTCCATCTTGCCGCCACGCAGTGTCTTGGCACCCTGTTCGCCCATGACCCAGGCCAGGGCATCCACAACATTCGATTTGCCGGAGCCGTTCGGACCGACCACTGCAGTGACGCCCGGCTCAAAATCGAACGTCGTGGCTGAGGCGAACGACTTGAATCCGCGGACGGTCAGGCTCTTGAGGTGCAAGGTGTTTCGGATCTCCTGAGAGGTTTAAATTCTGAATGGCCTAAGTACCGGGTCGCTAGATTCCGGTGCTGATGTGGCCCTTTCCCTTCCAAATCTACTGCGTGGCAACGACAAAGCCCGGATTTGGGTCCCTTGCGGCCATCAGGCCCTTGTCAGTCGCCACTGAGTGCCCCTAGAATCGCGCCTAAAGGTTGCTTGACGCTGCGCAATCCGGTGGTCTCACACCGGTTTGACTTGGCAGGATCCAGCGGAGCTGGGACGGCCATGATGCAGTGAGGGGCGTTATCACCGCGACCTTTTGTTGGACAACTGAATATCTTGGTTTGGCTGCGCCGGGGGGCGGCATGCAGGGCAGTGCATTGTGCACGGCCCGATCCGCAACTGCGCACTCACTCCAGGAGTTCACATGTCTGTTTCCCCAGCCGGCGGCACGCTCAACGGCTTCAAGAAGGTCACCTTCCTGGTGGCACTGGCCATGGTTGCCGCGCTCCTGCCAGCTGCAGCACCGGCCGCGCTTCTTCCGCTCGCTTTCGCTGCGGACCCCTGCGCTCCGGTGGTGAACGCCATCGCTTGTGAAAACTCCAAGCCCGGAAGCCCGCCGTCAGAATGGGACATCACCGGCGCCGGGGACTCGAGCATCCAGGGATATGCCACAGAGATCAGCGTCAATGCCGGCCAGGCCATCAATTTCAAGGTGGACACCAACGCGTCCAGTTACACGATCGCTGTCTACCGGACCGGCTGGTACCAGGGGCTGGGTGCCCGCAAGGTCGCCGACGTCGCGCCAGTCGCCGGACGGCAGTCACAGCCCCAGTGCCTCAATGATGTCGCAACCGGCCTGTACGACTGCGGGACGTGGGCCGTGTCCGCCACGTGGCAGGTCCCGGCCACTGCGGTGTCGGGTGTGTACATCGCCCTCCTGACGCGTCCGGACAACGGGGCCCAGAGCCACATCACTTTCATCGTCCGCTCAGACGGCAGCCGCTCGGATGTGGTTTTCCAGACTTCAGACACGACGTGGCAGGCCTACAACGACTATGGCGGTTCAAATTTCTACTATGGAACCAACGGCAGGGCCTACAAGGTCAGCTACAACCGGCCGGTGGCCACACGCGGCGGACCTTCGGGCCGCGACTTCTACTTCAGCAACGAGTACCCGCTGGTTCGTTTCCTGGAGAAGAACGGCTATGACGTGAGCTACATCAGCGGCCTGGACACCCACCGGAACGGCGCGCAGCTCCTCAACCACAAGGTGTTCCTCTCGGTGGGACACGATGAGTACTGGTCCGGGCCCCAACGGGCCAATGTGGAAGCCGCCCGCGACGCAGGCGTGAACTTGCAGTTCCTGTCCGGTAATGAAATGTACTGGCGCACGCGGATCGAGCCGTCTCCGGTGGACAGCGCTGCGGGGCGAACAATCACGTCCTACAAAGAGACGTGGGCCAACGAAAAAATCGACCCTAGTACCCAATGGACGGGCACATGGCGTGATCCCCGGTACGCCTCCCAGGCCAACGGCGGAGGACTGCCTGAAAACAGTGTGACCGGAACCCTGTACATGTCCAACTACACGGATCTTCCCATCACTGTCAGTGCTGCAGAAGGCAAGTCACGTCTCTGGCGGAACACGCCCCTTGCGTCCCTGGCCACGGGGGCCTCTGCCCAACTGGCACCCCACACCGTGGGCTATGAGTCCAACGAGGACCTTGACAACGGGTTCAGGCCCGCAGGTTTGATCAGGTTGTCGACGACCACCGGCCCGACGCCGGAGTATCTCCAGGATTTCGGGAATACGGTGAAGCCCGGCACTTCCACCCACAACACCACCATGTATCGCGCGCCGGGCGGAGCGCTGGTTTTTTCGGCCGGTACAGTCCAGTGGACATGGGGCCTGGACGAGGTGCACGACGGCGACGGTGCACCTGCGGATCCAAGGATGCAGCAGGCCCAGATCAATCTGCTGGCCGACATGGGCGCCCAGCCAGGGACACGTGATGCTGCGTTGGCCGCGGCAACTCCGAGCAGCGACGCGGCTGGTCCCACCACCACCATCACAGCCCCCGCCGATGGTGCCACCATTGCCCACGGCAGCAGCGTCACCGTCTCCGGTAACGCCAGCGATGCCGGCGGCATCGTGGCCGGCGTCGAGGTCTCCACTGATGGGGGTGCCACATGGCATCCTGCCCAGGGGAAACAGAACTGGACATACACGTACATCCAGAAGGGACTCGGCACAGCCGGCATCTCGGTGCGCGCAGTGGATGACAGCGCCAACATCGGCACCGCCGCGACAAAAACCCTGCAGCTTGCCGGCCCGTACACGGTGTTCGGGCAGCAGGTTCCCGCCACAGCGGATTCCCAGGACGGCGGCGCCTACGAGCTCGGAATGAAGGTCACGCCTAGCGTGGACGGCTTCATCACCGGAGTCCGCTTTTACAAGAGCACAGCCAACACAGGGACCCACACCGGATCCCTGTGGAACGCATCCGGACAGCGCCTTGCCACCGCCACATTCACTTCGGAGACCGCTTCGGGGTGGCAGAAAGTCCAGTTCAACCAGCCGGTGGCAGTCACGGCAGGACAAAAATACACGGTGTCCTACACCGCACCCAAAGGCCACTACGCCACGAAGGAATACCAGTGGTCCAGCTTCGGGTTCACCGAGCCGCCGCTGACGGTTGCGGGAGGATTCGGCAGCGAACCGGCAGGCGTTTATGGCAGTCCTGATGCTTTCCCGCAGAACAGCTTTGGCAACGGCAACTATTTCGTCGATGCTGTGTTCGACACGGTGGACAGCACCCCGCTGACCGCTTCGGGACAGTGGCCTCTGGGCGGATCCTCCAGCGTCCCGCAGGCCACAACCGTCGGAGCCGTCTTTTCCAAGCCGGTGACGGCGTCGAGCGTGCAGTTGACGCTGAAGGCGGCCGACGGCACTGCTGTTGCAGGCACAACCGGTTACGACGCAACCACACGCAAGGTGACGTTCACGCCGGGGACTGCCCTCGCGCTGGCAACCACGTACACCGCGACGCTCAGCGGCACAGCCTCAAGCGGCGGCACCCTGACGGCAGGGGGGACATGGTCGTTCACTACGGTGGTCGCGCCGCCATCTCCGGGAAGCTGCCCGTGCAGCTTCTACGATGATTCGGTCCTCCCCGGAATACAGGAGATCAGGGACGGCGTGCCGCTGACCCTGGGCATCCGTTTCTCCAGCACGGCCGACGGCACCGTCACGGGCATCCGTTTCTATAAGTCAGCCGGCAACGCAGGCACTCATACCGGCACACTGTTCACGGCCGCAGGGCAACAACTGGCAACGGTCACGTTCGCCAATGAGAGCAGCGCGGGCTGGCAGACAGCGTACTTCAACCAGCCCGTGGGGATGTCCGCGAACACTGAATACATCATGGCGTACAAGACTTCGACGGGAGCCTACTCCGCGACGGTAAACGGCTTCGGTCCGGGACTGACCGTGGGCAACCTCCGGGCGAACACCGACGCCGGCGCCTATTCGTACAGCGCTGACTTCCCGAATGTCCGATCCACGGCGAGCTACCTGGTGGATGTCGTGGTCCAATATCCGGAACCTGCCTTTGCGGCGGGCGCCCAAACACCGCTGCCCGGTTCGTCCAGCGTGGCACTGGACGCTGCGGTTACGGCGACGTTCTCCAAGCCGGCCACGGCAGGGAGTGTCCTGTTCAGCCTGGCGGGCCCCGGGGGCACGAACATCCCCGGCACCACGAACTACGACCCGGCGACCGGCAAGGTGACCTTCACGCCGTCGGCACAACTGGCGGCCGCCACGAGCTACACGGCCACGCTGACGGCAACCTCCACAACGAACCAGCCTCTCAGCGCCGGCGGCACCTGGACTTTCACCACCGTGCCCCTCCCCCGGACTGAGGGGGCCTGCCCCTGCACCCTTTACCAGGACACGACGACCCCGTCCGTCCTGCAAATCAACGATGGAGCCCCGCTGGCCCTGGGCGTGCGGTTCGCGAGCTCCACGAGCGGACAGGTCACGGGCATCCGCTTCTACAAATCCGCCGGGAACAGCGGAACCCACACCGGCAGCCTGTTCAGCATCACGGGCCAGCAGCTCGCCACCGTTACGTTCACGGCCGAGTCCACTGCCGGCTGGCAAACGGCAACGTTCAGCCAGCCTGTAGCCATTGCCGCTGACACCGAATACGTGGCAGCCTACAAGTCGCCGACCGGCATCTATTCCGCCACTCCGGGCGGCTTTACCACCGGCTTTACCAGCGGACCGTTGCGGACGGCAGCGGACTCCGGCGGGTTCTCCTACAGCGGCGACTTCCCAGGGTCGTCATCGAGCGCCAGCTATCTTGTGGACCTGGTCTTCCAGACGTCGGGAGCGGTGCCCCCGCCTCCGCCGGAGCCAGTGACCGTGACGGCGCAGTCGCCGGCCGCGAACGCCACTGCGGTGCCGCTCGACGTCCGGCCCAGCCTGACGCTGTCCTCCGCCGTACAGCCTGGAGCCGCGCTCACCCTGGCTGCCGGCGGAACGAACATTGCGGGCGCTTCGGCGCTGTCCGCCGACGGCCGCACCGTAACTTTCACGCCGTCACAACAGCTGCCGGGCAATACGGTGCTCACGGCGAGCGCGGCCAATGTCGTTTCGACGGCCGGCGCAGCGCTTGCCCCGACGTCGTGGCAGTTCACGACCCTCACTCCCGCGCCCCCCGTCCAGTCACTCTTTGCGTCGTTACTGCCGCAGATTGCAGCGTCAACGGACGTCCGGGCGGTGGAGCTCGGCGTGGCGTTCAGGTCTTCCGTTGCCGGGTCCGTCACGGCCATCCGCTTCTATAAAGGCACAGCCAACACGGGCACGCACACAGGGTCGCTTTGGACGGCATCGGGAGTGCGGCTCGCCAAGGTGACGTTTACCAACGAAACGGCCAGCGGCTGGCAGACCGCATCCCTTCCAACTCCCATAGCCCTGACGGTGAACACCAACTACATCGTGTCCTACAACGCCCCGGCGGGACGGTACTCCTACACTCCGAACTTCTTCTCGAAGGCGTGGACCAGCGGCTCGCTGACTGCCAGGGCAAACAACAACGGGCTGTACCGTTTTGGTTCGGGAACGGCAGTTCCCAACCAGTCCAGCAACTCCACGAACTATTTCGTGGACGTTGTCTTCGCCCCCCGCTAGCCTGGACGCCCCGCGCGACCAGGCAACGGGCCGGGCCATTCCGGCCCCGCCCGGCCCGGCGTTAGCGCACCACTGACGGCGACCAGGCGTGCTCGATGTAGATTGTCGCGCGGGCGGCGGGATCCGCCTTGATCTGCCAGATGTCGCTATCGCCCTCGGCGCCTTCACGCGGCAGACCGTAGAGCAGCGTTGCGTCATCCAGCCATTCGATCTGGTCATCAACGCTGCGTGGCTCGGAAAGAACTGTTTCGCTTCCGCTGGCCAGGTCAAGGACAGCGACCTTCCAATGGGCGGCCAGGGGTGTCCCGGTGTTCTTCTTGTATGCGACGCGGGTTCCGTCGGGCGAGAGCGACGGGCACTCGACGCCGTCATGGACGGCCGTCAGCGTCCGGGCGGAAATGCTGCCCTTCACGAGCCAGATCCGTCCCGATGACGCCGCAGTGGCGTAGAACGCGTCAGCATCACCGCGAACGAAAGTGATGCCCCAGATGTTCCGGTCCGCGGCCGTCACCTGCGTTCCGTTGACCATGAGGGCGAAACCTTCCAGGCTGCCTGTTCCGGCGCTGCCGTCGGTCCGGCTGATGGTGGTCTCGGTGGAAAAGCCTGCGGCGCTGTAGGAGTGGCCGGAGACAAACACTGTTGTGCCCACCAGCGAGCCATCAGCGCTCATACGGGTCCGGCTGGGGATCCCGGGCAGTGCCCAGCGACCGGTCGGGTGCCATTCCCGGTCCAGTAGCACTGCCTCGAAGTTGGTCACCAGCCCGCGGTTTGTCTTCAGGCAGACAAGGGTCCGGGCATTGCCATAAACCCTGTCGCAGGGCTCGCCCGCCAGGGACCGCCGGCCCGACGGTGTGTCCAGGGGCACGGTGCCGGCCATGCCGTAACCCTGTCCGGCCGCAGTATTGCGGAACAGGACAAACGCCACGGTGGGAAGGGCGACGCCGGTAGCCACGCTGACGGCGGAGGCGGCCGCGCGGCTGTCCTGGTAGCGCTGGAAGGCAACAGCAGCATAGGCACCGGCACCGGCAAGGACCACCGCGGTGATGACCAGCAGGATAAGCCAGCGCTTCCTGCCGCCCGCGGAACTCAAGCTGCCTGCCTTTCGTGTGTGCCCGCCCGCAGGATCAGAAGGGAGACCGGTACGGCGACGACGAGGCAGCCGCCCACCACCAGCATTGCCGTTGCTGGCCCGAGCGCGAACCACAGAACGCCGAAGCCGGCCGACGCGGCCATGCGGCTCAGCGCAACGACGGTCTGGGCGGCGCCGATCCCGGTGGCAAGTTTCTCCGGCGGACTAAGTTGGCTGGCCAGTGCGGCCAGCACACCGTCAGTTGCGGCATAGAAGGCGCCGAGCAGGACCAGGCAGGCCAGCGTGGGCCCGAATCCGCCGAGCGGTGCGGCCGCCAGGAAGTAGCACAGCAGGAGTGCCGCATGACCGGCCACGAAGACTTTGGCTTTCCCCCACCGGTCCGCCAGTCTTCCCAGCGGGATCGCAAGAATGAGGAAGATGACGTTCGTGCCAACGTAGAGCAGCGGAAACCACTGCACGGCAAAGGAGTCACGCGCCTGTAGAACGAGGTATATGAATCCATCCCCTACGGTGAGCAGTCCAAGAAGCCCCGACGTAATGAGCAGCCGGCCCAGCCCGGGTTCCCGCAGCAGGCTCCAGCGAAAGACGAAGACCGGGCCGGGCCGCCGTTCTGTCGCGGTCCCCTCCGGGTTGCCCGTCTTCAGGTTGGGCACCAGCAGGGCGAGGGCGGCGACACCGATCACCGCAAAGGCAAGGGAGACCACGAAAAGGGTCCCGTACCCGTTGGGGATGAGCATGAGGATGAAAAACGCCAACAGCGGTCCTGTCGCCGCGCCGATGTTGTCCAGCATGCGGTGGACTCCGAAGTGGCGCGCAAGATACTCGGGCTGGGCTGAAACGGTAATAAGGGCGTCCCGCGGTGCCGTGCGGATGCCCTTGCCTATCCGGTCACCGGTAACGATGGCCGTCAGCGCCCAGAAGCCTCCGGCGAAGAGAAAGCCGATCCTGGCGACCATGGAGAGGCCATAACCGGCGAGGGCTATGTGTTTTGGATGCCCGCTGCGGTCCGCCGCCCACCCTGCGGCGATTCGGACAACGGCGCTGGCACCCTGGTTGATTCCATCAAGGATCCCGAAGGCAATGGCGGACAGGCCGAGGAATCCGGTGATGTACAGGGGAAGGACGGCGGACACCGATTCGGACGAGACATCGGTGAACATGCTGACGACGCCGAGCCAGAGGATAACGGGCGACAGGCGGAATGCCGGTCGAGGCACCGCGGGATCGTCCGCTGCCGGCAGTTCATCCTTCTTGCCGCCGTTCCGATCCGAGACCGAAATGTACATGGCCGCTACCCCTCAGCCGTGTGAAGGTTGCCGAGCAACATGAAACGGGTGCTGCCCGTGCCCGTCGTCGAGGTGGTCAGGGTCACTGAATCAGCGCCCCTGACGAAGCGGACCGACCGCTGTCCCTCCGCGGCGGGGGCTTCCTCGGACCAGAAGCTGAGCGGTGCGAGCTGCTGCTGGAAATGACCCATCACCGAGTCCTGGCTGGCCCCCGAGATAGCATCAGCCGTCACCTGGAGGACGCTATCAGCCGCGGATACGGCCGTGGAGACCACAACGGTCCCGTCCGGGAACGGCAAGGAAGCCTCGGGGAAGCCCGCTACGATCTTGCCCTGGGCAGAGGCTGTGGGCGGCAAAGGCCTGCTGACCAGGGCCACCGGCGGGGACTGCTTCGGAAGCCCGGAGGGGGCCGCTGCCACAGGGGGAAGAACTTCCCGTACGCCGGAACCCGGCGCCTTACTTCCCGGTGATTCCCCGGAGCCAGGGACAGTCCCGTCCCCGCCGCCCGCCGCCGTTCCTGGAGTAGCCAGTGTCGCCGCGGGGGGAACTCCCGGCGGTTCGGAACCGCCGGCGCCGGCCGGACCCGGGGCGGCGGTGCTGGATGAAGTACCCGGACTGACGTCCGGCGCCCCTGCCATCTGGTCAAGCACCACAGCGGCACCGCCCAGCACCGCCGCAACACTCACCCCCGCGATGACAAGCTTCTTCGCAATCATGGGCCCCAGCCTCCCGTTCAGGCGTTGAAGACCAACGCGCCTGCTATTCGGCAGCCGAGGCTGCCCTGGGCACAGTCTGGCACCGGGAAAGTCGGTTTCGGTAGAGTGGCGGTACTTGGATTTCCCCGCTCACCACCGGCCGTTGCGGGGACGCGGCTGGCAGACGGGGCAGGTGTACGAGGACCGGTTCATGAACTGTTCGCGCTTCATAAGGCTCACTATCCCTGCAGCAGCGCACCGCTTGCACTCCTGCTTTTCCCGGCCATAGGCGTTGAGGGACCGGTCAAAGTACCCGGAGGCGCCGTTGACGTTGACGTAGAGGGAATCGAAGCTGGTTCCGCCGGCGGCAAGGGCGTCCAGCATGACCTCACGCGCTGCGTCCAGAACCCTGAGCGCTTCGGCGCGGCGGAGCGTGTCGGTAGGCCGTGCGTAGTGCAGGCGTGCCCGCCACAGGGCCTCGTCGGCGTATATGTTGCCGATGCCGGAGACCAGCCCCTGGTCCAGGAGCGCACGTTTGAGCCCCGTGCGCCGGAGCCGGAGCCGGCGGTAGAAAGTGTCAAAGGAAAAATTCGGGTCCAGGGGATCCCGCGCGATGTGGGCGGCCTCTTCGGCGATGACCGGTGAAGGAAGCTCCCCGAGGCCGCCGGGTCCGCCATCGGAAGTCGGCACCAGCGACGTGACGAACAGCCCGCCGAAGATGCGCTGGTCCACGAACCTGAGCTGTTCCGGCATGCCGTCAGCCGGGCTGAGCCGCAGCCGGATCTTCAGGTGCTTTTCGTCCGGAACGCCGGAATCCTGCATCAGGAGCTGGCCGCTCATGCCCAGGTGTGCCATGAGGGCAACCGCCGGCCGCCCGGACCCGCCTGTCCCGGCGCTGACTGTCCCGTCGACGTCACGGCCCGTTCCTTCTGCTGCGGCCTCCTCGAGCGGAAGCCAGAGGAACTTCCCGCGGCGCACCACGTCCAGGACCAGGGCGCCTTCGAGGTTCCCGGCAAAGTCTTCGGCGCCGAGCGCGTGCCGGCGGATGGAGCGCGGATCCAGGACGTCAACGGAGGTGATTGTCCTGCCGCGGACCCAGCTCACCAGGCCGCGGCGGACAACTTCGACTTCCGGCAGTTCAGGCACGGAAGACCTAGAGGCCGGCTTCGGATTCCGCCGGAAGGCTCGCCGTAACGGCAGCCGATAGCTTCCGCCAGGCGTCAGCGGCAGCTTCCTGCTCGGCTTCCTTCTTGGAGCGTCCGGCACCCTGCCCGTAGTCGGTTCCGCCGATGCGGAGCACGGCCACGAAGGTGCGCGCGTGGTCCGGGCCTGAACCCTCCACGGCGTAGTAGATACTGCCCAGCTGGCGGCTGGCCGCCAGCTCCTGGATGCTGGTTTTCCAGTCGGTGCCTGCACCCAGGGCGGCAGCGTCCTGAAGCAGCGGACCGATCAGCCGCATGACGAGCTGACGTGCAGTCTCGATGTCGTTGGACACGTAGGTGGCACCAATGAGCGCCTCCATGGTGTCGGCGAGGATTGATGCCTTGTTTTTACCGTCGGTGAGCTTTTCGCCCTGCCCCAGGTAAATGTAGTCACCAATGCCCAGGCTGCGGCCGATTCCGGCAAGTGCCCTGGTACTCACCACGGCTGAACGCCGCTTCGCGAGGTCACCCTCAGGCAGGGCGGGGTTGTCACGGTACAGGGCATCTGTCACGGAGAAGCCCAGGATGGAATCCCCCAGGAACTCAAGGCGCTCGTTGGTGGGTATGCCGCCGTTTTCGTAGGCATACGAACGATGTGTCAGAGCAAGACGAAGCGTCCCGGCGTCAATTGAGACACCGAGACGCTTCAAAAGCTCTTCAGTTGAAGACGTCATGTTCAGCCAGTGGGCCGATTAGACGTCCGCGACCTTGCGGCCCTTGTACTCAAGGAACAGCGCAGTGCCAGCCGAGTCGGTAACGACCTTTGCCTGGTGCGGCAGGCTGTAGGTGACCTGGCCGTTCTCAACGGTCTTCACCAGGTGGGGGGCAGTTGCCTTCCACTGGGAGCGGCGGGCGCGGGTATTCGAGCGAGACATTTTCCGCTTCGGGACAGCCACGGCTAACTCATTTCTCTCTAGAAAAACACTTACAAATCAATTTTGCCGGTCAGGCTTAGCCAAGTCAGCTAGGGCGGCCCAGCGAGGATCTACGACCTCGTGGTGATGCCCCGGCTCGTCTTCCAGGCGTATTCCGCATTCGGAACAAAGGCCCTGGCAGTCTTCCCGGCACACCGGCTGGAACGGCAGCATGGTTACAACTGCGTCCCGCAACACCGGCTCAAGATCGATTAAATCGTGCTCGATTCGATATTGCTCTTCTTCGTCTTCTCCGGCGGAGAACTGGGAGTCCTCGTAGAAGAAAAGTTCTTGCACATTGACCTCAAGGTCATACGCAAGGGGATCCAGGCATCGCCCGCACTCGCCGGTTACTTCGACGTGGGCGGTTCCTGATACCAGAATTCCTTCGTGTACGGCCTCCAGCCGCAGATCCAGCTCGACATCCGAGCCTTCCTGCACGCCAATGAGTGCCACACCAAGGTCACTTGGTGCGGGTACATGTTCCGTCAGCGTCCGCATGCTCCCCGGACTGCGTCCGAGGTCCTTGACGTCGAACGCCAAGGGCGAACTAGCATCTCGTTTAATGAGAACTCCTGTTGAACATATGACCGACGTACTATCTTAGCCTGATCTTCCGGATGGACTCAAACCGGCTGCAAGGCGCACGGTTCAGCACCGCGGGACAAACAGGGAATGGGCCGCAAAACCGGCAGGGCCGTCGCGTACCGGTCAAGCCTACCCTCTGCCGGGCTAATCCGACGACGACTCGCCCGCCAGCAGGCGTTTCAGTACCGACCGGGGCACATAATCCGACACGTTGCCGCCCAGGGTAAAGACTTCCTTGATAAGCGTTGACGACAGGTGGAGGTAGTGGCCCTCGGTGGGAAGGAAGACCGTTTCCACACCGCTGAGCTGCCGGTTCATGGTTGCCATCGGCAGCTCATAGTCGAAGTCCGACGAGGAGCGCAGGCCCTTCACGATGGCGGATACGCCCCGCTGCCTGCAGTATTCGGCCAGCAGTCCCTCCCCCACCGGCTCCACCACGATTCCGCGCAGCGACGCCAGGGTCTCACGCGCCATGTCTATGCGCTCTTCCAACGTGAAGCGGTATTTCTTGTTGTAGTTGGTGGACACCGCCACAATGACCTCGTCAAACAGCCCGGCAGCCCTGGCGATGACTTCCAGGTGGCCGTTGTGGATGGGGTCGAAGGAGCCTGGGCATACGGCACGTCTCATGTTCCGAACCTACCGCATACGCGGAGCGGGATAACATGACTGGATGCCCGAGTCGAACATTCCCTTCACCGTTGCAGGGGGCGTGGTTCTTGTCACCGGCGCCGCCATGGGCATGGGCCGGCTGCACGCCCTCCGCGCCGCCCGCGACGGCGCCGCAGTGGTGATCCTGTGGGATGTGGACGGCGGCGGACTGGAAGGCGTTGCGCGCGAAGTTACTGCGCTCGGCGCCCGTGCCGTTGCCCGCCGGGTGGATCTAGCGGACCGGGCAGCCATCGCCGAGGCCGCGCGGGAGTGCAGGGCGGAAGGCGCACTCGCGCTCCTTATTAACAATGCAGGAATCGTGCGCGGCGCCCTGTTTTGGGACCACCGGCCAGGACCTGACATCGCATTGACCATGGACGTCAACGCGTTGGCGCCGATGTACGTCACCCTGGCGTTCCTTCCGGACATGATGGCCGACGGCGGGCGTCCCCGCCGCATCCTGAACATCGCCTCTGCGGCCGGCACAGTGTCAAACCCGAGGATGAGTGTTTACGCGGCATCCAAATGGGCCGTGCTGGGCTGGAGCGACTCCCTGCGGATCGAACTGGAGCAGGAGGGCTACCGGCATCTCCGGGTCACAACGTTCTGCCCGGGCTACATTTCCACCGGGATGTTCGCCGGTGCCCGCGGCCCGTTGCTCACTCCCCTCATGACTCCCGATGACGCCGTCCGGCGGGCCTGGCGGGCGATGGCGGCGGGCCGCCCGCTGCTGATCGCTCCGGCGACGGCCAACCTTGGCAAAGTCCTGCGGGGAATCCTCCCGGTGCGGGCATGGGATTTCATCGGCGGACGGGTCTTCCGGATCTACGCGGGCATGGAAAAATTCACCGGTCGGGCTGAAAACCCCGTAACCAAGCGACAGGCAGGCAAACAGTGAGCACAACAGTTCCGGCACCGTGGCAGCGGGCAGCGTCGGGAGCCAACCTGCTGGCACCCAACGGCACCCTGGGCGTCACCATCTTCGAGGAGATGACCACCCTCGCGGCCCGAACCGGCGCCATCAACCTTGGCCAGGGCTTCCCCGACGAGGACGGCCCCGCGGAGATCAAAGCGGCGGCACAGGCCGCAATCGCCGCCGGCGCCAACCAGTACGCCCCGGGCAAGGGCATCCTTCCCCTCAGGGAGGCCATCTCGGCACACCAGCAGCGGTTCTACGGACTGGCGCCGGACCCGGAGACAGAGATCATCGTGACCACCGGCGCCACCGAAGCCATCGCGGCGTCGTTGCTGGCCTTGGTGGAGCACGGTGACGAGGTGCTCACCTTCGAACCGTTCTACGACTCCTACGGCGCCATGATCGGGCTGGCCGGCGGCACGCATGTGACTGCTCCGCTGCTCGCCCCGGATTTCATGCCGGACATGGCTGCCCTGGAGGCGGCCTTCAGCAGCCGCACCAAAGTGGTGCTCATCAACAACCCGCACAACCCCACCGGCGCGGTTTTTCCGCGTGAGGTGCTTCAGCGCGTCGTCGAACTCGCCGCGAAGCACGACGCCGTGATCATCACCGATGAGGTGTACGAGCACCTGACGTTCGGGGAACGGCACATCCCCGTGGCCAGCCTCCCGGGGGCTGCCGGGCGGACCGTCACCATATCCTCCGCAGGCAAGACGTTCTCCTTCACCGGGTGGAAGATCGGCTGGCTCAGCGGGCCGGAACACCTCGTGTCCGCCATCAGGACGGTCAAGCAGTTCCTGAGCTACAGCTCCGGCACGCCGTTCCAGGGCGCCATCGCCGTCGGGCTCGCCCTGCCCGACGACTTCTACACGGGAATCTCCGAAACCCTGCGGCGCAAGCGGGACATCCTCAGCGAGGGGCTCAAGGCCGCCGGCCTGGACGTCTTCACACCGCAGGGAACCTATTTTGTGAATGTGGACACTGCGCCCCTGGGGATCTCCGATTCAGTGGACCTGGCACGGCGGCTTCCGGAGCTGGTGGGAGTCGCCGCCATTCCGGTGCCCGTCTTCTGCCACCCTGAGGGGGCCGAGCGGACCCGCAGCCTGCTCCGCTTCGCCTTCTGCAAGAAGACATCGGTCCTCGAAGAGGCGGCATCGCGGCTCGCGACGCTCCGGGACAGGCTGTGACGGTGCCTGCACGGCCAGCGGCAGGGTCCCGGTTCCTCCGGACCACCGGCCAGCACGCAACGATTGAAGCGGATGCCTTCACCGAGGGGGCGTACGTACTGAGCATCGGCGGGGCTGAGCAGTCCCATGTGAACCTCGCCGAACCGGGCGAAATATTTTACGAGTACCTCCGCCGGATCGGCCATGTGGTGGATCTGGCCGCCCCCGCCGGAGAGCCCGTCAGCGCACTTCATCTTGGCGCCGGAGCCCTAACGCTCGCCCGTTACATCCAGGCGACCCGGCCAGGGTCCGTACAGTACGCCGTCGAGCTCGAGCGCGAACTGCTGGACTTCGTCCTGCAGCAGCTGCCGATGCCCGAAGGAACGGTGCTGCACACGCTGATCGGCGACGCCCGCGACGCTTTGGCGGAACTGCCGGCGGACCTGCGTTTCGACGTCGTGATCCTGGATATCTTCTCCGGGCCGGAGGCGCCGGAGCACATCGCCTGCACCGGGTTCTACGAGGAGGCAGCGGCAAAGCTGACATCGCGCGGAGTCCTGGTGGTCAACGTGGGCGATGAGCCGGGTCTCACACTGGTCAGGAGCCAGGTGGCAGCGCTGCGGCAAGCCATGCACGGCGTTGCCGCGTTCGCGGAGTCCGGCATGTTCGCCGGCCGGTATCCCGGCAACATCATCCTCACCGGCACCCAGGGTCCGTGGCCTGCGGAATGGACCACAGCACTGACCGCCCGTGGCCCGCACCCCGCCACGGTACTGGCGGGCGTGGACCTCGACGCGCTCTCAGGCTAGTCAGCTGCCCCCGCCCACGGGTTCGGCGAACCATAGCTTGGTTTCGCCGTATTTCTTCTCGGCGAACCGTTCCAGCGACGCCGGCCACGACGGCTCCGGGCTGCGGGATGACCGCTCCACGACCACGACCGCGCCCTCGGCCAGATAGGGCGACAGCTCTTCCAGCACCCCGCCCATGGCGGGCTCGTCCAGCGGATACGGCGGGTCCAGGAACGCGAGGTCCCACACGGTGCCCGGCACGGTTCTTTCGAGGAAGGACTCCACCCGTGAACGGTGGACAGACACCACTTTGCGGCCGACTGCCCCGTTCACGAGGTCCGCATTGCGCTGGCAGACCTCACTGGCTTTGCCGTCGAACTCCACGAGGTCAACGGTCTCCGCCCCGCGGCTGGCACTTTCCACGCCCAGCGCACCGGAGCCCGCGTAGAGGTCAAGGACACGGGCGCCCGCCACCACATTGAACGCCTCAAGCCGTGAAAAGAGTGCTTCCTTGACGCGGTCAGTGGTGGGGCGGGTCATGGAACCTGGCACGCTGGCCAGCGGCATGCCGCCGCCTGCACCCGCGATAATGCGAGTCATCGGAGCGCCTTCCTGCCGCTTACAGCCCTGCGCCAACTACTAGCCACGCTCAAGGAATGCCTCCTTTTCGGGGTTCAAATACTCTTCAATTGCTTCCGCGAGCGCGGAGTGCTCCGCCAGGTCCGGATCCCGGGCCACAATCTGCTGGGCATCCTGGCGGGCCTTCGCAATGACGGCTTCATGTTCCAGGACGCGCAACAGCTTCAGCGCTGACCGCCCGCCGGACTGCGAGGCACCGAGGATGTCGCCCTCGCGCCGCAGTTTCAGGTCCTCCTGCGACAGCTCGAAGCCGTCGGTGGTGGCCGCCACGGCGTCGAGCCGGCGCCGGCTGGGGTGGCCGGGTTCCAGGGTGGTCACCAGGAGGCAGGTGCCGGGCAGCCCGCCCCGGCCCACCCGTCCGCGAAGCTGGTGAAGCTGGGATATTCCGAACCTGTCGGCGTCGAGGATGACCATCAGCGTGGCGTTGTGGACATCGACGCCCACCTCGATCACGGTGGTGGACACCAGCAGCTTCGTCTCATTCGCCGTAAACGATGCCATGGTTGCGGACTTCAGGACGGGATCCTGCCTGCCATGCAGCGGTGCCAGGGCAACGCCGGCCAGGGCCGGTTCGTCCTGGAGATGTTCGACGACGGCTGTGACGGACGCCAGCTCCCGGGCCGGTCCGTCGCCTTCCAGGTCCGCGGCTGACGGCTCCGCTTCCCCGGGGCTGAAGTCGCCGTCGTCGTCCTCTCCGATTTTGGGGCACACCACGTAAACCTGGTGGCCGGCATCGATCTCTTCCCGGGACCTGGACCAGATGCGGCCTGCCCAGCCCGGATTTTCGGCGAGTCCCACCACGTGGGTGGAGATCGGGGCCCGGCCGGCGGGGAGTTCGTCCAGCACCGATGTTTCGAGGTCGCCGAACACAGTCATGGCCACCGTCCGCGGAATGGGCGTGGCAGTCATGACCAGCAGGTGCGGCGGTTTGCTGGCCTTCGCCCGGAGTGCGTCGCGCTGCTCCACTCCGAAGCGGTGCTGTTCATCAACAACGATCAGCCCGAGGTCGTAAAAGGACACATTGTCGCTTAGCAGCGCGTGCGTGCCGATCACGATCCCGGCGGTGCCTGACGCCGCGTCCAGCATGGCCTGCCTGCGGGCAGCGGTGGGCATGGAACCGGTGAGCAGCGTGACCTGGACGGCGTCGGGACCTGATCCGCCCAGGAGTCCGTCGCGCGACAGCGGACCGAGCGTCCGGCGGATGGATTCGTAGTGCTGCGCAGCCAGAACCTCCGTGGGAGCCAGCAGGGCGGCCTGTCCGCCGGCGTCAACCACCTGAAGCATGGCGCGCAGGGCAACGATGGTTTTGCCGGACCCCACCTCGCCCTGGAGGAGCCGGTTCATGGGGCTGTCCTGTGAAAGTTCCTCCGCGAGGGTCTTTCCGACGGCGCCCTGCCCGGCGGTGAGGGTAAAGGGCAGCTGGCGGTCGAACGCCGTCAGCAGTCCGCCGGTGACCGGCCGGCGGGCAGTGGCTTCCTCGGCCGCCAGCTGGGCCCGGCGCCGCGCGAGCGCAGACTGCAGGACGAGGGCCTCCTGGTACCTGAAGCGGTCCCGGGCCCGCTGCCAGTCGCCGGGCACCTGCGGGGCGTGGATGAGGCGGTAGGCCTCGGCGGCCGGCAGGAACTTCTCCCGCGCCGAGACCTCGGCCGGCAGGGGGTCGTCCAGTTGTTCGAGGTCAACGGTGTCCAGCAGGGTGGAGATGACTTTCTGGATGGACCAGCTGGTGAGCTTGGCCGTGGCCGGGTAGACCGGGATGGGCATGGCGGCCAGCTGCTCCGGATCCATCCCCGGAATGTCCGGGTCCTCGTCCAGAAGCTGGAAATCAGGATTGGTGAGGCTCAGGCTGCCGGCGTACCGCGTGACCTTGCCTGAGAAAATGGCCCGGCGCCCCGGGAGCAGCTCCGCCTTGGCACGGAATCCGTTGAAAAAGCTGACTTTCAGGGTGCCGGCGTCGTCGGTGATGACGACGTCGGTCAGGGTGCCGCGGCGCGCACGCATGGCCCGGGTGCTGCTGGACACGACACGCGCAATCAGGGTGACGTCCTCATCCAGCGGAACCTCGCTGATGGGCGTCAGCTCACCGCGGTTGAGGTACCGGCGCGGAAAGTAGTTGAGGAGGCCGCCGACGGTGGTGATGCCCAGGTGTTTTTCAATGACGGCCGCGGACCTTTTGCCGATGCGGCGTTCCAGGCCCAGATCCAGCTCAGCGTTCATGTCCGCCGGGGTCCCGGGGCAGGGCAAGCTGGCTGACCGAAATTTCGGTGGGCTCTCCGAGGGAACCGATCAATTCGACGGCCGGTTCAGGTGCCGGGACATGGACGTGCACGCGCCAGCGGTACTTTCCGTCGGCGTCCGTTGCACCACCCACCTGGCTCATGATCACCGAATCGCCCATCTCGTCCAGCCGCTGGCGCAGCGTGGCCGCATCCAGGGGCGAGAGGCTGATGGTGCACATGACCTCCACGCCGTCGTCGTCGGGCATGTCCGTGTGGATGTGGGGATCCTGGACGTCGTAGCCGTGCAGGCCGTCCAGCATCTCGCTTTGAAGTTCTTCGCCGAGCACCGCAGAACGCAGGCAGTCCAGGATGAGGAGCATCCCCACCCCGCCGGCATCAACGACGTGGGCCTCGTGCAGGGCTGCCAGTTGGTCCTCCGTCCGGACCACGGCGTCGAGGGCAGCCTCGACCGCTGCATCCAGGGCAAGCCCCAACACATGGTTGCTGTCGTCGCCGTTCTGGTCTGCGTCCACTCCTGCAGCGGCCCGCGCTGCCGCCTCCATGACCGAGAGCATGGTCCCCGGAACGGGATCGCTCAGGGCGGACCAGGCCCGGATCTGGGCACGGTTGAGGGCTGCCGCCAGCAATGGTGAGCTGAGGCGGGTGTGCCCGGCCAAGGGCTCCGCGGCGGCGCACAGGAACACTGAGAACAACGTTCCCGAGTTGCCGCGGGCCTGCTCCATTGCGGCCTGCCCGGCCAGGGCGAGCACGGCGCCGACGTCCTGCTGGCCGGGCATCCCCCCGGACTGCCGCGCGGAGGCGGCGTCGGATGGACTATTGAGGGCCTGTGCCGCGGCGCGGACCGTCAGGTAGAGGTTGGTGCCGGTATCGCCGTCAGCCACCGGAAAAATGTTGATGGCGTTGAGGCGGTCGCTGTGGTTCCCGAGCGCTGTTTCGGCCTTGCCCAACCACCGCTTCATCGCTTGCGCGTTGGCGGCAATCTTAGTCTGCAAAGTGATCCCATCCCACAGTGTCCGCGGGCCGGCCCGCTATCTTCACGCCCGTGCCTTCCGTTGCTGCAGGGGCTTCTACTGAGCCTATCGCAGCGAAACCCCGGGGCAGCTGAACGTCCGCCGGGAATGTGGCCAGGAGTCCATGGTCTTCCCCGCCGCCGAGCACCCAGTCCATGGGGTCCCCGCCCACTGCGTCGGCGGCCGCGGCCAGCGGCTCTGTGAGTTGCTTCAACGCAGCGGGATCGAGGTCCAGGACGACGCCGCTGGCGGCGGCCAGGCGCCCGCCGTCTCGGACCAGTCCATCCGATATGTCCAGCATCGACGAGGCCCCGGCGGCGAGTGCTGCCGGCCCGGCAGCCAGCGGCGGCAGCGGCCTGCATTGCCTGTCCATGATGGTTCGCAGCTCCGGCGTCAACAGTTCAACGCCGACCTCGGACTCAAGCAGGGCAAGACCTGCTGCGGCGAGCCCCGCCGTCCCGGCCAGGGCAACGGTGTGTCCAGGGCGGGCACCCGAGCGCAGCACGGGCTCCCGGCCGTCCAAGGTGCCCAGAATGGCCACCGTCACGGCCAATTCGCGGCCCCGGCCCAGGTCCCCGCCGGCCACGGAACACCCGGCGGCGCCAAGGTCGCGGATGGCATGCGAGAGTCCGTCCGCGAAATCCTCCACCCAGGAAACCGGCGTGTCCGGCGGCAGGGTCAGGCTCACCACCATGGAGGTGGACCGCGCACCCATGGCGTTGATGTCGCTGAGGTTCTGCGCCGCGGCCTTCCAGCCGACGTCGAATCCTGTGGTCCGGTATCCGTTGCGCCACAGCAGCCGGAAGTCCTGGTCCACCACCTGGGTGTCAATGCTGATCAGCGTCCGGCCGTCCGGGGCTGCCACGATGGCGGCGTCGTCCCCGGGCCCAAGCAGAAGCGCCGCACCCTCCGCGGGTCCGTTGTTCAGGCGGGGGAAAATCCTGGCCAGGAGTTGGGATTCGGAAAGTCCGGCGACGGTGAGGTGAGATTCAGGCACACCACTACGCTACAGTCCGGGACAGACATCCAGCCGGGATAGGCTTAAACAATGCACCAGCTCCGCACTCCGCTTTCCCTCCGTTCGCTTCTCCTGCCGGCAGCGGCGGCGGCGGTAGCGGTGCTGGCCCTCAGCGGATGCGCCCCGGTGGTGGATGTGGCACCGGCCAAGGATGCGGCCAACCCTGCCTGCGCCCCCATGATGGTGGCCCTTCCGGACACCATGGGTGATGCGGGGCTGCGGAAGACCAACAGCCAGGCAACCGCTGCCTGGGGCGATCCGTCCAAGGTGATCCTGCGCTGCGGCGTCAATGTTCCCGGTCCCACCACCGACCGTTGCGTGAGCGTCAACGGCATCGACTGGGTCATCAAGGAAGGCGACCCGGTATGGACGCTGACCACCTTCGGCCGCGAACCGGCCACTGAGATCCTGATGGACCCGGACCAGATCAGTTCCGCCACCGTTCTGGCTGAACTCTCGGCGGCGGCCGGGAAGATCAAGGCCACCAGGAACTGCGTGGGCCAGGAAGAGCTGCAGAACCTGCCCACCGGGCAATAGCCAGTAACACGACGGCGGCGGCTGGCCGCGACGCCGGCCGCTAGCGGTGGCCGCCGGCCGCGACGGCGGCCGCTAGCGGCGGCCGGCCGCGACGGCGGCTAGCGGCGGCGGGCCGCGACGGCGGCTAGCGGAGCCCGGTCTTCCGGTTCAGCGCCAGGTAGATCAGTTCATCGATGAGTTCCGCGTAGCCCAGCCCGGAGGCGGCCCACATCTGCGGGTACATGCTTTTCGGCGTGAAGCCGGGCATGGTGTTGATCTCGTTGATGATCAGTTCGCCGTCCGGAGTGTAGAAGAAGTCCACCCGGCTCAGGCCCTCGGCCCCGACAGCGTCGAACGCGGCGGCGGCCAGCTCCCGGACCCGGGCAATTGCCTCATCGGGGATGTCGGCCGGGCAGCTCAGCGAGGCGGCGTCGTCCTCCACGTACTTTGCATTGAAGTCATAGAACTCGTGCTCCCCCGGCGCCACCGCGATCTCTCCCGGCATGGAGGTCCGCGGCGGCTCCGTGCCGCGGCCTTCGAGCACGGCGCACTCAATTTCGCGGCCGACTATTCCGGCTTCGATCACCAGTTTGAGATCATGCTCGCGGGCGGCTTCAATGGCCGGGTCCAGGCCTTCCAGTGAGTCCACCTTGGAGATGCCCATGGAGGATCCGGCCCGGGCGGGCTTGACGAAGACGGGATACCCCAGCAGGTCAACCCGTTTGCGGACCGATTCAGGGTCCGTGACCCACTGGCGGTCCGTCACTGCGATGTAGGGCCCCACCTGCAGGCCGGCGGCTTCGAAGACGACCTTCATGTAATGCTTGTCCATACCCACGGCGGAGGCCAGGACACCGGCGCCGACGTAGCGGGTGTCCGACAGTTCAAGCAAACCCTGGATGGTGCCGTCCTCCCCGAACGGGCCGTGGAGCAGCGGGAAGACAACGTCCACGGTGCCGAGTTCCTGCGGAACCTCGTTCGGTGAAGCCACGATCAGCTGGTGTTCTCCGCCGATTTCGGCGAGCGTTACCGTACGGTCCGACGGCGCCACCTCAGGAAGCGAGGAGGCCGAAAGTGACCATTGCCGGGTGTCCCCCGACGCCAGCACCCACTGGCCGGTCCTGGCGATACCGATGGGGATCACGTCGTACTTGTCGTAGTCGATCGCGCCGAGGACGCCCGCGGCCGTCACGCAGCTGACGGCATGTTCGCTGGAACGGCCCCCGAACAATACGGCGACGCGGGGTTTGGCGTGGCCGGACCCGGCGACTTTGTTCACTTGTTCTTCCAACACAGTCAGTAATCGCCTTCGGATTTCAGGTCCCGGGCCAGCAGCAGCGGTCCCAGTTCGTCAACGGACAATTTTCCGGCCAGCACCGCGACCACCGCCGCCGTGATAGGCATTTCGACGCCTAGCTTTCCGGCGAGTTCATGCACGGCCTGGCCGGATTTGATACCTTCGGCCGTCTGGGTCATTTCCGCGGTCACCTGTTCCAGGGTCAGCCCCTTGCCGAGCAGGCGTCCGGCGGTGTGGTTCCGGGACAGCGGCGAGGAGCAGGTGGCCACGAGGTCCCCCAGGCCGGCCAGTCCGGCCATAGTCTGCGCTTCCCCGCCGAGGGCCAGGGCGAGCCTGGATGTTTCCGCGAGGCCCCGGGTAATGACAGAAGCCTTCGTGTTGTCGCCCATGCTCTTGCCTTCGCAGATACCCACAGCGAGGGCGATGATGTTCTTCACGATGCCGCCGATTTCCACGCCGACGACGTCAGTGGTGGTGTACGGGCGGAAATACGGTGCAGTGCAGGTGCGGGCGATCCATGCCGACACTTCAGCGTCCGAACAGGCCACCACCGACGCGGTGGGTTCCTCACGGGCAATTTCCATGGCAAGGTTCGGTCCGGACACCACGGCAATCCGGTCCGCTTTGATGCCCAGTTCCTCGCAGATGACTTCGCTCATGCGGGCATCCGAACTAAGTTCCAGGCCCTTCATGAGGGAGACCACAAAGGCGTCCGGCGATATCAGGGGCCGCCACTCCCGCAGCTGCAGCCGCAGGGACTGCGCCGGAACTGCCAGCACCACCAGCTCGGCCCCCGCGAGCACTTCCGCCACGTCAGTGGAAGCCGTGATGCTGTGGGGCAGGTCGATGTCCTTGAGGTACTGCGGGTTCCTGTGGGCGGTGTTGATCTGCTCGACAACCTCACTGCGCCGTCCCCAGAGCCGGATGCTCCGCTGGACACCGGATGCCGTGGCCGCGTCCGCGAGGATCTTGGCAAAGGTGGTGCCCCAGGAGCCGGCGCCGAGGACGGCGACGGACGTCGCTGAGCCCGCTGCGGTCTGTTCAGGGGTCATGTGCCGGGCCGATCGATGTTGCGTCCGTGTGTGCTCTGGTTGTGGGCGGCCGGGTCCCACCGCTCCGCGGGAGGTTGTTCCGAACGCAGGGTGGCCAGCAGCACGGTGATGGCATCCATGATGACGGCGGTGGCAGCCGTCAGCGTGGCCTTGTCCAGCGGCCGGCCTTCAAAAGCACTGAGGTCCACGGGATCGCCCACCAGGACCCTGGAAGTCCTTCGGGGCAAAATATGGAAGCGCTCCGCATAGCGCGGGAAAACATGGTGGGCTCCCCAGTGGGCCATGGGGACAACCGGGATGCCGCTTTCCAGGGCCATCCTGGCAGCGCCCGTGTGCCCCTTCATGGGCCACAGCCCGGGGTCCCGGGTCAGCGTGCCCTCAGGGTAGATGATGATGGCACCGCCTTCGTCCACCACTTCCCTGGCGACGTTCAGCGAACGGTTGGCACCCGCCGTCGAGCGTTCCACCGGAATCTGCTTGGTAGCGCGCAGCACGAAGCCGAGGACCGGAACTTTGAAGAGTCCGCCCTTGGCAAGGAAATGCGGCATCCGCTTCTGGTTGTACAGCATGTGCCCGATGACCAGCGGGTCGATCTCCGTGCAGTGGTTGGGGGCGGCGATGAAGCCGCCCGCCGGAAGCTTTTCCAGACCTTCCCACTTCTTGTTCATGAGCACGTTCATCACGGGCCTGACGATCCCGGCGACGATGACAAAGGTGATGCGGCTCTTGGCCGTTTCCTTCACTGGAACCCCGTTACTTGGCTGAGGTGATGTCGAAATCGGCGCCCAGGCCGGCGAGCTTCTCGGTGAAGCGCTCATAGCCGCGGTTGATGATGTCGATTCCGGTCACCCGGGACGTGCCGGTGGCGGCAAGTGCGGCTATGAGGTGGCTGAAACCGCCCCGGAGGTCCGGAACGTCGATGTCAGTGCCTTTGAGCTGCGTGGGCCCGGAGATGACGGCCGAGTGCAGGAAGTTGCGCTGTCCGAAGCGGCACGGCACGCTGCCGAGGCATTCCCGGTGCACCTGGATGTTGGCGCCCATCCGGATGAGCGCGTCCGTGAAGCCGAAACGGTTCTCGTAGACGGTCTCGTGGACGATGGACACACCCTCGGCCTGGGTCAGGGCCACGACAAGGGGTTGCTGCCAGTCCGTCATGAACCCCGGGTGCACGTCGGTTTCCAGGACGAGCGGGTTCAGTTTGCCGCCGCGGTGGTAGAAACGGATGCCGTCCTCACCGATGTCCATTCCGCCGCCCACTTTGCGGTAGGTGTTCAGGAAGGTCATCATGTCGCGCTGGGAAGCGCCCTCGACGAAGATGTCTCCCCGGGTCACGAGCGCGGCGGATGCCCAGGAGGCGGATTCGTTGCGGTCCGAGAGGGCACGGTGGTTGTAGCCGCCGAGGTCCTTCACGCCTTCAATCCGGATGGTGCGGTCCGTCTGGACGCTGATGATCGCGCCCATCTTCTGCAGCACGGCAATGAGGTCGATGATTTCCGGTTCCGTGGCGGCACCGGAAAGCTCCGTAATGCCTTCGGCGCGTGTGGCGCTGAGGAGTACCTGCTCGGTGGCTCCCACTGACGGGTACGGCAGGGAGATCTTCGCGCCCTGGAGTCCCTTGGGCGCGGAAATGTGGATGCCGCCCGGACGCTTCTCGACGACGGCCCCGAACTGGCGAAGGACGTTCAAGTGGTAGTCGATGGGGCGGTCACCGATCTTGCAGCCGCCCAGGTCGGGAATGAACGCCTCGCCGATGGCGTGGATCAGGGGCCCGCACAGCAGGATGGGAATCCTGGAGTCGCCGGCGTGGGCGTCGATCGCGGTGCTGGATGCGGTCTTGGCGCCCTTCGGATCCAGGGTCAGGTCCCCCGTAACCGGGTCCTTTTCGACGGTGACGCCGTGGAGCTGGAGCAGGCTGGTGACAACCTCGACGTCCTTGATTTCAGGGACGTTGCGCAGCACGGACGGCTCATTGCCCAGCAGGGCGGCCACCATGGCCTTGGGGACAAGGTTCTTGGCCCCGCGAACGGTGACACGTCCAGTCAGCGGGACGCCTCCGCGGATTGTCAAAACACTACTCATATACCGGTTTCCTCACGACTTCTCGCCCCCAAATCCTTACAAAGGCTCCAGCTAAGCATAGGAGCTTGCGTTACCGATCTGAAATACGGCACGCCTGTCGAAGGGGCCGGCACGACCCGGACCGGGCCCACGGCGGGCCAGGAACGGCGCTGCGCGGACCCGGATTGCGGCGGCGGGCGCGTCCTGCCTAGGACAGCCGTGCAGGCAGCGTCTTCGGCTTGAAGGCGGGCCTGGTGGCCTCGTAGGCCGTGATGTCTTCCTCGTGCTGGAGCGTCAGCCCGATGTCGTCCAGGCCTTCCAGGAGGCGCCACCGTGTGTAATCGTCGATCTCGAACGGCGCCACCACGTTGCCGCACGTCACGGTCTTCGAGACGAGGTCCACGGTCACTTCGGTGCCGGGCGCGTTCTCCAGGACCTTCCAGATGAGTTCAATGTCATCCTGGGCCACTTCAGCGGCCAGGAGGCCCTGCTTGCCGGAGTTGCCGCGGAAGATATCGGCGAACCGGGAGGACAGGACGGTCTTGAAGCCGTAATCCTTCAGGGCCCACACAGCGTGCTCCCGGGACGACCCGGTGCCGAAGTCCGGCCCGGCCACGAGGACGGAGCCGGCGTTGAACGGTTCCTGGTTCAGGATGAACGCCGGGTCCTTGCGCCATGCCGCGAACAGTGCGTCTTCGAAGCCTGTGCGGGTGATGCGCTTGAGGTAGACGGCGGGGATGATCTGGTCGGTGTCCACGTTGCTTTGGCGCAGCGGTACGCCGATCCCGGTGTGGGTGCTGAACTTTTCCATGGCGGACTCCTAGGCTGCGTCGATGCGGATGGCGGCGGTTTCGGGAGCCGGATCAAGGTCCGACGGCGAACTGAGCGTCCCGCGGACGGCCGTGGCTGCTGCCACCACCGGCGAGACGAGGTGCGTGCGGCCGCCCTTGCCCTGGCGCCCCTCGAAGTTGCGGTTGGATGTGGAGGCACAGCGTTCGCCCGGCTCCAGCTGGTCCGGGTTCATGCCCAGGCACATGGAGCAGCCGGCAAAACGCCATTCGGCGCCGAAGTCCTTGAAGACCTTGTCCAGGCCCTCGGCTTCCGCTTCGAGCCGGACGCGGGCCGAGCCCGGAACCACGAGCATGCGGATGTTCGGGTCCTTGGTGCGTCCGCGGATGATGTCCGCCGCAGCACGCAGGTCCTCCATCCGCGAGTTGGTGCAGGAGCCCAGGAAGACAGTGTCCACCCGGATGTCCTTCATCGGGGTGCCGGCTTCCAGGCCCATGTACTGCAGCGCCCGTTCCGCCGCGGCCTTGGCGTTTTCATCGCCGAAGTCCTCGGGTGAGGGCACCTTGGCGGACAGGGACACGCCCTGGCCGGGGTTGGTCCCCCAGGTCACGAACGGCTCCAGCGTATCGGCGTCGAGGTCCACCTCGACGTCGAATGTCGCGTCGTCCTCGGAGCGCAGTGTGTTCCAGTATTCGACGGCGGCGTCCCACTCGGCGCCCTGCGGTGCGTGCGGACGTCCGAACATGTAGTCGTAGGTGGTCTGGTCCGGCGCCACCAGGCCGGCGCGGGCCCCGGCCTCAATGGACATGTTGCAGATGGTCATCCGGGCTTCCATGGACAGCGCGCGGATCGCGGAGCCGCGGTACTCAAGGACGTAGCCCTGCCCGCCGCCGGTGCCGATCTTTGCGATGACCGCGAGGATGATGTCCTTCGCCGACACGCCGGGACGCAGCGTCCCCTCGACATTGATCGCCATGGTCTTGAACGGCTTCAGGGACAGCGTCTGGGTGGCCATGACATGCTCCACCTCGGACGTGCCGATTCCCATGGCCAGTGCGCCGAAGGCTCCGTGCGTGGAGGTGTGCGAGTCGCCGCACACCACCGTCATGCCGGGCTGGGTGAGCCCGAGCTGCGGGCCCACCACGTGGACGATTCCCTGCTCTGCGTCGCCCAGGGAATGCAGGCGGACGCCGAATTCCGCACAGTTGTTGCGGAGGGTCTGGATCTGGGTCCGGCTGGTGAGATCGGCGATAGGCTTGTCGATGTCCAGCGTGGGGGTGTTGTGGTCCTCGGTGGCGATGGTGAGGTCCGGGCGGCGCAGCGGGCGGCCTGCCAGGCGGAGACCTTCGAAGGCCTGCGGTGACGTGACTTCGTGCACCAGGTGAAGGTCGATGTAGAGGAGGTCCGGCTGGGCGTTGGCACCTTCGCCGTCGCCTTTGCGCACCACGTGCGCGTCCCAGACCTTCTCGGCCAATGTCTTTGCCATGGCCATCTCCCTTCACTGCTGTTGGCTGTTTACATCCACTGAACCAGCACGCCCGCGTAATACGCCAGCCAAATGATTTGCATCTCAGATATTGAGACGGCAATATCATTACATGGACAATTCTAGTGGCGTCGGCGTCATCGATAAAGCGGCCCATGTGCTTGACGCACTCGAGGCCGGGCCCACCACCCTGGCGCAGCTGGTGGCGGCCACCGGACTGGCGCGGCCGACTGTGCACAGGCTTGCCCTGGCCCTGGTTCACCACCGGCTTGTCAGCCGCGACATCCAGGGCCGCTTCGTGCTGGGCAGCCGCTTGGTGGAGCTCGCCTCCGCCGCCGGCGAGGACAGGCTGATCGCCTCCGCGGGACCGGTCCTGATGCAGCTGCGCGACGCAACCGGGGAGAGCGCCCAGATCTTCCGGCGGCAGGGTGACTGGCGCGTATGCGTTGCGTCGGCCGAACGCCCCATCGGGCTCCGCGACACCATCCCCGTTGGTACGCAGCTTTCCATGAAGGCCGGCTCCGCCGCCCAGGTGCTGCTGGCCTGGGAGGACCACGACCGGCTGCTCGAAGGACTGCAGGCGGCGCGCTTCACGCCCACCGTCCTGGCAGGAGTACGACGCCGGGGCTGGGGCCAGAGCCTCGGCGAACGCGAGCCGGGGGTCGCCTCCGTTTCGGCCCCTGTGCGGGGCCCGTCCGGCCGGGTTATTGCCGCTGTTTCCATTTCAGGTCCGATAGAGCGGCTGACCCGCCAGCCGGGCCGGCTGCATGCCGAAGTCGTCTGCAATGCCGCCCGGGTGCTGACTGAAGCGCTCCGCAAGAACAACGACTAATTCTCCCCGCCGGCCGGGACCCCTCTCCGGCGGCCGTGTTCGGCGGCCTGTACCGGCGGCGGGCACTAGGCTGTGCCCATGAAGAGCTATGCGGTGTTCCTGCGCGGCATCAACGTGGGCGGAATCAACATCAAGATGGCGGACCTCAAGACCGCCTTGGCGGCACACGGCTTTGAAGGCGTAAAGACGCTCCTTGCCAGCGGCAACGTCGTAGTGTCCAGCAGCCTCGGAGCGGCCGCCGTCAAGAAGGACGTCGAAGCATGCCTGCGGGAGGCCTTTGGCTACGACGCCTGGGTGGTGGTGCTGACCGCTGCCAGGGTGGCCGCGTTGATCGAGGCCTGCCCGTACCCGGCCGAGGACAAGACGACCCACACCTACGTCACCCTCAGTTCGGACACTTCAGTGCTGGACGAGCTGTTCGAGGCCGGTTCCCGGCTGGACGGAACGCAGCAGCAGCGGCTGGGTCCGGAGGCCATGGCCTGGCTGGCACCGGCCGGCGGCACGCTTGACAGCCCGTTCAGCAAGCTGTCGGCAAAGGCCCGCTACAAATCCACCACCACCACGCGCAACCTCCGCACCATGATCAAGGTGCGCGACGCCGCGGCATCACTGGAAAACGGCTAGTCGCGGCGGGCGGATTTCAAGGCCGCATTAAAGGACTTCAGCCTGCTGACTTCCACTTCCACCGGCTCAACCACCAGCCGGTCCGCCACTGCAGCCACGGCGGCCCTCAGCTTCTTTCCTGCTGCGGCGGCCCGCAGCCGCGCGGCTGCAGCGGCGAGGAATTTCCCGGCCACGGCCAGCACCATGCCAAGCAACACTCCCCCGGCGATCATCAGGGTGGGTACGGGCCAACCCTCCACCCGGGGCACCTCCGGAACCGGCAGCTGAAGATACCCAAGGCCGGCGAGGACCCCGAGCCAGCCCAGGCCGCCCAGCGCCGTCACGAGTGCCAGCCACTGGATAACGTTGAACACTCCCCACCACCACGACCTCCGTCCGGCAAGCAGCTCGGTCCCGGCGATGGCCTGGTCCAGTGCGTCCGGCAACTGGTCCCGGCCTTCGCGCGCCGCACCGCGGATGGCCGCGCGCCATGGCCCCGGAGCTCCGGCACTTGCTGCATCCGCGAATTCCCGCACGGCGGCGTCCGTCCTGGCGCGTTCCGGAGCCCCCGCCGGCGGCAGCGACGTCCTGTTGACTTCGGATTTTGCGCCCTCGCGGCGCAGGTTCAGCCGCCGCAGCGGGTCCGGACGGAAGCGGACCAGCCAGCGGGTCAGGGGCCATCCGGTGCGCCGGGTGGCTTCATGCCGGTAGGACCGGGACACGGCGTCCACCACCACCGGGACGTTGGCGGCAACCGCAAGTTCGTCCGCCAGCTGGGAGCGGGTGCCTGCCCTGACTCCTGCTGCCTCCCCTGTGCCGGATGCCTCGGCGAGTTCCGCCGAGGCTTTGGAAACATCCGCGGCCAGCCGCTGGGACAGCGCCTGGCGCTGCACCACCACGTGGCGGATGGCCGCCCGGACTCTGTCCACGCCGGCCCCGGTCAAGGCAGAGGCGCCGAGGACCTGGACCTTGCCCAGGCCGTCCCGGGCGAGGATGGCTTTCAGGGATTCCAGCACCGGCGCGACGTCCGGTTCCGGAAGACGGTCGATCTGGTTGAGGACCACGAGCGTGACAGCCCCATGCGTAGCAAGCGGCGCAAGAAAGTCGTTGTGCACCGCCGCGTCGGCATATTTCTGCGGGTCCAGCACCCAGACCAGGACGTCGACCAGCCCGACCATCCGCTGGACAATCTCGCGGTTGGCCGCCTTCGTTGAGTCAAAGTCGGGCAGGTCCAGCAGGATCAATCCGGTGGCATCATCGGCGAATCCCGGCACGGCCGCGGAGCCGTGACGCTTGCTGACCCCAAGCCAGTCCAGCAGCGGTTCACTGCCCTCCGCGCCCCAGACACCCGCCAACGGTTCCGACGTCGTGGGACGGCGGGCCGCCGCCGTCGCGATTTCGGCGCCGCTGACGGCATTGAAAAGCGAGGACTTGCCGCTGCCCGTCGCCCCGAAAAACCCCACCACGGTGTGGTCCGAAGAGAGCGAACGGCGGGAGCTGGCGCGCTCAAGGACCGCGAGCACTTGGTCCAGCGCGTCGTCGGGCAGCACGCCCCCCGCGAGCTCCCGCGCCTCATTGAGGGCTTCCAGTCGGGCGCCAAGCCGCGACGCTTCACGGGTCCCGCTGTGCCGGCTCATGCCGACTCCGCCAGACGCAGAAGCGCTCGGGCGTGACCCGAGAGGGCCTCGGGCGTCACCCGTGCATCGAAGTCAAGTAGGTCAAGGAAACGCTGCTGTTCGGCCTCCAGCAGCTTGTGGCACCGCGTGTTCAGGTCCTCGCGGGCGGTTTGCGCAAGCCGCCGCACCGCGTCCTCGCCGAAGACGGCCTCCAGGAGCCTTTGGCCGACGACGGCGGTACCGCCCGCCACGCCGATCTCCAGTCCGGTGAGCCCGGCAGTCATCGAGAAAACCACAATCATGAGGGCGGCCCCGAGCCCGTTGACCCCGAAGGACAGCCACCGGGCCTGCGTGCGCTTGCCCTGGCCCTCAGTGCGGATGAGCTCCAACAGGGCGCCCTGCCAGGCGCGGATCTCTGCCGCCACCCGGTCCGGGAAACCTGCGCTGGTGCCTGAAAGGTCGTCCGTGCCCAACAGCTGCCGGCCGGCAGGGTCCGAGCGCCAGCGCCGGTCTGTATCCTCAGCCGCGTTGGCGGCTTCGTCCATGATCACCGCCTGCAGCCCCGTTTCAATGGCTGTTTCCACCTTGACCGCCGGAGCCGGCTCCCCGCGGAAAAACGCACCCATCCGGTCCCGCATACGCCCGATGTTCTGCTCCAGGACGCGGAAGAACTCCCCGGTACCTACGAAGTCCTGCCACCGCGCAAGCACTTCGCCGCGCAACAGTGCCCCGTCCCGCGTAGCGTCCAGAATCCGGGCGGCGGCGTCCCGGTAGGCCGCACGGGCATCCCCGGCCAGGACGTCACGCGATTGCTGCTGCTCCAGGGAAGCCTGAGCGAGGGCGGCCACGCGGCCGCCCAAGGCCCGCACAGTGCCGTTCAGTGTCCGTCGGGCAATGTCGGCCCTCCCTGCGGCGTCGGCCGCCAGCTCGCGCACCCAGCGCCCGAGGGGCTCCACAGCCCCGGAGGGCAGCATGCCAAGGCCGTCCAGGGTGACCTCCGGAATAATGAACAGGCGTGCTCCGCCGAGGCCCTCCTGCTGGAGCATCGTCCGGAGGTCCGCGCTGACCTCCGCTTCGGCGGCCGGCGGCACCCGGTCCAGGACCACCGCCACCATGATGTCCCTGGACGCCGCGTCAAGGAGCAGCTTCCACGGCACGGCGTCGGCATAGCGGTTGGCCGTTGTCACGAAGACCCAGAGGTCGGCTGCGGCGAGTAATTGACCCGCGAGCCTCCTGTTGTCATCCGAGACGGAGTCCACGTCAGGAGCGTCCAAAAGAGCGATTCCTTGCGGCACCGCCGGGTGCCCCACAAGCACCAGGGAGGAAATCGACGCGGCGTCCGGTGCGGCTCCGGCCCGGTTTGCAGGCAACGGCGTGTCCACCACCGTGCCCCTGATGCGGCTCAGGTTCGGCAGGACGCGCTGGTCTTCGAACCAGCCGGAGTCCGCCGGGTTGTGAAGCAGGATCGGCTGCCGGGTGGTGGGCCGGATCGCTCCCGCCCTGGTGACCGGGTGGCCCACAAGGGCGTTGACCAGGGTTGATTTTCCGGCACCGGTTGATCCGCCGACCACTGCCAGCAGCGGAGCATCCAGGCTGCGGAAGCGCGGAAGGATGTAGTCGTCAAGCTGCGCAAGCGCATTCCTGACATCGAGGCGGGCCGCGTCCGCGCCGGGCAGTGCGAGCGGAAGAACCGCCGCACCAAGGTCGCGGCGGACAGCTTCGAGCAGTTCCACGGCCGCGGCCGCCCGCACATTCTGCGCGGCAGTGCCCGGGGGTGAACTCTCAGATGGGGACGTCACAGCTTCATCATGCCAGTTCGGCTCGGGTCCGGCTCAGGCATCGCCCCGGGAAATCCCCGCCAGGCGGTCATATCCCCCTCGCGGCTCCAGGGGAAAAGACCATTGGGCGGGGAATTTGCGCGGAAAGTATCCGGGCATATAAAAACGGTCCCGGGCTGTTGCCCGGGACCGTTTCAGTGGTGACCCCAGCGGGATTCGAACCCGCGTTACCGCCGTGAGAGGGCAGCGTACTAGGCCGCTATACGATGGGGCCGCGTACTTTCCAGATGGTATTTCGACCATCAAGCTCAGTGATTGTTTCATACACAGAGCCAGTGTTTCAAATCGGACAAGCCGCCTGAAACTCCCGATCCGCCGCATCGAAATGCGGTTTTCTCAGAGCTGGGATACCAGGACTCGAACCTAGAATGACGGTACCAGAAACCGTAGTGTTGCCAATTACACCATATCCCAAAGTAACTTTCGGGCTGGAGATTCAGGCCTAAACCTTTGCTCCCAGCGCCTCAGCACGAGTAATTACTTTACCCGAGAGTTTTGGCTGGCACAAATCGGGGCCCGCGGCCCCCCTTCGCGCACGGCCGACGGCCTGCGCCAGGCCTCCGCCGCCGTCGACATACGTGAAAACCCTTGCAATCCCGGGCCCAATAAGTTTACGCTCGGTAAGTTACCGTCGAGTAACCACATCCCCCGAACGCCCATGACCGGCAGCTCCACGCTCAAGTCCGGATGTTAGCTGCATCACGGCAGGAGCATCGGGGCCCGCCCGCGTTCACCAGGACCCGTCGAGAGGAACCACCCGTGCCACAGAGTCGTGCCACTGCTCCCCTAAAAGCCCGAACCCGCGGCCAGCAGATCGCCATTGCCGTCCTCGCCCTGCTGTTGATCGCCTTGCTGGGTTTCTACACGCTGGTCACCGGCCGCATCACGGACGGCTCGGCCCGGCTCAAGGACGGAGCTGGACAGGCGTCCGCCGGGGCAGACCAGCTCAAGGACGGCACCGGGAAGCTGTCCACAGGCGCCACCCTGGCAGACGCCGGGGCAGGCAGGCTCTCCGACGGGGCGCGGAAGATACATGCCGGTATCGCCAACAAGCTCGCTCCCGGCGCAGACAAACTGCAGGCCGGCGCGGACAAACTCGCGGCGGGCGCGGCGAAAATTGAGGCGGACGTCGCCAACAAGCTCGCCCCCGGGGTATATGAAGTCGACGAGGGCGCCAGCAAACTGGCTGCCGGTGCGGTGCAGCTCTCCGCGGCACTGACTCCCTCGGAGACCGGCAACGCGGAGAACAACCTGGCCGACGGCGCCGCACAGCTCAGCGGCGGGGCCTCGCGGCTGGAGGCCGGCGCCGGCCAGCTTGCGGCCGGAACAACCCGGCTCAAGGGCTACCGCGGACCCAACGGCAGCCCGGAGTCGGGCACAGGCACTGCAGCGTTGGCGCAAGCCCTGGATCTGCTGCAGGCTGCCGCCGATGACCCCGTCCAGGGGCTCGCGCCGCTCGCGGTCGTCAGGGACAAAATTGCAAAAATTGCGGCGGGGGCCCACAAGCTCGACGACGGCGCAGCCCAGCTCCAGTCCGGTGCCACCCGGCTCCATGCAGGCACCGGGGAACTGCAGGCCGGGGCGGGCAGGCTGACCGCCGGCTTCACCACCCTGGGCGGGAAACTCAACAGCCAGGATCCGGCAAATCCCGGGGTTGTCCTCGGCACCAGGCTGCTTGCCGACGGCACCGCCAAAATCAGGGTCGGGATGGACGGCGTACCCGGGAACCCGGACCGACCGGGCCTGCTGCGGGCCACCGCGGGCATGGCTGAGGGCTCCGCCCGGGTTGCCACCGGAACCGCCGCATTAAACTCCGGCATCAAGGGCGATCCGGCCGATCCCGCGAACCCCGGGCTGCTGAGCGGTTCCGAGGCCCTGGCCGCCGGAGCCTCGGAACTCTCGGCGGGGAACACCAAGCTGGCTTCCGGTTCCGAGGCCTTGGCCGCCGGGGCGGCCAGGCTTGCGGAAGGCAACGCAAAAATTGCTGCCGGAACAGAAACCCTGCACTCCAGTGCATCCGCGGTGTCGCCGTCGAACGTCATTGAACAGCCCGACGCCGGAACCGCGGTCGGTCTGGTCGGAGCACTGAGTCTGGGCTCAGTGGGCGCCTTTGTGGCGCTGCGCCACCGGCGGAAAGCTGCTGTGCCACAGGCGGAAGGTTAATCACACCGCCCGGCGCTGCTACCCCAGCAACTCGGCGAGCGATCCAACCTGGTGACCTGAAAAGGCGGATTCGGTTTCGCCGCTCCGGTTCAGCCACACACCCAGCAGACCCGCCGCCGTCGAACCTTCCGCGTCCAGCAGGCGGTTGTCGCCCACATAGAGTGTCTCCGCGGCGCTGCTGCCGAGGAGGCGGACGCCCTCGAGGTAGATGGCCGGGTCCGGCTTGGGCACGCCCACCGTATCCGTCCCCACCAGCACCGTGATCCGTTGCAGGCCGGCAGTATCCAGCTTCACCCGCTGGTAGTCGTGCACGTTGTTGCTCACCGCACCGTACGGGATTCCGGCGTCGTCAAGGGCGTCGAGGACCGGTGCTACGTCATCGAAGGCACGGACATAGCCGTGTTGCAGGGCCGCGTAGGAAGTAACCCAGGCATGGGATTCCTCCCCCTCTTCCAGTTCCACTCCGAAGTGCCCCAGGGCTGCCCGGCCGCGGAGGAGGCGCTGCTCGTTGAAGGTCAGCTCACCGGCCAGGTAGCGGTCGTAGAAGTGCGTGGTCTCGTGCGTAAAGATCCGCCCGAATTTCTCCCACCCGGCCTGGTCCAGGCCGGGCAGGAGATGTTCACTGACATCACGCAGCGCCGTGGTCATGGCGTATTCGAGGTCAACCAGGGTGTCATCAATATCGAACAGGACACCCCGGACCACGCCGAAGCCCGTGTGCAGGACACGGCCGCCGTCGCCGCGCATGGCCGTCATCAGCCGCGGAAAGCGTGCAGGCGGGCCAGTGAGGATGCCTTGCCCAGGATGACCATGGATTCAAACAGCGGCGGGGAAATCCGGCGTCCGGAAATGGCTGTCCGGACGGGACCGAAGGCCAGTCTCGGCTTGATGCCAAGACCCTCCACAAGTGCCTGCTTCAGGGCGGCCTGGATGTTCTCGGCAGTCCAGTCGGCGACGGCGCCCAGGGCTGCGATCGCGGCGTCAAGCACCTCGGTGAGGTTTTCCGGAAGTCCTTTGCGGGCGTCATCCGCGACGTCGATGGCGTCGTCGTTCTTGAACAGGAAGGAAATCATCTCCGGTGCCTCGCCCAGCAAAGCGATGCGCTCCTGGATCAGCGGTGCCGCCTCAGCGAGGATCTCTTCTTCGCGCGCGGTCACGGTGTCCCCCACCAGGTTGGCTGCGCGGAGGTACGGGACGAGGCGGCCCCTGAAGTCATCCGCTTCCAGCATCCGGATATGGGTGCCGTTGATCGCTTCGGCCTTCTTGATGTCGAAGCGTGCCGGGTTGGCCAGGACGTCGTGGACGTCGAAGTGCTCGATGAGCTGCTCCACCGTGAAAATGTCTTCGTCAGCGGACAGGCTCCAGCCCAGCAGGGAAAGGTAGTTGAGCAGGCCCTCCGGAATAAATCCGCGGTCCCGGAGGAGGAACAGGTTGGACTGCGGATCACGCTTGGACAGCTTCTTGTTGCCCTCCCCCATGACGTAGGGAAGGTGGCCGAACACCGGCATGTAGCTTGCGACGCCGATCTCCATCAGGGCGCGGATCAGCACCACCTGGCGGGGGGTGGAGGAGAGCAGGTCCTCACCGCGCAGGACGTGGGTGATCCCCATGAGGGCGTCGTCCACGGGGTTCACCAGGGTGTACAGCGGCGAGCCGTCCGCGCGGACAATCACGTAGTCCGGGATGCTTCCGGCCTTGAAAGTGATTTCGCCGCGGACCATGTCGGTGAAGGTGACGTCCTCATCGGGCATCCGCACACGGAGCACCGGTTCGCGGCCTTCCGCCTTGAACGCGGCAACCTGCTCGGCACTCAGGTTGCGGTCAAAGTTGTCGTAGCCCAGCTTCGGGTCGCGGCCGGCAGCCCGGTGGCGTGCTTCCACTTCCTCCGGCGATGAGTAGCACTCGTAGGCGTAGCCGGCTTCCAGCAGTTTGGCCACTACGTCCTTGTAGAGGTCGAGGCGCTGTGACTGGCGGTACGGTTCGTGCGGTCCGCCCGTTTCCACGCCTTCTTCCCACGAAATGCCCAGCCACTTCAGGGCCTCAAGCAGCTGCTCGTAGCTCTCTTCCGAGTCCCGGGCCGCGTCCGTGTCCTCAATGCGGAAGACAAACGTGCCCTGGGTGTGCCGGGCGTAGGCCCAGTTGAACAGCGCCGTGCGGATCAGGCCCACGTGCGGGGTGCCGGTGGGTGACGGGCAGAACCGCACCCGGACCGGGGTTTCGGTGGTGGCGGCAGGACTGGAGACGGCGTGGGACACAGAAGGAGTAGTCATAGTGACTCCAACTTTACCGCCTGCCCGGAGGGCCTGACCTCGCTGCTAGCGCCGGACCACCGGGTTGGACAGGCGCCCGATGCCTTCGATCTCGACGTCGAAACGGTCACCGGCCGCCACCACTCCCACACCAGCGGGCGTGCCGGTCATGATCACGTCGCCGGGAAGCAGCGTGAAGGCCTGCGACACCACCGAGACGAGCTCACGGACGCCGCGGATCATCTGGCTCGTGCTGCCGTCCTGGCGAAGTTCACCGTTGAGCCAGCCCTGGATCCGGAGGTCTTCGGTGTCCAGTTCAGTCTCGATCCACGGGCCGAGCGGCGCCGAAGTGTCGAAGCCTTTGGCACGGGCCCACTGAAGGTCGGTCTTCTGGACATCGCGGGCCGTCAGGTCGTTTCCGCAGGTGTAGCCGAAGATGACGTCGTCGACCCGGTCCTCGGGAACATCCTTGCAGATCCGGCCGATCACTACGCACAGCTCGGCCTCGAAGGAGACCTCGTCCGAGAATTCCGGCAGCACGATGGGATCGTTGGGGCCCACCACCGAGGTATTCGGCTTCAGGAACAGCAGCGGGTGCTGCGGCACGTCATTGCCGAGCTCCCTGGCGTGCTCAACGAAGTTGCGTCCGACGCCCACCACTTTGCTGCGCGGAATGATGGGGGCAAGGAGCCGGACGTCCTCGAGCTTGTACTTAACGGTGCTGCGTTCAACGCCGTTGAAGAAGGGGTCGCCCTTGATGACAGTGACTTCCTCACTGCCGGACTCGCCTTCGACAACGCCGTAAAGGGGATCAGAATCAGCTACAAAACGGGCGATACGCATGGTTCCAAGCGTACCGTCTCGGGTGGGTGCCCCGGACTCCCGGCCGGATCTGGCGTCGTGTGCCCGCGCCGGCGGCGCGGCACAGCCTGTGCCGTTATCCCGGCGGTTCCTGGAGCGTGCTGCTGCCCAGGCGCAGGTAATGCAGCTGCGCGGCCACGGACAGTTCCGCCGCGGGCCGGACGGAAGGATCGACGGCGGCATACACGGCGTCGGCCACCTCGGCCACCTCGGCGCCGGGCCCCAGGTTCACGAGGGCGGAGCGGATTTGCCCGAGGCGGTCCTCGCGGTGGTCCCGGTAGGCACGGACGATCGTATCCAGGGCGGGCAGCATCGGTCCGTGGGCCGGGAGGACGGTGGCAGGGCCCAGCCGCTCCAGCCTGTCCAGTGAAGCAAGGTAGTCACCCAGGGTGCCGTCGGGATAGTCAAGGACCGTGGTTCCCATGCCCAGGATCGTGTCGCCGGTGAGGACCGAACCTCGCGGACCGTCCTGCGGGAGATGGAAGCAGACCGAATCCGACGTATGGCCGGGGGTCGCCAGCACCCGGATCTCCGTGCCGGCGGCGTGGATCACTTCACCGTCCACCAGCGGGCTTCCTCCGTGGCAGTGCGCGGGATCCTTCGCCCGCACGGGCGCCCCGGTCATTTCGGCGAAGCGGGCGGCCGCGGCTGTGTGGTCCGCGTGGCGGTGCGTGACCAGGATAAGTTCGACGGCGCCGGCCCGGGCAAGTTCCTGCAGGTGCGGCTCATCCAGCGGTCCCGGATCCACCACAACCGTGCCCGCCGCCCCGGGAGCCGCGATGACATAGGAATTGGTCCCGTGCAGGCTCATCGGCCCGGGGTTGGGGGCCAGCCTGAAGCGGGCCAGTTCTGTGCTGCGTACCATGGCGCGGGGGTCGTCCGGGATCACAGTTCCATCTTCCCACCGAAGCAGCAACCGCACGAGCGGGGCCTCACGCGAGCAGGAGTACCGCAATGACCGCCGGCAGGTCATGTTGTAAAACCCCAGATTGAACGTCCACATGCGGACGGCGTCCATGTCGTCCGGATTGATAAGGAAGAGCCGGTAAAAGCGCTGGTCCCGGAAGAAGAAGGACTCCAGGATTCCCACGAGGATCAGCAGAACTCCGAAGACGACACCCGGAACCTGAAGAAGCCCAGTCACGCACGACGGCGGCCCCACCCGAAGGTGGGGCCGCCGTCGAACTCTGCGGGAGACTGGGCGTTACCGCCTAGACGAGCCGGGTCAGCCAGCCGTGGGTGTCCTCGACGGTTCCGGTCTGGATGCCGAGGAGCTGCTCGCGGATGGCCATGGTGGTCTCCCCCGCCTTCGCATCCTCGGAGCCGATGAACTCGGTGTCGTCCTTGAGCACCCCGATGGGGGTGATCACGGCTGCGGTGCCACAGGCGAACACCTCGGTGATCTCACCGGAGGCGACGCCGTCGCGCCATTCGTCCAGGGTGATCTTGCGCTCGGTGACGGTGCGGCCCATGTCCTTGGCCACCTGCATGACAGACATCCGGGTGACGCCTTCCAGGATGGTTCCCGTCAGGGCGGGCGTCACCAGCGAACCGTCCTTCATCACGAAGAACACGTTCATGCCACCGAGTTCCTCAACGGCGTTGTCATTGAACTGGTCGAGGAAGAGGACCTGCTTGCAGCCGTGGGCCTCGGCCTCCTGCTGGGCGATGAGGGATGCGGCATAGTTGCCGCCGCACTTGGCTGCGCCGGTTCCGCCGCGGCCTGCACGCGCGTACTCCCGGGAGATCCAGATGGACACGGGCTTGAGTTCGCCGCCGAAGTAGTTGCCTGCCGGTGAGGCGATGACGCGGAAGGAGACTTCCCTGGCCGCGCGGACGCCGAGGAACGCCTCGGTGGCGATCATGAACGGGCGGAGGTAGAGCGCTTCGCCGTCCCCTGCCGGAACCCACTCGCGGTCGGCCTGCACGAGTTCGCGGATGGCGCCGAGGAAGTACTCCTCCGGAAGCTCCGGCAGCGCCAGCCTGCGGGCTGACTTGTTGAGGCGGGCGGCGTTGGCTTCCGGGCGGAAGGTCCAGACCGAACCGTCTGCATGGCGGTAGGCCTTGAGTCCCTCAAAGATTTCCTGGCCGTAGTGCAGCACGGCTGCCGACGGGTCAAGCGAGATGGGACCGTATGCCTCAATTCGCGCGTCATGCCAGCCGCCCTTGCCGTTCTCGTCGACGCTGTAGTCGACGATCGCAGTGTGGTCGGTGAAATGGTTGCCGAAACCTGGGTTCGCCAGGATGGCTGCACGCTCTTCAGCAGACTTCGGGGTTACCGAGGGCTGATGGGTGAATTCGACGCCATGGGCAGTCTGAGTCATGGTTCCTCCACGGTCGGCTGCCTGGTGTGTGAACGTGGTTCAGCGTCGGACCACGGCAGCATGTTGGTGATTCGAAACAAGCTTACGCCCGATGCGGACGCCTAAAGGGCGGCGGCGATTGCGTCGCCGACCTCGCTGGTGGCGCGCTCCCGGCCATCGCGGCTTTCGACGTCGGCAATGACTGCCGCCTCGATCTTCTTCGCTGCATCCGCATAGCCGAGGTGGTCCAGGAGCAGGGCAGCGGACAGGATCGCCGCCGTCGGATCAGCCTTCTGCTGGCCGGCGATGTCAGGAGCGGATCCGTGGACCGGCTCGAACATGGACGGCGCGGTGCGTTCCATGTTGATGTTGCCCGAGGCCGCGAGGCCGATGCCGCCCGTGACGGCCGCGGCAAGGTCGGTGATGATGTCACCAAAAAGGTTGTCCGTGACGATGACGTCGAAGCGGGCAGGGTCGGTGACCATGAAGATGGTGGCGGCGTCAATGTGCAGGTAGTCATGCGTGACGTCAGGGAACTCCTGCGCCACGGCTTCCACGGTGCGCTTCCACAGGTGGCCGGCGAACACCAGCACATTGTGCTTGTGGACGAGGGTGACATGCTTGCGCGGGCGTTCGCTGGCCCGGCGGAACGCGTCGCGGACCACACGCTCGACGCCGTGGGCGGTATTCAACGATACTTCCGTGGCGACCTCGTGCTTGGTCCCGGCACGCAGCGTGCCTCCGTTGCCGACGTAAGGACCTTCGGTGCCTTCGCGGACCACAATGAAGTCAATCTCGCCGGGATTGGCAAGCGGGCTGCCCACGCTGCCGAACAGGCGGGACGGGCGCAGATTGACGAAGTGGTCAAGGCTGAAGCGAAGCTTCAGCAGCATCTCACGCTCGATGATGCCGGACGGGATCCGGGTGTCGCCGGGGGCCGCACCGACGGCGCCGAACAGGATGGCGTCCCGGGTGCGGAGATCGCTGAGGACTTCCTCCGGGAGGGTCTCGCCCGTCTCGAGCCAGTGCTGGGCTCCGAGCTTGTAGTGGGTCTGGTCCAGGGTGACGCCTTCGGCAGCCACAACTTTCTCCATCACCTTCAAGGCTTCTGCGATGACCTCGGGGCCGATGCCGTCGCCGGGGATGACTGCCAGATTAATCGTGGATGCGCTCATCTTTTCAGGGTAACGAAGCCATCCACATGATGGTCAAGTTGTCTCATCATCCGAACACCGCCACGGCGTCGGCAGGAACCTGCGAGTTATCGCCCCGATACCGGCGAAGCCACGACGGCAACATTCTTGCCCCACGGATCCTCGGTATAGCAGCTGATGAGCACCAGCCGGTTGGGCACCACCGCCCAGATGGGGCTGTCTTTCAGGGTCGCCTTGGTATAAGTGGTCACCGAGTCCACCCGGTAGGTCATGGCACCGGTTGACGTGGTGACCGTCAGCTCGTCGCCTGCCGCGGCGGCGGAACTCAGGTGGTTGAACGGCGCATCCAGCCCCTCCCAGCTGTGGCCGATGACGTAGCTCGTATTCACGGAGCCGTCCCCCGGCGTTCCGAGGTTCGCAAGCCAGTAACCGTCCATCGTCTCCGGCGGCACGATGCTGTGGCTCGCGGCGTCGACGGACTGCGGTTCCAGGGGATGCACCACAACGTCCATGCCGGCGGCGGGGTACGTAATCCGTTGCGGTGCGGCTGCAGCGGGATACAAAGGAGCAGGCGGCGGCGCGGATGTCCCGCCGTCGGCCAGCGGCACGGGAGGCAGCGTGGCCTGTTCCGTGGCCGGTGCCGGCTCCCGTGCTGCGTCGTCCGGCTCCGGCCGGCTCTCCGACAGGACTACCGCCGCAGGTTCCCCGACAGCAGGTGCCCCCTGGCTGCCGGGGCCGGTTACGCCGTACACCAGCCAGGCTCCCAGTAGCCCGGCGATGCAGACGGCGAGCACCAGAAGGTCCCTCAAGGTCAGGGCGGGGCCGCGGACGACGGCGGAATGCTTGCGCCGGTTCCAGTGGTCACGGACCATGGCGGGGCTCCTCGGGATGCTGGAATGGATTGCCGGAATACCGGGAACCGGCCGGGGCGGGCGTCGTAACCTCACGGCGCCCGCCCCGGCTTGGCTCTCCTAGCCGTCCGCGCCGCGGGTCCGCAGGCCGCTCTTCACGAGCACCCAGCCGCCCACCGCGGTGAAGAGGCCGGTCAGCACGGCCAGCCAGGCGGGAATCCCGTTGCCGGAGCTGCCAACGGCAGTCTGGACGTTATAGCCCGCGTTGTTGGCTGCCGGAACGGTCGCGGCGGCGGCCCCCCGGGGCGTTGCCGCAACCGGCGTTACCGCGGCGCCCGCCGCAGGAACCGCCGCAGGAACCGCAGCCGGAGCCGCCGCGGGAACGGCCGCCGGAGCCGGTGCGGCAGAGCCCGGAGTGAGCGCCGGCGGTACCGCCAGGTCCTCATTGGCCGGAGGTGGAACCACCGGGTCACCAGGAATCACCGGATCAACCGGATCAACAGGAACCACCGGATCAACCGGATCGACCGGGTCCACCGGGTCAACCGGGTCAACCGGGTCAACCGGATCAACCGGATCCACCGGATCCACCGGATCAACCGGGCCGGCTTCGAGGCACCCGCTGGCCAGGAGTGCCAGGTTCGCCGGTGTCAGGTTCTGGCCTCCCGGCAGCGTGTCGCCGGTGTTCTGCGGAACAACGTCGTCGGCGTGCCCGCCGTGTCCCGAAAGCCCGTTGACACTCACTTCTACTGCCGTATAGCTCCCGGATCCGCCCTTGGCGTGGCAGATGATGATGCTGTCTTCGTCGCTGGAAGCAGGTGGTGCGGCGTAGGCCGCGACTGTGGCCCCCATGAGTCCCAGTCCCACCACCCCCAGAGTGGCGATTGTTCGTTTCATGTTCGGTTCCTCCATACCAAATCCGATTCGAACTGACCAGACTGTGCGGAGTAACCGTCTTCGAGACCAGGAAAAGCAAAACCTGTGTGAGACCTCAAACAGCGAAATGAAGGTGACAGTTACTCCCCAGACAGTGTCATCAGTTCGCTTGCCTTTTCAGGCTAGGTTTGCGGCGAAGGTTAAACCCGAGTAACTGGTACGCGTTTACTCATCCGGGCGCAGGTGGCAATTACTTGCTTTACGGACGTCTTCACTCGAACGCATAGGGCGGACTACTTGGAACGGCTTTCCCGGGCCGCCGCACCCCGCCGGCAACTGAGGCGGACACGGCCGTCCCCAGGGCAAAAGGATGCTCCCCCACCCGCCTTGGCAAGTGAGGGAGCATCGGGTGAAATGACCGGGGCTGACCCGGGAATCGTAGGGGCGACCGGCGGCGTTTGGGCCGCGGAGTTTACGCCTCGGCCGGCTCCTCATACTTCGGGAAGATCGGCGCCGGGGCGGGAAGCTCCGTGCCGGGAACCAGCGGCGTGGCGATCGCAGCGAAGCGGCGGGCGTCGCCGTCGGGCTGGCCGAGTGTCCCTAGAAGCGCGGCAGACGCCGTCGGCATGACCGGCTGGACCAGGATGGCCACGATCCGGAGCACCTCGAGGGTCACGTAGAGCACGGTGTTCATGCGCTCGACGTCGGTCTTCCGCAGGACCCACGGCGCCTGCTCGGCGAAGTACGCGTTGGTGTCGCCCAGGACGCCCCAGATCGACTCCAGGGCACGGCTGAATTCCTGCTTCTCGAACGCTGCCCGGGCGGCATCCAGCAACCCGTTGGCCCGGGCCAGCAGGGCTGTGTCCTCCGCCGTGAAGGCGCCGGGGACCGGGACCCTGCCCTCGCAGTTCTTGGCGACCATGGACAGGGAACGCTGTGCCAGGTTGCCGAAATTGTTGGCGAGGTCCGAGTTCATCCGGCCCACGATGGCTTCGTGGCTGTAGCTGCCGTCGGCACCGAAGGGCACCTCACGCAGGAAGAAAAAACGCACCTGGTCCAGGCCGTACTGGGCCACGAAATCCGACGGCGCCACCACATTGCCCAGCGACTTGGACATCTTGACGCCGTTGTTGTTCAGGAAGCCGTGGATCATGATCCGCCTGGGCAGCTCCAGGCCGGCGCTCATCAGGAAAGCCGGCCAGTAGATGGCGTGGAACCGGGAAATGTCCTTGCCGATCACGTGGACATCGGCCGGCCAGAACTTCCTGAACGACTCCGACTCCGTGTCCGGGTAGCCCACGCCCGTGAGGTAGTTGGTCAGCGCATCCACCCACACGTACATCACGTGCTTGTCGTTGCCCGGAACCGGAACGCCCCAGTCGAACGTCGTCCGGCTGATGGAGAGGTCCTCCAGTCCGCGTTTGACGAAGCTGATGACCTCGTTGAACCGGGACTGCGGGGCGCCGAATTCAGGATGTGCCTCGTAGAGCGCCAGCAGCTTGTCCTGGTAGGCCGAGAGCCGGAAGAAGTAGCTCTCCTCAGCCGTCCATGTCAGTTCGGTGTCCGTCTCGCGCGAGTAGCGCAGGCCGTCTTCCTTGACCACGGTCTCGTCTTCGACGTAGTACGCCTCGTCGCGGACCGAGTACCAGCCCTCGTACTTGGACAGGTAGATGTCACCGTTGGCCTCCATCTTCTTCCAGATGGCCTGGGACGCGGCGTAGTGGTCTTCGTCCGTGGTCCGGATGAAGCGGTCGTACGAGATTCCCAGGGCGGAATGGGCAGCCTTGTAGATTTCGGCGTTCCGGTCCACCAGTTCCTTGGGTGTGATCCCTTCCTTCTCGGCCGTCTGCGCGATCTTCATACCGTGCTCATCCGTGCCCGTCAGGAAGAAGACGTCATAACCGTCCAGGCGCTTGAACCGGGCCATCGCGTCGGTGGCGATGTACTCGTACGCGTGGCCGATGTGCGGCACGCCGTTGGGATACGTGATGGCGGTGGTGATGTAGAACGGGGTCTGGGCTGAAGACGACACTCTGGGAAGTTACCTTTTTTCGGAAGCGGTGGCGGGACCGGCAGCGTGGGTTGCTACCCCTAAATCTAGATCAGTTCGGTCAGGGTATCGCTGAGACGGACAAGTTCGTGGTCATGTGACGCCACCAGCACGGCAATTCCGTCGGACGTGGTGTCTTTCAGGATGCTGATGATGCGGTTGGCCGAGGTGCGGTCCAGGCTCGCCGTAGGTTCGTCGACCACCAGCACGCGGGTGCCCAGGATCAGGGCACGCGCGATCGCCACGCGCTGACGCTCGCCGCCGGAGAGCTGGGCCGGGCGGTGGCGCATGCGGCGTCCCAGGCCAACGAGGTCAAGGAGGTCCTTGGCCATGTCCCGGCGCTGGTCAACTTCGCCGTCCGGAACGGCCGGCAGCAGCACGTTCTCGAGCGCGCTCATGCCGTCGATCAGGGCACCGCCCTGGTCGACGTAGCCGATCAGGGCCCGACGGCGGTCGGCGATCTCGTCGTCGCCCATGCTCTCGAGGGACTGGCCCTCCCAGTAGACCCGGCCCGACGTCGGCAGCGTGAGTCCGGCGCCGACGGTCAGGATGCTGGTCTTACCGGAACCGCTTCGGCCGGCGACGCAGTGCATTTCCCCGGCGTGGAGGGTCAGGTCAAAGCCCTCGACGACGTTGACGGCGTCGGCCCCGCCCTTCTGCCCGCCGTAGCGGATCGTGATGTTGCTCAGTTCCAGCGGGGTCCCGTGGTCTGCGGCCTTCAGGATGGTGTTGGCGCGGGTCTGGAGCGAGCCGTCCCCGGCGTCATCCTGGGGAATCCGGTCGAGATTCAGGTCGTTGTTCATTGGACCACTTTCGTTGCAATTGGAATCCAGCAAAGTACAGCCACGAGTCCGGCCAGGGCGGCCCAGAGCGCAGCATAGGGGGCGAGCAGGAGCCCGATGCCGAGGGCGCCGACCACGCCCAGCGGCAAGGCCACCGTGCCCACGAGGGCGTTTTCGAACAGCCGGACCTGGCCCAGCATGTCCGGGTTCCAACCCATCGCTTCGAGCGTGCCGAGGTACTGGCGTTTGGCCTGGAGCTCAAAGCGCCCGGTCACGAGGGTCAATACCAGTCCCACGGCCACGCCGGACAAGGCCAGGATGATGCTGGGCAGTGCCACGCTGGCGGCAGCCAGCCCGCTCAGGGCACTCGCGCCGGCGGCCCGGGGGATGTCGATCAGCAGGGCGATCAGCCCGCCAACGGCCGCTCCAAAGACGCCCACCGCAACTGCCAGCGAGATGGTGTTGAACTTGTTGGTGCTCAGCTGGCGGTTGGCGAACGTGAGCGGGGAGTCGACAGCGATCAGCCGCTCGTCGTGCTGCGGTTCCTGGTCCACCTCGTCGCGGTGCCTCAGCTGCCGCGCCGCGAAGTACGCTGCGGCGGCATAGAGCACCAGTACCGATGCGGAAACGATGACCGTTGCGAGGTTCCAGCTGACGAGGCTCAGGATGGTTCCTGCAACCGCCAGGAGGGCGGCACCCACGCCAAATTCGGCAAGAACCCAGCTCCGGATCCTGTTCTGGGTCCAGCCCATGGCACGGAGGGTGCCGGCTTCGCGGCGGCGCTGGCGGATGTAGCTGACGGTGGAGGCGCCGGTGAGCAGGGCTGCGCCGCACAGGGTGAGGAACAGCAGCGTGATGTTGGTTCCGGTCAGGGAACCGGACACGGCGTCGGCGGCGTCCTGGCGGACCCAGGACTGGGTGACGGTGCCAAGCGCGGATTCCTTGCCGGCCCCGTCCTTGGAGTAGCCCGGCACGAAGATGTTGGCGTCTTCACGCGCCGAGCCGGCAACGACGGTTGCTTCCAGGCCCATGTCACGGATTTCGTCCGCGAGCTGCTCGACCTCGGGCTGGGACTGCTTCCAGCTGCCCGGCGCCTTGGCCCGGACGCGGACGGCGTCGATGACCGAAGCGTTCTCTTCGTAACCGCGGGCGGCGGCGAGGCCGTAGTAGTCGGTGATCGCGCCGGCGGACTGGCTGACCAGGCCGGTGGCGCTCAACGACGGCTTGAGTTCGGTGTCCTCCACCTTGTTGCCCTGGGCATCCTCGGTCAGGGTCATCGGTGCGGGGTCGTAGCCGCCCAGGGGCAGCCGGTTGATGTCCCCCGCGGCTTCCTGGACCTTGTCGGCGTCGAACGTGCCGTAGACCATGGCCAGCGGCGCGGCGACCTTGGTACCGGTCTCCAGGCTTTCGCGGTAGGACCGCTCGTCGACGGGCTCGCGCTGGGTCTGGTCCACGGGCGCGTTGTTGGCACCCTTCTCCGGAAGCCGGTTGACGGTCACCCACTCCCCCGGCGTGGCGGTCTTGTCCACGGCGCCGTTGCCGGCGGTGGAGCCGTCCGTGTACTTGGGGGCCGACGCGAAGTCGGTGCTCCAGGTTGCCGGGTTGTACAGGCCCTGGCTGAAGTTTCCGGTGTTTCCCAGAAGCTGGGAGTAGTCCTGCGAGCCGGGCCACGAGAGCGCAAACGGTGACTTGGAAACGAACGGCAGGTAGTCCTTGTCCAGCGAGCGGGTCACCGTGCCGACGTCCTTGACCACGTTTCCGGAGTCGTCAATCTCCTCGATCTTCACCGAGTACTTGAGGTCCAGGGAGGTGCCGGAGCGGACGATCAGCGGGATGGCTTGGGAGTCCGCAGTCAGCTGGCCGGTCCGCTTCGCCTGCTGGTACTGCGTCATCAGGGGCGCCCAGTACTTGAGTTTGACGCCGAGGAAGTCCGGACCCTCCTCGAGCTCCTCCATGCTGATGCCGGTAGTGAAGAGGCTCTCGAAATGACGGCCGATGGCCCCGGCGTTCCGGGCGTCCGCCGGCGGCGCCTTTTCGAGGGGCGCCAGGAAGTCGCCTGCCGTGCCCAGCAGCGCGCGCTCGGACACGGGGTCGACGGCGACGACGGACTCAGTCACCTGCGGCGCCAGCGGAAGCGACACGGACAGGTTGAAGAGGTTGTGCTCGGAGCCTCCGGCCGGAGCCGGGAACTTGATGCCGGTTTCCCCTTCGGCGCCTGCGATGCGGATGCTCTTGCCGCCGGCCGTCTGCTCTTCGATGAGCCTGGCCTTGCCGAGGGATCCTTCGGCCATGGACTTGAACAGGGTCTGTTCGGACTGGCCGTCCGAACTGACGGCACTGGCCGTCATCCGGTACTTCTTCGCCTCGTCGGACAAGACCGATTCCGCCGCCGGCCACTTGCTGGGGTCCGTTCCGCCCGGCTCCCCGGCGGTCGCCGTGCCCACAAGGCCGGCGTTGAATCCGAGGTAATCCATGGCGTCGAGCCGGGGGGACTCGAGGTTCTGCGAGACGCGTGACACCAGGCTGATCGGAGCGGCCACCGAGGTGCCCGAGAGCTTCCTGATGCCGTCCAGCTGGTCGAAACTGATGCCACCCTGGCCGTTGGCGATTTCCGGCTGCATCAGCACTCCGCCGGAGCCTGCTTTGGCCTGGACCAGGATGTCATAGAGTCCGCGGGAATTCTGGTCAACTGTACGGTTGAGCGCAGCCTGTGACTGGCCCTGGACGAGGACGGACAAACACATGGCGACGATCAAAATGGCCGCGGTCAGCAAAAGCACTCTGCTTCTGATGAACCTCTGGACGGCGTTCATTGGGCTCCCTGAAAGCTGTATTGCGTGAGCGCACACCTCAGTCACTCCAAATGGATGTGAAGGCGTCCCCTGCCGGGTGTGCAAAAAATAATGGCCGGTCTGCGGGCCGGATCCGAAAATCGGACCCAGCCATTGTACGCAGACCGGCCAATCATACGTGGCAGAAGTTAACCTCTGTCACGAGATGTTCACCGAATAGGCGGAAGTCAGTCTTCGAGGTCGACTTCCCTGACCATCTCGGCACCGATGCCGGCCTTGATTGCGTCAAGGACCTGCTGCGGAACCGAACTGTCAATGGTGAGGAGGGCCAGGACCTGGCCGCCCTCGGCCTGGCGCGCAACCTGCATGCCGGCGATGTTGATGTTGTTCATGCCCAGGATGTGCCCGATGGTGCCGATCACGCCGGGGCGGTCCGCGTAGGCCACCACCACGAGGTGCTCGCTGATGGGAATTTCCACCTCGTAGCCGTTGACGCCCACGAGCTTCTGGATCTGCTTGGGGCCCGTCAGCGTTCCGGCCACGGAGATCTGGCTGCCGTCGCTCAGGGCGCCGCGCAGGGTCAGGAGGTTCCGGTAGGACTCGGTGTCCGGCGTGGTGATGAGGCGGACGTTGATGCCGCGCTGCTCGGCAATCACCGGGGCGTTGACGTAGGAAACCTGTTCGGTCACGACGTCGGCGAAGATGCCCTTGAGGGCGGCCAGTTCCAGCACCTTGACGTCCAGGGAGGAGATCTCGCCGGCAACTTCGACGTCGAACTGCGTCAGCGAGGCGTGGGTCAGCGCGGTAAAGATGCGGCCCAGCTTCTCGATCAGCGGGATGCCCGGGCGGACGTCCGGAGCGATGACGCCGCCGGCAACGTTGACTGCGTCGGGTACCAGTTCGCCGGCCAGGGCAAGCCGTACGGACTTGGCCACAGAGACGCCGGCCTTTTCCTGGGCTTCATCGGTGGAGGCACCAAGGTGCGGGGTGACCACCACGTTGTCCATCTCGAAGAACGGCAGGTCGGTGCTGGGTTCCTTGACGAAGACGTCAACGCCGGCACCGGCGATTTCGCCGTCCTTCAGGGCAGCGTGCAAGGCTTCCTCGTCAACGAGGCCGCCGCGAGCAACGTTGATGACGTAGGCGGTCTTCTTCATCTTCTTGAACGCCTCGGCGCCCAGCATGCCGACCGTTTCGGGCGTCTTGGGCATGTGGATGGTGATGAAGTCCGACTGCGCCAGCAGCTCGTCCAGGGTCACCAGCTGCACACCCAGCTGGGCGGCGCGGGCGGAAGTGATGTAGGGGTCGTAGGCGAGGATCTTGGTGTCGAAGCCCTTCAGGCGGGCTGCCACCAGGGCGCCGATCCGGCCGAGGCCGATGATGCCGATCTTCTTCTCGTAAAGTTCAATGCCCGTGTACTTGGAGCGCTTCCATTCGCCGTCCTTGAGCGCGGCGCTGGCCTGCGGGATGTGACGGGCCAGGCTGAGGATGTGGCCCACCGTCAGCTCAGCGGCGGAGACAATGTTCGACGTCGGTGCGTTGACCACCATGACACCGGCCTGGGTTGCAGCTTTGATGTCGACGTTGTCCAGGCCGACGCCGGCGCGGGCAATGACCTTGAGGTTCTTGGCCGCGGCGATGGCTTCGGCGTCCACCTGCGTGGCAGAGCGGACCAGGATGGCGTCAACATCCGCGATGGCAGAGAGCAGCTGGGAACGGTCGGCGCCATCGGTCTGGCGGATTTCAAAGTCCGGGCCGAGGGCCTCGACTGTGGCGGGGGAAAGTTCTTCGGCGAGCAGTACTACGGGTTTTGACACGGCTGATCCTCTGCGTTGCAGTCCGGGGGATAAATCAAGTCTAGGCTGACGGAAAGGCCGGGCTCACATTGTTAAGTGTGAACCCGGCCTCACCGTTGGCTTCTGTACGGCGCCTGGCAGGCGCCCGGCCGTTGGCCTTGGCTGCAGGCAGCCTTAGCGGGCGGCAGAACCTTCGACGTAGTCCTCGTCCTGCTGCTGCCAGGAGAACAGGGAGCGCAGCTCGCGGCCCACGGCCTCGATCGGGTGCTGCTCAGCCTTGGCACGCAGGGCCTTGAACTCAGCGCCGCCGTTGTCCTGGTCCTCGATGAACCGCTTGGCAAAGGCGCCGGACTGGATGTCGGCGAGGACAGCCTTCATGTTGTCCTTCACCTCGGGGGTGATGACGCGCGGACCGGAGACGTAGTCGCCGTACTCGGCGGTGTCGGAAACGCTCCAGCGCTGCTTGGCGATCCCGCCTTCCCACATGAGGTCAACGATGAGCTTGAGCTCGTGAAGTACCTCGAAGTAGGCGATCTGCGGCTGGTATCCGGCCTCGATCAGGGTCTCGAAGCCGTACTGGACCAGCTGGGAGACGCCGCCGCAGAGAACGGCCTGCTCGCCGAAGAGGTCCGTTTCGGTTTCCTCGGTGAAGGTGGTCTTGATGACACCGGCGCGGGTACCGCCGATGGCCTTGGCGTAGGACTTGGCGAGGTCCCAGGCAGCGCCGGTGGCGTCCTGCTCGACCGCAATGATGTCCGGGATGCCACGGCCGGCTTCGAATTCGCGGCGCACGGTGTGGCCGGGAGCCTTCGGAGCGATGAGGATGACGTCAACGCCCTCCGGTGCCTCGATGTAGCCGAAGCGGATGTTGAAGCCGTGCGCAAAGGCCAGGGCCTTGCCCGGGGTCAGCTTGTCCTTGATGGAGTCGTTGTAGATCGAGCGCTGGTGCTGGTCCGGCGCCAGGATCATGATGACGTCGGCCCATTCGGCGGCGTCGGCGACGTTCTTGACCGTGAAGCCGGCATCCTGTGCCTTGGCGATCGAGGACGAGCCCTCCTTGAGGGCGATGGTAACTTCGACGCCGGAGTCGCGCAGGTTCAGGGCGTGGGCGTGGCCCTGCGAGCCGTAGCCGACGATGGCTACCTTCCGGCCCTGGATGATGGACAGGTCTGCGTCGTCGTCGTAGAACATTTCAGTCACTTGCGTAACTCCTTTTGAGTGGTTTCTCTGGTGTAAATAATTCGTGGTGCTGCGTTACGCTGTGCCTTTAAGCGCTGCGCAGGGCCCTGTCACTCATGGAGCGGGATCCCCGTCCAACGGCCAGGGTGCCGGACTGCACAATTTCGCGGATGCCGAAGGGCTCGAGCACTGACAGCAGTGCGGCGAGCTTTTCGGGGTGGCCGGTTGCTTCAATGACCACCGAGTCTGTGGAGACGTCAACCACTGAAGCGCGGAACAGGTCTGCAGCCTGGGTCACCTGCAGGCGTGTTGCGGCATCCGCACGTACCTTGACCAGGATGTGGTCTCGCTGTACGGAAGATTCTGAGGTCAGTTCAACAATCTTGATCACGTTGACAAGTTTGTTCAACTGCTTGGTGACCTGTTCAATCAGGTCACCGTCGGCGTCGACGACGACGGTCATCCGGGACATGCCCGGAACTTCCGTCGGGCCGACGGCCAGGGAGTTGATGTTGAAGGCCCGGCGCGCGAAGAGGCTTGCGACGCGGGTCAGCACACCGGGTTTGTCTTCGACCAGAACGGACAGTGTGTGGCGGGTCATGTTCAGTCCTCCTCTTCCCATTCCGGGGTCATGTTGCGGGCAACCTGTATCTGGTCGTTGCTGACTCCGGCGGGCACCATCGGCCACACCATGGAGTCGGGGCTCACGACGAAGTCGATGACCACGGGGCGGTCATTGATCTCCAGGGCCTTCTGGATAGTGGCGTCGATGTCCTCGGCGCGCTCACACCGGAAGGACGCGCAGCCATAGGCCTCGCCCAGCTTCACGAAGTCCGGGATGCGGACCGTTTCGTGCCCGGTGTTCAGGTCGGTGTTCGAGTAGCGGCCCTCGTAGAAGAGGGTCTGCCACTGGCGCACCATGCCCAGCGAGGAGTTGTTGATGACCGCAACCTTGATGGGGATCTTGTTGATGGCGCAGGTGGCCAGTTCCTGGTTGGTCATCTGGAAGCAGCCGTCGCCGTCGATGGCCCAGACCACGCGATCGGGTGCGCCAACCTTGGCTCCCATGGCCGCGGGAACCGCATAGCCCATGGTGCCTGCTCCGCCGGAGTTCAGCCAGGCGTGGGGCCGCTCGTACTTGATGAACTGGGCAGCCCACATCTGGTGCTGGCCAACGCCTGCGACGTAGATGCCTTCGGGACCGGTCAGGGCACCGATGCGCTCGATGACGCGCTGAGGTGCAGTCAAGCCGTCCTCCGGCTCAGTCCAGCCCAGCGGGTAGGTTTCCTTCAGGTTGTTCAGGAACGCCCACCAGTTTTCCAGGTCCGGCTTGCCCGAGGCAGCGAACTGCGTCTTCACGGCGTCGGTGAGTTCCGGAATGATCTCCTTGACGGAACCCACGATCGGAACGTCCGCCGTGCGGTTCTTGGAGATCTCGGCCGGATCGATGTCCGCGTGGATCACTTTGGCGTTCGGTGCGAACGTCTTCAGGACTCCGGTCACCCGGTCGTCAAAACGGGCACCCAGGGTAATGAGCAGGTCCGACTGCTGCAGCGCGGTCACGGCTGAGACCGTGCCGTGCATGCCGGGCATGCCGACGTGCTGCGGGTGCGAGTCCGGGAAGACGCCTCGGGCCATCAGGGTGGTGACGACGGGGGCGCCGGTGATTTCAGCGAGTTCCCGCAGCTCCGCGGAAGCATGCGCCTTGACCACGCCGCCGCCGACGTAAAGCACGGGCTTGCTGGCTGCGGCAATCAGCTTCGCTGCTTCGCGAACCTGCTTGTTGTGGCCGCGGGTGACGGGACGGTAGCCCGGCAGGTCGATTTTGGGTGGCCACGAGAAAGTCATCTGGCCCTGCTGGGCATCCTTGGCAACATCCACCAGCACCGGACCGGGCCGGCCCGTGGACGCAAGGTAGAACGCTTCGGCCATGACATGCGGGATGTCATTGGGGTCCGTCACCAGGAAGGAGTGCTTCGTGATCGGCATGGTGATGCCCACGATGTCAGCTTCCTGGAAAGCGTCCGTTCCGATGACTCCGCTGGACACCTGGCCGGTGATGGCCACGAGCGGCACGGAATCCATATGCGCATCCATGATGGCGGTAACGAGGTTGGTGGCGCCGGGGCCCGAGGTGGCTATACACACGCCCACCCGCCCGGTAACCATGGCGTAGCCTTGCGCGGCGTGGCCGGCTCCCTGTTCGTGACGGACCAGCACGTGATTCATGCGGGAGGCCATCAAGGGGTCATAGGTGGGCAGGATCGCGCCACCGGGCAAACCAAAAATATCGTCCACGCCGAGTTCTTCGAGCGAGCGGACAATAGCTTGTGAACCGGTCATCACCGTCGGGGGTACGACGTTGTTCGGTCCGAGTACAGGAGAGACAGCAGCAGCGTGCTCGACGCCGGCATCGGCCGTGCGGTCGGCGCGTTCCGGAGCCTTGGGGGCTCCAGCGGACTTTGTAGCCATCAGCGAGGGGCTGATCGGCGATCCTTTGCTCATCGGACTCTTCCTTTGTGGATCTTTATTAGCGGGTACTTCTCATGACGGGTTCAATATGTGCAACAAATAAAAAAACCCCTCAGCCGTGAGGCTCTTCGAGGGGTTCGCGCGTGACGGTTCGTTACCAGTCGGGCTATTGAGCCACGCGCTTGGTAAGGACGACGACTGCCTCTGCAGCGGCGCAGCTAGTAACGAATGCGATCATGCGTTCAGTTTTCCCTCTATGTGAGATGCGTGTCAACGACGACGATACGCATCTCACCATGTGGACTCCATTGTCCACCTATTGGCAGCCCTCCCCAACTGACTCGCAAATGACGCACCCAAAAGGTTCTTTCGCGACGTTAGCTGCCAGTCAGTTGGGTGAGGCCACCCATGGCGGGCTACCCGCAGTATGCGCCCGTGGAGGCGCTGTGCACCAGCTTGGCGTACTTGGCCAGGACACCCTTGGTGAACTTGGCCGGGAGGGGCTCCCAGCCGATCTTGCGGGATTCCAGCTCGGCCTCGTCGACCAGGAGGTCGAACGTGCGGGCGGCGATATCGACCCGGATCTTGTCGCCGTCCTTGACGAACGCGATGGGGCCGCCGTCGACTGCTTCAGGGGCAACGTGGCCGATGCACAGGCCCGTGGTCCCGCCGGAGAAGCGGCCGTCCGTCAGGAGCAGGACGTCCTTGCCGAGGCCCGCGCCCTTGATGGCACCGGTGATGGCGAGCATCTCACGCATGCCCGGGCCGCCCTTGGGGCCTTCGTAACGGATGACCACGACGTCGCCGGCCTTGATCTTGCCGTTGTCCAGAGCATCCAGGGCGCCCTGTTCGCGCTCGAAGACGCGGGCGGTGCCCTCGAAGACGTCGGCGTCGAAGCCTGCGCTCTTGACGACGGCGCCTTCCGGCGCCATGGAGCCGTGCAGGATGGTGATGCCGCCGGTCTTGTGGATCGGGTTGTCCAGCGCACGAAGGATCTTGCCGTCGAGGTCCGGCGGGTTGATGGACTCGAGGTTCTCGGCAAGGGTCTTGCCGGTGACGGTGAGGCAGTCGCCGTGCAGCAGTCCGGCGTCGAGCAGCGCCTTCATGATGACCGGCACGCCGCCGATCTTGTCGACGTCGGTCATCACGTAGCGGCCGAAGGGCTTCAGGTCACCCAGGTGCGGGATCTTGTCGCCGATGCGGTTGAAGTCGTCCAGCGTCAGTTCGACTTCGGCTTCGCGGGCGATGGCGAGCAGGTGCAGGACGGCGTTGGTGGAGCCGCCGAATGCCATGGTCACGGCAATGGCGTTTTCGAACGCCTTCTTGGTCATGATGTCCCGGGCAGTGATGCCGAGGCGGAGCAGGTTGACCACTGCTTCGCCCGACTTACGGGCGAACTCATCACGACGGCGGTCTGCCGAGGGCGGGGCGGCAGAGCCCGGCAGGGACATGCCCAGGGCCTCGCCGATGCAGGCCATGGTGTTGGCCGTGTACATGCCGCCGCAGGCGCCTTCACCCGGGCAGATGGCCTTTTCGATGCGCTCCAGGTCTCCGAGGCTCATCTTGCCGGCGGCGCAGGCGCCCACGGCTTCGAAAGCGTCGATGAGGGTGACTTCCTTTTCGGAGCCGTCCTCAAGCTTGACCCAGCCCGGCATGATGGAACCGGCGTAGAGGAACACGCTGGCGAGGTCCAGGCGGGCAGCTGCCATCAGCATTCCCGGCAGCGACTTGTCACAGCCGGCCAGGAGCACGGAGCCGTCAATGCGTTCGGCCTGCATCACGGTTTCCACGGAGTCGGCGATGACTTCGCGGGACACCAGGGAGAAGTGCATGCCCTCGTGCCCCATGGAGATGCCGTCCGAGACGGAGATGGTCCCGAACTGCATAGGGAAGCCGCCGCCGGCGTGGACGCCTTCCTTGGCGCCCTGGGCCAGGCGGTTCAGGGAAAGGTTGCAGGGAGTGATTTCGTTCCAGGAGCTCGCAACGCCGATCTGGGGCTTCGCGAAGTCGTCATCTCCCATACCGACTGCGCGGAACATACCGCGCGCGGGGGCAGCATGGATCCCGTCAGTGACGACCCGGCTGCGGGGCTTGATGTCGAACTTGTTCTCGGTTGCTGTTTGGGTGTCCTCACTCATGGGTCAAAGTCTATGACTCCGATCGGGACGCCAACGACCCGCAGGGGCCCGTTAAGCCAAAATCCGGGAATATTTCGATCAAATAGTGGACTCTCGTCTCACATAATGAGATGAGCCACTCAAGCCCGGTCAAACTGTGTCAGTCGTCACGCACGCCGGCGGCGTCGATCGAGGCGGCTTCGGCCTCGAGCATGGACAGAACCTGCGCAATGGTGGTCCGGGCGGCCACGTCCGGCCGGGCGAGCGCCACGATGCTGCGGCGTGCTGTGACGCCGAGCAGCGGACGCAGGACGAAGCCGCGCTCCTGGTTTCTCAGCGACGTGTACCTCGGCAGCAGGCTCAGCCCGTGGCCGGCGCTGACGAGCGCCTCCAGGACCCGCAGGTCGGGAAAGAGCTGCGCACGCACCGCCGGAGAGCCGGCCTGGACCTCGATCTGGCGCAGCACCGTATCAAACGGAAAGCCGTCGGGGACGCCCATCCACGGAAAGCCCACCACATCACTGGCTGTCAACGAAGGCTTGGCCGCCAGGACGTGGCCGGCCGGTATGGCCACGTCCAGCGGCTCATTCAGCAGCGGAACCACCACCAGCCCCTGCCGGGCAAAAACATCCGCGCCATCGACGCTGTGGGCCAGCACGATGTCGTAGTCGGCGGCCAGGGCGGTGAATCCCGCCACGCCGGGGTCCTCGAAGCAGGCTTCGAACCGGAGTCCCTCCACCGCCTTGACGCGGTGCAGGAGGCCAGGAAGGAACATTTCCGCTGCGCTCGGAAAGAATGCCGCCTTGACATGCGTCTGCCAGCCCTGCCGGTAGGTGTCGATGGTGGCTTCAGCGCGCGCCATGGCAGTGGACACGTCCGCCGCGGCAGCTGCCATGGCGCGGCCCGCCTCGGTGAGGCGCACTCCCCTGCCGGATTTTTCAACCAGGACAACGCCCAGTTCGTCCTGGAGGGTCTTCAGTTGCTGGGAGACGGCCGACGGCGTCACCTCCATTGCCTCGGCGGTGGCACCCACCGTGCCCCGGTCCGAGAGTTCACGGAGTATCCGGAGCCGTTTTAGATCCATGAGGTGAGGCTACCGGACGGCACGCAGACTGCCTCCCTGAACCTTTACAGCCGTAATCACACCGACGTAACGTCAAGCAACGGCAACCTTGCCTTGTGGACAGAAGGGCTCTGCTATGGACTGGATTATCTGGGTCATTGTCATCGTGGTCATCGTTGGAGTGGTGTGGTGGCTCCTGAACCGCAACAGTTCAGGAACTGCTGCGGGCACATCAACGGCCTCCGACTCCGGCGCGCCCGCTCCACGGGTAGAGGAAACCGGCACCTCCCGCCTTGGATCCACCGGTAACGCCGCCCCCGCCGCAGGCGGAGCAGCGGCGTCGGCAGACGCAGCCGCAACAACCGGAATGCCGGCCGCCGCAGGATTCGGTTCCGCCGGGACGGCCAGGGCCGCCGGCGGAGACGTGGACGACTGGGACGAAGACACGGCGGCTGAAAGAGATGTGCCCACAGCAGGCACCGCCCGCTCCACAGATACCCACCGGGTGGGAGATACCGGCGGCACAGCCGAACCTGAACGCACGGCAGTGGCCGAAAAGGCAGAGTGGGAAGCACAGTGGTCCGAGGCGGGGAGCACCCCGCACGCGGCGGAAGCACAAGCTACGCACGCTCCGGCCGAGGGACACGCGGCCGAGGAGCCGGCGGCGGAGGCGCCGGGCAAGGGCCCGATGGCAGGGGAAACTCCCGCTGCCGAAGCCGGAGCGCAGGCCCCCGTCCACCACCCTGAGTACACGGAACCGCACGCACCCACCCTGCCCGGCGCTGAATCCGCCGCGGCGGAGGATGTGCAGGAGCCCGCAACAGAGGCGGCCCAGCGCCCCGCCACCGCAACGGCGCCGGACACAGCAACCTCCGCCACGCCCGCAGCCGCAGCAACCACTCAGGCCAGCGGGAGCAGCGGCGTCGTGAGCGGCGGCGGAGCACTTTCCGAGGGGGATGCCGAAACCATGCAGGCTGCCGCCTCCTCGGCTGCCACGGAAGCGGCCGCAAGCCACACCGCAGAGCCCGCCGGTCACCTCGCCGCCGAGCAGCCGTACGGTGAAGGATCCGCAGCACCCGGCCCGGACGGCCGGGGGCCGGAAGGCTACACCGTCAAGGGCGATGCGCAGTCGATGACCTACCACGACGAAACCAGCCCCGCCTATGAGGAAACGACAGCGGATGTCTGGTTCGAGTCGGAGGCCCACGCTGAGGCAGCCGGTTTCCGGGCTCCGCGACGGAGCCGGCGGTAGGCACGCAGGCGGGGATGCCGGCGTCGACATGAGGCGGGAAGGGGCAGGACGCAGACCCACGGCTGCTCTCTCCCTTATGCCTGCTGCCGCCCTGGCGTCGGCGCTGGCGCTGTCCGCTTGTACCGGAGGCGGCAGCGGGACACCCACAGGCAATGCGGGCTCAGTCACCGGCGGCGACCGGGCGGCCCGGGAACCACAGGTACTTCAGACCGTCGAAGGACTGCGGCTGCCATGGTCAACCGCGTTCCTGCCGGACGGCACGGCCGTGATCTCCGAACGTGACAGCGGAGAACTCAAATCCGTCAAGGACGGTACCACCACTGTTCTGGGCAGCATCCCCGGGGTTGTGCCCGGCGGAGAAGGCGGCCTCCTGGGGCTGGCCGTCTCTCCGAACTTCGACTCCGACAAGTCCCTGTTCGCCTACTTCACGGCCCAGGCGGACAACAGGATTGCCCGGTTCACACTGACGGAGCCGGAAACCGGGGGTGCGTTGAGACTCGGCCGGCCGGAGACCATCTTCTCCGGCATCCCGAAGGCCTCAACCCACAACGGCGGGCGTATCCGTTTCGGACCGGACGGGCACCTTTACGTTGGAACCGGCGATTCACAACGCCGCGACCAGCCACAGGATCCGACGGCGCTGGGCGGGAAGATCCTCAGGATCACCGCCGAGGGCAAACCCGCCCCGGATAACCCGTTCGGCGACAACCCCGTCTACAGCCTCGGCCACCGGAATGTTCAGGGCCTCGACTGGGATGACGCGGGCAGGCTCTGGTCCAGCGAATTCGGGCCGACCGTGGATGACGAGCTGAACCTGATCCAGCCGGGTGGAAACTACGGCTGGCCGGAGGTTACGGGCGCACCGGGCAGGCAGGGCTTCATTGACGCCAAGGTGGTCTGGCCGTCCACCGCTGAATCATCCCCCAGCGGCCTCGAGATCGTGGGGACCACGGCATATCTCGGAGCGCTCCGGGGCCAGCGGCTGTGGGCCGTTCCGCTTGATGGTGAAAATGCCGGGAATCCTGTGAGCCATTTCACAGCCAGGTACGGGCGCATCCGGGACGTTTCCCTGGCCCCGGACGGCACTTTATGGATGCTCACCAACAACCAAAACCCTGATTCTGCGCTGATTTTGGGGCTTCCGGGCTAACCAGGCAGTCCAGTTAGGCTTCGATTTCACACTGCGCCAAAACTCGTGTAGAGTTTCATGTCGTTGCGGAGATGAACGAGGGAAACAAAAGCCCCCGGGAAGAACCAAAACACCAACTGCACCTCTAGCTCAACTGGCAGAGCAATTGACTCTTAATCAATGGGTTCCGGGTTCGAGTCCCGGGGGGTGCACCACAGAAACCCCGTCTTCACTGGCCACAGGCCATGAAGGCGGGGTTTCTTTTTGCCCCGGGCCAGCGCCAAACCACGGCTGTCTTGAGGTTTTCAAATTCACTCCCGGCGTCCGAAAGCAGCCTCGAGTTCAGCAAAAACCCGGGCTCAGCCTTAACAGGGCAGGGTGGGAGGCGGCGCCCTTCAGTTGACGCTTAGTTGACGCTGTTGGCGTCAACTGCGAGGCCGGACTCGGCACTGGCCACGATGGCCTTGGTCTCCGGAGACGAGAAGCGGCTCGCCAGGACGGTGACGACGGCCTGGAGTTCCTGGCGAAGGACGTCCGGATCGATTGAAGCAGCGGCCAGCACAGTGCGTTCCATGTCCGCTGCGGCGGCCACGGCCTCAACTCCGCGCTCGGTAAGGGACACCACATGGCTTCGACGGTCAGAGGTGCTGCGTTCGCGGCGGATGTGTCCGTGAACCTCGAGCCGGCTCAGGGTTTTCCCCATGGTCTGGGCCTGTACACGGACCAACTGGGCAAGCTGTGCCTGGGTCATGGGTCCGTTGACGGAAAGGACTTCCATGGCTATCACCCCCGCGTGGGTCAGCCCGATGGCTCCCAGCTTCTCGTTCCAGGAGTGTTCCACGAGACGTGCCGCGGTGGACAAAAGGCGCCCAGTGGGCCAGCGATCCATATCAGGCATACAACTTAGTATAGCCAGCGTGGGATTCGTCCCCGGTTCCCGCGCTTACTAAGCTTGCATGTCCAGAACATTCCTAAGGAGAAAATCTTGGCTGAACGACTCATTCCCGGCACTCCGGCACCGGACTTTACGCTGAAGGATTCCGCAGGGAACGACGTCAGCCTGAAGGACTATCGCGGACGAAACACCATTGTGTATTTCTACCCGGCCGCCTCCACACCGGGGTGCACCAAGGAAGCCTGCGACTTCCGCGACACGCTCGCGTCCCTTCAGCGGGATGGCTACGACGTCATTGGCGTCTCCCCTGATCCTGTCGGAAAGCTCGTGAAATTCGCGGAACAGGAAGCGCTGACTTTCCCGCTGCTGTCCGATGAAGACCACGCCGTGGCTGAGGCCTATGGCGCCTGGGGTGAGAAAAAGAACTACGGGCGGACCTACGAAGGCCTCATCCGGTCCACGATCGTGGTGGATCCGGACGGCAATGTCACCGTGGCGCAGTACAACGTGCGGGCCACCGGACACGTGGCGAAGCTCCGCCGGGACCTCGGGCTGGCCTAGGGCGTTTTCGCCGGGACCGAGTGAGCAGGGCCCGGCCTTCCGCCGCGCGGAAGGTGCCGCCCGGCAGGTACACTGGACCCTGGCACCGCCGTCGGACGTTTCCTGCTTTCGCAGGATCAGCAGGAAGCCACGTACGACGGCGCCGCGCGCGAGTGGTGAAATTGGCAGACACGCAGGATTTAGGTTCCTGTGCCTTCGGGCGTGGGGGTTCAAGTCCCCCCTTGCGCACCATTGCATAAACCTCGGAATCCCGGGCCTCACGGTCCGGGATTCCGGCGTTTAACGTCGCTGCCCCGGCGCCAGAAAGCTCCGCGAAAAAAGATTCTCCCGGTTCACCCATCCATTGCTGCCGAACTGCCGAATACCCATTGAGACACCAACCAAGGGTCGGTGCCCCACAGTCGTAATTCAGCCGGCGCAGTGTTCGCAAAAGTCGTTCGCCGCAGGCAATGATCGACACTAACAAGGAGAATCGAAATGCAGTCATTCAAGCGCACGACTTTCACCGTTGCAGGTGTTGCAGCTGCAGCACTGCTGAGCCTGACGGCATGCGGCGGCTCATCCACGACCGCGACCAGCTCCTCGGCGCCGGCTTCCACGCCGTCCGCTTCGAGCATGGCGCCGTCACCGTCGGCCAGCTCCTCGGCGGCCATGGATCCGGCCGCCAACCTGGTTGGCCCGGGCTGTGCAGGTTACGCCGAGCAGGTACCCGACGGCGCCGGTTCGGTAGCCGGCATGGCCCTCGACCCCGTCGCGGTGGCCGCCTCCAACAACCCGCTGCTGAAGACCCTGACGGCTGCGGTGTCCGGCCAGCTCAACCCGAAGGTTGACCTGGTGGACACCCTGAACGGCAGCGAATTCACGGTCTTCGCACCGGTGGATGATGCGTTCGCCAAGATCGACGCCGCCACCATCGAAACGCTCAAGACCGACGACGCCCTGCTGAGCAAGATCCTGACCTACCACGTGGTTCCGGGCCAGATCACCCCCGACAACATTGTGGGCACCCACAAGACCGTCCAGGGCGGCTCGGTCACCGTGACCGGCACGAAGGATGCGCTGAAGGCCGATGACGCCAGCGTCATTTGCGGCGGCGTCCAGACGGCCAACGCCACGGTCTACCTGGTGGACTCCGTCCTGATGCCGAAATAGTCATCCGTGAACGCTCCTGATACGGCTCCAGCCTGACTCCCTGGACCGACCTGGAGAAAAGGAGGCCCGCACCGTCCGGTGCGGGCCTCCTTTTTGCTCCTGCTCCGAACGTCCGCTACTTCACCTTCGGCGGACGTTCAGGATCGGTCAATTAGACTGGGGACCGGCCCGCTGTCCGCGGGCCTCCCTGCCGTCCAGAGGTGATCATCGAGTGCCCAGCAGTAAATCGCGCCGCATTGCAGCCAGTATCGGTGCAGGGGTCCTGTCGCTGCTTCTGGCCTCATGCACAGGCACGCCGGCTCCGGCGCCGGCGTCTTCTGCGGCAACTGCCAGCACGCCTGCCACCCCGACGGCGACGTTCACGTTCGGCACCGCGGCCCAGCCGCTGGGCCTCGATCCCGCCCTGGCCTCCGACACGGAGTCCTACCGGATCACCCGGCAGATCCTTGAAGGCCTCGTCGGAGTGGACCAGACCACCGGACTGCCCACTCCCCTGCTCGCCACCGAGTGGGCCGAGTCGAACGAGGGCCGCGCCTACACCTTCAAGCTCCGTGAGGGCGTCACCTTCCAGGACGGCTCGACCTTCGATGCCGCAGCTGTCTGCACCAACTTCAACCGATGGTTCAATTTCCCGGAGAGCCTCCGGAAGCAGGCCCCCGGCACATCGTTCAAGAGTGTCTTCAAAGCACACGCCGACCAGGCATCCCTGTCCATCTACAAGGGCTGCACGGCCCTCTCCGCGGGGAATGTCCGGATCGACCTCACGCAGCCGTTCACCGGATTCCTCCAGGCGCTGACGCTCCCGGCCTTCGCCATGTCCTCCCCGACGGCCATGGCCGCGCAGGAAGCGGACAGCCTCAGCCAGGCCCGTGACGGCCAGCCCGTGTCTGCCTACGCCCTGCACCCCGTCGGCACGGGCCCCTACCGCTTCGCCGCGTGGGAAGACTCCAGCGTCAAGCTGGTCAGCAACGAGGACTACTGGGGTGACAAGGGCCAGATCGGCACCATCAACTTCGTCACCTACGATCATCCGCAGTCCAGGCTCCAGGCCCTCCTCGACGGAAAGATCGACGGTTACGACGCCGTCACCGTGGGCAACTTTGATCAGCTCGTCAAACGCGGACAGCAAATCATCCAGCGCGACCCGTTCTCAGTGATGTATCTCGGCATGAACCAGGAAGTGCCCATCCTGCAGAACATCAAGGTGCGCCAGGCGGTCGAGCTGGCCGTGGACAAGGACACGCTGATCCGGCGGTTCTTCATCGACAACACCGCCCAGGCAACCCAGTTCGTCCCGCCCAAGCTCAGCGGGTTCAACAACAACGCCCCGTCCCTGGGCCACGATCCGGCCAAAGCCAAAGCGCTGCTGGAGGAGGCAGGGTACAAGGGCGAGGAACTCAAGTTCTACTACCCCCTCAACGTCACCAGGCCGTACCTCCCCACGCCTGAAAAGGTGTACGCGGAGCTCAGTAAGCAACTGACCGCCGTCGGCCTTAACATCAAGCCGGTTCCGGTGGACTGGTCGGACGGGTACCTGCAGAAAGTGCAGTCTCCCGGGGACCATGCCCTGCACCTGCTGGGCTGGAACGGTTCCTACTCCGATCCGGACAACTTCGTGGGCCCCCTCTTTGGCGAGAAGACCGGCGAATTCGGCTACCAGGATCCGCAGGTCTTTTCGAAGATCGCGCGGGCACGGGGCCTGCCGGAGGGCGAAGAACGGACCGAGCAGTACCGCACCATCAATGCCCAGATTGCCGCATCCGTACCTGCCGTGCCCATCGCCTATCCCATCTCCGCCCTCGCGCTCTCCGACCGGGTGCTGAAGTACCCGGCGTCACCGGTATTAAACGAGGTTTTCACAAAAGTGGAGCTAAAACCTTGACGGACTGCCCCAATTTCAGTTAGTAGGGTGCTCGGGGATATTCTGTGACAGCCAGAGCCGCTGCTATCGGAGACTGATTGTGACTTTCATATCCAAGACCCAACATGCCGACGTCGTCCTGATTGGCGGCGGCATCATGAGCGCCACGCTGGGTGCGTTCATCAAGCAGCTCGAACCGAACTGGACCATCTCGCTGTTCGAACGGCTCGACGAAGCCGGCCTGGAAAGCTCAGGCCCGTGGAACAACGCAGGAACCGGCCACGCCGCCCTGTGCGAACTTAATTACTCTCCCGCAGCCAAAGACGGCTCGGTTGATCCTGCCAAGGCACTGCACATCAACGAGCAGTTCCAGCTGTCCCGCCAGTTCTGGTCCCACCTGGTCAGCAATTCCCTCATCGGCTCCCCCAAGGGCTTCATCAACACGGTCCCGCACATGAGTTTCGTGATCGGGGATGCCAACGCGGACTTCCTGAAGACCCGGTATGAGGCTCTGAAGCCGAACACCCTCTTCCGCTCCATGGAGTACTCCGAAGACCACGCCCAGATCGCCAAGTGGGCGCCGCTGATCGTCAAAGGCCGCGATCCCAAGCAAAGGATTGCCGCCACCCGCGCGGCCGAGGGAACCGACGTCGACTTCGGCGCCCTGACCCGCGAGCTGACCGGTTACCTCGGCAACAACGGTGTGGAGATCAACTACGGCCACGACGTCAACGGCATCCGCCGCGCCCCGGGCGGCGGATGGGACCTCACGCTCAAGCACAAGAAGTCCGGAGAACACGGCAGCATCCGCGCGAAGTTCGTGTTCGTCGGCGCCGGCGGCGGTGCGCTGCATCTGCTGCAGGCCTCCGGAATTCCGGAGAGCAAGGGCTATGGAGGGTTCCCGGTCTCCGGGCAGTTCTTCCGCTGCACCGACGAGGCCCTCGCCGCCCGGCACAGCGCCAAGGTCTACGGCCAGGCCTCCGTGGGCGCTCCGCCCATGTCAGTTCCGCACCTCGACACCCGTTACGTCGACGGCAAGCGTTCGCTGCTGTTCGGCCCGTACGCCGGATTCTCCACGAATTTCCTGAAGAACGGCTCGTACCTGGACCTGCCGCTGTCGATCCGGCCAAGCAACATCATCCCGATGCTGGCCGTCGCGAAGGACAACATGGACCTGACCGCTTACCTGGTCAAGGAAGTGGCCAAGCGCCACGGCGACAAGGTGGAGGCCCTGCGCGAGTACTACCCCGAAGCAAAAGACGGTGATTGGGAACTCATTACGGCCGGCCAGCGTGTTCAGATCATCAAGAAGGATCCGAAGAAGGGCGGTGTGCTCCAGTTCGGCACCGAGGTGATCGCCGCCCGCGACGGTTCCATCGGTGCACTGCTCGGCGCTTCCCCCGGCGCTTCCACCGCAGTTCCCATCATGATCGAGCTCCTGCAGAAGTCCTTCCCCAAGGACTTCAAGGGCTGGCAGTCCAAGCTCAAGGAAATGATGCCCGGCTATGGCGTCAAGCTCAACGACAACCCGGAGCTGGCCGCCCGGCTGGAAGCGGAAACTGCCAGGACGCTCCAACTGGAAGCAGTGGACGCACCCTCCAGCTGACGCCCTGATCGGGTTACGGCAGGTCCACCCCCCACCACAAGACCGTCAACCCATCAGGAGACAATGAGATGTACCGGCTGGCAAAGCTTTCGCTGGCAAACAGGGCCCTGATCGCGCTGATCACTGTCTTCGCGTCGGTGTTCGGCGTGATCACCATGTCCTCCCTGAAGCAGGAACTCATTCCCTCCATTGAGTTTCCGCAAATCACGGTCATCTCGGCCATGCCCGGGGCGTCGCCGGAGGTCGTGGACAAGCAGGTGAGCGGGCCCCTCGAGACTGCACTGAACGGCGTCGAGGGGCTCGAGTCGACGTCGTCCACCTCCCGCACGGGCGTTTCGCAGATCACCATGGTGTTCACGTACGGTTCCAACCTGGACCGGGCACGGAACCAGATCGACCGCGCCATTTCCAACGCCAAGCGGACACTGCCCGACGACGTCCAGCCGCAGGCCATCGCCGGCAGCATCAGCGATTTCCCCATCGTGTTCCTGGCGGTCTCCTCCGACAAGCCGCTCAGCGAGCTGAACGCCGACCTGCAGCGGCTCAGTGTTCCCCGCCTGCAGAAACTCGACGGCGTGAGGGGCGCCGACGTCACCGGCGGCGCCACCCAGCACATCCAGATCCTTCCCCGCCCCGAGGCCATGGCAGCCAAGGGTGCCACCATCCAGTCCATCAGCAACGCGTTGAAAAACAACGGTGCGCTGGTTCCGGCCGGCACCATCGAGGAGCAGGGCAAAACGCTCTCACTGCAGATCGGCAGCCCGGTGGATTCCCTGGACGCCGTCAAGGCCCTGCCTCTCGGCGGCGCCAAGGACGCCGCAACCATCGGCAGCGTGGCCGATGTCAGCATCAAGGACGACGCGCGGACGTCCATCACCCGGACGAATGGCAAGGAAACGCTTGCCCTCTCCGTGACGAAGAAGCCCGAAGGCGACACCGTGGCCATCTCGCATGCGGTGAAGGATTCCATCGGCCAGCTTGAGGCGGAGCTTGGATCCAATGCGAAGTTCACTCCGGTGTTTGACCAGGCCCCGTTTATCGAGAAGTCCATCAAGGACCTCACCACGGAGGGCCTGCTGGGCCTGGGGTTTGCCGTGGCCGTGATCCTGGTGTTCCTGATGTCCGTGCGGTCCACGCTGGTAACCGCCGTCTCCATCCCGCTGTCCCTGCTCATTACCTTCATCGGGCTCTCCGCCACGGGGTACTCGCTGAACATCCTGACCCTTGGAGCACTCACCATCGCGATCGGACGCGTGGTGGACGACTCGATTGTGGTCATCGAGAACATTAAGCGCCACCTCAGCTACGGCGAGACCAAGCTCTCGGCCATCCTCACGTCCATCCGTGAGGTGGCCGGCGCCATCACGGCGTCCACCCTGACAACCGTCGCTGTGTTCCTTCCGATCGCCTTTGTCGGGGAGCTGGCCGGTGAGCTGTTCAGGCCGTTCGCCCTGACGGTGACCATCGCCCTGCTTTCGTCGCTGCTGGTGTCCCTCACCATCGTTCCCGTCCTTGCCTACTGGTTCCTGAAGACACCGGCCGGCAGCGCGGGTGCCGCGCTTTCGGCAGAGGCCGCCCGGGAAGCCGCCGCCAGGGCCCATGAGAAGGAGCAACGGAGCCTGCTCCAGCGCGGCTACCTGCCCATCCTCAACAAAACACAGAAACATCCGGTGGTGACGCTCATCGCCGCAGTCCTGGTGCTGGGCGGGACGGCGGCGATGACACCATTGCTCGCCACCGACCTCCTGGGCCGCTCCGGCGAGAACAGCATGACGGTCCGCCAGGTCCTGCCGGCCGGAACCAGCCTCGCGGACACCAGCGCGGCAGCAGTGAAAGTCGAGGAAGTCCTGAGGGACATCGACGGCATCAAGGACGTCCAGGTCACATCGGGGAACGCGCAGACGGGGTTCACTGCCCTGACCTCCAGCGGCGCCTCCAACTCCTCGTTCACCGTGGTCACCGAGGAGAAGGCCAACCAGGCACGGCTCCAGGAAACCGTCCGCGGCGAACTGGCCAAAATCAGTGACGCCGGCAAGATCTCCGTAGGCTCCCAGCAGGGCGGCTTCGGCACCACGTCCACCGTGGACATCACCTTGAAGGCGGCCAACTCCGCAGACCTCAGGGCCGCGAGCGATGCCATGGTCAAGGCCATGGAGGGCGTACCCGGCAGCACCGAAGTTGCCACCAACCTGGCAGCAAGCCAGCCCGTGGTGCAGGTCAAGGTGGACCGCGCCAAGGCCGTCGCCGCCGGCCTGAACGAAGAGCAGGTGGCCGGCGTCCTGGCGTCCACCATCAGCCCGGTGCCGGCAGGAACGGTGCGGATCGACACCAATGACTTCCCGGTCCAGATCGGCGAGGGCACCCGCTTCACCAGCGTCAGCGCCGTGCGGAACATCCCGCTGCCGACGTCGAGCGGTGCCGTGACGCTCGGCAGCATCGCCTCCGTGGAGCAGGTGGACATCCCGGTTTCCATCACCGCCAGCAACGGGCAGCGGACCGCGCGCGTCTCGGTGACGCCGTCGGGCGCCAACCTGGGCGCCGTGAGCACCGAGGTGCAGAACCGGCTCAAGGCCGTTGACCTCCCGGCCGGCGTCACGGCGGAGATCGGCGGCGCCACCACGCAGCAAACCGAGTCGTTCCAGCAACTGGGCCTGGCCCTGCTGGCCGCCATCGCCATTGTGTACGTGATCATGGTGGCGGCATTCAAGTCCCTCATCCAGCCGCTCATCCTGCTGGTCTCCGTTCCGTTCGCCGCCACGGGGGCCATCGCTTTGCTCCTGGTAACCCGGGTGCCGCTAGGCCTGCCGTCGCTGATCGGCATGCTGATGCTGGTGGGCATCGTGGTGACCAACGCCATCGTCCTGATCGACCTCATCAACCAGTACCGGACGCCGCGGGCCGGCATCCCCGGGGTGAACCCGGCCGGAATGAACGTGGCCGATGCCATCACCCACGGTGCGCGCCAGCGTCTCCGCCCGATCCTGATGACCGCCCTGGCCACCGTGTTCGCGCTGACGCCCATGGCCCTGGGCCTGACCGGCGGCGGCGGATTCATCTCCCAGCCGCTGGCCATCGTGGTGATCGGCGGCCTGATCTCCTCGACGGCGCTGACGCTGGTCCTGGTGCCGGTCCTCTACCGGCTGGTGGAAGGGCGCCGGGAGAAGAAAGCCCTGCTCCGCGCGATGCACGAACGTCCCGACTTCGGTCCGCCGGAGGACGTCGACGCAGAGTTCCGTGACTGGACAACGGGCATCGTGCCCAAGGTGTCCGGCCGGCGGGCTGCGGCCGGCGAGCCTGAATAGCACGAGGACCTGGACACCTGCAGTGCCCGTGCCACCCGGTGGCACGGGCACTGTTGTCTTAACCCGCTGCTTGACCGGACGGGAATATCCTGGCGTGCCGAACGTTACATCCCCTGATAGATGCAAATGCATGTAAATCGGCTATAGTGGAACAAGACCCGGAGAAGTTCGGACAACGGAAAGGCACATCATGCAAATCGGCGTATTCAGTGTCAGTGATATCACGACTGACCCCACCACCGGCCGGACCCCCACGGAGCACGAGCGCATCAAAGCCTCCGTGGCCATCGCCAGGAAGGTCGAAGAGATCGGCATGGACGTCTACGCCATCGGCGAGCACCACAACCGTCCCTTCTTCTCTTCCTCCCCCACCACCACACTGGCCTATATCGCGGCGCAGACGGAACGCATCATCCTGTCCACCGCCACCACGCTGATCACCACCAACGACCCCGTAAAGATCGCTGAAGACTTCGCGATGCTCCAGCACCTGGCGGACGGCCGTGTGGACCTGGTGATGGGCCGCGGCAACACGGCGCCGGTCTACCCCTGGTTCGGCAAGAACATCCAGGACGGCATCGAGCTGGCAATCGAGAACTATAGCCTGCTGCGCCGGCTCTGGGACGAAGACACCGTGAACTGGTCCGGCAAGCACCGCACGCCGCTGCAGAACTTCACCTCCACCCCGCGTCCGCTCGACGGCGTGGCCCCCTTCGTCTGGCACGGCTCCATCCGTTCCCCGCAGATTGCCGAAGTGGCCGCGTACTACGGCGACGGCTTCTTTGCGAACAACATCTTCTGGCCCAAGGAGCACTACCAGCAGCTGATCGGCCTCTACCGCGAACGCTACGAGCACTACGGCCACGGCAAGGCCGACCAGGCGATCGTGGGCCTCGGCGGACAGTTCTTCATGCGCAAGAATTCCCAGGACGCCGTCAAGGAGTTCCGTCCCTACTTCGACAACGCGCCCGTCTACGGCCACGGCCCGTCGCTGGAGGACTTCACCTCGCAGACGCCGCTGACGGTCGGCAGCCCGCAGGAGGTCATCGAGAAGACGCTTACCTTCCGCGAGTACTTCGGCGACTACCAGCGCCAGCTGTTCCTGATCGACCACGCCGGCCTGCCGCTGAAGACCGTGCTGGAACAGCTCGACCTGTTCGGCGAGGAGGTCCTGCCGGTGCTCCGGAAGGAATACGCCGAGAAGACGCCCGCCCATATCCCGGAACCCCCGACGCACGCCGGACGGGTGGCAACCCGGTTGGCCGCCCAGGCCCAGGAGGACTCACTGAGCAAGCCGACAGCGCAGGACGCCTGATGGCCGCGCAGCCCGGCGAGTCACCCGTGCGGCTCGCCGCCGAAACCTGGGAATCGCTGTTCCGCGCACAAGTCGCAGTGATGCGCAGGCTCCAGTCCGGCCCTGCGTTCAAGGCACTTGCCGTCAACGAATACGACGTCCTGTTCACGCTCTCGCGCTGCCCGTCCGGGTGGCTGCGCCTGAACGAATTGAACGACAACGTCCTCCTCAGCCAGTCCAGCCTCAGCAGGCTTGTGGAACGGCTGGAGAAGCGGGGCCTGGTGGAGCGCATGCCAGCGCCCCAGGACGGACGCGGGGTCCTCCTGAAGCTGACCGACGCCGGGCGTGAGCTGCAGAAGCAGATCGGGCGGGAGCACGTACGCGACATCTCCGCCCTGATCACCCCGGCCCTCACCGCCAGCGAACAGCGCGAGCTCCTGCGGCTTACCGAGAAGCTCCGCGGGTCCGTGTCCGGGCGCTAGCGTCCCGGCGTCAGGCCAGCACGACGAGTTTCGCCGGGTCCTCCTCGGGCAGCTGCCCGTCCACCACCGCAGTGACGCGAAGCTCCCGCAGGGACAGGCTTCCACCCACCGTGGACAGGAAGGCCGTGTCCGAGGAGTCCCGGCCCGCGGTGATCCTCAGCATGCTCTCCCGCGGGGCAAGCCCGGTGGGATCGATGACGTGCCAGGCTCCGTTGATATACGCCTCGGCCACGGCGTGGAAATCCATCGGGCTGAGGCCGGGCGCATAGACCGCCACGAGCCTGGCCGGAATGTCCTTTGCGCGCAGCAGGGAAATGGCCAGGTGTGCAAAGTCCCGGCACACGCCGCGGCGGTGGAGGAGGGTCTCCACGGCGCCGTCCGTCCCGCGGGAAGAGCCGCTGACATAACGGAGTTCGCTGAAGACCCAGTTGCGGACGGCGTGCAGGAGCTCTTCGCCCTGGAGGCCGCCGAATTCGGCATAGGCCGTGGGCAGCAGGCGGTCGGACTCCGCGTACCGGCTGGGCCGGACGTACCGGATGAGTTCCATGCGGTTGGGCTCTTCCGGAACCGCCAGCCCGGAAACTGTGGCCGTGTAGTCCACGGTCACTTCGGTGGGCTCCGCGAACTCCATGTAGTGGAACCGGCCGCCGTGGTGGTCGTACAGCTCCGTCACCGGCACCGGGTCCGCCCCGGAAGTCACCGACAGCGTTTCCGCCAGTGACGAATAACCCTCATTCCTGGCGACGGCAACAGCCAGTGCGACTTTGGTTTCAGCTGCGGTCTTGAAGACGAGGCGGGCGGCCACGCTGCGTTCCATGTATCTCCGGGGTGTGGGGTGGTTGCAGAACAGTCCACGGTGCCGGCCGGTTGGGTTTACGGGCCGGGTGCGGGACTAACTTTTGATCTCCAGAGACATTAGCATCCGCTGGACGTTCGCGAATTCGGACCCTTCGTTGACATACTTTGCCGCCTGGTCCAGGGTGTCGAAAGCCTTGGCAGGAGCCACTTTCTCATCCGGGGCAAAGGCCTTGAGCGCAGCCAGGTCGCCGAAGGAGACATCGCCCTTGCCTTCGGGGCCGCGGACGATGTTCTGCAGGGCGCAGGCCCTGCCGTCGCTTCCGCCCACAACGTTGGTGATGCCGTAGGAGCCGAAGTACTTGTAGCCCTGGATCACGCGGAATACCACGTGCGGGGTGATCAGGCCGTCGCCCTCACGGTGCGGCAGATCGACGGGAACGCTGCTGACCACCACGTAGGGCTTACGGGCAGCCTCTGCACAGGCCGCAGCCGAGGGCGAAGGCAGGCCGGTTTGCAGCGTCGCGACGTAAGCACCCTTGGCATCCTTCACTTCAACCTTGAGGGCGCCCGGAAGCGTCCCCTGGTCCGGGCTGACAGACTGGGCGATCCAATCCCGGGGCAGCTCAAAGCTGACGTTCTTAGTTGAGTCCGAATAGACCTTCCACGCCGCTGCCGTGGACCCGGCTGACGGGGATTCAGTTCCCGTTCCAGCGGGCCGGGTTCCGCTGGCGGAGGATCCGGGGGTCGCCTCTGGTGCCGAGGTCAGCTGCGCGCCCGCCGTCGAACTGTCCGAGGGGCTGCTGCCCGCCGTCCAGGCGGGCTCGCCCTTGCCGTCGCCGCTGCAACCTGACAACGCTGCCACCGCCACGATGAACGCCGCGCCCAGCCGTGCCCTGCGGGCCATTGCCTTCCCTGTCATGAGGCAAGCGTAGCCGCGCCGCCGCTGCGGCCGCCGCGTTGCGGCCGGAGTGTTGGCATGCGGGGTTTCCCCTCCGTAAAGGGGGCTACGCTGGGGACATGGCGGAACAGCACTTTGACATGGAGCAGGACAGCGTCGCGGACATCTCGGCCCTGGACATTGCCGACTGGCGGATCCGGACCTTCGCCATGTACCAAAACGTACGGAGGATTGCCTTGGACAGCCCCGCGGAGGCGCACTCGTACTGGCGCCAGGAACGCGACCGGATGTTCGGCACCCACCCGGCGTCCGCGCTCACCCCGGCCGCCAAAGCCACGTTCAGTGGCCTCCGCACGGCCGACTACGACCCCATCTACCGTTTCCACGTTCCCCTGACGAAAGAGGGCGCCGGCCGGGAAATGAATGTCGAGACCGGAACCGACGGCGTTGTCAGGTTCGTTCGCCTGGGCACTTTCGACCTGCCCGAGATGGGGCAGCTTGCCGTCTGGAAGCTGCACGGGTACGGCGGCGGCATCTTCGTGCCGTTCCGGGATGCGACGGCGGGACAGCCGGGCGGCAGCTACGGCGCCGGACGGTACCTGCTGGACACGATCAAAGGTGCCTTCCACGGTGTGCTCGGATCGGGGCCCGACGCCGAGTTCATCCTCGACTTCAACTTCGCCTACAACCCCTCCTGCGCCTACAACGAAGCGTGGGCCTGCCCGCTGGCGGGTCCGTCCAACCGGCTTGCAGTGGAAATCCCGGCGGGCGAACTGTACTGACGCGCCCGCGCCGGCAGCCGGCAGCCGGGAGCCGGGAGCCGGGAGCCGGGAGCCGGGACGTAGGATGTCATGATGACACCATCGCACCCCCGCCGGATCGCCCGGGTCCGTCCGCACTCCCCTGCTTCGAAGCAGGAACAGTTCTTCGTAGCCAATGACGCCCGGGACTTCGGCAGCGACGCGGGAAGGCTCTGGACAGTCATCGATACCCCGTTCCCAGGCTCCTGGGCAAATGCCTGCAGTGCACCCCGGAGCGGCTGGCAGCCCGGCTCGGTGGTCGGCGAAGACGCTTTTGCTTTCCTCGCGCCCAGCGTCCCGGCCAATGTCCTGGGCATGGCGCACAACACCGGCCAGGCCGGCCGGGACCTTCCTCCCCAGGCGTTCCACAAGGCAGCCACCAGCGTGGTGGGACCGGGGGACGCCATCGAACTCCCGCCGGGAGTGGGCCAGGTGGACCCGGAAGCGGAACTGACTATCGTCGTCGGACGCCGGTCCCGCGGACTGACGCCGGAGAACGCCCGGGAGGCCATCCTCGGCTTCACCATCGGCAACGACGTCACGGCCCGGGAACTCCAGAAATTGGATGACCTGTGGATCAGCGCCAAGAGCCAGGACACCTTCACTCCCGCCGGACCGTGGATCGTGACCGGCCTGGACAGTGCCGCACTGTCCATCGGCATCGTGCACAACGGCACCGGGCTCCGGGCGGCCAGCTCCGCGGACCTCGGCTGGGGCGTGGACGAAATCCTGGTTTACCTCACGTCCTTCATGACGCTGCACCCCGGCGACCTGGTCCTGACGGGGTTCCCCGCCGAAAGCGCACAGCTGCACCCCGGAGACACCGTCACCTGCCGGGTTGAGGGAATAGGGGAACTGACGAACCCCGTCCGGGAGCCCGCCTGACGGGTTCGGGCGGCACAGTGTGGCAGGCTGGAACGATGGAATCACCTGCTGCGCCCGCCATCCTGCTGCCGCAACAGTCCGAGCCGCAGTCCGGGCCCCGACAGTCCGGGCCCCGAAACGCCGAACGGCGCCCGCCGGCCACAAAGCACCACCGAGGCATCCTTCGCTTCCCCGCCATCCGGCAGCTCCTGCGGTTCACCGGCGTGGGCATCGTGTGCACGCTGACCTCGCTGGCCCTCTACGCACTGCTCCGGCCCTGGCTGGGGTCCCAGCTGGCCAACGCCGCAGCACTCATCATGACGTCGGTAATGAACACGGCCCTGAACCGGCGGCTCACGTTCAAGATCGCCGGACCCGCGAAGGCCGGCAGGGACCACCTGAGCGGACTGGTGGTCATTGTGATCGCGCTGGTGATCACCGGCGGCAGCCTGGGGGTGCTGCACTGGGTCAATCCCGACGCCACCATGTCCGATGAACTGTGGACCACCACACTCTCCGGCTTCCTGGCCACAGCCGTGCGCTTTGCGCTGCTGCGGCACTGGATCTTCCGCCGCGCGCGGCACCGCTGACCCCTGGCTGCTGATCGCGACGGCGGGACTCCAACGGTCGACGCCGGACGGCCCGCGCCGGAATGCGGTTAGCGGATGCCGAGCGCCAGCACGCTTCCCACGGCGTTCCGAACGGCTGCTGCCGCCTCGTGCAGTTCCGCCGCGGTCACCGATGCATCAAAGCTGAACCTGACCGCGGTCTGGGCGACGTCGGCGGGAATGCCCATCGCCAGCAGCACCGGCGAGGCGGCATCCGATCCGGCTGCGCAGGCGGAGCCGCTGGAGCACACCACGCCTTGCCGCTCCAGCTCCAGCAGCACCGATTCCCCGCTGGTTCCCGGGAAGCAGAACGAAGCCACCGAGGGCAGTCGCTCCGCAGGGTGTCCCGTCAGCTGCGCGCCGGGCACTCCGGCCAGCACCTCGCGGATGAAGTCGTCCCGGAGCGCAGCGACGTGCTCCTGGCCGGGGCGGACCAGCGCCAGTGCCGTGGCCAGTGCCACGGCGCCTGCAACATTCTCTGTTCCTGAGCGGCGTCCGCGTTCCTGCCCGCCGCCATGAAGCAGCGGTTCAATGCGGGTGCGGCTCCGCACGTACAGCGCCCCGTTGCCTTTCGGAGCGCCGAGTTTGTGGCCTGAGATGCTCATTGCGTCCACGCCAAGGATCTTCGTGTCCATCGGCAGCCAGCCCGCGGCCTGGACTGCGTCTGTATGGAACGGGATGCCACGTTCACGGCTGAGGGCGGCGAGCTCCCTGATTGGCTGGACCGTTCCCACCTCATTGTTCGCGTACATCACGCTGACCAGTGCGGTTTCCGGGCGGAGGGCAGCCGCGAGTGCCGCGGTGGTGACCTGTCCGAAGCCGTCCACCGGGACGACGTCCACGGCAAAGCCGTGGAACCGTTCGAGGTACCGGGCCGATTCCTCCACGGCGGGGTGTTCGACGGCGCTGATCACCACGCGGTTGAGGGCAGGGTCCGCGGCCTGCCGGGCCAGGGCGATGCCTTTCACAGCGAGGTTGTCAGCTTCCGTGCCGCCGGAGGTGAAGGTGATCTCCGCGGGTCGGCAGTTCAGCGCCCCGGCGGTGGCGGTCCTGGCGCCTGCGAGCGCCGTGGCCGCGGACTCCCCCAGCGAGTGGTGGCTCGACGGGTTTCCGAAGTCGCCGGTGAGGTACGGCCACATGGCCTCCAGCACTTCGCGGCGGACCGGCGTGGTGGCCGCTGCATCCAGGAAGATCATGGCCGGTTCAGCCCACCGTCGGTTCAATGTCCGTCGGATCAATGTCCAGCAGTTCAATGTCAAGGCCCAGGTCGAGGGCGATGACGCTGTGGGTGAGGCCGCCGATGGAAATGACGTCCACGCCGGTGGCGGCGATCGCTGCCACCGTTTCAAGGTTGACGTTGCCGCTGGCTTCCACCCGGGCGCGCCCGTCCACCAGGGCCACGCCTGCGGCCAGGTCCTCGAGCGTGAAGTTGTCCAGCATGATGGTGTCCACTCCGGCGGCGAGTACCGCTTCCACCTGGTCCATCCGGTCCACTTCAACTTCGAAGTGCGTGGTGTGGCCGAGCTGCGCTTTGGCCGCCCTGAGCACCGCGGTGAGTTTCGCCGGGTCTCCGCCCGTGATCACCGCGAGGTGGTTGTCCTTGGCGAGCACGGCGTCGGACAGGCTGAAACGGTGGTTGGCGCCGCCGCCGCAGCGGACCGCGTAGCGCTCCAGCACGCGCAGGCCGGGTGTCGTTTTGCGGGTGTCGGTGATACGGGCTTTGGTTGCCTGGACGAGGTCCACGAATTCGGCAGTCCTGGTGGCGATCGCGCTCATCCGCTGGACCAGGTTCAGTGCCACGCGCTCCGCCAGCAGGACTGCCCGGGCGTTGCCGGTCACTCTGGCCAGCGGCGTACCCGGGCCGAACCTCTGACCGTCTGCCACCAGCAGTTCGACGACGGCGTCCGGGTCCGTGAGCTTCATGGCGGCGGCAAACACGGCTCCCCCGCTGAGGACGCCGGGAACGCGGGCGTTGAGCACCGCCGTCGCCCGCGCGTCCGCCGGGATGAGGACCTGGGAGGTGATGTCGCCGTAGGGGGCGTCCTCGGCGAGCGCAGCGCGCAGCACCCCCAGTACGGCGGCGCCGGGAAGGCTGCCGATAAGTTCGACGGCGGCCACGGCCGGCTTTTCCTGGGCGGTGGTGGTCATGAGGAAATCCTTTGCATCGAATGGGTTGGGGCTGGCGCCGGGTCCGTGTCGGCCCGGTAGTGGGCGCCCACGGATACGGTCCGCTTCCGGGCGGCCGCCACGAGCAGCCGCGCTGCCAGCAACAGATTGCGGTCCTCGTGTTCCCTGGGATCACTGGCTTCAGCGGAGCCGATGGAATCCGCCCAGAGCGCCAACTGGAGTGCCGCAGCATCCAAGTCCGGCCCCGTGCGCAGAACACCGGCAGCACTCGTCATCAACCGCCCCAGAGCCTCGCGGGAGAACACCCCGGCATCAGGCACAGTCATCACAACACCTTCGGGCGTCTCCGCTGAGGCTGCTTCCCCGGCGAAGTCGCGCGACAGGGCTGCGGAAGCGTGCGTCAAGGGGAGGCCGCCCGCGGCCGACACAGCACGCGGAGCAGTGCTGTCGTGCGACACCCAGCCCGGCCCGGGTGAAAGGAAGGCCTCAACGGCGCGCCGCCCGAAGACCAACCCTTCGAGCAGTGAATTGCTGGCCAGCCTGTTGGCACCCTGGGCGCCGGTGCAGGCCACCTCGCCGGCTGCGTAGAGTCCCGGCACGGAGGTCCGTCCGGCCAGGTCCGTAACCACTCCGCCCATCCAGTAGTGGGCCGCCGGGGACACCGGAAGCGGTTCGGCGGTCCAGTCGTAGCCTGCCGCCTTCGTGGCGGCATCGATGGTGGGAAAGCGGCGTGCCAGGAAGCCGGAGCCATTGGCCGCTTCAATCCCCCGGGCGTCCAGGTACACCGGGGTGTCTGCCGGTGCGCCCGTCCGGGCCAGGTGTAGCGCGATGCTGCGGGAGACGACGTCGCGCGGTGCCAGTTCGGCGTCCGGATGGTAGTCCGGCATGAAGCGGCGGCCGTCGGCATCCAGCAGCAGTGCGCCTTCGCCGCGGACGGCTTCGGAGACCAGCAGGGGCGGCGGACCGCCTGCCGTTTCGGGCATGGCCATGGTGGTGGGGTGGAACTGGAAGAACTCGAGGTCGCCCACCGCGGCACCTGCGCGCCAGGCGAGCGCCAGGCCGTCCGCAGTGGCAACCGAGGGATTGCTGGTGCGGGCGAAGATCCTGCCCGCCCCGCCGGTGGCGAGCAGCACGCCGTCGGCAGGCATGCTCCTGGGTTCACCGTTCTGCAGGTACTCCACACCGGTCACCCGGCCATGCGCCGTCGTCAGTTCCGTGACAAACGCGCCGGTTTCAAGGCGCAGTTGGCCGGACACCGCCCGTTCCAGGACGGCGGCAATCAGTCCGCGGGCAATCCGGGCGCCGGTGGCGTCCCCGCCGGCATGCAGGATGCGCGGCGCGGAGTGGGCCGCTTCCAGCCCCAGCGCGGTGTCCCCCCGGGCATTCGCGTCGAAGGTGACTCCGAAGCGCCGCAGCCCGGCGATGTCCTCTGCTGCTTCCGTGCAGAGGACCCGGACGGCGTCGGTGTTGTTCAGTCCCGCGCCGGCTGCCAGTGTGTCGGCAATATGGGCCTCCACGGAGTCGCCGGGGGCGGCCTCGCCGGGTTCCAGCACGGCGGATACGCCGCCCTGTGCATAGAAGGTGTTGCTGTGTTCCAGCTGCCCTTTGCTCAGCAGCACAACCTCAGCCGCCCCGCCCCTTTCGGCGTCTGCCGCCTGGAGCGCTGCGTAGAGTCCGGCGATGCCGCTGCCCACTACCACGAGGCGGCGGAGCGGCTGGCGGCCAGTGCCGCCGGATGCCGTACCGGGCCTGGTCACGGCCGTGCCGCCAGCATCCGCTCCAGGGCCACCCGTGCCGGTGCAGCGACGTCGTGGTCCACGGTGATGCGGTTCAGGGTTTCGCCGTTGACCAGCGCCTCCAGCACCCATGCGAGGTAGCCCGGGTGGATGCGGTACATGGTGGAGCACGGGCAGATCACCGGGTCCAGGCAGAAGATGGTGTGCTGCGGGTACTCCGCCGCCAACCGGTTGACCATGTTGATCTCAGTGCCGATGGCAAACGTGGTGGGCTCGGTGGCAGCGGCGATGGCCTTCTTGATGAAGTCGGTGGACCCGGCGGAGTCTGCGGCGTCCACGACTTCCATGGGGCACTCGGGGTGGACGATCACATTGACGCCGGGGAAGTCGGCGCGGGCCTTTTCGATCTGCCCCACGTTGAAGCGTTTGTGCACCGAGCAGAAGCCGTGCCAGAGGATGACGCGGGAATCGAGCAGGGTCTGTTCGTCGTTGCCGCCGAGGTCCTTGCGCGGGTTCCACATGGGCATCTGTTCCATTGGCACACCCATGGCCTTGGCGGTGTTGCGGCCCAGGTGCTGGTCCGGGAAGAACAGGACGCGCTGGCCCCGCTGGAAGGCCCACTCGAGGACCGTGGCGGCGTTGGAGGACGTGCAGACAATTCCGCCGTGCTCCCCGCAGAAGCCCTTGAGCGCGGCAGAGGAGTTCATGTAGGTGACGGGGATGACCGGAACCCGGCCGTCGGCGTCGGGCTCGGTGCCGTAGAGCTCTTCCAGCTGCTCCCAGCATTCGGTCACGGAGTCGATGTCGGCCATGTCCGCCATCGAGCACCCGGCGGCGAGGTTCGGCAGGATGACCGCCTGGTCCGGCTTAGAGAGGATGTCCGCGGTTTCCGCCATGAAGTGCACGCCGCAGAAGATGATGGCTTCGGCGTCCGGTTTGGTCAGTGCGGCATTGGCCAGCTGGAAGGAGTCGCCCACAAAATCGGCGTACTCAATCACCTCGTCCCGCTGGTAGAAATGCCCGAGGATGACGGCCTTGTCCCCGAGGGCGGCTTTGGCCGCCCGGATGCGGACGTCCAGTTCGGCGTCGCTCGCCTTCTTGTATTCCTCCGGCAGCTGCCCCTGGCGCGGGGTGGCCGCGGGGGCGACGTCCGAGCTGGAAGCACCCGGGCCGTAAGCAGGCACACCGGCAAGGGCCTCGGCGAGGTCGTAGTCCCAGGGCCCGCGTGCCAGCGCCGGGCTGCAGGTCGAAGCGCCTGCTGCGATGGCTGTGGCACTGCTGGCGGCCTGTTCGCGAGTGATCAACTGGATTGCCGTGTTGACGCTGCTCATGGTGTGCTCCTGTTATCTGGGTCAAGGCCGGGGCGGCCGGTAAAGCGGTAGAGGCGGGGAGGGCGGTGTTTTCCGCCCTGCAGGTATTCGCCGGTTTCTTCGATTTCCGGCGTGGACTTGAGCTGGCGGCGGAAGTTCGCCGGATCCAGCTCCCGGTCAAGGACGGCTTCGTAGACCTCCCGGACCTGGGCCAGAGTGAAGTACTCCCCCAGCAGGTGGTAGGCCACCGAACCGTAGGCCAGCTTGTTCCGCAGGCGCCCGAGGGCGTAGTCCACGATGGCGTTGTGGTCGAAGGCCAGGTCTCCCAGGCGGTCGGCCCGGAACCACTTGACGTTTTCGGACTCGTCGGCGAGCGCGGCTTCCGTGGGCTGGACCAGCGCCCAATACACGATGGACACCACGCGCTGCGTCGGGGAGCGGTGCAGGCCGCCGAAGGCGTACAGCTGCTCCAGGTAGTTTGGCGCCAGCCCGGTGGTTTCCCGGAGGTTCCGCGACGCCGCGTCCTGCAGGGATTCAGCGTGGGTCAGCGGCCCTCCGGGCAGCGCCCACAGGTCCTTGAAGGGCTCGCGGATCCGTCGCACCAGCGGTAGCCAGAGCGTTGGGCGCCCGGATTTCTCGCTGGGGCGGAGGGCGAAGATCACCGTGGAGATGGCGAGCGACGGCGGTGCGGACTGCCGCTCGGCAACGTTGAAAGAGCTCGTGTACACGGCGGTTCACCCCGCTTTCCTTGCGCCGATGCGGCGCCCCTGGGCTTCAGCCTGTGGTCCCGTTCGCGGCACCTCGGCTAGTTATAGTCATGATGACTAGAACTAATGGTACGACTGCCGGACGCCTGGGCAAAATGCGGCAGGTCACATTGCGGCGGCGGCCTCGAGCAACGGCAGCGTGCGCCCCTGGAAGTGGGTGTTGAGGACGATCACCGACGAGGACCTCAGCACGGTCTTCGTGGCGATCATGGCGTCCAGGACCCGCTGCAGGTCCGGGTTGGACCGTGCCGCGATCCGCGCCATGAGGTCTGAACTTCCGGAAACTGTGTGAATCTCGATCAGTTCAGGGATGCGGGCCAGCGCCTCCACCACTGCGTCGTGGCCCAGGTCCTGGTTGATGGTAAGCGAGCAGAACGCCACCACCGGGTACCCGAAGCGGGAGGGGTCCGGCTGCGGAACCCATGAACCGATCACCCCGCCGGCCGTCATCCGGTCGAGCCGTGACTGCACCGTGGCACGGGCGATCTTCAGGACCCGCGAGGCTTCGAGTACAGAGGCCCTGGGTGAATCGGTAAAGAATCGGACAATTTTGGCGTCCATTGCGTCCACATTCATCGAATTCCCCTCAGATCCTGCACCTGGCTTACAAATCGCCACATAAAACGGAAATTCATCCGCAAACTGCCACCATGATCTCACGGAAGCTGCGCGGAAGGGCCGGTTCGGGACGGTAAATTCAATATGTCCCAAAAGGACCAACCACCGACCACAAGAAGGTTCGCAAGCATGACGATGAAGTCCACCGCAGAGCGCCCATCCACTTCGCTCGGCCACAGCATGAAACCCCGCCAGCTCACCATGATGGGGCTGGGAAGCGCCATCGGGGCCGGACTCTTCCTCGGCTCGGGAGCGGGCGTCCAGGCCGCCGGACCGGCCGTGCTGATCTCCTACCTCGTGGCCGGCACCCTCATCATCCTGGTGATGTGGGCCCTGGGCGAGATGGCCGCCGCCAATCCGAACAGCGGCGCGTTCTCCGTCTACGCGGAAAAGGCCATGGGCCGGACTGCCGGCGCAACAGTGGGGTGGCTGTGGTGGCTGCAGCTGGTGGTGGTCATCGCCGCTGAAGCCCTCGGCGCGGCAGGCCTTCTGTTCACGGTCTGGCCGGTAGTGCCCGTCTGGGTCATGGCACTGGTGTTCATGGCCCTCTTCACCGCCATCAACCTGGCCGGCGTCAACAACTTCGGCGAATTCGAGTTCTGGTTCGCCATCCTCAAGGTGGCAGCAATCCTGATGTTCCTGGGCATCGGCACAGCCCTGCTCCTTGGCCTGCTGCCTGACGTACCAAGCCCGGGCCTGAGCAACATCACCAACAGCTTCGCCCCGGCAGGCCTCGGCGGAATTGCCACCGCACTCTTCGTGGTGATCTTCGCCTTTGGCGGCACCGAGATCGTCAGCGTTGCCGCCGCCGAGACCGAGAACCCCCGCCACAGCGTGGGCCAGGCGATTCGCACGGTGCTGTGGCGGATCCTGGTGTTCTACATCGGCTCCGTCTTTGTCATTGCCGCCGTTCTCCCGGCGACCTCCGAATCCCTGGCCTCGCCGTTCGCCGGCGTCCTTGACGCCGCCCGGATCCCGGGAGCGGGCACCGCCATCACCCTGGTGGCCGTCGTCGCGCTGCTGTCCGCCCTCAACGCAAACCTGTACGGCGCCTCCCGCATGATTTACTCCCTGGCCGGACGCGGCGAAGCACCGGGCTTTCTGTCAAAGCTGAACAAAGCCAGGGTGCCCATGGTTGCCGTAGGAGTGTCAGTTGCCTTCGGCTTCCTGGCCGCCGTCCTGGAGCTCCTGTTCCCTGAACAGATCCTGCCGGCGCTCTTCCAGCTGGTGGGCTCAACCTGCCTCATGGTCTGGGGCTCCGCCCTGGTCTCCCAGTTGATCCTGCGCCGCAGGGCGGACCGCGAAGGCACCGAGCTTCCGCTGCGGATGAAGGGCTTCCCGGGCCTGACAATCTTCGGGCTGGTCCTCCTGGCACTGATCTTCGCCGTGGGCTTCAGCAGCCCCGAGAGTAGCCGCCAGCTGGTGAGCACCATTGTCCTGGTCGCCGCCATTGCCGCGGCCTGCCGGATCGGCGCCAAGGTGTCAGCGTCACGGCAGGATAGAGCGGCAAAGTAGGCACCAAGCCGAACAAATTGCTAAGCACCACGGCTCCACACGTGGCAGCTTCCTACAATCTGGCCGGTGAAAAGTGAGCTGATTGCCTAGGCTTGTGCGGGTGACTAGGGTCACAATCATGGACATCTCGCCTTTACCGTTCAGCGGCACCGACGCCGGGCAACTGTCGGGACCACTTCCCGAACCCCTGTCCGCCGAGCAGCTCCGCGAACTGTATTCGCTGATGGTGGCCGTCCGGCATCTGGACACCTCAGCCATCGCCTGGCAGCGGCAGGGGCTCATCCCCGGCTACGCCCCCGAACTCGGCCAGGAGGCCGCCCAGGTGGGAAGCGGCTACGCCGTGGACACGGCACGCGACTTCGTCTTCCCCACCTACCGCGAAATGGGCGTGGCCCGGGCCCTCGGAGTGGACATGGTGGCGTACATGTCCACCCACAAGGCCACGTGGCATGGCGGGCTCTACAACCCGCTGGAGTCCCGTCTGGCTCCGATCCAGGCCGTGGTTGGCGGGTCTGTGCTCCATGCGGTGGGCTGGGCGCACGGGCAGACGCTGGACCAGAAGGACGGCGTGGCCATGACGTACTTCGGCGACGGCGCGTCGTCCCAGGGCGATATCCATGAGGCCATGAACTTCGCAGCCGTCATGAAGGCTCCCGTCGTCTTTTTCGTACAGAACAACGGCTGGGCCATCTCGGTCCCCACGGAGCGCCAGGTGGCCGGCGGATCCGTGGCGGCCCGCGCCGCCGGCTACGGGATCCCGGCCCTGCGGATCGACGGGAACGACGTCGTGGCCGTGGTCGAGGCGACCCGGCGCGCGTTCGCGCACGCCCGCGCCGGCCACGGCCCGGCACTCATCGAGGCCATGACCTACCGCCGCGGCCCGCACTCCACCTCCGACGATCCGGGACGGTACCGCTCGCTCAACGACGAGCGCAACGACGCCGGGGAAGACCCGCTTGAGCGGTTCCGGAAGCGGCTGCTCGCCGACGGGGTCGCCGACGAGGCCTTCTTTGCCGAAGCCCTGGCAGCCGCCAAGGCCGAAGAAGAACTCCTCCGCGCCGGTGTCCGGGAACTCGGGTACCGGCCCGGCCACGAAATGTTCGACCTGGTCTTCCAGGAAACCACCCCTGCGCTGCAGGCCCAGGCCGCCAACTGGCGCGAGGAGTCCGAACATGTCTAATGCAACCCTTGAGAGCGGGGCCGCCATGGCCGACGGAACTCCACGCCACGGCGTTGAACAGCTTTCCATGCAGCAGGCACTCAACCGTGCCCTGGATGAGGTGCTGGCTGAAAACCCGAAAACGCTGGTCTTCGGTGAGGACTGCGGACGGCTGGGCGGCGTGTTCCGCGTTACGGACGGCCTCCAGGCGAAGCACGGCAGCGGCCGGGTGTTTGACACCCCCCTGGCCGAATCAGGAATCCTGGGTATGTCCGTGGGCCTGGCGATGGCCGGCTTCCACCCCATCCCCGAGGTCCAGTTCGACGGCTTCGCCTACCCGGCGATCAACCAGATCGTCTGCCAGATCGCACGGATGAACTACCGCAGCCGCGGCACCCTGCCGATGCCCATCACACTGCGGGTTCCCAGCTTCGGCGGCATCCGAGCCCCCGAACACCACGGCGAAAGCCTGGAGGCGCTCTTTGCGCACGTTCCGGGACTCAAGGTGGTCTCGCCGTCGAACCCGCACGAGGCCTACCACCTGCTCAAGTACGCAGCCACGCGGCCGGACCCGGTGATCTTCATGGAGCCGAAGTCGCGGTACTGGCAAAAGGGCGAGGTGGACCTCGCCAATGCCGAGGCCGACGGCGGCTCCCCCACCGGCGCGAAGGTCATGCGTGAAGGCCGCCACCTGACCCTCGTCGCGTGGGGGGCGATGGTGGCGCGCTGCCTGCAGGTGGCAGAGCTCGCCGCCGAGGACGGAATCGACGTCGAGGTCCTGGACCTTCGCTGGCTCAAGCCGATCGACGAAGCCGCCCTGGCGGCGTCCGTGCGGAAGACGCGGCGCGCCGTCGTCGTCCATGAGGCGCCGCTGACCTCCGGCCTCGGCGCCGAGGTGGCCCAACTGATTACCCGGGCCTGCTTCGACACGCTCAAGGCACCCGTGGAGCGCGTCACCGGCTTCGACGTCCCCTATCCATCCGGGGACCTTGAAGACGAATACATCCCGAACGTGGACCGGATCCTCTTTGGCATCCAGCGAGTATTGGAGTACCGCCGTGGCTGAAATTTCCTTCCCGCTTCCCGACCTCGGCGAGGGCCTCATCGAGGCGACCGTGCTGGAATGGCTGGTTTCACCCGGTGACCAGGTGGAACGGAACCAGCCCCTCGTTGAGGTTGAAACCACTAAATCCGCTGTTGAACTGCCCAGTCCGCAGGCAGGTAAAGTGGTGCGTATCCACGGCGGGCCCGGTGACAAGATCAATGTCGGCGAGCCCTTGATTGTGTTTGAGGTGCCGGACAACACTGCCGGCATCGTGGGCACGGTCCCGAAGGAAGAGGCACCGAAGCGCCGGGTCCGCCTGAGCGCCGTACTTGATGAGGACTGACACCATGAGCGGCAGGCACACCGGCGAGCAGCACCACCACACCGTGGAGGGCACCGACCCCCAGCTTTACGTGGAGGTGCACGAGCCGGAGTCGGACGCCGGCCTACGGCCCGTCCTGCTGCTGCACGGATTTTCCTCGTCCACCAAACTCAACTGGCAGGACACCGGCTGGCTCGCCGCCCTGCTGGAGGCCGGCCGCCGCGTCATCACCGTGGACCTGCCCGGCCACGGCCGCAGCGGAGCCCCGGAAGACATGGACTCGTACAGCCCCAGCAGGATCCGCGCGGACCTCCTGCAAGTGGCGTTCGACGCCGGCGTCCGTCCTCTGCGGGACGGCGACCCTGCCAGCGGGCTCGACGTGATCGGCTACTCCCTCGGGTCCCGGCTCGCCTGGGAATTCGGTGCCACCCAGCCTGAACTGGTTCACCGGCTGGTGCTCGGCGGCCCCAACGTCGCGGACCCGCTGGCGGCCTTTGACCTGGTGGCGGCGCAGCGCTACCTGGCTGACGGCACGCCCATCGCGGACGAATCCACAGCCGGCCTGTTGAAGATGGCGCAGGGGTTGCCCAGCAACAATGTCTTCGCGCTGTTGTCGCTCGTGGAAGCGATCAAGGGAGAACCCTTCGATCCGGCGGAAGCCATCCCCCACATGCCCATGCTGCTTGTGGCCGGAGAGAAGGACGACCGCGCCGCAACCATGCCCGAGCTCGCCGAACTGGGCGCAAAATCAGGGGCGCTCGTGGAGCAGCTGCTGATTCCCGGCCGGAACCACAGCAATGTGATCACCAGCAGGGCGTTCAAGCAGGCGGCAACGGAGTTCCTGAGCGTCTAGGAGTTCCTGACCCTCCCGGGGACGCAGTCACGCAGGTGGCCGGACCGCGGGGATCGGAAGGCCCGCGCCTGCCAGATAGTTGGTGATGACCCTGGTAAACACTTCTTCCGGCCTCTCGGGGTCGTGCTGTCCGGTGAGTGCGCCGGCCAGCAGCGGGTATTTCCCTGACTGGACCACTTCAAAGAGGTAGTCCAGGCGCACATTCGCCCCGCCGGGACCCGTCCCGTAGTTGGCGGCTGATGCAAGCTCATTCTGCACGAATGCGGAAGTGATGGCCGTCAGCATGGCCACGGTCTGCAGCTTGGTGGGCCCGGGCATGTCCACCGTCCTCAGCGCGGACAAAGCATGCTCCAGATATCCGAGACCGTTGGGGCCCAATGAGGGTCGCGTCAGCAGCAGCGGAGCCAGCCACGGGTGCCGGTGCATGATGTCCCGGCCCTGCCGTGCCAGGTTCAGCAACTGGACCGCTGGTGGCGCACCCGAGGAGTCGAGGTCGTATTCGCCACCGACCGTGTCAACAATAAGCTCGATGAGCTCGTCGTGGGATTTCAGATACCGGTACAGGGACGCTGCCCCGGCCCCGACGCCGGCGGCCACGCGCCGGATGGACACCGCCGCCAAGCCGTCCCGGTCGGCGATATCGATCGCCGCCGCCGCAATCCCCGTGCGCGAGTGTTCAGGTTTCGGTCCCACGCCCGAACGCTCCGGCCGCCGCCACAAGTCAATGGGGTCATGGGTGGGCATGCCTGTACCGCCTTTCGTTCGACCGCTTGGGATAGTTCCGCGCCCATTTCACTATATACTCGATTGCGAACGGTGATCGCAATCAATCGGAGTGAGGATGGCATGCGAGTACTCATGGTTACGCCGGGGACTCGAGGCGATGTCGCCCCGATGTCCGGGCTCGGCAGCAGACTTCGAACCTTGGGGTTTGACGTCGCAATCGCGGCGAATGCCGCCCATGCCCCGCTGGTCACCGCTGCGGGGTGTGAGCACCGCGAGTTGCCCGGCGACATGAGCCACCTTGTCAACCCCGCCGCGCCCGGGAAGAAGGCCACGGGCGCGGATCTGCGCAGGTACATGCGCGAACTCGGTGACTACATGGACCTGGCCGCGACGGGTACGCTCGCCGCGGCCGAGGCTGGCACCGACGTGATCCTGGCCAATGCGATCGCCCCGTATGCCTACGACGTTGCCGAGGCCCTCGGCGTCCCGGCGATCGGCGCCCATCTGCAGCCGACCGAACCCAGCACCGCCTACCCGCCTGTGCTTCTTGGGACCGGCCGCAGCCTGGGGCCGGCCGGAAACAAGCTGCTCGGTTCACTGATATCCGCGGCAAAGGCACCCTACGACGCCCCGAGCGCCCGAATCCGCCAGGTGCTCGGCCTGCCCAAAAAGGCCCGGTCTGCGTCCGAACGCACCCGAAGGAAAACCAACCGCCCCATTCTCCACGGCATGAGCCCCGCCGTATTTCCGCGCCCGGCGGACTGGCGATCCGGACTCAGCATGACCGGCTACTGGTGGCCGGAAGCCGAGCCGGGCTGGCAGCCTCCTGCGGAGCTGGTCGACTTCATCGCCGACGGACCGCCCCCGGTCTTCATCGGCTTTGGTAGCAGCGCGGCACTGGACGCGGATTTCCTGCTCTCGGCCGCGCGCCGCGCGGGGGTGCGCGCGGTGCTCCAAGGCGTAGATGGTGTCTCGGGGACCAATGCCATCAGTATCGGCGCCGTTCCGCACGAGTGGCTGTTCCCGCAGATGGCAGCGGTGGTACACCACGCCGGAGCGGGGACCGCCGCCGCGGGGCTCCGCGCCGGTGTGCCGACGGTCAGCGTCCCGATCTATACGGACCAACCGTTCTGGGCCGCGCGGATCACGGCCCTCGGCGCGGGCCCGCATCCGGTCCCGTACAAGGAACTCACCACCGAACGGCTGGCCGAGGCCATCACGCAGGCCACCACGGCGCCGGCCTACACCGCGCGTGCACGCCAACTCGCGGCAGCCCTCGCATCCGAAGACGGAACCGCGCCTGTCGTTGCAGCGCTCCGATCCGCTTCAAAGCCGATCTAGCGTTTCCAACGGAAGTGGCGCACCGCCGGGGACCCGAATCGCCGTCGATATCCTGTAAGCCAAACAATTGATGGGGGAATAGGTGGGAGTCACTTCCGACAGCCCGGTTGCTTCGGCACCGAAGCTTCGTCGATATCCGCCATTTGTACGGTTCTGGCTGGCCTCCACGGTGTCCGATTTTGGCACCTATATAACTTCCGTGGCCCTGTCCGTCCTGATTCTGGTGACGATGAACGGAACAGCACTTGACCAGGGCCTGGTCAATGCCGCGCGGTGGGCACCGTACCTGCTTTTCGGTCTTGTGGCGGGAGTGTGGATTGACCGGCTTCCCCGCCGGACAGTCCTTATCGGCGGGGACCTTGGCCGCGGCCTGATACTGGCTGGCGTGGCCTTGGCGTCGGCAGCTGGCGTACTTTCCGTTCCGGCCCTGGTGATCCTGATATTTGCCTTTGGAACACTCGCGCTGACAAGTGACGCCGCGCATCAGAGCCTCCTCCCGCAGCTGGTCCCCAGAACCTTACTGACCAAGGCCAACGCTCGGCTGCAGCAAAGCGATACCGTGGCACAAACCACTGGAGGTGCAGTAGCCGGCGGTCTGGTCACACTGGTGACAGCTCCTTTTGCTTTGTTACTGGATGCCGCCTCGTATTTCCTCTCAGCAGCGGTCCTCCATACTCTGGAGCGGCCATCCCAGGCTCCAGTTCACAGCGGACAGCGGCTTCACCGGAAGGTCGCGGAGGGTCTTCGCTGGGTCTACAGGCATCCTTACCTGACGCCCCTGGCGTGCAGCACCCACATCTGGTTTGTCGGCTCATCCATCCTCGGGACCGTCCTACCGGCTGTGATTCTGAACGATCTTGGTATGGGTGCCGTCGGTCTCGGCCTGGTCATGGGGTGTGCCGGGATCGGGGCTGTCATCGGCACGACAGTTTCCACCCGACTGGGCCACCGGTGGGGTACGGGCCGGACAATGGTTATGGCACGTATAGCCCAGCCGGTCGCGATTGCGTTGGTGGCCCTCGCGCCGGTCGTCGCTGGTGGGCCACGCACCGGAGAATCGTATGCCTCTCCGCTGCAATGGACCGGGGACATATGGGTCGCTATCGCGTTAGTGGGCACAGGGCAGTTGTTCTTCGGCGCGGCCATGGGCGTTGAAGGCCCGCTGGAAATGGGGTACTGCCAAGCGGTCACCCCGGACGGCCTCATCGCCCGGATGAGTGCCACGATGCGTTCAGTGAACCGCGGAATGATCGTCATCGGCGCCCCGCTGGGCGGGCTTTTAGCCACAACGGCGGGGGCCGGCACCGCGCTCTGGGCTTCCTTCGCAGTTCTACTGTTGGCCTCCATTGTGCTCCTTTGTTCCAAGTTCAGAAGCGCGCGGATCGAGGATCAACAACTAACCGACGACGAAGCACTCACGCGCTGAAACGGCGGCCGGGCGAACGGCGCTGAGAGTCCGACAGAACGACGGCGGTGGAAAAGCGTCCAGGCACCAGAAAGGCGGGCACGGACCGAAGTGGTCCGCGCCCGCCGTCGAGCCTGTCAGGAAAGCTGCAGCCAGCCCGCCATTAGTGGTGGCTGCTGACGCCCAGCGGGCGGCCCTTGGTCTCCTTGGCCAGGACAACGCCCACAGCCGAGATGACGCACAGTGCCATGATGTAGATGCCGATGGAGCCGGTCCACTTGGTGCTCTGCAGCAGCGCCTCGGCGATGGTGGCCGCGAACGCACCACCCAGGATGGCACCGAATGCGTAGCCGATGGAAATGCCCGAGTAGCGGACGTTGGCGGGGAACATCTCGGCGTACATGGCGGACATCGGGCCGTAGGACAGTCCGAGGCCGATGGTGAGTACGAAGAGGGCCAGGCCGTAGAGCATGATGTTCTTGGTGTCGATCAGGGCGAACATCGGGATCATCCAGGCGAAGACGATGCCGTAGCCGATGAGGAACGTCTTGACCCGGCCGATCTTGTCGGAGAGCCAGCCTCCCACCAGCGTGAAAATCAGCCATCCGAAGGAAGCAAGTGTCGTGGCCAGCAGGATCTGCGCGACCGGCATCTTCAGCGACTTGGTGGCGTAGGAGATGAAGAACGCGATCAGGAGGTAGCCCGCAGCGTTGTTGCCGATGAAGATCATGGTGGAGTACAGCACGGACTTCTTGTGGAACTTGATCAGCTGGCCGAGGGGTGCCTTGGCCTTCTCTTTGCGCTCGATCATTTCCTGGAACACCGGGCTCTCAGCCACGGCGCGGCGGATCAGGTAACCCACCACAATCAGCAGGATGGAAAGCAGGAACGGTACGCGCCAGCCCCACGCAGCAAAGTCTTCCTTGGACATGCCGGTGTTGAGGAAGTACAGCAGGCCCGTGGCCAGGATCATGCCGACGGGAACGCCGATCTGCGGGTAGGCGCCGAACAGGCCCCGCTTGCTCTTGGGAGCGTGCTCCACGGCCATCAGGGCTGCGCCGCCCCATTCGCCGCCGGCGGAGAAGCCCTGGATGATGCGGAGCGTGATCAGGAGGATCGGAGCCCAGACGCCGATGTCCTTGTAGGTCGGCAGCATGCCGATCAGGGCAGTGGCCGCGCCCATCATGACGAGGGTGAAGACCAGCATGGCCTTGCGGCCCAGGCGGTCGCCCAGGTGGCCGGCGATGATGGCACCCAGCGGACGGAACAGGAAGCTGATGCCAATCAGCGCGAAGGACAGGATCTGCGCCAGGCCGGGGTTGGAATCGTTCAGCGGGGCAAGGAACAGCGGGGACAGCAGCGTTGCGGTCAGCTGGGCGAAGATGAAGAAGTCGTACCACTCGATGGTGGTGCCGACCAGCGTCCCTGCGAGGACTTTGCGTTCCTCATGCTTGCTGCTGGGACCCGCCTCTGAATCGACGTGTGAAGTTGCGGTCATTGGAACTCCGTGGCTGTGGGCAGTACCGGGAAAAGCTACTGCCGAATGTGGATTGACGTTGAACGAATTACCGATCGAACGGTCAGTTGGTATGAGGATACTCGAATGTGTGACAAAGCGCACTAAATCTTTGGATCGCGTTCCGTTGCCTCGTGGGCGGCGGCCGGACCCGGGCCGGCGGGACGGTCAGTCCATCCGGTTCAGGAATTCGCGCACCCTCGCCCGGACCGGTTCGCGGTCATAGCTGTTGACGAGGGCACCGGCCATCCGGACGGGATCACCGAAGAAGAAGTATTCATAGAGGGACTGCCTGCCCGAGAACCCCGAAATGGAGGCATCAAAGGCCAGCTTGAAGAGGCGCACGCGCTCCGGGCCGGTCAGGGTTTTTCCCTGCAGGTACATGTCAATGTCCGTCCTGGCCCCGCTGTTGACGTCAGCCTCCCCCGGGAGCGCCATCAATCCGGAGGCGGAGAACTTCCGGATGATCTGCGGGAAGCGCTGGGCAATCTTGGGGTACCAGTTCCTGGCGGCATTCAGCGTGGTCCACTTGGGCAGCATCACACCCGCCTCGTTGAGGCCGGCGTCAGCTTCCGAGGCGCGGACCAGCGCCTTGCCGATCTCGACGTCGATAATCAGCTCCGCAATATCCTCCTGGATGTGCTGGAAACCGTCGATCCCGATGGACTCCGCCAGTTCGGAGGCCAGGCCCAGGAAGAACTCGCTCTTGGCGATGGTCCGGGTGACCACCTGGTGCGTCATGAGGGCCCCCGCGCCCGTGTCCGCGTAGAAGCTGTTGCAGAGTTCCGGGTGGCCGAGCATGAAAATCCGCTCGCTCGGCACGAACACGTTGTCGAAGATGGCCACCGCATCCATCTCCTCGTAGCGCGACGCCAGGGGTTCGTCATGGGTACTGCCGCCGTTGTACAGCGACGTGCGGCAGAGGTATCTCAGGCCCGGAGCATCATTGGGGATGGCAAACGCATACGAATACGGAGCGTCATCAGGGGTGCCACGCAGCACGGTGGAAGGGAACACCAGGAGTTCATCGGCAATGGGGGCGATGGTGGCCAGCATGCGGGCACCGCTGATCACGATGCCGTCCGGCCGCTCCTCGACGATGTGCGCCGACAGCTGTCCGCCCATTTGTTCAGAGCCTGACACGGAGCGGTTGACCTGCGGCGGAATGAGCGTGTGCGTGGCCAGGACGTCATTCTCCCGGGCCCACTCGTAGTAGTTGCGGACGTTATCGGCGAACCTGGGATCGGCCTGCGAGAACCATTTTTCGGCGGTACTGAGCGCGGTCAGGGAGGAGTTCATGTAGTCACCCGAGCGGCCCAGGAAGCCGTTGGAGGATTCGGCCCACGTGGAGATTGCCCGGCGCCGGCGCTGCAGGTCCTCGATGGTCCTCGGAACCAGGAAGGACGCGTTGACCAGGTCTCCGGTGGACGGCGAGGTGTACGTCAGCGCATCCTGGTACGCAGGGTCGTGCTGCATGTCGAAGAGCTTCGCGTAGGACCTGGCCACATTGCGGAACGCAGGGTGCTCCGCAATTTTTTGGCTGACCACTTCCCCGTCGATCACCACGTGCGGCGTCATGCCGTTGAGCTTGTCCAGGTACTGCTGTCCGGTTCGGATTCCCATTTTTGTTTCTCCAGTCATCGTTGAGCTGCAGTGGGTTTGCTCGGCTGCGGGCGGGCTACAGGAGGTCCTCCATGCCCAGCAAGCTCTCCGGAATGGTGGTGTAGGCGCCGTTGGCAAACGCCAGGGCGTCGCCGCTGCGGTAGTCGAAGTCCACCACCTCCCCGAGATACAGGGTGTGGTCCCCGCCGTCGTATTCGGCCCAGGGCGTGCACGCGAAGTACGCCAGGACGCCGGAGAGGCGCGGCGCCGTTGCACCTTCCACCCACCGGGGTTCCGGCCCTGGACGGCCGGCGAAATGCGTTGCCAGGTGCCGCTGTTCCGCCCCGAGGATGTTCACCGCGAATGGCCGGCCGGAGAGCTCATCGTGCGCCCTGGCGGTCCGGGCGATGCTGACCAGGACCAGCGGCGGCTCCATGGACACGGACGTGAAGGAATTAACGGTGATGCCGTGGCGCCTGGCGGCTCCGTCGAACGTCACGATGGCGACGCCGGTGGCAAACCTGCCGAGGCTCCCGCGGAAGTGGCGGGCCCTCGGCGCCGACGTCCGGCCGGTCACTGCGGGAGCTGCTCCCGAGCGGGGCTTGGCAATCATCGTTGATCCCTTGGATTGGCTTCTCTAGTCGACCGGAGGAGGATGCTCTATGGTGAAATTCTATAATTGAACATATAGTTCTCATATGGAACGCTAGCCGAAAGTGGGGTGCAACACAAGACCCCGCAGGCGGAGCGCCACTGATCCCGGCCTAGGATGGACAGCATGACTCAGACCGCCGGCGCCGGCGCACCGGCCGCCACCGCCCAGGCTTCCCCGTCTCAGACGCTCTCGCGCGGAATCCGTGCGCTGGAAATCCTGGCGGAAGCCGAGCATCCGCTCACCATCGCGGAACTTGCGGACGCCATGGGCGTCCACCGTTCCGTGGCATATCGGATACTCCGCACCCTGGAGGATCACTCGCTGCTGGTCCGGGACGACTCCGGCAGGGTCCAGCCCGGTCCCGGCCTGGCCGTTCTGGCACGCGGGGTTTCACGTAATCTGCAGTCGGCGGCCCTCCCGGAACTTACGCAGCTTGCCAACTCCCTGAACATGACGGCCTTCGTCGCCGTGTGGGACCACCAGGACTGCATCACCCTGGTGAGCGTGGAGCCCAGGCACTCAGCGGCGACTGTGGTCCAGCACCCCGGCTCACGGCATCCGATCAGCGCCGGAGCGCCGGGCATCGCCATCCAGTCTGCGCTCACGGAACAGGAATGGAACGCGCTAACTCCGGACATCCCTTACCGGGCCGTGGCGGCAGAGGCCAGGAAACGCGGTTACGCGGCGAGCCACGACGAAGTCATTGCAGGGGTTTCATCGCTGGCGGCCCCCATCAACGTGCCGGGCGGCCGGCCGGCCTCGATCGCCGTCGTCTATATCCGCTCAACGCAGGACCCGGCGGAAGTGGCGGCGGCCCTGACCTCAAGTGCCGCCCGCATCGAGAAGCAGCTGCTGTAAGGCGCCGGTCAGCGGCTGCCGGCGTCGGTACGCTTGCGGCGCGTTGCGCCGTTCCGCAGCACGACGGCGGCGGCCGCCCCCAGCACGAACAGCGCCGCTGCCGAGCAGACCGGCACCATAAAAGCCGCGGAATACCCATGGTGCTGCGCCAACTGCCCGGCGACGGAGGAACCCAGGGCGGTGCCGGCGACGATGCCGCTGGCGAGGGCCGTCATGACGGTTCCCAGGCGCCCGGCAGGGGCAATTGCCCCGCCGATGGCGAACACGGTGACCATCAGCGGGCCCACCGGCAGTCCCAGGACCAGCAGGACCAGCACCATGGGGAGCGCTGACGCCGGCAGCAACAAGAGCACCGCCAGGCCGGCCATCAGCACAGCGCTCACCATCCAGCGTGCCCATAGGGCAAAGCTCCGCGGCCAGTAGGCGACGCTCAGTGCGGCCGCGGCGGAGCTCAGTCCCATCACGGCGTACAGCAACCCGGCAATTTCCGCGGTGGCGAAGCTGGCTGAGAAGGAGCTCAGGCCGGTCTGGGTGGAACCAAAGAATGTTCCCATGCACACCATGGCCAGGAAGGGCAGCGCCACGGCAGCCATGCCGGTGCCCCCTGCACCCCTCGGGGAGCCCATCGGGCCGGCGTCAGCGACGGCGCGCCGGCGCACCCTCAAAGGTACGGCCAGGTGGGTGCGGTGCACGGCGAACGCTGGAACCAGGGTGAGCGTCAGGGCCGCGGCGAGGGCCAGCGGGAGCCAGGGCGTGATCAGGCTTGCCAGGATGCCCACCAGCGCAGGGCCGAGCACGAAGGTCAGCTCATCCGCGGTGCTTTCGTAGGACAGTGCCGCGTCCAGATCGCGTGCAGTTCCCGCTTTCCCGGCCCCGGAAGTCAACGCCATCCAGCGGACACGGGCCAGCGGGCCCACCTGGGGGCAGCTCGCGCCGGCCACGAACGCCGCGGCGAACACGGGCACAGCGGCGGCAAGGTCCTGGGCTGCAGGAACGAGATACGCCGTGAGGATCAGGGCCACCACGGCGGCGGTGTTGAAGATGGCGGCGAACAGCAGCACCGGTCGCTGGCCGAGCCGGTCCGCCCACGCGCCGAGGACCGGTGCTCCCAGCGCCGTGCCGATGCCCACGGCCCCCGCTGCTGCTCCGCCGACGGCGTACGAACCGGTCACGGCCGTGACGAGAGTCAGGGCGCCCACGGTCAGCATGGCCAGCGGAAGCCGGGCGAAGAGCCCCAGCGGAATAAAGCCTTTGCCGGCCAGGAGGGGCAGCCTGGCGTAGCGGCCGCCTGTGCCTGATGGATGGACGGGATTGGCAGTGTGTGCGGCTGTGGTTGCGGCAGCGGAGGGTGCGGCGGATGCCTGCGAAGAGGTTGAGGTGCTCATAATTCCGGGTTCACTCAAAGGTGCGCATCGTCCCTCCTCCCGATGCGCGCGACCCGGTAACTGTTCAATTGTAGCCGAGGCTCCGTGCGTTGGGCCGGGCCCAGTCCGGGAATCAGGCCGGGACGTCGTCCGAAATGTGGAGGGTGGAGCCGTTCCGCCCCTTGACCACCTGAAGCTGGGTGCTGATGCGCTGCTTCATTTCCTGCACATGGCTCACCAGGCCCACCACGCGGCCGCCGTCCCGAAGCCCTTCCAGGGCATCCATCACCTGTTCAAGTGCCTGCTCGTCGAGGCTGCCGAAGCCCTCGTCCACGAAGAGCGTCTCGATGTCGACTCCGCCGGACTCCTGCTGCACCACGTCCGCGAGGCCCAGCGCCAGGGCCAGCGAGGCCATGAATGATTCGCCGCCGGACAGCGTGGCCGTATCCCTGCGGTGGCCCGTCCACTGGTCCACAACTTCCAGGCCGAGGCCGGACTTGGCTCCGCGCGCGGCTTTGGCATCCGTGTGCTGCAGGGTGTAGCGGCCATCGCTCATGCCGACGAGCCGTTCCGAGGCAGCGATGGCCACCTGCTCAAGCCTGGCCGCGAGCACGTAGCTGTTCAGGCTCATGCGGTAGGTGTTGTCGCCGGCGCCCCGGGCGGCGTCAGCCACCGCGGTGAGCAGCGCCGCGCGTTCCCGGGGGGCCTGGCCCGAAGCCGCGAGCCGGGCGTACTCCCCCGCGATCCGGCGGACCGTCAGTACCGACTTCTCCGCGAGTCCCGCCGCGACAACGGCCTGCCTGGCGAGCCGTTCGGCGGCGGCATCCTCGGCCCGGAGCTGGTCGAGGACAGCGGCCTGCACCGGGCCGTCCGCTTCAAGCTCGCGGGCGGCCCGGGCGAGTTCCTCGCTGGCAAAGAGCTCACCCACACGGGCGGCTTCATCCTGGCCGGCCCGGATCGCGGCTTCGAGAATGGCTGCATCCGGGTCCGGAAGAAGGACGGACCGCGCCGCCGCAGCAGATTCGAACCCGGACGCCGGAAGCGCCTGGTCCAGCTGCTGGCGGGCGTCTTTGCTCCGCAGTTCGGCCTGTTCGAGGGTGGTCCGGGCGGCGTCCGTCCGTTCCAGGAGCGCCGTGGATTTCTTGAGGGAGGTGAGCCGGTGGCCAAGCGTGGAGTAGCCCGCCCGGAGTTTGCGCAGCGCACCCTCCAAGGCAGCCGCCTGTTCCTGGACCTCCGCGAGCGTGGACTCCGTCTTCGCAATGCTGGAGTCGGTGGCTGCCTGCGTGGACTCGGCGGCTGTGATGTGTTCGTCCAGTTCCGACTGGCGCGCACGGCTGAGAGCGAGGTCCGCGGCAGCCCGGAGTGCCTTGTCCGCTCGTTCCTTCGCCCGGGCGGCGTCCGCGCGGGCTTCCTCCGGCGGGGTGTCGCCGCCCTGAGCCGCCAAAACGGCAATATGCTGCCGGGCTTCGGCTAGTTCCTTCTCCAGCGCCGCAAGGACCGCCTCTGCTGCCTCACAGTCTTCCTGGGCGGCCCGCTCCGCTTCAACGACGGCCAGTGCGGCAGTGGCCGCCGGTGCCGGAGAGGGGTGCCCGGGGCTGCCGCACACGGGGCAGGGCTCGTCCGGCCGGAGCTGGGAAGCGAGCTCAGCAGCGGCGTTGGCGAGCCGTTCCTCCCTCAGGTCCAGCCACCGCTGGCGATGGTTCTGGTGGTGGCCCCTGGCCACCAAGTGCCGTTCGGCAACGCCCGAGCTGACCCGCGCCGCTGTGGCGTAGCGGCCGACGACGGCGACCAGTTCCTCCGCCGCTGCGGCCTCTTTGGTCCGCAGCCGGGCTTCGGCGGCGAGTTCTTCGAGGGGCTTCACGCCCGCAAGCAGTCCGGCCGCCTCCGCGCGCAGTGCATCAAGGGCGGCTGCACCGGCCCGCTTCGTCTCATTCAGCTGATCGAGCGTTTGCCCAAGGTCGGTGCGGCGGGCCACCAGCCCGGCGAGTCCGGCCTCGTCCGGCAGCCGTTCCTCGAGTACCGCGCGGAGGGACCGCAGGCGGCTCAGCTCGCTGCGCAGGACTCCTGCGTCGAAAGATGGCTCGCCCGTGCTGCCGCTGCCTTGACGGCCGCCGGCCGCCCCGTTGCTGGCAGACAGGGCGGCAAGCTCGGGGTCCAGAAGTACCGCCGCGTGAAGTTCACTGGCTGCCGCGGCCATGGCACGGGCGGCCCGTCCTTCGGCGTCCTCCGCTTTGTCGACGGCCTGCAGCTGGCCGCCGAGTACTTCGGCCTTGCGGTGCAGGCCAAGCTGCCGGGCCTTGTCCCGGAGTGCGGGCGCCGCAGCCTCGGCAGCTGATCGCCGCAGTTCCGCCGCGGCGAGCTTCGCCTGCCGGGCCGCACGCGCCGCGGCTGCCTCGAGTCGGTGTGCCGCCTCATCCCGCCCTGCTGCCGCCTGGTCTGCCTCGTCCTGCAACATCCCGGCCCTCGCCGCTGCGGTCTCCTGCAGCCGGTTCAGGAGGTCGTCGGGGTCATCGGGCAGTGGCGGGGCGTCCGGCACGTCCTGTTCCGGAGGTATCGCCTCGGACCGCGCCTGCGCCAGCAGAAGGTCCAGCTGGTTGTTGAGGCCGGCCACCTCCGTACGGGCATCCGCGGCCCGCCGGGCGAGTTCCTGTTCAACGGCCTCGAACCGCTGCGTGCCAAAGAGGCTTTGAAGCAGTTCCAGCCGATCGGCGGGCTTGGAGCGGAGGAAAGCAGCGAAGTCGCCCTGGGGCAGCATGACGACCCGCGTGAACTGGTCGCGGTCCATGCCCAGCACTGAACTGATTTCCGCTCCGGCTTCATCGTTCCGCCCGGACTTTTCGATCCATTGCCCGTTAACGCGTTCCCGCAGGAGGGTATTGGCCTTCTGCTCGGTGAAACCGTTCCTGCCCCTGGCGCTGGGTCTGTTCCATGCCGGGATCCGGGAGACTTCGAAGTGCCGCCCCTTGGCGGAAAACTCGCAGGTCACGCGGGGTTCAGCGGCGGCCTCGGCGTGGTCGCTGCGGAGGCGCTTGCCGTCCTGGCGTGCGCCGGGCACTGAGCCGTAGAGGGCGAAGCAGATGGCATCCAGCACGCTCGTCTTACCGGCGCCGGTGGCGCCGTTGAGCAGGAACAGCCCATGGGCGCTGAGCCGGTCAAAGTCGATGTGTTCAGTGCCGGCGAAGGGGCCGAACGCGGAAATTTCGAGCCGGTGGATCCTCATTGTGACATCTCTTCCAGGCGCACGGCTTCGAGGGCGTCCCGTAAGACAACCGCTTCGGCATCGTCAGTGGTGCGGCCGCGAACGTGCTCCAGGAAACCGCAGCAGATGGACAGGTCGTCCTCGGCCTCGGCGAGCCTGCTGCTGTAGCTGGTCCCGACATCAGGGGCGGCGCCTTCCGGTTCGAAGCCCAGCACCAGCGTGTCCGGAAAGCGTGCACGCAGTTTGTCCATGGCCTGGGCTGGGCGCTGGCGGTCCGTCAGGGTGATCTGGCAATAGGCGGCCTCAGCCCAGGCGAATTCTTCGGCTGCAAGGAGGTGATCCAGCGTGCCCCGCAGCACGGCCAGGGCCCGCGGAGCCTTCCAGTGGATTTCCCTGACCTCAGTGATGCCCGTGGTGTCCGCTTCGACCAGCCAGCCGCCTTTCCGGTGTTTGGCTTCGGAGAAGGAATAAGCCAGGGGCGATCCGGAGTAGCGGACGGCTGGTGACAGCGCCTGCCTGCCGTGCAGGTGGCCCAGCGCGGTGTAGCTGAAGCCGTCAAAGAGGTCCAGCGGGACGGCGCCGACACCACCGATGCTCAGGTCCCGTTCACTGTCCGAGCTGATCCCGCCGCTCGCGAAAGTATGCGCGAGCACCACGGAATGCACCGCCCTGTCCTTGGCCCGGGCGCCGACATCGGCACGGATCCTGTCCGTGGCCGCGCGTGTCACTTCGAAGTGGCTGGCAGGTTCAACGCCCAGCTGCTCCGCGACGAGCCGGGGCTCAAGCCACGGAATGCCGTAGATGGCCAGCACCGGGCCGTCCGCCGTCGCGTCCAGCGGAAGCAGCACCGGCACGTCCAGTTCGGCGAGCCGCGTGCGCAGGTGCACTCCCCCGCGTTCGAGCAGCCTTGAGGCGAAGCCGAGTCGGATGGCGGAGTCGTGGTTTCCGCTGGTGAGGACCACCTGCGCTCCCGCGTCCGTCAGGCGGACCAGGGCATCGTCCAGCAGCCGGACCACGTCAACGCCGGGGAGGGCGCGATCGTAGACATCGCCGGCAATCAGGACGACGTCCACCTTCTCCGCACGGACGAATTCGACCAGCTGGTCAATGAAGTCCTGCTGGGCATCCAGCATGCCGACGCCGTGGAACGACCTGCCCAGGTGCCAATCGGAAGTGTGCAATAACCGCATGTTCTTAAGTTATCCGCGGGTACCGACAGTTTTGCGGGACAGACACGGCAGGGCCCGCACTAGCGTCCGTGCTTGCCGTCAAAGAAGTCGCGGGCATCGTCGTCAGGGGAGCTGGCAGTGCCTGCCGCTGCGTCGCCGTAAACGTCGTCGTCGGAATTCCCGTCGTCGAGATCGTCGTCGGACTCGAGTTCAGCGCCGGCGCCGTGCGCCCGGGCCGGCACCGCCGCCGGAGTTTCGGCGAACCCGCGGAACACCAGGCCGGCGATGGCGGCACCTACGAGCGGAGCGACCCAGAAGAGCCAGAGCTGTTCAAGTGACCAGGAGTTGCTGAAGATGGCCGACGCCGTGGCGCGGGCCGGGTTGAAGGGCGTGTTGCCCACTGCCTGGCCCAGCTGGAGCAGGACGGCGAGCGTAAGTCCCACGGCGAAGGGCGCGGCGGCTTTGTTGGTGTTGCGGGAAGCCGTGGTGCCCAGGAAGACGGCCACCAGGATGGCAGCGCCAAGTACTTCCACGAGGAGGACGCCGGCCATGGGCGCCTGGATGATGGAATGCTCGCCAAAGCCGGCTGTCACGGTGTCAAAGGCGGCCCGGGTGTCTTCGATCTTGGGAACAGTCCGCAGGATTCCGAACAGTGCCAGGGTCCCTGCGATGGCGCCGACCAGCTGCGCCCCAAGGTATGCCGCAGCTTCCGCCAGCCTGATGCGGCCGGCGATGGCGTTGCCCAGGGTCACTGCCGGATTAAAGTGGCCGCCGGAAACGTAGGCGAAGGCGAGCATGGCGGCGGTGACGGCAAGTCCGGCTGCCAGCGAGGCGGACAGAGGGTTTGACTGGGGAATGGTGAACAGCGGGACGCCGAGCCCGGCGATCACGAGGAACAGGGTTCCGAAGGCCTCCGCTGACAAACGTGCCACGAGCCCAGGTGTGAAAGCCTCCGGAGCGGCGTGCATATCGGGACTTGTGGTCTGGCGTGCAGGCACAGGGGAGGTCATGTTCTGGAAATCCTTTGCTTTGTTGCCCGGCCGGCGAGTCCGGCGCGTGCGGGCGTCGGTGCGCCCGGCAATGTTCTGTCCGACGTATTCTGCCAACTGAGTCTGGACGCTTGCTGGATTCGAGCTTAGCGGGCGGCACGCCCTGGCAGCGACCGGGTTACCTGCCCGGGGACTCCGCCTGTCCGGTCCGGCCACAAGGATCGGGGTAAATTTACAGTCATGAGCACCAATTCTTCCCCCAGTACGACGCCGACGCCCCAGTCCCGGATCCATGGCTGCCTGCTGGGCGGCGCCCTGGGCGATTCCCTCGGCTACGCCGTGGAGTTCGATGATATTTCCACCATCCGTGGCCGTTTCGGCCCCGCCGGTCTGCTGGATTTTTCAGCGCTCGACGGCGGCAGTCATTTTTCGGACGACACCCAGATGACGCTGTACACGGTGGACGGCCTCGTTGAGGCATTGGAATGGGCGAACGAGGGTACTGCTGCCGACGCAAACGCCTGCGTGTGGCTCGCCTACCTGCGGTGGCTTGCAACGCAGGGGGTGCCGGTACCGCCGTCGGCTCCTGCTCCGCAACCACGCTGGATAGACGGCCAGGCAGCCCTCAAGCACCGCCGCGCACCCGGAAATGCCTGCCTCAGTGGCCTGGCCACCGGCGAGATGGGCACCGTGTACCGCCCGGTCAACCCCGAGTCGAAGGGATGCGGGACCGTGATGCGTTCGGCGCCGTTCGGGCTCGTTCCGCATATTCCTGCCGAAGCCGTGTACAAGCTGAGCTCGGATGCGGCTTCACTGACCCACGGCCACCGTTCGGCGCGGCAGAGTGCCGGGACGTTCAGCCTGCTGATCCACGCCCTCATGGGCGGGCAAAGCCTCCATGAAGCGGCCGAATACGCGCTCGACCATGCACGGGGACAGGCCGACGCCGAGCCGGCGCTCATTGAGCGGCTGGAGCGGGCTGTGCAGCTGGCGTCAGTTTCCGGGCCGGAGGCGGCCACCGGCCGTCTTCTCAGTCCCGAGGACCTGGTGCGGGAGCTTGGAGAGGGCTGGGTTGCCGAGGAAGCACTCGCCGTCGCCCTGTACGCGGTACTCGCCACAGCTGCCCCGCGGGACACGGCAGCGGAGGCTGCCGGCGTTGCGCACTTCCGGATGGCCATTGCCCTGGCCGTGAACCACAGCGGAGACAGCGATTCCACCGGTTCGATCGCCGGGAACATCCTGGGTGCGTACTACGGGGAGGAGGGCCTGCCGGCGGAATGGCTGGAGTCTCTGGAAGCCCCTGAGGTCATCCGGGAAATAGCCGGTCAGCTGGTGGCGGTTACGATCGCCTGAGGGTGATGTTGTTGCAGGCTTCGCAGATGTCCTCGGGAATGACTCCGCGGCGCTGAAGGAAACCGAAGATCACGCACCCCAGGCAGAACCCGGCGAAGGCCTCGAGCGAGGCGGCCAGGACCAGCACGGCCAGGAGGGTCCAGGCCGCGGGAGCGAGTCCTGCCGCGAACAGCAGCGCCGCGGCCGTCGAGATGGCCGCTCCGATACCCTGCGCGAAGCGCTTGGGCGGGCCCGGGACCAGCTTGACCCGGCCCAGGCGCGGCGCCAGGACCTTGACGGAGAGCTGGGCCAGTGGTGAAATCCTGGGGCCGAACAGCACGCGGAGCCAGAAGCCGGCGGCAATGAGGGCAAGTCCCCAGCCCCAGCCCGTCAGCAGCGTGACGGCGGCAAGCACCACCACCAGGCCCGCCGTGATCCGGGCGGCATACTCGTTGACCGGATTGGGGAATTCGAACAGCTTGCGCCAGTCGACGCCGGCCTGCCTGCCGCCCGCCGCCGGTTCAGCACCTGCTGCCGGAGTGGTGTCAACCGTGGTGACAGGGGCGGAGCCGGTGACCTGGAGTTTTCCCATGGTGTAAGGCTAGGAGTCCGCCGGCAGCACGGGAAGGATTGTTGCGCCGTATGACCGCGGGCCCGGGAGCGGATCACAGAACTGAGAAGGCACCGCGTCGCTGAGTAGCGCAGGGAAAGGCCGTGCAGGCTACCGTCGTTCCTCCGCGACTTCCTTGAGTTTGGCGAGGGCAACCGGCAAGGCCTCATCAAACATGGCAGCAAAGTCGTCCGCGCTGCCGAGGACAACTTCTACGGTTGTTACCCCTGCGTTTTCGCTGCACTGCCGGCCGCCCGGCCCGGGACAGGCTTGCCGCCGTGGCGTCGGGAAGGGCCTTCGTTGTCGGCCCCGCGGAGTAGGGTACCTCCATGGACATCATCCTGGTTCCCGGATTCTGGTTGGACGCCTCGTCATGGTCCGACGTCACGCCGCCGCTGGTGGCCGCAGGCCATCGCGCTGTTCCGCTCACGCTGCCCGGCCTTGAAGCCCGGGACGCACCGCGGGCCGGCATTGGCCTGCGTGACCACATCAACGCCGTCGTCGCGGCAGTCGATGGCACCGATCAGCCGGTGGTCCTCGTGGGGCATTCGGGCGGCGGCGCCATTATCCACGGGGCCGTTGATGCGCGGCCGGACCGCGTTGCCGCGCGCCATCTATGTGGACAGCGGCCCGTTGGGCGAGGGCGGCGTCATCAACGATGAACTTCCGGCGGACGGCGACGACGTGCCGCTTCCGCCCTGGGAGGGATTTGAAGACGCCGATCTGACCGACCTGGATGACGGCTTGCGCGCCATGTTCAGGGCGCGCGCCGTCCCTGAGCCAAAGGGCGTGGCTTACGACGCCCAGCACCTTCACGATGAGCGCCGCTACGGCGTTCCCGCCACTGTGATCGCCTGCGAGTTCCCCTCGGCAGTGCTGAAGGAATGGATCGACGCCGGGCACCCTTATGTGGCGGAGCTCGCACGCATCCGCGACGTGGAATATGTTGACCTGCCCACGGGACACTGGCCCCAGTTCACGAGGCCGGCCGACCTTGGCGCGGCGATCCTCGCCGCCGTCGACCGTCAGTGAACGCCGGCCGTCAAGAGGCGTGCTACGCGAGCGGCGTGAGGACGGCGATCTGGTACCCGCCGGCCGTTTCGGCGAGCTGGTAGCAAAAACGCTCCCGTGGTTCGCCGCCGGCATAGCTCCAGGTGACATCTGCCCAGACGAACCCCGGTGCTTCAGCCATGATGTCGACTCTCTTCTCCACTGAGTCAATACCCTCATATTGTCCCCACGACGAGGCAAAGAACGCCTCGGTCTGGCTGGCGTCAGTGACGGGGACGGACTGCCCGGGGAACAGAATGAGGGAGGGAACGGCAAACATTCCTGCGATTGCCTTCGCGTCCCGCGCCAGCAGCGCGGCGGCGTAGCGGTCGAAAAAACGGTCAACGTTGTCCGTGGCTTCTGTCATGCCTGAATTATAGGAGGCCCGGAACCGGCACTTAGACCAGGGACGCGGTTGCGGGCACCTGCCCGCCCACCATCTGCAGGAATTCGACTTCGGACAGCACCTCGATACGCTGGCCGCGCTCGTGCAGTTCGAGGACCCGCCGGGCTTTGCCCGTCAGGCGGCCGGAGCGCAGGTCGGAGGCCACAAAGCCGTCGCCGACCACCAGCACCGTGGTCCGGCCGGTCACCCTGCTTTCGGGCTGTGCGCCAAACTCCGCGGACAGGACCTTGGCTTCGGGCCGGGGCATGGCGAGCTCCCCCGTGAACACGACGGTCTGGCCGAACAGCGGATGGCCGGGCTCGGCGCCCGACTTCGGCGCGGGGTTGGGTCCCTCCTCGGGCCAGCCGGGTTTGAACGTCCGCGCCGCCGCGCCCGCTGCGCCGCCGGCCGCCCCCAGGGCAGTGAGTGTGGCCTTGGACAGTCCGTCGCGGGCGGGATCAAACGCCTGTTGGTGCGGCAGCGAAAGTCCCAGGGACAAGTAGAGCTCTGCGACGCTGGCGGCGCCGTTCCGCTTCGCGATGTCGATCAGGATTCCCGCGCACGCCCTTGCGTCCTCGGCCGCGTCGTGGTGGTTGACCAGCGGGACGCCGGCTTCCTCGGCGGCGTAAGGCAGCGAGTTGGAGACCAGCGAGTAGCACCGGCGGGACAGCATCACCGTGCACACATAGTCGTAGGCCGGACCCGGCAGTCCGGACACTTCCAGTCCGGACCGGATCACCCCCAAATCGAACGCCGCGTTGTGGGCGGCCAGGACGTCCCCGCCGATGAACGCTCCGATCTCGGGGAAGAGTTCGCCGAAGCGCGGGAGTCCGGCCACATCCTCGGGCCTGATGCCGTGGATCCGCACGTTGTGGTAATCGAACCGGTCGTGGTTTTCGGGGGGGCGCATCAGCCAGGAGGCTTCCTCCACCACCACCCCGCCGCGGACCTTGCTCAGGCCAACGGCGCACGGCGAACCGCGGAAGCCGTTGGCTGTCTCGAAGTCGATCGCCGTAAAATCCAAACCCACGGGTCAAACTTTACCGCCGGCCGGGTCGGGGCCCGGCACCATACGTCCGCCTGTCGCTGGTGTCGATGGTCACGCAAGCGCGCTGCGGGACAGGTCCGCCGCCGGGGGTCCAGTAACCTTGAGGGGTGAACCTACATGCGATGAGTGACTTTGCCGTGTCCACCCTCGGGGGTGCGGGACCGGTGCAGCCGCACCTGGCCTCGTTCCTCCCCGACTGGCTCAACCCCCAGATCTTCCTGGCCGACCCGGCTCTTGCGCCCTGGGTCGTGCTGCTGGTCTGCGGCATCATCTTCGCCGAGACGGGCCTGCTGGTCGGATTCTTCCTCCCCGGCGACTCCATGTTGTTCACCGCCGGCCTGCTGGTGGCCACGGACACCATCAAGTTCAACATCTGGCTGTTTTCCGCCCTGATCATCGTTGCGGCCATCGTCGGCAACCAGACCGGTTACTTCATCGGTTCCAAAGCCGGTCCGGCCATCTTCAACAAGCCGGACTCGAAGTTGTTCAAGCGTGAAAACGTCGAAAGCGCGCACGCCTTCTTCGAAAAGCACGGCGGCAAGGCGCTGATCCTGGCCCGCTTCGTTCCCATCATCCGCACCTTCGTGCCGGTCATCGTGGGCGTCGCGCAAATGAGCAAGCGCAAGTTCTTCCTCTTTAACGTCATTGGCGCCGTGCTTTGGGGCGGCGGCGTCACGCTGCTCGGGTACCTGCTGGGCGACCGCGTGCCGTGGGTCCGCGACAACCTGGACGTGATCTTCATCATCATCGTGCTGGTCTCGGTGATCCCCATTGGCATCGAAGTCCTGCGGGGGCTGTCTGCTAAGCGCCAGGCCGCACACTTCGGTACGGACGTGGTGGACGAGTTCATCGAAGAGCACGAACCGGAAGAAGAACGCAAGACCAACATGTAGCCGAAAAACTGAGGGCGCCCCGCTGTGCGGGGCGCCCTCAGTGTTTAACCCGGCCGCTATGACCCGGGGTGCGGGCGGCGTTGCGCCAGTGCCTCGACAATGGACGGCAGCAGCGCCCTGAATGCCTGGCCGCGGTGGCTGATGGCGTTCTTCTCCTCCGGGGTCAACTCGGCGCAGCTTCGGTCCAGGCCGCTGGGCTGGAGTACGGGATCGTAGCCGAATCCTCCCTCGCCCCGGGGTTCGCGGAGCAGCGATCCCTCGAGCTGGCCGTACTCCACCACTTCGCGCCCGCCATCCGCTGCAGCGGCCGGCACGGCGAGTGCCGCGGCACAGACGAAGGCGGCGCCGCGGTATTCGTCGGGAACATCCGACAGCTGGTCCAGCAGGAGCCGCAGGTTGGCGGCATCGTCACCGTGGCGGCCGCTCCACCGGGCCGAAAAGATGCCGGGTGCCCCGCCGAGGACATCCACCGAGAGGCCCGAATCATCCGCAATCGCCACCAGCCCGGTAGCTTCTGCCACGGCGCGTGCCTTCAGCAGGGAGTTCTCCGCGAACGTCACGCCGGTCTCGGCCACGTCCGGCGCCCCGACGGCACCGGCGTCCACCACCTGGGTGTCGACGTCGAGCCCTGGAACCTGTCCCCGCAGCAGCTCCCGCAGTTCGCGGAGCTTGCCTTTATTGTGCGTCGCGAGGACCAGCACCGGCACAGCCGCGTTAAAGCTCTCCGTCACGGGGCCTCCGCCAGCGTTTCGCGCTGGATGGCTGCAAGCTGCTCGGTGCCCAGCAGGGCAAGGTCCAGCAGCTGGTTCAATTCGTCGCGGTCGAACGGAGCGCCCTCGGCAGTGCCCTGGACCTCAACGAACTTGCCCGATCCGGTGACAACAACGTTCATGTCGGTCTCGGCGCGGACGTCCTCGACATACGGGAGGTCCAGCATGGGGATGCCGTCGATGATGCCGACAGACACGGCTGCGATCGTATCAATGAGGGGCTGCGCGTTCTTGGAGATCATCTTGTTCTCGCGGGCAAAGCGGATGGCCTCGGCGAGCGCCACGTAGGCGCCGGTGATGGCGGCGGTGCGGGTGCCGCCGTCGGCCTGCAGTACATCGCAGTCCAGCACAATGGTGTTCTCGCCGAGCGCCTTGGTGTCGATGATGGAGCGGAGCGAGCGGCCGATCAGCCGGGAAATTTCGTGGGTTCGTCCGCCGATTTTGCCTTTGACGGACTCCCGGTCGGAGCGGGTGTTCGTTGCGCGGGGAAGCATGGCGTATTCGGCCGTGACCCAGCCACGGCCCTCCCCCTTGAGCCAGCGCGGCACCCCTTCGGTCAGGGAGGCAGTGCACAGCACCCGGGTGTTGCCGAACTCGATCAGGGCCGAACCTTCGGCCTGCTTGGACCAGCCGCGGGTGATGCTGATCGGGCGGAGCTGATCCGGGGTACGGCCGTCGGCACGGATCACAGGGGTGGCAATTGCTTCAGAAGTCATGCCTTTAGCTTATCGACCCGCGCCCGCGTGCCCGGACAGGGCTCAGACTGAGCAATGCCAGACCGTGTAGGGCTGGACCGTCCAGGGCTGGACAGTACAGCTAGACCGTGTAGTGGACGCCGGCCACGGCAACCGCGACGTCGCCGCTGAACACGGGCTTGGCTTCGGCCATCACCTTGGTCTGCGAGGTCCACACCGGAATGTGGGTGAGCAGCAGCCGGCGGGCACCGGCTGCCGCGGCGGCTTCGCCTGCGCGTTTGCCGGTCAGGTGCACGTCCTTGATGGCGTCGTCGCGGCCTTCTTCGAAGGCGGCCTCGCACAGGAACAGGTCGGCGTCCTTGGCCGCCTCCTCCAGCCCGGCGCAGGAGTCCGTGTCCCCCGAGTACGTGAGAACGCGGGTGACAGGCAGGCCGTTGGCGGACGGTTCCGTGACCTCGACGCGGAGGGCGTACGCCTCCTCCACGGGGTGGTTCACCGCAAACGGGGTCACGGTGTACGGCCCCACGGTGACGGACTGCCGTTCAGTCCAGTTGGTGAAGTCGAATTCCTCGTGCATGCCGGGGTCCAGCTCCAGCCCGTAGGCGGTGGCCATCCGGTCCGCCGTGGCGGCAGGGCCCCACACCGGAATCCGGTCACGCCCCCAGCCGCCCGGCTTCCAGCGCACGGCCACGTGGAGGCCGCACAGGTCCATGCAATGGTCCGGGTGCAGGTGCGTGAGGAAGATCGCGTCGATGTCCTCGAGGTCCGTGTACCGCTGGATCGCGCCGAGGGCCCCGCTGCCGAGGTCCATCACGATCTTCCACGTCCGCTCGCCGTCGTGGGCTGTCAGCAGGTAGCACGACGCCGGGGAGCCCGGCCCCGGAAAGGAACCGGTGCAGCCCACAATGGTCAGTTTCACAGGCGTGAACCTCCGGCTGCGGATCCGCCGACGAAGTTGGAAATCCGCGGCCGGGCGGCTCCGGCCTGCGCGGCGGCGATCATCTCCGGCGTGATTTTTGCCAGGCTGCCCGTGGGGTACTGGGCGGCGACGTGGTCCACGTGCCGCACGCTGAGCACCTCGGGACCCAGGAAGCGCCTGGCCAGGGTTTCGAACTGGCTTGCTTCTCCGGTGGCGATGAAGTGGTGCTCGGGCGGCGCCTCGACCGTCCGCTGCAGATCGTGCGATACGAGCGCCCGGTAAACGTCCTTGGCCGTTTCCTCAGCGCTGGAGACGAGGGTGACGTCCTCGCCCATGACGTAGGAGATCACGCCGGTGAGCAGGGGGTAGTGCGTGCAGCCGAGGACAACCGTATCCACGCCGGCGGTGCGCAGCGGCTCGAGGTACTCCCGGGCAACGGCCAGCAGTTCCGGACCCGTGGTGATGCCGGCCTCCACGTAGCTGACGAACGCCGGGCAGGCCACGGAGGTGATGTGCAGGTCCGGGGCGGCGGCGAACGTGTCCTCGTAGGCGCGGGAGCCCACGGTTGCCGAAGTCCCGATGACGCCCACCCGGCCGCTCCGGGTGGCGGCGACGGCCCGCCGGACGGCCGGCTGGATCACTTCGATGACGGGAATCCCGTAGCGCGCCGTGTACCGTTCACGGGCATCGCGCAGGACGGCGGCCGAGGCGGAGTTGCACGCGATGGTCAGCAGCTTGACGCCGGAATCGACCAGCTCATCCATCACCCCGAGGGCGTTGGCGCGGACCTCGGCGATGGGCAGCGGACCGTAGGGGCCGTTGGCCGTATCGCCCACGTACAGGATCGATTCGTTGGGCAGCTGGTCGATGATGGACCGTGCCACGGTCAGTCCGCCGACGCCGGAGTCGAAGATGCCGATGGGACGAGAGCCCACGGGGCTGCTGTCCGTGCTGATCGCTGGGGAATCCGCCACAGCGCCCGCTGCCGGTTCCATGCTCGATGCTGAAGTCATGATTATTCGAGGATAGGGCTTCCCTGTTGGTGCGGCCATCACATTGTGTCGTCCGACTCATGTCGGATGGGTCACACTTCCGCGGCAGGCCGCCGGCGCCGTGAGTCGCCCGGGCCGGCGGGCCCCGGTTCGGTCAGGCGCTCGGTTCCATGGACTGCAGCATGGCCTGCACCAGCGATTCCTGCAGCCACGTGGTGAAGTTGTACACCAGCGCCAGGTAGCTCTCCACGTCCTCCGCCTGGGACCAGTCCTGCATGGCGTGGACGTGTTCGGCGTCGGCGTCGTCCCGGATGTCGAGCCGTTCGGCCAGGACAAGCCGGACGTCGTTGAGCGCCTGGGACCAGTGCCTCGCGTCGGCGGGCGAAAGAACCAGCTCGTTCGTGTCCAGCCCCAGTGCCGCGGCCCGCAGGGCGCCGATCTTGTTCTCCCGCAGGGAGCGTTCGGTGAGCTGCCGGAACTCCAGCGAGGCGGCGTCGTCGTCCTTCGCCACGTTGGGCAACAGCCGCCGGAGCGCCCGGTCCGACGGTTCCCGGACATTCATGTCCAGTCCGATCAGGGCGGTCAGCGGATCCTCGCTGGCGCTTTCCGTCGGCTGGAGCATGGAGATGACGTCATCGATCAGGCTGCGCAGCAGTTCCCGTTCCGCAGGTTCCAGGTAGCCGGTGATGCCCTTGAGCCCGTATTTGAATGCCTTAGCCACGTTTGCCCTTGCCCTTGCCGGATCCGCCGTCTTTGCCGCCGCCGGTGGCCTTTTCCACCGTGGCCCACAGGCCGAAGCCGTGCATGGCGACTGCGTGCTGCTCCACCTGCTCCTTGCTGCCGTGCGCCACGATGGAGCGCCCCTTCTTGTGGACCTCCATCATGAGCTTGTTGGCCTTGGGCTCCGAGTAGCCGAAGTAGCTCTGGAAGACGTAGCTCACATAGCTCATCAGGTTGACGGGATCGTTCCAGATCACCAGGTTCCAGGGAATGTCCGGAGCCGTCAGGGCGTCGGTGGACGTCACTGTTCCGGTCTGGGTGCTCTCCTGGGTGTCAGGGCCGAGCGCAACGCTTAAGGTCATCTGTCCATTCTAGGGCGATGCGCACTAGAGTGAATTCGTGAGTACCTCTGCTGGCTGGGACCATCCCCGCACGTCCTTGTACACCGACCATTACGAGCTGACCATGCTCCAGGCCGCGCTGCACTCCGGTGCCGCGCACCGGAAGTCGGTGTTTGAGGCGTTCGCCCGTCGGCTCCCCGACGGCCGCCGCTACGGGATCGTGGCCGGTACGGGCAGGCTGCTCGAGGGTATCGCGGACTTCCGGTTCGGCGGACCCGAGCTGGACTTCCTGCGCAGCTCCGGAGTGGTTAACGCCGAAACCCTGGACTACCTGGCGGGGTTCCGCTTCACCGGCGACATCTGGGGTTACGCGGAGGGCGAAGCATACTTCCCGCACTCCCCCATCCTGATTGTGGAATCCACGTTCGCGGAGGCCTGCATTCTGGAGACGTACATCCTGTCGGTGCTCAACCACGACAGTGCCATCGCCTCGGCGGCGTCCCGGATGATCACTGCCGCAGGCAACCGGCCCTGCATCGAAATGGGCTCCCGGCGGACCCAGGAGGAATCCGCGGCGGCGGCCGCGCGCGCAGCCGTCATTGCCGGCTTCGACAGCACCTCCAACCTGGAAGCCGGGCGGCGCTACGGTATCAAGACGGTGGGCACCGCTGCGCATTCCTTCACGCTCCTGCACGACACCGAACGGGAAGCCTTTGAGGCGCAGATCGCCTCGCTCGGCACCGGTACCTCGCTGCTGGTGGACACGTACGACGTCGAAGCGGCCGTCCGCACGGCCGTTGACCTTGCGGGCCCCAAGCTGGGGGCGGTCAGGCTGGACTCCGGGGACCTCGTGGCACAGGCCCAGTGGGTCCGGCAGTTGCTGGACGACCTCGGCAATGAGAACACCAAGATCGTGGTCACCTCGGACCTGGATGAATACGCCATCGCCGCCCTGCAGTCGGCACCGGTTGACTCGTACGGGGTGGGCACATCGCTGGTCACCGGTTCAGGGGCCCCCACCGCGAGCATGGTCTACAAACTCGTCACCCGCACGGACGATTCCGGGGAGTTCGTGTCCGTGGCCAAAGCCGCCAAAAACAAGACGAGCAAGGGCGGGCGGAAGTATGCGTTGCGCAAGCTCAATGAGCGGGGAGTCGCCACCCAGGAGATCGTCGGTGTGGGCCACCGCCCCGAAGACGACGGCAACGACCGCCAGTTGCTGCAGCAGTTCATCAAGAACGGCGAACTGCTCCCCGGCTGGACCGGGACCGAGGGCGTCTTCCGCGCCCGCCAGCGGCACATGGATTCGATGGCTGAACTGCCCGCCGTCGTCAACCGGCTGCAACGCGGCGAGCCGGCCATCCCGACTGTCTACGAGGAGAACTGATGTCACGCGCCCTGATCATTGTTGATGTGCAGAACGATTTCTGCGAGGGCGGGTCCCTGGCCGTCAAGGGCGGGGCCGAAGTGGCTGCCGCCATCAGCGAGTACGTGGACGCCCACCACGGGCAGTTCGACCACATCGTGGCCACGCAGGACTGGCACATCGAGCCCGGACCCCATTTCTCCGAAAACCCCGACTTTGTTGACAGCTGGCCTCCGCACTGCGTTGCCGGCACCCCCGGCGCCGAGCTGCATCCGGACCTCGATACTGAGTACATCCAGGCGTACTTCCGGAAGGGCCAGTTCACTGCCGCCTATTCCGGCTTCGAGGGCATCCTGGCGCCCGAGGACGAGGTGCCCACCGGCGATCGGAAACCCGGCGCCCTTCAGTTGCCGGAGGACGCGGAGGCCTTGACCGCCGGTTCATTCGCCGACGAGGACGCGATCGGCCTGGACGACTGGCTGCAGAGCCACGATGTGGAGGACGTAGTGATCATGGGCCTTGCCACCGATTACTGCGTGATGGCCACAGCCCTGGACGCCGTCCAGGCCGGCTATTCCGTGACCGTCGTCAAGAACCTGACGGCCGGGATCGCCCCCGATCTGGAGGACGCTTACGCCGAAATGGAGCTCGGCGGCGTGGACCTCGCCTGAGCCGGCCCCGTTGTGAGCGGGCCGGAGCCGTGAGCCGGCCCCGCCGGGCAGCCGCTCCTACTTACGGCCGATGAACCAGTCCTGAAGCTTCCGGAGCCTGGCCTGCAGCTGCTCCTCGTTGGCCTGCGCCACCGGGGGCCCGCCGCACACGGTGCGGAGCTTCGTGTGCACCACCCCGTGCGGCGTTCCGGTCCGCGCGGACCAGGCAGCCACATTCTTGGCCAGTTCGTTGCGCAGCTCCATCAGCATCCGGTGGTCCGGCACGGCCGGTGCCGGGGCACTCTCCGGAGCCCTCAGCTTTTTGCGGCTCTGCTGTTCGTGCTGGCGCTGGCGGAGCAGGGTTCCCACCTGCTCGGCATCCAGGAGGCCCGGGATGCCCAGGAAGTCCAGCTCATCATCGGAGCCGATGTCGCCGCCCGTGCCGAACTCGCCGCCGTCGAACAGGACGCGGTCGAATGACGCCTGCGAGTCAAGGGCCTCAAACTTGCCCTTGGTGAGGCTGTCCGAGGCCTTCTCCTCGCGGTTGGCCTCATCCATGAGCGAGTCCTCCGGATTGAACAGGCCGTCACCGTCCTCTTTCTCCGGCCGGTCCAGGGCATGGTCCCGCTCAGCCTCCATCGAGTTCGCCAGCGCGGTCAGCTGGGGAACGGACGGCAGGAACACCGACGCCGTTTCGCCCCGCTTCCGCGCACGCACGAAGCGGCCCACGGCCTGGGCGAAGAACAGCGGCGTCGATGTGGACGTGGCGTAGACCCCGACCGAAAGCCGCGGGACGTCAACGCCTTCGGACACCATGCGGACAGCCACCATCCAGCGTCTCTCGCTGGCGGTGAATTCCTCGATCTTGCTGGATGCCTTGGCGTCATCGGAAAGGATCACCGTGGGAGATTCGCCGGTGATTTTCTTCAGCTGGCCAGCATAGGCGCGGGCGTCCTCGTGATCGGTGGCGATGACCAGGCCGCCGGCGTCGGGCACGGTGCGGCGGACTTCGCTCAGGCGCTTGTCCGCCCCGGCCAGGACGGCCGGGATCCACTCACCGGCCGGGTTGAGCGCTGTCCGCCAGGCGTGCGCGATGATGTCCTTGGTGACGGCCGATTCACCCAGGGAAGCCGCCATCTCCTCTCCGCCGCTGGTGCGCCAGCGCATCTGTCCCGAGTACGCCATGAACATCACGGGGCGGACCACATGGTCACGGAGGGCGTTGCCGTAGCCGTAGGTGTAGTCGGCTTTGGACCGGCGGATACCGTCCCGGTCCTCGGCATACTCCACGAAGGGAATGGGGGACGTGTCAGAGCGGAACGGCGTTCCCGTGAGCGATAGCCGCCGCGCGGCCGGGTCGAAGGCCTCGCGCAGCCCGTCACCCCAGGACAGGGCTTCGCCGCCGTGGTGGATCTCGTCGAGGATCACCAGGGTCCGGGCCGCTTCAGTCTTCGCACGGTGCAGCATGGGTTTGCTGGCAACCTGGGCATAGGTCACGGCGACGCCGATGAAGCCGCGGCCGTGCTGCCCGTCCGAGTTCTTGAAGTTGGGGTCGATCGCGATGCCCACGCGCGCCGCAGCATCGGCCCACTGGCGCTTGAGGTGATCCGTGGGCGCCACGATGGTCACGCGGTTCACGGTGCCGGCTTCGATCAGCATCGAAGCCACCCGCAGGGCGAAGGTGGTCTTGCCTGCCCCGGGCGTCGCCACCGCGAGGAAGTCCCTGGGACCGGTAGCAAAATAGCGGTCGAGCGCTTCCTGCTGCCACGCGCGGAGCTTCGGCGCGGTTCCCCACGCTGCCCGTTCGGGGTACGCCGGCGGCAGCGTTGGCCCGCCAAAGAGTGTCTCCGTCACGCAGAGCCCTCAATTCCCCGCATTGCGGCAGCCGTGAGCGAAAGACACATAAACATAAACACCAATCTGTTCCGGAGGAGCCGCATCGCTCCGGTCATTAAAATCTTCGTGGTCACGGAACGCGCGCAGCAGAGATCAGCGCCCCGTTGTTGTAATGCCCCGCCCTGTCCGGACGGGCCGGCCGCCCCGTTAATCAGGCGGCCGGTGAAACGGCCCTATTTGGCGGAGTCGCCGTCGGAACCCTTGCCGCCGTCCTTGCCGGGGCGCAGGCCTTCGTAGACCTCTTTGCACTGCGGGCAGACCGGGAACTTCTGCGGATCGCGGCCGGGGGTCCACACCTTGCCGCACAATGCGATGACCGGCTCGCCCGTCATAGCAGATTCCATGATCTTCTCTTTGCGCACGTAGTGGGAGAACCGTTCCCGGTCACCGGGCTCCACTTCCTGGCGCAGTTCCTCGCGCTCGATAGTGGCAGTGGACGTTCCTGCTCCGGAAAGCTCACGCATCGGGTCGTTTTCGAGGGGGTCCGTCATGCTAGTCATGGCATCCATCTTAGCCGTTGTGCCGGACAAAAAACCGGAACACCAAACTACAGGCCCTGCCACGCAGGCTTGTTGTCATAGGTGTGGCGGTAGTAGTCGGCCAGCCGCAGCGAGGAGGCGGCGGCCTCGTCCACCAGTACCGTGACATGGGGGTGCAGCTGCAGGACAGAGGCCGGGCAGATGGCGGCAACAGGCCCCTCGACGAGGTCCCGGACAACCTGCGCTTTCTGGGCGCCGGTGGCAAGCAGGATCACATGGTTGGCGTCCAGGATGGTGCCGAGCCCCTGCGTCACCACATGGTGGGGAACATCATGGATGCCGTTGAAGAACCGGGCGTTGTCCCGGCGTGTCTGCTCGATGAGGCTCTTGATCCGCGTCCGCGACGCGAGCGACGAGCCGGGCTCGTTGAATGCGATGTGGCCGTCCGTGCCGACTCCCAGCAGTTGGAGGTCAACTCCGCCGGCGGCCTTGATGGCGTCCTCGTAGGCCCGGCAGGCCGCGGGGATGTCCGCCGCCGAGCCGTCGGGACTGTACACGTTCCCGGGTGCAATATCCACGCGGTCCGTGAACTCCCGGCGGATGACCTCGCGGTAGCACTGGGGATGTCCCGGCTCCAGTCCGACATATTCGTCCAGGGTGAACCCGCGGACCCGGCTGAAGTCGAGGCGGCCCTCCTCCTGCCGACGGGCCAGTTCGCCGTAGACCGGCAGCGGCGAGGATCCTGTGGCAAGGCCGAGAACCGCATCGGGTTTTCGGCGCAGCAGGGCCTCGACGGCGTCTGCCGCCAGGGACCCGATCTGTTTGCTCCCCGGAAGAATTACCACTTCCATGGCCTACCGCCTTTCCGCGTATGTCGTCCCATCATGTCCCGGATCATGCCCTTGGCCAGGCCTAGCGGTTGACCGAGAGTTGTGCCAGCAATTCGGGGCCGCGCGCGTCAAGCCATTTCCCGCCGAGACGGACCCCTGTCACGAACAAGGCAAGGCCCAGGACCGGGCCCAGCACCAGGTTGATCCATCCGGCCGCCACGTTGCCCGTGATGGACTGCGTGAGGACCAGGGCCGCCTCCGGCAGCACCAGGACCAGCAGCACGCCCATCCCGCCGAACTGGACCGCCATGGTCTGGGCCACGTTGCCCGGCGGCTTCTTGAACGGGCTGTCGCCCGGGAGCGGCACCGCCACGGTATACCGTGCCGAAATGACTGATGCCAGGCCCAGTCCGGTGAACAGGATGCCGAGCGACAGCCCGAGCAGCGCCGGCAGCCACTCCCACTCCCCCGTGAAGAAAAACGGGCCGACGCTGAAGACCAGCACGACCGGAAGGGCGAACGCCAGGCACGCCAGTGCCCGCCCCAGCCTGTCATGCACGCCGCGCACGCCGCTGGCGAGGTGGAGGGCGAAGGCGGTGTTGTCGTAGGACACATCCGCGGAAATGGACCAGGCCAGCAGGAAGGCGGCTAGCGGGCCGATGATCGACAGTGCGCCGTAGTCGCCGGTCTGGCTCGCCTGGAAGAACATCAGGACGGGCAGCAACGGAATGACAACGAGGGACCCTGAGTACCGGGGATCCCTGATCCAGTACGTGAGGGCACGGGCGGTAATGGCGCCTGTAGGCGTGGCCGGCAGCACCGCGAAGAGGCCCATCCGGCCGCCGCGTTTCCTGCCGCCCCCTGCGTAGGGCGGCGTGACCAGCGCGCGCTGCAGGAGGACCTTCCAGCACCAGGCGAGGCCCGCCAGGGTGGCCAGCGCGATCACGAGCTTCACCGCCGCGGGACCGTAGTGGCCCGCCGCGGTATCTCCGCCCAGCGACCAGGCGGCACCGGCCGGGGTCCACGCCAGCACCCCGGCAAGGTCGGCCAGGAAGCCGGCGGAGCCCGCCGCCCCCTGGACCACGAACGCCACGATCGGCCCCATCAGCATGAGCGGCACCATGAAGGCGAGCGCACTGACGTCCTTGAACCTCCGGGAGGATGCCAGGCCGGCAGTCGCCGTCGTCACCACCTTGGAAAGGACGATGCACGTCAGAACACCCAGGACGGCTCCCGCTGCGGCAGCCCCGACGGCCGGCGCTCCCCTGCTCCAGGTGCCCACCGTTGCCAGCGCCACGAGGAGGGTGGCGATGCCGGGAATGCCGATCAAGCCGCCGAGGGCGAGGCCGGTCAGCAGCTGGGGCATCGGTACCGCTGCCGTGGTGAAGCGGGCCGGATCCAGGGTCATGTCAGCCGAGGACGCGATCACGGGGACCACGCCCCAGCCCAGCAGGGCCGCCGAACCGCCCAGTACCACCACGGTGTGGGCGAATTCCAGGTCTGCAGTCCGGAGCAGCACCAGCGCCGTGCCGAAGAAGCCGGCTATCCCGACGGCGTATAGTCCGCCGATGATCAGCCCCAGCAGCTGCCAGGGGCTGCGCCGGAGGCTGTTGCGCAGGAGCGTCAGCTTGAGCCTCAGAAGGTGCGCAACCATTCCAGGCCTTCCGTCTGGCTCCGGCCGCCCACCAGTTGGACAAAGCGGTCCTCCAGTGACGCGCCGGCCCGGACTTCCGCCACCGTACCGGCTGCCAGGACCCTGCCTGCCGCCACCACGGCCACGTGGTCGCACATCCGCTGTACGAGGTCCATGACGTGGCTGGAAACAATCACTGTTCCGCCGGATTCAACGTAGCGGTCCAGGATGTCGCGGATGTTGGCCGCGGAGACCGGGTCCACCGACTCGAACGGTTCATCCAGCACCAGCAGCCTGGGTGCATGGATGAGGGCGGAGGCCAGGGCGATCTTCTTGGTCATGCCTGCTGAGTAATCCACCACCAGGGTTCCGGCGTCGGCGCTGAGATCAAGCGCGGCCAGGAGTTCCGCCACCCTGGTGGACACCACATCCTTGTCCATCCCCCGCAGCAGGCCCGCATAGCTCACCAGCTGCTCCCCCGTCAGGCGGTCGAACAGCCGCACGCCGTCGGTAAGGATGCCCATGAGCTTCTTGGCTTCGAGCGGCCGTCCCCAGACGTCGGTGCCGTGCACCAGGGCAGTGCCGAAGTCCGGCCGGAGCAGGCCCGTGGCCATGGAGAGCGTGGTGGTCTTCCCGGCGCCGTTGGGACCCACTATCCCGTAGAAGGACCCGGCCGGAACGTCCAGGCTGATGCCGTCCACAGCGATCTTCCCGCCGAAACGCTTGGCGAGGCCGCGGATGGACAGCGCCGGAACCGTGTGGTCCCGGGGGCCGGCGGACGGATGTAGACCGGGTTGCGGTTCAGTCATGGTGCCAGCGTAGTCTTTTCCCCGTGCGGGGAGGGTCCTCCGAAAGAGTTACTTTCCTGCCGGAAGGGTTACTCCTAGAAAGAGTGGCGGGGAACGGCCCGTTCGTATTGCGGGGCCCACGGAAGCTCGTGGCCGAGTTCGAAGGCGGCGCGCAGCCACCAGTGCGGGTCCCGGAGGGCGGCGCGGGCAATGAAAACCCCGTCAGCCTGGCCGGTAGCAACGGCGTGTTCTGCCTGCCCGGCAGCGGTCAGGAGCCCCACGGTGCCGGTCCGGACTCCTGCCTCGCGCCGGATCCTGGCCGCGAAACCTGTCTGGTAGCCGGGACCGGCCGGGATCTGCTGATGTGCGACGGCCCCGCCGCTGGACACGTCCACCAGGTCCACCCCGTGTTCGGCTGCAGCGCCGGCCAGCCGGACCGACGCGGCGGCGTCGATCCCGCCTTCGGCCCAGTCCGACGCGGAGATCCGCAGCAGCAGCGGCATCGAATCCGGGATGACGTTCCGCACGGCGTCCACCACGGCCAATGTCAGCCGGTTCCGGCCGGACTCGTCGCCGCCCCAGGCATCGGTGCGGTCGTTGATGAGCGGGCTCTGGAACTGGTGCAGGAGGTAGCCGTGCGCGCCATGGATCTCAATCGTGTCGAACCCCGCGTCAACGGCCCGCACAGCGGCCGCAGCGAAGTCGGCTATGACGCCGTCGATCTCCGCCGCTGTCATGGCAGCGGGGGCGGCATAGCCGTCAAACGCCCCGGTGCCGGGCCCCACGGTCTGCCAGCCGCCGTCGGACGCCGGGACCGAGCCGCGTTCCCCGGAAAAGGGCCAGTACGTCGAGGCCTTCCGGCCGGCGTGCGCCAGCTGGGTGCCGATCTTGGCGTCAGCGGCGCCGTAACGGTGCACGAACGCCGTAATCCGCTCCCACGCCGCGGCCTGCTGGTCGTTGTAGAGGCCGGCGTCGCGCGGGCTGATGCGGCCCGCCGCGTTCACCGCCGCCGCTTCGGTGAGGATCAGTGCCGCTCCCCCGGCGGCGAAGGAACCCAGGTGCATGAGGTGCCAGTCGTGCGGCACGCCTTCGCCGGTCTCCGGGCCGCAGCTGTACTGGCACATGGGCGAAACCCAACCGCGGTGGCGGAGCGTGAGGGAGCGCAGCTCCAGCGGCGAAAAGAGCGCCGAGTGCATTAAAACAGCACCCGTGCCAGCCCCTGCCGCGCCTTGGCGACGCGTTCATCGGACGGGCCCACGACTTCGAAGAGTTCGAGCAGGCGTACCCGGGCGGTCTCGCGCTCCGGGCCGAAGTTCCGGCCGATGAAGCTGACGATCCGGCCCAGGGCGTCCTCGATGTGGCCGCCCGCGATGTCCAGGTCCGCCACGCCCAGCTGGGCGTCAAGGTTGTCCGGCTGTTCGGCCGCGAGCTGGCGCAGCGCATCGCCGTCCGGACCGGTCAGGGACTGCAGGCGATCCATCAGCTCCACCTGGGCGAGTCCGGCCTTGGCTTCGGCATCCGCCGGCATTTCCAGCAGGGCCTGACGGTAGGCCGCGGCAGCGGCGGCGAAGTCGCCGGCTTCAATGGCGTCGTAGGCGGCCTGGTGCAGTGGCGGCAGCGGGGCCGGTTCGGGCTCGGCAGCGGTTGCGCCGGCGCCCAGGCTGCCGGTGACGCCGTTCGCAGCAGCCACCTTGAGCAGTTCATCGAGCAGGTTGCGCACCTGCTGTTCGTCGGCTCCACCCTGGAACAGTGGCACCGGCTGTCCCTTCACCACTGCTACTGCGGTGGGGACGGCCTGGACCTGGAAAGCCTGGGCAAGCTGCGGGAAGGCGTCGATGTCCGCGGCCCCCAGGACAAGGCGTCCGCCATAGCTGTTGATAATGCCTTCAAGGACGTTGAGCAGCTCGCCGGAGGCCGGCGAGTAGCTTGCCCACAGCCCGAAGACGACCGGAACCTGTGCGGACAGTTCAACGAGCTGCTGGAAGTTCGCCTCGGTAACGTCCACGCGAAGGGGCTGTCCGCCGGTATCCGGCGACGCTCCCTGGGCGTGCCCTGCCGCCGCAGCGGCGCCGGGCTGGCCCGGAGCAGGCTGTCCGGGACCCGCGGCGGGTGACTGGCCGGCGGGCGGCGCGGGGCGCTGCTTGAGGCTGGAAAGGTCGACGGCGCCGCGCAGGTTGAGCTGGCTGGCAGCGGCTGGAGGGACTGGTCGGGAGGCTGGCGAACTCATAGCCTCCACTTTAGCCACTCCGGCCGCTGCCGGTCATACCCGGTGCGGGCTACTTGAAGCTGGCTCCGACCAGCCCGCGGGTGGCGGCCACGAGCTTCATCGGGTCCTTGGATCCGGTCGGCGGAATGTACACCGCCATGGACTCGGCGAAGTTGAGCACCATGCCGGAGCTCGTTTCCTTGCCGCCGGCCAGCACCGCAGCGTCGTCTCCGATGGCCAGCTTGTCGCCTTCGGCCTTGGGCGTTCCGTCGAAGGCGAAGTTCAGGCGGCCGAGGACCAGGGCGCCGCCGTCGGCGGTGCGGAACACCACGGTCTCTTCGGGAACAACTTTATGCGTGAAGCTGAAGTTACCGTTGACGCCGGTCTTGGCCACGTCCGCCTGGTACGCCAGGGTGTCCGCGATGTACGGCGAGGACTGGCCCTCCACCAGCTTGTCCTTGAACGTCGAGTCAGACTTGGTCAGGCGGTCCCCCAGCCCGGCAAGGGCTTCGGCACCGCTGTAGAGCAGGCCCGACTTGTCGTCGGCGGCCAGGGTCTCCGTGCCGGTGCGTCCGATGGCCGGGAACGTGGTGCCCGGCTGCAGCGGGGTGGTTTCAACGAGCTTGTAGTTCTCGCGCGGGGACTTCTGTACGAGGGTCAGGAGCTGGGGCACAACATTGCCTTCACCCTGGGTGACGGCCAGCACCGAGCGGGGCCACGCGCGCTTGCTGGTCACGACCGTGGTCAGCAGCTTGGTGGCGCGGACAGGCATGCGCGCCTCGTAGGCGCCCACCTGAGAGCGGATCTTGTAGTTCTGTGTGCGGACCTCGAGCTCGGTGCGGTCCACGCGTGACTTGAGCTTCGCAGCGTCCTTGGCGGCGTCGCCCGCGTCCACCGTGCTCGAGACCTGTTCCAGGATGCGGCGGAACTGGGCATCGAGGAGCACCGGCGAATCCGCGGCGGTGTCTGCCGCGGCAGTTTCGCTGGTGGACGGAGACGGGGCCGGCGTCGTGGTTGCCTGGGCTGCCACGCCGGTTCCTGCCACGATGGTGGCGGCAAGCGCAACCATCGCCACGCCGGCCCGGCCGGGGGCGAAGGCGGCGTTTGAATTGGCGGTGCCGGGCTGCTTTTCAACAGGCGCAGGGCCAGCGGGTGCCGGCTTGTCGGCCGGACGTGCTGCGCGGGCACGGCGGACAAGCTTGTCCTTCATGGATTCGCCGGATTCGTCCCCGCTGTCTCCGGCAGGCTTGCCGCCCTTCGGCTTGAACACCAGCAGGGCCAGACCGGCCAGCACCAGGAGGCCGCCAAGGACCATCAACGGCACGGCCCACGGAGTGGATGTGTCATTGGGGAACGTCATGGAGATGGACGACGGCGCCGGCTTGGTTCCGTCGGAAGCCAGCAGCAGAGACCACTCGCCGTCTGCCGGGGCACTCCAGGTGTAGTTCAGTTCACCGCTGGCGTTCTCGGTGGTGACCCACAGATCGGACCCTGCGGGCGACGGGGCGGCTGCTTCGCCGTCCGTATGCGTCAGCTGAAGCTCTTTGTTGTCTTCGGAAACTCCGGAGACCGTGTTGTGGCCCGTCTTGCCCACCCAGGCATCCACGTCGTCGGGACGGCCTGCCGCCAGCATGAAGCTGCCTTCGCCCTTGACGTTGATCTTGACCGTACCCCCGTGAAGGGTCCGCAATTTCTGGTCGATAACGGTCAGTGGTGCGGCCGTGCCGTCGGACGGTGCCGAGGCGGTTACGGTCTCGGCCGGAGCCCAGATGGTCTTCTGTCCTACGCCGGCCAGCAGTGTCAGGAGGCCGAGCAGCACTAGTGCAACTGCAGTCTTGAAACGCAAAGGGATACCTATCATCAGCGGGGGTTTACCTTCAATAGTAACCGTTTTGTTACCAATGAGTCAGATCGGGGCTTGGTTCACAGCCTAGGGCAACTGGCGGGGCCCACGGGAAAACAGGGCGCTGACAGGCCTGCTGATAGTGTTTGCGATGATCATCACACGGCCCCGCAGCAGCGGCGCCACGGACGGTAAAGGGCCCCAAAACGCAGTGACTGAACACACGGATTCGTCCACCCCGGAACAGGAAACAATGCCTGGATCCGGCGCCCGGGAAAGCGCGACGGCGGGTGCGCAGCACCCGCGCAAACCGTTCCTGCCCGGCCTGGCCGCTGCGGTGGTGCGCAGGCTGCAGACACCCCTTCCCGGCGCGCAGCCCAGGCTCCGTTTCGAAATGCCGCCGGAGTCCGCCGAGGATTCCACCACGCCTGTCACGGAGACCAGCACGCGCTTCGGACATCCCGGCCCCCGCATGTCATCCCAGCATCCCCTATATATGGGCTTTATGGGCACCGTGGGCGTCGGCCTGGCTTTGCTCGTCTACTGGATCGGGTCCAACACCACGCAGCTCCTGCTTTGGATTGTGACTGCGCTCTTCATCGCCCTGGGCCTGGACCCGGTGGTGCGCTGGCTGGAGGGACGCAAACTGCCGCGTCCCATCGGCATCCTGGTGTCAGTGACAGTCCTGGTCTCCGCCGTCGCCGGCTTCTTTGCCACCTTGATCCCCACGATCGTCCAGCAGGTGACCCAGATTGTTGAGGAGGCGCCCCGGTGGATCACGGACTTCATCAACTCGGAGTTCTTCCGCAGCGTGGACGACCAGTTCGGCGTCCGGGAGCGCATTACGCAGGAGCTGGAAAAATTCGTTAACGATCCGGACGCCATGGGCGGCATCTTCGGCGGGGTGGTCGGCTTCGGTTCCACGGTGGCCAACGGCCTTTTCGGAACCCTCATTGTCCTTGTGCTCAGCCTGTACTTCCTTGCGGCCCTTCCCGCCATGAAAAAGTGGGGCTACAGGTTGGCTCCGCGCTCCCGGCGGCAGCGGGTGGAAGCACTGTCGGAAGAGATCACCGGCTCCGTCGGCAACTATGTCATCGGCCAGGCCTGCGTGGCGCTGCTGAATGCGACCTTCGCGTTCATCGTGATGTCAATCGCCGGCGTCCCCTTTGCCGTCCTGCTGGCGTTCGTGGTGGCCCTGCTGGCGTTCATCCCGCTGGTCGGCGGAATGATCGCAGGCGTCCTCGTGACGCTGATCTCCCTGACCGCCGGCTGGCAGACCGCCGTTGTCTACGCCATCTGCTACTTCGCCTACCTGCAGTTCGAGGCCTATTTCATCTCGCCCCGCATCATGCAGAAGGCGGTGGCTGTGCCCGGCGCCGTGGCGGTGATCTCCGTGATCGCCGGCGGCAGCCTCCTGGGCGTACTCGGCGCCCTCATCGCGATTCCCACCGCTGCGGCGGTCATGCTGCTGGTCAAGGAAATCTTCATCGTCCGCCAGGACAAGCACTAGCTGGCAACCGCCGCGGTCTCCGGCACAACACCCGCCGGGCCGGTGCGCCTAAGGGGCGGCCGACGCTACCGGCCCGTTCCATTCCTGCGGCAGGCCCCCGGGGCCCGCGCCACGTTCCGTGACTTCGTCAACGATTTCGTTCAGTACGCGGGCGGCATATTTCTCGCCCACCCAAAGGTGCTTGGCGCCGTCGACCCCCACAACCTCAGCCTGCGGCACCAGGCTGAAGCGCTCCGCGGCGGCCGCCGGCTGGAGGTAGTCATCGTGTTCGGGAACCAGTACTTTCAGGGGCTTGCCCGCGGCTGCCCACGCCTTGAGGTGTTCATCCGTTGCACGGTGCAGCGGCGGCGACAGCAGGACGGCGCCTTCCACCTGTGAGGCCACCGGCTCCGCCGCCCCGTACATCAGTGCCAGTTCCGTGCCAAACGACCAGCCCACCAGCCAGCGGTTGGGCAGGTTCCGGGACGACGCAAATCGGACGGCAGCTTCAACGTCGAGCCGTTCGCCGACGCCCTCTTCGAAGCGGCCTCCGCTCGTGCCGCGGGGGGAACTGGTCCCCCTGGTGTTGAACCTGAGGACGGCCACGCCGGCCAGGGCGGGCAACCGGTACGAGGCCTTGCGGTACACGTGCGAGTCCATGAAGCCGCCGTGCGTGGGCAGCGGATGAAGCGTAATTAGCGTGGCAACAACGTCGCCCGATTCCGGCAGGGCGAGCTCGCCGACGAGGACGTGGCCGTCCTCCGTCTGCAACTCCACATTCTCCCGGCGCGCCGGAAGGACTGTCGACGCCCGGATGGCAGTTGTTTCGGAAGGCTGGCTGAATACGAACGACGCCGGGTCAAAAGTCATGACTAACAGCTTAGCGATAGCGGTACGTGCGTGAGGTCCAGCAGTTGGAGTGCCAGTGCCGCCGCTCCGACAGTCCCGCGGCCGCACCGAACAGGTGGTCCTCAGACCAGACCACCAGGTGTTCGACGCCGGGCAGGACCGCCGTCGAACAGCCCGGGCAGATGTAGGACTTTTCGGCCCGCTTGGCCGTCATGGTGCGCACCATCCACTCGCCGTCGGGGGCGCTCTCCCGCCGTGAGATCCCCGACCTCGCCCGCTCCAGGTCCAGTTCCGGCACGGGGCCGGCGGCGTGCTTGCGGCTGGCCTGTCCCAGTTTTCCGGAGGCGGCACGGCGGGGGCGGTTGGAACGGGGCATGCCTCCATTCTGCCCCAGCCCGGGGCCCCGCGCTGTTCCTGCCGACGGCCCAGGCGGTAGTGTTTACCGGGTGCGTTTAGTGATAGCCCGTTGTTCTGTTGATTATGTTGGCCGGCTCAAGGCCCATCTCCCCCTTGCCACCCGGCTCCTGCTGGTGAAGGCGGACGGGTCCGTCCTGGTGCACTCCGACGGCGGCTCGTACAAGCCGCTGAACTGGATGAGTCCCCCGGCGAGCCTGAGGGTCTCCACCCCCGACGAAGTGGACCTGGAGCTCGGCGTCACCGAGCAGTGGACTGTCCAGTCCGCCAAGACCGACGACCGGCTCATCATCAATATCCACGAGCAGCTGCATGATACGTCCCATGAACTCGGCCAGGACCCCGGACTCATCAAGGACGGGGTGGAAGCTGACCTGCAGCGGCTGCTGGCCGATCAGATCGAACGGCTCGGCACGGGATTTTCACTGATCCGGCGCGAGTACTTCACCGCCATCGGCCCGGTGGACATCCTGGCCAGGGATGCGGACGGTGCCACGGTCGCCATCGAGCTCAAACGACGCGGTGATATTGACGGCGTCGAACAGCTGACCCGATATCTGGAACTGCTGAACCGGGACCCGCTGCTGGCGCCGGTCCGCGGCATCTTCGCCGCCCAGCAGATCAAGCCGCAGGCAAAGGTCCTGGCCAACGACCGGGGCATCGACTGCGTCACCCTGGACTACGACGCCATGCGCGGCGTTGACGACAGCGAGTCGCGCCTCTTCTAATGGGCCGCCGGGCATTTGCCGGGCTGATGTCATAACGAAGCGGTTCACATGGGCTTTACGCAAAATTTATCGAATTCCCCCTTTTACCCGTTGACCAGACGGAACCCACATGAAATTCTTATCTAAGTCTTTGTGTAGGTGTTTTTCATGCTCGCAAGACATGTTGCGAGCGCGAAGCTTCGTCAGCTAGTGTCCGGTTCCACCGGGCGGCAAGCCAGGATTCTTCTCGCGGAGTGACCAAGTGCGGCACGAAGTGTGCCGGACTTAAGCAAGTTCCACAATGAGGAGATATACATGGCACAGGGAACCGTCAAGTGGTTCAACGCTGAAAAGGGCTTCGGCTTCATTACCCCGGATGACTCCGACGGTGATGTCTTCGTTCACTACTCGGAGATCCAGACCGGTGGGTTCAAGACCCTCGACGAGAACCAGCGCGTTCAGTTCGAGATCGGCCAGGGCGCCAAGGGCCCCCAGGCCACCGGTGTAACTCTGGTCTAGTCCCTCGTCGGCGCGCCGCCCACGGGCGGCATCCTGCGAATCAATGATCCTCGGCATTCGTGCCGGGGATCATTTTTTTGCGTGATATCCATTCACGCGCCAACGCATTGTTCCCTGTCATAAATGTTTTAGGAAACTGAAAACAACGTGCAGATAATGCACCGCCCGCGTTACGTAATTAGCGGACCAGGGTCCTGAGCAGCCGGGCGCTCTGGCGGACGGAAAGTCCGGGAAGGTAGGCACGGCTCAGGGCCCGGCCTATGGCAGGCAGTTGCAGGGGGTCCTGGTAATAGAGGTACAGCGTGCGGTAATCAGGTTTGAACCGTGATTTGAAAGTGGCCAGGGACTGGAACCCGTATACCGGCTCCAGTGCCCGCCCCACCACATCAAGGATCGCCGTGAGGGTCTCAGGCTCCTGACCTGTCCCCTGCTCCCCCGGCGCGTCGGACGTGGCCGCTTCTGCGGGCTCTTTAGCCAACGGCGAACCAGACAGCGAAATGACTTCCACCGAATTTCTCAACTCCAGCACGGCTGATGCGATCAGGAACTCCATGACCCCGGGGAATCCGTCGTCACGCCGTCGCATGAAATCAAGGGTCCAACTGACTACGCGGCCTTCCTCAAAGACGGGCAGCCAGCTGGTGACGCCGTGCGCCAGGCCATCGGCGTCTACCGCGACGCAGCACAGTACGTCGTCGTCCATCAGTTCATCCATGCCGCCGAGTGTAAAACCCATTTCCGGAACGCTTTTCTGCGCTGCCCATTCCTCGGAGACCTCAAGGAGCTGGGCACGCAACGCCGCCGGGAACCCGCTGTACCGTCCCCAGAGGGCTTCGACCCCGGTCTTGCGCGCGCGGTTCAAAGCGGTGCGGACGTTCTGCCATTCCTTGCCTTTGAATTCGAGCTCCCTGATGGCCAGTCGGGTCTCCTGGGCCACGGCTACCCTGCTGAAGCCGCGGGTGCGGAGCAAAGGCCACAGCCCGTCGGTGCAGGAATAGAAGCAGGGCACCAGCGCGTGCTCAGCGCAGTACCGGATGAATCCGCTGGCGGCTTCCTCCCGCAGTGCGGGGTCACCGAACGGGCCGCCCAGTGTCAGGGCCACGCTGCCATGCTGCTGGTAGGCAATACCGGCGTCTGCGGCAGGAGTGAACCAGTACTTGTTCGGTTCCCACAGCGTCATCCAGGACAGCGAATCTCCGCCCCGGCGCACCAGCCGTCGGGCCACGTCCCTCGCCTCGGCGCCTGCGCCGGCACCGTGGTGATGCCCCAGCAGCACCACCCACACACCCGCCAGGGCGACGGCCCAGAAGAGGATCCCGGAGTAGGCGAACAGGAACGACTCCAGCGTTTGCCGGTCCCTGAAGACCCGGGAATACAGGCTGGGGATGGGCACCGGGAGGTATTGGCGGGCCAGTTCGGACACGAGCCCGGACAGCCCGCCGTCGCGCTCCATTCCGCCCGCCCCCAGCCAGGCAATGGTGTAGGTCCCGGCAAGTGCAGCCCAGGTTCCGGCAAGGACCCGGGTCAGGGTGCGCCGCGCTCCTGCCGGTGCCTCCACGCGGAACTGCCGCCGGTTGATCCACAGCAGGACGACGAGCAGCAGGGGAACTGCCACAAGCGGGAGCACGTGGACAAATCCCGAACCCATAACAGCGGTGTGGGGCCGCGGCGGATAGTGCGGAATCCGGGCAAACAGCGTGAGGTAGACGGCTGACAGCGCCGTGACTGCCAGCTGGACTCCGATGGTGATCCGCCAGGCAAGCCGGCGTCCGCGCCTCAGCCCGTCGGCGCAGATCAGCAGGAGGAGCACGGGCACCACAGCCTGGGCAAGGCCCAGCGGACCGGCGAATCCCGAACGTCCGAGTTCCAGGCAGTTCACGTCAACGGTGCCGCCGCAGTTCTGCTCCAGCTGGCTGAGGGTTGGCAGCGGGTTCAGCACCACGTCCCGCAGCAGCGCCAGCGGACCCGTGGGGCTCCGGACAGCGGCCGTCAGGATGGGCCCGACAGCGAAGATCCCCACGATCAGGGCCAGGAGGTTCCTCGTCTCGCGACCGGTGGAGCGGTGCCGGTGGAGGGTCCCGTGGTCGCTCTGGATCCACCACCCGGCGGCAAGCCCGGCCACGGCGCCCAGGAACCCGACCACCGTCTCCGGATGTCCCACGTACAGGACGAGGAGCAGCGACGCCGACATGATTCCCGTGCGAAGGCGCCGCTGCCACAGGGCGGGCACGAGTCCGCTTGCCCCCAGCACGGCGGCCAGGACGGCGGCATACGGCCCGATAAGCCCGGCGTCCACCATCAGGCCCATCCAGCCGTCCCCGGCGTAACGGGCGAGCTGGGTGAACAGCAGGAACAGCGAGACGGCCGCGAACTGGCCGCCGAAGAAGAACGCAGCCGTCCGCAGCGTGCCCAGCCTGCGCTCGGCAAGTCCCAGCAACAGCAGGATCATGAGGGCGGCGGTGAGGTACGCAGCGGGATTCGTGGCGAAGAAGAGCGATGTGAACATGGACCACCAGCGCCCGTCCTTCAGCGCGGCCACATGTACTGATGCGACGTCCAGGAGGGCTTCCGGCGGCCCGGACAGGAAACTGTTGGTGGCCGCGCCCGTGCCAAGGAACAGGCCAAGGACAACGAGGGTAAACGGCACCGCCGTGAAATGTTCCCGCAGGCGGCGCAGGGCCCGCACCATCACGTCAGCCCAGGTGACGCTGCCGTCGGCCCCGGACGCGTCCCTGCCTATGTCGCGGAGGGCCTCCCGCTGGTTGGTCACGGCTGTATTCCCCAACGCTCGGCCACAAAGTCCAGCGCTGCGGGGAGGCCCCGGGAAGCGGCCTCCCAGGAGTGTCCGGTGTTGGCTACCGGCTGCGCCTGCACGGAAAAGCCTGCCTGGCGCGCCGCGGCGGACAGTTCGTCCATGTAGGCGAGGAACTCCGGGTCCCTCGAACCGGCACCGAAGTATACGGAGTGCCCCTCGAACCGCGTATCCCGCATGATGGCCAAAGGGGTCTGTCGGTCAAAAGCTTCCACGTCGCCGCCGAACGCTGCGTCAATCGTCTTCTGCCGTTCCTTTGCCAGCGCCGGCTCCCGCTCGCTCGAGAAGGCCAGGACCGACGTGTAGACGTCAGGATGGCGGGTACCCATCTGCAGGGCGCAGGTGGCCCCGAAGGAGAATCCCCCCGCTGCCCATTGCCGGTGGTCCGGGTCAACGTCAAGTGTCTGCTCGATCCAACGCGGCACATCCACGGCAAGGAATGTATCGGCCTTGGCAAGGCGGCTGTCCATGCAGAGCGTATTGGCGGACGCCGTGCCGTTCGGATCCACCACCACGACAACCGGAGCGACGCCGTCGTGGTCCTGGGCGAAACGGTCCATCCGGCTGCGCAGGGCACCCCCGGTGAGCCAGTCAGAGGGACTGCCCGGCTGACCGGAAAAGAGGACAAGGACCGGCAGCGCGGGGCGGGGTGTGGCCTGGTAGGCGGGAGGCAGGTAGATATACGCATCACGGCTGCTGAAACCCGAGGCGGTGCCCGGGATGACCGCCTTCCTCAGTACACCGGCCGGGGGCAACCCCTCCGGCGCGCGCCAGGAGGTGAGGGCGGCGGGGGCGCCGGCTGCAGGCTGGCGCTGCAGTCCGGCTTCGAGGGGTTGGATCCGGGCCACGGCCGTGCCCATGACGTCGCTGACCGTATGGTTGAGGCCGAAGTAGGCGTTGATCTGGACTGCGGCGAGCAGGAAGACTCCCAGCATCGCAGCCGTTGCGGCGGTCCTCCCCCGCCACGCGGACCGTCCCGCCGGACGAGAGCCAGCAGGAGGAGTACCCGCCGGCGAAGTACCAGCCGGAGAAGAAGGCTGCCGGAGTTTCCACAGCCGCAGCAGATACAGGAAGAGAGCGAAGACCACTGCCACAAACCACGCAAGCACTTCGCGCGGGAGACTCTCGGGCAGGGCGGAAAAGGCGTATATCAGCAGCCAGTGCACAGCGGCCACAACGCCTGCGGCGAGCAGCAGTGCCCCGGCAGCAGTCACGAGCCAGCGGCGTCCGCGGGCCCACAGCAGCCAGCCGAAGCCAACAGCACCGGCGGCCCAGGCAAACCACAGCACGGGTCCATCCGTGAGATGGACATCAGCGAGGAAGTCCACCGGCGTTAGCGCCAGGTGCCGACACCGATGACCGGCCCGGCTTCCAGCCACGACGACAGTCCGGTGTAGGCATCGAACTTCATGGCGAGCAGGACTTCCTGGCCCTCGTAGTGAAGTTCCACAATGACGGAGTCAGGCTGCACTTTCACGAGTTCCGCTTCGGTGGGCTGGCGGCGCCCCACCAGCTCCAGCGAACTGCGCCGGAACGTGTATTTGGGGCGGACACTGAGCGAGAGCAGCTTGAACCACTCAAGGTCGTTGTCCTGATAACGACAAACCCCCATCTGCCAGCCTTTTCCGGCCGTGCAAATGGAGGCGTCCACTGTGCCCAGGGCACGCCGCAGGTTAAAGCGGCGTACCCCGGACAGGCACAGTGCAAAAATCAGCAACGCAAAGACAGTTGCCAATGCGATGAACGGAAAACCGGGATCGTTCATCAAGGTAGTGCTAGCGGATCCCCGCGGTAGCCGCTTCACCCATTTGGGCGTTGTCAGCAACAATGACCACCCTGTTGTTGTCGACGGAGAAGAATCCGCCGTCGACAACTACAGCAATGCGCTCACCGGAAACCGGCTCAATGGCCAACTCACCTTCGGCCAGAATCGCCAGCAGGGGCGAGTGGCCGGGCAGGATTCCGATTTCACCATCGCTGGTGCGGGCCTTGACCATCTTGGCCGCTCCGGACCACACGAAGTGATCCGCTGCGACAATCTCAACCTCAAGCTCAGCCATATTACTTGGTCTGTTCCTGGATCTTGGCCCACTGGCGCTCAACGTCATCCAGGCCGCCGACGTTGAAGAACGCCTGCTCTGCCACGTGGTCAAGCTCGCCGTCGCAGATGGCGGTGAAGCCTTCAACCGTGTCCTTGATGGAAACGGTGGAGCCTTCGACGCCGGTGAACTGCTTGGCGGTGTAGGTGTTCTGGGAGAGGAACTGCTGGATGCGGCGTGCACGCGACACGACGATCTTGTCCTCTTCAGACAGTTCGTCAACGCCGAGGATGGCGATGATGTCCTGGAGTTCCTTGTTCTTCTGCAGGATCTGCTTCACACGGACAGCCGTGTTGTAGTGGTCCTTGCCGATGTACTGGGGGTCCAGGATTCGGGAAGTCGACGTCAGCGGATCCACAGCCGGGTACAGGCCACGCGAAGCGATTTCACGGGAAAGTTCCGTGGTCGCGTCGAGGTGGGCGAAGGTGGTGGCCGGTGCCGGGTCGGTGTAGTCATCTGCGGGAACGTAGATGGCCTGCATCGAGGTGATCGAGTGTCCCTTGGTGGACGTGATGCGCTCCTGGAGGAGACCCATCTCGTCAGCCAGGTTCGGCTGGTAACCCACGGCGGACGGCATGCGGCCGAGAAGGGTGGAAACCTCGGAACCTGCCTGCGTGAAGCGGAAGATGTTGTCGATGAAGAGCAGCACGTCCTGGTTCTGCACATCGCGGAAGTACTCCGCCATGGTCAGTGCGGAGAGTGCCACGCGCAGACGCGTTCCCGGCGGCTCATCCATCTGGCCGAAGACAAGGGCGGTGTCCTTGAGGACGCCTGCCTCTTCCATTTCAACCCAGAGGTCGTTACCTTCACGGGTACGCTCGCCAACGCCGGCGAACACCGAGGTGCCGCCGAAGTTGCGGGCAACACGGGTGATCATTTCCTGGATCAGCACGGTCTTGCCCACACCGGCGCCGCCGAACAGGCCGATCTTTCCACCCTTGATGTACGGGGTGAGGAGGTCGATCACCTTGATGCCGGTTTCCAGCATCTCGGTGGAGCCTTCGAGGGTCGCGAAGGCCGGGGCCTTGCGGTGGATGGCCCAGTGGTCCGAAGCCTGGATCTCGGACTCGTCAACGTCAAGCGGCTTGCCGAGGACGTTGAAGATGTGGCCCTTGACGCCGTCGCCGACGGGTACGGTGATGGGCGAGCCGGTGTCCACGACGCTGGTACCGCGGACGAGTCCGTCGGTGGCCTGCAGGGAGATGGCGCGGATGAGGTTGTCGCCCAGGTGCAGGGCTACCTCGAACGTGATGGTCTTGGTCTCACCGTTGAGAGTAATCTCCGTGGTGAGTGCGTTGTAAATCGAGGGGATTGCGTCAGCCGGGAATTCGACGTCGACAACCGGGCCAATAACACGTGCAATACGGCCGGTAGCACCGGACGTTGCGGCTACGTGTTCGGTAGCGGTGGCAGTCATCTCTCTCACTTCACTCAGTAGATGGCGTGGGGGTTAAGTTTATCTTTTGGTGCAGGTACAGCTGGATCCGTAACCGTGGTGGCTAGGACGCGTTCAAGGCGTCGGCACCGGCCACGATTTCGGAAAGCTCCTGCGTAATTTCAGCCTGGCGGGCAGTGTTGCGCAGACGCGTGTACTTCTTGATGAGGTCCGTGGCGTTGTCGCCGGCAGACTTCATCGCCCGCTGGCGGGCCGCGAGCTCGGAAGCTGCTGCCTGCAACATCGCGGCGAAGATACGTGATTCGATGTAGCGCGGCAGCAGAGCGTCGAGAACCTGCTCCGTTTCCGGCTCGAATTCGTAGAGCGGCAGGAGGTCCGACTCGGACGCGGCCTGCTCTTCGACAACCTCGAGGGGAAGCAGGCGGATGACCGTCGGTTCCTGCGTCACCATGGACTTGAAGCGGGTGTAGACGACGTGGATTTCGTCCACGCCATCCTCTTCGTACGCAGTGGCGAAATCTTCCAGCAGCGCTGCGCCGATTTCCTGCGCAGTCGCAAACTCCGGTGAATCCGTGTTGCCGGTCCATACCCGTGTGTAGGGACGGTTGCGGAAGTCGAAGTACGCCTGGGCCTTGCGGCCGACAACGTACGTCTTGACTTCCTTGCCTTCCTCACGGAGCAGCTCGGTGAGGCCTTCCGCCTGCTTGAGCACACTTGCCGAGTAGGAACCTGCGAGGCCACGGTCCGAGGTGATGACCAGGACGGCGGCACGGCGGATCTGCTCGGGCTCGGTGACCAGCGGGTGGTCGATTTCACTCTGGCTTGCGACAGCAGAAACGGCACGCGTGATCGCGTTTGCGTAAGGCAGTGAAGCCGCTACGCGTGCGCGGGCCTTGCCGATGCGCGAGGTAGCGATCAGTTCCATCGCCTTGAAGATCTTGCGCATCGACGTCGTCGAGCTGATCTTCTGGCGGTAGACCCGAATCTGGGCTCCCATACTTATCCTTTCCTAAGATCCCGGTGGCCGGGACTGCCGGAACCCGTATGGGTCCCGGCAGTCCCTGCCAGCGAAACTAGCGCTTCTGCTTGACGATTTTTTCCTGGTCGACCTGCGCCTCGTCGATGGGGGCGTATTCCTCGTGCCCCGCACCAACCAGGAGGTTGTCGCCCTCGCCGAAGAAGCCCTTCTTGAAGGCCACGATCGAGGTCTTCAGTGCTTCTGCGGTGTCATCGTCCATGACGTTGGTCTGAGCCAGCGTCGTCAGGATGGAGGACTTGTGCTTCAGGTGCTCCAGGAACTCGGTCTCGAAGCGGTTGATGTCCTCAACCGGAACGTCGTCCAGGTAGCCGTTGGTACCGGCCCAGATGGAGACGACCTGGTTCTCGACCGGGAACGGCGAGTACTGGCCCTGCTTGAGCAGTTCCATCAGGCGTGCACCACGGGTCAGCTGCTGGCGCGATGCGGCGTCGAGATCCGACGCGAACATTGCGAAGGCCTGCATGTCGCGGTACTGGGCCAGTTCCAGCTTCAAGGTACCGGAGACCTTCTTCATGGACTTGACCTGCGCTGCGCCACCCACGCGGGAAACGGAGACGCCCACGTCGACGGCGGGACGCTGGTTGGCGTTGAAGAGGTCCGACTGCAGGAAGATCTGGCCATCGGTGATGGAGATCACGTTGGTCGGGATGTATGCGGAGACGTCGTTTGCCTTGGTCTCGATGAGCGGCAGACCGGTCATCGAGCCTGCGCCCAGCTCGTCGGAGAGCTTGGCACAACGCTCCAGGAGGCGGGAGTGCAAGTAGAAGACGTCGCCCGGGTAGGCTTCGCGTCCCGGCGGGCGGCGGAGCAGCAGCGACACTGCACGGTAGGCCTCAGCCTGCTTGGACAGGTCATCAAACACAATGAGGACGTGCTTGCCGCCGTACATCCAGTGCTGGCCGATAGCCGAACCGGCGTAGGGGGCCAGGTACTTGAAGCCTGCGGGGTCGGACGCGGGGGAAGCCACGATGGTGGTGTATTCCAGTGCGCCGTTGTCCTCGAGGGTCTGGCGGACAGCCGCGATGGTGGACGCCTTCTGGCCGATGGCCACGTAGATGCAGCGCACCTGCTTGGTGACGTCCCCGGAAGCCCAGTTGGCCTTCTGGTTGATGATGGTGTCGATGGCAATTGCCGACTTGCCGGTCTGGCGGTCGCCGATGATCAGCTGACGCTGGCCGCGGCCGATCGGGATCATGGCGTCGATAGCCTTCAGACCGGTCTGCATCGGCTCGTGAACCGACTTGCGCTGGGTCACGCCGGGCGCCTGGAGTTCCAGGGCACGGGTGGTTTCAGCCTTGATTTCGCCGAGGTCGTCGATCGGCTGGCCCAGCGGGTCAACCACGCGGCCGAGGAAGGCATCGCCAACCGGCACGGACAGAACCTGTCCCGTGCGGTGGACTTCCTGGCCTTCTTCGATCCCGGTGAAGTCACCGAGGATAATGACACCGATTTCGCGGACGTCAAGGTTCTGGGCCAGGCCCAGCGTGCCGTCTTCGAAACGAAGCAACTCGTTCGCCATGACCGAGGGAAGGCCCTCAACACGGGCGATGCCGTCACCTGCGGTGGTCACACGGCCGACCTCTACGCGCTCTGCGTTTCCGGGTTCGTAGGACGCCGCGAACTCGTTCAACGCAATACGGACGTCGTCGGCGTTGATGGTCAATTCGGCCATCTGCAGTCCCTGCTCTCCTGTTTTCGTGATCATCGTTGTCACGATGACCGGGGTTTCTATCAGTTAAGTTGTGCTTGTCCGGTTAGCCGGCAAGCTGACGCTGGAGCTGGCCCAGGCGGTTCAGTACAGAAGCGTCAAGCACTTCATCACCAACCTGGATCCGGATGCCACCGATCAGTGCCGGGTCAACGTTCATGTTGATCTTGAGCTCGCGCCCGTACAGGGCGTTCAGCCCTGCCTGCAGTCGGCTGGTCTGTGTCTCCGTCAGCGGACGGGTGACGCTGACCGTTGCGATCCAGCGCTGCTGGCGCTTGGCTGCAAGTTCTGCGAAACGACGCACAAGGTTGGTCGCCTTGAGGCCACGGGGCTGCGAAACTGCCTGTCCGATGAGGACTTTCGCTTCCTCGCTTGCATGGGGAACGAGCTTTTCGGCGAGGGCAATCTTGGCAGCCGGGTTCGCCTGCGGCTCGGACAGAGCACGCTGTACCTCGTGGCTGGAACCAACGGCATGGTTGAAGGCGAACAGATCGTTCTCCAGCGTTTCCAGTCCGGTGATTCCTGAGGCAGAGACGGCCGACTTGTTCTCAGCAACGGCAATTACCACCGAAGCGGCAAGAGTCTCGAGTGCATCGCCGATATCCCGAGCTGACGCCCAGCGTGAACCGGCCAGTCCGCTCGCGATGTCCGCAGCATCAGTGGAGACTTTTCCACCGAAGAGCTGCTTGACCAGTGCCGACTTTTCGTCACCGCTGCGGGACGGGTCAGTCAGGGCACGGCGCAAGCCAGCCGAGCTGTCCACCGTTTCCAGGATTCCGAAGAGTTCCTTTGCCAACTGCAGCGAAGCGAAGGGAAGCTTGGCTTCCAATGCCACCAGCGCCGCGGTCAGCGATTCGCTCGATACACCTGCCATTACTTAGCTACACCTGCGTTCTGGTTCTCCAGATCTGCCAGGAAACGGTCAACCACGCGGGCTGCACGTGCATCGTCGCTGAGTGACTCGCCAACGATGCGGCTTGCCAGCGTGGTTGCCAGCGTGCCGACCTCGGAGCGAAGCGACACAACGGCCGCCTGGCGCTCGGATTCGATCTGGGCGTGCGCGTGTGCGGTGATGCGGGCAGACTCTGCAGCTGCCTTTTCCTTCAGGTCCGCCAGGATCTGGGCGCCTTCGGCACGGGCTTCCTCGCGGATGCGGTTGGCTTCTGCACGGGCGTCGGTGAGCTGCTGCTTGTACTCTTCGAGTGCAGCAGAAGCCTCTGCCTGGGCCTTTTCAGCCTTGGCGATGCCACCTTCAATAGCCTCGGCACGCTCTGCGAACGTCTTCTCGAACATCGGGACAACGAACTTGACCACGATGTAAAAGAGGACAGCAAAGCCGGCCAGGACTACGCCCATTTCCCAGGGATTGGGAACGAGCGGATTAGTGCCTTCGGTGGCGGCTGAGATGATCGTCTGATTCATGTTTCACCCGTCCTTATCTACTCGGTTTCTGGATGTTCGCTAAGTTCTAACGCTTAGGAGAGAACGAAAGCGAAGACCAGGCCGAGGATGGCGAGTGCTTCAGTCAGCGCAAGGCCGAGGAATGCGATCGGCTGCAGGACGCGCTGGGCTTCCGGCTGACGTGCCACACCATTGATGTAAGCCGCGAACACGAGACCCACACCGATACCACCGCCGATAGCGGAGAGGCCGTAGCCGATGAGGTTGAGGGAGCCGTTGATGGAGCCTTCCATTTTTCTTCCTTTCAAGATGCCACCCGTGTGGCAGGTTGTTTGGGTTGCTTCATCCCCGCGAAGGGGAAGTTTGTGGGTGCCTAGTGGCTGTCCGCGTGCAGTGCGCCTTCAATGTAGATGGCAGTCAGCAGCGTGAAAACGTAAGCCTGCAGCGCCATGATCAGCGCTTCCAGCATGTACATGGCGATGGCGCCGACGAGCACCAGTACAGAGGTGCCCTTGAGGAGGATGTTCTCCTGCATGACCAGGTACTCGATGCCGGATCCGGCAATCATCACGATCAGGTGTCCGGCCAGCATGGTGGCGAACAGACGGAGGCTGTGTGTGACCGGGCGGACCAGGAAGTTGGAGATGATCTCGATCGGAATAACGATCGGAAGGATGTAGACCGGCACGCCCGAGGGAACGGTGGCCAGCTTGAAGTACTTGAGGCCGTTCTTCTTGACGCCGATGCCGATCCAGGTCAGGTAGACAATGGCTGCGAGCACATAGGCGCCGCCGACGTGCGAGAAGCTCGGAAGCTGGATGAGCGGGATGGCGCCGTAGATGTTGTTCACCAGGATGAAGAAGAAGAGGCTGAACAACAGCGGGACGTACTTGATGAAGTCCTTGCCGCCAATGATGTCCTTGGCGATGCTGTTGCGGACGAAGCCGTAAGCGGCTTCACCTGCAAACTGCAGTTTGCCGGGAACAAGCTGCTGCTTCCGCGCAGCTAGCAGAAAGAATGTAGCGATAATGACGACCGACAGGATTACCAGCAGCATCTGCTTGGAGAATCCGTCTGCCGCACCCCACGGCAGGATTGCCGGCAGGTGCATTTCTTCAATTCCAGGAGGGTTGAACTCTCCTGAATCTTGGGCCGGGAGCGCAAGCGCGATCAACGCGTTTCCTCTCTGCAGTGTCCATCATTGGGCGTTGGTGAGGGTCCGGCGATCTTCATGTCCGCCCTTCCCCTTGTGAAATTGTTAGGCATTACTGTTCCTCGTCCTTGGACGGGCCGCTGGCTGCAGTGTCTTCACCAGTTGACGTTCTGTTACTGGTGAGGCCGTGCATATGAGAAAGATAGAACCCTCCCGCAGCTCCAAGCAGAGCGCCTGCGAGCACAATCCAGCGGGTTCCCCACAGATAATCCAGACCCCACCCTATCAAACTCCAGACGATGATTCCGCCAATTATGTAGCTGAAGACGGCGATGCCGGCGTTGTATCCGCCGTCCCCGCCGTCGGAAGATACACCCGCGGAACCGGAGGTGGATTTGGGGATTTCCCGCATGTTTTTTCGCTTCGAATTACGGCTGCTCATCATTGCCGTCTTTCACGGGTTTGGGTTCGTCATAAATATGGAGGCGGGCTTTGCTGAACCCGTAGATCTCCGCTGCCTGCCAAAACACGACGGCGGTAACGGCGCCGATCAGGAACCAGCGGCCGTGGAGCCAGGCAGGTGCGCCGAGCACAAAGAGCACCACGGCAAATCCCACGACTTTGACGAAGTAGGTGACTACGAAGACGCCAATGGCACCCGAGGGATTGTTCCGGCCTACAAAATGGCCGACCAGGAGGCTGATCCCGAAGAAAGCCATCACCAGGACGCCGCCAAAAGTGCTGGACAGCACTCCCCCGCCGCCGTTGAGTATGGCGGCAGGTATCGCGGCGAGCGCAAGTCCGGCCAGGGCCGCACCTGCGCTGAGCTTCAAAAGACCCAGCCACAGTGACTTTGTGGGGCCGGAGACACCAACTGGTCCGTTACCGGAACTGTGTCCGGGATCGGCGTTGGAGGTCATCAGATCCCAATCGTCGTGTGCTGCGGGCTGGCAAGGGAGGGCGCGGCGAATAGCTGCACTGGAATTCTACATGAGATAGAAATTATTCGGAAAAGGGTGTCCACGGGTCACTCCTGACCCGCTGCTTCGGCCTCGGCTTCGGCTTCCGCTTCGGAGCGCGGGCCGGCCCCGGGCGCCTTGTCGCGAAGGTATGGCCATGCGGTGACCACGGCCATGATGGCGGCGGCCAGTACGTCCGCAGCCAGCACCATCTGCCACGGGAAAACTGCGAAGGCGAGTCCCCCGAAGGCCAGGACGCAGGTCCAGGCGTACATCAGGAGGACGGAGGCCCGGTGGGAGTAACCGATGTCCATGAGTTTGTGGTGCAGGTGTCCACGGTCCGCAGACCACGGCGAGCGGCCCAGCGCTGTGCGCCTGACGACGGCGAGGCAAAGGTCCAGCAGCGGCAGGAACAGCACCGCGAAGGGCAGCAGGATAGGGATGATCGTGGGAATACCGTTGGCGCGGTCGTAGAGGCCGGAGGTGATCTGGCCGGTTGAGACGATGCCCGCGGAGGCAAGGAGCAGGCCGATCAGCATCGCGCCGGAATCGCCCATGAAGATCTTCGAGGGAAACCAGTTATGCGGCAGGAATCCCACGCAGCTGCCCACCACGACCGCGGTCAGGAGCGTCGCGAGGTCCGACTTGTCCAGCACGTCTGAGTTCCGGTGCACCCAGTACGCCGTCAGGAAGAACGCTGCCCCGCCGATGATGGCTACACCGGCGGCAAGGCCGTCCAGCCCGTCGATGAAGTTGAAGGCGTTCATGGTGGTCACGATCAGCCCCGCTGTGAGGACAATGCTGACGATCTCGTTCTCGAGAATGACCGGTTCGGGCACGAACGGAACGATGGCCATCCTGACACCCCAGATGGCCACCACCATGGCTGCGGCGCTCTGGCCGATCAGCTTCACCCACCACCGCAGGTCCAGCAGGTCGTCGGCGAGGCCCACTATGACGATCAGCGTGGCACCGGCGAGCACTCCCCAGGGGGAGGCGTTGCCGCGGAAGATGTCCTTGACGAAGAATGACTGGCTGGCAACACACAGTGCCACGAGGAACCCTGCATAAATACCCAGGCCACCCAGCCTGGAGACCTTGTGGGAATGGGTATCGCGGCTGCGGATCGGCGAGAAAAGCTCCAGCCTGTTCCCGATCAGCCGTGCGCCCCACGTGGCGGCGAAAGAGACGCCCGCTGCCGTCAGCATCATCAGCAGATACATGATCATCGGGAAACCACCGTCCCCGCGCCGTCAGCGGAACCAATCCCCGGCATCGTGTATCCCTGCGGCCCGGTCAGTGCCGGGAGGCAGGGATAGCCAGGGCGGGATTGCTGTGGAACTGACTTTCGATAAATGAAACTTCTCCGTCGCCGTGCGCGCGGCAGGCAGTGCGTAGTGCCTGACAGGGCTGTATTACAGTGGACTCTAGTCAAGATACTAATGCCAACGGCTGGCTGGCTTCGCGTCACACGGCCCATAGCCGGCGGGAAATCCACCGGCGGCCGTGTCGAAAGGAACCAGCAATGTCCCCCTCGGTTGCAGTTGCCGCCGTGACGTTTGACCGTCCCCGTGAGCTCGCCGTTCTGCTGGATGCCATCAACCGGCAGACCTCTCCGGTCAGCTCCATTTGCCTGGTAGACAGCGGCACCGCGCCCGCCAAAGAGGTGGCGGACCGGCACTCCAACGTGGACTACGTCCGGTCAGAAGCGAACCTCGGCGGAGCCGGCGGCTTCTCCCTGGCCATCCTCAAGGCGGTGGCCAGCGGCGCTGACTGGATCTGGATGATGGACGACGACGCCGAACCCGGCGACCCGGAGTGCCTCGCCACGCTGCTCCGCGAGGCCGAGGCACGCGGCATGGATGCCGTGGTCCCCCTCGTTGCCGCGCCGGGCCACCCGGACCGGCTGTCCTTTTTCTTCCGCCTCGACGGCAAGGTCACCCACGACCGCGCCGAAGTGGAGAAGCTGGGGTTCCTGCCGGACGACGGCCACTTCTTCAACGGGGCGCTGATCCGTTCGGACGTCTTCTTCAAGGTGGGCCTGCCGGACATGCGGCTGTTCATCCGCGGCGACGAGGTGGATTTCACCATCAGGCTGCGCAAGGCGGGTATCCGCTTCGGCACGGTGACCACCACCGCCATCACGCATCCCCACGCCTTCGCCGAGACCCAGCACGTGTTCGGTGCGCGGTGGCACGTGATTGTGCCTGAAACGGCGTTCAAGCGCTATTACTACTACCGGAACCGCGGGTACCTGATCCGCCGCCACTTCCGGGTGAAGTCCTTCGTCGCCGACGTGGGCGGTTACCTGGGCTACTTCCTGCGCCGCGGCGACTTCCGGGGCCTGGCTGATTGGTTCCGGGCGTTTTCCACCGGGCTCCGCGGCAAGGGCTTCGCTCCCCTGAAGGACCAGAAGTTCTAGCCGACGGATGTGTCAGCCGGGCGGGCGGATCCTAGCGCTCTGAGCTGAGGCGGCGCCGGACCAAGAGTGCCAGGAGCACCCACGGCTCGCCGAAGACGCGGTAGGCAACCCTGCGCGGATGCAGCATCAGCCGCCAGGCCCATTCCAGTCCCAGCCGGCCCAGCCACCGGGGAGCGAGCTTCTGGATTCCGGCAATCTGTTCGATCGCACCGCCCACCGCGCAATACACGGCCGGCGGGAGTTCGCCAAGCCTGCGGCGGAGAACCATCTCCTGGAGCGGCATGCCCAGTCCGAGGAGCACCAGCTGGGGACGCAGTTCGCGGAGCCAGGCGACGGCCTCGCGCTCGAGGGTGTCGTTCCAGCCTTCGCCGGGCATCCCGGCCACCGTGGCATTCGGCATGATCAGGGCGAGGCGGGCCACAGCCTTGGCATTGGCTTCCGCTCCCGCGCCGATCACGGCAATTCGCTCCAGTCCTTCGACATGGCCGAGGGCAGGGATCCAGTCCGTGGAGCCCAGGCGGTAGTCCATGACGGGCCCGTCCGCATCGCCCGACCTTCCCCAGAGCCAAAGGACCGGTGCGCCGTCGAGCAGCACTACATCGCTGTTGTCGTAGAGGGCCTGGAATTCCGGATCCGAGTGGAAGAGGGTCACGCTGTGCAGGTTGTGGCCCACCACGGTGCGGGTTCCGCCTTCGGCGACAAAACGGTTGAGGGTGGCCGTCATCCCGGAAACAGTCAGGGGCGTCGCGTCGACGCCGAGGACAGGGACGTGCTGCCGTGTGAGGATCATTCGGCGGCCGCATTGCCGTCGATGTCCAGGAGCTCAGGAACAACCTCGCGGAGCCGTTCCAGGGTGATGGCACCCTGACGGACCACACGGAGGGGCAGGGCGGTGGCGTCAACGATGGTGGACGGAAGGGCAACAGAATCCGCGTCACCTTCCGGGCGCAGTCCCCCTTCGAGGTAGACCTCGACGGATTCGGCGAGCTGGTCCATGGCCTCGGCAGCGGTGCGGGCCGCCGGCCGGCCGGTGCGGTTCGCGGAGGACACCGCCAGCGGTCCGGTCAGCGTCAACAGGTCCTGGGCGACGTCGTCGGCCGGCATCCGCAGCGCGACGGTGCCCCTGGTCTCGCCGAGGTCCCAGTCCAGCGACGGCTGCGCGTGGAAAATCATGGTGAGGCCGCCCGGCCAGAACGCCTCGGCCAGCTTGCGTGCCTCCGCCGGGACGTCCGTTGCCAGCCCGTCCAGCGCATTGAGCCGGGGAATGAGGACGGGCGGCGGCATCTTGCGGCTGCGGCCCTTGGACGCGAGCAGCATGGTCACAGCCTGCGGGGAGAATGCGTCGGCGCCGATTCCATACACCGTATCGGTGGGGAACACCACGCATTTGTGTTGGCGGATGGCCCGCTGGGCGTTCTCCAGCCCTTCGGCCCGCTGGTCGGCTGCCGTGCAGTCGTAGGTTGTGGTCACTGGCCTATTCTTTCATCACTAGTGGTCCGTCGGTTCTTTGAGGACTGCGCTGGTGGCGCGCTCCCTGCCGTTGAGGTCCAGGTGCGTGGTCACGCCGGACCAGCGGCCGGTTTTCTTCAGCATCGCGGCAATCCACGCGGCCTGCACTTCGGCGTGTTCCATCACGAAGTAGCCGCCGGGAACCAGCAGCCGGGCGGCAGACGCCGCCGCCGCCGTCGGAAGTTCCATTCCGTCCGCTCCCCCGCCGTATAGCGCTTCGGGCGGATCGTGCAGGGCCACCTCGGGTTCGTTGGGAATTGCTTCTGCGGGGATGTAGGGCGGGTTGGAGACGACGACGTCGAACGTTCCGTTGTGTTCCGGCAGGGCGTCCCGCAAGTCCCCGCGGAGCAGTCTCACGCCCAGGGGCGCCAGGTTCCGCGCCGCCCAGGCGTGGGCAAACTCGCTGAACTCGACGGCGTACACTTCCGCGCCGGGAACCTCCAGGGCAATGGACCCTGCTATGGCACCGGAACCGGTGCCCAGGTCCACCACCTTCGGATGCCCGCTGCCGTTTTGCCTGCCGCGGGCCTTGAGCCAGTCGATGACCAGCTGCACCACGGACTCGGTCTCCGGCCGCGGAATGAAGACCCCCGGACCTACGGCAAGCTGCAGGTATCGGAAATGGGCCACGCCGGTGATGTGCTGCAGGGGCACCCGCCGGGCACGCTCGGCAACCAGCTCGGCGTAGCCGTCCGGCGCAGGGGCATCCCCCAGCAGCATGGCCCGCAGCCTTCCCAGACCGACGCCCAGAAGGTGGTCCGCCAGCAGCTCCGCATCCACGCGCGGACTGGGAACGCCGGCGTCGGCCAGGAGTGCCGTGGCTTTGCGGACGGCCTCAGCCAGGCTCAGTCCTGTTCCAAGTGTCATCAAGCGACCAGCCGGGGACTATTCGCCGATGGCGTCCAGGCGGGCCTGTTCGTCCATCTCGATGGCCGACTGGATCACGGGCTCCAGGTCGCCGTTCATGACCTGGTCCAGGTTGTAGGCCTTGTAGCCCGTGCGGTGGTCCGCGATGCGGTTTTCCGGGTAGTTGTACGTGCGGATGCGCTCGGAGCGGTCCATCGTGCGGATCTGCGACTTGCGCTGGGCCGAGTTTTCAGCGTCGATCTGCTCCTGCTGGTGCGCGAGGATGCGTGCCCGGAGCACGCGCATGCCGGCCTCGCGGTTCTGCAGCTGGGACTTTTCGTTTTGCATGGCCACCACGATTCCGGTGGGGAGGTGGGTAATACGGACGGCGGAGTCGGTGGTATTGACGGACTGGCCGCCAGGACCCGAGGAGCGGTAGACGTCGATCTTGAGGTCGTTCTGGTTGATCTCGAGTTCTTCGGGTTCGTCCACCTCGGGAAGCACCAGCACGCCGGCGGCCGAGGTGTGGATGCGGCCCTGGGACTCCGTCACGGGGACGCGCTGCACGCGGTGCACTCCGCCTTCGAACTTCAGCCGCGCGTAAACGCCTTCGGCCGGATCGTTGGAGTTGCCCTTGACGGCCATCTGGACGTCCTTGTAGCCGCCGAGGTCCGATTCGGTGGCTGAAATGAGTTCGGTCTTCCAGCCGCGCGACTCGGCGTACCGGCTGTACATGCGCAGCAGGTCCGCGGCAAACAGTGCAGCTTCGTCGCCGCCTTCGCCGCCCTTGACCTCAAGGATCACGTTGCGGGCATCGTCCGGGTCCCGCGGAATGAGCAGCCGGCGCAACTTGGCGGACGCAGCCTCCAGCGAAGCCTCCAACTCGGGCACCTCGGCAGCAAACTCGGGGTCCTCGTCCGCCATTTCCTTGGCAGCCGCCAGGTCATCGCGAAGGCCCTCCCACTTGTGGTAGGCCTCCACAATCCCGTTCAACTGGGCAGAACGCCGCCCCAGCTTCCGGGCGAGCTTCTGGTCAGCATAAACAGCAGGATCCCCCAGCTGCGCCTGGATAGCATCGTGCTCATCCAACAGGCCCTGTACGGACTCAAACATTTCAAACCTCTTTCGACTTTTACAAGTCTAGTTTCAGGAGACTTAACGACGAACCGCCCAAAGTGTGCCGGCCACAGGCCGGCACACTTTGAGCGGTGAACGTAGCTATTTGTCGTTATCCGACTTCGCACCAAGCGTCGTCTTCTGGACCTGCATGAGGAACTCGACGTTGCTCTGCGTCTCCCGGATCTTGTTGGTCAGCAGCTCAAGGCTCTGCTGCGTTTCGAGCCCGGAGAGGACGCGGCGCAGCTTCCACATGATCTTGACTTCCTCGGGGGAAAGCAGGTTCTCTTCGCGGCGCGTGCCGGACGCATTGACGTCCACTGCCGGGAAGATGCGCTTGTCCGCGAGCTGGCGGGACAGGCGCAGTTCCATGTTGCCGGTGCCCTTGAACTCTTCGAAGATGACTTCGTCCATCTTGGAGCCGGTCTCGACGAGCGCGGTGGCCAGGATGGTGAGCGAGCCGCCGTTTTCGATGTTGCGGGCTGCACCGAAGAAGCGCTTCGGCGGGTACAGCGCCGCGGAGTCGACGCCACCGGACAGGATGCGGCCCGAGGCCGGTGCTGCCAGGTTGTATGCACGGCCCAGGCGGGTCATGGAGTCGAGGAGCACCACGACGTCCATGCCCATTTCCACGAGGCGCTTGGCGCGTTCGATGGAGAGTTCGGCCACGGTGGTGTGGTCGTCGGCGGGACGGTCGAAGGTGGAGGCAATGACCTCACCCTTGACGGTGCGCTGCATGTCCGTGACTTCTTCAGGACGTTCGTCAACCAGCACCATCATGAGGTGGACCTCAGGATTGTTGGTGGTGATGGCGTTGGCGATGGACTGCAGGATGAGCGTCTTGCCGGCCTTCGGCGGGGAGACGATCAGGCCTCGCTGGCCCTTGCCGATCGGGGCAACCAGGTCGATGACGCGGGGGCCGATCTTCTTGGGGTCCGTCTCGAGGCGCAGGCGCTCGGAGGGGTACAGCGGGACGAGCTTCGCAAATTCGACGCGGTCCTTGAGTTCCTCGGGGGTCTTGCCGTTGACCGAGGTGACGCGGACCAGGGCGTTGAACTTCTGGCGGGCGGACTGCTGGCTGCGGTCTTCGCCTTCACGCGGTGCACGGATGGCGCCGACTACGGCGTCGCCCTTGCGCAGGTTGTACTTCTTGACCTGGGCGAGGGAAACGTAGACGTCATTCGGGCCCGGGAGGTAGCCCGAGGTGCGGATGAACGCGTAGTTCTCCAGGACGTCAAGGATGCCGGCAACCGGCAGCAGGACGTCGTCCTCGGTGACTTCGACGTCGTCGACGTCCGGTCCCTGTGCGCGTCCACGACGGCGGTCGTTCCGGTCGCGGAAGCGGTCGTTGCGCGAGTTGTCGCGCGTGTCCTGGCCGCCGGAGCGGTCGTTACGGTCATTGCGGTCCCGGCGGTTGCGGCGGTTGCGGCGGCTTCCGCCGTCTGCATCATCGCTGTCGCGGGTGTCGCGGGTGTCTCCGCCGTCGCGGCCGCCACGGGTGCGGGTCGACTGGCGTTCGTTGCGCTGGCCGGCGTCGGCCGCTTCGCCGCCCTGGTCCGTGCCGCGCTGTTCGCCACCACGCTGTTCAGCACCGCGCTGTTCAGCGCCGCGCTGTTCTGCGCCGCGCTGTTCAGCGCTGCGCTGTTCTGCAGGTGCCTCGGCCGGGGCCTCGCCCTGCGCGGCCGGAGCCGTTGCCTGGGCTGCCGCTTCGCCGCGGCGGCGGTTACGGGTTCGGGGCTGGCGGCGCTCTGCAGCTTCGGGTGCAGCACCTTCGGATACAACAGCCTGGCCGGCTTCGGGAGCCGGCTGGGCTGCGGGAGCCTCAACGGGGGCAGTTTCCGGGGCGGGAGCCTCGGTGGCGGGAGCGGTGACAACGCCGTCGCTGACTGCGCGGCGGCTGCGACCGCGACGGGCACGGGTGCCTTCCTGTGCAGGAGCCTCGGCGGAGACCGGTGCTTCCGCCGCCGGCCCTGCCGCAGGCGCACCTGCAGCGGGAACGGATGCCCGTGCCGAGATGTTCTCGCCGGCCTTCTCGGCACCCTTGGCCGGAGCCTTGGTGGCCGAAGTGCCCGCACGATGGGCGGAGATGGCAGTCACCAGATCGCCCTTACGCATGCGGGATCCGCCGGAGATACCCAGCTGGCTGGCGAGGGCCTGCAGCTGGGCGAGCTTAAGGCCTGCAAGGCCGCTGCTCTTGGCGGGTGCTGCCGACGACTCGGCAGCAGAAGATATGTCCACAGCTGGAGACAGCTCAGTGGTTTCGGTCACGAAGGATCCTTCCCCCTCGACGGCGTCCAGACTGGGAGCTGGACGCGATGATTTGATCTGGGCTGCAGTTCAGATCTGCAGCCGGATTTCGGCCTTGCCGGATGGAATTCGGCCAGCAGGGCCGGATACTGATACGCCTCGAACATTCCAACAAGAGACCGGAATGGCGGACTGACGGTTCAGGGGTGCAGAGCGATTCTGCAAATTCCTGCGACAGACCAAGCAGGCGGCACCGGAGACTGTTGCGCAGTTGAAGTCAAAGCAGCAAACGAACAGACAGGCACCATGGCCAACATCGGGTTCTTTTGATTGCGGTTCAGGTTCTTTTGACGAACTGCCTGCTTTTGACTAACTGCCTGCGGGATTACCGCCGGTGCACTCCCACTTTAGCACCTTCAACGTCCACCGCGAGCTTCATCACGCGCCATCCCACCTCCGGCGTGTTGGCCCGGGTATAGGCCTCGATGAAGTTCACCACGGAGGCGGCCTGCTCTTCCCCGTTGGCGAGCACCAGGACGGTGGGGCCGGCCCCGGAAACAACGGCCGCGTGTCCGGCGTAGCGCAGTGCACGGATCAGGTCCGCGCTCGGGCGCATGGCCTCTGCGCGGTAGCTCTGGTGCAGGTAGTCTTCCGTCCCGGCCAGGAGGAATTCCGGCTTGCTGGTGAGTGCGTGGATCAGCAGTGCCGCGCGGCCCGAGTTCATGGCGGCCGCATGGTGTCCCACCGACGCCGGCAGGAGCGCACGGGCGGCCTCGGTGGACAGCTCGTAGTCAGGTACGGCGACGACGGGAATGACGGAACCAGCCACCGTGGCGCACGTGCTGCTGTACTGGTCACTGTCCTGCCATGAGAGCGCCAGCCCGCCGAATATGGCCGGTGCGACGTTGTCCGGGTGGCCCTCCATTTCGCTGGTGAGCTGCAGGATCCAGTCCTTGCCCCGCCGGGAGGACTCCGGAACGAGCGCATTGGCCGCGGTGACCGCAGCCACCACGGCTGACGCCGATGAACCGAGGCCGCGGCCGTGGGGGTTGACGTTGTCCGCCGTGATCCTGAGGCCCTCGTGCCGGAAGCCCAGCCGGTGCAGGGCCTCGGTGATGGCCTTGACCACCAGGTGGCTGGCATCGCGCGGAAGCGTCTCCGCGCCTTCGCCGCTGAGTTCGAACTCCAGTTCCCCACTGCCCAGGGTTTCCACGGTCAGGGTGTCGTGGAGCGAGAGGGCCAGTCCCAGGCTGTCATAGCCCGGGCCGAGGTTGGCGCTGGTAGCGGGCACGCGGACGGTAACCAACTGCCCGGCCGCGACCGCCGGTGCGCCTTCGGCCGACTCGGCCGGGACGGTGAGGGTGGTTTCCAAGGCTATTTTTCTTCCAGTCCCAGCTCGGCGGCCACAGTGACAACATCGTTGGACACCTTGACGGGCTGGACATCGCTGCCGTCCTCGGTGCGCAGCGCCCACTGCGGATCCTTGAGGCCGTGGCCGGTGACAGTGATGACGATGATCTTGCCGGCCGGAACCTCACCTGCAGCGTGCTTCTTGATGAGTCCGGCAACGCCTGCGGCCGAACCAGGCTCGACGAAGACGCCTTCCTTGGCGGACAGCCAGCGGTGCGCTGCCAGGATTTCGTCGTCGGTCACGGAGTCGATGAAACCGCCGGACTCGTCACGGGCGGCGATGGCACCGTCCCAGGACGCCGGGTTCCCGATCCGGATCGCCGTGGCAATGGTGTCCGGCTCGGTGATGGGATGGCCCGCCACGAACGGTGCGGCGCCGGCGGCCTGGAAGCCCCACATCTGCGGGGTCCTGGTGGACACGGCGGGGAGGGTCCCTGCGGTATCGGATTCGAAAGGCGCGGAATATTCCTTGTAGCCCTTCCAGTACGCGGTGATATTGCCGGCGTTGCCCACGGGGAGGACGTGGATGTCCGGAGCGTCACCGAGGGCATCCACCACCTCGAAGGCTCCGGTCTTCTGGCCCTGGATCCGGGCCGGGTTGACGGAGTTCACCAGGAACACCGGGTAGGACTCCCCCAGCTTGCGGGCGATATCCAGGCAGTTGTCGAAGTTCCCGTCCACCTGCAGGAGGGTGGCGCCGTGGGCAATCGCCTGGCTGAGCTTGCCCATGGAGATCTTGCCCTCAGGGACAAGCACGGCGCATTTGAGGCCCGCTGCCGTAGCATAGGCGGCCGCGGAGGCGGAGGTGTTGCCGGTGGAGGCGCACACCACGGCCTCGGCCCCGGAGGCCACTGCGGCGGTCATGGCCATGGTCATGCCGCGGTCCTTGAACGAGCCCGTGGGGTTCATGCCTTCCACCTTGAGGTACACGGTGGAGCCGGTCAGCTCGGAGAGCTTCTGCGCGTGGACAAGCGGCGTCCCGCCCTCACCGAGGGTAATGACCTTGGTGCTTTCCGTTACGGGCAAACGATCAGCGTATTCGCGGATGACACCGCGCCATTGGTGAGCCACTTAGACTCCTTCTACCCGCAGTACGGATGTAACGGAATTGATGACGTCGAGGCCCTTCACGGCCTGGACGGTTGCTGCCAGTGCAGCTTCGGTTGCGCGGTGGGTGACGATCCGCAGTTCAGCCGATTCCACATTGGAGTCGGCATCGCGGTGGATGGTCTGGCGCATGATCTCGATGGAGACGCCGTGCTCCGCGAACAGTTGGGCGATTCTTGCCAGCACGCCCGGCTGGTCGGCGACGTCCAGCCCGATGTAGTAGCTCGTGTTGACAGCATCGATGGGCAGCGCCGGGACCTGGCCGATGGTGGTCTCGGTCTGGGCAGGTCCGCCCAGGACAATCCGGCGGGCGGCGGAGACAAGGTCGCCCAGGACGGCCGACGCCGTCGGTGTGCCGCCTGCGCCCTGTCCGTAGAACATCAGCTCGCCGGCGTTCTCGGCTTCGATGAAGACGGCGTTGAAGGCGCCGTGGACGGCGGCCAGCGGGTGTTCGCGCGGCAGCAACGTGGGATGCACGCGGACGGAGACGCCCTCGCTTCCGTCTGCGGCGGTCAGTTTCTCAGCAATGGCCAGCAGCTTGATGACGAATCCTGCATCCTTGGCCGCTGCGATGTCCGCCGCGCTGACTCCGGTGATGCCTTCGCAGTGGACGTTCTCGAGGTCGAAGCGGGTGTGGAAAGAGAGCGAGGCCAGAATGGCTGCCTTGGCGGCGGCGTCGAGGCCTCCGACGTCGGCGGTGGGATCGGCCTCGGCGTAGCCAAGGCGCTGCGCCTCCGCCAGGGCGTCCTCGAACTGCGCGCCCGTGGTGTCCATCTGGTCAAGGATGAAGTTGGTGGTGCCGTTCACGATGCCCAGTACGCGGGTGATGTGGTCGCCGGAGAGGCTGTCGCGGATGGGGCGCAGGATGGGGATGGCGCCGGCCACGGCCGCTTCGTAGGACAGCTGGACGCCGGCCTTGTCTGCCGCTTCATAGAGCGTGGGGCCGTCCTGGGCCAGGAGGGCCTTGTTCCCGGTGACCACGCACGCACCGTTCTCGATGGCGGAGAGGATCAGGGTGCGGGCAGGTTCAATGCCGCCCATGAGTTCAATGACGAGGTCGGCGTCCTTGACGAGGGTGTCCGCGTCAGTAGTGAACAGTTCGCGTGGCAGCTCAACATCGCGCGGAGCATCGATGGTGCGCACGGCGATGCCGGCAAGCTCCAGGCGGGCTCCGGTGCGGGCGGCCAGCGCGTCGGCGTCATCAATCAGAATCCGCGCCACCTGGGCCCCAACGTTGCCACAGCCCAGCAGGGCTACCTTCAGGGTTCGCAATTCAGTCATTCAGACTCCCATGTCGCGGTTCAGCAGATCTTGTTCGGTTTCCCCGCGGACAATCAGCCGGGCTGATCCGTCGCGCACAGCGACAACGCCCGGCCGGGCCAGATAGTTGTAGTTGCTGGAGAGGGCCCAGCAGTAGGCGCCGGTCCCCGGTACAGCGAGCAGATCACCGGCTGCCACGTCCTCGGGCAGATATACATCTCTAACAACTATGTCGCCGCTCTCGCAATGTTTGCCCACTACGCGGGACAGCTGCGGCGCAGCGTCGGAGGTCCGCGACGCCACAACCGCCGAATAATCCGCGTCATAGAGCACCGGGCGGGCGTTGTCGCTCATGCCGCCGTCCACCGACACATAGCGGCGCGGGTACGTAACGTTTTCAGCGGCTGATTCGCCGGCTTCACCGGTTTCCCCGCCAGCTGCCGCGGGCGCGTCAACGCGGACGGTCTTGAGCGTTCCCACTTCGTAAAGCGTGAAGGTTGTGCTCCCCACGATGGCGCGTCCCGGCTCGATCGAGATCCGGGGAGACTTGATGCCCAGTTCGGCGCACGTGGAACGCACGACGGCGGCCATCGCCTGCGCGATTTCGGCCGGAGGGCGCGGGGTGTCCACAGGCGTGTAGGCGATGCCGTATCCGCCGCCGAGGTCCAGTTCGGGCAGGACGATGGAGTACTTCTCCTGCATTGCCGCGAGGAAGTGCAGCAGTTTCACGGCCGCCAGCGCGAAGCCGTCGGGTTCGAAGATCTGCGATCCGATATGGCAGTGCAGGCCCAGGAGCTCGATGCCGTGATAGCTCGTGGCGGCGGCCACGGCCTCCTCCGCAGCAGACAGGCCGGCCTGATCCGTTGAATCCCCGGCCATCGACAGGCCGAACTTCTGGTCCTCATGGGCCGTCGCAATGAACTCGTGCGTGTGCGCATGCACTCCGGGGGTGAGCCGCAGCATCACCCTGGCCGTTTCACCGCGGGCCGAGGCGATCTTGGCGACGCGCTCCAGCTCCGCGAGGCTGTCCACCACGATCCTGCCCAGCTGCATGTCCAGGGCGCGGTGGATTTCGGCGTCGGATTTGTTGTTGCCGTGCAGGGCGACGTCGGCGCCCGGAATCCCTGCCCGGTCTGCGACGGCGAGTTCCCCGCCGGACGCAGTGTCGAGCCGCAGCCCTTCTTCCTCCACCCACCGGACGACAGCGGTGCACAGGAACGACTTCCCGGCGTAGTACACGTCCACTCCCCCGCAGATGTCGGCGAAGGCGTCGTTGAAGGCGTCGCTGAAGGCACGGGCCCGTGCCCGGAAGTCGTTCTCGCTCATGACGAACAAAGGCGTGCCGAACTGCCGCTTGAGCTCACTGACAGGAATGCCGTCGATGGCGAGTTCACCGGCGTTGTTCCGGGCAACACCGGCGGCCCACATGGGCTCGTGGAGCGCATTCAGGTCTGCCGGAACGGCAAGCCATCCCGGAGCCAGCGGGGATGCGTTGTTCAAGGGATTCCCGGTCTGTCCTGACATGGGGGTCACATCCGTTCCGGCGCCGAAACGCCAAGCAGGTCCAGTCCGTTGGCCAGCACCTGGCTGGTGGCGTCGTTGAGCCAGAGCCGCGTGCGGTTGACGTCGGTGACGGGCTCGTCGCCCTGCGGCGCCATGCGGCAGGCGTCGTACCAGCGGTGGTAGGCACCGGCGATGAGTTCCAGGTGGCGGGCCACCCGGTGCGGCTCACGCAACTCGGCGGCCTTGGCCACGATGGAGGGGTAGCTGCCAAGGTAGGACAGCAGTTCGTTCTCGGTGGCGTGGTCCAGGAGGGATGCGTCGAAGACGTCCTTCCCGTCTACAGTGCGGTCGACGCCGGCCGCCACGGCGTTGCGGGCAGCGCCGCGGGAGCGGGCATGCGCGTACTGGACGTAGAACACCGGGTTCTCGTTGCTGTGCTTCTTCAGCAGCTCGGGGTCCAGGGTGAGCGGTGAGTCGGCCGGGAAGCGTGCCAGCGAGTAGCGGACGGCGTCCTTGCCCAGCCACGAGATGAGGTCTTTGAGCTCGATGATGTTGCCCGCGCGCTTGGACAGCTTGGCGCCGTTCACGGACACCAGCTGGCCGATCAGCACCTCGATGTTGGTCTCGGGGTCGTCGCCGGCGGCAGCGGAGATCGCCTTCAGCCGGTTGATGTAGCCGTGGTGGTCGGCGCCCAGCAGGTAGATCTTCTGGTCGTAGCCACGGTCCTTCTTGGAGAGGTAGTACGCGGCGTCCGCGGCGAAGTACGTCGGTTCGCCGTTCGCGCGGATCATCACGCGGTCCTTGTCGTCCCCGAAGTCCGTGGTGCGCAGCCAGACGGCGCCGCCGTCGTCGAACACGTGGCCCTGCTCTCGAAGGCGCGCAACGGCACTTTCGATGGCGCCGGCGTCGTGCAGTTCCTGCTCCGAGAAGTAGACGTCGAACGCAACGCCGAAGTCTGCGAGGGTGTCCTTGATGTCCTTCAGCTGCGCCTTGTACGCCGCGCCGCAGATCACCGGCAGCGCCGCGACGTCGGTCAGCTCCCGGATGTCCGGGTGTTCGGTCAGGACGTGGCGGCCCAGGTCGGAAATGTACTCGCCGGGGTAGCCGCCCTCCGGCACGCCGCGGCCGTGCAGGCGGGACAGCACGGAGTGGGCGAAGACGTTCATCTGGGATCCGGCGTCGTTGATGTAGTACTCGGCGGTGACCTTGGCACCGGAGGCACGGAGGACCCGGGCGATGGAGTCACCAAGTGCGGCCCACCGTGTGTGGCCGATGTGCAGCGGCCCGGTGGGGTTGGCGGAGACGAACTCCATGTTGACCACGTGGCCTGCGAGCGCCGAGTTGGTGCCGTACTCCCTGCCCGCTTCGACGATGGCCTTGGCGAGGGCGCCCGCGGCAGCGGCGTCGACCGTGATGTTCAGGAAGCCGGGGCCTGCGATGTCCACGGCCGAAACGCCGTCGATGCCCTTGAGCCGCGCGCTGAGGATGGTGGCGAATTCCCGGGGGTTGACGCCGGCCTGCTTGGACAGCTGGAGGGCGATGTTCGTGGCCCAGTCGCCGTGGTCCCGGTTCTTGGGCCGCTCCACGCGTACCTCGTCCGGCACGGCTGATGCGGAAAGACCGATTTCACCGGCGGCGACAGCGTCTTTCAGGCAGGCGGATATGGCGAGGGAGAGTTCTTCGGGAGTCACGCATCTAGCCTACCGGTGGCCCGCTAAGCCACGGAATCGAGGAAGGACAGTGACGCCGGGAAAGCACACGTAACCCGGGAACACCACAGAATTGGACGGGTTTGGTCACAGGTTGAACCATTACGCTGATTCCAGCGTTGTCCTTCCTGTATCCGCCCGCACGCGTACAAACGCCAACTACACGAAACGAGTCCAGCATGAGCTTCCCGGTACGCAAGAGCGTCTTCGTTGGCATCGCCGGCATCTCCCTGGTCGGAACCGTCGCCGGCTGCGCGCCGTCCGCCCAGTCCAGCCCTGCCCAGTCCACTACGGCCCAGTCAACGACGGGTTCAGGCAGCAGCGCTCCGGCGGACGGCACGGCCGGCTCGTCGTCGGCCGTGCCGGGCTACCAGGACGGCACCTACAGTGCCGATGGAAACTATGTTTCGCCCAACGGCACGGAAACGGTAGGCGTTGAGCTGACCCTGTCCGGCGGAACCGTGTCCGACGTGAACATCACCCAGCACCCGTCCAACCCCAACACCAGGAAGTTCCAGGGCGAGTTCGCCGGCGGGATTGCGGCGCAGATTGTGGGCAAGAAGCTGGACGAACTGTCCGTGTCCAAGGTCGCAGGGTCCTCGCTCACCAGCGGCGGCTTCAACCAGGCCGTGGAAAAGATCAAGTCAGAGGCCCGGTAAGCCCGTTCGCCCCGTCAGGGTCACCCCGTCAAAGTCGCCCCGTCAAAGTCACCGCGTCAGAGGGAGATCACGTGCCGCACCCGGGCTGGGCAGCGTTCAGTTTCGACGGAATCGGAACCAGCTGGGAAGTTTCAACGCCCGGCCCCCTGGAGGGCGGGCAGCGCCGCCGGCTGCTGGCGGTGGTAGAGGAGTACGACGCCGCGTGGTCACGCTTCAGGACTGACTCGACCGTGGCGCGGGCGGCCAGGCAGCCGGGCCGCTTCGTCATGCCGGGCGGTGCCGGCGCGCTGGGCCGCCTGTACCGAAGCCTGTACCGGCTGACGGACGGCGCCATGACTCCGCTGGTGGGCGGCAGCCTGGAACAGCTGGGCTACGACCCGGCCTATTCGCTCCGGCCGCGCGGCATCCCGCTGCCGGCCCCGCGGTGGGACGACGTGCTGGACTGGCAGGACACCGTGTTGACCACTACTGCCCCCGTGGTGCTGGACGTCGGAGCAGCCGGCAAGGGGCAACTGGCAGACCTGCTCGCAGCGGAACTCCGCGCGCAGGGCGCCGGCGAGCACTTCATCGACGCCAGCGGCGACCTCCTCAACTCCGGCCCCGCGCCCGTGATTGTGGCCCTGGAACATCCCTACGATCCCGGCCGGGCCATCGGCACCATCAGCCTGGGCACGGGCGCACTGTGCGCGTCCGCTGCCAACCGCCGGGCATGGGGCGACGGGCTCCACCATGTCCTGGACGGCACCACGGGGAAACCGGTCAGCACGGTGGTTGCCACATGGGCGCTGGCGGAGAATGCCATGACAGCCGATGCCCTCGCCACGGCGCTGTTCTTCGTACCCGGCAAGGCACTTCAGCAGGATTTTGAGTTTTCCTGGCTTACGGTCTTCTCGGACGGAAGTGCCGCCTACTCAGCAGGTTTCGAAGGAGTGCTGTTCGAATGAGTTCCATGATTCAGCGGATGGACACGACCTTGAACCGCTTCACTATGTACCGCCTGGTGTTGTGGGTGCTTGCGGCACTGGCCGCGTACAGCCTGTTGCTCAACGTCCTGGGCTGGCTGACGTTCGGCATCCCCGAAATGCTCACCCACCTGGCGCTCTGCCTGGGACTCACGTATGCATCGAACCGCGGGCTGGCTGCCCTGTTCCGCGTCAGGCCGCATTCGGAATCTTCCCTGATCACCGGCCTGCTGTTGTACTTCCTGTTTTGGCCCAGTTTCAAAGCACTGGACGTGGCCGGGGTCGCGCTCGCCTGCGTACTGGCATCGGCCTCTAAGTACGCCTTGGCCTGGCGTGGACGGCACATCTTCAACCCCGCAGCCGCAGGTGCCTTCGTGGCGGGCCTGACCGGGCTGAACATCGCCACGTGGTGGGCGGCCACTCCCCCGATGCTCTTCCTCATCGTGCCCGGCATCCTGCTGGTGCTGTACCGCACCCGCAAGCTGTTGATGGGCGCCGTGTTCACGGCGGTCTCCGTGTCCATAGTGGCCACCGAACTCCTCCGGGCCGGAATGTCCGCAGGCCAGGCGCTGTGGCAGCCGCTCGCGCAGCGTCCTGTGCTGTTCTTCGTGGGATTCATGCTGACCGAACCGCTGACCCTGCCGCCCCGGCGCTGGCAGCAGCTGGCGCTCGCCGCCGTCGTCGGCGTGGTGTTTGCCGTGCCCTACAACCTGGGTTTCGTGGCGAACTCGCCCGAACTGGCGCTGCTCGCGGGGAACCTGCTCGCCTTCCTGGCCGGGCAGCGCGGCGGCGTCCGCCTGAACTTCCAGGAATCGCGGCCCCTGACGCCGACGACGACGGAATTCCGGTTCCGGCCCGAACGCGCGGTCCGGTTCGCGCCGGGACAGTACATGGAACTGCATCTTCCTCATGCCAGGTCGGACGGCAAGGGCCGGCGCCGGGTCTTCAGCCTGACCAGCGCCCCGGGCGCACGGGACGTGACCATCGGAGTGGGGACAGCCGAGCCCGTGTCCGCCGCCAAACGCGCCCTGCTCGCACTGCGGCCCGGGGACTCCGTGACGGCCACCGCGGTGGGCGGCGACTTCGTCCTGCCCCGCGGCCAGGCGGGGCCCGTCCTGCTGATTGCTGCGGGCATCGGCATCACCCCCTACCTCGCCCAGCTGGCCGCAGGTGCGGCAAAAACCCGCGACGTCGTCCTCCTTTACCTGGCGAAATCGGCGACGGAACTCGCTTACGCGGACGCACTGGAGCAGTCCGGTGCGCGGGTCATTGCCAGGCTCTCGGACGGCTCCGCGCCACCGTCGTTCATGGAAGACGCCGGCGCTGTTTCCCCGCCGCCGGAGCGGCTCGACGGCGCGGCGCTCAAGCAACTTGTTCCGGACATCGCCGCCCGGGACGTTTTCGTCTCCGGTTCGCCCGCCAGCGTCCGCGCCCTGCGGGCAGCCGCCCGCACTGCCGGTGCCCGGCGCATCCGCACCGACTCGTTTGCGGGATACTGACAGCTGTTTTGACCCGATTTTCCTTTGGAGGCCACCTTCCTGCTAAGCTCTAGGACGTCCCGCCGGCAACGGCAGGAACCCTGACTGCCCTCGTAGCTCAGGGGATAGAGCGTCTGCCTCCGGAGCAGAAGGTCGTAGGTTCGAATCCTATCGAGGGCACAGACAAACCCCGCCAGCCCTGCTGGCGGGGTTTCCTGCTTAAGGCGTGTCCCCTCGCAATGTCGGCGCCCCCTCGTAGGCTGATTCCATCGCCGACGAGTAAAGGGGACATCATGTACTGCTCCATCATCCCGCCCTACCTGCTGCGGCGCCTTGCGGCACAGCATGAACCCCGCATGTACGCGGTGGCCCGGGCGGCGAAGGAAGCCCTGCTCCATGTCAGATCCATCCAGGCGACCCGGGCGCTGCCGCTGCCGCACGTCCCCTCCGGACTCCGGCAGCTCAAGCCCGGTCCGCCGAACCGCACGGTGTATGACGCCAAGACCTCCGAGTCCCTGCCCGGGCAGGTGGTCCGCAAGGAGGGCGAACCCGTCACGGGCGATTCGTCCGCTGACGAGGCCTACGACGGCCTGGGCCACACCCACCGCCTGTACGCCGAGGCCTTCGGCCGGAACTCGATCGACGGCCAGGGACTCCCCCTTGATGCGACCGTGCACTTCGGCAAGCTCTATGACAACGCCTTCTGGGACGGACGCCAGATGGTGTTCGGCGACGGCGACGGCGAAATCTTCCAGCGCTTCACCCGGTCCCTCAGCGTCATCGGCCACGAACTGGCCCACGGCGTGACGCAGCACTCGGCCGGACTCGTCTACCGGAACCAGGCCGGAGCCATCAACGAATCCTTGTCGGACGTGTTCGGCGCGCTGGTGGAACAGTACGTTGCGCAGCAGCCGGCATCGGAGGCCAGCTGGCTGATCGGTGAAAACCTGTTCACCGACAAGGTGCAAGGCGCAGCCCTCAGGTCATTGAAGGCCCCCGGCACCGCCTACGACGACGACATGTTGGGGAAGGATCCCCAGCCGGACTCCATGGATTCCTATGTCAGGACCAGCGCGGACAACGGCGGGGTGCACATCAATTCCGGCATCCCCAACCGCGCGTTCTACCTGGTGGCGTCGGCACTCGGCGGCAACGCCTGGGAAACTCCGGGCCGGATCTGGTACGACACACTCACCGGCGGGTCCCTGCCTGCCAACGCCACGTTCACCAAGTTCGCCAAGGCCACGGCTGCATCGGCTTCGGAACTGTTCGGTGCCGGCTCTCCGGAGCATGACGCCATCCGGAAGGCGTGGGAAACTGTGAAGGTAAAGCTGTAACTGGATCGCCGCCGGAGCGGTCAGCCGGCGGCCAGGCAGTACCGGAAGCACAGGAACCAGGCCATGAAGATCACCGTCCAGCGCAACGGCGGGATTGCTGCGCTCAAACGGGTCTGGAGCGTCCAGGCCACCACGCCCACGGACATGAGCCGCTGGGAGCCGCTCGTAGAGGCCTGCCCCTGGGATGCCGTCCCGCGCTCCGCGGCAGGCGGGCAGCCGGACAGGTTCACGTATTCCATCAAGGCCGGCCAGCGCCGCGCCACCCTTCCGGAGCAGGCCGTCACCGGACCGTGGCGGGTCCTGGTCGACAACACCCGGGCAGCGGCCGAAGCCGCACGGAACGAAGCGGCACGGAACAGCGGGCGCCGGGACTAGACCACGGGTAGCGGGCGCCGGGGCTAGACCGCGGGTTCGAGGTGGCCGCGGAACGCGCGCCGGTAGGATTGCGGGCTCGTGGCCAGGACTTTGCCGAAATGGTGCCGGAGCAGCACGGAATGGCCGAACCCCGCTTCGCGGGCAATCTCGTCGATGTTGAGCTCCGTTGATTCCAGGAGTTCCTGCGCCCGCAGCACGCGCTGGGAGTTCAGCCAGGCGGCCGGGGTGGCCCCCGTTTCGGAACGGAAGCGGCGCGCGAACGTCCGCGGCGACATGTGCACCCGCGCCGCAAGCTCGTTGACGGTGTGCTCATGTTCCAGGTTCCGGACCATCCATTGCAGCAGTTCCTCCATGGGCTGTGAGCCGCAGGCCGGAATGGGCCGGTCGATGAACTGGGCCTGCCCGCCGTCGCGATGGGGCGGGACCACCATGTCCCGGGCAATGCTCGCGGCGACGTTAGCGCCGAGTTCCACCCTCACCAGGTGAAGGCAGGCATCGATACCGGCCGCGGTGCCGGCGCTGCTGATGATCCGGCCGTCCTGGACATACAGGACGTTCTCGTCCACGAGCGCCGCCGGGTACCGGCTGGCCAATTCCGGGGAGTAATGCCAGTGCGTGGTGCAGCGCCGGCCGTCGAGCAGGCCGGCACGCGCGAGGGCGAAGGCTCCCGAACAGATGGACATCACCCAGGCTCCGCGGGCATGGGCGTCGCGCAGGGCGTCCAGTACTTCCTCCGGGACATCCTGGTCATGGCCGTAGGGAGCCATGATCACAAGGTCCGCTTCCGCGGCCGCTTCCAGCCCCAGCTCGACGTGCAGGGACAGCCCGGTCTTGAGCCGGACATCACCCGGTTCGGGCGTGCAGACGCGGAAATCGAAAGCCGGCACACCTGTCCCCCGCTCCGACCTGTCGATGCCGAACACCTCGAATGCGGTTCCGAACTCGAAGATGGAGAAGCCGGGAACAACGATCACAGCCACTGATTTGAGCATGTATCCATTGTGGCGGAAATTATAGCTTTTTGGGCATTTCTGCCACTGTTTTGTTTTCCGGTGCGGGAGAAACATGGAGGCATGGAAACCATCGGAGTTGTACTCATCGTCCTGTTGCTCGTCATCCTGTCGGCCACGATCGCCGCGCTCCTCAAGGACGGACGGGGCCATACGCCTCCCGAACGTTCGGAGCGCGAATGGTCCGCGCTGGACCTGCCAAGCATCAGCTACACCTTGCGGAACTACTGAACAAACAGCCAAGGACCCGGCCCACGAATGAGCCGGGTCCTTTCGACAATGGCCCCCTAGCCGAGGGCTATGTCGGAGGGATGCGCAGCCAACGGCGTGATCTCCATCGTCATATACGGGAACAGCGGCAGCCCCCAAAGAATGTCATGCAGCCGCTCGTTGCCGGAGACGTCGAAGATACTGATGTTGGCGTATTCGCCCACGCAGCGCCAGATGCTCTGCCACTCACCCTTGCGCTGCAGTTCCTGCGAATACGCCTTTTCCATGGCGAGTAGCTCGGCCCTGGGCTGCGGGTCCATGTCCTGCGGGATGCTGACGTCCATACGCACTGCAAAAAGCACGGGTTCGCCTTTCTGGTTGGGGGCCCGGTTGTCGCCTGACAACCGGGCCGCTGGCGGTCAGGCGCGTTCGGCGTCCAACACAAAGTCGTAGGTGACCTCATTGCCGCCGGCGCCGGCACGCGCGGCCGGGCTCAGCACCAGCTCCGGCTTGACGGCCGAGGCGATGTCGTCGGAGAGGTGCTGGTCGCCTTCGAAATATAGCTGGGCGGTGAGCAGCTGGTAGCCGGGGGCGGACACCTTGAGGTGAAGGTGCGCCGGGCGCCAGGCGTGCCAGCCGGCGGCCGCAATGAGCTTGCCGCAGGCGCCGTCGGTGGGGATCTGGTACGGGGCGGGCTGCACGGTGTTCAGCGCAAAGTTGCCCGAGGCGTCGGCCACTACGGTGCCGCGAAGGTTCCACTCGGGCAGGCCCGGTGCGTACTGGGAGTAGAAGCCGTTGTCGTCCGCGTGCCAGATCTCCACATGGGCCCCGCCAAGGGGCGTGCCGTCGACTGCCCGCACCTGTCCCTGGAACAGCAGCGGCGTACCGCCCTCGTCCTCGCGCATCGGCAGGGTGGCCGGCGTCTGAAGCTCCGGCGAGCCCGGGACGTAGTACGGCCCCTCGATGGTTCCCTTGTTGCCTTCCCGGTCCTCCGTGGACACTTCTTCAACCACGTGTTCCACCCAGACGTCCAGGAACAGCGGCCATTCGCCGTCCTCGCCCACACTGATCAGCCAGGCCTTCAGCGCATTGAACTCGTCGTAGCTCACCTTGTGCTTGCGGATGGTTTCGTAGACAGCGCCCAGGACCTCGTTGGCCAGCAGGGACACGCGTTCCTTGGGAACCTCCAGTGCCGCCGTCTTGCCGCTGTCGCGGAAACGTTCCGTGGCAAGGCTGCCGGACTCGGCGGCCCTGGCGTCGAATTCGCTTAGCTCGGTTGTCATCATTGACTCACTTTCTTTCATCCGGCGCCGGCTTCGGTGCACGCGCCGTGGTGTGGGTTGGTTGGGTTCAGTTGCCGTCGTCGAGGCGGTATTTGGCCAGCTTCCCGGCGTCGATTTCGATGCCGATGCCCGGCGTTTGCCGGGCGAACAGCTTGCCGTCGACGATCTCCAGGGGCTCGGCCAGGAGGTCATCACTCATGTCCAGGAAGTTGGACAACTCGCCGGCGCGCTGCGTGGTGGACTTGTAGGCGGCCCCGAAGGTGACGGTGCAGAGCGTGCCGAGCTGGCCGTCGATCTGGTTGCCCATGACCACTTCCGCACCGAGGCCGTCGCACTGGAACAGCACCCGCTGGGAGTGGGAAAAGCCGGTGCGAGCGGTCTTGATGCTGACCGCGTTCGCGGCTCCGCCCAGCAGCGCACGGGTGACCTCGCCCGGCGTCGTCGCGCTTTCGTCCGCCACGAACGGAACGGTGCACTGTTCCACCAGCCATTTGCGTCCCAGCACGTCATCGGCGGGGCACAGCTCCTCAGCCAGGGTGAGATCGATGTCGGCCATGGCATTGAGGGCCCGCAGGGACTCCGACGGCGTCCAGCCCCGGTTGCCGTCGATGTACAGCTCGATGTCCGCGCCGAGTTCCTCACGCAGGGCCCGGCACACGTCGACGTCGAGCTTGAACGGCTTCCGGCCCACCTTGACCTTGAAGGTGGTGATCCCGTACGTGTCGCGCATACGCTCGGCCTCGGCCACCATCTTGGCGGGCTCGGCGAAACCGAGCATATGGCTGACCCGCATGCTGTCAGAAAATCCGCCGAGGAGGGCGGTGACGGGCTGGCCCAGGGTTTTTCCGATGACATCCCAGAGCGCCATGTCCAGTGCCGACTTGGCGGTCGGGTTGCCCACGGTCCGGTCCAGGATGGCGTGGATGGCTTCACGGTCCATGACGGACATCCCCGTTATCCGCGGCGCGAACAGCGTGCGGATTGCGGCAACGATGGATTCCTGCGTCTCCCCGTAGGTGAACGGCCGGGCCGGCGCCTCGGCCACTCCCACGATTCCGTCATCACTGGATACCCGGACCAGGACATGCAGCGCGGTATGCACCTCTCCGCTGGCGAAGCGCAGGGGCTTCGTATACGGGATGGCGAAGGGAATCGCCTCGATGGCAGTGATTTTCACGGGTGCCTTCCGGTCCGGGTGGTTGTTGCTTCAACAGCGTATGGCCGATTTCCCTCGTCAACAAATACTCAATTCCGCCGAATTCAGAGCTAGAAAGTCTCAATTAGGCCCTAGGCGAGCCTAGGCAAATACCTAGTGTGACGCGCACCACCCGCTGGCAGAGTGGGGGGCACTCACCATCGACCGACCGATCATTCGGCGGTCCGCCCGGGCAGTGCTGCCCGGCGATCCGGGCAACGCGGCCCGAAACTGATAGGAGCCAACATGACAGAGACCCTGGCGGGCATCCGAGCCCACCTCGACCAGGCCTTGGTGGAAGACCACGAAAACGGCGTGTACCGGGCCAATCGCAGTATCTTCACCGACGAAGACCTGTTTGAGCTCGAAATGAAGCACATCTTCGAAGGCAACTGGGTGTACCTGGCGCACGACAGCCAGATCCCCAACATCGGCGACTACTTCACCACCTACATCGGCCGCCAGCCGATCATCATCTCCCGTGACAAGCAGGGCGGACTCAACGCCCTCATCAACGCGTGCAGCCACCGCGGCGCCATGCTCTGCCGGCGCAAGACGGACAACCGCACCACGTTCACGTGCCCGTTCCACGGCTGGACCTTCAACAACACCGGCAAACTGCTCAAGGTCAAGGACCCCCGCGAAGCCGGGTACCCGGAGCAGTTCAACAAGGAAGGTTCGCACGACCTCACCAAGGTTGCCAGGTTCGAAAGCTACCGGGGCTTCCTGTTCGGCAGCATCAACCCGGACGTGAAACCGCTGGAAGAGCACCTCGGCGAATCGACAAAAATCATCGACATGATCGTGGACCAGTCCCCGGATGGCCTGGAAGTCCTCCGCGGCGCCTCCAGCTACACCTACGACGGCAACTGGAAGCTGCAGGCCGAAAACGGCGCCGACGGCTACCACGTGTCGGCGACGCACTGGAACTACGCCGCCACCACTGCCCGGCGCACCACCGGCGAGTCCGCCAACGAAACCAAGAACATGGACGCCGGCGGCTGGGCCAAGCAGAAGGGCGGCTACTACTCCTTCGATCACGGCCACCTGCTGCTCTGGACAGAATGGCTTGACCCGAGCAACCGGCCACTGTTCGACCGCCGCGCCGAGCTCGTGGAGAAGTACGGCGAGGCCAAGGCGGACTGGATGATCAACATCTCCCGCAACCTCTGCCTCTACCCGAATGTGTACCTGATGGACCAGTTCGGCTCGCAGATCCGGCACTTCCGTCCCATATCCGTGGACAAGACCGAAGTGACCATCTACTGCATCGCACCCAAGGGCGAAAGCGACGAAGCGCGGGCCAACCGCATCCGTCAGTACGAGGACTTCTTCAACGCCTCGGGCATGGCCACCCCGGATGACCTTGAGGAATTCCGCTCCTGCCAGAAGACCTACCTCGCCACCGCAGCACCGTGGAACGACCTCAGCCGCGGCGTGACCCACCAGATCACAGGACCCGACGCCAACGCGGACAGCATCGGGCTCAAGCCGATTTCCAGCGGAGCCCGGACCGAGGACGAAGGCCTCTACCCCATCCAGCACGGCTACTGGGTGGACACCATGCGCAGGGCTGCAGCGGTCGAAGAAGCAACAGCAGAAGCATCGGCCCGGAACTAGGCCCGCACGGAGCACGAGGAGAACACCATGACACAAACCTTTGACATCGACGCGCCGGCCGCAGGCACCGCCGCGGCAATCACCGACGCAGCCGCGGGCCCGGCCGGCCTTGAGGACATCCGCGCCTTCCTTTACCGCGAAGCGCGGTTCCTGGATGACCGCGAGTTCGACAGGTGGCTGGACTGCTACCACCCCGAGGCGGAATTCTGGATGCCGGCCTGGGCTGACGACGACCAGCTGACCAGCGACCCCCAGCGCGAGATTTCGCTGATCTACTACCCCAACCGGGGCGGACTGGAGGACCGGGTCTTCCGCATCAAGACGGACCGGTCCAGCGCCACGAGCCTGCCCGAACCCCGGACAGGCCACAACATCGCAAACGTCGAGGTCCTCGGATGGCGCGGAAACGAAGTGGATGTCCGCTTCAACTGGCACACCCTCTACTACCGGTACCAGAACATCGATCCCTACTTCGGTACGTCGTTCTACACCATCGACTACGCCGGCACGCAGCCCGTCATCACCAAGAAGAAGGTCGTCCTCAAGAACGACTACATCCACCACGTCGTGGATATCTACCACATCTAGCCTCCACCCCACGACTGGAATCGAGTCCCCCATGAGTTATCAAATTGCCCTCAGTTTCGAGGACGGCGTGACCCGTTTCGTCACGGCTAACCCGAACGAAACCGTGGCTGACGCTGCATACAAGTCCCGCATCAACATCCCCTTTGACTGCCGGGACGGCGCCTGCGGAACGTGCAAGGCCTTCTGCGAATCCGGAAAGTACGACGGCGGCGACTACATCGACGAGGCCCTCACCGAGGATGAAGCCGAGAAGGGCTTCTGCCTTCCGTGCCAGATGGTTCCGGAAAGCGACCTGGTCCTTCAGGTGGCCGGTACGTCCGAGATGGCCAAGGTCGGCGCCACGACGTTTGAGGCAACGGTCAAGGAACTGACCTGGTTTGCGGATAACACCGCCGCCCTCACGCTCACCGTGGAGAACCGGGGGGAACTGAAGTTCCTCCCGGGCCAGTACATGAACTTCGCGGTGCCCGGTACCGCGGCCACCCGCTCCTATTCCTTCAGCAGCGGCCCCTCCGCCGAGGACCTCCGGTTCCTCATCCGCACGGCTCCCGACGGCGCCATGACCACCTATCTCAAGGAGCGCGCCGCCGTCGGGGACACCATCCCCCTCACGGGTCCCATGGGCAGCTTCTTCCTGCGGGACATCAGGCGGCCGGTGCTCATGCTGGCCGGCGGCACCGGAATCGCGCCCCTGCTGTCCATGCTTGAGAAGATCGCCACCGGCCTGGAGGAGCCACCGGCCCATCCCGTCCACCTGGCCTACGGCGTCACCTTCGACAAGGACCTCGTGGAACTGGACAAGCTCCGGCAGTACTCCGCGGCCATCGAAAATTTCACCTTCGACTTCTGCGTGGCTGACCCGGACAGCACCGCCGGCAACAAGGGCTACGTGACCCAGTACATCACCGCAGCGCAACTGAACGACGGCGACGTCGACGTCTACCTGTGCGGCCCGCCCGCCATGGTGGACGCCGTCCGCAAATACTGGGACGCCCAGGGCATCACGCCCGCCAACTTCTATTACGAGCGCTTTGCCGTGGGCAGCACCGCCGCCGCCCCCGCACTCTCGGGAGCTGTCGCTTGAACCCGGGCAGCCCCGAACACGGCGCCGCCCGGGCCATCAGCCCGGGCCGGTTTGCCGGCAAAGTGGTGGTGGTGACAGGGGCCGCCCAGGGCATCGGGCGGGCTGTCGCCGCGCGCGTCGCCGCCGAAGGAGCAGAGGCTGTCCTGGTGGACCGGTCAGAACTGGTCCATGAAGCCGCCGGACAGATCGCGGAGAACGGCGGTTCCACGTCCGCCGTCACCGCTGACCTGGAAACCTACGCAGGCGCCGCGGCCGCCATCGGTGGGGCACTGGCACGGCACGGGCGCATCGACGTCCTGATCAACAACGTGGGCGGAACCATCTGGGCCAAGCCGTTCGAACACTACGAGCCGGAGCAGATCAGCCTGGAGATCCAGCGCTCGCTGTTCCCCACGCTGTGGACCTGCCGGGCCGTCCTGCCGCACATGATCAGCCAACAGGGCGGCGTGATCGTCAACGTCGCCTCGGTGGCCACACGCGGCGTCAACCGCGTGCCGTACGCCGCGGCCAAGGGCGGTGTGAAGGCCATCACGGCCGCGCTGGCGCTCGAAGCCGCGCCACACGGAATCCGCGTGGTGGCAACCGCTCCGGGCGGCACCGAAGCACCGCCCCGCAGGGTGGCCCGCGGACCCCAGCCCGAGAGCGAGGCGGAGAAGGCATGGTACCGCCAGATCGTGGACCAGACCATCGACTCTTCACTGATGAAGCGGTACGGAACCCTGGACGAGCAGGCCGGCCCCATCGTGTTCCTCGCCTCGGACGAAGCCTCGTACATCACCGGCAGCGTCCTGGCCGTCGCCGGCGGCGACCTGGGCTGACCCGTACCCGGGCCGGCGCCGCCAGCGGCGGCGCCGGCCCCGCGACTCCCCACGTTCTCTGCAGCATCCCCGGCTACACCCCCGCCCGGCCGCAATGACGCGGCCCAAGCACTGGAGCCCCCTATGAACGTTCTGTCCGCATCCACGGATGCAACCCGCAAGAAAACCGTCCGCTGGGTCATAGCCATCGCCGCGGCCGCACTGCTTTTCGATGGCTATGACCTCGTGGTCTACGGCACCGTGGTCTCGTCACTGCTGCGGGACCCCACCCAGCTTGGCGCGCTGGACGCTGCCCAGGCCGGCGCGCTCGGCAGCTACGCGCTGATGGGCGTGATGGTGGGCGCCCTCACCGCCGGCGCCGTGGGTGATTTCCTGGGCCGCCGCAAGATGATGCTCATCAACATCGTCTGGTTCTCGCTGGGCATGGCCTTCACGGCCATGGCCACCAGCGTCCCGGCCTTCGGCATCCTCCGCTTCCTCACCGGGATCGGAGTCGGTGCCCTCGTGGCGACGGCGGGCGCCGTCGTCGCCGAATTCGCGCCGGCCGGAAAGCGCAACTTCTACAACGCGATCGTCTACTCCGGAGTCCCCGCCGGCGGGCTGATGGCGTCGTTGCTGGCCATCGTGCTGAACGGCGTGACTGACTGGCGGGGCCTGTTCATGATCGGCGCCCTCCCCTTGGTGATCCTGTTCCCGCTGGCGTGCCTCAAGCTGCCGGAATCCCCCCGCTGGCTCCTGGCCCGTGGACGCACCGAGGATGCCCACCGGTTGTCGGTAAAGACCGGCATACCGTTGCAGGACAAGGCAACCGAAGGCCCGGCATCGGATGCCGCGGCATCGTCCGGCACCGTGGCACCGCCCCCTGCCGTCGGCAAGGGCGGACGCGAGCTTGCCGGATTCGCCGCCCTCGCTACGGGCAACTACCGCACGCCCACCATTTTGCTCGGACTCATGAGTTTCTGCGGACTGCTCCTGACGTACGGCCTGAACACCTGGCTCCCCGAGATCATGGGGCAGCACGGCTACGGAAAGACGTACTCGCTCACCTTCCTCCTCGCGCTCAATGCCGGCGCGGTCATCGGCGGGCTCGTCGCTTCCCGGTCGGCTGACCGGTTCGGACCCCGCGCCGTTGTTGCCACCACGTTCGTCATCGCCGCCGCCGCTTTGGTCCTCCTGACCTTCGATTTCCCGTTGCCTGTCCTGCTGGTTGCCGTCGCCTTCGCCGGTGTGGGAAGCCTGGGCACGCAGGTGCTTGTGTACGGATTCGTCTCCAACTACTACCCCACTCCGGCGCGGGTTGCGGGCGTCGCATGGTGCGCAGGCTTCGGCCGGCTCGGCGGCATTTTCGGCCCGCTCGTGGGCGGCTTCCTGATCAGCGCCCGTGCACCCAGCCATGTGGCATTCATCGTCTTTGCCGCGGTGGCACTGGCTGGCGGCCTCGTCACCGTCTTCGTCCGCCGGCACCGGAACTCCGCTGCCGGGGTTGACGCTGCAGTGGTTGACGCTGCAGAAGTTGACGCTGCAATGACTGGCGCCGGCCCCCAGGGTTCGGGCCACCGGAGTGCGTGACGCCGTCGGATAATGTTAGGAACCATGCCTGACAACGACGCCGGACAGTTCCCGAGCGGGCGGACACGGCAGGGCCGGCACATGCTGGCCCTGCTGGATTCCGCCCGCTCCGGCGTGCCCACCCATGCTGTTGTCACCGGGGCCAGGGGCATGGGCAAGACAGCCCTGGTCCGGGCTTTCCTCGGGCATCCGGACGCTGCCCTGGAAAGCGCCGTTGTCCTCACGGCCGCCGGTGCCCTCTGGGAAAAACAGCGGGACTTCGGCGTGATCCAGCAGCTTCTCGCGCCGCACCCCGGCCTTGGCCAGGCCCCGGGCGGGACATCAGGCCCTGCGGACCCCGCCAACCGCCCCAGTGATGGTGTCCGGCACCACGGCGACATGCTCCTTGCCGCCTTCACCGCACTGGCAGCCAACGGCCGCCCGCTGATTGTCTGGCTGGACGACGCCCAACTGGCAGACGTTCCATCCCTCAAAGCACTGCTGTACGCGCTCCGCAGGGTGGGCCCGCTGCCGCTGCTGACCATTCTGTGCCTCGATCCGGAGGCGGACCCCGCAGAACCGGGTTCCGGGCTCACGGATCAGACCGGACTCACCGCGCTGCCCCGGGCAACCACCATCAAACTGGAGCCGCTGACGGCGGACGACATCACGGCAATGGGGCACGGCGGTACCGGCCCGGGACTCCCGGCGTCGGCGGCGCGCATGCTCGTGGAGCACACCGGGGGCAGCCCGGCGCTTATCCGCCCTTTGCTGGAGCAGTTTCCCGTTTCCGTCTGGTCCGCCGGCCCGGAAAGCCTGCCGGCATCCGCCGAGTGTGTTGCCTCCGTAGCGGCAACACTGCGCCGCCTGCCCTCGGACGCGGCTGCCCTGGCGGAGGCTGCAGCCGTCCTCGGTATACGGTCCCGGCTGGCTGATGCAGCGGAACTGGCCGGCGTTCCGGACGCCGTTGCCGCACTGGACCCGGCCCACGCCGCCGGCCTCCTCCGCGTCAGCATGACAGGCGCCGAAACGTGGCTGACCTTCCCGCTGCCTGTACTCCGCGCTGCCGTGTACGAGCAGCTCGGCCCGGCCCGCCGCACGTCGCTGCACTCGGCTGCCGCCGGCATCCTGGCCACGCCGGTCCAGCAGCTCAAGCACCGCGCCGCCGCCGCCCTGCTGCCCGATCCCGCCCTGGCGGCCGAACTGCAGGCCACGGCCGAAGGCTTTGCCGCCACCGGCGCCTGGCACCGGGCAGCCGACGCCTACGCCCAGGCGGCCCGGCTGAGCCCGCGGCCCGCGGAACGCGAAACACTCATGATCAGAGCCGTGGATGCCATGGTCGGAGCAGGGGCACTCCCCCGCGCTGCCGCAGCCCTGGACGCCCTGGAGTCGTTCGCCCCCGGCCCCCGCAGCGACGCGGTCAGGGGCTACCTGGCAATCCTCCGCGGCCGCCCCGCCCAGGCGGAAGCCCTCCTGCAGAAGGCCTGGACCGCCGTCGACCCCGCGTCCGGTGCGGACACGGCCGGCGGCATATGCCAGCGGCAGGTCCTGCACGCCCTGGCCCGTTTCCACGGGAAGGACCTCGTGATGTGGGCGGAGCGCGCCCGGCGGCATTCGTCCCCCGGAAGCCCGCCGGCAGTGGAGGCACAGGCCATTGAAGGACTAGGGCTCGGCGCCATGGGCCGTTATGCCGACGCCGACCGGAGCTACCAGGACGCGGACAGGTTCCCCGAGGCAGGTGCGCAACGCCAGCGGATCGACATGGGCAAAGGCTGGCTGCATCTCGCCCTGGACCGCGTCGAAGAGGCCCGGGCCGAGCTCGCGGGCGCGGTTCCCACTGAGTTCGCCCACGGGTCGCAGCGCATTTCGTTGTGGGCGCAAGGCTGGCTGGCGCGGGCGGACTTCGCACTGGGAGCCTGGGATGACGCGCTGCAGACCGTGGAGAACGCCGTCGCCCTGCAGGAGGAGTCCGGCATCGAGCTGCTGCGGCCGCTGCTGCACTGGAGCGGAGCCCAGATCCAGGCACTGCGCGGCAACTGGGACGCCGCGGAGCACCATCTGGAACGTGGTTCCGCCGGGGGCGACAGCTACGCCACCATGCTGTTGCCAGCCTGCCTTGCCCAGGCCCAGGTGGCTGAAACGAAGGCCGATTACGACGGCGTCATCCGCGCGCTGCTGCCGGTGCTGCGGATGCAGCGCGCCAACGGCATTGACGAACCGGGGTTCTGGCCGTGGCAGGACCACTACGCCAACGCCCTGGTGATGGTGGGCCGGGTGGCCGAGGCCGATGCTTTCCTCGTTCCGCACGAAGACCTGGCCCGCAGCCGGGGACACCGTTCCACACTGGCACGGCTCGCTTATGTCCGGGGCAGGATCCAGGCCGCCACCGGTGACCTGGAGGCCGCCCGCAGCACCTTCCAGGGCGGGCTCGCCCGGCTCGAGGGCCTGCCTTTGCCGTACGCGCGCGCCCGGGTCAAGTTCGCCTACGGCCAGTCGTTCCGCCGGGCAGGCAAGCGCAGGGAAGCAGCGGCCGTGCTCGCCGAAGCCCGTGAACTGTTCACCCTGCTGGGCGCCCAGGCGTATGTCGACCGCTGTTCCCGTGAGATGCGGGCCAGCGGAGTAAGTCCCGGGGGCGGCGGCCGGCTGGACGGGGGTCCGGCGCCGGGCACCGGGGACCTCACCGAGCAGGAGAAGGCCGTTGCCGCACTCGTGGCCTCCGGCCTGAGCAACAAGGAGGCCGCCGCGGAGCTCTATGTCTCGGTAAAAACCGTGCAGTACCACCTGACCCGGATCTACACCAAGCTTCGCATCACCTCACGCTCGGGGCTCGCGGCCGCGTACCTGGGCAGGCTGCCGGAGAACCTCACGTAGCGGCCGGGAACGCAGCGGACGGGCCCGCCGCAGTAGACTGTCTCCAGCCATGACTTTTCATATTTCCTACCCCGCCGAGCTGCCGGTCTCCGAGCGCCGCGAGGACCTGATGGCCGCCATCGCGGCCAACCAGGTGACCATCATTGCCGGCGAGACCGGCTCCGGCAAAACCACCCAGATTCCCAAAATGTGCCTCGAACTGGGCCTGGGCGACAACGGACTGATCGGCCACACCCAGCCGCGCCGGCTTGCTGCCCGCACCGTGGCCGAGCGCATCGCGGAGGAGCTCGGCGTCGAAATCGGCCAGGAAGTGGGCTTCCAGGTCCGCTTCACCGGCGAGGTCAGCCGGTCCACCAAGGTCAAGCTGATGACCGACGGCATCCTGCTGGCGGAGATCCAGCGCGACAAGCTGCTGCGCAAATACAACGCCATCATCATTGACGAAGCGCACGAGCGCAGCCTCAACATCGACTTCATCCTGGGCTACCTCAAGCGGATCCTGCCGCAGCGCCCGGACCTGAAGATCATCATCACCTCCGCCACCATCGATCCCGAACGGTTCGCCAAGCACTTCGGCACCGAGGACGAGCCGTCCCCTATCATCGAGGTGTCCGGCCGGACGTTCCCGGTGGAAATCCGGTACCGGCCGCTGTCCCAGCCGGCGGGCGGGGCCGCCGGCGACGATGATGATGCGGGGCCGGCGTCCGACGACGAGCTCGAAGAGGACCGCGACCCGCTCGACGCCGTCTGCGACGCCGTCGACGAACTGGCCCTCGAGGCGCCCGGCGACATCCTCATCTTCTTCTCCGGCGAGCGCGAAATCCGCGACGCCGCCGAAGCCCTCAACGCCCGCATCCAGTCGAACCGGCGGCTGGCCGGCACGGAGGTCCTTCCCCTCTTCGCCCGGCTGAGCCTGCAGGAACAGCACAAGGTGTTCCACCCCGGCAGCAAGCGGCGGATCGTGCTGGCAACGAACGTCGCCGAGACGTCGTTGACGGTGCCCGGCATCAAGTATGTCGTGGACACCGGCACGGCCCGCATCTCGCGGTACTCGCACCGGACCAAAGTGCAGCGGCTGCCGATCGAACGTGTGTCCCAGGCCTCGGCCAACCAGCGTTCCGGCCGCTGCGGCCGCGTGTCCGACGGCATCGCCATCCGGCTGTACTCGGAAGAGGACTACGAATCCCGGCCGCAGTTCACGGATCCCGAGATCCTGCGCACCAACCTCGCGGCCGTCATCCTTCAGATGACCGCCATGGGGGTGGCCCGCGGGCCCAAGGACGTGGAAAACTTCCCGTTTGTGGAGCCACCGGATTCACGCGCAATCAACGACGGCGTCACGCTCCTGCGCGAACTCGGCGCCCTGAGTGCCGCCCGGCCGCAAGGACAGGGCGACGGCGGCAGGAACGGCGGCGGACTGACCGCCGTCGGGCAGAAGCTGGCCCAGCTGCCAGTGGACCCCCGGCTCGGCCGGATGATTGTGGAGGCGGGCAAACGCGGCTGCGTCCGCGAGGTCATGATCCTCGCAGCAGCGCTGACCATCCAGGATCCGCGCGAGCGCCCTACCGACAAGCAGCAGCTCGCCGCGGAAAAGCACGCCCGCTTCCGGGACGAGAATTCGGACTTCACCGGCTTCCTGAACCTGTGGAACTACCTTCAGGAAAAGCAGCAGGAACTCTCCTCCACGCAGTTCCGGCGCCTGTGCCGGACCGAGTTCATCAACTACCTCCGGGTGCGGGAATGGCAGGACCTCTTCGCCCAGCTCCGCCAGCTCGCCCGGCCGCTGGGGATCAGCCTCGACAACAAGCGCCTCGCCGATCCGGTAGGCAACCACGACGGCATCCACATCAGCCTGCTCTCCGGCCTGCTCAGCCACATCGGCATCCTCGACGAACGCAAGCGCGAATACGCCGGCGCCCGCGGCAGCCGCTTCGCGATCTTCCCGGGCTCGGCGCTGTTCAAGAAGTCCCCCACCTTCGTGATGGCCGCGGAACTGGTGGAAACGAGCCGGCTGTGGGCCCGTGTGGCCGCGAAGTTCGACCCCCTCTGGGCCGAGCAGGTGGCCCCGGACCTGGTCAAGCGAAGCTACAGCGAACCGCACTGGTCCAAGAAGATGGGCTCGGTGATGGCCCATGAGAAGGTCACCCTGTACGGCGTGCCCATCATTCCCAGCCGCCGGATCAACTACGGCAAGGTGGAGCCGGAGCTGTGCCGCGAACTGTTCATCCGGCACGCGCTCGTCGAGGGTGACTGGCAGACCCACCACAAGTTCTTCCACCGCAACCGCGCACTGCTCCACGAGGTTGAGGAGCTCGAGGCCCGGATGCGGCGCCGGGACATCCTGGTGGACGACGAGACGCTCTTCGAGTTCTACGACGCCCGGATCGGCCGGGACGTGGTGTCCGAGCGGCACTTCGACAAGTGGTGGAAGGACGCGCGCCAGCAGGATCCTGCGCTGCTCGACTTCGACCAGTCCCTGCTGATCAGCGAGGACGCCGATGCCCTGGATGATTCGGCCTACCCGAAAACCTGGCTGCACAAGGGCTTCGAACTGCCGCTGAGCTATGAGTTCCATCCGGTTGCGCCCGGCTCGCCGCCGAATCCGTCCGACGGCGTCACCGCCGAGGTCCCGGTGCTCTTCCTTAACCAGCTCGACGACGCCGCCTTCCGCTGGCTCATTCCGGGCCAGCGCGTGGAGCTGGTGACTGCCCTGATCAAGTCGCTGCCCAAGCAGATCCGGAAGAACTTCGTCCCGGCCCCGGACGTTGCACGGCAGGCCGTTGCAGCCCTCGAGGCGGACTTCGATCCCGCGACCGACGATCTCGAACCCTCGCTGGAACTGGTCCTGCGCCGGATCCGCGGGCAGGTCATTCCGCCGGGATCCTGGAACTGGGATGCGGTGCCTCCGCACCTCCGGGTGAGTTTCCGCGTGGTTGATTCCAAGGGCAAGACCCTGGATGAGGGCAAGGACCTGGCTGCACTGCAGGAACGGCTTGCCCCGGCCACCCGGCGGGCCATCGCCGAGTCGCTGGGCGCCACCCCGGGCACGACGGCCCCCAAGGGCCCGAAGGGCGGGCAGCCCGCCACTTTGCCCGGGAAGACCGGCGGTGTCAGCCCCTCGCAGGACGGTGCTGCTGCACCCGGGTTCGCGGAGAAGACCGGCCTGACGGACTGGACCTTCGGGACCCTGCAGCGCCAGGTCCAGGGCATGGTGAAAGGACATACCGTCACCGGTTACCCCGCCCTGGTCGATGAAGGCACCTCCGTAGCCCTCCGGCTGTTCCAGACGAGCTCAGAACAGGAGCAGGCCATGCGCGGCGGCGTCATCCGCCTCCTCGCACTGAAGGTCCCCGCGCCGGACCGCTACGTCCTGGAACACCTGAACAACACCGAGAAGCTCACGTTCAGCCAAAACCCGCACGGCTCGGTGTCGGCCCTGGTCGCCGACTGCGCGCTGGCCGCGATCGACAAGCTCACGCCGGCCGAACTGCCGTGGGACGAGGCGTCCTTCAAAGCCCTGTACGAGCAAGTCCGGGCCGACCTGATCGACACGGTGTTCACGGTCACCGCCGTCGTGGAGCGGATCCTGGCCAGCACGCGCCGGATCGAAAAGCAGCTCAAGGGCACCACCAGCCTTGCCCTGATCAGCGCCCTCAACGATGTGAAGAGCCAGCTCGAACAACTCGTCTTCCCGGGCTTTGTGGCACGCACGGGCTACGCCCAGCTCAGCCAGTTGCCCCGCTACCTGGCCGCGATCGAGAAACGGCTGGAGAAGCTTCCCGGCAACGTCCAGCGGGACGCCCTGCACATGGCCGCGGTACAGGCCCTGGAAGACGACTACGACGATGCCGTCTCGGCGCTGCTGCCCGGGCGCCGTGCGGGAGCTGAGTTAACGCAGGTGCGCTGGATGATCGAAGAACTGCGGGTGAGCTTCTTCGCCGTCGAGCTCGGAACAGCCTATTCGGTCTCAGAGAAGCGGATCCGCGCGGTCCTGAACAAAGCCCTCGCCCCGGCGTAGCGTCCCGAAGGGAACCACACCGGTCCACGCCGGCCCGGGGCCGGAACCTCAGGCGGCGGGAACCTCAGGCGGCCGGAACGTGGTCGCCGTGCCCGGCCTGGCGGAGCCCTTCGCGGAGTTTTTCGGCGTTGGCGTCCAGCCGTGCGGGATCCGGGTTGTGGTCCACCGAACCGAAGTCGTAGTCAGCCATGGAAGTGGATGGCCACACGTGAACGTGGAGGTGGTTGACCTCGTAGCCCGCCACGATGAGCCCGGCCCGTGCGGCATCAAACACGTCCACCTGGACCGCACCGATCTTCTGCGCCACCTCCATCACCCGGGCGAGCAGCGCGGGCGGGGCGTCGGTCCAGCGGTCAACTTCTTCAGTGGGAACCACCAGCGCGTGGCCGTCGGCAAGCGGGCCCATGGTCAGGAACGCCACCACGTCCTCGTCGCGCCAGACGAACCGTCCGGGGATCTCGCCGTTGATGATCTTGGTGAAAACGGTGCTCATGCGTCTGCCTTTTCCGATGGGGTCCCGAGGGTACTGGTGTCCAGGACAAAACGATACTTGACGTCCCCCGCCACCATGCGGTCATACGCCTCGTTCAGCTGCCCGGCGTCCACCATCTCGATGTCGGAGACCACACCGTGTTCGGCGCAGAAGTCCAGCATTTCCTGGGTTTCGGCGATTCCGCCGATCAGGGATCCGGCATAGGCGATCCGGCGCCGGATCAGTGCCCCCGGATTGACCGGCGGCATGCCGCCTGAGGGCAGTCCCAGCTGGAAGAGCGCCCCGTCCCGGCGGAGGGTCCGGAAGTACGGGTTCAGGTCGTGCGGGGCCGCCACGGTGTCGATGATGACGTCGATACTCCGGCTGGCAGCTGCCATGGCCGCATCGTCGCGCGAGAGGATGACGCCGTCGGCGCCAAGCCCGTGCGCTGCGGCAACCTTGGATTCCGAGGTGGTGAACACCTTCACCTCGGCCCCCATGGCTTTGGCGAGCTTCACGGCCATGTGGCCCAGTCCGCCCAGGCCCACCACCCCCACAACGTCCCCGGCTTCGACGCCGAAGTGCCGCAGCGGTGAGTACGTGGTGATGCCGGCGCAGAGGAGCGGCGCGGCGGCCGCCGGATCAAGGTTTTCCGGAACCCGCAGCACGTAGCGGCGGTCCACTACCACGGACGTGGCGTAGCCGCCCTGGGTGACGGCGTCACCGTTGCGGGCGTCCACGGCTCCGTACGTGCCGGTCATGCCGCTTTCGCAGTATTGCTCCAGGCCGTCCAGGCAACTGTCGCACTCGCGGCAGGAATCCACGATGCAGCCCACGCCCACGAGGTCACCCGGCGCAAAGTCGTCGACGGCGGCACCGACGCGGCTGACGCGGCCCACGATTTCATGGCCGGGCACCAGCGGATATTTCGGTGCGCCCCACTCGCCGCGCGTTGCGTGCACGTCCGAATGGCAGAGGCCGCAGAACTCAATGGCGATCTCGACGTCGTCGTCCTTGGGGGCACGGCGGGCGACGGTCAGCGGAACCAGGCCGCTGTCTGCGGCTGTGGCCCCGTAGGCTGCGGCGAGCCGCGGCGCAGTCGAGGGTGCAGGCTGCGCTGTGCCTTGCGGCGTGCCGGGGAGCGGCTTGGCGAGGGGCGGCGGTACGGGGCGTCCGGGAGTCATGCTCCGACGCTACCCCCGCCGGCATCCGGTGATCCAATCGGCGCTGTTCCCGTCGGAGCAGGGCTACGGGGCCGCTCCCGTGGCCACTTCGTTGGCGGGGTCATTGGACCATTGCGAAAAGGAGCCGGGATACAGCGCGGCCGGAAAACCGGCGATTTCCAGGGCGGCGATTTCGTGCGCCGCCGTGACGCCGGAGCCGCAGTAGACAGCCGTGGGCACGTCCGGCCGCACGCCGAGGGCGATGAAACGGTCCCGCAGTTCCGCCGGGGGCAGGAACCGCCCGTCGCTTCCGATGTTCCCGGCCGTGGGTGCACTGACAGCGCCCGGGATGTGTCCCGCCCGCGGATCCACCGGCTCGATCTCGCCGCGGTAGCGTTCCCCCGCCCGGGCGTCCAGCAGGACCCCGCGCTCCGCCCACTGCCCGGCCTGGGCTGCGTCAATGACGGGCATCCCGCCGTCCGTCAGCGTCACGTCACCCAGCGATGCCTGCTCAAGGCCGCCTTCCATGGCGTATCCCGCCGCCCGCCAGGCTGACAGGCCGCCGTCGAGCAGGAAGACGTTGGAAAAACCGGCGTTGCGCAGCATCCACCACAGCCTTGCGGCGGCGGTGCCGCCGGTGTCGTCATAGGCAACCACGACGTCGTTGTCCCGGATTCCCCAGCAGCGCGCCGATTCCTGGAACTGCGGCAGCGGCGGCAAGGGGTGCCTGCCCGCGCCCGGATCCGCGGGGCCGGCCAGGCTCGTGGGCAGGTCCACGTAGACAGCGCCGGGTATATGGGCCTCAAGGTAGTGCTCGCGGCCGTGGGGATCGCCCAGCGCCCAGCGCACATCCAACAGAACGGTGCGCTTGCCGGAGGTCATCCGGTGGTTCAGCGCGGACACGTCCATCAGGGGGTTCATCAAATCTCCTTTGGTTCGGATGACGGGCCGGCAGCCCGCGCCTGAATGCGGACGGACAGCAGGTTCCCACTGTAGCGGTGGCGGCTTCCTGTCCCGGGTAGGCTGAATCGGTGAACAGAGTGGGTAAGCGTGCGGGCAGCCAGGACCGCGCCTGGGCAGATGAAGCCGTCCGAAGGATCAACGCCGAAAACAACAGGTCCGCGGACACGCACCTTTATTCGGTCCCCCTCCCGGAGCACTGGGGCGTCCAGCTGTACCTGAAGGACGAATCCACGCACCGCTCCGGCAGCCTGAAACACCGGCTCGCCCGCTCGCTGTTCCTGTTCGGCCTTGTCAACGGCTGGATACGGGAAGACACCACCATCGTGGAGGCGTCCAGCGGCAGCACGGCCGTCTCCGAGGCCTACTTTGCCCAGCTCCTCGGCCTGCCGTTCATCGCCGTGATGACCCGCACTACGAGCCCGGAGAAGATCGCCCTGATCGAACAGTTCGGCGGGTCCTGCCTCCTGGTGGAACACGCTTCCGAGGTGTACTCCGCCGCAGAGGAGGTCGCGCGGACCACGCGCGGTCATTACATGGACCAGTTCACCTACGCCGAGCGGGCCACGGACTGGCGCGGCAACAACAACATCGCCGAGTCCATCTTCCAGCAGCTGGCCCTTGAAGAGCACCCGGTCCCCCGGTGGATTGTGGTGGGCGCCGGCACCGGCGGCACCAGCGCCACCATCGGCAGGTACCTGCGCTACCACCGCCATGACACTCAGCTCGCCGTCGTGGATCCGGAGAACTCCGCTTTCTACCCGGGGTGGAGGGACGACGTGGCCGGCTTCAGCACCGGGATGCCGTCACGCATCGAAGGCATCGGGCGGCCGCGGATGGAGCCCAGCTTTATCCCCGCCGTGATCGACCACATGATCCAGGTACCCGATGCGGCTTCTGTGGCCGCCATGCGGCATTTGTGGAACCTGGCCGGGTTGCACGCCGGCCCGTCCACCGGAACCAACCTCTGGGGTGTGTGGCAGCTGATCGCCGGGATGGTGGCGGAGGGCCGGCGGGGCAGCGTCGTTTCGCTGATGTGCGACGCCGGGGACCGGTATGCCGGCAGCTACTACGACGAGCAGTGGCTGGAGGCCCGCGGCCTGGACCCGAAGCCACATGAGGCAGCCATCCGGGATTTCTTCGAGACCGGAACCTGGCCGGCCTAGAGTTCCACCGAATCTCCGCTGGAGAGGTGCGCGTATTCGGTGCCGTACTTGGCTCCCAGCCGCTTCACGTGGCCCTCGATGAGGCCAAGTCCAGTTTCGTTGAGCAGGGCGTCGTGGATAGGGAACGCCCTGGGGGCGCGGACACCAATGACGAAGTCCACCACCTCCCCCACTTTGTTCCAGGGCGCGTGTACCGGGACCAGGAGGGTCCGGACCCCGATGCCGTCGGGAATCACGAACGAGTCACCGGGGTGGTACACGTTGGAGTCGACCAGGTACCCGATGTTGGCCACCACGGGAATCTGCGGGTGGATCAGCGCGTGCTGCCCGCCGAAGGCCTGGACCTCGAACCCGGCGGCCGTGAACGCCGAGCCCGGCTCGACGTCGCGGATCCGGGAATCGGCAAACGGCGCCTCGGACCGCAGTGTTGCCGCCACCCCGGCCGGGGCAAAAACCAGGAGCGATTCGTTGCCGCGCAACGCTGACACCACCGCCGGTACATCGATGTGGTCGCCGTGCTCGTGGGTGACCAGCACGGCCCTGGCGGAGTCGAGGGCCTGGCCCGTTTCGGAGAACGTGCCGGGATCTATCACCAGCGCCTGGCCGTCTTTCTCGAGCCGGACACAGGCGTGGGTGTATTTGGTCAGCTTCATGATGCCAGCCTAGGTGCGGCCGCGCGGCAGTGTCCACGAACCCGCTTCCCAACTCCCGGCTGGTAATCTTGGACATTGCCCACACCCCTTAGGGAAGCGAGACAATCCATGGCCCACGGCGCCAAAGCCGACGGCACCAAGCTCTCCACACCGGCTTCCGCCGGCGGCAGGGAGCAGCGTGTCACCAAGCAGCGACTGGCGGTGAGCGCCGCCCTGGACGACCTGGACGACTTCGTCAGCACGCAGGAGCTTTACCGGATGTTGCAGAACCAGGGCACCTCCGTGTCGCTGGCCACGGCCTACCGGATCCTGCAGTCGCTCGCCGACGACGGGCTGGTGGATGTCCTGCGCAACGGCGAGGGCGAGGCCGTCTACCGGAGGTGCGCCGTCACCGGCCACCACCACCACCTGCTGTGCCGGAACTGCGGCAAGGCCGTGGAAGTGGAAGCTCCCGCCGTCGAGACCTGGGCTGCGCGGACTGCCGCGGAACACGGCTACACAGAAGTGGCGCATACCGTGGAGATCTACGGCCTGTGCCCGGACTGCACCGCACGCAAGGCCGCCGCAGGCTGACGGGCTATGAAGCTGCTGCCGGGAGGACTCGCCCGTTGAGGCCCCGCCCGGCGCGTATCCCGCCGACGATCCGGCACACAACGTAAATCAGGAATGACAGGGTGGTCACATAGGGGCTGATCGGAATCCGTCCGCCCAGGGCAAGCATGATGCCGCCCACTGTCGCGGTGACAGCGAAGGCGACGCTAAGGATCACCACAAGCCGCGGCGAGGAAGTCACGCGGAGCGCCGCGGCGGCCGGCGTGATCAGCAGCGCGAGCACCAGGAGGGCCCCCACCACCTGGATGGACAGCGCCACACTGACGCCCAGCAACACCATGAAAGCGATGCCCAGCGTCCGCACGGGCACGCCCCGCGCTTCCGCCACTTCCGGGTCCACGCTCGCAAAAGTGAGCGGCCGCCAGATGGCCGCCAAAGCGATCATCACCACCACCGCAGCCGTGGCCAGCACCTGCAGCTGGACTGTGTCGACGGACACGATCTGTCCCGTCAGCAGGCCGAACTTGTTGGAGGCCCTACCTTCGTAAAGGGACAGGAAAAGGATGCCGAGGCCGAGCCCGAAAGGCATGATCACGCCGATGATGGAATTCTTGTCCCGGGCACGGACGCCCATGACGCCCAGGAGAAGCGCCGCGAGCACCGAACCGATCAGGGAGCCGAACACGATGTCGGCTCCGATCAGCAGCGCAAAAGCAGCCCCGGCGAAGGAAAGCTCGGAGATGCCGTGGACCGCGAAAGCGAGGTCCCGTTTCATCACGAAGGTGCCCATGAGCCCGCCGAGCAGGCCGAGCACTGCCCCTGCCCAGATGGAGTTCTGGACGAGCGCCAGCAGTTCGCCGTAGTTGTCGAAATTGAAGATGGAACCCAGGATGCTGTCCAAATCCACTTAGCCCACCTCCCCCGCCACTGAATGCGCGTCCTCGTGGTGGTGGGTGGCGCCCTCCGGCAGCCCCACCACGATCAACCGGCCGTTGGCGCGGATCACTTCGACCCGGCTGCCGTAGAGCCCCGACAGTACTTCCGTGGTCATCACGTCGGCGGGCCTGCCCACCCGGAACCGTCCGCCCGCAAGGTAGAGGACGCGGTCCACATAGTCGATGATCGGATTTATTTCGTGCGTGACGAAGACAACGGCGCTGTCCCGGGTGCGGCATTGCTCGTTGATCAATGCACTGACGGCCTGCTGGTGCTGGAGGTCCAGGGAAAGCAGCGGTTCGTCGCACAGCAGGACCTGCGGATCGGCGGCCAGCGACTGGGCCACCCTCAGCCGCTGCTGTTCGCCGCCGGAGAGCTGTCCCACCGGGACGTTGGCGTAGTCGGAGGCTCCCACGAGATCGAGCAGCTCATCGATCCTCCGGTTGGCCTTGGCACCGCCCAGCCGGAGCCCCCAGCGGTGGCCGTCGACGCCCAGCCCCACGAGGTCGCGGGCACGCAGGGGCGTCTCCGGCGCGAAGGATTTCTGCTGCGGAATGTAGCCGATGAGGCTGCTGCCGCGTTCCACAGGGCGGCCGCCGAGCGTAGCCGTCCCGGAGTGGAGTTCCTGCAGGCCCAGAAGGACTTTCAGGAGCGTGGTCTTGCCGCTGCCATTCGGGCCGAGGACCGCAAAGAACTCGCCGGGATTGATATCGAGGTCCAGGTCCTCCCACAGTGTCCGTTGGCCGAACTTCAGGGTGGCTCCACGGAGGCTCACTACCGGTTTCAACGTTCTTTATCCTCGATTCATTCGGGGCGGATCGCCCCCACCATCTTAGGACTGCCGGTTAGTTTCCCAGGGCCTGCTTGATGCTGTCCACGTTGCCGCTCATCCACTCTACGTAGGTTTTTCCTTCAGGGAGGGTTTCACTGAAGTCCAGCACGGGAACGCCCGAAGCTTCGGCTGCTTTCCGGAGGGCCTGCGTCTGCGGACTTTCCGTCTGCGTGTTGTACGCCAGGAACTTGATGTCCTTCGAACCGGCCAGTTCCGTGGCTTCCTTGAGGACCGCCGGCGGCACATCGGCGTCTTCCTCGACGGCGGCCGTGTAGTCCGCGGGAGTCTTGTTGACCAGCCCGGCGGCCTCGAGCAGGTACAGCGGCACCGGTTCGGTGACGGCGACGGGTGCCTGGGCGGCCGTCGCGGCCAGCCCGGCAACCTGGCTGTTCAGCCCGGCAATCTCCTCTTTGAACGAGTCGGCGTTGGCCTGGAAGGCTGTTGCGGACGACGGCTCCAGCGCGGTGAGCCTGGCTTCGACGGCATCCGCCAGTTTGGTCATGGCGTCCAGGTTGTACCAGACGTGCTCGTTGAGGCCTCCGTGGTCGGAGTGGTCGTCGGGCTCGGTGGCCTCGGCTGTGGATGCGGCGGCCGGTTCCTCTTCGGGCGCGAGCCCGGACACTTCGACGGCGCTGATGATGTTGTCGTGCTCCACGTTGCTGTCCTCGGCCAGCTTGTGGAGGAAGTCGTCGTAGCCGCCGCCGTTTTCGACAACCAGCCGGGCCTTGGATACCGCGAGTTTGTCCTGGGTGGTGGCCTCATAGGAATGCGGGTCCTGGCTGGCCTTGGTAATGAGCGCCTTAACGTTCACTTTGTCGCCGCCGATTTCCCGGACGATGTCACCGTAGACGTTCGTGGAGGTGACCACCTCGATGGTGCCGGTTTCGGCCTGCTGGCCGCCCGCCGTCGTACTGCAGGCTGACAGCAGCAGGCTCAGGCCGGCAAGGGCGGTGGCGGAAAAGACGGCGGAACGGCGCACGGAAGGACCTCGGATCTGGATATCGGGACGTGCCTGATGAGAATCAGGAGCATTAGCAACACAACGAGTGTAGCCCTAAATAGGAATGATTCCTATTTAGGGCTACAGCGTCCTACTCGCCGTCCGGCTGGCCGAGCCTGCGGATGCCCTTCGCCTGGGTGGCGTCGCGGATTTCGCCGACGAGCTGCTCGATGACGTCTTCCAGGAACAGCACGCCCCTGGTGTTGCCGTCGGGCCCGATGACGCGCGCCAGGTGTGAACCGGTGCGCTGCATCACGGACATGGCCTTTTCGATCTCGTCATCCATGGAAAGGTTTGCCAGCGACCTGATCCGGCTCTCGGCAATCGGGTGTTCGTACCCTGCTTCCGGGATGGACAGCACGTCCTTGATGTGGAGGTAGCCGGAGAGCATGCCGTCCTCGTCCATCATCGGGAACCGGGAGAACCCGGTCCGGCTGACAGCCTTTTCGAACTCGACCGGCGTGGTGGGCGTCTTCATCATGACCAGTTTGTCGAGCGGCACCATGATGTTGGACGCCGTGTACTCGGAGAATTCCAGCGCACCGGTGATCAGGCCGGCGTCGTCATCCACCAGACCGTGCCGGGTGGATTCCTGCACGATCGACTGGACCTCCTCCAGTGTGAACGAGGAGTTGACTTCGTCCTTTGGCTCGATCCGGAGCAGGCGCAGGATGTGGTTCGCGGACCAGTTGAGGGCTACGATCACCGGGTTCACGAGCCGCGCAATGAACATCAGCGGCGGAGCCAGCAGCAGGGCTGCCTTGTCCGCAACGGACACCGAGATGTTCTTGGGCACCATCTCCCCGAACGTCACGTGCAGGAAGGTCACCACCAAAAGGGCCACGGTAAAGGCCACCACATCGGCCAGTTCCATCGGCATGCCGACAGCCTCCAGCGGTACGGCCATCAGGTGGTGGATGGCCGGTTCGGCCACCTGCAGGATCAGCAGGGAGCAGACCGTGATGCCCAACTGGGCGCACGCAAGCATGAGGGACACGTTTTCCATGGCCCGCAGCGTGGTTTGCGCCCGCATGGAGCCTGCCTCCGCCAGCGGCTCGATCTGGCTCCGCCGGGCGGACATCACGGCGAATTCCGCCGCCACGAAGAAGGCATTGCCGATTAGCAGGATGACCAGCCAGAAGATTCCCACCCAGTCGCTCATGCCGCACCCCCCTGGCCGGCAACTTGCTCTTGTCCCCGGACCGGAGACGGCTTGAAGCAGATCCGGTCGATCCGGCGTCCGTCCATGCGGGTGACGCTCAGCGTGCCCCCGCCGACGTCCACCTTGTCTCCCACGGCGGCGATCCGACCGAGCTGGCTCATGACGTAGCCGCCGACTGTCTCGTAGGCAGACTCATCGGGCACCGTGAGTCCGGGAATCTGCTCGGACAGCTCATCCGGGCGCAGGAGGCCGGGGAAGTACCAGTCGCCGGACGCGCTCTGGAGCAGTCCGGGCCGCACTTTGTCGTGTTCATCGGCGACTTCCCCGACGATTTCCTCCACGAGGTCCTCCAGGGTGGCAATTCCCGCCGTGCCGCCATATTCATCCAGCACAACGGCCAGCTGCATGTTTCCTTCGCGCAGTTCGGCCAGCAAGGCATCAAGGTGGATGGTTTCGGGAACCCTGAGGACGTCCGTCATGATCGCGCCCGCCTCGAGGTTGGGGCGCCGGTCCGACGGGACGGCGATCGCCTTCTTGACGTGGACCAAACCGCGGATGTCGTCGGCGGACTCGCCGACCACCGGGAAGCGTGAATATCCGGTCCGCCGGGCGGCGTCGACAATGTCCGAGACCGGCTGCTCGGCGCTGATGGTCTCCAGCCGGATCCTGGGGGTCATCACGTCGGCGGCCGTCCGGCCGGAGAACTTGAGCGTGCGGGCGATGAAGTTGGCCGTTCCGGGGTCCAGTGTTCCCATGGCGGCGGAGCGCCGGACCAGGGATGCCAGTTCGGCCGGTGTCCGCGCACCCGAGATCTCCTCCTTGGCTTCGAGTCCGAAGACGTTCAGCACCTTGTTGGAGAAGCCGTTCAGCACAATGATGGCCGGCTTGAAGATGGCCGTGAACACCAGTTGGGGACGGGCCACGGCCTTGCCGATCGGCAAGGACAGCGCAATGGCCATGTTCTTGGGAACCAGCTCGCCGATCAGCATGGACAGCAGGGTGGCGATGGTCATCGCCATCACCAGGGAAACCGAAGCCGCTGCCGCTTCCGGAACTCCGGCCGCTGTCAGCGGCCCTTCCAGCAGCTTTCCTACGGACGGCTCCATGACGTAACCGGTCAGCAGGGTGGTCAGGGTGATGCCGAGCTGGCAGCTCGACAGCTGGGTGGACAGCGATTTGAGGCACTTGAGCAGGGGGACGGCCGCGGCGTCGCCGCTGTCGACGGCCCGCTGGACCGTGGCCTGGTCGAGGGCGACGAGGGAGAATTCAACGGCGACGAAGAAGCCCGTGCCGAGGATGAGCAGGATGCCTGCTCCAAGGAGTAACCATTCCATCAGCGGCCGGCCTCCGGCCGTCCGGGGAAGGGGATCCCTGGCCCTCGGTCAGAAGGCACTGCCGAAGCGTGTGCCCGTAAGTCCGGGAGAGGGAAAGGGGTGTTGGCGGGAAAACCGCCCGGCGGAGGATGGTCGGCCGGTGCCGACCCTTTTTCCTGGAAGGCTGCGGCGTGTACTGCTGCAGAATGATGGGCGCGTGAACGGGGTTTGCCGGCTCTGCGGGTGGACTGCGGGGAGCTGGTGTTCATGCTCCGCTGACAGCCCCCAGGCCGGCACCTAGATTTACTGTCCATAAGAATTTCAGTCTACAGGAGCAGGTGTAGCGTCCAGCAGCGGCACGGAGCCGCCGACCAGCTCCCCTGCCAGCGTTCGCTACCAGCTCTGCGGCACGGGCCGGCCCTCCTCATAACCGGCAGCTGACTGGATTCCCGCCACGGCACGCTCACGGAATCCGGCCAGGTCCGCGGCGCCGGCGTAGCTCATGGAACTCCGGAGACCCGCCGTGATCATGTCCACCAGATCCTCGACGCCCGGGCGCGCGGGGTCCAGGTACATCCGCGAGGTGGAGATGCCTTCTTCGAAGAGTGCCTTGCGGTCCTTTTCAAAAGCGCCTTCGCGCTGGTTCCGGTTCTGCACGGCCCTGGCTGAGGCCATGCCGAAGCTCTCCTTATATAAGCGGCCGTTGGCGTCCGGCTGCAGGTCCCCCGGGCTTTCGTGCGTCCCTGCGAACCAGGAGCCGATCATGACCTGGCTGGCACCTGCCGCCAGCGCCAGGGCCACATCCCGCGGATACCGCACACCGCCGTCGGCCCAGATCCGCCCACCCGCGGCGCGCGCCGCGGCGGCGCACTCCAGCACGGCGGAGAGCTGGGGACGGCCCACGGCGGTCATCATGCGAGTGGTGCACATGGCCCCCGGACCGACGCCCACCTTGACGATGTTCGCCCCTGCCTGGATCAGTTCCCGGGTGGCATCCGCCGTCACAACGTTGCCGGCCACGAGGGGAACCGCGGGATCCAGGCCCCGGACCGCCGCCAGGGCGTCGAACATCTTCTGCTGGTGCCCGTGGGCGGTATCGATCACAAGGACATCGACGCCGGCGGCCAGCAGTTCAGCTGCCCGGCCCGCCACGTCGCCGTTAATTCCGACGGCGGCCGCTACCTTGAGCTTTCCCGCCGCATCGAGCAGGGGCCGGTAGATGGTTGAACGAAGCGCGCCTTTGCGGGTCAGGACCCCCGCCAGGGAACCGCCGACCTGCACGGGCGCGAAATCCGTGCCTGCGGCGTCCATGGCCTCGAAGGCGTTCCGCAGGGAAGCATGGCGGGCGCCGGAGCCTGTGCCAGCCCCGGCTTCGGTCCCGGCGCCGAACGCTGACGCATCCAGCACCAGGGTCTGCCGCATGACCGAGGCGAGCGACGCAAAACGGTCCTGCCCCTCACAGTCCGCCGCGCGGACAACTCCGACTACCTTGCCGGCGTCATCCACCACGGCAACCGCCCCGTGCGGCCGTTTGCCCATCAGGTGAAGGGCATCAATGACGGTTTCCGAGGCCAGCAGGCTCACCGGAGTCTCAAGAACGGTATGGCGCGACTTGATCCAGGCGGTGACTTCCCGGAGCACGTCGAGCGGAACGTCCTGCGGCAGGACGGCCAGCCCTCCGCGACGGGCCATGGTCTCGGCCATGCGCTTGCCGGTCACGGCCGTCATGTTGGCCACCACCAGCGGGATGGACGCCCCGGTGCCGTCGTCGGCGGAGAGATCGACATCCAGCCGCGACGTAACATCCGATCGCGAGGGCACCAGGAAGGCGTCCGAGTAGGTCAGGTCAGTGGACGGTTCACTCAAAAAACGCACGGCTGCTCCTCGTCGAAAATAGGGTCCCCAGTGCGAGTCTAGGCGAGAGCGCGGCCCCAAGCGGGACAGCGCCGAGGGCCGTTCCGGGGCCTGATTCGTACAAGTGTTTCGCCGCTACATGATTTGGGTCACCCTTATTGGCAGTTAACAGAGAATCCTCACTAGACTGGCAAAGGTCTGAGTTCACAGGACGCAGAGACTGGTTCGATTGTTGTGCTGAGGCACCGAAGGCGACCAGAGGGAAATCAAACTCATGGAAGAGGCGTATTTCAAGTGCCAGAGCAGCCTAGCCACCGTCTACCAGAGGAATTTGGCGGAAACGAGTGGCTCGTTGACGAACTGTACGAGCGTTACCAGCAGGACAAGAACACGGTAGATGCCAAGTGGTGGCCCCTGTTCGAATCCTTCGACGCCGGTGACAGCTCGTCTTCCAACGGGACCTCGGGTGCAGCGGCGCCCGCTGACCCCGCAACCCGCGAACTTCCAGTTGTAGCTCCCGCACCGGCACCGTCGCAGGCAGCACCTGCCAAACCCGCAGCGGCCGCTCCTGCCCAGCCCGCTCCCGCCCAGCCGCAGGCAGCGCCGGCTGCAGCTCCGGCGAAGAAAGCACCCGCCACCATCGCCCGGGACGGCTCGAAAAAGCCCGAATCCGCAGGTGCCCCGCCCATCCCCGCCCAGCTGCCCAAGAACGTCAAGGCACCCACGGCTCCGGAAGAGGACGTCGTCTCCGTCCTCCGCGGACCGGCCAAGGCCATCGCCTCCAACATGGTCACCAGCCTGGAAGTTCCCACTGCCACCAGTGTCCGTGCCATCCCGGCCAAGCTGCTGATCGACAACCGGGTGGTCATCAACTCCAACCTGGCCCGCGCCCGCGGCGGCAAGGTTTCCTTCACGCACCTCATCGGCTATGCCGTCATCCGCGCCCTGTCCCAGTTCCCCTCCATGAACGTCTACTACGACGAAGTGGACGGCAAGCCGGTTGCGGTCCAGCCTGCCCACGTGAACTTCGGCATCGCCATCGACATGCCCAAGCCGGACGGCACGCGCCTGCTGATGGTCCCGAACATCAAGAAAGCGGAGACCCTCAACTTCTCCGAGTTCTGGCACACCTACGAGGACCTGATCAAGCGCGCCCGCAACGGCAAGCTGACCGCAGATGACCACTCCGGCACCACGGTATCCCTCACCAACCCGGGCGGCATCGGCACCGTGCACTCCGTGCCCCGCCTTTCCAAGGGCCAGGCTGCCATCATCGGCGTCGGCGCACTGGACTACCCGGCCGAGTTCCAGGGTGCCAGCGAGAAGATCATCGCGCACAACGCCATCAGCAAGGTCCTTACGCTGACTTCCACGTATGACCACCGCGTCATCCAGGGTGCCGGCAGCGGCGAGTTCCTGAAGCTCGTGCACCAGCTCCTGCTGGGTGCGCAGAACTTCTACGACGAGATCTTCGAATCCCTGCGCATCCCGTACGAGCCCGTGCGCTGGAGCCCGGACCTGCAGGTTGACCCGGCCGACCAGATCAACAAGGTTGCCCGGATCCAGCAGCTGATCCACTCCTACCGCGTGCGCGGCCACCTCATGGCGGACACCGATCCGCTGGAATACGTCCAGCGCAAGCACCCGGACCTGGATGTCCTCACCTACGGCCTGACCCTGTGGGACCTCGACCGCGAGTGGCCCACGGGCGGCTTCGGCGGCAAGCCCATGCTGGCGTTCCGCGACATCCTGGGCGTTCTCCGCGACGCCTACTGCCGCACCACCGGCATCGAGTACATGCACATCCAGGACCCGGCCGAGCGCAAGTGGTTCCAGGACCAGCTGGAGCACCCCTACTCCAAGCCGAGCCGCGAAGAGCAGCTGCGCATCGTGTCCAAGCTCAACGCTGCGGAAGCCTTCGAAACCTTCCTGCAGACCAAGTTCGTGGGCCAGAAGCGCTTCTCCCTGGAGGGCGGCGAGTCGCTGATCCCGCTGCTGGACGCCATCATCTCCGACGCTGCCGACGACAACCTCGACGAAGTCGCGATCGGCATGGCCCACCGCGGCCGCCTGAACGTGCTCACCAACATCGCCGGCAAGACCTACGCACAGGTCTTCCGCGAATTCGAAGGCACCCAGGACCCGCGTTCCGTGCAGGGCTCCGGCGACGTCAAGTACCACCTCGGCACCGAGGGCACCTTCACGTCGGACAACGGCAAGGAAACCAAGGTCTACCTCGCCGCCAACCCCTCGCACCTGGAGGCCGTGGACTCCGTCCTCGAAGGCATCGTCCGCGCCAAGCAGGACCGCCTGGACCAGGGCGAAGCCTTCCCCGTGCTCCCCATCATGGTCCACGGTGACGCCGCGTTCGCAGGCCAGGGCGTGGTGGCGGAAACGCTCAACCTCTCCCAGCTTCGCGGCTACCGCACCGGCGGCACCATCCATGTGGTGGTCAACAACCAGGTGGGCTTCACCACCGCTCCTTCCTCGTCACGCTCCTCCACCTACTCCACGGACGTCGCCAAGATGATCCAGGCTCCGGTGTTCCACGTGAACGGCGACGACCCGGAGGCCGTGGTCCGCATCGGCCAGCTTGCCTACGAGTTCCGCCAGCGTTTCCACAAGGACGTTGTCATCGACATGGTCTGCTACCGGCGCCGCGGTCACAACGAGGGCGACGACCCCTCGATGACCCAGCCGCTGATGTACAACCTGATCGAAGCCAAGCGCTCGGTCCGCAAGCTGTACACCGAATCGCTGATCGGCCGCGGCGACATCACCGAGGAAGAAGCAGAGCAGCTGCTCCGTGACTACCAGGAACGGCTGGAACGCGTTTTCGCCGAGACCCACGCAGCGCAGACCTCGCCGATCCCGATCATCACCGCGGATTCGGCAGCCGTGTCCGACATCGAACGGCCCAGCGCCCAGCAGTCGGACTCCGGCATCAACGCCCCCGCGTCCACCGCCATTTCCGCCGACACGCTGGCACGCATCGGCAAGGCCCACATCGAGATCCCCGAGGGCTTCACGGTCCACGCCAAGCTCAAGCAGTTGCTGGAGAAGCGTGAACAGATGTCCCGCGAGGGCGGCATCGACTGGGGCTTCGGCGAGATCGCCGCCTTTGGCTCACTCATTATGGAAGGCGTTCCGGTCCGGCTCGCCGGCCAGGACTCGCGCCGCGGCACCTTCGTGCAGCGCCACGCCGTGTTCCACGACCGCGCCAACGGCAACGAGTGGCTGCCCCTGGGCAACCTGTCCGACGACCAGGCCAAACTGTGGATCTACGACTCCCTGCTGTCCGAATACGCGGCCATGGGCTTCGAATACGGCTACTCCGTGGAGCGCCCTGACGCCCTTGTGCTGTGGGAAGCGCAGTTCGGCGACTTCGTCAACGGCGCGCAGACCATCATCGATGAGTTCATCTCCTCGGCGGAGCAGAAGTGGGGCCAGCGCTCATCGCTGGTGCTCATGCTGCCCCACGGCTACGAGGGCCAGGGCCCGGACCACTCGTCCGCTCGGATCGAGCGCTTCCTGCAGCTCTGCGCCGAGGACAACATGATCGTGGCCAACCCCACGACGTCGGCGTCCCACTTCCACCTGCTGCGCCGCCAGGCGTACAGCCGGCCGCGGAAGCCGCTCATCATCTTCACGCCCAAGCAGTTGCTCCGCCTCAAGGCTGCAGCTTCTTCCGTGGAAGACTTCACCACCGGCGCTTTCCGCCCCGTCATCGGCGAGCACGAACAGCTGCAGGCGGATGCCGTGGAGCGCGTGCTGCTGGTGTCCGGCCGCCTGTACTACGATCTCCTGTCCACGCGGCAGAAGACCGGCGACAAGACCACCGCGATCGTCCGCGTCGAGCAGCTCTACCCGCTGCCTGCCGCGGAAATCGCCGCGGAGCTTGCCAAGTACCCCAACGCCGAAGTGGTGTGGGCGCAGGACGAACCGGCGAACCAGGGACCGTGGCCTTTCATGGGCCTGAACCTGCCCGAGGCACTCGACCGCCGGGTGAAGCTGGTCTCCCGTCCGGCTTCGGCATCCACGGCCGCAGGTTCAATGAAGCGGCACGCTGCGGAGCAGGACACCCTCCTCAAGCAGGCGTTTGCACGGAAGTAGCTTGAACACTGCCCGGCCGGAGCTCGACATTCACGACTCCGGCCGGGCAGTGTTGCTTAATGGAAAGGGCACCGAAGCCAGCCGCCGGAGTTGGCCGGAAGCCCGGTTCCATGGAACGCTGAATTTTGTTGCACATTGAGGTTAAGAGGTAGTGGTGGAAGACAGGAAGCTGCGGATTGCGGCTGTTGGAGATGAGCTGCTGGCCGGCCTGGGTGATCCCCGGGCGCTGGGCTGGCTGGGCCGGGTACTGGCCCGCACTCCGCAGGACGGCATGACCGTTGAGTGTTACCCCCTCCCCTGTCCGCAGGAAGGCACCGAGGGCCTGGCCGCCCGCTGGCTTGACGAAGCCGGCCGCCGCTTCGGCAACAACCACGAAAACCGGCTGGTCATCGGGCTGAGCGGGCGTGACGTTGAGTTCGGACTGTCCACGGCCCGCAGCCGCCTGAACCTTGCCAACATCCTGGACTCCGCCTCCCAGAACAAGATCGAGGTCTTTGTGGTGGGTCCGCCGCCGTCACTGGATCCCTCGCAGAACCGCAGGCTGGGTGAGCTGAACACGGCCTTCGCCGATGTCACCACGCGGCGCAAGCACCTGTACGTGGATACCTTCTCCCCCCTGCTCAACCACGAACAATGGCGCCAGGACCTGGCCGCCAACGGCGGAACCCCGGGACAGGCCGGTTACGGGCTGATGGCCTGGCTGGTGCTGCACCGCGGCTGGTTCCAGTGGCTCGGCATCGCCGCCCCGGAGTGATCGCGGAACACCGGGCGGCATTGCCTGCACAGGGTGCTTGACACCTCAGTGCCGCCCGTGACCCAATGGGGCCCATAACGCCGTCGACATAAGGCTGTGGGTCCATGAAAGTTCCCGGAATCCCCAAGGGCTCCCCTGCCCCGGCAGCGCTGGCCGTAGCGCTGGTGCTTGCCCTGGCCGGCTGCAGTGCGGGCCCGGCTCCTGCCCCGTCATCCTCCTCCCCTTCCTCCGCAGCTTCCTCCCCGCCCGCTTCGTCCAACGAGGCCCTGCATCCCTTCGACCAGGCGGCGCTGGAGGAGACGTTCCGGGAAACGGCACAGGATGTGCGCGTCCCCGGCGCAGCGATGCTCCTGCGGACCCCCGGCGGGGACCTCACCTACACGTACGGCGTGCGAAGCTTCGGCGGAACCGATCCCGTCACGCCGGCGGACCACGTCCGGATCGGCTCCATCACCAAGACCTGGACCACCACTGTCATCCTGCAGCTGGTCCAGGAGGGGAAGATCCAGCTCGACGACCCGGTGGCGGACTACCGTCCGGATGTGCCCAACGGCGCAAACATCACCATCGAACAGTTGCTCACGATGCGCAGCGGGCTCTACAACTACACCGAGGACCCGAACGTAAACCAGGTCCTCGACGCGGATCCCGGCAAGGCGTGGACCACTGATGAACTGCTGGCCGCGGCCTTCCGCCATCCGCCGTATTTCGCCCCCGGCGAGGGCTTCCACTATTCCAACACCAACACGGTGTTGCTCGGCCTGATCGCGGAGGCCCTGGACGGCAAGCCGCTCACCGCGGCATTCAGGGACAGGCTGTTCACCCCGCTCGGACTGACCGGGTCCGTGTTTCCGGAGCAGGCGTCCAATGCAATTCCCGAACCGCATCCGCAGGGGTACATGTACGGGACCAACGTGCTGACGCTCGACGACCCGGCCCTCCCCGAGGACATGCAAAAGGCTGCCGCCGACGGAACGCTCCTGCCCGTTGACCAGACAGCCATGAACCCCTCGTGGGCCTGGGCAGCCGGGTCCGGAATTTCGACCGCGGAAGACCTGGCAACCTGGGCGGAGGCACTCGGCACGGGGAAGGTCCTGGGGCCCGGCCTGCAGAAAGTACGCCTGGACAGCCCGCGGCCGGTAAAGGCCGACGACCCGGGAGGCGCCCTCTATGGGCTGGGAATCGCTAAATTCGGGAAGCTTTACGGGCACACCGGTGAGCTTCCCGGCTTCAACAGCTTCGCAGGCCATGACCCCGCCAACCAGGTCACACTGGTCGTCTGGACCAACCTGGCCCCGACGCCGGACGGCCGGGACCCTGCCACGACGATTGCCCGGACACTCATCGGAAAGATCTACCGCTAGCCGCCGTCGCCTATTGCATTCGCTCCAAACGCGATATATCGTCAAATCATATTCACGATATATCGCAACTTGGAGGGCGCAGTGGACGAGAACACCTGGACCGTTACCGGTCCGCAGACCATCGACGTGGACGGCGTCAGGTCACTTAAGCTCGGAATCATCCGGGGACGGTTCGACGTCGTCACCCACGACGAGGATGTCACGCGGATCGAAGTGTCCGAAATCCACGGCGACCCGCTGACCATCACCAACGTCAACGGCCGGCTCGAAGTGCGCCACCAGCTGCACGGCGCGCAGGGCTGGTTCAAGAACCTCATGGAGACGGTCAACAACAGCAGCACCAACTCCGTCGTCATCAGCATTGCACTGCCGGCCGGAGTGGAAGTTGAGGCAGGTACCGTCAGCGGTGACGGCCTCGTCTCCGGGATCACGGGGCACACAAAGCTGAACACCGTCTCCGGTTCCGTCATGGCAGACCGCACCAGCGGGGAACTCCACGTCAACACCGTGTCCGGCGACGTCATCGCCCGGAACCACGACGGCGTCCTGACCGCCAAGAGCGTGTCCGGCGAGGTCACGGCCTCAGGCCGGTTCAGTAACATCCGAGCCAACACGGTCAGCGGCGACATGAGCTTCGACCTGCACGGGTTTACCCACGACTTCGGGGCAAACTCCGTGTCGGGGGACCTCACCCTCAGGCTCCCCCATGACGTCGGCGTGGACATTGTCGCCAAATCCGCCAGCGGCGCTGTGGTCATCGATGACCAGAAATACATCGTCCCGGGCGGTAAGGTACAGACTATCGCCGGGCCGGACGAGCAACTCATGCTCGTCCGAACGAACTCCGTCTCCGGCAAGACCTACATCATCCACAGCCAGCCGCCTGCGGACGCCGAAACGGAGGCCTAGATGCCTCCGGTCTTCGCCCACGGCGCACTTCGCCTCTATCTGCTCTCGCTCCTGGAATCCGGCCCCAAACACGGCTATGAGCTCATCAAAGCACTCAGCGAACGGTTCGGCGGGACCTACTCCCCCAGTGCGGGCACCATCTACCCTCGGCTCGGCAAGCTCGAGGAGGAAGGGCTCGTGGCGACGGAAACCCAGGGACGCCGCACCAACTACCGCATTACCCCGGCCGGGCTGGTGGAGCTCAACCGGCGCCGGGACGAACTGGCGGGGGTCGAGAATGACATTTCCGCCTCCGTCCGCCGGCTGGCCGACAACCTGCGCGAGGATATCCGTGTCAACATGCGTGGCCTCCGGGCCGACCTTGCCGCCACGGCGGAAGCCGCCAGGGCGTCTGCCCGTTCTGCCGGTTTTCCGGAGCGGGGCATGCGGCACACTCCGGAAGGCGACCGCACCCTGAAAGAGGCGGAGATGCTGGTCCAGGCGTTCAGGGATGACCTCCGGGTGGAACTCCGGCTCCGGGCAAGCGCTGCGCCTATCAGCGGGGTCACGCTCGAGACGATCCGGACGGTCCTGGACCAGGCCCGGATTTCCATCCGCAACTCCCTGAACGCAGATGGTCATTGAACTGCGTCAGTCACTGAGGGGCCCGGTTCGCGGGCCGTCGCGTGATGTGGGAGACTTGAGGGCAGCTCTTTTGAGTACCAAGATTAAGGAGGCCAGCTATGAGCAAGCGTGCACGTAAACGTCGTGACCGTAAGCGTGGCGGCGCGAACCACGGGAAGCGCCCCAACACCTAAGCTACGGTTTGGAACATGAGCTTAAAGCGAAGGGCCCCGGAAACCACATGGTTTCCGGGGCCCTTTGCTGTGGAACTAGGCCTCGACGGGGCGGATCGAGTGGATCCGGTCCAGGATGGCGCTCTTCAGGTTCTCCGGGGCGGCTTCCGTGCAGGAGCGCTTGACCACCTTGCGGATGACGCACTCGAGATCGTACTCCTCAAGACACTCCGGGCAACCGTCCAGGTGATCCTTGATCTCGGCGATGTCGCTGTGGGTCAACGCACCGTCCAGGTATTCATAAATACGTTGCATCCGGGCGTCGTCGCAATCGCCCAGTCCCTGGCAGTCGCTCATTTCCTGTTCTCCTGTTTTGTGCTTTCGGCCGCTGCGCCGGGATCGGCCGCGGCTTTGAAACCCCGCTCTGCGGCGTAGTCCGCGAGCATGTCGCGCAGCATTTTGCGGCCGCGGTGGAGCCTGGACATCACAGTGCCGATGGGGGTGTTCATGATGTCTGAGATTTCCTTGTAGGCGAACCCCTCCACATCGGCGAAGTACACAGCCAGGCGGAATTCCTCCGGAATCGCCTGGAGTGCCCGCTTCACGTCGGAATCGGGAAGGTGGTCCAATGCTTCCGCTTCGGCAGAGCGCAGCCCGGACGAGGTATGCGATTCCGCCCGCGCCAGCTGCCAGTCCTCAATGGTGTCCGAGTTCGACTGCAACGGCTCGCGCTGCCTCTTGCGGTAAAGATTGATGTACGTGTTGGTGAGGATCCGGTAAAGCCATGCCTTGAGGTTGGTCCCGGGCTTGTACTGATGGAACGCGGAGAACGCCTTGGTGTAGGCCTCCTGCACCAGGTCCTCAGCGTCAGCGGGATTCCGTGCCATCCTCATGGCAGCGGAATACAGCTGGTCAACATACTGCATGGCGTCGCGTTCAAACCGCTGCCTGCGCTGCTCCGGCGTCTCGGACACGACGTCGACTTCCGCCTCCGCGGCATCCGCCGGAGGCTCAGTGGTGGTCTTGGCGTCGTTTCCGGCAGCCTCATATATGGCCGCAACGGCCGGATCAATGGTGCTCATTGCCTTCAAGTCTACTGTGACGCGTCCGGCGGGCGCCGGACGGTCTCCGCCCTCGCCGTCGCGTCCGGAGAACTCCATCGGTGCAAGGAGTTCCACTCTGTCTCTAACCAATGCCAAAGCTCCATCTCCGCTCTATGTCCCAACGCCCGTCGTTACTTGGACGTCCTTGCAGGTGCCGGCTCCGGGGGCGCCCGTTCTGACGCTTCCGGATGCCCCGCCCGCCGGGCATCCGCAAGTGCCTCGGGCCGCAGCCAAGCGCGGCCCCTGACTCATTGGGACCTGCTTTTCACAACCATGGCCAGCGGGCAAATATTCCGCAAAAGTGCAAGACTAGAACCGGTTCCCCCGCAGAAGTTCCGCGGCTCGTCCACCCAGGAGGAAATTCATGTCGTTTGTCCGTATTCTCGCCCGGCCCATGCTGGCCTCCAGTTTCGTTCTCGCCGGCCTGGACAAGCTCAAGAACGCGGATGACACTGCGACGCAGCTGTCCCCCGTACTGCGCCGGGCTGCGGATTCCCTCCCGTTCGAAACGAACGAAAAAGTGCTGGCACGCGTCATTGGCGGCACCCAGGTGGGCGCCGGCGTGCTTTTTGCCCTCGGCAAGTCGGCGAGGCTCGCCGCCACCGTGCTCGCGGTGATTTCGGCGCTGAACGCCTTTGTCGAGTGGCGCAGCGCGGACATCACGTCCAAGGAAGGCCGGGACGCGCGGCGCAACCAGCTGCTGAAGAACGTCACCCTCACCGGCGGCGTGTTGCTCGCTTCCGTAGACACCGCGGGCAAGCCGAGCCTGGCCTGGCGGGCAGAGCACCTGGCAGCCGATGCCCGCAAGGGTGCCAGCCACTTGGCTGCAGACGCCCGGAAGACCACCACGAAGAAGCTCAAGAAGGCCGACAAGGCTGTCCGCAAAGCCGTGGACCACGCAGTGAAAGCATAGGCACGAATGACAGGCACCGCCCCCACCGCCCCTGTACCGCCTGCACCGGCTGCGGCCGGTTCCTGCTGGCCGGCGCCGTTCGCCGACGCCCCGGTCGACGCGACGGTCACCGTCCCGGGCTCCAAGTCCCTCACCAACAGGTATCTGGTCCTGGCAGCCTTGGCAGACGGCCCGTCCCGGCTCCGCGCACCCCTGCACTCGCGCGACTCCGCCCTGATGATCCAGGCTCTCCGCCAGCTGGGAGCGGGCATCCGGGAAGTCCCGGGAGACGGCTCGTTCGGGCCGGACCTTGAGGTCACGCCCCTGCGTCCGGACGCTGCGCCGGGTGATGTCGCTATTGACTGCGGACTGGCCGGAACCGTGATGCGCTTTGTCCCGCCGGTGGCCGCCCTTCGCAGCGGCGCCACAGTGTTCGACGGAGATCCGCACGCCCGCAAGCGGCCGATGGGCACCATCATCGAGGCGCTGGCTGCGCTCGGCGTCGACGTCCGTTCCGCCGAAGGTACCAGGCCGTCGTCGCTCCCCTTCGCCGTCGATGGCACGGGTGAGGTCCGGGGCGGCCATCTCGTAATTGATGCGAGTGCCTCGTCGCAGTTCGTGTCGGCGCTGCTCCTTGTGGGTGCGCGTTTCACTGAGGGCCTGCACCTGGAGCATGTGGGCAAGCCTGTCCCCAGCCTCGACCACATCAACATGACCGTGGCTGTGCTCCGCGAGGTTGGCGTGTCCGTGGACGATTCCGTCCCGAACCATTGGGTTGTGGCGCCGGGCCCCATCCGGCCCTTCGACCGGCGCATTGAACAGGACCTGTCCAATGCCGGCCCCTTCCTGGCCGCGGCGCTGGCAACCGGCGGCACCGTCCGCATTCCCAACTGGCCCGCACCCACCACGCAGGTGGGCGACCTGTGGCGCAGCATCCTGGCTGCGATGGGCGCCACGGTAACGCTGGACAACGGCACCCTGACCGTCACGGGCGGACCGGAAATCAAAGGTGCGGACTTTGCGGACACCAGTGAACTGGCACCGACCGTTGCCGCGCTGTGCGCACTGGCCACCGGCCCGTCGCGGCTGACCGGCATAGCCCACCTCCGCGGCCATGAGACGGACCGGCTGGCTGCACTCGTCACCGAAATCAACCGCCTGGGCGGGGACGCCGAGGAAACCGCCGACGGCCTGGTGATCCGGCCCGCGAAGCTCCACGGCGGCGTCGTCCACAGCTACGCAGACCACAGGATGGCCACTGCCGGGGCCATCCTGGGCCTCGCCGTGCCAGGTGTCGAAGTAGAAGACATCGGCACCACATCCAAGACAATGCCGGATTTCCCGCAGCTGTGGGAAACCATGCTTGCGCAGCGGAGCCGCCAGGGGGAACAGGCCAGTGGGGCGTAGCACCGGTACCTGGGACGAATCCGATATCCGGGTCCGACCCAACAAGAAAGGTACGCGTCCCCGGACCAAGGACCGGCCCAGCCATGACGACGCCGTGACCGGCCGGATCATCACGGTGGACCGCGGGCGCTACACGGCGGTGGTGGGCGAGGACAGCGGCAATGAACGCACGGTGATCGCCGCGCGTGCGCGTGAACTCCGCCGCTCGCCTGTCGTCGCCGGGGACTTCGTGTCCCTGGTGGGGGATGTTTCCGGAGCACCGGACACCCTTGCCCGGCTCGTCAGGATCCAGGACCGCCGCACGCTGCTGCGGCGCAGCGCCGATGACACCGATCCTATTGAGCGGGCCGTCGTCGCCAATGCGGACCAGCTTGTGGTGGTGGTTGCCGCCGCCAATCCGGAACCACGCACGGGTTTCATCGACCGCGCGCTGGTGGCCGCTTACGACGCCGGGATCGAGCCGCTGCTGCTGGTCACCAAGGCCGACGTCAAGGATCCCACTGAACTCCTGTCCAACTACCGGCACCTGGATTTTCCGGTCATCATCAGCCGCACGGCCGATGCCGCAGCTTCAGGAATCGATGCCCGCTCCGACGACGGGCTATCGGCCCGCCTCGACAGCGACGCCGTGTCGCAACTGCGGGCCCACCTCAACGGCAAGGTCACGGTCATGCTGGGTCATTCGGGCGTCGGGAAATCCACCATGGTCAATGCCCTGACCGGTGCTGAACGGGCAACCGGAGGGGTCAACGCCGTCACCGGGCGGGGGCGGCACACGTCGTCGTCGGCGCTTGCCCTCCGGATCAGCGACGCGCCCGCCGGAAGCTGGATTATCGACACACCGGGCATCCGGTCCTTCGGCCTGGCCCACGTGGATCCGGACCGGATCCTGCGTTCCTTCCCCGACCTCGAACCCGGCACGGACGCTTGCGAACGCGGCTGCAAGCATGATTCCTCCGCCATCAACTGCGGGGTGGACGCCTGGGTGGCAGAAGGAAAAGCTGGCCCGTCAGGGGCTGCGCGGCTGGCATCACTGCGCCGCCTGCTCGGCACCGATCCCCGGATGGAAGCGCAGGAAGCCAAGGAACTCGGCATCGTTTCCTAGCGGGCGAAGGGGCCAAGGACCCGACCTCCCGGCCGGCCGGCCCCGGAGACGGTAGTTTGGAACCATGACCCAACCCGCTTCGAGCTACAACGATGACCTGCGGCTCGCCCATGTCCTGGCCGACTCCGTCGACTCCCAGACCATGAGCCGTTTCAAGGCGCTGGACCTTCAGATTGAAACCAAACCGGACCTGACCCCCGTAACGGATGCCGACAAGGCAGCCGAGGAGTCCATCCGCGGCCAGCTCTCCCGCTCCCGCCCCCGGGATGCCGTCCTCGGCGAAGAGTTCGGCAGCTCAGGCCACGGTTCCCGCCGCTGGATCATCGACCCGATCGACGGCACCAAGAACTTCGTCCGCGGCGTGCCCGTGTGGGCCACCCTGATCGCCCTCGTGGACGAGGGCGAGCCGGTGGTCGGCCTGGTCAGCGCACCGGCGCTGGGCAAGCGCTGGTGGGCCGCGAAAGGCGCCGGCGCCTACATGGGAAGGTCCCTGGCTGCTGCCACGCGGCTGAAGGTGTCCAACGTGTCCAAGCTGTCCGACGCCTCCCTCTCCTATTCAAGCCTGGGCGGGTGGAAGGAGCGCGGCAACCTGGACGAATTCCTGGGCCTCACGGAGGAAGTCTGGCGGACCCGCGCCTACGGGGACTTCTGGTCCTACTGCATGGTCGCCGAGGGATCGGTGGACATCGCCTGTGAGCCGGAGCTGAACCTCTACGACATGGCCGCGCTGGTGCCGATCGTCACCGAGGCCGGCGGCCGCTTCACTTCCCTCGAGGGCGTGGACGGCCCCTTCGGCGGCAACGCCCTGGCCACCAACTCCATCCTCCACTCCGAAGTCCTCAAGCGGCTGAACCCGGACCTCGACGACCTCCTCTGATCCGCGGCCGGATCACCTATATTCCGAATAAACGACGGCGGGCGCCCCTCCCAGGGGACGCCCGCCGTCGTATATTCGACCGGAAGCCCGTTCTTCCGGCGGGCGTAACAAAGTGCTTAATAATCGCCGCCGCTTTCCCGCGGCGCCGTGAATGTCCTAATCTCGAAACAGGTCACGAGTGCCAGCGCGAAACCCCGGTTTGCTGGCCGGCAACCCTCCATTCGCGGTGGGGTGCCCCGGGTGACGACCAGGCCGGTCCGGAACGGACCCGGCAAGCGCGGATCCCCGGAGTGAGGGGTCCCTTTACAGTGAGGTCCCCATGACTACTGCCACGTTCCCCGCAACCCCCGGAACCACCACCGCCGCAGGGCTCTTGGACGAACGGTTCACCGTTGCCCGGCGCCCCCTCTCCGCAGTCACCGGAGCGGAAATCCAGGCGCCGCTGATCCAGGGCGGCCACGTCCGCTACGCGAACCTGGACTACGGCGCGTCCGCACCGGCATTGTCCGTGGTCTCCGCCTACCTCAATGAGATCCTGCCGTATTACGCCAGCGTGCACCGCGGAGCGGGCTACGCCTCGCAGATCAGCACGTCCGTGTACGAGAATGCACGGAACATCGTCCGCGGGTTCGTGGGCGGCAGGGCGGACGATTCGGTGATCTTCACCCGGAACACCACGGACTCCCTGAACCTGCTGGCGGGCTGCCTCCCGGTGGCGGACGGCCGCCACACCGGCGAGGTGCTGTACCTCGACATCGAACACCACGCCAACCTGCTCCCCTGGCAGGGCGTCCCGCACCGCAGCGTAGTGGCTTCTTCCACCCTGAAGGCCACGCTGGAGAGCCTCCGCTCCGAACTCAGCCAGGGCGACATCAGCCTGCTGGCGGTGACGGGTGCTTCCAACGTCACCGGCGAAATCCTCCCTATCCGCGAGCTGGCCGCCCTGGCCCACGAACACGGAGCAAGGATCGTTGTGGATGCAGCACAGCTGGCACCGCACCGCCGTATCGACATCGCAGCGGACGACGTCGATTACCTCGCCTTCTCGGGCCATAAGCTGTACGCGCCATTCGGCAGCGGCGTCCTGGTCGGCCGGCCGGACTGGCTCGACGCCGGGACCCCGCACCTGGCAGGAGGGGGCGCCGTCCGTGAGGCACGGCTGGACTCCGTCAGCTGGGCAACGGGACCGGCGCGGCATGAGGGCGGCTCGCCCAACGTGCTCGGAGCGGCCACGCTGGCGCGGGCCACGCAGGTCATCGGCGCCCTGGATCCGGAGCTGTGGCACGCGCATGAGAACGCCATCCGGTCCTTCCTCGTGGAGGGGCTGGGCAAGATCGACGGCGTCACCGTGCACCAGATCTTCAGCGACACGGACCAGGCCACTGACACGATCGGCGTGGTCAACTTCTCCGTGGCCGGCTACGACGCGGGCCTCGTGGCGGCCTACCTGTCCGCTGAACACGGCGTGGGCCTGCGGGACGGCCGCTTTTGCGCCCATCCGCTGCTCAAGCGGCTGGGCCTGCCGTCGGGCTCGCTGCGGGCGAGCTTCGGCGTGGGCTCCCGGTTGGAGGATGCGCAGCGCCTGCTTGCCGGCATCGAGGAACTCCGCCGGACCGGACTGGGCTGGGACTACGTGGTGGACGCGGGCCGCTGGGTGCCGGCCAACGACACCCGCAGCTACCCGGACTGGGCGCCCAACACTCCCGGCACCGCCGGCGCCGCCCCCTGCACCGACGACTAGGAACAGAAGTCCGGCGCCACCCGCGGTGCGGTAAATTCGAGGGGTAAGAATTCCAGCCTGCCCGAAGGAGACTGCACGTGGCACGGGGAGGCCCCAAACTGCACCACCAGCGCCGGTACGAGCTCGGCCAAAGCTTCCAGGACGGCGGTGAGCACTACGACCGCGTCCGGCCCGGTTATCCCGCCGACTCCGCGGACTGGCTCATCGGCAGCGTCCGCAGGGCAGGCGGCGCGTCCGACGCCGCCGACATCGGGGCCGGCACCGGAAAGTTCACGGCGTTGCTGGTCCAGCGCGGCCTGTCGGTCGCCGCCGTGGATCCCTCGGAGGACATGCTCACCCAGCTGCGGCTGGTCCTTCCGGGCGTTCCCGCGTCGGTGGGCACCGCGGAGGCCACCGGCCTCGCGGACGAAGCATTCGACGTCGTCAGCGTCGCCCAGGCCTGGCACTGGTGCGATCCGCTCCCGGCCAGCACCGAGCTTGCCCGCATTCTTCGCCCCGGCGGCGTGCTGGGCCTCCTGTGGAACCAGCTGGATACGTCCGTTCCGTGGGTGCACAGGCTTTCCCGGATCATGCACGCCGGCGATGTGCACAAGCCGGACTTCCGCCCCGTCGTCGGACCGGAGTTCAAAGAACTGGAGAGCCACCTGACACGGTGGGAAGACCCGGTGACCACCGAAGACATCATCGAGCTGGCCAAATCCCGCAGCTACTACCTCGCCGCCGGAGAGGGCACCCGGGCCAAGGTCCTCGCCAATCTGCAGTGGTACCTCCATGAACACCTGTCGCACTCCCCCTCCGACGTCCTGGGGCTGCCGTACCTGACCCAGACCTGGCGGGCGTTCAAAGCATGAGCGCCAAAGCATGAGCGCCAGGGCCAAGGCGGTAGGCTTGGAGTCGTGAAGACCAGCGCGCCCTCCTCCTCCATCGAGGACTACGTCAAGGTCATCTACTCCTTTACGGAGTGGCAGGACAAACCCATCACTTCCTCGCAGCTGGCACAACGGCTCGGCGTCGCCAACTCCTCCGTTTCGGAAATGGTCCGCAAACTCAAGGACCAGGGCCTGGTCGACCACAAGCCCTACAGCGCCATCACACTGACGGCCGACGGAATCCGGCTCGCGCTTTCCATGGTGCGGCGGCACCGCCTCATTGAGACCTACCTGGTCCAGGAGCTCGGTTACAGTTGGGACGAGGTCCACGACGAAGCCGAACTCCTGGAACACGCCGTGTCGGATACCTTCATCGAACGGATGGCGGGCAAGCTCGGCAATCCGCTGCGCGACCCGCACGGCGATCCGATCCCGGCGGCCGACGGCACCGTCCACATGCCGGACGCCCACCGCATGAGCGAACTCGACGAGGGCCACACAGGCCGGATCACCAGGATCAGCGACGACAATCCCGAGCTCCTGCGCTACCTCTCGGCCCAGGAAATCGACCTTGACGCCGACATCGAAGTGCTCGGCCGGAAACCGTTCGGCGGTGCCCTCGTGGTCCGCATCGGCACCGCAGGCACGCACCGCGAATTCGATCTCGCCGATGAGGTTTCGTCAGCCCTGTGGGTGCACAGCGAGTCGGGCCATGCCGGTTGCCGGCTGGCAGACGCCTAGAACGGCGCCGCCTGAATGAGTGCTTCCGGCGTGAAGGCCAGCAAGGGTACCGGATGGCGGGCATGGACGGCGGTGGCCGTCGGAGCACTCCTAGGGACGGAGCTCCGCTATGGCCTCGGCCTGATCTTCCCGGAAGCCGCGGGGGCAATTCCCTGGACCACACTGGCCATCAATGTCTGCGGAAGCTTCGCCCTGGCTGCCCTCACCACAGTGTGGATCGCGCGCCCCAGGACGGCATTCTGGTTGAGGGCCGGCATTGGCCCGGGGCTGCTGGGCTCCTTCACCACTTTCTCGGCGGTGGTCTTTTCCATTGACCAGCACGCACGCTCCGGGCAGCACCTGATATGGCTGGTGTATCTCGGGCTCTCGCTGGTCCTGGGGCTCGCTGCCGCAGCCGCGGGCTGGAAAACCGGCAAGTCCCTGAGCGACCGGATCGGCGGAGCCTCATGACAGCGCTGCTGGTCGGGGTTTTCGGCGTAGCCGGAGGGTTGCTGAGGTTCTCCATCGACACGTGGTTCGCCCATCGCACGGGGAACCGCAGGCACTGGCCCTGGGCAACCCTGCTGGTAAATGTCCTCGGCTCGCTGATCATCGGCCTGTCCCTGGGGGTCACCGGCCGGTTGGGACTCGGCGGGGAATGGCAGGCGGCAATCGCCACCGGACTGGCTGGCGGCCTGACGACGTTCAGTTCCTGGACCACGGCGACGATCCGGCTCGTCAGCGAGGTCCGGTACCTGGCAGCAGCGCTGAACGTGATCGTGAACCTGGTCGCCGGGCTGTCGGCGGCCGCCCTGGGAATCGCCGTCGCCGGGTGACGGCATGAGGCGGACGGGCAGCGGGCTGACAGCGACGGCAGCGGGCGCCGGCGTCCCGCCGTCGTGAATCCGAAGCGTCCCGGCGTCCCGTATCGTTAAACGATGGTTACGCGACGTGAAGCAGCTCAGATCCTTGATATTCCGCTGGAAATGGCACACCGTCACGGTATCCCGGCCCGGCTGTCGGACGCCGAGCTTTCCGAACTCCTGGACAATCCCCCGGCCTGGCTCGTCCAGTCCAAGGCCAACCGCACCGGCAAACGGCCCGTCTGGGTCCAGCTGACCTGTGCGGTCTGCGGGTTCTCCGAGGCCGCCCGGCCCAAGAAATGGTGGCCGCCATTTACCTATGTCTGCTGCGTTCACCATGCACCGGCAGACCTCCCGCCGGTGTTGCCGGGTCTCGTCCGCAGCGAGTACGAGGGAATCGGGAGCCGTTTCGTCGGAATCGTTGACGTTGAGGTGCCGGGTTCCTGACGCCCGCCGCCGGGCACCCGGCACCGGGCACCCGGCACCCGGCACCCGGCACCCGGCACCCGGCCAGGGTCCGCACTGCACGTTAATGACTCAATGCCCGGGGCCGGCGATGGGCCGGTTTCATTCAGGACAAAACAGGCGTACCTTACAAGCACGGGGCCTATTCAGGGCCCCGACGTGAGGGAGGGCGATATGCCTGACAAATCGCCGCACCGGCAGGTCACCAAGAAGTCGGACAAGTCCATCAAGCAAAAGAGGGCCGAAAAGAAGTCCAAGCATGAGCTGGACACCCACGTGGACCCCGTCGCGCACATCAAGAAGCGCTGAACCGCGGGCCCACGGACGGCCGCTGGAGAATGCCAGAACGGTGCTGAAAACAAAAGGCCGGAAGCTTTCGCTTCCGGCCTTTTGCACGGGGTGGGACCGCGTTGCCGCCGTCCCGATGGTGGAGATGGGGGGAATTGAACCCCCGTCCGATGTCGTGTTGTCAGGGCTTCTCCGGGCGCAGTTTGCGTCGGATTTTCTCGGCCCCAGCTATCCTGCAAACAGGTAGCTGATCCGGGCCCAGCCATCTAAGAGTCCCGTTCACCCCGATGACGAAGGTAAACAGCAGTGGCTATCTTAATGACGCCAGTATCCGGGACGATAGCAATCCCGGGCTGACGGACTGTCTTACTGCTTAGGCAGCGAGAGCGAAGTCAGTGCGCGTTTGTTTGGCACTTATTGTTTTGCAGACAGCGTTTACGAGATAATTCTGCATCCTCGGCCCGCTTCACCTGTCGCGACTAACATCGTCGAAACCGATCATCCCCGTATTTTGTTACCAAACCGGTCAGGTCCGTGCAGATTCCTTGCGGTTTCCGCACCGTTCCTTCCCGGACTACCAATCATAACGCACCGCTGCCCGGAATCATTCCCGGCATGCCGGAGGCGGATTCAGCGCTGGCTTAGCGGCTGGGTCAGCCGGGGGTCAGCGTCGCGTCCAGCGGCTGGTTCAGCCGCGGTTTCTCTCCCGCATGACGCGCAGCGCTTCGCGCTTGTCCTGCTGTTCGCGGAGCGTCTGCCGCTTGTCGTATTCCTTCTTACCGCGCGCGACGCCGATCTCCACTTTCGCCTTTCCGTCCAGGAAGTACAGCTGGAGCGGAACGATAGTGAAGCCCGATTCGCGGACCTTGTGTGAAATCTTGGTCAGCTCCTCGCGGTGCAGCAGCAGTTTGCGCCGCCGACGGGCGGAGTGGTTCGTCCAGCTCCCCTGGTTGTATTCGGGAATGTGGATCCCCTCCATCCACAGCTCGTCGTTGTAGAAGGTGCAGAACCCGTCAACCATGGAGGCGTGGCCCTCACGCAGGGACTTTACTTCGGTCCCCATCAGGGCGATGCCCGCCTCATAGGTGTCCAGGACATGGTAGTCATGCCGGGCCTTCCGGTTGGTGGCCACTACCTTACGGCCACTTTCTTTCGGCACGGTGGAACTCCTCAGCTCTTGGTCTGGATGGTTGCCCCGCCGTAGTGGTCGGAGCTATTTAATTCTACGGCAGCACACGGGCTGCCCTGGGTGCGGGTCAGCGCCCCGCGCTCACTGCCGCGCGGGTTGCAGCGTCAGAGCAGGATCATCGGGTCGACAGCCTGGCCGTTGAGCCAGGTCTCGAAGTGCGAATGGCAGCCCGTTGAGTTACCGGTTGTCCCTGAATAAGCGATGAGTTGGCCCTGGCTGACCTGCTGGCCCATGGACACCACCACGCTGCTGTTGTGGTAGTAGATGGTCGTCAACGAGTTGCCTTGGACAACGCCATGCGAAATCTTCACGTTGTTGCCGCCGCCGTCGTTGCCCCATCCGGCTGAAACCACGGTACCTGCCGCCGGAGCATAGACGGGCGTGCCGCAGCCGGCGCCGAAGTCGATCCCCGTGTGCATGTAGCCGCCGGAACCGTAGAAGTCGACGGTTCCGGGCGGCGTCGCGCGCCAGCCGAAGCCCGAGGTGATGGCGACGTCGGATGAGAACGGGTGCCGCAGCCCAAAGGCCGAGGGCGGTCCCACCTGCGGAACGTAGGGCTTGGCTGCCTGCCCGGCCGCCCTTGCCGCAGCGGCGGCGGCCTCAGCGATGCGGCGCTGCTCAGCTTCCCACGCTTCGCGCAGCTTCCTGTCACGTTCGACGATCTCAGCGGCTACAGCGTTCTGCGCGGCCTGGACCTTGGATAGCTGGCTCTGGATGCCGGGCTTCGCGGCCTGCAGCTCGTTGTTGATCCGGGTGGTGTCCGCGATGAGCTTATCCACCTGTTCCTTCTTGGCTGCAGCTTCATCGCGGGCTGCCTTCTCCCTGGCCAGCGCGGCATCGGCCTTGGCCTTGAGGTCCTGGATCTCCGCCTCAACAGCCTGCAGGCGTGCCTGCGAATTGACGTTGGTGGCGTTCTGCTGCGACAGCTTGTCCATTGCGGAGTTCTGGCTGCGCATGGCCTGGTCCGCGAGGTCCATCGTGTCTGTCAGGCTGCCGCCGCTTTTGGATCCAAAGAACAGTGTGAGGTTTGAGGGCACGCCGCCTGACTTGTATGCCTGGGTGGCGATCTGGCCGATGAGTTTCTTGGTGTCGGCGATCTTCTGTTTGTCGGTTTCAAGCTGCTGCGTGATCTTGGCTTTGTTCTGCTGTGCCAGATCCACGCGGGCGGCCAGTGCTTCGACTTCCTTCACAGCACTCGCCACTTTGCCCTGCGCCTCCAGCAAGGCCTGCTGGGCGGCCGGAAGCTGTCCCTGGTAAATCACAAGGTCGCCTGCGGCCTTGGCGATCTTGGCATCAACGAACTCAAGGGACTGCTGTACGCGCGCCGCCTCGGCCTCGAGAGCTGCCTGCTTGTCTTCGAGTTCGTCGGCGAAGGCCACCGGGGTGGAAGCGCCCAGGCTCGCGGCAAGGACCAGTGCCAGGGCGGCGCTGATGATGCGGCTGCCCCGTCCCGGGGTCCGGAGCCGGCGGGCCTTGCGGTGCGTTTCTGTCATGGTCAATCCTTCGTTGGTGTCCACAGCCTAGACCCGCAAATATCTACGTAAGGTCAAGAGAGACGAAATTCCAGCCAAAGTCGCGCCCAGCCCCAGGAGTGCCGGAGCGAGAATGAGGGTCTGCGCGGGGGAGATGAACGCGGTGTCAGGATACTGCTTGGACATGTATTCGCCGAGGAAAAAATGCGCCACTGCCCAGAGCGTGCCCGAAGCCAGCGCCGCGCCGATCACCGCAGCGATCACGCCTTCGAGGATGAACGGCAACTGGATGACGGTCTTGGAGGCACCGACCAGCCGCATGATGCCGGTCTCCCGGCGCCTGCTGAAGGCGGACAGCCGGATGGTGGTGGCAATGAGCAGGATGGCGCAGACAATCATGACACCAGCAATGATGACAGCGACCAGGGAGGCAGCGTTCATGACTGAGAAAAGCCGCTCCAGGACCTGCCGCTGGTCGATCACCGTCTCGACGCCGGGCTGTGACGAGAACGTCTCGCTAATGATCTGGTACTTCTCGGGGTCCTTCATGTTGATCCGGAAGGATGCCGGGAGCTGGTCCGGAGTCACCGAGTCAACGATTGGCGAGTTGGAGAACTGCTCCTTGAAGTGGTTGTAAGCCTCTTCCTTGGACTCAAACTGGAAGTCGTTGATGTACTGGGCCACGGCAGGCGACTCCAGCAGCGTGCGCAGGTTCTCCTGCTGCTCCGGCGTGGCCGTTCCTGTGGCGCAGCCGGCCGCCGTCGAGCCGTCACCGCAGAGGAAGATGGCCACCTGGACTTTGTCGTACCAGTAGCCCTTCATCTGGTTGATCTGAAGCTGCAGCATGCCGGCGGCACCGACGAAGGTCAGCGACACGAAGGTCACCAGGATGACCGACACCACCATGGACAGGTTGCGCCTGAGGCCGCTGCCAATTTCGCTGAGGATGAAGGCGAGTCTCACAGTGCCTCCCCCGCCCTGGAAGGCGAGCCGTCTCCGAGGCCGGATTCAGCCCTGTCCGGGCGTCCGCTGGCGTCCTTCAGCCGCCGCGACTGCCCCACCACCGGAATCATCGAGGTGTACAGGGCGCGGGCCTCATCGCGGATGACAACGCCGTTCCTGAGTTCCACCACGCGTTTGCGCATCTCGTTGACGATGTCGTCGTCGTGCGTTGCCATGACCACCGTGGTGCCGTTCTGGTTGATCTTGTCCAGCACGCCCATAATTCCCATCGACGTGGTGGGATCAAGGTTTCCGGTAGGTTCGTCAGCCAGCAGGATTCCCGGACGGTTAACCACGGCGCGTGCGATCGCTACACGCTGCTGTTCACCGCCGGAGAGCTCGTGCGGCATGCGGTGTTCCTTGCCTTCAAGGCCCACGGTCTTAAGGACTTCGGGGACGGTGTCCCGGATGATACTGCGGCTCTTGCCGATCACCTGCATGGCGAAGGCCACATTGGCAAAGACGTTCTTCTGCGGAAGGAGGCGGAAGTCCTGGAAGACGACGCCGATTCCCCTGCGCAGGCGGGGAACACGCCAGCTTGATATGTTTGCCACGTTCTGGCCGGCGACATAAACGGCGCCGGAGGTGGCCCGGTCCTCCTTGAGGACCAGCCTGAGGAAGGTGGATTTGCCGGAACCGGAAGCGCCCACAAGGAACGCAAACTCACCACGGTCGATTTCAAGGTTGACAGAGTCCAGCGCAGGCCGGGCTTTCTGGTCATAGACCTTGGTGACATTCTCGAAACGGATCATTGCCCTAAGTACCCTGCAGGACACGGCTGATGGAGCCCAGTACTGCAGCCGGTGCACGGGCTTTCTTTTGGGGGAAGTAGAGCTCCGGCCCCTCGACTATACGCACGGCCACCTGCAGAAAAGCTGGAGTTCCGGGGCGTGTCGCGGGATTTCAGCCACCGAATGGACGTCCCGGGCAGCCTGCGGGCCTAGTCGGCGGCGTTGCGGTTGTCGGTTCGCCAGCGGATGCCGGCATCGATGAAATCGTCGATTTCGCCGTCGAATACGGCCGAAGTGTTGCCGACTTCGTGCTCGGTCCGGAGGTCTTTGACCATTTGGTACGGATTGAGGACGTAGGAGCGCATCTGGTCGCCCCACGACGCCTTGACGTCCCCGGCGAAGGCCTTCTTTTCCGCGTCTTCCTGTTCCTTCTTGAGGAGCAGGAGCCTGGACTGGAGGACCCGCAGGGCAGCGGCGCGGTTCTGGAGCTGGGATTTTTCGTTCTGCATGGACACCACGGTCCCGGTGGGAATGTGCGTCAGTCGTACGGCCGAGTCGGTGGTGTTGACTGACTGCCCGCCCGGGCCGGAGGACCGGAAGACGTCCACACGGATTTCGTTGTCCGGGATGTCGATGGAGTCCGTCTGCTCGATCAGCGGAATGACTTCGACGGCCGCGAAGGACGTCTGGCGGCGGCCCTGGTTGTCGAAGGGGCTGATCCGGACCAGCCGGTGTGTGCCGGCTTCGACGCTCAGGGTGCCGTAGGCATAGGGCGCGTTGACTTCGAAGGTGGCGGATTTGAGCCCGGCTTCCTCGGCGTAGGACGTGTCCATGATGGTGGTCGGGTAGCCATGGCGTTCCGCCCAGCGAAGGTACATCCGGAGCAGCATTTCGGCGAAGTCCGCCGCGTCAACCCCTCCCGCGCCCGCACGGATGGTGACAACAGCCTCACGCTCGTCGAACTCGCCGGACAGCAGCGTCACTACTTCAAGGTCCTTCAGCGACTTGCGGATGGACTCAAGCTCCGCGGCAGCCTCGCCCATGGAGTCCGCGTCCTCCTCGTCCTGGCCGAGTTCCACCAAGACCTCAAGGTCGTCGATCCGCGAGACCAGCTTGTTCAGGCGCTCGAGTTCGCTCTGCCGGTGGGAGAGCCGGGAAGTGATCTTCTGCGCGGCCGCGGGATCGTCCCAGAGGTTGGGCTCCCCCGCCCGCTCGCTCAGTTCTGCGATGTCTTCCTTCAGCTCCTCAACATTCGACACGTTTTCGATGGAGGAGTAGGTGGCGCGCAAAGCGCGGATTTCTGCGGAAAAATCTATTTGAGCCATGGTTGTTAAAGCCTACGCTATCCTTCCTAGCCGTCCCGCACCGGTTCCGGACCGCTACGCCCACCTAGCGGTCAGGGCTACCGGACAAGCCTGGAACGCGCTGTGGACGCCGCCTCAATCCTGATCCCGTCCGGGATGAGGAAGTTGACGATCGGCGGATGCACTTCCGCACTCAGTACGACGACGGCGGTGGAACCGTCGGGACTCCCGGTCTCCGGTGCGACGGCTAGCCCGTCGAACAGGTCATAGGCGCCGTTCCTGCTCAAGTAGTCTGCGGCTACGCTGCGGACCCGGCCGCCGCTGAGGACCGCGGATGGGCTTCCGCCGCCGGTCTCCACCTGGCCCAGCGTATAGCTGTCCGCCGCTGCCACGGATGCGCCGTCCGCAGCGGACAGCAGCTTCTTGTGTTCAAGGTAGAGCGAGGACGCCGCCATGACTGCGGTGGTGACCAGGAGCGCCAGGAGAACGTAGCCGATAATCAGGACCATCATCTGCCCCTCTTCCCCGCTCTGTTGAGCGCCGGAATGTTGAGCCATTATCGGAATCGCCCCACAATCTGCGTGGCCGAGGCATCCAATTGGCTAACAGTGAGCCGGAACGAATCACTGAAAGGCACAAAGGGCAGCGGGACCGAGAGGTGGACAGTGACGGTGACAGCCGACCCCGGGGAAAGGCAGTCCGCGGTCTGGCAGCTTGCCTCCATGCGTGCGTTTTCCGCCGGATGCCCGTAGTCCGCGAGGGCGAGCATGACTGCCTGTTCGGCCGCAGCGCGGCCGCTTTCTGCATCGGGCTGGGCGACGTACACCTTGGCGGCCTGGTCGGCCGCTCCGACGACGGCGAAGGCGCCACCCTGGATCTGCCCCACAGTGATGATGAAGTACACGAGGGGAACCATCAGGAGTAGCGCCAGGAACGTGAACTCGACGACGGCGCTCCCCCGCTCCCCCGAAGCGGCTTCCCGGAACCGGCGGGACAGGATGATGCGAAGCCTAGGGCTGGATGGCTGCATGGCCCTTCACCTCCAAGGCCTCGCGTGGACCGATCAGGCCAATCACCGGCAGCGGCGCCCTGACCGTCACTTCGAGGACACGGATGCCTTGGAAGGTCACTTCCGAAGTGGTCACGTCCTTGGCGAAGTCCCCGTTGAGCGCCATTCCGATCAGTTCGCCCGTGCGGCCCCTCGCATCGGCCGCGTTCCGATCGGCGAGTGTGCCGTACCTGGCACCCGACGCTGCAGCATCGATCAGCGTGTTGCGGACGTGCAGGACGAGCGTCAGCTGAACGATCGCCAGGAAGAACATCGTCAGTAGTCCTCCCACCAGAACGAAGTCCACAACGGCGGAGCCGCGTTCCCGCTGGGACGTATCATGGCGCCCGGCCGGTTGCCCGGTTGTCCGGCAAACCGAGTCGTCGGCCGCCCGGAGCCCTGCGGGCATGTGCTAGTTTCCGACCTTGTCCATGGCCTGGTTGAACAGCCCCTCCAAGGCCGGTCCGGCAAGCGCCAGCAGGGCGGCCACAAGCACGGCTGACATGAGGGTGATCATCACCCAGCCCGGGACATCCCCTCGTTCGGGATGGTCGGCACTGCCGGACTGCCTGCCGCCGCGTTTGCCGAGGGCTGCCGATGATGTCCGGAGCAGCAGGGCGATGGCGTGGATCAGGGCCAGGGCACGGATTCCGAAGTGGGTCATTGGGCTTCCATTCTGTGGTTCGGGCTGGAGTGTCCCGGCAGTCCGGGTGGTCTGGAATTCAGTCATAGTCCAAGGCTGATAGCGGCGAGGCCCGGGAACACTGCAAAGATGACAGTCAACGGAAGGACGCCGAACACCAACGGCACCATCATGGCGATCTCTTTCTTTCCGGCCGATTCCATCAACTCTCGTTTGGCGGTATCGCGGACATCCTGCGCCTGCGCCCTGAGGACGTCCGCGAGTGGTGTTCCCCGTTCCACGGCCACGATGATGCCGTCAACAAATCGCACCAACGGGCCCAGGTCCGTCCGCGAGGAAAATCGCTGCAACGCGTCGATAAGGGGCTTTCCGGCACGGGTTTCACCCAGCACCAGCTCGAACTCCCCGGCCAGTTCGCCTCGCGAACTGCGGCAGACCCGGTCGAGTGCTCCGGTGGCACTTTCGCCCGCACTCACGGCGAGCGCCATCAGCTCGGCGAGGCTCGGGAACTCGGCCATCATGCGTTTTTCCCGCTTCTTGATCTGGGCGCCCAGCCAGTAGTCCCTGAAGAGGAATCCGCCAAGGGCACTACCCAGAATTGCGACGACGGCGAGGAACGGATTGAATTGTCCCCTTGCCGCTCCGATCATTACCAGGCCCGTGGCGATGACGAATCCCAGAACTGCCCACAGCAGCTGCTCGGCCCTGAAGTCGACAACGGACTTCCGGATACCGGCCTGGGCCAGCCGTCGGCTCAGCGCAGTCGACCCCGTGTTGAAACGCGTAAGGAATGCCAGTCCATCCTTAAGGAACGGACGCAGTATGCGCTCCAGCGGCCCGAACGGAGTGAGGTTCTCTGTGGAAGCCAGCAGCAGCTTGGACTCCAGGTTCTGCGACTTCAGCTGCGGTTCAATGCGTTCCGTAAAGCTCATTGGCCGCATGAACGGCAGCCGTACAACCAGTAACCAGAGTCCCGCGCCGAGGAGGAGTCCGCAGACCACTGCGCTGGCGCCAGACGAAGTCACCTGAGCACCCGTTCGTCCTCGGGAAGTGCCCCGATCCGCAGCATGACGGAGTAGCAGATGGCCGAAACCACCAGCCCGCCAAGAAGCACGGCCGCACCCATCGCGGTGTTGTATGCGGCAACCGCTTCGGGCCGGGTTGCCAGCAGCACCATGACAATCCACGGCGCAGCCACGGCAAGCCTGGCCGCATTCACCGTCCACGACTGCCGGGCTTCAAGCTCGCTCCTGGTCCGCGCGCTTTCCCGCAAGAATTCGCCCAGGGTTCCCAACAAGCGGCCCAAGTCGGAGCCACCCACCTCGCGGGTAAGCCTGAGGGCTTCGACAATCCGGTCCGCGACAGGATCTGCGAGCCGCTCCTTAAGCCTGTTGAGGGCTGGATCGAACTGGCCGCCGGCGCGGTAATCGGCGCCAAAATCGCGAAATACGTGCCGCAGCTCCTCAGGGCCTTTTTCGCCCAGCTGGATCAGCGCTTCGGGAAGCGACAGTCCGGCCCTGATGGCGGAACGAAGGTGATCAACGACGTCGGGCCACAACTGACGCAGCGTTGCGGTGCGTTTGCGTGCCCGCCACCTGACGACAGCTATCGGCAGCCAGCCTCCAAACAGTCCGAAGCAGGCCGAGATGGGCCAGGACCGGGTCACGGCAAAGAAGACGATACTAACGAACGCCGCCACACCAAGGCAGGTGGATACTAGGCCGGTTCCGGAGACGTTTTCAATCCCGGCCGCCCGCAACAGGTCCTGGAGCCGGCTGGACCGCGGTGGCCGCGTGGCGGACGGGGGCTGCTCCCACGCCGACCACCAGATGAGGAACAAGCCTGCACCAAGGACAACCCCCAGCAAGGGTGCCATCAGCGGACCTCCAGCAGGGCGGCAACATCAAATCCGGCAGCGGCAAATTTCTCGACGGCGGGCATGGAGTTGGCCTTGGGTTGCAGATGGCCGTCCGCTAGCGCGAAAACCATGGACGATTCGATGATGCCGTTCTCGACGCGCCTGCCGAGGGAGAGGATTTCCGTCACCTGCCGGCGGCCGCTGGCCTGCCGGCTGCAGTGGACCACCAGGTCGATGCACGAGGCGACCGTCGGCACCACGAACGCACTTGAGATGTTGTCACCCGCCAGGAGCGGAAGGGTGCACAGCTTGGTGACCGCATCGTGCGCCGAGTTCGCATGAACCGTACACATGCCCGGGAGGCCCGAGTTGAGCGCAATAAGCATGTCCAGGCTTTCCGCTTCACGGACCTCGCCCACCACAAGGCGGTCCGGCCGCATCCTGAGGGCTTCCTTGACAAGCCTCCGCAGCGGTATCTCACCTTCGCCCTCCAGGTTCGGCTGCCTGCACTGCAGTCCCACAACGTCGCGTAAAGGGAACTGCAGTTCAAAGATTTCCTCCACAGTGATGACGCGCTCGCGGGCGCCAATACTGGCTGCCAGGCAATTCAGCATCGTGGTCTTGCCGGCCTGCGTCGCTCCCGAAACCAGAATATTGAGTCCGCTGGCCACTGCGGCGCCCAGGAACCGGGCTGCCTGCGGTGTAAGCGTCCCGAGTTCCACCAGGTGTTCGAGCCGGCTTGCCTTGACCACAAACTTTCGGATGTTAACCGCCCAGTGGCGCCGCGTGACGTCAGGAATAACCACGTGGAGCCGAGACCCGTCCGGGAGTGCTGCGTCTACGAACGGCGAAGACATATCCAGGCGACGGCCCGAACTTTTCAGCATGCGTTCCACGAGGTCCCGAACCTGCTGATCCGTGAGGCTCAGGGACGTGAGTTCAGATTCGCCGTTCCGTGCCACATAAATTTCGTTGGGTGCGTTGAGCCAGATTTCCTCGATGGTTTGGTCGTCCAGCAAGGGCTGCAGCGCACCGAATCCGGCCACGGCGTCGTAAACGTGGCGGCGGGCGGACTCCAGCGGGCCGATCGGCGGAAGCGGGCCCATCAGCGCGCGTTCGTCGTAATCGCTGACCGCCGCCTCCACCAGGCGCCTGACCTCGCCGGCCTGCCGCAGCGGGTCCAGGCCGCGGCGCCGGATCAGCTCGCGGACCTCGTCCTCCACGATTCGAACAGCATCCATGAGTTCCCCAATACGACTGCCGCCCCCGGCTGAGGCAGTACAACTGGGTTAAAGCTAAGGGAGCATACACATGTCGGCCAAGTCACACGGACAAAACTGTGGATAACCCCGAAACGGGGCCCTGAAAACGTGGCCCTACATCACACTGGTTCTTCGTAGCCTGAAGGGTTGCTGCTTTGCCAGCGCCAGTGGTCTTCGCACATCGTGGCCAGGTTCCGCCGCGCTGACCAGCCCAGATCCGCCAGTGCCGCGGAAGGGTCGGAGTAGCTGACGGCGGCGTCCCCGGGCCTCCGGGGTGCGAACTCGTAGGGTACGGGCACTCCGGCCGCCTGGCTGAAGGCTTCGATGACTTCAAGTACGGACGAACCGCGGCCGGTTCCAAGGTTCCAGCGGTAGACGCCCGCCTTTTCCTGCAGGTAGCCCAGCGCGGCAAGGTGGCCGGCCGCGAGGTCCATCACGTGGATGTAGTCACGGACGCCGGTGCCATCAGCCGTCGGATAGTCATCGCCGAAGACCATGACCTTGTCGCGTCGCCCCACCGCAACCTGGGCCACGAAGGGCAGCAAGTTGTTGGGTATGCCGCGCGGGTCCTCTCCGATCAGACCCGATTCATGGGCACCGACGGGATTGAAGTAGCGGAGAAGGGCTATGCTCCAGCTTCGGTCTGCTGCACCGAGGTCCGAGAGAATGTCCTCGATCTGCTCCTTGGTCCGGCCATAGGGATTGGTGGCGTCCAGCGGCGCCTTCTCGATCAGGGGTACTTCCTCGGACGCCCCGTAGACCGTGGCCGAGGAGCTGAAGACGAGCCGCCGGACACCGGCTCGCTCCATGCTGTGCAGGAGATTGAGCGTGCCCACCACGTTGTTCTTGTAGTACCAGAGTGGTTTAGCGACCGATTCCCCAACGGCCTTGAGGCCGGCGAAGTGGATCACGGCGTCGAAGGCGACCTCCTCGAAGAGGCGGTCCACCGAGGCGGCGTCGAGCAGATCAACCTCGCGGAAATCAACTTTTTTTCCGCTCAGCTTCTCCACCCTGCGGAGTGACTCGGGGTTGGAGTTCATCAGATTGTCGAGGACGACTACCTCGTGCCCTGCTTCGAGCAAACAAAGCGTCGTGTGGGATCCGATGTATCCGGCGCCGCCGGTGACCAATACCTTCATGGCCTCTAGTCTAGGGCGGGGCCGAAGGTAGGTCACAGCCGGACCGCCGCCTGACGTCACGCGGCGCCCACCAGGGATCAGTCAGAACCGGCGGCAGGGTCAGCACAGCAGAAGTCCCTGCTCCGGCTCGAACGTTAGTATGTTCAGCATGACGACCCCCGAGCCCGGCACTTCGCCTGCCCACCAAACCGGCCACTCAGCCCCTTTAAACGTGGGCGTTTCCATGCTCACCCTTGTCCCGGGCGGAATGGGGGGCAGCGAAACCTACGCACGGGAATTGGTCCGCCAACTCAGTGCTTCGCCGGCAGTTAACCCCACCTGCTATGTCAACGAATCCGGGCGCGGCTTCAGCGAAGGGGCGGATGAAGTGGTGATTCCCGGGCTGGCAGGCGGCGGCTCAACCGTTGCCCGTTTGGCCACCTTGGCCAAGGGCCTGGCAATGAGGGGCTCGATCCTCCGCAGGATGCGCCCGATGGACGTCTTCCACGTCCCGTTCACGGTTCCGCTGCCGAAGCCGCCGAAGGGCACTCCGTTTGTCCAGACACTGCTGGACGTTCAGCATCTCGACCTCCCTGAACTGTTCGGCACCGCTGACAAGATCTACCGCAAGGTCTTTTACGAAAAAGCCGCTCGCGACGCGGACGCGATCGTGACCATCAGCGACTTTGCCAAGCAGAGCATCGTCAACCATCTAGGCATCGCACCGGACAAGATCTTCACGGCCCATCTGGGCGTCAATGCCGAGGAGTTCACACCCAATGTGGGACCTCGCGAGAGCTTCATCATGTATCCGGCCAGGGGGTGGAAGCACAAGAACCACGCAAAACTGTTCGAAGCCATGAGGTTGCTTGAAGCTACTAACCCGGAGCTGCGCCTCATCCTCACGGGAGGGGCCCTCGACGACCTGACCGACGTTCCCGCCAACGTGGAAGTCCGCGGCCTGGTCCCGCTCGCCGAGCTCAGGGAACTGTACCGCAGCGCCGTATGCATGGTCTTTCCCAGCCTCTACGAGGGATTCGGGCTTCCGCCCTTGGAGGCAATGGCTTCGGGCTGCCCCGTGGCAAGTTCCACCGCTGGTTCGCTTCCTGAAATTGTGGGAGCTGCAGCCGAATTGTTCGATCCGCAGGACCCCGCCGCGATCGCTGCGGCCATCCGGAACGCCATCGCCAGGACCGACGAACTCCAGCGGCTCGGCCTGGAACAAGTCCGCAAGTTCACGTGGGAACATTGCGCCGCAGTGCACGTGGAGGCGTACCGCTATGCGCTGAATCAGCGCGCCACAGCGGCGAGTACCGTTTGAGAGGCGCCATACGCCGCCTCTGAGCCAAGGCTCCCTCCCATATATAGTTGCAGTAGCCCCGCAAACAATCTGTAAGGACCTCTTCCCATGCCCCGTGCGCTAATCACCGGAATCACTGGCCAGGACGGCCTGTATCTCGCAGAGCTCCTTCTCTCGAAGGGGTACGAGGTGTTCGGCCTCATCCGGGGACAGAACAACCCCAAGCACGACCTGGTCCGCCAGACCGTCCCGGGCGTCAAATTGCTCACCGGCGACCTCACGGATGTCTCTTCGCTTGTCCGGGTGCTCGGCGTTGCCCAGCCGGACGAGGTCTACAACCTTGGCGCAATTTCCTTCGTGGCCTACTCCTGGGAGAACGCCTCGCTGACCTCTGACGTCACCGGCAAGGGCGTCTTGAACATGCTCGAGGCGACCCGCCTGTATGCCGGGGACGACATCTCCAAGGTGCGCTTCTACCAGGCGTCCTCGTCCGAGATGTTCGGCAAAGTTCAGCAGGTACCCCAGACCGAGGAGACCCTCCTGTGGCCCCGTTCCCCCTACGGCGTGGCCAAGGTCTTCGGTCACTACATGACGATCAATTACCGCGAGTCCTACGGGATGCACGCATCCAGCGGAATTCTCTTCAACCACGAGTCGCCGCGCCGCGGGCCTGAATTTGTCACCCGCAAGGTTTCCATGGCGGTCGCACGGATCAAGCTCGGGCTCCAGGACGAAATTGTCCTTGGCAACCTGGACGCCAAGCGCGACTGGGGCTTCGCAGGGGACTACGTCGAGGCCATGTGGCTGATGTTGCAGCAGCCCGAAGCTGACGACTACGTCATCTCCACCGGCGAGACACACTCCATTGAAGAACTTCTTCAGGCTGCCTTTGACGCTGCGGGGCTGGATAACTGGAAGCAGTACGTCCGGCAGGACCCCAAGTTCATGCGTCCCGCCGAAGTCGATCTGCTGATCGGTGACGCGTCCAAGGCCCATGACAAGCTCGGCTGGAAGCCCAAGGTCTCCTTCAACGAACTCGTCAAGATGATGGTTGAGAACGATATCGCCGAGCAGTCTGCCCTGATGCGGTGAACCCGCTCAGCGAGGCGGGACCTGTTCCCGTCGGCACCGCATTCCTTACGGGGGTAACGGGCCAGGACGGGTCCTACCTGGCCGAATCCCTGCTCTCCCGCGGCTGGGAAGTCCATGGCCTCGTGCGCCATGAACTGCTTCCGGGAGCGCATGGCGAGGGGGAAACCTCCGTGGAAGGGGTGGAGTACCACGTCGGCGATCTTTCCCGCCCTGACGAGGTGGGCTCGATTCTGGAATCGATCAAACCCGATCTGGTCTTCAACCTCGGCGGTATCAGTTCGGTGTACCAGTCGTGGCAGCACCCCTACGACACGGCGCTCATCTCCGGCGCCTCCGTCGTTGCCATGCTGGAAACCACCTGGCAGTTGCAGCAGGCCACGGGCAAGGAGATCCGTTTCCTCCAGGCTTCCAGCGCTGAGCTGTTCGGCGAGGCAGAGTCTGCGCCGCAGAGCGAGTCCACCCCGATCCGGCCAATTTCTCCGTACGGCGCCGCGAAAGCTCTGGCTCATCACGCCGTCGGTGTCTACAGGGGTCGGGGGATGTTTGCTTCCTCCGCGATTCTCTATAACCACGAGTCCGTCCGGCGGCCGGCCAAGTTCGTCACCCGCAAGATCACGTCCGGAGCGGCTGCCATCGCCGCGGGCAAGCTCGACAAGCTTTCACTGGGAAACCTGAACGCCATCAGGGACTGGGGCTGGGCACCTGACTTCGTAGACGCCATGGACAGGATCATCCACGCAGCGGAGCCGGACGATTTTGTGGTCGCCACCGGCGTCTCGCACTCCGTCCAGGACTTCGTGGAGGCCGCCTTCAAGGCTGCCGGCATCGATGACTGGCGCGCGGTGGTGGACGTTGACGAATCCTTGGCACGGCCCACCGACGCCGCCGAGATGAGGGGTGACATCGCCAAGATTTCATCCAAGCTGGGCTGGCGGCCGTCGGTGGATTTCGATGCCCTCGTGACTGCCATGGTGCGGCACGACCAGGCACTCCTCGCCGACGAATAGCCTGACCTCGAGTTCACACTGGTAACAGTAAGCACTCTGGTTACACCTGTAACATTGGTGCTACATTAGCCGGGTCATGAAGATGATCTGGTACGGCTGAGATGTCGCCACCGTCCGAAATGACAAACCAAAAGGTTTCTAATTTTGCGATGTGTGGGGGATCTGCGCGTTGCCGGCCGGAGCAGAACATGAGTCTTAGCAAAATCACCAGCGCACGAACAGGCGCATCCACTTCCTTCGGCGGCCGGTTGCTGGCGGCGGCCGTTCTGACCTCAGCCCTGGTTTGCAGTTCTTTCGCGCCTGCGCTGCCTGCTGCAGCGGACGAGCAGGTCCCGCCGGCACCAGTGGCCACACCGGTTCAGACGGCTGACCCGACACCGGTCAATGACTCCCCGGCGGCCCCGACGCCGGCCGCTACATCAGCAAGCCCGGCCGCTGCAACCCCCAGCCAGACCGCTCCGACTTCAACGCCGGCAACAGCACCAGCCGCAGAACCCTCTCCGACCACCAGCGAGACCGTTCCGCCGGGATCAACCATCGACGCGGAGATGCTGGCCAAGCTCAAGGCCGCCCAGGGAGCCCATGGCGCCCACATGGGCCAAGGCCTGGAGCAGAAGCTGGGCATCAGGGCAACAACCGAATCAAGCGGGACTTCAACTGAGGCCACCTACATGCCGCCCGGCATCCAGGGACTCGACGTCAGCAGCCATCAGGGAAACGTGAACTGGCAGGAACAGCGCAACATGGGTGCGCTGTTCGCCTACGCCAAGGCGTCCGAAGCCCTCAGCTATCTCAACCCATACTTTGCCAGTCAGTACAACGGCTCCCGTAGCGTCGGAATGATCCGGGGTGCTTACCACTTCGCGATCCCGAATGTCTCCTCCGGCGCCGCGCAGGCAAATTACTTTGCAGCCAACGGCGGTGCTTGGAGCGGCGATGGAACCACCCTGCCTCCCCTGCTGGATATTGAATACAACCCGTACCCCGAACTCGGCAACACCTGCTACAACATGTCCCAGAGCCAGATGGTTTCCTGGATTGCAGACTTCTCCAACACCCTGTACACCCGGACGGGCCGCTATCCCGCGATCTACACCACCACCGACTGGTGGACCCAATGCACGGGGAACAGCCCGGCGTTCAAGAACCAGCCGCTCCACATCGCGTCATACCGCACCGTCTCACCGGGCGTGCTGCCGGCCGGTTGGACCAAATACGATATCTGGCAGTACAGCAGCCTGGGCCCGTTCGCCGGCGATTCAAACGTCTTCAGCGGCAGCTATGCCGAACTCCAGGCACTCGCAACCGGCTTCGATCCTGTCCTTAACAAGTACAACTCAATGGGCGGCGCTTCCAGCCGGCTGGGAGTCCAGACGCTCCCGCTGTACTGCGGCCTGCCGGCCGGCGGGTGCTACCGGCAGTACGCCGGCGGCCAGATCATCTGGCATCCGAACACCGGAGCGAAGGCCGTCTATTTCAGCTCCATCGGCGGCACGTGGCGCGGCTGGGGCGGTGTCGACGGTCGCCTCGGTTACCCGAAGACGGACGAAACCTGTTCGGCCACGGCCTGTTCCCAGGCTTTCGTTGGCGGCGAAGTGTACTGGTCGACGTCAACGAACGCCGCAGCGGTCTTCAACGGCGGAATCGGCGCACGCTGGCGTGCCATGGGGGGCCCGTCCGGAACCCTGGGCTACCCCACTGCCTCCGAGACCTGTTCCACTTCCGCCTGCAGCCAGACATTCCAGGGCGGAAAGATCCTGTGGACAGCGTCCACAGGATCCTGGGCCCTGACATCCGGAGACATTGCGACGGCCTGGGAGGCCCTGGGCGGCGAAACCAGCCGGCTCGGCTACCCCACCAACAACAAAACGTGCACCGACACCTCATGCGTCCAGAGCTTCCAGGGCGGAACCATGGTCTGGACCGGCGCCACGGGCGCGGTTCCGGTCTGGCGCACATCCATTGGAAGCAAGTGGCAGGCCGACGGCGGACTCGCCGGCCTGGTCGGCGCGCCCCGGTCGGCCGAAAGCTGTGAGGGCTCGGTTTGCCGCCAGCTTTTCGTCAAAGGCCAGATATTCTGGACGCCCGAGTCCGGAACGCGGACCATCGTCGACGGTGAAATCGCCAGGAAGTGGACTGCACTCCAAGCCGAGAAGGGTCGCTTCGGCAGTCCTGTCAGCGACACCAACTTCTGCGACGGAAAAGAATGCTTCCAGGACTTCGAGGCTGGACGGATCCTCAAGGACCCCGCCGCTTCCGCCCCTGCATTCGGAGTGCTCCGTGGTACGGGTATCGGGTCCTTGTGGGCAGCCATGGGCAGCGAGAACGCCCGCCTGAGCTACCCTGCCACCGATGAAACCTGCGCCGGAAGCACCTGCAAGCAGTCGTTCCGCGGCGGCACTATCTACTGGACACCCGCCACTGGACAGTGGGCGGTTTACAACGGCAGCATCGGCGGCCTCTGGCGGACCCTCGGAGCCGAGAACGCACGGCTGGGCTACCCGGTGAGCAACGAGACCTGCCTGGTTAGCTCCTGCCGCCAGAGTTTCGCCGGCGGAGACATTCTCTGGTCCGCCACCACTGGTACTGCCGCGGTGTACTCCGGTGGCATCGGATCATTGTGGCGCTCGCTTGGGTCCGAATCGGGCCGGCTCGGTTTCCCCACGACGACGGAAACGTGCGCAGCAACCTCGTGCACCCAGTTGTTCGCCGGCGGCGAGATCCTCTGGGCATCGGGGGTGGGCATGGGCGCTGTCTACCACAGCGGCATCGGCGGCGTCTGGCGGGCCAACGGAGCCCAGGAAGGCTTCTTCGGATTCCCCACCAGCACTGAAACCTGCACCGCGGATGTCTGCGTGCAGTACTTCAAGGGCGGCTCAATCAAGTGGAGTGCAACGGCGGGCTACGCCATTACCCGTTACTGAGTTCGCGACCTCCCCCGCTGCCACAGGAGTAGGACCCGGCCGGCTCCTACGCCTGTGGCACAGCAGCGCGGCGTGACAACGCCACGGTGTGGATGCACACGCCCAGCAGCGGGCCCGTCAGCAGGGACAGGACGGCACGGAGGTCGGCGTCCAGGGGCAGCAGCAGGACCAGCAGGGTCAGGGCCCCTGCGCTCACCCAGCCGACAGAAGACACCCTGTGGCGGTTGAGTGCTACGCACATACCGCCAGTGAGTGTCAGAAGTGCCAGCACAGAGGCGGCGGCAGTCAATCCGGCGAGGACCCACGCCGCGACGTGGTACTCCGGGCCGAACAGCAGGACCATAAGCCAGGGTCCCAGGAAGTACGCCGCCAGGGCACCCACCAGGGCCACGCCGGCAATGGCGAGGGCGACCGGCCGCAACGCCCCAAGCCCCCGGTCCCTGTGACGGACGAAATGGGCGATGGCGACGCTCTGGAATGTTCCGAGCGGAACCATCAGCGGCGCCCTGGTCAGGAGGATCGCAAGAAGCAGCGGAGCCGACGCGAGGTAGACGTCCGCGGGAGTCGTAATCCTGTAAAGGATCGGGAAGCCGACAACGAGCGATGCGCTGGCAGCAGTCGATATGCTGGCGTGGCCCACTTTCCGCGCAAAGTCCCTGACGGGGACGGCCAGCGGCATGCTGAACGCTGACCGGAGCTGAGGGCTGAAGACCGCCATCAGCGCCCAGGCGAGGGCCCCTGCCGCCGCCGCGGCCGACAGCCCGGCAGTGGATCCCGCCAGCAGACCGACAGCGAGCACGAGGACCAGACGGAAAATGGACTCGGCGGCGACCAGTGCCGAGAAATTTCCCCAGAGCTGCCGGCCGCTGAGGACGCCTGCCAGTGCGGCATGGACCGAGAAAGCCACGCAGGCACCGGCGAGGACAAGAACCAGCACCGCCCAGTGCGGCCCGAGCACCGCGCGACCCCACAGCAGCGACGTCACCGCCAGGACAATTGCGACGCCGCCGGCGATTCCGAAGACCACCGCGAACAAAGGAACGGTCCGGCGCCGCTCAGTGCCGCCGCGGGGATGGGCGGCGGAGCCGGTCCCCGAGGCGGTTACGTACCGGATGATCTCTGTTTGCAGGCCGCCGAGAATACCGAACATCAGAAAGAGTGCGGACCAAAAGGCCAGGAACTCGGCGTTGTCGGCCTTGCTCAGGACCCGTGGCACAAACCAGATGACCAGGTACCCGGCAGCCGCAGAGGCGATTGACGCCAACCCGACGGAAGCTGCCTGGCGCGCAGCAATGGTCGACTTCTGCGGTGCCTTTCCTTCGGTGTGCGTCATCCGTTGAAGGCCGGGGCTGCAGGGGTCAATTGCCGGATAACGTGGGAGGTCATGGCAACATATTAGTGTCGGACACGGACAGGCACTCAATTGAAGCCGCCGCCCCGGCACCCGTGAACGAGCTCAGATGAGCTACGACAACCCGTGGAAGTTGGAAAATGCCGCTCGATATTTTTGTACCGTACTGGGGCGATCCTGCGCTGCTGAAGGAAACCGTTGCGAGCGTCTTTGCACAGACCAACGGAGACTGGGTACTTACCGTCATCGACGATTGCTACCCCGACCCCTCCGTCAAGGAATACTTCGCGACCATTGAGGATGAACGGGTCTCCTACCAGCGGAACGAATCCAACAAGGGCATTACCGAGAACTACCGCACCTGCGTTTCCCAGGCCACCCAGGACCTCATGGTGATCCTGGGCTGCGATGATGTACTGCTGCCCAACTACGTTGACGTCGTGCTGCAGGCCCACCGCGATTTCCCGGACGCCTCCGTGATTCAGCCCGGAGTCCAGGTCATCGATGAAACCGGGCGGGTTGTCCGGTCGCTCGCGGATTCCGTTAAGCGGAAGTTCGTGGGACCGAAAACCGACGCCACGACCGTCCTGGCCGGGGAATCCCTCGCGGTCAGCCTCTTGGGCGGCAACTGGCTGTACTGGCCTTCCCTCGCTTTCCGGACCGACGCAATCCGCAAGGTCAGCTTCCGCGACGGCCTGCCCATCGTGCAGGATCTGGCACTGGTCATGGACATTGTGCTGCAGGGCGGATCGCTGGTTCACGTTCCGACGCTGGCGTTCTCCTACCGCCGGCACTCCGCAAGTGCCTCGGCCGCGACGTTGACCGATGGAACCCGTTTCGCCGGCGACCGGGAGTACGCGCAAATTGCCGAGGACCTCTGCCGGGCCAAGGGCTGGAAGAAAGCCGCGGTGGCAGCCCGCGTCCGCTGGACCTCGCGCCTGCACGCCGTCACGCTCATGCCCGGTGCCCTGCTCTCCCGCAATCCGAAAGCCGTCAAGGCCACCTTCAGGCACGCCTTCGGTCACTGAACCCCGCCAGTCCTATGAGAAACTGGACCTTGCAGATGTCCGCCCCAGAAAGGCCCCACTAGTGACCTCCTCAACGTCATCAACAACGTCCCCTGCCAAACGAGGTACTGTCCTCGTAACGGGAGGCGCCGGGTTCATCGGATGCGCCATCTCCCCGGCCCTGGTTGCGGCGTTCGACCGAGTGGTAGCCGTGGACAGCCTGCACCCGCAGATCCACGCCACCCAGTCACGGCCGGAGGAACTCGATCCCGCTGTCGAGCTCATCGTTCGCGATATTACTGAGGCACAGACCTGGGACGACGTACTCCCGGACGTCGCGCCCGACGTCGTCATTCACCTTGCCGCCGAGACCGGAACCGGACAGTCGCTGGAGGAATCCACGCGCCACGCCATGGCCAACGTCGTGGGCACTACGCAGCTGCTGGACGGCCTGAACCGGAGCGGCAAGCTGCCGCACCGCATCGTCCTCACCAGCAGCCGGGCTGTCTATGGCGAAGGTGCCTGGAAGTCGGATGCGGACGGCACCCTCTTCTATCCCGGCCAGCGGTCGAATGAGATCCTGTCACGCGCACAGTGGGACTTCCCCGCCGCCCAGCCCGTTGCCATGTCCGCTGCGGTCGTGGCTCCCGCTCCGGTCAGCGTCTACGGCTCCACGAAGCTCGCGCAGGAGAACATCCTCGAGTCCTGGGCCAAGTCCTACGGGGTCGAAGCCGCCGTACTGCGCCTGCAGAACGTCTACGGCCCCGGCCAGTCCCTCATCAACCCCTACACGGGCATCATGTCCCTCTTCTGCCGGATGGCCAAAGCCGGGAAGTCCATCCCCCTGTACGAGGACGGCGAGGTACGCCGCGATTTCGTACTGATCGACGACGTCGCAGCCGCTGTTGTCGCAGCTGCTGTTGCTGAGGAGGCACATGATGGTGCCCTCGACATCGGCTCGGGAGAATTCCAGACCATCCGGACAGCCGCGGAAATCATCAGCCGCCATTACGGTGCCACGGAGCCGCACGTCACGGGCCAGTTCCGCCAGGGTGACGTCCGGCATGCATGGGCCGATGTGGAGCCTGCCAAGGCCGCGCTGCCGTGGGAACCCCGCTACGACCTGGAAGCCGGCATTGCGCGGCTTGCCGAATGGATCGACGGCCGTTTGCCGGCAGAAGCCAAGCTCTAGGCGTACTGCCCGCTAACGATTGACCGGCAGTAAACGAGGGCCTTCGGTCTGTTGGGTGACGACACTCACCCAACCAGACCGAAGGCCCTCACTTTTTGTTTTGTCTTTGCACGCGTTACCTCAGTACCGCGGTCACGGCACTGACCCTGCTAGCGCCGTCCGGCGGCGGTGATCCGGGCTTCAGCCGGCGTTTCAGCAGGCACAGAAACAGATTCCTTCGCCGCATCGGCGGGCGCCGCTGCGGGAACTGCAGACGGCGACGAAGCCTTCCGCCGCCGCCGGACCGCGCGCATAACGGGCCTCTCCACCAGCAGCCAGCTGAGCGTAGCAAGGACCAGGGTGCCTGCGGCGGACGCCAGGATGTAAACTGCCATGCCCCGGTTATGGACACCGTAGAGCGCCAGGAGCTGCTGCACGGGCCAGGCGTAAATGTAGAACCCGTAGGAGACATCGTGGACACGGATCAGCTTCGGCGAGGGCAGCACTGATGATACCCACAGCAAGCCATAGGCAATGAACGGCCCGGCAAGCTGGCCTCCCCACACTGGAACAGCGAAAATGCAAAGAGCAGCGGCCGCAAGGGATCCGATGCCGGCGGCCCAGTGGAGCCCTATCCACTTGGACACCGACTGAACCAGGGCTCCGCCGAGGAAGAACGGAAGCAACTTAGCCAGCAGCGAGAAGTCGGTGTCCTGCAGCAGGGGCATGATGGACGGCAGGTTAGCGTAAACTGCGACGCTTGCCCCGAAGGCCAGCGCGAGCGGCGCCGGTGAGCGGCGGACCCAGGCCAGCCCTCCGATTGCCGCGATGATCAAATAGCACAGGAACTCGTAGTAGAGGCTCCAGAGAGACCCGTTCCACGAGCCGGCAAAGGGAACGGTCGCCGGGGTGAAGGCCACATCGTAGTTCTTCATCTCCAGGAACAGATTGGAAAAGACGAACCGGAGCGGCGTGGTTTCCGTGGTCCAGTAACCGGTCAACGTGCCGTTCTGGCGGAAAAATCCGAGCGGAGCGAACACCAGGACCGTGACGGCGAGGCACGCCAGGAATGCGGGATAAATCCTGGCGACGCGGTGTACAAGGTACTCGCCGAGGCCGTTGGTAAAGCGGCTGCCGGTGATGAGGTAACCGCTGAGGGCAAAGAAGCCCGCTACGGCCCAGCCGCCCAGGTTTTCACCGCGAAAATGGGGCCCCTCCCCTGCTCCGGCCAAGTAAAAGCTGTGGGCAAAGAGCACCAAGGCAGCCAGGCCCAGCCGGATCATGTTCATGCTGTTGTTGCGCGGGTCCAGCGCCCTGCCCCACCGCGGCCCGGAAACCGGCTGCCCGGCCCGGCCAGTGGCACCGGAAGCGGCGGAAGGCTTTCGCGTGTCTGGCGATGTAGCGGAGGTCTCCTCCACTAGCTCAGCTGCCCTGGTTTCTCGGCTTCATCAATTGCGATGCGCCGCGAGAGCTTGGTGAGCGCGTTCTCTGCGTGGCGGAAGCGCTGGTAGGTCGTTGCCATGAAGACGAACAGGGACACTACTGCTCCGTAGAGCACCAGGTCGGTTCCTCGTCCGATGCCAAGGAACCCTGCAACCCGGGTAAGGGCCTCGGGAAAGAACACCGAGAGCGCCGCCACGACTGCGAAGATCATCAGCAGGATGCGGCGTACCGCCAGGTGCCGGGCGTTGGAACCGCCGCGCATCAGGGCGAGCGACACCACCATGACGGCAGCGACGAGGACAATTTGGACAATGATTAGCAATCCGACACCTTGGCTCGTTGAAAAACAGGGGCTATTTGAAGAACAGTTCGGCCACGATGTTGACCGAGTTCAGCAGGGACTGTCCCTTGGACTTGGAATAGTCCGTGTAGATGATTTCCACGGGGTGCTCCGCATACTTCGGCTTGAGCCTCGCCAGCTGGTTCACCAACTCGGAAGCGTGGGCCATCCGGTTCTGGGTGAGGTGGATGTTGGAGGCAACGCGGGGGTTGAAGGCGCGCAGCCCGTTGTGCGCATCCGTCAGGTTCATCCCCGTGGCAAGCCTGGACTGAATGGCAGCCGTTTTGAGAACGAGCCGCTTCGCGGGTGACAGCTTTGTGCGGTCGTCCAGGAAGCGGGAACCGAGGATGATTTCGGCCTCCCCCGATTTAACCCGTTCCACCATGGCCTTCGCGTCGTCAACCCGGTGCTGGCCGTCGGCGTCGAACGTTACGATGCATTCCAGTTCCGGATCCTGCAGGGCAAACTCGATGCCGGTCTGCAGGGCTGCACCCTGGCCCAGGTTGATGGGGTGCTGGACAACGACCGCGCCGGCTGCCCGAGCCTTCTCCTGCGATCCGTCCGTGCTGCCGTCATCAACGCAAACGACGTAGGGGAACTGCTTCCGCAGACCCTCGATGACCGAACCTACGACAGTAGCCTCGTTGTACATGGGGATGACGATCCAGGTGCGACTCACCAGTCAATTGTTGCATATGGCGTGCCTCAGGCTTGGCACCGGCGCCGGGGTCCGGCGCCGGCGCGACCGCCCGGAACACGACAATTCCGGCCCGGTCCCGGCCGCGCCGGCCGCGCCCGGCTAGCTCAAGTACTCTTTCAGCCTGCTCTGTGCGCTGGCAGGCTCAAAGCCTGTTGACCGTATTTTGGCCAGGTCCAGGACGCTGTTCAGGGGGCGGGGTGCGGCAAGCTTGCCTTTGAAGTATTCTTCGGTGCTGACGCCGGTGACGGCGGTCCGCGGCTTTCCGGAGAGCTCGTACACGTCCGCGGCGATGTCGGCCCAGGACTGAGGTTCGCCGTCGTTGCTCAGGTTGTACGTGCCGTAGGCGGCGCCGGACTCCAGGAGGTGACGGATCCCGGCCGCGATGTCTTCGGTGAAGCTGAGCCGGCCGATCTGGTCGTTGACCACGGACGGTTCGATGCCGCGGCCGGCGAGGGACGCCATGGTGCGGACGAAGTTGTTGCCTTCACCGATGACCCAGCTGGTCCGCACGATGTAGTGGCGGGGAACCACACTGACAACGGCGTCGCCGGCTGCCTTGGTCTGGCCGTACACACCCAGCGGGGTGAACGGTTCGGTCTCGTCGTGGCTCTCGTGGACGCCGTCAAATACGTAGTCCGAGGACACGTGCACCAGGGTGAGGTCATGTTCGACGGCGGTACGGGCCAGCCGTGAGACGGCGGCGACGTTCACGGCCCAGGCCGCTGCCCGGCCTTCCGCGGTTTCCGCCGTGTCGACGGCGGTGTAGGCCGCGGCGTTGACGATCGTTGAGTAGTTTTTCCAGTTGCGCTCCGTGAAGGCGCTTTCGCTGCCGAGGTCGAAGCCGGCGCGGCCGGCGAACTCAACGGTTGCGTCGCCGTCGTACAGTTCCCGCAGTGCCTTGCCCAGCTGGCCGTCGGCGCCGACCACGAGGACTTTCTTCGCCGGCATGGGCACGACGTCCGCGAGGCGGGGGTGGGCCTTGTCCTTGTCGGAGAGCTCGGCCTCGTCCAGCGGGACGGGCCAGGAGATGGCCGCGGTTTCGTCGGCGAGATTCAGGAAGGTGTACTGGCCCTGGGCGTCCGCGGACCAGTGGTCGTTGACGAGGTAGGTGTAGGCCGTGTTGTCTTCCAGGGTCTGGAAGGCGTTGCCCACACCGCGGGGAATGAAGATTGCCTGGCTGGGGTCCAGTTCCGCGGTGAACACGGCGCCGAAGGACGGGCCCTCGCGCAGGTCCACCCAGGCGCCGAAGATCCGGCCGGTCGCCACCGAGATGAACTTGTCCCACGGCTCGGCGTGGATGCCGCGGGTGGTGCCTGCTTTTTCGTTGAACGAGATGTTGTTCTGCACCGGGCGGAAGTCCGGCAGCCCGAGGGCCACCATTTTCTCCCGCTGCCAGTTTTCCTTGAACCAGCCACGGTTGTCACCGTGGACCGGCAGGTCATAAAGGACGACGCCGGGAATCGGGGTTTCGTGCGCGGTCAGCTTCTTGGAGAACTCGATTGACATCGTCTACTGGCCCTGTTCCTTGTATTTGGCTTCGGTCCGGGCTTTTTGCGGGCGCCACCAGTTTTCGTTGTCGCGGTACCAGGCGATGGTGTCTTCGATGCCGGCGTCGAAGTTGGAGAATTTCGGTTCCCAGCCGAGCTCGGTGCGGAGCTTGGCGGAGTCGATGGCGTAGCGCAGGTCGTGGCCGGGCCGGTCCACGACGTGGTCGTACGCGTCCCGGGGCTGGCCCATGTGCTCGAGGATCAGCTCGACGACGTCCTTGTTGTTCTTCTCGCCGTCGGCGCCGATCAGGTAGGTCTCGCCGATGATGCCCTTGTCGATGATTGCCAGCACGGCCGAGGAGTGGTCGTTGGCGTGGATCCAGTCGCGGACGTTCTCGCCCTTGCCGTAGAGCTTGGGACGGATCCCGTCGATCACATTGGTGATCTGGCGCGGGATGAACTTCTCCACGTGCTGGTACGGGCCGTAATTGTTGGAGCAGTTGCTGATGGTGGCCTGCAGCCCGAAGGACCGCACCCAGGCCCGGACCAGCAGGTCGGAACCGGCCTTGGTGGAGGAGTACGGGCTGGAGGGGTTGTACGGGGTGGACTCGCTGAACCGTTCCGGGTCATCGAGTTCCAGGTCGCCGTAAACCTCGTCGGTGGAGATGTGGTGGAAACGCTTGTTGTGCGTCCGGGCGGCTTCGATCAGCGTGTAGGTGCCGATGATGTTCGTGTCCAGGAACGGGCGCGGGTCATGCAGGGAGTTATCGTTATGCGATTCGGCGGCGTAGTGCACCACAACGTCCGCGTCGGCCACGAGCGTGTCCACCAGGGCGGCGTCGCAGATATCACCCTGTACGAAGCGGAAGCGGTCCTCCGGGAGCCCCCTCAGGGATTCCAGGTTCCCTGCATACGTCAGCTTGTCCAGGACAGTGACGTGATCCTCGGTGTTCTCCAGAACGTAGTGGACAAAATTCGAACCGATGAAGCCGGCACCGCCGGTGACAAGGAGTTTCTGCATTCAGCCAGCTTAGCGCGGCACGCACCGCGACTTTCAGCGCCGGGCCTCCAGGTCTTACTGGTTTGCTGGCCGTGACAATGCACGCAATGATAGAGCCCATGCGTGGAATCATCTTGGCTGGCGGCACAGGCTCGCGGCTGCACCCGATCACTCTTGGCTCGAGCAAGCAACTTGTGCCTGTCTACGACAAGCCCATGATTTACTACCCGCTGTCCACCCTAATCCTGGCCGGCATCCGGGACATCCTGATTATCACCACGCCCCACGACGCCGATCAGTTCCAGCGCCTGCTCGGCAACGGCTGGCAATTCGGCGTCAATATTACGTACAAGCAGCAGCCGAGCCCGGACGGCCTCGCGCAGGCATTTGTCCTCGGGGAAGAACACATCGGCAACGAACCGGTGGCACTGGTGCTTGGCGACAACATCTTCTACGGCCAAGGCATGGGCACCCAGCTCCGCCGCTTCAAGGACATCCAGGGCGGTGCAGTGTTCGGCTACTGGGTCTCGGACCCGACCGCCTACGGCGTCGTGGAGTTCGACGCCGACGGCCAGGCGATCTCCCTGGAAGAGAAACCGGAAAAGCCGCGCAGCCACTACGCCGTTCCCGGACTGTACTTCTATGACAACGACGTCATCGACATAGCGAAGAACCTCAAGCCCTCCCCCCGCGGCGAACTCGAGATCACGGACGTCAACCGTACCTATCTGGAGCGCGGTCAGCTGAAGGTTGAAATCCTTCCCCGCGGCACGGCGTGGCTTGACACCGGCACGTTCGACTCCCTCAACGATGCGTCGAACTTCATCCGCACGGTGGAGCACCGTCAGGGCCTGAAAATTGGCGCACCGGAAGAGATCGCTTGGCGGCTTGGATTCCTCAGCGACGAGGAACTGCGCGAACGCGCCGAGCCCCTGGTCAAGAGCGGCTACGGATCTTACCTGCTGGAGCTCCTCCGCAGCGCAAACAACTAAGAACAGGTATATCCCTACATGTCCTGGTGGAACACCCTGCCCGCATTTGCCGTCGCTCTCCTCATCACTTTCGGCCCAGGCGGGGTGCTCGCCTACTTCATGGGTGCCCGGAGGCTTCCCCTGCTCTGCCTCGCGCCCCTGCTCACCATCGGCATCGTCGGCGTGGCCGGCATCGCAGCCGGCGCTGTTGGCCTCCGCTGGAACCTCACGCCGTTGCTGCTGACGACGGCGGGTGCCTCCGCGGCAGCGTGGGCACTTCGGCGGTTTGTATTGAAAGCGGAGTCTTCCGCCCGGCAGCCGGCACCTTTCCTCGCCTGGGCGGGAGCCGCCACAGGCATGGCCCTCGGCGGAGTCCTGACCGCACGGAGGCTCACGGAGGTCATCGGCAGCCCGGAAAACTTCGCGCAGCGCTTCGACAACGTGTTTCACCTCAATGCCATCCGCTACATCATCGAGACCGGCAACGCGTCCTCCCTGACGTTGGGCGGCATGGCCGGAGGTGAAGGCGGAGGCGCGATCTACCCCTCCGCCTGGCACTCCGTCGCAGCCCTGATAGCCCAGCTTTCCGCCTCGGACGTGGTTGTTGCTGAAAACGTCTTCAACATCACCATCGGCGCGGTGATCTGGCCGGCCGCGCTGATCCTGCTGGTGCACCAGATCGTCGGCCCCCGGCCCGTTGCACTGGCCCTCACAGGTGTCTTCGCCGCGGGCTTCACGGCATTCCCGATCTCGATCATGGACTTCGGCCCCCTGTACCCGAACATCCTGTCCTACGCGCTGCTGCCGGCGGCCCTGGCAGTCGTCATTGGTCTGTGCCGGCTTGGGTTCGATAGCCATGGAGACCGGACGATGTTGTGGATGGCCCTCACCGTGGCCGTCCCGGCGCTTGCCCTGTCACAGACTAACGGCCTCCTGTCCCTGGTGGCATTCTCGCTTCCCCTGGGCCTGTGGGTCGCGGGCCGCGAGTTGCTGAGCCTCCGCGGCCGCTCGTTCCGTCCCTTGCAGCCGCTGGTCATCATCGGTGCGGCCCTCGCCGGGTTGTTGGTGTTTGCACTGGTGTGGCGTCTATTGCGCCCCCTCGTGGAATACGACGGATGGGCGCCGTTCACGGGCCTGACCGGCGCGGTGGGCGAAGTCATCTTGAACGCACCCATTGGCCGGCCCGTCGCGTGGGCACTCTCCATCCTCGCCCTCCTCGGCCTTCAACAGGTCCTTCGGAAAACCAGCGACCTCTGGATTCTCCTGTGCTGGCTGGTGCCAGTGGTCCTCTACGTCACCACCGCCTCCACGCCAAAGGGCTTCTGGCGGATGCTGCTCACAGGCGGCTGGTACCAGGACAGCTACCGCCTTGCAGCCCTCCTGCCCATCTTCACCGTGGTCCTCGCGGCCATTGGCAGCTTGTTCCTCTGGGACCTGCTCAAAACCCCGGTGACCAAGGCCGCCGCCCGGGCCGGAGGGGCGTTGAGCCGCAAGTTCCCGGCAGGGGCCCCCGCCGGGTTGGCGGCAGTCTTTATTCTGGCTGCAGTGGTCACAACGCAGAGCGGAACCATGCGCGGAATCACGGAGGAGGCGTCACGGGCATACGTTTTGGACGGCTCGTCGCCGATCGTCAACTCCGACGAGCTGGCCGTGATCAACCGTCTGCCGCAGACTGTTCCCGACGACGCAACCATTGCAGTGAACCCTTGGAATGGAGGTTCGCTGGCCTATGCACTCACGGGCCGCAAAGTGAGCACGTACCATATGTTCTCCACCGACGACCCCGAACTTGCGGCCATCAACCAGGACATCGGCGAGGCTCTCCCGGGTTCCACCGTGTGCTCGATTGCCAAAGCACGGAACGTCGACTACATCCTCGACTTCGGATCCACCTACCTGGCCAACGCAGCGGCGGCCCAGGGCTTCACGGGCGTCGTGGATGTCAAGGCTTCACCGTCGGTGAAGGTTGTTGACAGCCAGGGGGACGCCAGGCTGCTGGAAGTCGTCTCCTGCGGCTAAGCCGCTGAAGACACCTAGAGCCGCGCTTCGATCATCGGCCCCAGAAGCCGGCTGAATTCGACATTCAGGTGGTTGACGTCGAAATACACCACAACTCCCCCAACAACGCTGTAACACCGGCTCTTGTCGCAAAAATAATCAGTCAGGTCAACGAGCTTCAACCGAGGATCCTTGTTGGCGTGGGCCGCATAGACCATGGGGTCCAGAGGAGCAGCCTCGGACCGGTCAACGGCGCACCGGGCGGGGTCTTCCACGTTGAGGAGGGCACAGTCCGGAGTGCGGACATCGACGTTGTAGGGCGGATCTGCCAGGACCACCACAGTGCTGCCAGCTGAGGTCCAAGCCTTCCAGTACTTGCCGAAACCCTCGGCGTACTGTTCGTTTTGGGACCGCCCCGAGCCGTCCTCGACTCGCTCCCTGCGTGCAAAGGCGGACGTGAAGACGTAGGCGGGCTTGTCGGCAGCCACGGCCTCAGAAACCGCTTGTCCCCACGACCTGCAATTATTGACGCTGGCCTGGTCCGCCACTGAGGCATAGAAACCCGCATACGTCACCGCAGCCGGCGGGCATCCGCCCAGGAAGCTGATTTTCAGCATCCACTTTTTCCGTTTGGCCAGGTCGAACAGGGGCGCCTGCCACTGTTGGGCGTGGGAGTCACCCACAAGCCAGACAGTCGGGGCGTCCGGTGCCCCGCCGCTGAAGTCGCAGAACCGTGTGGTCTTCTTGTCCCCTGCCATCAGGATGTCCAGGTTGTCTGTGCATTCGGAGGCCGTCTTGTGGTAAGCGTTAGCATCGCTCATGGTCGGCACAAAAGCCGGCCCGAACCTGTCACCGCACTTGGCGGCGTGGTCCATGGCACGCGGACCGTAGCAGACGGACGTCTTCTGGTTGAGCATGATTTGTTCTGCTTCTGCCACGCGCGCTTGCTGTCCCAGATACACCCCGCCCGTGCCGGCAGCTATCACGGCCATTCCCAGCACCATGGCCACAACGGTCTTCATGGCCGGCCGGGACGTCGGCCGGAACTGCAGCCCCTTGTCCTCAACCCATATTTTGGTAACCCACGCCAGGGGAACTGCCGCCGCCAACAGGATGAGCTTGTCGGAGGTACGGAGTTCCGCGTCGATCAGGAACGGACCGACGACTATCAGGGGCCAGTGCCAGAGGTAGAGCGAGTAGGAGATATTTCCAAGAAACTGCACTGGCCGCAGCGAAGTCAGCCGGCTGTGCCACATGGCGTGGCCCGGCGTTCCGCCGGCAATGACCATGGCGGTAGCTATGACGGGCAGCAGCGCGGCAGTGCCCGGGAACGGTGTGGAAGCGTCAAAGAGCACGGCACTGGCAATCAGGCCGCCGAACCCCAGGAGTGCGAGTACATTTGCGACGACGGCGGGGAATTTGAGCCTGTTGACCATCAGGGCCAGCCCGGCACCAACGCCGAATTCCCAGAGCCGTACATGCGTGTAAAAGTAGGCCTCGTGGTGACCTGCGCCGGCAAGGAAGGCGGAGAAGGCGAACGATCCGGCGGCTGCCACGGCGATACCCGCAGCAACGACAACCCGGGGACGGACCCCTAAGCGCGCGGCGAGCGTTACCAGGCCTACCATCAGCAGGGGCCAGAGCAGGTAGAACTGTTCTTCCACGGACAGCGACCAGTAATGCTGCGCCACAGTGGCGGATGCGGTTGATGCGGAATAGTCAACGGCGTTGGCCGCCAGCACCCAGTTCTCCGCATAGAGCGCACTGGCCAGGACCTGCTGGGCGGTGTCCGTCCATCTGGAGTACGGAAGGATCATCACGGCCGCAAAGAGGGACACGCCGAGTACTGTGAACGCCGCCGGCAGCAGCCGCCGGATGCGCCTGGAGTAGAACGCCGCCAGGCGCAGCTTTCCTGTCGCAAAGATTTCCTTCGACAGGTGGGACGTAATGAGGAAACCGGAAATGACGAAGAACACGTCAACGCCCACATAGCCGCCGGTGAGCTTATTGGGCCAGAGATGGCTCAAGACCACCAGCCCCACAGCAATGGCGCGGAGGGCCTGGATATCGGCGCGAAATCCGGTTTTCGTTCCGGATGCAGGCCCGGGTCGGCGTTCGCGCTGCCGGAACTCCGCCCCTTGCCCCAACGGCATCGTTCGACTAGTCGACAAACCCACCCAACTCCTCAGACTTTCGCATTTGTGGGTCGCGTAGAGCCGGGCCCATGGTAGCTTATGCCATGGTCAGCTACCGGCCCAAGTTGGCGGCCGCCAGGATGCCTTATTACAAGCTGCATCAATTGGGTTGGCGCCAAAGGAAAGTGTTAACCTTGGCCGATGACTGAGAACCTCTATCTCGTTGCCTCCGGTGGAAATCCGAACTATGGCGATGAGCTGATCGTTGCTGCGTGGCTGCGGTTCCTGGCCCGCATCCGGCCTGACGCCGCCGTCTGGCTGGACTGCCCGCAGCCGGGTACGGCAAGCGCCCTTTTTGCCGGAATCCATCCCGGGTTCCGCGCCACGAATACGCTCTGGCGGGCCTGCGCCGAGGCTCCGGATCAGTCTGCCCAGGGCGTCTGGGAGCATGTGGCCAATATTGTTGCCAATGGCGGCACCCCCATGTACGACGTCGGCCTGATGGTGTTGGGCCAGGCCGACTCAATCCACCTTCTGGGCGGCGGCTATGTCAATGGTGTCTGGCCGGACCACGTGGGACTCGTCGCGGGCATGGCGGCCGCGCGCAAGCTGAACGGCTGCCGGCTGTTGGGGTCCGGGCTCGGCCTGATGCCGCTGCCTGAGAACGCCGAACTATTGGCGAAAACCTTCGCGGACTTCTCGGCGGTCAGTGTCCGTGACGACGCCAGCGCGGAATTCCTCGGCCTCGAAACGGGCCTGGATGATGTCTTCCTGGGCCTGCTCCATGAGCTGCGCCGGAGTGCGGAATCCGAGCGTGTCCAGTCCAGAGCCAAGGATGTGATGTTGTGCATCCAGAGCGACATGACCGATGAACCGACGTTCTCCCGGCTCAGGGACAAGCTGCGGGTGGTTGTCGAAAACTCCCTGGCAAAAGGACTCTCGGTGGGCTACGTGGAGGCGATCCCGGGATCGGACCGTCGAATGTTCGATGCCCTTGAAGGACTCATTCCGGAGGAGAACTTCACCCCGTTCACACAGGTGTGGGGTGAAGGCTTGCCGGTCCGCCGGGGACAGCAGTGGTACACCTCCAGGTTCCATCCGCACATGGTTGCGGCCGCCGCGGGCGCCAAGGGCGTCGCCATCGGCATCCTTGATGACTACTACGACATCAAGCACCGCTCGCTGCTGGAACTCGGCTCGGGTTGGACCTACGCCGCCGCAGGCAGCGACGCGGAATTCCCGGAAGCAACCGGCTCGGCCGGCTTTGAAGCTGCTGCGACCCGGTTGGCGGGCAGCAAGAGGACCGAAGCGCTGGCTTTGTATCCGGTCCGCTAGGTCCGGTCCGCTAGGCCGGTAAATCGACAAAAGGGGGCCCGCCCGGGCCCCCTTTTGTTATGCCGTTGACGCCTCAGCGGACGCTTCGGGCCATTTTCGGCTTGGGATCAAACTTCAGACCGGCCAGGATCTGTTTTGCCACCCGAAGCTGCAAACGCCGCCCCACGCCGCCCTTGACCATCCAGGCATACGTTGTGGCCACAAACTGCACCCACGCAAGTTTGTCGTCGTGGTGCCAGCGGTATGACGATTCGTTCCGCGCTCCGTAGAGGAATTTCCAGGCGTTGCCGGGATTCAGATCCCCGAAGTTCACGCCGCGGTTTGTAGGCATATCGTGGGTTACCACGCTGTCGAGGATCTGGACGCCGGGTCCGTCAGCGCTGATCCGGAGCGTGTACTCCATGTCGTCGAACCAGATGAAGTATTCAACCAGCGGCAGGCCATATTTCGCGATGGAACGGCGCGGAATGAGAACCGAAACGAATGAACAGTTGGTGATCAGTACCGCACGCTGGCCTTTGGCGATCAGGCGCCCCCAGTCCCACGTGGCGCCGGCGTTGTTCATCTCGCAAATCGAGCCGTCTGTGTAGCGGACGAGGGAGCAGCTGTAAGGTACGTTGCGTCCGAGTTCCTGTTCAGCATCTGCGTGGCCTGCAAGAAGCTTCTCCAAGGCGTTTTCCTCGGTGTAGCAGTCGTCGTCCATGATCCATACCCAGTCGGCGCCGCGCTCGTAAGCGCGCTCCATGCCGGCAGCAAAACCCCCTGCACCGCCCGTGTTGGAATCCAGGCGGACAACCTCCACCCGCGGATCGTCTTCGTAAACTGCCAGGAGTTGTGGCGTGGAGTCCGTGCTGGCGTTGTCGATGACAATCAGCCGGTCAACGGACCGGGACTGGGCGAGGATCGAGTCGAGAACCCTCCCGAGCTTGTCAACACGGTTGTAGGTGACAACTACGGCTGCGACCTGGTCGGTCATGCTTTCCATCCTTCGTAAAGTTCTGTGGTCCATTCCCGTGCTTCCGGGAGTTCCTTCAGGGCGGCGATCTTTTGCCTTTGCTCTTCAACGATCAGTTCGCGCAGCTCCTCCGATGCCATGATCTCCTTGGTGCGCTCAACAGCTTCCTTGATAAAGGCCAGGGGCTGTCTGGGAACGAGCAGCTTGTCGGACACGAGCGACGCCTGCGATCCAACGTCGGTGGACAGGACCGCGACGTCCCGGGCTGTCGCCTCAAAGGTCGTCAGGGTGAGTCCCTCATTGTCCGAAGAAATCACCAGCAGGTCCGACTCAGCCAGGGTGTCATCCACGGAACGCGGCGGCTGACGCAGCTCAAGGCAGTCCGACAGGCCATACTTCGAAACGAGCCTCGACGTCTCTTCAGCCAGGGCACCTGATCCATGCAGGATGAACTTCACCTCCTGGTCCGTGGAGCGCCGAAGCTGGGCGGCGTAGCGGAGGAAGAGGTACGGGCGCTTCTGCTGGCTGAGGCGCCCGACGAAGGACACCGTAAAGGGACGTCCAGGGGCTTTTTCAACCTGTTCCGCAGTCCCTGCCTCGCTCAGGCCGTACAGCGGAGCGAGGGCCACCCGTTCCTTCGGTACATCCCGCTGCAGGACCATGTAGTCCCTCAGCTGTGGCGAGATGACATGGTGCATGTCGATGGCATTGGACAGTTTGACGGCCACTTCGACGAAGCCGCCGGTCCTCCATTCAATGACGTGGAGCGAGTCGGCTGTCCGGATCCTTGGATCCATGGCTTTGAACCACGCAAGGCGGTGGTAAAGCCAGCCGTTGTGGTGGACATGGATGCCGTGAACAGAGAACTTCGTCAGCAATGCCAGCAGGAGTTCCGATTCCTCCTCGTCCGAAATGGGGAGCGTCAGCGGCAGGACCAAGGCGCCGTCCAGTTCGGGGCGCACGATCCACGGGTGGGCTGACTCGCGGTCGGTCAGCACGATGGGCAGGAAGCCGGCCTCACGTGCGAGGGCGATGGTTTCGATGGCCCATCGTTCTGCCCCGCCCATCTCCAGCCAGTGCAACCCGAAGATAATGGCAGGCTCGCCGTGCTCGGACGGGCTGCGCGGCGGTGCAGTGGATTCGATCGGGGCCATCCGCGGAGGCCGGCGGTTCGGAGTGACGCGCTTTTCGTAGTAGTCGGTCAGTCCCTGGCGCAGGGCGTCGAAGGCGATCGGCGCTCCAAATCGGGCCCGGCGAAGGATTTTAGCTTTGCGGCCGGGACGGTCATAGTAGGTCGCTCCCCCTTCTGCTCGCTCTCCGCCCAGATCGAGCACGAGGGGAACGAGGGCCGGGTCTGCGGATGCTGTTGCCGGAACCGTGCTCCTGACTCCCACGGTGCACACCACTGTCCGGTTCGGCTCCCACTCGTGGCGGTGGCAGGCATAGCCTGTCAGGCGCGGAAACTCGCCGTCCGGGGCACGGAGGACGATGACCTTGAATTCACGGCCAGGCTGGATCAGTGAGTGGTAGTTCAACCCGCCAACAAGCAGGCCGAGTTCCCGATCGGAAAGTCGACCCTCTCCGCCTGCCAGACCTGAACCGCCGTCGTCTACAACTTCGAAGAGCTTACGGGCCCTACTCATCTAAACTCCCTACTGCAATCGTGTTCATATGCGTCAGCTCCGTCTCAGCCTTCCCGGAGAAGGCGTACTGCTTCCCCGATAGGCCCGTCCGCGACTTTCTTGCCCTGCCGCAGCACGACTCCCCTGTCGCAAACCTTGCTCACCATGTCGAGGTCGTGGCTGACAACTACCAGCGTGCAACCCGACTCCCGGAGTTCCTGGATGCGCGCCAGACACTTCTTCTGGAATGGTTCGTCGCCGACCGAGAGGATCTCATCGATCAGGAAAACATCGGGATTCGTGTGAACGGCGACTGAAAACGCAAGGCGCAGGAACATCCCGGAGGAGTAGAACTTCACCTCTGTGTCGATGAATTTTCCGATTTCGGAAAATTCAACGATCTCGTCAAAGCGCGCTTCTGTTTCCTTCTCCGTCATTCCCAGAAGGACCCCGTTGAGGAACACATTTTCGCGGCCCGTGAGGTCCGGGTGGAATCCTGCGCCGACTTCAATAAGACCAGCAACCTTGCCGCGTGTCCTGACACTGCCTGTATCGGTGCTCATGACGCCGGAAATGAGCTTGAGCAGGGTCGATTTTCCCGAACCGTTGAACCCCAGCAGCGCCACCGATTCCCCGACGCCGACCGTTACGTCCACACCATCCAGTGCCATGAACGTCGAGGAGAGGTCCCCCCTGCGTCCTTTGAAAAGCCAGACCACGGTCTCCTTAAGGGACCGCGTGTGCCGGAGGTTAAAACGTTTGGATACCTTTTCTACAATGATTGCTTCTGCAGCCATCACAACTCCTGCGCGAATCTGCCCTCAAGGCGACGGAATACGGTCTGGCCAATGGCGAGCAGCACCAACGAAATCAACAGACCGACCGGCAACCACAGCGAGATGAGGTTGTCCGGCATCCTGGCGCCTTCAGCGGCCGTCCGCACCGCAGTTGTCGGCGCCCAGAACGCGAAGTGGAACAATTCGACGGCGATCGTCATCGGGTTCAGCTGGTAGAAGAAGTAGAACGTCTCCCCCAGCGTGTCCCGGACCAGGTACCAGGCATAGAGGACGGGCGAGAGCCACGTGGCCATCATGAGCATTAGGTCAACGATGTTTTCGGAGTCCCGGAACATCACATTGGCGGCTGCAAACAGCAGCCCCAGGCCGAGCGACAGCATGGCGACAATGCCGAAAGCACCTACGGCACCCAGAAGCTGCACGATGCTCGGGGTCCACCCAAAGAAGAAGCACGCCACCAGCAGGATCAGGAATTGGGGCAGGAAGTGGACCATCGCCACCCAGACCGACGCCACCGGAAAAAGCTCGCGCGGCAGGAAGATCTTCTTGACCAGGGCCCCGTTCGCCACAATGGAGCGCGTTGCGTTGCTGAATGCCTCCGAAAAAAAGTTCACCAGGATGATGCCCGAGAACATGTAGATGACGAAGTTGGGCTGCTTGTTCAGGCCCAGGAAGACTCCGAGGGCGAAATAGAACACGATGAACTGCACGCCCGGCTTGACGTAGCTCCAGAGCAGGCCCAGCACCGAGCTGCGGTAGCGGACCTTGAGTTCCTTCCGCACGATAAGCCGGAGCAGTTCACGGCGCCGGAACACGTCAAGGAGGCCGCCGCCCTTGTCGGGAGCAGCCAGCAACTCAGCGCTCATGCGTCTACTCCTCCGCTTTCAAGCGTTGTTCCACTCTCGAAGTGCGGACGGATTTGGTTGTCAAACATGGTCAGGGCCGAGCCGATTGCCATGTGCATATCGAGGTACTTGTACGTTCCCAGCCTGCCGCCGAACAGCACATCCTTCTCGGCCGCCGCGAGGTCGCGGTACTTGAGCAGTCGTTCGCGGTCGGCTGCGGTGTTGATCGGGTAGTACGGTTCGTCACCCTTCTCAGCGGCCCGGGAGAACTCACGCATGATCACGGTCTTTTCGGTCTGGTAGTCGCGTTCCGGGTGGAAGTGGCGCGGCTCGATAATGCGCGTGAAGGGGACATCGTCGTCGTTGTAGTTCACTACAGACGTACCCTGGAAGTCGCCGACGTCGAGGACTTCCTCTTCGAAGTCGATGGTCCGCCAGGACAAATCGCCTTCCGAGAAATCAAAGTACCGGTCAACAGGTCCGGTGTAGATCACCGGGATGTTGCCGACAACCTTGTTCTTGCTGTATTCGTGTGACTCATCGAAGAAGTCTGTGTTGAGCCGGACCTCAATGTTCGGGTGCTCCGCCATCTTTTCAATCCACGCAGTGTAGCCGTCGGTCGGAAGGCCCTCGTACGTGTCGTTGAAGTAGCGGTTGTCGTAGTTGTAGCGCACCGGGAGGCGGGAGATGATCCCCGCGGGCAGGTCCTTAGGATCCGTCTGCCACTGCTTGCCGGTGTAGTGCTTGATGAACGCCTCGTACAGCGGCCGGCCGATCAGCTGGATGCCCTTGTCGTTCAGGTTCTGCGGATCGGTGCCCGCGAGCTCGCCGGCCTGCTCCTTGATGAGGGCCTGCGCCTCCCCCGGAGTCAGGTTGGAGCGGAAGAACTGGTTGATCGTGGCCAGGTTGATCGGCAGCGAGTACACCTCGCCCTTGTGGACCCCATAGACCTTGTGCACGTAGTTGGTGAAGGTGGTGAAACGGTTGACGTACTCCCACACGCGTTCGTTAGACGTGTGGAACAAGTGGGCCCCGTAGCGGTGCACCTCGATGCCGGTCTGCTCTTCCTTTTCGCTGTAGGCATTCCCGCCGATATGGTGGCGGCGGTCGAGAACAACGACCTTCAAGCCCAGCTCAGTGGCGGCCTGTTCTGCGATTGTCAGGCCGAAAAAGCCCGACCCTACGATGACGAGGTCAGCGGTCACAAAATCTCCTGATTCGAATGCGGGCAGCCCAATGTTGTGCATTGGCTGCTGCTCTAGCCTACCCGAGCCAGCACCGCCACCTGTGAATCCCCGCTACGGGCCGGGCTTTTCCACATAGACCTTTTCGGGCGGTGCCCCCGCAGGGTGGCCGCCGGTAGCTTGGGCAGAAACCGCCTCCGCCCCGAGGGAAAGCACCCGATGAAGCTTCACTGCACGCTGGTCCGTGGACCCCATGCCGGCAGCCCCGGTCCGCCGCTCGAACTGACGGTTGAGGCGCCGCAGGGATGCGCGGGGCCCGAACTGCAGCACGCTTTGGAGCGCCAGTTCGGCGCGGGAGAACTGTCCGTTTCCGGCCATCCGCTGTCCTGCCTGGTACTCGGCGTATCGCCGCTCGTTACCGGGGCTGTCATCGTCGACGGCGCCGGCAGACGGACTTCGCGAATCAGTGCGGACAACTCCGCGTCGCTGCTGGTTGCCGTGCACAGCGGGCCCGCTGCAGGGACAGTGTTGCCGCTGCGACGCGGTACGTACCGGATCGGCCGAAGCGGCACGGATATCGCGCTGCCGGATCCCGCCCTGTCTCGTGAACACGCCCGGCTGGATGTAACTGACACAGCTGTCACCATCGCCGACCTGGACAGCGTCAACGGATCGTTCGTGGACGGGAAGCGGATGGCGCAGGGTGAGGTCTCAACGGACTCGGTCATCAGTTGCGGGAGTTCGACGCTGTCCGTCGTGTTCGGCCCGCTGCCCGCAGGAGGGCCCACGGAGTGGGATGCTGCCGGGGCCAGTGTGACGGAGCCTCTGACGATTCCGCACAGGCCGGAAGGCGGAAACAGAGGCCTACTCCTGCTCACCGCGGTACTGCCGCTGCTCATTGGCGTGGGCCTGGCTGTCGTTACTGGTATGTGGATGTTCCTTGCCTTCACGGGGGTCTCTGCCGTCTCCATGCTGGTTCCCCTGATTGCCGGCCGCCGCCAGCGGCGCCGGCTCAAGTCACTTGTGGCTGCCGCCGTCCACGAAGACAAGGAACGACGACGACGGTCCGCACCGTCGGCGGCCGAACTCGCGCTGAGAGGCCAAACACCACCTGCCGGCAGGTCAGCCGGACCAGCTGCGCCCGACGAAATCGCGCTGCGGCTTGGGCTGGCGGAACAAGTGGCCAACATTCGCCTGGATCCGGTCGACCCTGATTTCGAGGCGCCGGCTGCCGGACTCATGCCGTTCATCCTGCAGCTGTCAGGCATTGCGTTTGTCCGTGGCCCGCAGCAGGACGTCGCTGGCCTGGTCCGGTTCGTGATCATGCAGCTCACCAGTTACCGGTCTGCCGCACGGACCCGGATCCTCGTGCACGGGCCACCTTCCACCCTGCCGCTGTCCGCCCGGTACCTTACGCCGGTTGTCCTTGCGTCCAATGCACAAACGACATTGGCACTTCTGGAGCGTGGAATCGACCGGACCCAGGAACGGGGCGTGCTCATCCTGACAGGCAGCGTTGACGGCCCGAGGGAAGCTCCAGACCTGTCTGACATCGCGGTCGGTCGCGGCTGGCAGGTCCTGGACTGCACCCTCGATGGTCCCGCGGAGTCCGGCGAGGTCATCGAGCTGGGTGGAGCCATCGCGCGGTGGTGCAATGCGGACTCCGCGAAGGACTTCTTCCCCGACCTCGTTCCGGTGGGGGTCTTCGACCGGTATTGCCGGAGCATGGCGCTGCAGCGTGAGTGCAGCCCCCAGGCTGAACGTGTCGTGCCGCAGAACTGCTCGCTGGCCGAGGTCCTTCCCTGGTCCGCCGCAGATGTATCGGCCCGCTGGCTTGCCGGAGACGTGCAGCCCGGGCTCTCCGTCCCTATCGGGATGGCAGCCCAGGGCCCCCGCACGCTTGACCTTGAGTCGGACGGCCCGCATCTGTTGGTGGCCGGAACCACCGGTTCCGGAAAATCCGAACTCCTCCGGAGCCTGGCGGCCGGCCTGGCCCTCAGCTACCCCCCGAACAGGATCAACTTCCTCTTCTTTGACTTTAAGGGCGGTTCGGGCCTTGGACCGCTGACCGGGCTTCCCCACTGTGTGGGTATGTTCACGGACCTGACCAGGAATGAACTGGACCGCGCCCTGAGCTCCCTGCGCGCCGAAATCCGGTTCAGGGAGGAAGTTCTTTCGGCTGCGCACGCGTCGGATCTGGAAGGCTACAGGGCCGCGGGCTCCCCGGCCGGTCCGCTGGCCCACCTGGTCCTTGTCATCGACGAGTTCAGGATGCTCGTCGAAGACGCCCCCGAGGCCCTGAAGGAGCTGATGCGGATTGCGGCCATCGGCCGGTCACTGGGCATACACCTGGTCATGGCCACGCAGCGCCCCCAGGGGGCCCTCACGGCTGACATCCGTGCAAACGTCACGAGCAGTATTGCGCTGCGCGTCCAGTCAGAGATGGAATCGGTCGACATCATCAATTCCCGGGTCGCCGCCGGCATCGGGGTGGGCAGTCCCGGCCGCGCCTACCTTGCCCGCGGGACGGAGGACCCGGTCGAGTTCCAGACTGCGTCCCTGGCTGGCGCCAGTGCCGCGGGGAACACTTCCGCGGTCCGGGTCCGCCTCGCTGCGGAGGCTTCCGGCACGTCCGCGCCGGACGACGACCGGCAAGACGCGGGAAGGCCCACTTCGCCGGCCGAGGCGGCTGCTCCCCTTGTTGAATCGCTGGTGAAGCTCTGGGACGGCATGGGAGGCGTTGCGCCCCGCCGCCCCGTAGCCCCGCCGTTGCCCGCGCGGGTCGCCCTTCCCAGTACCGCAGCCACCGCCGGATCCACGCCCGACGCCTGGTCCGTAGAGCTAGGGCTGATCGACGAGCCGGACCGGCAGCGGGTGTCCCTGCTGACGTGGCTGCCCTCCAGCCATGGCCACCTGGCATTCGTCGGCACGACAGGGAGCGGAGTGGACGACGCCTTGGACCTGGCAGTGCAGCAACTGCTCGGACATGACGTGGAATCCCACGTATACCTCCTCGACGCGGGAAACTCATTAAGCGCCGCCGGGTCCCAGCCGCGGGTGGGCGCGGCCGCCGGGCTACATGAACTCCGGCGGGCTGTTCGGATCCTGGAACGCATTGCCCTCGAAATGTCCCGGCGGCTCAACCGGCCGGCGAAGGGAATCTCGCCGCCAATTGTTCTGGTGCTTGGCGGCTGGGGCTCATGGGTCTCGTCGCTCCGGGCGGGGCCGCTGGCCTGGGCCGAAGACCTGGTCCAGGACATCGTCCGCGACGGCGCCAGGGCGGGCGTGACGGTGCTCATTGCCGGGGACCGCGAGGTTGTCACAGCCCGCTACTTCGCGTCCGTCCCCAACCGGGCATACTTTCCAACGGGCTCCACCGACGAAGGCCGCCTTGCGTGGCCGCGGTTGCCGGACGTCACACGGCTCCGCGGACGGGCGGTAGTCTTCGGCCCGCTGACCGGCAGCCCGGGCTCGGTGGCCCAGTTTTATGATCCACCCCCGCCAGGATGGGCAGACGCAGCACTGGTCAAGGAACCCGCTGTGAGGCCATTCAGAATCGAAGCCCTGCCCACGCGCATAGGTGCATCCGAGGTCCTGGCACGTATCGAGCGCCACCCCGCGTCATCCGCAGGCAAGGCGGCTGCCCTCCGGGGCGCAAACAAGAATCGCAAGATCGTCGTCGGTATCGGCGGTGACGAACTCATCCCGGCAGCTGTACGTCTTCAGCCTGCAACCATTTTGCCGGTTCTGGGGGGGTCCCGCGTCCGGCAAGAGTTCCCTGCTGGCAACCATTCCACTCCTGAACCCTGAAGTTTCCGGTTGGCTCTTTCCCGGCCCGGAAGATGACGTAGCCAGTTTTTGGGCGGAGGTGATGGCGAGCGCTGACGCAGGCCGGCTCGATAAGGACTCGATACTGCTCGTTGATGATGCGGACATGCTGTCACCGGAAGCCGGCCGGCATCTCGCAGCCCTGCATGGAATGGGGTTGACGGGAATACTGACGGCGGGGTTCAGCCCGTCACTCGGCCAGCGCGTACCGCTGGCCGCTCAGGCCCGCGGCCAGGGAAACGGAATCCTCATCGCGCCGCGGACCATGCTGGACGGGGATTTCTTCGGCGTTCGCTTTGAGGTGGAACCCAACCCTCCGGCCGGGAGAGCCGTGATCATTGCCGAGGGCCGGGGAACAGCCGTTCAGCTGGCCGCGCCCGGGCTACCGCTAACAGCACCGGTCACAGCGCCGGGGGCGCCCCGCCGGCACGCGAAGCAAATCTGATCACGCCCTTGTTAAACAGCAGGACCAAGGCCACTACGGCCGGAACCAGCATGGCGAATCCGGCAGCAATGTAACCCCCGGTGAGTGTCGGAAACCCGATCGTCAGGACAAACAACTGGGCCACAAGGGCCCCCGCCCGTGGCCAGCGGAATCCCCGGAACAGAAAATAGGCAACGGCATACAGCCAGGCTGCAAAGGAAAGCAGGAGCGCCAAGGTGAAAACAGCACCCCAAAATGACAGGACGGGTGCCCCCGTGACCAGTTGGATGGCATACCAGGCCGCAACCACAAGCAGGGCGGTTGCTTCAGCGCCCACAATAAGCGACAGGACTGTGACAGCTGGCGGTCGGGTGGCCCGGACTTCCGGGGAAAGAGGACCCGGAGATGTTCCTGAACCGTCAGTGGAGCCGGGTACGCGGGGCTCGTGGCTGGAGTCGGAGTGGTCCTCTGGGGGTCTTGACACACTGGCACCATACCGGACATAGTCGACACCGGGGAGGGCGACGGCGACCTATGTGACGTATCGCTCACGCTTAAGAGGCACTTCTTGGACGATTACCCCTTGTTTACACAGCGTTAACATGACACGCTTAATTCAGATGACCAAGGGGACCCGGCAGGGTCCCTTTCTTATGTAGCCTCTAGTGAATATTTTCACAAGAGGTCTTTAGCGAGTTCCCAGGAATGGAGTGACTGATCAGCATGGATTGGCGTAACCGCGCAGCGTGCCTCGACAAGGACCCGGAGCTGTTCTTCCCGGTAGGAAACACCGGGCCTGCTCTCCTGCAGATCGAGGAGGCCAAGAGCGTATGCCGCCGCTGCCCGGTGGTGGACACGTGCCTTCAGTGGGCCCTCGAATCGGGACAGGACGCCGGCGTCTGGGGCGGAATGAGCGAAGACGAACGCCGGGCGCTTAAGCGCCGCGCCGCGCGCGCCCGCCGGGCTTCCTAACGAAGAACCCCGGCCACAGGGCCAACAGAAGGCGGCCGCGGACTTCACAGGCGGCGGCCGCCTTCTCTGTTAAGCTGCCTTCTCTTCAAGCTGCCTGGCCTTCAGTGGCTGGCGTCACCGTTTTTGCAGGTTCAAGACGATCTGCACCGCAGTGCCGCCGCCCTCGCGGGGCTTCCACTGAATGCTCCCGCCGAGTTCGCTGGTGACCAGGGTCCTGACGATCTGCAGTCCCAAGCCTTCCACATGGGGCGTGTCCGGAAGCCCGACGCCGTCATCGGCAACTGTCACGGTCAGGAACTCGTCGCCGTCGTCGCCCTCCGACCGGTCGGCCAGAAGCCAGACAGTACCGGTTCGCCCTTCCAGTCCGTGTTCGACGGCGTTAGTCACCAGTTCGTTGATGACCAAGGCGAGCGGGGTGGCAAAGTCGCTGGGCAGCTCACCGAACAGGCCGGACCTGGCAGTCTTGACCTGCTGCGACGGCGAGGCGACCTCGGCGGAGAGCCGGAACTGACGGCCGATCAGCTCATCGAAGTCGACGCTTTGCGTCAAACCCTGGGACAGTGTCTCGTGGACGAGGGCTATCGTTGCAACTCGTCGCATGGCCTGCTCGAGGCCTTGTTTGGCCTCATCACTGACCATGCGGCGTGACTGCATGCGCAACAACGCTGCAACAGTCTGCAAATTGTTCTTCACCCGGTGGTGGATCTCCCGGATAGTGGCGTCCTTCGTCACAAGTTCCATTTCCCGGCGCCGGAGCTCGGAGACATCACGGCAAAGCACCAGCGCCCCGAACCTCTGCTGCTCATCGCGCAACGGGATGGCCCGAAGTGACAGGCTGACTCCGCGGGATTCAATTTCGCTGCGCCACGGCATACGTCCCGTCACCACCAGGGGCAGCGTTTCATCCACCATGCGGCGGTCCCGCAACAATCCCGCCGTGACTTCGGCCAGCGACCTGCCCTCGAGGGATTCACCGTCACCCAGGCGCCGGAATGCCGAGACGCCGTTCGGACTGGCGTACTGCACAATCCCGTCTGCATCAAGCCGGATCAGACCATCGCCCACGCGGGGAGCCCCACGGCGGGACCCGGTGGGCGAGGCGAAATCGGGCCACAGTCCAAGGGTTCCCATCCGCAGCAAGTCGTAGGCGCACTGCCTGTACGTCAGTTCCAGCCTGGACGGCATCCGTGAACTCGACAGGTCCATGTGCGTGGTCACGACGGCCAGCGTCCGGCCGTTCCGCACCATGGGGACAGCTTCAACCCGAAGGGCCATGTCGCTGCTCCAGTTGGTTTCGCTGGAGCGCTCAATGGTGCGGCTGCTCCAGGCCTTGTCCACGAGCGGTTGCAGGTCCGACCTGATCCCCTCCCCCACGAAATCGGCATGGAACACCGTATGCGTGGTGGAGGGGCGGACGTGGGCCAGGGCCACGTAGCCGAACTCAGGATGCGGGAACCACAGGGCCAGGTCCGCGAAGGCGAGGTCGGCGACCATCTGCCAGTCGCCCACCAGGAGGTGCAGCCACTCGGCATCCCCCGGCCCGAAATCAGCGTGTTCCCTGATGGGGTCCGTAAAGATTGCCACTACACCTCCAGATTCGGCGCTTGGAACGGATCCCTAGCGCCGGACGATTGACCTCAAGAGCCTCAATGCTACCGACAGTGATGCCATATCGTCCGCTTCAAGCGAGTTGACCTCTTCAAACATGCTTCGGGCACGGTCCAACTGTTCGGCGTTCAGGCCTTCCCAGTTCACAACGCGTTCCTCCGCAGGGGCTCCCGGCGACGTCGACTCCAGGACCGACGTCGTAATGTCCGAAATCGTGGAGTAGAGGTCATCCCGCAACGCAGCGCGGGCCAGCGCCTGCCAGCGGTCCCGCCTTGGCAGCTTGGTGATCCGCTCCAGCAGGGAGTCCACGTGGAAGCGGTCGAACACCGTGTAGTAGACATGCGCGATGCTTTCCACGGGCTCCGGGTTGGTGTGGGCGATCTTGGCAATATCCAACAGCACGAAGCTCTCGAAAAGTTCCGCCCAGCGATGGGCGAGATCCTCCGGAAGATCCCAGCTGCGGGCCTTTTCCAGCCACTCGGACACGCGGACACGATCGTCTCCGCGCAAGTAATCGAGAAGGCGTGCGCGCATCGGATCCATCAGCGGTTTGAACTCGTCCACGATCTCCGAGATCGGCCGGGAGGCGCCACCCTGGCTGAGAACCCACCGGACGGCCCGGTCCAGCAGCCGCCGAATGTCCAGGTGCACCGTGCTCCAGTGCTCCGTGGGGAAGGACGCCGGCAGTTCATTGAGCTCGCCGACCATAATGTCCAGCTCGTAAACTTCGCGGAGGGCCACGAACGCCTTGGCAACGGCGGCTTCATTAGCCGATGTCTCTTCAATGGTGCGGAACGCAAACGTGATGCCGCCCAGGTTGATCATGTCGTTGGCCACGACAGTGGCGATGATCTCGCGCCGCAGCGGATGGGTGTCGAGCTCGGCGTCGAACCTTTCCCGGAGTTGCTCGGGGAAGTAGGAACGAAGGGTCTGCCTGAACCACGGGTCGTCGGCGAGATCGCTCTCCCGCAGTGAAGTTGCGAGTTCGATCTTTGCGTAAGCCGCCAGCACTGACAGCTCCGGCGAGGTCAGGCCCTGGCCCTGGGCCAGGCGCTCCCTGAGCGTCTCAGTGGTGGGCAGGGCTTCAAGGTCGCGCTTGAGGTCGGCTGATTTCTCCAGCCAGTCCATCAGCCGTTCGTAGCTGGGGCTCCACTCCGCCACACGGATGCGGTCATTGAGCAGCAGGATGTTCTGGTCAATGTTGTCCTCCAGTACCAGCCGCCCCACTTCGTCCGTCATGGATGCGAGGAAGTCAGCCCGCTCTGTGGCGTCGATCTTGCCCGCCGCGACCATGCGGTCCACAAAGATCTTGATGTTGACCTCATGGTCCGAGCAGTCAACGCCGGCGGAGTTGTCGATGGCGTCGGTATTCAGGATGACTCCCTGCAGTGCGGCTTCAATACGTCCGCGCTGGGTCATGCCCAGGTTTCCGCCTTCTCCGACCACCTTGACGCGAAGGTCCCGGCCGTCGACGCGGATGGCGTCGTTGGCTTTGTCCCCCACCTCAGCATGCGTTTCCGTGCTTGCCTTGACGTATGTGCCGATGCCGCCGTTGTACAGCAGGTCCGCGGGCGCAAGGAGAATGGCACGAAGGAGCTCCGGCGGGCTGAGTTCGGTGGTGCCGTCCGGCAGGCCAAGAGCCGCCCGCACTTGCCCGGAGACGGGAATGGATTTTGCCTGCCGGCCAAAGACACCGCCGCCTTCGCTGATGAGGCCCTTGTCGTAGTCGTCCCAGGAGGACCGGGGCAGCTCGAAGAGCCTCTGTCGCTCCGCAAAGGATGCGGCCTCATCAGGATTCGGATCCAGGAAGATGTGGCGGTGGTCAAACGCCGCCAGCAGCCGGATGTGTTTGGAAAGCAGCATTCCGTTGCCAAAGACGTCCCCGGACATGTCGCCCACGCCCACCACGGTGAACGGTTCCGACTGGGTGTCCAGGTCAAGTTCGCTGAAGTGGCGCTTGACCGATTCCCACGCACCGCGGGCGGTGATCCCCATGGCCTTGTGGTCGTAGCCCACCGAGCCGCCGGACGCGAAGGCATCCCCCAGCCAGAAGCCGTATTCCGCCGAGAGTCCGTTCGCGATGTCCGAAAACGTTGCGGTTCCCTTGTCTGCGGCGACAACAAGGTAATTGTCGTTGTCGTCATAGCGGACGACGTCGGACGGCGGAACGACTGCTTCTCCGTCGGGGGTAGTGATCAGGTTGTCCGTCAGGTCCAGCAGGCCGCGGATGAATGTCTTGTAGCTTTCCACGCCTTCCGCCATCCAGGCTGTCCGGTCCGCCGCCGGGTCGGGGAGCTGCTTGGCGAAGAATCCGCCTTTGGCGCCGGTGGGCACAATAACGGCATTCTTGACGGTCTGCGCCTTAACAAGGCCAAGGATCTCGGTGCGGAAGTCCTCCCGCCGGTCCGACCAGCGAAGCCCGCCACGGGCCACCTTGCCGAAACGCAGGTGCACGCCCTCGACCCGGGGCGAGTACACCCAGATCTCAAACATAGGCCGGGGGTAGGCCAGCCCGTCGATCGCGGCCGGGTTCAGTTTGAAGCTCAGGTACGGCTTCTGCTGGTAGAAGTTCGTCCGGAGTGTGGCCTCGATGAGGTTGGCAAAAGTACGGAGCACGCGGTCGGCGTCGAGGGTGGCTACCTGTTCAATGGCAGCTGCCAGCTCTGCGCGGACGGTTGCCTGGCGCTCGGTACGGACGTCGTCCTCAAGTGCGGGGTCAAAGCGCGCCGCGAACAGCGCGCCCAGCGAACGGGTCACCTCGGGATTGGCCAGCAACGTGTCGGCAATGAATCCAAATGAATTCGTGTTGCCCATCTGGCGCATGTACTTCGCGTAGGCGCGGAGGACCACAATCTGGCGCCAGTGCATGCCCTCGCGCAGGACCAGACGGTCAAAGCTGTCCGACTCGACGTCACCGGAAACGGCGGCGCCGAAGGCGTCCGCCAACAGCTGGCCTGTGGCGAGGGGGGCCACGCCGGGCGGGTACTTCAGTCCCAGGTCGTACAGAAAGAAGTCCCGTTTGTCCGCCGTCTCGATTTCAAAAGGCCGCTCATCGAGCACTTCAAGGCCAAGGTTATGGAAGTACGGCAGGATCTGGCTGAGGCTCTTCGGCTCGAGCATGTAAAGCTTGACCCGGGCATCCTCTTCAAGCGTGGCTCCAGCCCCCTCGGGAAGGTACACGTGGACCCCGGGCCTCTCGTGCGTGCCCTTTTCAGCCAGTTCAGCAGACGATCCGTACTTCTCGAACCGTTCGATGTCCGCAAGTGCGTCCTCGACCTCGTAGTCCACGCGGTAGCTGACCGGGAAGGCTTCGGCCCAGGCCGAGGCAAGTCCCTTGTTGTCACCGCCGGCACCGCTGTCCCGCAGCACTTCCGTGATGCCTTCGCTCCACGAACGCGCAGCCCGGACAAGCCTCTTCTCCAGCTCTTCGACGTTGACGTCGCTGACGTCTGCATCCTTGGGCAGCCGGATCCGGAAGAACAGCCTTGCCAGCGCCGATTCGGTCATCCTGGCTTCGTAGTCAATGGAGACGGCGTGGAAGGTCTCGCGGAGTTCCTGCTCGATGCGAAGGCGCACGTTCGTTGTGTACCGGTCGCGGGGAAGGTACACCAGGGCGGACATGAACCGGCCGTAGATATCAGGCCTCAGGAACAGCCGGGTGCGCCGCCGTTCCTGCAGCCGCTGGATTCCTGTGGCTGTCGCAGCGAGGTCGGAAACCTCGATCTGGAACAGCTCATCCCGGGGGTAGGTCTCAAGGATGCCCAGCAGGTCCTTGCCCGAATGGGAGTGCGGCGGGAACCCGGCGCTGCGCAGTACGGCCTCCACCTTCTCGCGGACAACAGGGATGTTCCTGACGGAGCCTGCGTAGGCACTGGTGGCGAAGAGCCCGATGAACCGCTGCTCACCGTTGACGTTTCCGGCAGCGTCGAAGCTCTTCACCCCGATGTAATCGAGGTATGCCGGGCGGTGCACGGTGGAGCGGGAATTAGCTTTGGTGATGACCAATGCGCGCTTCTCGCGCGCCTTCTTGCGACCCGCAACGGTGAGGTGCTGGACGTGGTGTCCTTCGGCGCCGCTGCGGAGCAGGCCGAGGCCGCTTTCCTCCCGCAGTTCCAGGACGTCCTCGCCTGATTCGTTTACGAGGTCATATTCCCGGTAGCCGAGGAAGGTGAAGTTGCCGTCGTCGAGCCATCGAAGAAGCTCCTGGGCCTGTCGCAGTTCCTCGATCTGTGAGGGGTTGGCCACGTTATCGAGGTCCTGTGCGATCTGCAGCGCCTTGTTGCGCATCTTCGGCCAGTCTTCTACGGCCGCCCGGACGTCCCCCAGGACACGTTCAATACCTTCAATCAGCCGTCCATGCGATTCCTCGCTGGCAGGGCCGATTTCGACCGCGATCCACGATTCCATATGGGAGGCGTTGTCGCCTTGGGCAATCAGGTGTGACAGGCTCGGCATCGCCGCAGTGTCGCCGCTGGAAATGCCGATACTGGAGGGCACCCTGTCCACTTTTGTCAGCTGCGCGCTCTCCCGGTTACGGGTGACAACAAACAGCGGGTGGAGGACAAGGTGGATGGCAGAATTCTGCCGCACGAGCTCGGCATTGACGGAGTCCACCAGGAACGGCATGTCGTCCGTGACGATATACACAACGCTGCAGTCCGCTTCGTCAACGATCCTGATGTTGGCCGTGCCGGGGACGCGGACAGCGGCAACTTCGCGGTGGGTTTCGGCGCGGGCGGCCAGGAGGTCCGGTGAATAGGCCCGGAAATCTTCCTCCGGAAGGTGCTCGTAGTAGTCTCCGAAGTACCCTTCACGGGCTCCGAGCAAAACGGACTGATCCTCCACGCTGGACCCAGACGACATCGACAAACGCCTCCATCACAAGTTCATAGCTGCCTCTTTGCAGCCCTTATGGTGAGCCTAGCCCTTTAGGTGACGCTTCGCTGTGGAAGAAAACATAGAGGATCGGCGCTTTTGCTGGACAGGTGCACAAACCAATTTGGCAATGGCCAGGCGCAACCCTGACTCGGGGGCGGTTTCCAGCAAGAGGCTCCCGGACAACAGCGCCGCGTCGCTTGCTGCAGCATCAGAGGGGAGGAAGGCGGCAATACCCTCCGCTGGCCCGTACCTTTCCCACGCATCCCGGAGCTGGCGTTCCGGAAAGCGTCCTGCGGCCGAAGCACGGACCTTGTTCAGGATCACCCGCGGTGACGCCTGGGGAACCGCTGCCTCAAGCTCGGAAAGACCCCGGACGAGCCGGGGCACGCCGATGGAGTCGGCCGAACCCACGGCATAAACAGTGTCCGCGACTTCCAGGCTCCGGAGGGTGGCGGCGTTCCTTCGTGGCGCCATGGTGTCAAAGCTGAGCTCTTCGTCTGCCTCCAGGCAGAATCCGGTGTCCACAACGACGTAGTCCGCCACCTCACGGGCCTTCTCAAAGACCACCCCAAGGGCGGACGCACGCAACTCGGTCCACCTGTCCGCGCGCGTGATCCCGGTAAGCACCCGGAGCGTTCCCGATTTTAGAGCGACGGGCGTGGCAACCTTCAGCAACGCCCCGGCGTCGAGTTGTCCGAGATCGGCCAGCCGGCAGGCCTGGGCCAGGCCTGCGGATTCGTCCAACAGCCCCAGTAATCCCGCTACGCTTGCTCCGTAGCTGTCAGCGTCGACCAGGAGCACTGAGTTGCCCGCGGCGGCCAGTTCACCGGCCATGTTGGCTGCCACCATCGTCCGGCCGGGAGAGCCCGCGGGACCCCATACGCTGATGATCTGTCCGGTACCGGCCGGCTCCGCCCGGACGTCATCCTCTTCATGTTCGCCCGGCAGGGTCCGGATGGCTGCACCCGTGTCAGCAAAGCCGCTGCCCCCTGCCTGAGGCGATCCGGGACGGGCCCACTGGGCAACCGCGCCCGAGATCCTGCCCGCGAGTGCTGCCGAGTCCACGCCGGCCGGGGCAACCGTCACGCCGATCGCCGTCAGCCTCGCCGTTTCGGTTGGGCTATCCGTCAACGCAACGATCACGACGCCCACGGCGGTGAGTCGATCGACCAGCGAAGCAGTCAGCTCGTCGCTCCCTTCCGCGACGACGGCTGCCCGGGCAAGACCGCTCTGGCAGGCGGCCAGCAGCTCAGTCAGTTCGGAACACCTCCTCACCACCGTGACCGGTCCATGAAGACGTTCCAGGCCGCCCACCAGGTCCTCCCGGGATTGCCCCACTGTGACCACCGGAATGCTCATGGTGTTCCGCCTCCCGGGTTCCAGACCACGGAGATCTTGGCCTTGTTCGCCTGGGCACCCAGCAGTCTGGGCATCTGCTCGTCCGTGACAAGCACCATGACCACTGTGGACCGCGAAGATCCGAGTGTGGTCGAACCTGGGGTAACTTCCGCGATCTCGGCTCCCGGAAGCAGCAGCGTCGGTTCACTGAACCCGTTGCGGGAATCCGGCAGCGCCACCCAGGCATCCACCCGCGAACCGGCGGCTGCCTGCTCCGGCAGGGCCTCGTCGATAGTGATGGCCACCGGTTTGCGGTCCAGGGAGTCGGGCTTGCCAAGGCTGTCCCTTGGCACCAGCTGGTCCGGGCCAATTCTCTGGACTGCAACCATGCCTTCGGGAAGTCCGGCCTCAGCGGTGACGTAGTGCGGTTCGACGTCGCCGAGCCTGACTTTCACCCGGTTAACGTTCTCCGCGGTGAGTTTCTCCCCTACGGCAATCGGCCCTTTGGCCGCGAACACCTCGGTAGTCCGGTCGGCGGCACCGACCAGCGTCACAACGCCGGCAACGGACGCCAGGACCAGCAGGAATCCGAGCAAAAGCCGCGGATCCTTCCAGGACGGCTTCTTCAGCCTGCTTGCCGTCGTCGTCACTGCTGCACTCACGTACCGCTCCCCCTTCGGTGCCGACGGAACTGGTTTATGCGCCGGGCTCCCTCATTCTTACGGCAAAACGGCCGGACCGAAAGTCACAGCATCAAACAACACCAAACTGTGGATAACCCCGCCATTCGACGACAATGGTGGCAAAATGGAGGCATGCCCCGATTCCTCACCCTCGCAGACGTAGCCGAACAACTGCAGATCAACTCCCCGGCGGCGTATGCGCTCGTGCGAAGCGGCGAACTGAAGGCCATCCAGGTGGGCGGACGCGGACAATGGCGTGTTGAAGAAAAGATGCTGGAACAGTACATCGAAGAGCGCTACGCCGAGGCAGACCGCATGATCCAGGAAGCAAAGTCCAAGTCGGTCTGAGGCAGTCTCCCCATGTAAGTCTGCTTGGTTGGCGACAACCGGGCCGGGGACGGCGCGTGCGCCCCGAATGCTGTCAGAACTCCGAGCCGCGGACGGACCGTAGAGCACCGAGCGAGGAAAAGGGCACGGACGCGACCTGGCTGACATTGGCGGCGCGACGGGCTTCTCCCGGCCGGGTCAGGGCCAGATCGAAGTAGTCCCGGCCCACCCGGTCGATGACGCCGTTCAGTCCTACCACTCCTTGTGTGGCGCCTCCGAGGGTTACCGCCACATCAGCCCTGTCACGCGCCAAGCCGCGAAGTGCGCTGGCCAGCCCCAGTTTCCGCCTCACTGATGACGGTTCCGCCATAGCGAACCGCCCCAGGCCGTTGTATCGGGACACGGCTGCAAACGGAATCAGCACCTGGTGACGATGGTCGTTGAGCACCAGGCTCTCTGCTCCCACATGGCCCAGCGTCCCCTCAAACACGGTTCCCGATCCCAGGTGGACAGCCACTATGAGGCCCACGGATGCGCGCAGCCTGTCCGCCAGATCCACACCCGCGACGTCCGCCCGCGACCGCTCGGCGATTTCCGACTCAAGCTCCAGCCGGTCCACCGAGGCCATCTGCGCCTCCATGTCTTCAAACAATGCATCCCAACGCATGCCGCAAATCTAGGCCCGCGCCCCGCCGGGGTCAATTCGCGCACCGTCGCCGGGGGATAAAAAACAAATTACTGGACAAAATTCAGAATGTGGGGTCAAACTTGCTTTAGGTGTATCAAACGGCATCAAACTGCATCAAAAGGTCGAAAGACCAAAGATCAGAAGGACGCGATCATGGACGTTTCACGCGGCAGGTTGCTCGGCTCGGACGCAACACTGGCAGTGGCAATTCTTCTTCTCGGCACTTTCCTGGCGGCAACGGGGGCGTCGCAAGTGGAGCGCTGGCAACGGTCATCTGCGCGGGCGCAGTCGTTGGACGTCGAAGACCTCCTCGGCTTTGTCGCCAACACGACAGGACTCGTCATTGTGGCCTGGTGGATTTTGTCGATGCTGATCGCGCTGGCGTCCGCCGCCCTTGAGCGGGCGGGCAACAGACGGGCGGCGGAGATCACCGGAAAGTTCAGCCCGGTTTTCATGCGCCGGCTCGCCCTGGCCGCAGTCGGACTGCAGCTCCTTGGCGCACCGCTTGCCCATGCCGCTCCGGAGACTACGGACCCGCGATGGGGTCCGACATCTGCCCCGGCCGTTGCAGCGGAGTGGGCACCTACGGATCAGGCGGTTCCGAGGGTCACGCCGGGCCCCGGCGGCATCGATCCGGGGTGGAAACCGAATGCCCCCGTCGTGAGCCCGGGTCCGTTGGCCGCACAACCCGCGAGGTCGGCCCGCCAGCAGCCCATTGACGAAACCGGGACCGTCACCGTGATGGCCGGGGACTCGCTCTGGAGCATTGCGGCAAGGCAACTGGGCGGCTCCTCCGCCTCTGACCTGGACATCGCAATGGCGTGGCCGCGCTGGTATGAGGCCAACCGGGCTGTCATAGGAGACAACCCTGATCTCCTCCTGCCGGGACAAGTCCTCAAACCGCCTTCCACGACCTGAACCCGCAGCCTGCAACCCGCAATTTTCAGAAAATCCGATCTCAATCAGAGGAAACGTCATGAGCGCATTGCATCTGGTCCCCACATCAGCGGCAGCGGGACGCCCCGCCCCCGGTCCTTCACCGGTCCGCAGGCTGGCGGCGGTCCCGGACGGGGCTACTTCTTCCCCGGAACCGCGTCAGACTGACGCGACGCCGGCGTCACGGCCCGCCGCCCTTCGTGAAGCCCCTGAAGCCCGGGGCATCCTTCAGATGGCGGGCGAAAACAGGGAAGTCTGCGCGATAACGCGAGGGACCGTGCAGGCCGCCGTCGAAGTCCTGGCCGGAACGCGTCCTATCCAGCAACTCTCACGCCGCCTTGACCAACACTGCCTGGCCTCGCTGCAGCACCGCGCCGCATTGACCCGCCGGCTTGCGGCAGGGTCCTCGCCAACAGCAGGACGCCTGCACAGAAATCCTGCCGTCCGGTCTGTCCGCGCCTGCGAAGTCGCCGAGGGAATCTATGAGGCAAGCGCCGTCGTGGTGGATGAGCTGAGGGTCCGGGCAGTCGCCGTCAGGCTGGAACGCAGCAACCAGGTGTGGCGGATCACAGCGCTGGAGATCGGCTGACTGGTGCCACAAAGGGCGCCCTATCGCCACACGGCCGTGCACCAGGAGTGGTTCAGGGATGTGCAGAGCAGATACGGGTGAGGACCGGAACCTTGGTTCCGGTCCTCACCCGCCTTCACGGTGCTGCCGCCCCGGCAGCCATCAATTTCCTAGCGCTTTTTCTTCTTCGGAGCCGGCTTCCGGGCTCCGTCCTGGGCCGCCGCCTTCGCCGGATTGCCGGAACGTCCCGACGACCTGGCCTCAACGCGCGTCTGGCTGGCGCCGTCTTCGCCCGGTGCCGTGTACTGCAGCTGGGCAGGCTTCTCCGGAGCTTCCAGCCCGGCCGCCCGGATCTGCGGCTCGTGGTGCTCCGTGTGTTCCCCGGCGCCGTCGGCAACCACAACGTCCTCCGCGGGGGTCACTTCGACCTCAAGGTTGAACAGGAAGCCCACACTTTCTTCGCGGATCGCCTCCATCATGGCCTGGAACATGATGAATCCCTCCCGCTGATACTCCACGAGCGGATCACGCTGTGCCATGGCCCGCAGGCCGATACCTTCCTTCAGATAGTCCATCTCGTAGAGATGTTCCTGCCATTTCCGGCCGATCACGGACAGCACAACGCGCCGTTCCAGTTCGCGCATGCTTTCGGAGCCGATGGCCTCTTCCCTGGCCTGGTAGACCAGGCGGGCGTCGGAAAGAATCTCTTCCTTCAGGAAGTCCACTGTGATCCGGGATTTCCCGCCGGCCTCGTCGATGACGTCGTGGGATGTGACGCTGACCGGGTAAAGCGTCTTCAGGTTCGTCCAGAGCTGGTTGAAGTCCCAGTCGTCCCCGGTGCCTTCGGCCGTCGCTTCGTCAATGAGGGCCGTGATGGTGTCCTCCAGGAAGAACTGAACCTTCTCGTGGAGGTCGTCGCCCTCGAGGATGCGGCGGCGGTCCCCATAGATGGCTTCGCGCTGGCGGTTGAGGACGTCATCGTACTTGAGGACGTTCTTGCGCTGTTCCGCGTTGCGGCCTTCGACCTGGCCCTGGGCCGAGGCAATGGCCCTGGATACCAGCTTGGATTCCAGCGCGACGTCGTCCGGGACGGAACTGTTCATGAGCCGTTCGGCTGCGCCCGAGTTGAACAGACGCATCAGGTCATCGGTCAAGGACAGGTAGAACCGGGACTCGCCGGGATCACCCTGGCGTCCGGAACGTCCCCGGAGCTGGTTGTCGATGCGGCGGGACTCGTGGCGTTCGGTGCCCAGAACGTACAGGCCGCCCAGGTTCAGGACTTCTTCGTGCTCATCCTTGACAGCCTGCTTGGCCGCTTCGAAGGCCGCAGGCCACGCGGCCTCGTACTCTTCCGAGTTCTCTTCCGGATCCAGTCCCTTGGCCGCCAGCTCGGCTACAGCGGTGAATTCAGCGTTTCCGCCCAGCATGATGTCCGTGCCGCGACCGGCCATGTTTGTGGCTACGGTCACGGCGCCCTTACGGCCCGCCTGCGCGACGATCGCGGCTTCCCGGGCGTGGTTCTTCGCGTTCAGGACCTCGTGCCGGATGCCTTCCTTGGCCAGTAGCCGGGAGAGGTATTCGCTCTTTTCCACGCTGGTGGTTCCCACCAGGACCGGCTGGCCCTTTTCATGCCGCTCAGCAATGTCCTTGACGACGGCGTCGAACTTGACGGACTCGTTCTTGTAGACGAGGTCCGACTGGTCGATTCGCTGCATGTCCCGGTTGGTGGGAATGGCCACCACTCCGAGCTTGTAGGTGCCCATGAACTCTGCGGCTTCGGTCTCCGCAGTACCCGTCATGCCGGAAAGCTTGTCGTACATACGGAAGTAGTTCTGCAGCGTTACCGTGGCGAGGGTCTGGTTCTCCGCCTTGATCTCGACGCCTTCCTTGGCCTCGATCGCCTGGTGCATGCCCTCGTTGTAGCGCCGACCCGCCAGGATGCGGCCCGTGTGCTCATCAACGATCAGCACTTCGCCGTCGAGGATGACGTAGTCCTTGTCCCGCTTGAAGAGTTCCTTGGCCTTGATGGCGTTGTTAAGGAAGCCGATCAGCGGAGTGTTGGCCGACTCGTAGAGGTTGTGGATGCCGAGGTAGTCCTCAACCTTCTCGATGCCTGCCTCGAGCACACCCACGGTGCGCTTCTTCTCGTCAACCTCGTAGTCTGTCTCGGGCTTGAGCCGCAGGACCACTTTGGCGAACTCGCTGTACCAGCGGTTCGTGTCGCCCTGGGCCGGACCGGAAATGATGAGCGGGGTGCGGGCCTCGTCAATGAGGATGGAGTCAACTTCGTCGACGATTGCGAAATGGTGGCCGCGCTGGACGAGTTCCGACTTGTCCCACGCCATGTTGTCGCGCAGGTAGTCGAAGCCGAATTCGTTGTTGGTGCCGTAGGTGATGTCTGCCGCGTACTGTTCGCGGCGGACAGCGGGGTCCTGGTTGGAGAGGATGCAACCGCTGGTCAGGCCGAGGAAGCGGTAGACGCGGCCCATAAGGTCCGACTGGTATTCGGCGAGGTAGTCGTTCACGGTGATGACGTGGACGCCGTTGCCGGCGAGGGCGTTGAGGTAGGCCGGAGCAGTGGCCACGAGCGTCTTGCCTTCACCGGTCTTCATTTCGGCGATGTTGCCGAGGTGCAGGGCGGCACCGCCCATCAGCTGGACGTCAAAGTGACGCATTCCCAGAGTTCGTGAGGACGCTTCACGGACGGCGGCGAAGGCCTCCGGCAGGAGGTCATCCAACTTTTCGCCGTCATTGTGGCGTGCGCGGAGCCGGTCGGTCTCTTCCCGGAGTTCGGCGTCGGTGAAGGTCTGGAAGGAGCTTTCCAGGGCGTTGATGGAATCGGCATAGTTCCTCAGTTGCCTCAGGGTTTTTTTGTCACCCGTACGGAGAAGTTTTTCGATAAGTGATGCCACGTGAAGTTGCTCCCAGTCTCAAGCTGCCGAATTCTGGCGTGTTCAGTCTACGGGAGACATGCACGGCAAGTTACGCCTGTTCCCTGAGAGCTGATAGTCGCGTTCCATAGGCTGCAACCGCCTCCTCAAGGGACGGCGCCAGGTCCCCTGCGGGCGAAACGACCACCGCGTCGAGCCCCAGCCATTCGGCCATGAGGTGCAGTTCCGCCGCGAGTTCGACGGCGGTGTCCGCGGGGGCGTCCGGCTCGGCGTGCGCAGCCCTCGCCAGCAGCAGCCCTGCCGCCCTGTCAGCTTTGAGGTCCACGCGCGCCACGATGCCATCCCGCAGGAGGAAGGGTAGGACGTAATAACCGAAACGCCGTTTGGCCTCCGGGGTATAGATCTCAATCCTGTAGTGGAAGCCGAAGAGCTCTTCCAGCCGCCGGCGCTCGAAGACAAGCGAGTCAAAGGGGCTCAGCAGCGCCCGTCCGGTTGCCTTCCGGGGAAGCCGTGACTCGACGTGACGGTAGACCGGCCTGTTCCAGCCCCGGACCAAGACGTGTTCAAGGGTTCCGAGTTCAACCAGGTTCTCCACCGCGATGGCGGCCGCCCGCAGGGGCGTGCGGAAGTAGTCCGCAAAGCAGCGCACGGTGCCAATGCCGTGGGCCCTGGCCGCGGCGTCGATGAGCCGGTCCATCGCCGCTGCGGGATCAGCATCTGCCCCTCCCCCGCCGTCGAACGCTGAATAGACCTTAGCGGTGAGCGTATAGCGGCGCTCGAACTGTTCCGTCCGGGAGGAAGCCGAGACGAGCCCGTCTTCGAAGAGATGCTCCAGGACGCGTTTTACCGCGTTCCAGTTCCAGCCCCAGTTGTCCGTGCGGCGGTCCTCGACGTGCCCGATCCGTGCGGTGAGCTCGGCCGCGGTGAGGGGTCTTCCCTTCGCGAGCTCGTCGAGGATCTTGGCGGCCACGCCGGTCCGCAGCTCAGGGTCCATGCCTGCTGCGCCGACCCACTTCCGGTTCTGCCACACCAGCAGGTCCGGAAAGTGGTCCGGCCGGATAAAGCTGGCTTCGTGTGCCCAGTACTCAGTCATCCTGCGCGGATGCGTGGAGGCCATCCGATGCAAGATGGCGCGGTCGTAGTTTCCCAGCCGGGAAAAGAACGGCAGGTAGTGGCTGCGGGCGAGCACGTTGACTGAATCGATCTGCACCAGGTGGAGCCGGTCAAAGGTCCGGCCCACCGCCCGTGCAGTCACGGGTCCGGCGGGCCGTCCTTTGTCCAATCCCTGGGCTGCCAAAGCGATCCGCCGTGCCTGCTCGAGGCTCAGCGATGCGCTCATGTCAGTCCTTCCTTTGGCTGGTCAACACCAGCTTAAGTGAACGCGCAGCTCAGGCGCGCGCAGGCTCATCCTCCGAGCGGTAGGCGAGGATCTTCTCTTCCACGGCCGCTTCACCCGGTTCACACGTCTGGTCCAGGCTGATGACACCGTAGGTCCATCCGTCGCGACGGTAAACAACCGACGGCGCCTTGGTTTCCTTGTCCACAAACAAGTAGAAGTCGTGACCCACGAGCTCCATATTGTCGACGGCGTCGTCGAGCGTGAGCGATGCCGCCGGGAACACCTTGCGGCGGATCAGGACCGGCGAATCCCCTGCGGGGATGTCGTTGTCGACGTCGTACGGCGACCTTTCAACCGGGGCGGGCTGGGGCTCCTGGTGATTGCTTGCCTCCACGTACAGAGGCTCGGTCGCGCTTGCCGGCTCAAGGCTGGCTGTCGCCTCGCGGACGGCCTTGGGTGTATGCCGCCCGTGGTGGACCTTCTTCCGGTCCTTGGCCCGGCGCAGGCGCTCAAGAAGCTTGTTGTAAGCGAGATCGAACGCGGCGAACTTGTCGGCGGCGCTGGCCTCAGCACGGATGACGGGGCCGCGGCCCAAGACAGTCAGCTCAACCGTGAGCAAGTCTGCGGTCTGGCGGGCCTTGGTCTCCTTGGAGACCTTCGCGTCCACCCTTTGGACCTTGTCTCCCAGCGATGCGATCTTTGAGATCTTCTCGTCGGCGTATTCGCGGAAGCGGTCCGAAACCGTCAAATTCCGTCCGCTGATCATGAACTCCATGGTGCCCTCCAAATGACTTCGGTGACACGACGGCGGCACTTCCCGGGGCCGATCTGACTGACAGTCGAGCCCCTTTCCGAGCCGCTATCGACAGGTACAACTGATCTTGGTACCCACAACCGACGTTAGTTCATCGCTACCCGTTATTCACCTTTTCTTCGTTTATTTTTTTCCAAGTCAGCCGCCCTTCGCCGGGCTGGCGCCGGGAACAGCCGGCGGATCAGCGACGTCGGGCGGGCGTGTCGCCGCAAGAACGACGGCACCCACCACCACGCCTCCCGCCTGGTGCACTGCCCGCGCCGCTTCCGCCAGCGTGGCACCGGTGGTAAGGACGTCATCCACCAGGATGCACCTGCGCCCCCTGATGTCCGGTGCAAGGAGCATTGGCCTTGCCCGCATGGAGCCACGGACACGCCTGACGCGGGCGCCGCGTCCCAGGCCTTTCTGCCCTCCGGCCACGGCACGCGCCGGAACCAGCGTCTGGAGGCGTTCAGGCAACCCGGCGGCGGCCCAGGCTCCCTGCGTAAGGATGCCTTCCTTGCGGAGTACGCTGGCGGTGCACCCCGCCCCAAGGGTCCCGCTTCTGGCCAGGTTCCGGAGCATGAGATGCACGGGGCTGAAACCACGCCTCCTGAACGCGCTGTTGGTTGTGGGAACGGGTACCAGGCAGAATCCCGACATCGTCCCGGCGGCCCCTTTAATTGCCCGTCCCAGCGCTTTGGCCAACACAGATTCGAGCTGGCCCTGGCCGTGTTTCTTGAAGGAGAGCACGGCTTGAGCGAGCTCCTCGCGGTAAACCCCCGCCGCCACGACAGGCAGGATCACCGAACCGTTCACGTCCATCAGGGCAGGTGCCTGCCCTTCAGCCCGGAACGGAGTTCTTGTGAGCACACGCACCGCCCGCTCACAGTGGCCGCACAGGGAGAAGTCTTCGGTCCCGCAACAGACGCATTCCACCGGGGCGGCGAGCGCCAGTAGCTCGCGGCCGGCGTCCGCTGCACCATCCGCGGCCCGCATCCACCACTGTGCAAAGTCGCTGCGGTGCTTCGCCGGCGTGGGGGCGGCCGGTTCAAGATCCGGATCGGAGCTTCTCATCACATCATCAAGGCTGCCTCTCCGGATACCCCCGGCAGCAGCCCCCCATCCGCCTATGTGGACAGTTCCGCCTATGTGGACGGGCGCCACTGCGTACGTGCCCGCTGATGTGGACGCACGGAGCGTCGGATGCAGCCATGGTGGTGGGCGTGGCGCGACGTCAGCCGGGGAAAGACGGATCCACAGGCCCTTGCAGCTGGGGCGACCAGCCGTTTCCGAGTCGTTGGAATATACCGTCAGCAGACTGTCCGAAAATTTCTTCCGGCCCGTTGCCTGCACTGATCGCCGTAAGCCCTGGCCAAGGTGCCAGCTGCTGGGTCTGCGTTGATGCCAGGGAGAGCAGTTCCGGTGTGACGTTGTCAGTGGCCGACGCCTTCATAACCACCACGGTGGTGTCGCTGACCCAGACGCCCTGGTCCGGCTGCCGGTCCGTCAGCAAGGTCGTCGGCGCTGTCAGGTCCCGGGGCGTGCCGTCGGCATTGCGCACGATGCCCGTTACCTGCACGCGGGTCTTCCCGTTCTGCTCCGAAATCACCAAGGCACGCACCCCTTCACGCGATATGCGGAACTCCTTGACTGTGCGTCCGGCAAGCCAGGCAGGGGCCAGCGTGACTGTAGGCACGGCGGCTCCTTCCGTAACACCCGTGGGCCGGTAGGCAAGTACTTCCGTGGCACCGTTGGCTCCGGGGCCGGCCGTCCAGACCCAATCCTGCTGGCCGAACGACGGATGAGTCAGGGTGGACCGTGTGGTCAGCGCACGCGCGGGCTGGCCGGGCACGATCGAGTACAACGTGGTCCGGCTGCCGTTGAGGAACGCCACCGACTGTGAAACCGGCGATTCGGCAGGGGAAACAGGACCGAGGGCCCCCACCGGCTGGATATCCGGCAACGGCGAAATACGGTTGTTCTCGTACCTGACCAGCTGGCCGTCGTTCACGGCAATCTGCCGGGCCGGGACATTCTTGTCCCGGACCGGAGGCAGCACGGACCCGTTGTCCTCGACACGCACGAGGTCCTGGTTTGCCCGCAATTCCACGTTGACGACATCCGGCTGGCCACGGAAGGTGAGGGCCAACTGGGTCTGCATCCTCAGCCTGTCCTCGTTGGAGGCTTCCACGAGTTCTTTGGCCGAAAGGTCCACCTGGGCTGCGCCTGAGACGACGGGAACGGACTCCCGCGTCAGCTTCATCCCGGATGGGAAGGCGCTGACCACGGCGCCCTTGAGGTACGGGGCAGGGCCGCTCAGCAAAGCGCTGGTCATCGCCTTGACCGTCTTCTTCTTGTTGAACCATCTGACGTCGGGCACAGCGTAGGTGTAGCCGGGATCGTAGAAATAGATGGGGTAGGCGCCGTAAATCACCTTGAACGTCTGCTCGGGGATGGCGATGCCGTCAGGAACCGCCGAAATTCGCCATTCCCCGTCCACCTGCGTGAGAGTGACGGGAATGTTCTCCTTGGTGCCTTCGGGGAACTGCGTGGCGATCCCGTCCGCGTCGACCGAGTAGGCGACATCCAGTTCGTAGTTGTAGACGTTCTCGACTCCGGTACGGACCACCCTCGTTGAGCGGAAAACCAGGGTGCGCTGGTCCGGTTTCCAGGCTACTGAGGCCGCCTGTGTCAGGTATTCCCGCGCCACGGCATAGTCGTCTTCGTAGCCACTGCCGGCGAGGTAGAAGTCTTCGATGACGGAATCAGGTCCGGCGCCTTCACGCGGCGCCACCGGAAAGAACACTGGGGCGTTGTTTGGCTTGCCCGCGCTCTCATCAGTGCTTTTACCGACGGGTCCGGAGCGCGGAATCTGGGCGCACGAGGTCAGCAACAGGAGCAAGGCTGTCATCAGCGCCGCGACCAGGGCGCGCAAGCGGCGTGATCCGACGATCATTTCGCTTCTTCCCGGCCCGCAGCGGGCTTCGGCCCCGGCGCGGCAGAGTCGGGCGCGGCCGGCCCCGGCACAGCCGGCCCCGCGAAGGCACTGATCCCTCCGCCTTCGGGCGGAGCAACACTGTCAAGAAGCAGCATGGTGCCCTGCCCCGCTCCGCCAGGCAATTCGACGTCGGCAGGTTCCAGCAGGAGCGGCGACTTGGAGATGGCCTCGCCCTGCCTCAGCGGAAGCGTCAGCCTGAAGTTGGATCCCGTTCCCTTGTTGCCCCAGGCCTGGAGCCATCCATTGTGGAGTTTGGTGTCTTCCGCGGCGATGGACAAGCCCAGCCCGCTACCCCCTGTGGTCCGTGCCCGGGCGGGGTCTGCCCGCCAGAAACGGTCGAAAACCCTCGCGGCTTCGGCCTGCGTCATTCCGATGCCGTGGTCACGGACGGCGACGGCGACGGCGGTTTCGTTGGCAGCTACGGAAATGTTGACCGGTTTCCCTTCACTGTGTTCGAGCGCGTTCAGCACAAGGTTGCGGAGGATCCGCTCGATGCGCCGGTCGTCCATCTCCACGACGACGCTCTCTTCCTGCGAATTGATGGTGACTTCCGAGCCGTACTCCGCCGCGACGGGCTGAGCGTCCTCGACGACATTCGTGAGGAGTTGCAGGATATCGGTGGGTTCGGCGTCGAGTACGGCCACGCCTGCGTCGAAGCGGGAAATTTCCAGGAGATCAGCCAGCAGTGACTGGAACCGCTCCACCTGGTTGTAGAGCAGCTCGGCGGAGCGCTTGTTGATGGGGTCGAAATCATGCCGTGCGTCGTACAGTACTTCCGCCGCCATCCGCACCGTGGTGAGGGGCGTGCGCAGTTCATGGGACACATCAGAGACGAAACGCTGCTGCATCTGGGACAGCGTTGCCAGCTGGGTGATCTGTTCCTGCAGGCTGGCGGCCATGTGGTTGAATGATGCGCCCAACCGTGCCACCTCGTCTTCGCCCTTGACCACCATGCGTTCCTGGAGCTGCCCGGCCGCCAGTTTCTCCGACACTACTGCCGCATGGCTGACCGGGCTGACCACGTTCCGGGTCACGTACCACGCGATGGCACCGATGATGAGAACCAGGACAGCCCCGCCGGCCAGCAGGACGTTCTGGATTTCATCCAGGGTTTTCTGCGCGGTATTCAGGTCGTAGATAAGGTACAGCTCGTACACGGTGCCGTTGAACGTGACCTTGTTGCCCACGGCAATACCCGGCCGGTCCTCCGTGCCCACCGGGAATTCGGTGGATGCCCAGAACTGGTCTTTCCCCGACTCCTGTACGGCTTTCCGCAACTCCGGCGGGATCACGCTGATGGTGAGCTGGTCCGAGGCCCGCGACTCCACCCAGCGGTTGCGGGGCTTCGTCTGCTCCGGCATCGCTTCGAACACATACCGCCGCTGGATGACGTTTCCCCGCCCCTCAACGGCGTTGAGGGTGTCATAGACCAGCGTAATGACGCTGGATTGATCGGTGACCTGGGCCCCGTCGAACGTGTCCTGGACCTGTTTTACGTGGTAGAGCGTCTCCGACTCCGCCTGGGTCAGCCGTTCCTGGAACAGGTTGTTGGCGATCTGGTTCGACAGGTAGGCACCGACAACGGCGAATGAACCGATAGAGAGCAAGAGAGTGGTGAGGACCGTGCGGAACTGGAGGGACCGGCGCCAGCGCCGGTGCAACGCACGCAGCAGGAACCGGACCCCGGGCAGGAGCCGGATCAGGCCGGTCCGGACGAGCCGAAGGACCCGCAATCCTACGATCCGGGCGCGGCGGAACCAGATACGGGTTCGGAACGGCAGTTCCGAGAACACCCCGGCCATGGCGTCAGTATGTTCCGGAGCGCCGTGGACGTGGCCATGCTCCGTTTTTTGGGGCCGGGCAACATCCGGCTCATGGCCGGCTTCGCCGCTGGACGGTTCAGGAACCTGCTTTGTAGCCGACACCACGGACCGTCAAAACTACTTCGGGGGCTTCGGGGTCGCGCTCGATCTTCGACCTCAGCCGCTGGACGTGGACGTTCACGAGTCGCGTATCCGCGGCGTGGCGGTATCCCCAGACCTGTTCCAGCAGGAGTTCCCTGGTGAAGACCTGCCACGGTTTGCGGGCCAGGGCTACGAGCAGGTCGAACTCGAGCGGCGTCAACGAAATGCGTTCGTCGTTCCGGCTCACCAAATGGCCGGCCACGTCGATGGTGATGTCGGCAATTCGCAGTGTTTCAGGCGCCTTCTGGTCACCGGGCCGGAGCCGGGCCCTGACACGTGCCACCAGTTCGGCGGGCTTGAAGGGTTTGGGAACGTAGTCGTCAGCACCCGACTCCAGGCCGCGGACCACGTCCGAGGTGTCCGACTTCGCGGTGAGCATGACGATGGGTGAATCCGACTCGGCGCGGATCTGCCTGCATACTTCGATGCCATCCGCACCGGGGAGCATCAGGTCCAGAAGCACAAGATCCGGCTTGGAGGAACGGAAGACTTCCAGCGCCTGCCCGCCGTCTGCGCAAAAGACCGGCTCGAAACCGTCATTGCGCAAGACAATCCCGATCATCTCGGCCAGCGCCTCGTCATCGTCCACTACCAGAATGCGTGCCTTCATAGTTATATATTCGCCTATTGAATGGGCTTTGTCCCGTTGACGGCCGACACGGCATGGCGCGGCCACCTGCAGTTAGGGGGGCTGGTTCGGGAAGCGGACCGGCGCCACAGCGGGAAGAATCAGCCGGAAGCTATGAGGCCTGCCGGCAAAACTATAGGCTGGGAGCGGCCGGACAGTGCACGACACTGCCGGTCCTGAGATACCCGGCGGGAGTTCACGCCGGGCGTCTCGCGGACAGCGTCTTGTGGGGAGGAACAGGTTGTCAGAGCAGGATCCGAACGCGCAGCCCTGGGAGGGTAAGCCGCAGCCGGTGCAGCCACGCCCCTGGGATGCGCCTGCGCAGTGGAACTCACCCCCGCAGTGGAACGCATCACCCGGCTATGGCGGACAGCCTCCGTGGGGGTCCCCCTACTCCGGGCAGCAGCCGGGTCTCCATCAGCCGCAGTACGTAGCCCCGCCAAAGCCAGGCATTGTTCCCCTGCGACCCCTCTCGTTCGGCGAAATCCTTGACGGTTCGTTTCAGACCATCAGGCGCAACGCCGCCGCGATGCTGGGTGCGGCGCTTCTGGCTCAGACCTTGGCGACGGTCGTCGGTGAGGTCCTAGTGGCAGAGACCGAGTCGCGCGGCGACTCGATCGGGGCGTGGGTGTCAGGCATGGCTCCGCCTGAAATGGTCGGCCTTGGTATCGGCCTCCTTATCGGGGCCGCCCTGTTGGGACTCGTGTCCTTCTTTATCTCCATTGTGCTGCAGGGCGTGATGGCCGTTCCCGTGGCACGGTCGGTCCTTAACTGGCGCACCGGGTTCAAGAAGATGTGGACGCTGTCACGGTCGAGCATCGGATCGTTGCTCGCGCTCGGCGGGCTCCAGATACTCGCCTTCATAACCTTCGGCGTCGTTCTGGTGGGCGCGACTGTGCTTCTGGTGGATTCCATGCGCGGATCGTCGGCACTGATCCTTGTCCCCCTGTTCCTCGGCGGCATGCTGGCCGTCGTGTGGCTCTCCATCCGATTCCTCCTGACGCCGGCGGCGATTGTCGTCGAGGAGCGTGACGTCCTCGATGGCCTGCGCAGATCCTGGCATCTCACCCGGCGCAACTGGTGGCGGATCTTCGGCATCGTGCTGGTTACGTCCCTCCTCATCGGTATCATCGGCCAGATCGTCCTGATCCCCCTCGGCCTGGCGTCCGGGGGGCTCTCCTCAGTCATCGCGCCGCACGGCGACGACGACGGACAGCGTGCCCTCGATGCCGGCCTCGGGATCGCTTCGATCATCGTCACCGCACTCATCGGGGCAGTCGGATACGCCTTCCAAACGTCCGTGATGGGCCTCTTGTATATGGACCTCCGCATGCGCAAGGAGGGCCTGGACCTCGCCCTCCAGCGGCAGCTCGAATCAGGAAACGACGCCGACGGCGTCCCCGGGCGCGGTGTGGCACCGGAGTTGAACTCCGCGGGATATCCGGCCTCCGGAAGCTGGCACCATCTCCATGAAGGCCAGCAGCCCTACGGTCCGCCAGCCCCTTACGGCCCGCCCGGCTATCGTCCCCCACCGCCCTACGGCCCGCCGCCCCATTCCGGCCAGCCCCCTTACGGGCCGCCGCCAGGCTATCGGCCACCGCCGGGCGCAGGATGAGCCGGCGTTCCCTGTTCGATGCGGCCTCCCTGCCGGGAACAGTGCTTGATGAGGTAGGCCGCGCGCAGACCGAGGCTCCGGTGGACCCCGACAGGCAGGAAGCCCGCCAGTGGGCCGTCGAAGAGCTCGCCAAGCCCGTCTACCAGAATGCGCAGCCCGACTGGCTGACCGATCTGTGGCGGCAGTTCACTGAATGGCTTCGATCCCTGGGCAGTGGCGACCCCGCCATGGACAGCGGTGTGGCCCTACCCGTCATCGGCGTGACAATCGTTGTCCTTATTGCTGCGGCGATCCTCCTCGCGCGCCCCCGGCTGAACGCCCGGCGCCGGCGCGCGGCCGTGGACGACGTCGACGTCGATCCATCCATCACCCCGGGCGAGTACCGTCGGCTGGCGGCAGCGGCGGCAGCGCGTGCCGAGTGGCGCACCGCCGTCGTCGAACAGTTCCGCGCCATCGTCCGGTCCGCGGAGGACCGCACGGTGATCGACCCGCTGCCCGGCCGGACGGCGGACGAGGTGGCCGGACAGCTGGCGGGCGCCTTTGGCAGCCACGCGGCTGAGCTCCGGCGGGCGGCGGGTGTCTTCGACGCCGTGAGGTATGGCAGCGCCGGGGCCTCCGCCGCTGACCACGCGCAAATGCAGGCCCTGGACCGCCTCCTCGAAGCAGCAAAGCCCGACTTCGGCAGGCCGGCAGCGGACCGACTGGCGCTGCCGCAATGACCGCCCTGCTCGAGTCCGAGAACCCGCCCGCACCGGCCGGGTCCCCCGCCGCGGCCGGAGGTGCGGGGCGCGCCCTGACGGAGTGGATCCGACGGCACCGGACGTGGACCGTGCTCATTCTGGTGTTCTCCCTGGGAGTAGGGCTGACAATCCTGGCCCAGCTCTCGCCCCGGGGGGACAACGATCCCCTCTCCACGCGCAACGCCGCTCCCGAGGGCGCCAGGGCCGCTGCCGAAATACTGAGAAACCACGGTGTGGATGTCAGCCAGACGGACACCCTGGCCGCCACACTATCCGCGCTGGACCGTGCCGAACCTCGCGGGAGGGGTGCCACACTGCTGCTTTACGATCGGAACGGCTACCTGGACCGTGAGCAGCTGCAGGCGTTGCAGCGGGCCACGGACAGACTTGTGGTGGTAACGCCCCGGTTGAACACGCTCAGCGCCCTCGACGCCGGCATCGCCCCGGCGGGCGTTGTACCGCAAGGAGTCTCGACCCTGGAACCCGGCTGCGTGCTGGACGATCCTGCTGCCGCCGGGGCTGTCACGGCGGAGTCTGCGTATCTCTACGAGGCCGACCGTATCTGCTACCAACCCGTCGAAGGGCTGGGCGGCATCTATGCGAGCAGCGACGAGGGCCGCCTGGTGGTGCTGGGAAGCGCGCAGATGATCAGCAACCGCCTGCTGGACGAACATGGGAATGCGGCGCTGGCGCTCAGGACGCTGGGCGCCTCGGACAATCTGGTCTGGTACCTCCCCGGAATCGCCGACGTCACGGTTGAGGACCGGCCGAAGACCCTGGACGAACTGGCTCCGCCGTGGGTGGCGTTCCTCGGCCCCTGGCTTGCCCTGGTTGCGGTGCTGGCGATGTTCTGGCGGGGACGGCGGCTGGGACCCCTGGTCTTCGAACCGCTTCCGGTTGTAGTCAAGGCCGTGGAGACCGCCGAGGGCCGCGCCCGCCTGTACCATGACGCGCACGCCGTGGACCGCGCCGCCGATAACCTCAGGGCGGGAACCCTGGTCCGGCTCGCACGGTTCCTCCGGCTGGGACCGGACGCTGAGTCCACGGCAATTGTCCACGGCGCCGCACGGCACCTTGGCCGCACTCCTGAGGAGATGGCCCAGGTGCTGGAGGCCCGTCCCCGAACGGAGAGCGGGCTGGTCCGTTGGGCCCAGCAGCTGGAATCACTAGAGAAAGAGGTAACCGCCCGATGAGTGAGCAGACCAACGGATTCACGCAGGGCGGCCCCGGGGGTCCCGCCCTGGCGACGGCGGAGGCCACACCCGGCACCGATCCCGTCCGCCAGGCCCTGCTCGATGTACGGCATGAGGTCGCCAAGGCGGTCGTGGGCCAGGACTCAACGGTCACCGGGCTGCTGATCGCGTTGCTGTGCCGCGGGCATGTCCTGCTGGAAGGGGTTCCCGGCGTGGCCAAGACCCTCCTGGTCCGCACGTTGTCCGCCGCCCTCAGCCTGGACACCAAGCGCGTGCAGTTCACTCCGGACCTGATGCCCGGGGACATTACCGGCTCGCTGGTTTTCGATTCCCGTACCTCAGAGTTCAGCTTCCGCGAGGGCCCTGTCTTCACCAATATCCTGCTCGCGGACGAGATCAACAGGACACCGCCAAAGACGCAGGCATCGCTGTTGGAGGCCATGGAGGAACGCCAGGTTTCGGCGGACGGCGTCTCACGGCAGCTTCCCGTGCCGTTTATCGTCGCAGCCACGCAGAACCCGGTGGAGTACGAGGGGACCTATCCGCTGCCTGAGGCCCAGCTGGACCGTTTCCTCCTGAAGCTCGCGATGCCGTTGCCGGGACGCGCCGACGAAATCGAAGTCATCCGCAGGCATGCGGCGGGCTTTGACTCGCGGAACCTGGCCGCCGCCGGCGTCCGCGCCGTCGCGGGAGCGGCCGAACTGGAGCAAGCGCGGCAGGCAGTGGCTGCCGTGGAGGTGGCGCCGGAGGTGGCCGCCTACATCGTTGACATCGCGAGGGCCACCCGGGCGGCACCGTCCTTCCAGCTTGGCGTCTCCCCGCGCGGCGCAACTGCCCTGCTGAGCGCCGCCCGCGCATGGGCCTGGCTGTCCGGCCGGCAGTTCGTCACACCGGATGACGTGAAAGCCCTGGCGCTCCCCTGCCTGCGCCACCGCGTTGCCCTGCAGCCGGAAGCGCAGATGGACGGCGTGAACGTTGACGGCGTCCTTGCCAGCATCCTGGCCACTGTTCCCGTGCCGCGCTGACGACATGGCCATTTCCGGACGGTTCGTACTTCTGGCGCTGGCGGGGCTGGTGCCTGTAATGCTGTATCCCGGCTGGGGCACGGTGTTGCTGGTTTGCGCGGTGCTGTGCGCTTTGCTGCTGCTGGATCTCGCCCTGGCAGCCTCGCTCCGGAGGATCACGTTAGACCGCGCGCTCCCCGGCAATGTCACGCTGACGGGCAGCTGCGAATCCGTCCTGACCATCGGGAACACTGGTTCGCGCTCCCTCCGGGCCCTGGTGCGGGACGCCTGGCAGCCGTCCGCCGGTGCGCAGAATCCACGCCAGCGCATCAACGTGCCGGCCGGTGAACGGCGGCGCATGAAGGTGACGCTGCGCCCTTCCCGGCGCGGCGACCTCAAGGCACCGCATGTGACCCTGCGCGCCTTGGGCCCGCTGCAGCTCGCCGCGCGGCAGCGGACGCTCCCCTGTCCCGGCGCGGCGCGGGTGCTCCCGCCGTTCCACTCCCGCCGCCATCTTCCGTCCAAGCTGCGCAGGCTGCGCGAGCTCGATGGAAAGGCGGCGGTCCAGATCAGGGGTGCCGGCACCGAGTTCGATTCCCTCCGCGACTACGTCCGCGGGGATGACGTGCGTTCCATTGACTGGCGCGCCAGCGCACGGCGGTCCGCCGTCGTCGTCCGCACCTGGCGTCCCGAACGGGACCGGCGCGTGGTGATCATGCTGGACACCTCGCGGACTGCCGCGGCGAGGATCGACGACGAACCCCGCCTCGACACCGGGATCGAGGCGGCCCTCCTGCTGGCGGTCCTCGCGGAACGCGGCGGTGACCGCGTGGATTTTTTCGCCTTTGACCGGCGCACCCGGGGACGGGCCGGATCCGCGTCAAAAGGCAACCTGCTCGGTCAGCTTGTGCAGGCCATGGCGCCGCTGGAACCGGAGCTCATTGAGCTGGACTGGAGCCAGGTTCCGGGCCAGATCCGGAAGATTTCCGCGCACCGCTCGCTGGTGGTGCTGCTGACCCCGCTGGACAGCGGCGCGCCGGAAGAGGGACTGCTGCCGATGGCAGCGCAATTGGCGCAGCAGCACGTTGTGGTGGTTGCCTCAGTGCGGGACCCGATGCTCGGTACGATGCAGATGGAACGCGCGACGGCGGCGGAGGTGTTCCGCGCGTCGGCCGCCGAACGCGCACTGCTGGAACGAGAGGCAGTGGCCATCCAGCTGCGCCAGATGGGCGTTGAAGTGGTGGACGCCGAGCCCCATCAGCTGCCGCCGGCACTGGCCGACGCGTATATCCGCCTGAAAGCGGCGGGAAAATTATGACCGATGTGTCGAAAACCGGGAGGCTACCGTGAACACGCCCATCTATGAACGTGCCCTGGGCGGCGACTTTGCCCGCCTGCAGCCTCAACTCCAGGAGTACTTTTCGCTCGCTCCCGGTTCAGGCCAATACGGCGTTGGCGACGGGGTGTTCGACGTCGTAGGGTGCCGGCAGCAGTGGCTGCGTCCGCTGTTGCGGCTTACCACCGGGGAGGAGGCGTTCTTCCCGGAATACGGTGAGGGCGTTCCGTTCCGGATCGAAAACCACGCGCACCTCGATCCGTTCGGACGATCGAGCCTCACCGCCAGGCGCGAAATCCACTTTCCCGGCCGCACACGGCTGTTCCATGACACCACCAGCTTTGACGAGTCCCGCAGCACCCCGGGGCTGGTGGACTACGTCGGCCGCTACCGGCGCCTGGTCACGGACCTCAACCTCAGCGTGACCGCCGAAGGCAGGCTGCGCGGCGTCTCCGAAGCATCCCGGCTGTTCCTGGGTCCCCTGCGTATCCCCCTGCCGGCGGCCCTGGACGCCAAGGCCTACGCGGAGCAGTGGTGGGAACCGTCCGCCGGAACGCAGGGCAAGCACCGGATCCAGGTCAAGGTGATCCAGCCCCAGCTGGGACTCGTGCTGGTTTATGCCGGGAGCTTCGACTACAGGCTCCGCTCCTACCCCGGCGGCGCAACGGGGCCGGGCCATCTCCCCGGCTACGCCCGGCCGGACCGGTGGGAGAGCCGCCTCTAGCCGAGCGCCAGCTGGTTGAGCCCGTCCGCCACCTGGGTGAGGCGGGTCAGCACGGCAGTCGCAGACGACGGCGTATGCCCGGCCAGGCCCTCGGACGGCATCACCCGGATCGAGCCGAGCGAGGAAGCCGGAAGACCCAGCTGGCGCCAGGGCCGCCACACGTTCTCCACGGCCTCCTGGACGCGCGGCAGGGCGGCGCCGGGGCTGCCAACCTGCACGACACCGGCCCACAGGCTCTTTCCAGCCTCTACCGCACCGGCGAGCTGTTCCCACTGGCGGGAGGTGAGCGCCTTCAGCGGGACGGCAATCCCGTCGGCTCCTGAGGAGAGGATGCGTTCGAACGGCGCCTCGATCTCGGCCACCGCGATGACCGTTTCCGCGGCGCCGGCGTTCCTGATCGCGTCGATGACCAGCCGCCACGCCTCCGTCACTTCCTGACCGGGAACGGCGCGCAGGGTGCGGTAGCCGCTGGACGTGGGGATGGTGCCGGCGAGGACAGCAGCAATATCCGGTTCATCGATTTGGACCACCAGCCGGGCACCGGGAACGGCAGTGGCGACCCGGGCCAGAAAGTCCCCGACGCCGGCTGCCAGCGATTCGGCGATATCCCGCCGGGCGCCGTAGTCGAGCAAGGCCCGTTCACCGCTGTGCAGGTGCAGTCCTGCGGCCAGGCTGAGCGGTCCACGCAGCTGAACCTTGAAATCACGTGCAGGACTTTCTTCCGTACCGGCGACGTCGGCAAGGACGTTGATGTCCGTGGACAGTGCCGACTTGGCCCGCATGACGTCCTTGCCGGGACGATCAACGATCCGCCATCCGTGGGGCTGGACATCGACGGGCAGGTCCACCAGGAGTGACGCCGTCCTGCCGAGGGCATCGGAGCCGACACCGCGTTCCGGCAGCTCCACCAGGAACGGCAGGTGGGGGCTGCCTAGTTCGCCGCGCACTATCCGGGTGGCTTCCACCGGGTCCTCACCGGGCCAGGGCCCGAGGGCGGTGGCAGTTACCTGCGACTCCGGCATGGCCTAGGCGTCGACGGCGGTGGACGGTGCGGGCGTGGAACGCAGCGGCTGGCCGGTAGCCGTTCCGTTGTTCTCCGCGGCCTGGTGATCCTCGGCAATGGCTTCGTGGTGCCGGATGACCTCGCCAATGATGAAATTCAGGAACTTCTCCGCAAACGCCGGATCGAGGTGGGCTTCCTCGGCGAGGCGGCGCAGGCGGGCGATCTGGGCGGTCTCGCGGCCCGGGTCCCCTGCGGGCAGCCGGTGCGCGGCTTTGAGGAAACCGACCTTCTGCGTGGCCTTGAACCGTTCGGCCAGCAGGAAGACCAGCGTGGCGTCGATGTTGTCAATGCTGGACCGGATGGACAGCAGTTCCGCCATGACCGATGGGTCCACCTGTCCGGCCAATGAGCTGGCTGAGGGGTCGTAGGATTCGGCGTCCGGAAAATCTTGGTTCTGCTCGGTCATGGTTCCAGTCTATGGGCACCCTGCCGATTCCCTGTGGCGTGTTAAGCGGCCGACGAAAATGCCCGCTGCCCGGAAGGGGCAGCGGGCATCTTCACGACCGGAAGGGGCTAGCCGGCGAGCAGCGAACGGTTCGCTTCCCGGCGCTTGGCCTGTTCCTCCGGGTCAGGCACGGGCAGCGACGCGATAAGCCTGCGCGTGTAGTCGTGCTGCGGCGTACCCATCACCTGGGTGCCCAGCCCCTGTTCCACGAGCTTGCCCTTGTAAAGCACCCCGACCCAATGGGACAGGATGTCCACGACGGCGAGGTCGTGGCTGATGAACAGCGCGGCGAACCCGAACTCCTGCTGGATGTCCTTGAACAGCTCCAGCACCACGGCCTGGACCGAAACGTCCAGAGCCGACGTCGGTTCGTCGGCGATCAGCAGCTTCGGGTTCAGGATCAGGGCCCGGGCCAATGACGCACGCTGGCGCTGTCCGCCGGACAGTTCGTGCGGGAACCGGTCAGCGTACGACGCCGGCAGCTGCACCGACTCGAGGAGCTCACCGACGCGCTTCCGCGCCTGGGCGGGCGTGGGATTGCTGTGGATGATGAGCGGTTCGGCAACGCAGTCGCCGATGGTCAGCTGCGGGTTGAAGGACGCTGCGGGATCCTGGAACACGAACCCGATCTCCTTGCGGAGGGGCTTGAACGTCCGCTCCTTGAGGTTCAGCATCTCGTAGTCCAGCACCTTCAGGCTGCCGCCGGTGGTGCGGTTGAGGCCGGCGATGGCGCGTCCGATGGTGGTCTTGCCGGACCCCGATTCACCGACGAGGCCGAACACCTCGCCTTCTGACAGCGTGAAGCTCACGCCGTCCACGGCCTTGAAGCCGGGGCTGCCGAGCCTTCCGGGGTATTCGATGGTCAGTCCCTTGGCTTCCACCAGGACCTTTCGGTCCTGATGGGCCCGCGTCGTCATTCCCCGGGACGCAGAATTCCTGCCCAGGTGGGGAACGGCGGCCAGGAGTTTCCGCGTGTAGTCCTGCTTCGGCTCGGCGAACAGGACCTTGGCCGTGGCCTCCTCGACGACGTCGCCCTGGTACATCACCACTACCCGGTCGGCCAGATCCGCCACCACGCCCATGTTGTGCGTGATCAGCACGATCGAGGTGCCGTACTTGTCCCTCAGGTCCCTCAGGAGCTGGAGGATCTCCGCCTGGACCGTGACATCCAGGGCTGTTGTGGGTTCGTCGGCAACGATCAGGCCAGGGTTGAGTGCCAGCGCGGCGGCAATGACGACACGCTGCTTCTGGCCCCCGGAAAACTGGTGGGGATAGTAATCCACCCGTTTTTCGGCGTCCGGGATCCCCACTTTCCGGAGGGCTTCGACGGCGCGCGACTTGGCTTCCTTGGCGGATACCCGGCCGCCTTTGCCGTCGGCGTGGGCACGGATGCCTTCGGCGATCTGCCACCCGACGGTGAAGACGGGGTTCAGTGCGGTGGACGGCTCCTGGAAAACCATGGCGACGTCCCTGCCGCGGATCTGCCGGAGCTTGGCCGGGCTGACGCTGATCACGTTGTTGCCGTTAATCAGGACCGCACCGGAGCTGATGGCCGTCTCCGGAAGCAGTCCCAGGATGGTCTTGGCGGTCACGGTCTTGCCCGAACCGGATTCGCCGACAATTGCCACGACTTCGCCCGGATTGACCTCAAGGCTGACGTCCTTGACGGCGTACACGTCACCGGCATCGGTGGCGAACGTGACCTTAAGGTGGTCGATATCCAGGACCGGCCCTGTGCTGCGCTTGTCGATGTTGATGGTCATGAACTGCTCACTTCTGCTCGGAGCGCCGCCTGCGCGCCTGCGGTGGAATCCGGACCGCCCTTGCCGGACGCTGCCTTCTTGCGTCCGCGCAACCGCGGGTCGTTGAGGTCGTTGATGCTCTCGCCGACGAGCGTTAGTCCCAGGACGGTCAGCACCATTGCCAGGCCCGGGAACACGCCGGTCCACCAGATGCCGGAGGTGGTGTCAGCCAGGGCCTTGTTGAGGTCAAAGCCCCACTCTGCCGCCGACGTCGGCTCAATGCCGAAGCCCAGGAAACCCAGGCCGGCGAGGGTAAGGATTGCTTCGGAGGCGTTGAGCGTGAAGATCAGCGGCAGGGTGCGGGTGGCGTTCTTGAAGATGTGCCGGCTCATGATCCGGACATTCGACGCTCCCACCACCTTCGCGGACTCCACGAAAGGCTCGGCCTTGAGACGGATGGTTTCGGCCCGGATCACCCGGAAGTACTGCGGGATGAACACCACGGTGATGGAAATTGCCGCCGCCACGATGCCGCCCCACAGGCTGGACCTGCCGCCGCTGATGACGATGGCCATCACAATGGCCACCAGGAGGGACGGGAAGGCGTAGACGGCGTCGGCGATCACCACGAGGATCCGGTCCAGCCAGCCGCCGATGTAGCCGCTGACCAGGCCCAGGACCACGCCGATGAAGATGGACATCACCACGGCAACAACAATCACCATGACGGCGGTCTGGGCACCCCAGACAACCCGGGAAAAGACGTCATAGCCGCCCACGGTGGTGCCCCAGAGATGCTTTCCGCCCGGCGCCTGCTGGGCAGGGAACCCGCCGTCGGCGTCGGAAATCTGCGAGAAGCCGTAGGGGGCGATGAGCGGCGCGAAAATGGCGGTGAGCAGGAAGACGGCAGTCAGGACAAGACCGGTGACGAGCATTCCGCGCTGCAATCCGACGCTCTTGTTGAAATGTGAGACCACGGGCAGGCGGCCGAACCACGAGGCCCGCGGGTCCTTGTAGGCAGTTGCCAGGGAATCGGTGCTCATGTCAGTACCTCACGCGGGGGTCGATCAGCGCGGCGACGATGTCCACGATGAAGTTGGTCACGGCCACGATCACTGCGAGGAGGACCACGATGCCCTGGACAGCCACGAAGTCACGGGCCGTCAGGTAGGTGGCCAGCTGGAAGCCCAGGCCTTTCCATTCAAAGGTTGTCTCGGTCAGCACGGCGCCGCCGAGCAGGACGGCGATCTGCAGTCCCATCACGGTGATGATGGGAATGAGAGCCGGTTTGTAGGCATGCTTGGTCACCAGGCGGAATTCGCTGACTCCGCGTGAACGGCCGGCTTCCACGTAGTCCTTGCCGAGCGTGCCGATGACGTTGGTACGGACCAGCCGCAGGAAGATGCCCGCCGTCAGCAGCCCGAGCGCGAGGGCCGGCAGCACCGCATGGGCCGTGACGTCGGCCAGTGCAGCCATATTGCCGCTGCGGAGGGCGTCCAGCCAGTAAATGCCGGTGGGTGCCTGCAGCGCTGTGAGCTCCAGTTCGCTGGATGTTTTGGCCCGCCCGGCTACGGGGAGCCATCCCAGCCACACCGCGAAGGTCAGCTTGAACAGCAGTCCGGAGAAGAAGACCGGCGTGGCGTAGCAAAGGATCGCAAAGATACGCAGGACGGCGTCGGGCGCCTTGTCGCGGCGGTGCGCGGCAATCATGCCGAGCGGGATGCCCACCACGAGGGCAACCAGCAGCGCATTGATGGTCAGTTCGAGAGTGGCCGAACCATAGGTGGTCAGCATCTCCGTCACCTGCCGGTTGTCCGACAAGGTGGTGCCGAAATTGCCGGTCATCAGTTGCCCGAGGTACTCGAAGTACTGCACGAGGATCGGCCGGTCATAGCCGGCCGCAGTGATCCGCTCAGCCAGTTGTTCGGGCGGGAGCCGCCCGCCCAGCGCGGCAGTAATGGGATCACCGGTGATCCGCATCAGGAAGAACACCATCGTGACCAGGATCAGGATGGTTGGAAAAATCAGGAGGAACCTGATCAGGATGTATTGGCCCAGTCCCCCGCCGGACGACTTCTTCTTTGACGGCAATAGCCCGTCGGCGTCGGTTGGCGGCGCCTCAATCAGTGTTGTCATTGGTACCTAAATGTGTGCTTCCGGCGGCCTCGTGAGCCCCGGAATCTGTTGCCCTGACTCAGCACGAAAGGCGGGACGCCGTGGCGCCCCGCCTCCTCGGCTCGTCAGGACCGGATGGGGAACTCGACCTACTTGGAAATTACGCCAAGACGGGTCTTGAAGGATGCATCGAGGGTCTTTTCGACACCCTTGACATCCTTGCCGGCGACCATGAGCTGGGCGCCCTGCAGCAGCGGCAGCGTGGAGAGATCCTTGGCGACCGCCGTCTGGGCGTCACCCAGGACCTTCTCGCGCTCTGCCTTGTCAACAGTGGTGAGCTGCTTGGTGATCAGGTCCGTCACGGCCGCGTTCTCGTAGTGGTTCTTGAGGAAGTTGCCCGGAACGAAGAACGGCGTCAGGTAGTTGTCAGCATCCGAGTAATCCGGGAACCAGCCCAGCTGGTACACGGGGTAGACGTCCTTGGTGCGGTCCTTGGAATACGTGACCCATTCGGTGGACTGCAGGTCCACCTTGAACAGGCCGGACTTCTCCAGCTGCTCCTTGATCATGGCGTACTCGTCGCCGGAGGACTTGCCGTAGTGGTCCGGGTTGTACTGCAGCTTGATGTTGACCGGAGCCGTGACGCCTGCATCGGCGAAGGCCTTCTTGGCCTTGTCGAGGCTGGGCTTGCCGCTGCCGTCGCCATACATTTCCTTCAGGGGCTGGATCGCCCCGGCGAAGCCGTCAGGGACCACGGAGTACGCCGGCAGGTAGGTGCCCTTGTAAACCTGGGTTGCGATGGCGTCCCGGTCCACGATGTTCGCCATGGCCTGGCGAACGGCGAGTGCCTTGGCGGGATCCGCGTCGGCGGCCTTGGCACCAAACGGCATCGTGTCGAAGTTGAACACGATGTAGCGCAGCTCGCCGCCGGGACCCTTGTGGACCGTGACCTTGGAGTCCTTCTCAAGGTCGGCGGCGTCCGTTGCCGTGAGGCTGCGGCCGGCGACGTCGATGTTCCCCTGCTGGACGTCCAGCTTGAGGTTGTTCGAGTCAGCGTAGTACTTGATGCTCGCGCCGTCGTTGGCGGGCTTTCCCAGCAGGCCCTTGTAGTCCGGGTTGGCCTTCAGGCTGACGAGCTCGTTCTTCTTGTAGCTCTCAATGGTGTAAGGGCCGGCGAACGGCTTGCCCTTGACGATTTCGTCGTCGCTCATCAGCTTGTCCGCCGGGAAGACCTCTTCATCGATGATCGGTCCGGCGTTGGCGGCCAGCACACCGGGGAAGACCTGGTCGTTGCCGGCCTTGAGCTTGAAGACGACCGTGGAGTCGTCCTTGGCCGTGACCGAGTCGAGGTTTCCGAGGAGGGAGGCCGGACCGTTGTCGTCCGCGATGCTGACAACGCGGTCGATGGAGAACTTCACGTCCGAGGACGTGAGGGCGTGGCCGTTGGCAAATTTAAGGTCCGACTTGAGCTTGACCGTGTATTCCGTGGGGCTGGTGAATTCGGCGGATTCCGCGATGTCGGGAGAAGCATCAGCCGTGCCGGGCTTGGCGTTGAGCAGGAAGGGGTAGATCTGGTTCATCACCATAAAGGAACCGGCGTCGTACGAGCCCGCGGGATCGAGGGTAACGACCTTGTCGGTGGTGCCGTAGGTGATGGTTCCGCCTCCGGCGCCGCCGGTGGAAGTTCCGCCGCCGCCGGACGGGCCCGTGCAGGCTGTCAGTGCAAACGCGGAAACACCCGCGAGCGCGATAGCGCTGTGCAGGGCCTTTTTGTTCATTGCCATCTGTGGACTTTCTGTTCGATGAGTACACGCGCGCCGCCGCGCAACTGGATGAGTTGGACTCGGTGGGCGGACGGTGTCCTGATCACCCGATTCAATCAGACCGAAGCGCGCTGAATCGTTACAACCTGTGAGTTGAGACACAAAATTTACCTGATTGGGGGGAAACTATCGTTTTCTTCCGTTTACCGGGCGGATCGGGGTCCTAAGGAATGATTGACCGTGCAGTGGTCATTGCCATTGAAGAGCCTCCCTGCCGGGAATAGAGTTGCCCTACCTGGCCGAAGGAACACATCATGAGCAAAGCCGCCCTCTGTGTGGGGATCAACGAATTTGAACATCTGCCGAAGTCCAGCTGGCTTCAGGGCTGTGTCAATGACGCCCGCGACCTCGCCGGACTGCTGCAGTCCGGGTATGGCTTCGCCGAGGCGGACATCTCCCTGTTGCTCGACTCGCAGGCGACCAAGAACCAGGTCATGGCGGAACTTGATTCGATGCTGGGCCGCGCCGCCGCCGGCGAACTCCAGCACATCGTCTTTACGTTCTCCAGCCATGGAACGCAGATTCCGGACAGCAGCGACGACGAGGCGGACCGGCTGGATGAGGCCTTCGCCTGCTACGACATCAACAACACGGGCGACTCGTGGGATCCTGCCACCGTCATTTCGGACGACGAATTATTCGCCCTCTTTGCGCGGCTTCCTGACGGCGTGCTGATGGACGTTGTCCTGGATACCTGCCACAGCGGTACCGGGCTGAAATCGCTGGACCTGCTGCCCGGGCGAAGGCCCCGGTTCCTGCCGGCACCCACGGCGCGGGGCGTTGCAGACACCGAGTTCAAGGACACCAGGGCCCTGCGGGACCTGGTCAAGGCCGGCCGGGGCGTCAAACCGGTCCTCCTGGCTGCCTGCCGCGCCGACCAGACCGCCGCCGACGCCTTCCTGGAGGGCCGCTACAACGGGGCCTTCACGTACAACTTCATCCGGGCCATCAGGGGCGACGGCGCGCTGGGCAGGGCGGAGATCCTGAAGCTGGTCAGCAAGGGCCTGCGAGCCGGCGGCTTTGACCAGGTGGCGCAACTGGAGGGCTCGACGGCCGCGCGGAAAGCTCGCTGGGGAAGCTGACACCGGGCGCTGACGGAGGCTCACTCCCGGCGTTCGTCCTCCGGGTGGAAGGTTGCCGCCGGCATTCTGATCCCGGCTTCCCGTTTTATGGTCTCGAGTTTCTCCTGCTGCCACTCGGCGTCCATGACCGGTTTGAGTGCGGCGAAACACAGCCGGCCGCCTTCGTCAAACCGCAGCAGGCCTCCGCCACGGACTGTGTAGTAGTCGGTGTCGACGCGGAGGCCGAGCTTGTTCCTTGCTTCCGATTTGGACAGGGTGACTGACTGTACGTACGAGGCCCCGATCTCGGAGACGACGAACCCGTCCGGCCCCACGCGCGTACTGGGGCGCACCCGGCTCACAACAATGCTCGTGTTCTGGTCGATGCCGGACGCCTCGATCAGCCGCGGATTCTCCCAAATGAACCGGTTGACCTCCTCAGGGTCGGCGGCCAGGGCTGACAGCCGGACCGGATAGCGCAGGTCGCGGAGGTGCTTGAGCCCGTCCAGGAGTTCATCGGGTTCCGTCGACAGGTCAATGTCCCAGAAAGCGTCGCGGACGGCCTGCCTGAATCCCATCATGTCCGTCGGCACCAGCACCGCGTCAGCGGCGAGGATTCCACGCAGCAGGTCTTCCCACCCCGGGTCCACCGGCGGCATGTAGGCAAGCCCCCGCATCACCATCCCCAGCATCTGATGCCCGAGGTGCGCCCCGGCTTCGGCCACCTGGTACCGGCTGGACCGGCCGCCAGGCCTTTCCAGCCGCTGCAACCAGAGTTTGACGACGGCGTCCAGCACCGCCTTCACGGCAATCTCGCCCCGCCGGTGGGGTTCGGGATTCAGCCGCCACTCGAAGGGTACATCCATGGCCAGCGGCCGCCGGGCGGCGCCGCGGGAGAACAGTCCGTCTGCCAGCCCGAACAGCCCGGACGCCAGGACTTCCTGTTCCATGTTCCGGGCGGCCACGATTCCCCGCTTGCCGTCCGCGCCCGGGACAGCCACTGACAACTGTTGCTCCACCCGCTCGGGCGACGAAAAAACGCTCAGCATTGCCACGAGGTCCGCGATGCATTCGTGCAGGGCATAGCCGTCGAGCAAAGCATCGCTGTCCGTCCACAGCCGCCGGTAGCCGTCCAGGACTGCGTGCGTCACCTCATGGGCCACGAGGTCGTGATAGAGCGCCAGCGGCACGGAACGCTGGGAGCGGCCGTCGGTTTTGTGGCCAAAGCGGATGAGTCCGCGCTCGCGGTCGTAGCCGGTGGAGGTGTAGGGGATCTTGTCATACACACTAATGACCAGCCGGTGGCCCGAGGCCCAGCCCATCCGGCGTCCGAGGGTGACTTCAAAGGCCTGGAGCGTGGCCGTCGCCACAGCATAGACATGCTGCGCCAGGAAGCGGCTGTCGGCCAGCAACTCATCGAGCCCGGATGGCGCGGCCTGGTCGTCAATGCACCATTCGTTGCGGTCTACGGCCAAGGAAATAGGCCGGGGTCCGTCAGCCCCGGGAGCCCGGACCCGCAGCGAGAGGCGCGCCCCCACCGGGCCGTTGGCGAGTCTCTCCACGGGAACCCGGATACTGGTGGTCAGCGGCTTGCCCGACTTACGGGTAAAGGGGCCCTCGGCAAGCGCCGTAAGCGCGACCATTTCGAGGCCATGCCCGATGCCAAGCGCTGGTGAGACCATAACGGGCCCGCTTTCCTCAACTGTGCAGCCTCCCGGGTGAGGGGGTCTGCATCAAGTCTGGTTCCCAGGCCTCAATTATTGCGGTCGCAGGCGTCATTGACTACGGCTGGCCGTAGCGACTTGCGTCCCGGGCTAGAGTGCTGCGCGCTGCAGCGAGCGCGCTGCGTCGATGGTCGCCTGGCCCAGGACCCGGCTTCCCTGGTACAGCACCACGGTCTGTCCGGGGGCCACCCCGCGCAGCGGAGTGGTCAGTGTCACCACAAGGTTCGTCCGCTCCGCGCCGTCGTCGTCCGTCAGAAGTTCCGTATGGGCCGTCGCGGGAACGGGATCGCCATGGGCGCGGACCTGCGCGTGGCAGTCAAACTCCTCGCCGGTGGCAATTTCCGCGATGGGCAGGCCGGCCCAGGAGACCTTGATGCCGCGGATCTCATCGATGGCCAGCAGCGCTTCAGGGCCCACCACCACCTTGTTTTCCTTGGGCCGGATTTCCAGGACGAACCGCGGCTTGCCATCGGCGGCGGGAGTGCCCAGCTTGAGGCCACGGCGCTGGCCCACCGTGAACGCGTTGGCGCCGGGGTGCTCGCCCACCTTGGACCCGGTTTCGTCCACGATGTCGCCGGTGGTCATGTCAATCTTTTCCGCCAGCCACCCGGCGGTATCGCCGTCCGGAATGAAGCAGATGTCGTGGCTGTCCGGCTTGTTGGCCACGGAGAGCCCGCGGCGTTCGGCCTCCGCGCGCACTTCAGCCTTCGAGGGAGTGTCCGCCAGCGGGAACATGGAGTGTTTGAGCTGTTCGTGGGTGAGCACTCCGAGCACATAGCTCTGGTCCTTGGCCCAGTCGGCCGCCCGGTGGAGTTCCGGGTTTCCTTCCGCGTCCGTGATCACCTTGGCGTAGTGGCCGGTGCAGACGGCATCGAACCCCAGCGCGATGGCCTTTTCCAGCAGGGCCGCAAACTTGATGCGTTCGTTGCAGCGCATGCAGGGGTTCGGGGTGCGTCCGGCGGCGTACTCGTCGATAAAGTCCTGGACCACGTCTTCCTTGAACCGCTCGGAAAAGTCCCACACGTAGTAAGGGATGCCCAGTACGTCGCAGGCCCGCCAGGCGTCGCGGGAGTCCTCGATGGTGCAGCACCCGCGGCTGCCGGTACGGAGGGTTCCGGGCATCCTCGACAACGCCAGGTGGACACCGACGACGTCGTGTCCCGCCTCGACGGCGCGGGCGGCGGCTACGGCGGAATCGACTCCGCCGCTCATGGCTGCAAGAACTCGCATGCTGGCTTTCTTTAGGGGAAGGTTTGATGGTGCGGCCGCAGCCCGTCCCGGCCCGGCGCATGGCACGCCGGCTGGACACACTGCATGCCCGTCTATTCTACCGCGCTGGCAAAGAGTGCCCGGAAATCACCCCTGCGCCCCTTGACTGTCCGCCGGCCGCCTTCTATCGTCAAGATTACTATTTTTAGAATGGACGCGGCCTCACCGCCAGACCCTTCAGGAATCGAGCGGAACCATGCCCGTGGAACGCAATATCGAAGACATCGTCATCGCTGGCGCCGGTCTGGCCGGGGCCACCGCTGCCCGGACGCTGCGCAGCGAAGGCTTTTCCGGCCGGATCACCCTCATCGGTTCCGAGCTGCACCACCCGTACCTTCGCCCGCCGCTGTCGAAGGACTACCTGCTGGGCACAGCGGGCGAAGACGCCGTACCGGTTGCGCCTGAGGCGTGGTACACCGAGAACGACGTCGACCTCCGCCTCGGTACGCACGTCGCCGCCATCGACCCCGCCGCGCACACGGTGCGTCTCAGCAGCGGCGGTTCGCTGGAGTACGGCGCGCTCCTGCTGGCTACGGGTGCCGTCCCCCGGCGCATGCAACTGCCAGGGAGCGGGCTGGACGGTGTCACCACGTTCCGGACCCTGGACGACAGCCGCCGCCTCCGGGAGCAGATCTCGCCCGGCGGAAAGAACGTGGTGATGATCGGCTCCGGCTGGATCGGGATGGAACTCGCGGCTGCGGCCACCACTTATGGCAACCATGTGACCCTGCTCGGACTTGAGGACATTCCGCTGGCAGCCGCCATCGGACCGGAACTGGGCGCTTTCTTCCGCTCAATCCACGAAGCCAACGGGGTCAGGTTCCGGCTTGGCACCACGGCGTCCGAACTCCGGGGCGACGCCGGCCGTGTCACCGCGGTGGTCACCGGTTCGGGCGATGTGCTGCCGGCCGACATCGTGGTGATCGCCGTGGGCGTGCTGCCGGAGACTGCGCTTGCGGAGGCTGCGGGCCTGGCCCTGGACAACGGCATACTGGCGGATGCCTCCTTGCGGACCAGTGCGCCGGACATCTTCGCCGCCGGAGACGTGGCCAACACGCTGCACCCGTTCACCGGGCAGCACCACCGCAGCGAGCATTGGTCCAATGCACTCAACGGAGGAAAAATCGCCGCCAAATCGATGCTCGGCCAGGATGCGCAGCTGGACACGATTCCGTATTTCTACACGGACCAGTACGACGTCCGCATGGAGTATTCGGGTTTCCCCACGCTGGCGGCGGGCGCGGAACCGGTCATCAGGGGCTCGCTGGCCAGCAGGGAATTCATTGCATTCTGGCAGCACGAAGGCCGGGTGGTGGCAGGCATGAACGTCAACGTTCCCCGCACCCAGAAAGCCATCAAGGCCCTGGTCTCCAGCCGCGCTCCGGTCAGCGCCGCCCGCCTGGCTGATCCCGCCGTCGCGCTGGATCAGCTCCTGGCAGAGGCCTGACGCGCCACCGTGGCTGCGGTCTGGATGGACGATTCATGTCCGGCCATCCCTGCCTGGCGCGCACGTCGGTAGGCGCCCGGCAGCGCTGCCAGCAGGGCATCGACATCGGCGTCGGTGGAAGCATGCCCCAGGGAAAAGCGCTGCGCACCCCGTGCGGCCTCCTCGTCGAGCCCCATGGCCAGCAGCACGTGCGAGGGACGCGGCACGCCGGCGGTGCAGGCCGAACCGGTGGACGATTCGACGCCGGCGAGGTCCAGCAGGAACAGCAGCGAGTCACCTTCGCAGCCAGGGAACGTGAAGTGCGCATTGCCGGGCAGGCGCCCGTCCCCCGGCGCGCCACGCAGGACAGCTTCGGGGACGGCATCCAGTACGCCGGCGATCAGCCGGTCCCGCAGCCCCGCGATGCGGGCCGCTTCCCCGGGGAGGTTCCTGGCCACGGCTTCCGCCGCGGCGGCGAAGGCGGCAATCGACGCCGTGTCCAGCGTCCCTGAACGGACGTCGCGCTCCTGGCCCCCGCCATGCTGCACCGGCGTCAGCTTGACGGAGCGGCCGAGCAGCAGGGCGCCGACGCCCACCGGCCCGCCGATCTTGTGTCCGGAGATGGACATGGCATCCAGACCGCTGGTCCGGAAGTCGACGGGCACGGACCCGAAGGCCTGGACGGCGTCGGAATGAACAGGAACGCCCGCGGCGTGGGCCGCTTCAACCACAGCCTGCACCGGCTGGATGGTGCCGACCTCGTTATTGGCCCACATGACCGAGACGAGGGCGATGGACTCCGGATTCCGGGAGAGTTCCGACTTCAGCACGTCGAGGTCCACCACACCCTCGGAATCCACGGGGAGCCAAGAAACCTCCGCCTGCTCGTGACGTTCCAGCCACTCAACCGTGTCCAGGACGGCATGGTGTTCGACGGCGGAGCACAGGATCCGCGTGCGTCCCGGATTTTCGGCACGGCGGGACCAGTACAGGCCCTTGACAGCCAGGTTGTCAGCCTCCGTGCCGCCCGAGGTGAAGATGACCTCCGACGGATGGGCCCCGGCTGCGGCGGCAATGGCCTCCCGGGCATCCTCCACCGCACGGCGGGCGCGGCGCCCGGAGCCGTGCAGCGACGACGGGTTTCCGGTCCTGGCGAGCTCGCGCGTGAGTGCCGCCAGGGCCTCGGCGGCGATGGGCGTGGTGGCGGCATGATCGAGGTAGACGGACACAAGCCAATTCTAGCCGCGGACACCCGGCACGCTCCGGCGCCCGTGTAGATTCGAGCGGTGAAAGCCTCGATTTACCTGGTGCTGGCCACCCTGTTCTGGTCCGGGAACCTTGCGGTGGGGCAGGCAGCCGTGAACACCCTGACGCCGTTGGAACTCACCTTCTGGAGGTGGGCACTGGCGGCACTTCCGCTGGTGGCACTGGCCCACTTCGTGGAACGTCCCGACTGGCGCGCCGTCCTGGGCCGCTGGCGGGTCCTGCTGCTCCTGAGCGTTCTGGGCATGGCCTGCTACACCCTGCTGCTCTACACGGCCCTCCAGCACACCTCGGCACTTAACGCCTCACTGATTACTGCCGCCAACCCCGCCCTCATCGTGGTGATGGCCATTTTCATCCTCGGCGAAAAGCCCGGCATCTCCGGCTGGCTGGGCATTGTCCTGGGCCTCGCGGGAGTCCTCCTGGTCCTGACCCGTGGCGAACTGCACCGGGTCTTCAGCATTACCTTCAATGTCGGCGAGCTCCTGATGCTCGGGGCCATCGCCGTGTGGGGCTTCTACACCATCATTTCGCGCCGGCTGGGGCTGCCTGCCATTGCGTCCACGGCCGTCCAGGTGGTGATGGCCACCGTCCTGCTGGCTCCGGCTGCCATCGCCGCGGGAGTCCAATTCCCCGCGACAGCCGCCGAAGGATGGTCGATCGCCTACATAGCCGCGTTCCCGTCGCTGGGGGCATACCTGTGCTGGAACCTCGCACTCAAGACAACGCCACCGGCAACCGCCGGCAATTTCCTGAACCTGATCGTCGTCTTCACGGCGGCCATCACGGTGATGATGGGTATTCCGGTCACCCTCCCCCAGGCCATCGGCGGCCTGCTTGTCATAGCCGGCGTCCTGCTGGCCGGACGGCCCAGCAGATCGCCGGAGTTCAGGCCGGCGTAACCCTCGCACAGCACTGGCCGGGTGCGTCGTTGCCCACGATGCGGCTTTCCGCAACACCACAGCCGGCCGCAGCGCCGCTCAGGAAAGCTCCGTTCATGGCGCAGACTATGTCCGCATGTCCGTCCGCGAGCCGGTGGAACGGGCAGTTGCCCAGGGCAAAGCCTCCGTCGCCGTCAGGCAGCGGCAGGTAGCCCTCCGCCGCGAGGAACTCCTCGAGGCCTGGGCTGCCCTCAGCCATCGCCAGGCCCTTTGCATGAGAAGTTGCCAGCAGTGCATCCCGCACCGGCTCTCCCACTGCAGTGGAATGTTCGATGGCTGCCACCATCAATTCACCGGCCAGATCGTAATTGCGGTCAGGCACGGAGGCTCCCACTTCCGGCTGGGCCGCCCGGTACGTTTTTGCGGGCCGGCCGGAACCGGGCCCGGCCTTGCCGCCCAGTTTGCGGAACTCCGCGGTGAGCACCCCGTCCTGCACCATTCTGTCCAGATGGAACGACGCAGTGCTTCGCGGGATTCCGAGCGCTGCGGCCGCATCGTCCCGCCCCACCGGGCGCGGGGATGACGTGACGAACCCGAAGAGCTTTCGGCGGTTTTCATCGCCGAGCGATGCCACGGCCGCAAGCCGGCGGTCCCACGGAAGTCTGCGCATGGAACACCCTAACTCTAAAAACAAGATTCATTGCTTAATTGTGTGCGGCTTTCTAAAATTAGGATACCTACTTTTAGAAGGAGTCGTCATGAAATCGTCCTCGGCCTTGAGCTCCCCGGGCCGCACGCTGGCCTCCGAACCGGGCAGGCAGGCTTTCCTGTTGCTACGCACGGTTTTCACGGTCGCCCCCATCCTGTTCGGCTTGGACAAGTTCACCAATCTGCTCGCCGACTGGACCGTGTATTTGGCCCCTGTGGCCACGGCGGTGATTCCACTCCCGGCCCAGACCATCATGTACGGCGTGGGGATCGTGGAGATTCTCGCCGGCATCGCGGTTGCAGTCCGGCCGCGCTTCGGATCGATGCTGGTGGCCGTGTGGCTGCTGGGAATCATCGTCAACCTGCTGCTCCTGGGCAGCTTTTTCGACGTCGCGCTTCGCGACTTTGGCCTGCTCGTGGGCGCGCTGGCCCTCAACCGGCTGTCACCCCGGATTCACCGCGGGCAATAGCAGCTCAGTTGCCAGGCGGAACAACAAGCAGGCGTTCCGCAACGTCCGTCCGGGCCGCTGCGAGCGCGGCCGCGTCCGGGCACGCGAGGGAAACGTAGACGGAGGAACCCGCCTTGCCAAAGAGGCGTGCCAGCACTGCAGTGGACTTCCCGCCCGGCGCTGCTCCGCTCTCGTAGACCAGAACCTCTGTCCGGGGTCCCGGCTTGTCCGGCTCGCCACCCCAGCGCAAGGTGTCGGTTTTCAGGTAGCCGGGGAGGATGGCGGGGTCCAGGTATTTGAACAACTCAACGGTGGAGGCCTTGTCATCGCCAGTGACGACCAGTGTCCCCTGGTTCACGCTGACCCGGGCGGAGGCCACGCATCCGTCGGCTTTGAGGTAACGGTTCTCCCCCGCCACGTTCTCCTTGACTGGCTGCCAGCCCGGGGCATCGCGGAGGCCGTCGGACAGGCCGACGGCGACTCCCGGGGCCAAGGAGTCTCCGGCCGCAAAGGGAAGGTCCCGGGCTGCCACCGCTGCCGCATCGTGACCGGGCGTAATGGTGGGAGTCGCGAGCGCGGACGTGGTCTGGATGTCGCGCGGGGCGGCGGGGTCGGGGACGCCCACGCTGCAGCCGGCCCCGCCGGCAAGCACCACGGCCAAGATCAGTGGCCGGGCCATCCGCCGGACGGCCCCCGACACAGATCGGGCCCCCGATACAAATCCTGCACCGCCCGCAGCGGGTCCCCTGCCTGTCGACTGCACATTGCCCCCAAGAATACCTTCTGCCGGCGGCACTGCTCCGGCCGGTCCTCCGCAAGAGTTTAGACGCTTCGGCGGTCGCGCCGTCAGGGCACCGCCAGAACCCTGATCGCGCCAGGCACCACCTCCACAGTCAGCGGCAGCGGGCCTATCCTCTCGCCGTCGGCATAGGCAACAACGCTCACGGCAGAGAGCTCAACCCGGCGCACCTGCCTGATGTGCACTGCCTGGTGCCCGGTATGGCGGCCGGAAAAAACCTTCGGGAAGACGGCGAGGAACCGCGCGCGGGTGAGGGGCCCGACGATGAACAGATCCAGGAATCCGTCGTCGAGCAGGGCGTCGGGGGTGACCTTCATGCCACCCCCAATGGACTGGCCGTTCGCCACGGAGATGAGCATGGCCCCCTGATGCCAGGTCTCGCCGTCGGCCGTCACGGTGTAGTCGATGGGCTTGAAAGTGGCCAGTTCACGGAGCATGGCCAGGTTGTACCTGCTCTTTCCGCGGGGCCAGCGCCAGGCGTTGGCCCGTTCATTGACGGCGGCATCAAAACCGGCGGAAACTACTCCGGCAAACCAGCGGGTGGTGCCGTTACCCGTGACCCGTCCCGCGTCAATGAGGCGCCCGCCGGTCTTCAATGCCTCTTGGATCCGTTCACAGGCAGCAACCGCATCGTTCAACGGAAGCCCGAGCGCACGGGCCATGTCGTTCCCCGTGCCGCTGGGAACGATCCCCAGCGGCACCGCTCCGTAGGGGGCACCTGGTCCGGCGAGCGCATTGATGCCCAGATGGACCATGCCGTCACCGCCCACCACAACCAAAGCATCGCAGCCTGCGGCCAGCGCCTCACGCACTGCGGTTTCAAGCCGGTCATAGCTGGCCTTCCTCAGCACCACGACAAGCGCCCCGGCGGCGCGGAAAAAGGCCACCACCGTATCGCCCATGTGCCGGGTACCGCCGAACGAAGCCCGGGGGTTGATGGCAACAGCGATGATCATGCGCTGAATTATGCCAGTGGCAGGGAACCGGAGCCGCAGGCGCGGACGTTGAGCCTGTACACGGTTAAACTGGGCGGACCGGACTGCCTGAGTGGACTGGAACCGACAAGATAAGGATCAGTGCTTGACCCAGGGCAGCAGCTCCCATTACCAGGTCCTTCGCCTTCCCGTCACGGCGACAGACAAAGAAATCAAAGTGGCTTACCGCAAGGCCGCGAGGCGGGCGCATCCCGACCACGGCGGGGACGCCGCCGTCTTCCGGCAGGTGACCCTGGCCTACGAGACACTGATAGATCCGAAGCGTCGGGCTGCCTACGACCGCTCCTACGCCCACGGCGCCACAGGCACGGCAACGGCCGAAGGCGCCCACTTCGACGCACCCGCCGCAGGCAGCCGCGCGTCCGCAACCGTCCATCGGCCCAACACCCCGCGCAACACCGCAGGGGACCCGCCGGTTTATGTGCCGCCATTCGAGCCCCCGGAGTCCGGCGCCGTCCCGCTGATTCCGGAAGTGCTCGCCGGCAGGCAGGTCCACGGCATGCCGCGGAAGCGGGGCATCTTCGGAGCCGAAGCCCGGATCCAGCGGGAGATGCGGACCGTCCAGCTGATCACCAGGCAGATCCTGCCCGCCATTCCCGCGGCCAGGTTGATCAACGGGCTGCAGTCCCCCGCAGACAACAGCCACATCGACCACGCGGTATTGTCCGGCTACCGGCTGGCGCTCATCGGCTCCATGCTTTTGCCGAAGGGCGCCTACGCCTGGAACGGCAGCACCCTGACGCACGGCGGCCGTGCCATTGCACCGCCGCAGCTGGCTCATATAGTCCGGCGCATGCAGGACATCTTCCCGGAACTCAACGTGACCGGCTGGACCGTCATTCACAGTCCCGACGGCAACCTGCATGAACCTGTCATTGACCACCACCGGCGTTCACAGCGCGGCCATGAAACCGTTCAGGTGGTCAACGGGGCGGGGCTGGTCCGCGGGCTCAAGGAGTTCCTGAGCTCGGGCCCCGCCCCGAATACTGTCAACGTCCCCGCGCTCGCCAGGCTGCTGCGAGGAATGCACTAGGTCCCGGGGTGGCTAGGATGGAACGGTGTTCCGCATCCTCTTCCATACCCCTGAAATCCCCGGCAATACGGGCAATGCGATCCGGCTGGCTGCCATCACCGGCGCCGAACTGCACCTGGTGGAGCCGCTGGGCTTTGATTTTTCCGACGCCAAGCTTCGCCGCGCCGGGCTGGACTACCACGACCTCGCCGTCGTGACGGTGCATAAAACCATTGAGGCCGCCTGGGAAGCCTTGCAGCCCGAGCACGTTTACGCGTTCACGTCCGACGGCGAGGCCTCCTATACGGACATCAGTTACGTCCCCGGCGATGTCCTCCTTTTCGGTCCGGAGTCCGTCGGCCTTCCGGAAGCGCTCAAGCACGACCCGCATGTGACATCCCGGGTACGGCTGCCGATGCTGCCGTCCCTGCGGTCCCTGAACCTTGCGAATGCGGCGTCTATTGCCGTTTTTGAAGCCTGGCGCCAGAACGGCTTCGCCGGCGCAAGGCTCTAGGGGGCACCCATCCCTCCGGACATCCGCTCCGAATCACCTGTGAAGGCCAACCCGGGCCAATGACAGGATCGCGAGGAGCGGCAGGTGACTACATTGCAGGCCCGCAGGTCCCCGGTCCGGAAAAGTGATGCCCACGGGGACATTCCGGGCGCTTCTGCTGCCGCGGGACGCGCTGCTGCTAAAAGTACGGCCCGAGTCGACTTATGCTTGGGAGTGATGGAAACTCCCAACGCCCCGAACCCGGAGGCCACTGCTTCTCCTGGCACTTCAGCCGACGTAAACCGGCGGCTCGGTGACCTGCTGGCGCGCATCGCCAACGGAGACCAGGGGGCCTTCGCGGAGTTCTACGAACTGACGTCCCGGCGCGTCTTCGGCATGGCCCGCCGCGTCCTGATCGATCCCGAACTCAGCGAGGACACCACGCAGGAAGTCTTCCTCCAGGTCTGGCAGAACGCTGCAAAGTTCAACGCCGAGGCCGGCAGTCCCCTGGCGTGGCTGATGACCATTTCCCATCGCCGGGCAGTGGACAAGGTCCGGTCCTCCCAGTCGTCCACCGACAGGGAGGCCAAGTACGGGGCCAGCAGCCAGGAAATCGACCACGACTCCGTCTCGGACGAGGTGGGGAGCAGGCTGGAAGCCGAGGCTGTCGTCAGATGCCTGGACACCCTTACCGAGACGCAGCAGCAATCTGTCCGGCTGGCGTACTACGGCGGCCTGACGTACCGCGAAGTCGCCGAGAAGCTGAACGCCGCCGTGCCCACTATCAAGTCCCGCATCCGCGACGGACTGATCCGCTTGAAGACCTGTCTGGGGGTGAGTTGAGATGACCGACATGAACCAGCCGAACAGCAGCAGTTCCTTCGGGACGTTTGCCCACGATATCGCTGCGGACCTGGCCGCCGGCCGAGCCGTGGAGCTGGCGGAAGTGTACGCCCTCGACGCCGTGAGCTCAGCCGAGCGGACTGCCATAGAAGATTACATCCTGTCCGCGCCCCAGCCGGAACGCGATGCTTTCGATGAGCGCGTCCGGCAGGCACGCGAAACGCTCGCCGTTACCTTTACCGCGGAGGAAGAACCGCCCGCCGGGCTCTTCGACCGCATTGTTGCCCAGCTTCCGGCGCAGCCGGGCACGCTGCCCCTTGCCGCTCCCCCGGTCCACGGACATGCCTCGGAGCCGGGCGGAGCTGCCGGCACCGACGACCTGGCCGCAGCCCGCCTGCGCCGTGAAGAACGACGCCGGGCCCCCGGGTTCCGCAACTGGCTGGTGGGCGTGGCCGCCGCCGCAGTCATCGCCCTGGGCGGAGTTGGAGTGGGCGCTTATGTGGCCAACCAGAACGATCCGCTTAATCAGGTGATGCAGGCCCAGGATGTCAGGCAGGCGACTGTCGACGTCAGCGGCGGTGGCACGGCCACCGTCTCCATTTCGTCGTCCAAGGACGCAGTCGTCGTCAAGATGAACGGCGTCCCGGCTCCCCCTGCCGGCAAGGTGTATCAGATGTGGCTTATACCCAAGGACGGCTCTGCTCCGGTTTCGCAGGGACTCATGGATGCCGAAGCGCTGTCCAAACCGGCAGTGGTAAAGGGCATTCATTCGGCGGCATCGCTGGGTATCACCGTTGAGCCGGTGGGCGGTTCCGCTTCACCCACGCTGCCAACAGTTGCGGCCGCCCCTCTCGGAGCCTAGCCGCCCCGTTGACTTTGACGCTGCGTCAACTTCTACGATGAAGGCATGAAGCAGGAGCCGCCCCGCAGCTGGTCCATTGCCGAAGTGTCCCGGGAGAGCAACGTCTCCTCCCGGACCCTTCGGCACTACCACCAGAAGGGCCTGCTCGCTCCTGCCTACACGGGGCACAACGGCTACCGGTACTACGGCCAGGCGGAACTGCTCAAACTCCAGCGGATCCTGCTGCTGCGGGAACTGGGCCTCGGGCTCGAGGCCATCGCCGAGGTACTGGCCGGGCAAACCAGCCAGCTGGAGGCCCTCGGCGAGCACCGCAGGTGGCTGCTGGCTGAACGCGACCGCCTCGACCGGATGGCCGCCACCGTGGACGCCACCATGACAGCGCTCAAAAAAGGAGACACCATGTCCGCCGAGGACATCTTCAAGGATTTCGATAACAACCCGTACGAGCAGGAAGCCCGGCAACGGTGGGGCAACCAGGCAGTTGACGAAAGCAAGGAACGCCACGCGGCCATGACGGACGCCGCAAAAAGGGCGTTCATGCAGGAAGCCCAGGACATTAACCAGGAACTGGCCCGCTGCCTCGACGCCGGCCTCAGGACTGATTCGCCGGAGGTACAGGACGCCGTCGACCGGCATTACAAGTGGGTGTGTGCCAGCTGGACTCCTGACGCAGGCAGCTACGTCGGCCTCGGCCGGATGTACGTGGAGGACGCGCGCTTCACAGCCTTCTACGACAAGAACCGCGCAGGCCTGGCCCGCTTCCTGTTCGAAGGGATCCAGGCTTACGCGGCGTCGCGGCTCACCTGAGCCGGGGCAGCGTGGCCCCTAGAAACCGGCAATCGTCGCTGGACCGTTCACCGCAACCACGTGGAAGGCCTCGGCACTGTGCCCCTGGGGCAACCCGGCCCGTTCGCCCGTGGTGAGCATAAGGCCCCGGACTGTCCGGTCCATGGCCTCAAGGTCCGGATGCTGGCTGGTATGCACGTGGATAGCCTCGAGTTTGGTGTCCACATAGCGGGTGACATCCACAAAGTGGTTTTCCCGTTCCTCGGGGCCGGCAAACAGCCACAACCACGGGAGCTTGTACGCCGCCAGGCCCGCCTCGGCCAGGTCCGGGTATGCGAAAGGGTTCTCCAGCGCCGGATATACCGCCCGGGTCACGGCTTCCCCCACGGCCAGGTGGTCCGGGTGGCTCTTCTGGAGACGCGTCCAGTTGCGTTCCGGATGCATGGAAAGAACGACGTCGGGGCGGATCTCCCGGATCAGCTTCACCACCCCCCGCATAACCTCGTGGGTGGGTTCCAGATAGCCGTCACGTTCGTGCAGGTAGTGGATGTCCGTGACGCCCACCATCGCAGCGGCCCGGCGTTGTTCTTCCGCCCTCATGGCCACAATCTCCGCACGCTGTGCCGGATCGAAGCCGCCGGCATCGCCGTCGGTCATGATGCAGTAGCTGACCTGGACCCCTGCCTCGGTCCAGGCGGCGATGGTGCCGGCGGCTCCGAAGTCGATGTCGTCCGGATGGGCGGTAAAACAAAGGACCCGCTCAACCCGGTGATGGTCCGGGTTGAACGGGCTTTGCGCCGTAGCGTTGCTGCTCAATTCATCAGCCCTTGCGCTTTTTGATCTCTTCGGTCGCCTGCGGGAGGACCTCGAAGAGGTCCCCGATGATCCCGAAATCGGCGATTTCGAAGACCGGCGATTCGGCATCCTTGTTGACGGCAACAATGACCTTGGCGGTCTGCATGCCGGCCTTCTGCTGGATGGCTCCGGAAATGCCGGCGGAAATGTACAGCTGCGGGGAAACCGTCTTGCCTGTTTGCCCGACCTGCGCATCGTGGCCAATCCAACCGGCGTCCGTGGCTGCACGCGACGCACCGACAGCGGCACCGAGGGCGTCTGCGAGTTCCTCGACCGGGCCGAAGTCGCCGTCGACGCCGCGGCCGCCGGCCACCACGATCCTGGCCTCGGTGAGGTCCGGACGGCCGCTGGCAGGCTTATCCGTGCGGCCCGTGATGCGGGATGCGCCGGCTGTGGCCGATGCCGGAACGTCAACCGTGAGGATTTCCGGGTTCACTGCCGCCGCTGCGGGTTCCGGGGTGACACTGTTCGGCTTGACCGTCAGCACGGACACCGCCGTGGTGGCCTTGGCCGTGGTGGTGTAGGACCCTGCCAGCACGGATTTGTGGGCGGTGCCGTCTGCTTCCACGCCGACGACGTCCGTGATCACGCCCGCGCCGAGCTTGATGCCCAGGCGGGCCGCGATCTCCTTGCCGTCGAACGAGTTCTCCAGGAGCACGGTGGCGGCACCCGATGCGGCAACGGCCCCGGCAAGGAAAGCGGCCTTGGGACCGACCAGGTACGCGTCCAGGTCGTCGGACGAGGCCCGGAAGATGGCCGTGGCTCCGTTGGCGCCGAGGACGCCGGCGGCGTCGTCGGTCAAGGGGCCGTTGACGGCCACAACCGTTTCACCCAGCGAGCGGGCGATCGTCAGCAGCTCCAGGCTGCTCTTCTTGAGCGCAGCGCCGGGGTTGTCAATGAATACAAGTACTTTTGCCATGTCGGGGATCCTCTTAGAGCAGCTTCTGGGCGGCCAGGAAGTCCACCAGCTTGATGCCGGCGTCGCCTTCGTCGGTAATGATGGTGCCGGCGGTGCGCGGCGGACGGGCCGCTGCCGTCTGGACTTCAGTCCAGGAACCGGCTTTGCCCACCTGCGCAGGGTCTACGCCGATCTCCGCGAGGCTAAGGGTGGTGATGGTCTTTCGTTTGGCCGCGATGATTCCCTTGAAGTTGGGGAACCGGGGCTCGTTGATCTGGTCCGTCACGGACACGACGGCGGGCAGCGCCGCCTCCACCGTGTCGTAGTGGGTGTCGCTGTCACGGCGGGCGATGACGCGGCCGCCGTCGACCTCAAGTTCGGAGGCGAACGTGACCTGCGGGAGGCCGAGCCGCTCTGCGAGCTGCGCGGGAACCAGAGAGGTCTCGCCGTCGGTGGACGCCATGCCGGTCAGGACCAGGTCCACGGGGCTGTCCGCTCCGAGGTGGCGAACGGCTGCCGCCAGCGCCAGGGAGGTGGCGGCGGCGTCGGATCCGGCCAGGGCGTCGTCCCGAAGGTGGACGCCCTCGGTGGCGCCGATCTGCAGGGACTTCTTGATGGCATTGACGGCGCCGGCGGGACCCATGCTCAGGGCGATGACCTGGTTGCCGGCTTTCGCTCCGCCGCGGGCCTCGATCAGCTGCAGCGCAGCCTCCAGGGCGTATTCGTCCAGCTCGGACAGGATGCTATCGGCGCGGTCCGTGGTGTTGTCCTCGCCGCTGAGGTGACGGTCCAATTGCGCGTCTGGTACGTGCTTGACCAGAACGATGATCTTCAATGTCTCTTCCACTTTCTGTACAGCAGCCTTCCATGCTTGTGGATAGCCAGCCGGGTGAGGTTATGGCCGCGGATCTCGCCCGGGGTGCGGGTAGATCCAAGCTAACCATATAGCGGGGTGCCTGCGCCGTCCCGTTAACGCCTGTGTCAGGCCGTGCGGTCGGGCGGGACGCGGCGCCGCGGTTAACGCAGCGGAGGCGGGCCCACAGTCCGGTGGTCCCGCCTCCGCTGCCTGAGGTGCCGATGGAACCGGCGGCAGCCCGTTACTGTTCGGCCGCGGCGCCGAGCGTCACGTCCACCTGCTGCTCCTGGCCGCTGCGAAGAATGGTGACCTTCACGGAGGCACCCGCCGGCTGTTCCCGGACCGCTGCGGTCAGCTGGTTGGGATCACTGATGGCGAGGTCGTTGAACTTGGTGACGACGTCACCCACTTTGATGCCGGCCTTGGCAGCGGCCGACCCGGACTCCACGGTGGCCACTTCGGCACCTACCGAGAAGGACGAGTTCGACGACGTGGATGACTTGGCCTTGACGCTAACGCCGAACTGGCCGTGCGTAGCCTTGCCGGTATCGATGATTTCCTGTGCCACCCGCTTGGCGTGGTTGATGGGAACGCTGAAGCCCACGCCGATGTTGCCGCTGGTGCTGGAGCTCGAATCGCCGCCGGCGGAGGCGATGGCCACGTTCACGCCGATGATCTCGCCCTTGCTGTTGACCAGGGCGCCACCGGAGTTGCCGGGGTTGATGGCGGCATCGGTCTGGATCACGTTAATGGCGATGGAGCCCTGGTTCGACGTGCTCTGGCTCTGGCCGCCGTCCGGCGGTGCAAACTGGAAGCCGCCCTCGTCGTCGCTCTGGGAATCATCCGCACCTTCCTTCGGCGCCGCCGAAGAAGCAACGCTGATGGTCCGGTTCAGGGTGGAGACAATACCGTCGGTGACGGTGCCCGTCAGGCCCAGGGGCGATCCGATGGCAATGGCGGTGTCGCCCACGTTGAGTTTGCTGGAGTCGCCGAGCGTTGCCGGCGTCAGCCCGGAAGCGTTGTCCACCTTGATGACGGCCAGGTCGCTCAGCGGGTCGGTGCCGACGATTTTGGCGGTGAGCACCCTGCCGTCGCTGGTCCGTACTTCGATGACGGCGTTGGCCGTCTTACCGTCGAGGGTCACCACGTGGGTGTTTGTCAGGATGTGGCCGTCGTCGTCCAGGATGATTCCAGAGCCGGTGCCGCCGTCGCTTCCGCTGGTCGCCTTGATGGTCACAACACTCGGCGAGGCTTTCACCGACGCTGCGGTGATGACGTTGACGTCGTCTTTGTTGTTGACGATGACGGTGCTCGGCTGGCTGCCGGTGCTGCTGACGGATGAGGTGGAGCCGTCGTTGAGGAAGGCGTCACTGGCGGCCACAACGCCCCCGCCGACCAGGCCGGCGGCGAGGATGCTGGCCACGAGGGTACCCACACCGAAGGCTGCTTTCCGCTTCGGCGTGCTTGCAGGGTCGGAAGCGTACATGCTTCCCGGGTGCGGGCCGCCCTGACCTGCATAGGGAGCGGCCCCCTGGTAGCCGCCGTGGGGCTGGGCCGTGTAGGACTGCGCCGCAGTGGACTGGGGTGCGCCGGCTCCGGAGTAGCTGCTGTCCCCCGGGTGGGTGCCGGCCTGGCCGTCCGGACCTGCCTGCTGGCCGTAGAAAGGCTGGTGCTGGGGGTAAACGGGTCGGGGGGCATACTCTTCGCCGGCCCGCTGCTGTTCGGCTCCGGAGGGCCCCTGCGCGTCGCCGGAGGGGGCCTGGTCGAGCCGGATGGTCGGGTTGTCCTGAACCGTCGGGTCCTGATGGGCTGAGTCTCCGGGGGGCTGCGCCTGCCAGCCTTCGCGGGGCTTTTCAGGACCCCTGTTCTCAGGCGATCCACCCTGTGCTGGGTTCTCAGTCATTAGACTTCCTTTCATCCTTGTCTGCCTTTAACTATGGACCCTCAGACTGAAGCTAAAGCGGACGTTGGCTGGGAGGTTCCTGAACGCCGTCGGAATCGGTTTTTGGGGCGCCCCGTCCGTGCGGGAAGCGCTTTTCGCTGGTGGCATATTCCCCGTTGTGGACGGGCAAATTGGTGCACCATAGAATCAAATGGAATTGCCACAGCGACCTGCGGCTTTACACATGCGTGGGGGCGCTGCTGCATTCTGTGACGACTGGCTCGGCCCGAATCAGTCGCAGAAGTGCTGAAGGGTTGCACATGCGGTCTAAGTTCAAACGTCTCCTCGCCGTGATCGGCCTTGCCGGGTTGCTGGCGGTTCCCGCCACCTCAGCCTGGGCCGAAGACCCGGTGACCATTCCGTCCGGCACGAACATCGTTGACAACGCCGACGTGCTGGGAGGTCGAAAGGCCGAAGTTCAGGAAGCAATCCAGAAGCTCCTGAAGGACCACAAATACAACCTGTACGTGGTCACTGTGGACTCGTTCACCAACCCTGACACTCCTGCGGCCTGGGCCGAGAAAGTGGCTACGAATAAGGGTATGGGCAGGGCCGACGCCGTCCTGGCGATAGCAGAAGAGGGCAAATTCAGCTTTGTACTGAACTCCGCCAGCCCCATCAAGTCCAAGCAGTCCAACATCAGCCAGAACGCTGTTACGGCAAACCTGGCCGGCGGCAAGAAGGACTACGCCCAGGCAGCCATCGACACTGCGGCGGCCATCGGAGAGGCCGCAGGCGGCGGCAGCGGCACCGTCCCGTCGGGTGACGGCGCCGGCGCTGCTGTTCTGGTCGGCACGGGCGTCGTCGTAGCCGGTGGTGCGGGCGCGTACCTTTACTTCCGCAACAAGCGCAAGAAGGCGGCTATCGCCTCGAGTGCGAGCTACGGCCCTCAGGGCGCAGAACTGGACCCGCTTGCTTCCCTGAGCGTGGACGAGCTGCGCAAGAAGAGCGGTTCACTGCTCATTGAAGCCGATAACGCCATCAACTCGAGCGAGCAGGAACTCGGCTTCGCCCAGGCCCAGTACGGCGACGCCGCCGTCGGAAACTTCACGAAGGCGCTGCAGGAGGCCAAGGGCCACATGTCCGAGTCGTTCAAACTGCAGCAGCAGCTGGACGACCATATCCCCGACACTGAGGAACAGCAGCGGAGCTGGCTGGGCGAGATCATCCGGCGCTCGGAAGCTGCCATGGCGTCCCTCCAGGAACAAAAGGCCGACTTCGATTCACTCCGGGAACTGGAAAAGAACGCACCCAAGGCCCTCGCCGCGGTAAATGCGGGCGCCCAGGACGCCGACGCGCGGATCGCCACTGCGGAACAGACCCTTGCGTCGCTCCGGGCCAAGTACGCGGACAGCGCCCTGGTCCAGGTCTCGGACAACATTGGGCAGGCCAAGGAGCGGCTCGCCTTCGTACAGAATGCCACCGCAACGGCCCAGGACAAGCTCGCATCCGGCGACGGAAGCCTGGCCGCTGTCGCCGTCCGCGCCGCAGAAGAAAGCCTGCACCAGACCAAGGTGTTGCTCGACGCCATCACCAAGGTGTCCGGAAGCCTGGACGAAGCACGCAACAGCCTTGAGGCTGCAGTTGTTGACACGTCCCAGGACCTGGCACAGGCCAAGGCGATGATCCAGTCCGGGGCACATCCGGAGCTTGCCGGCCCGGTGGCCAAAGTGGAGGCTGCCCTGGCACAGGTCAAGACGGAGATCCAGGGCGGAAAGATCGATCCAATTGCCACGCTGGAGCGGGTGGAGACAGCCCATCAGGCGCTGGACCAGTCCCTGACCGGCATCCGGGACCAGCAGGAGCAGGCCCGCCGGGCGCAGGCGTCACTGCAGCAGACCATCATGTCGGCCCAGGCGCAGATCAGCGCCACCTCGGACTACATCACGGCACGCCGTGGCGGAGTGGGGACTGAAGCGCGTACCCGCTTGGCCGAAGCCCAGCGGAACCTGGATTATGCCTTGTCCATCTCCCGCAATGATCCGGTCACTGCATTGACCTACGCCCAGCAGGCGCACGCCCTGGCAGCCCAGGCCGCGCAGCTCGCCCAGGGTGACGTTGACAGCTTCGGTTACGCCAACCAGGGCTACGGCCGCGGCGGCATGTTCGGCGGCGGCGGGGGCGGCGGCCTCGGCGGCGCCATCCTGGGCGGCATCCTCATCAACTCCATCCTCAACGGCGGAAGCGGCGGCGGCTGGGGCGGCGGCCACAGTGACGGCGGCGGCTGGGGTGGCGGAGATTTCGGCGGCGGGGACTTTGGCGGCGGCGATTTCGGCGGCGGAGACTCCGGCAGCTTCTAGCCGAACCACAGACTAGGCGGCGGCCGGCCCAGCTGGCCGCCGGGTAGAAGCGGTACATCAACTGTTCACTGAATTCAGTGGCAACCACTGAGCAGGATGAAAGGCAACACCATGGTTAAGCAGTCCATTTTCGGCCGTATGGCGCAGCTGGCAAAGGCGAACATTAATTCCCTGCTGGACCAGGCCGAAGACCCGCAGAAGATGCTGGACCAGATGGTCCGGGATTACACCAACAACATTGCCGAAGCTGAATCTGCAGTGGCGCAGACCATCGGCAACCTCCGGATGCTCCAGGACGACTACAACGAGGACATCAAGAACGCCCAGGACTGGGGCAACAAGGCCCTCGCAGCCTCCCGCAAGGCCGACGAATACCGCAGCAGCGGCGACACTGTGGATGCCCAGAAGTTCGACAACCTGGCCAAGGTGGCCATCCAGCGCCAGATGGCGGCCGAGAACGAAGCCAAGGCAGCCGAGCCGAGCATCGCCTCGCAGACCGAGGTTGTGGACAAGCTCAAGACCGGCCTGGACCAGATGAAGGGCAAGCTGAACGAGCTGACCAGCAAGCGCAACGAACTGGTGGCCCGGTCCAAGACGGCCGCGGCGCAGTCCCAGGTCCACGATGCCCTCAAGAGCATCGACTTCATGGACCCCACCAGCGAGGTGGGCCGTTTCGAAGAGAAGATCCGCCGCGAAGAGGCCAAGGTCCGCGGCCAGCAGGAGCTCGCTGCTTCCAGCCTGGACGCGCAGTTCAACCAGCTCGAAGACCTCGGCGAGCAGACCGAGATCGAGGCACGGCTCGCAGCACTGAAGTCCGGCGGCGCGAAGCCGGCACTGGGCGCCTCGACGAACTCGTCCACTGCCGGCTCCACTGTCGAAGAAGCAGATTTCGACAAGCTCTAGGCAGCGCTCCGGTTTCCGGACCGGGCGACAGAATGGCCGGGGTCCCTTCAGGGGACCCCGGCCTTTTCGTTTCTTGGACTATCGCGGGTCTAGGTGTACTGCCCAGGCAGGTTGGTTAATCGGCTGACGGGCGGGTGGCCTCCGATTGCGGTGTGGGGCCTGTGGTGATTGTAGTGGTGCAGCCATGCCGGGAGGGCGTTTCTTCGGGCTGATTCTGTGGCGTAGAAGCGTTTGAATGCCCATCCGTCGGCGAGGGTGCGGTGGAACCGTTCGATCTTGCCGTTTGTTTGCGGGCGGTAGGGGCGGGTTTTCTTTGCCTTGATGTTCAGCTCCCTGCAGGTGTCCCTCCAGAGGTGGGATTTGTAGGCTGATCCGTTGTCGGAGAGGACCCGCTCGACGGTGACGTCGCGGTCAGCGAACCAGGACACGGCCCGTTTCAGCACTCCCACGGCGGTGGCAGCTGTTTCGTCGCCGTGGATTTCGGCGTAGGCCACCCGTGAGTGGTCGTCGATGACCGTGTGCACGTAGGCGGTGCCGATCAGCGGGTTGTGGTGGCTGCTTCGCGGCTTTGCCGGGGTCGTGGCGCGGTTCTGTTTGCCTTGCTGCCGGCCAACGTAGCGCCAGCCGCCACCGTCCGGGATGTTGCCGAGCTTCTTCACATCGACGTGGATCATCGCCCCCGGCTTGTCGTGCTCGTAGCGGCGGATGACTTCCCCGGTGCGTTTGTCGACGTGGTGCAGACGGTTCAGTCGGCAGCGGACCAGGACCGCGTGCACGGTCGAGGCCGGCATGGCCAGCTTCGCGCCGATCGCGACCGGCCCCAGCCGTTGCTTCCAGCGCAGGTGTACGACCTTGCGCACGAGCTGCTGTGGGGTCCGGTTCGCCACCCGGTGCGGGCGCGAGGACCTGTCCCTCATGCCTGCCTGGCCCATCGCAGCGTAGCGTTCAGCCCAGCGCTTGGCCGTGGGCCAGGAGCAATTGAACTGTTCGGCGGCCCGGGAAACCGGCCATCCCTGGTCAATGACCAGACGCGCGACCCGTAAACGTTGGCGTGGAGTCAAAGCGGCATTAGCGTGGGACATTGAGGACCTCCTGGTCGCCTCAGCGGTTGTCTAAGCAACTCCACTGTGCAACCGGAGGTCCTCACCCATGAGTCAACGACTCCAGCGCGTCATCACATTCACCCAACCAACGTCCCTGGGCAGTACATCTAGGACTATCGCTGGCCCGGCTAGCTCAAGCTCACCGCCGGCTCCCCCGCTGACGTCAGCCCGGACCCTGCCGTGCAACTCCCGGAACGAACATCGCCGTCGTTATAGACCTGGCGCAGGCAGTTACGGAGGGCCAACTGGCCCCAGTAGTTGGGGTGCAGCGACTCCTGGATGTAGTAATCGCTGAAGACCGTGCTGGCAGTCCGGACCTCGTTGATCCACTCACTGATGTCCGCGGCGCCGGCGCTCCGCCAGTCCGCCAGTGCGCTGTTGTTCAGCTTCTGTGTAGTGTCCGCGCATAGTTCATGGCCGCTGAACAGTGAGGCTACATTGAGCGTGTGAACACCGGCCACCCCGGAAGCAGCGATTCCGGCTGAAATAGTGGAGTTGATCGCGGGAACGGCGGTGCCGGCAGCCCAGTCCAGGTCCGCGTTCCAGAATCCGCAGCCGTAAGTGCTCTGCCTGCTGAATCCGGCTTCGGAGTAGGAAATATCCGAACTCCGCGGCAGGGGCGAGACATAGTTCTGCACCACCAGGCTGTACTCCCCGGGCGCGTACCCGGCACCGCCCATGGCCTTGGCCACGTTTGCGAGGGAAGCACCTATCCGGGAGGCCACCGCTGCGCGGTTGGAGGCCGAGAAGTTCGTGGCCACCGTGGCGGAGTCCTTGCAGTAACTCGGCGCCCACGACGGACTGGTCATGAATTTCGAGACGCACGTGGCGATGATGCTGGCAAAGCCCAGGTCGTTGCCGCCGACCGAGACCACCACCATGCTGACCCGGTGGGTTGATGCGAAGTTCTGCAGCGCCAGCGCCTGGCCCGTGTTGCCGGCCGCGTCCTTGTAGAAGTCCAGCCCCGGTTTGAACTCACCGGACGAGTTCCAGGACGTGCCCGTCTTGGCGCCGGAACATGCCAGGTTGAGTGCTTGCGCCTGCCCGATCCTGATTTCCGCCGAGGAGGAACGGTGGCAGCCCGCCGTGCTTTCGGATTGCCCGGCGTCAAGATAGGCGGCGTCGCCCAGTGCATCGGTCTGGGCGGGGTCGCTCGAGTTGCCCGCCCAGCGCCCCGCTTCCCCTGAAATGTACGAATCGCCCACGCTGACCACCCACTCGTCGCCGCCGATGGGCCCGGCGTGGGCGGTCGGGGCAATCAATGCGGAAACCGAGACGGCTGTGGCGAGTCCGGCCAGGAGCGCCCGGGTGACCGGCACGCTGCGGCGTTCTGTTCGAGGCCGTTGGGTCGATGGAAGGAATAGCTTCATTGGTCATCCTTTTTCCTGCGCGCGGCAACATCGCGGCGGGCAGGTGGACGGCATCCGGCCGCCTCCAGCCGTGTGCCGTTGTCAATAGGAAAGGCCTGATCCGAACGGAACCGCCGCTGCGGAAGAGTGGGCGCAACGGACGGATGGAGCGAGTCTACGGCTAAGTTACCGACCGGTAAATAGCAGAGGCTGCCGTGTACCGTGGAACCATGCCTTCCACCATTGTCTGGCTCCGTGATGACCTCCGTCTGGATGACAATCCGGCCCTTGCCGACGCCGCAACCCTGGGCCACCCCGTGACCGTCGTTTACATCCTGGACGAGGAGTCGCCAGGAGTGCGCGGCTTGGGCGGCGCGGCCAAGTGGTGGCTGCACCATTCGCTGGCGTCCCTGGCCGCCGCGTTGGAGTCCGCAGGCTCCCGGCTGGTCCTTCGGCGGGGAAGCGCGGCCGGAATCATCCAGGAACTCGCGGCCGAAACAGAGGCCACGCACCTGAGGTGGAACCGCAGGTACGGCGGCCCCGAACGTCACATCGACGCCGGCATCAAGGCCTGGGCCGGGGACCATGACCTTGACGCCGCAAGTTTCCAGGCGAGCCTCATGTTCGAGCCCTGGACCGTGCGGACCGGAGCAGGCGGACCGTACAAGGTGTTCACCCCCTTCTGGCGCGCCTGCCTGGAGAGCGGTGAGCCGCGGATGCCCTCGGATGCACCCCGCAAGCTGCCCTCCCCTGCCAAGGGCGCCCACGGCGCGGTGCCACACAGCGATGAACTGGACAGCTGGGAGCTGCTCCCCCGCACACCGGACTGGAGCGCCGGGCTTGCGGAAGAGTGGACGCCCGGCGAGGCCGGCGCCCACAGCCGCCTGCAGGACTTCCTGGACGGCCCTGTCGAGGACTACGGAACCGGCCGCGACCGGCCGGGGGTCGAGGGCACCAGCCGTCTCTCCCCCCACCTTCGCTTCGGCGAAATCAGTCCCTTCCGTGTCTGGCACGCGCTCCGGGAGCGCTTCCCGCGGAAGGCCCCAGCCGACGTCGGGATCTTCCGTTCAGAACTGGGCTGGCGCGAGTTTTGCTGGCAGCTGCTGTATGAGAACCCTGAGCTGGCCACCCGGAACTACCGCCCGGACTTCGACCGCTTCGAGTGGCAAACGCCGTCGAACGCTGAGCTGGAAGCATGGCAGCAGGGCCGGACGGGATATCCGCTGGTGGACGCCGGAATGCGTCAGCTGTGGCAGACAGGCTGGATGCACAACCGCGTCCGCATGGCGGCAGCGTCATTCCTGGTCAAGAACCTGCTCGCTGACTGGAGGTTGGGCGAGGCCTGGTTCTGGGACACCCTGGTGGACGCCGATTCAGCCAGCAATCCGGCAAACTGGCAGTGGGTGGCCGGATCCGGAGCGGACGCTTCCCCCTATTTCCGGATCTTCAACCCTGTGACGCAAAGCAAAAAGTTCGACGCCGCGGGCCGCTACCTGCGGCAGTACATCCCGGAAATCGCCGGCATGGATGACAAGAGCATTCACGAACCATGGAAAGCGCCGCAAGACGCTGGCGGATACCCGGAACCGGTGGTGGGCCTGCCGGAGTCGCGTGAGCGGGCCCTGGAGACCTACCAGAAGCTCAAGGACAGCTGAACCGGGGCCCCGCGGGTCAGCGGCCGGACCAGCGGCCGCTGACCGCGGTCAGCGGCTGCTGACCTTGCCCATCAAAGAGGCAAGGGGACTGAGGAAGACGGGCCGTGCGAGGAACCACGCGGCGACCATCACGGCAACGGACGCAGCGAAAATGCCGAACCCAACCCAGCTGACTTCGTCGCTGCCGCCGTACATATGGTTCAGGTTGCGGAGCGCGCCGGTGGCCAGGACCAGGAACACGTGGACCACGATGAAGGCAACGAAGTAGATCATCACCGGGAAGTGCACGGCGCGGGCGGCCTCGATCGGGTAGGCCTTGTTCAGGGCCTTGGCGTTCTTGGGCCACGCCGAGGACATCCGCAGACCCGTGATGAACGCCAGCGGCGCTGCGATGAAGACGGTGATGAAGTACGTCAGCAACTGGAGGGCGTTGTAGTTCACCCAGCCGTTCTCCGTGGGCCAGTTCAGTGAGGCGTACTGCAGCGCAGCCGAGAGCGCGTTGGGGAAGACATCCCAGCTGGTGGGTACGATCCGCGCCCACTGGCCGGTGGCAAAAATCAGGACAGCAAATACGATGCCATTGAGTATCCAGAGTGCGTCCAGCACCAGGTGGAACCACAGTGCCAGGCTGATCTTGGTCGGAGCATTCCGGGTGCGGATCAGGCCCTTGTTGTTCCGGGTCCAGTAGGCGGCCGGACGGGTCTGCGTGCGCACCTGCCAGCCGGAACGGATGATCAGCAGCAGGAAGAAGCCATTGAGGAAGTGCTGCCAGGCCAGCCACGCCGGGAAACCCACCGGAGTACCCTCAGGCAGCTCGGAGTGACCCGGGTAGGCCGCCAGGAAGTCCTTGACGCCGGCAAGCCCGGTTGCCCATTTAGCGGCCAGCACCACGAGAACCAGGGCAACCAGCACGGCGGGCACTGCCCAGTACAGTCTGGCCCACTTGCCCTTTGCGCTTCCAGGCTTCTTCTTGGTTGGTAGTGACATCGAACAGCATTCCTCTCGAGAATGATCGACTAGTGACGTGGGCGGATCCACCACCCCCGGCCGGGCCGCACCGGCAGGAGCGCCGGCTTGGTTAACTGCGCCTTAATAGCTTGGATCATGAACAGCGGAAGAGCGAACCCGTCCGGGGCCGTGGTCATCCCCCGCAATATACGATCCGGTTCCGGGAGGCGACGGACTGCCAGTCCGGCGATCGTCGTTGAACGCCACCTGGCCCTGCGGTACGCTGCCCCCGCGAATGAGAATACTAGGAAATGCTAGTAGTTAGGGACCTTCGGACAAAAAAGAGGCCCTGACCGGGGTGTTCCCGGTTAGGGCCTCTCTTGGTGGTTGCGGGGACAGGATTTGAACCTGTGACCTCTGGGTTATGAGCCCAGCGAGCTACCGAACTGCTCCACCCCGCGTCGCTTGATCAACAATACCCTACTTTTGCGACGGCCCCGACCACCGTCCGACACCGCTCCCCAAGCACCAGGACAAAGCAAAAGGCCCGGAATCCCTCTCGGGAATTCCGGGCCTTTCCTTCAGTTGCGGGGACAGGATTTGAACCTGTGACCTCTGGGTTATGAGCCCAGCGAGCTACCGAACTGCTCCACCCCGCGTCGCAAGAACAACATTACCCGCCGGTGAACTTCAGACCAAATTGAGGGGACGTGATCTGCGTCTCCGCAGTCAAGAGTGCCGTTCCGGAGCGGCAATCCTGTCCCGAAACCGGCTCTTCCCGCGGGAGACGGCAAAGGCCGGCTTCCCCGCCCTTGCGGAAGGGAAAACCGGCCTGTTCCGGCCGGGCAGGCTGCTGTGGGCAGCCTGCCCGCCTGACTAGCTACTCGGTGACGGCGACGGCGTGGCTGCAGCCGACGGGTCAGCCGTGGGTGCCGGGGTGGCCGCCGGGGTCGGCGATGCACTTTCGGTGGCGAGCTTCGCTTCGGCGTCGATCGCCTTCTGCAGTGCAGCGGACAGCTTCTTCTGCTGCTCGCCGTAGGCGGCGAAATCGCCCTTCGCGAGGGCCTCCTGGCCGGCCCGGATGGCCGCGTTTGCTTCCTCCAGCGCCGCCCTCAGTTCCGCCTTGGCGTCGGTGGTACCCGTGGGCGGCGGGGTGCTGCCCCCAGTGGGCGGAGGGGTCTGCCCGTTGTTGTCCGAGTCCCCTGCCGAAGCACCCGAGTCACCGCCGAACAGCTGGTTCAACGCCTGGTCCAGCGTTGGCGCAAAGCCGATCTTGTCACCGAACGCCACCAGGACACGCTGCAGCGTGGGGTAGGATGTTTCGCCCGTGGACCGCAGGTAGACAGGCTGCACGTACAGGAGACCCCCGCCCACGGGGAGGGTCAGGAGGTTGCCGTTGAGGACGTCGGAGGCGCCTTGGCGCAGCAGGTTCAGCGCCTGGGACACCGTGGGGTCCGAGTTGAACTTGTTCTGGGCCTGGCCCGGACCGGGAACCTGCGCTTCCGGCGGAATCTGCAGGAGCCTGAGCTGGCCGTAGCTTTCTGCCTTCACGCCCTTTTGGTTGCCGGCGTCGGAATCCGCGGCGAGGAATCCGTAGAGCACGTTACGGGCGGTGCCGTTGACCACCTGCGGGATGAACGATGAGGTGAGCTGGAACGCGGGCTTATCCTGGTCCGGCATCTGCAGCGACATGTAGAACGGCGGCTGCTTGACGGGCTCGCTGACCGTGGGATCGTTCGGTACGGACCAGGCGTCGTTGTTCGTGTAGAAGTTGTCGGCCTGGGTGACGTGGTAACGGCCCAGCAGCTCGCGCTGGACCTTGAACAGGTCCTCGGGATAGCGGACGTGGCTCATGAGCGCGCCGGACATCTCCGAGTATGGCTTCAGGGAGCTGGGGAAGACTTTCTGCCAGGCTTTCAGCACCGGATCCTGGTCGTCCCAGGCATACAGCGTTACCGAGCCGTCGTAGGCGTCAACCGTTGCCTTGACGGAGTTCCGAATGTAGTTCACCGAGCTGTTGGGCAGGGCAACGGTGCGTCCCGCGGTCGTCTGTGAGTCGGCGGTGGCCGACGACAGCTGCTCCTGCTGGGAGTACGGGTAGTACTGGCTCGTGGTGTAGCCGTCCACGATCCATTTCACCCGTCCGTCCACCACCGCAGGGTAGGCGTTTCCGTCAACCGTGAGGTACGGTGCGACTTTTTCGACGCGGTCGCGGGGGTTGCGGTCGTAAAGAATCTGCGACTCTGCATTCACGCCGTCGGACAGCAGGAGGTCGGACGACTGGAACTTGATCGAGTAGAGAACCTTGTTGAAGAAGCTGCCGACGTTCGGCCCGCCGTTGCCGGTGAAGGTGTACTGGGTTTCGCCGTCGCCTTCCTTGCCGGCGGGACGGTCCTGTTCACGGTTCGGTGCGCCGTCCGGCGCGCCGACAATCGAGTACTCGGGAGAGTTCTCGCCGAAGTAGATCCGTGGCTGGTAGCTCGTATCGTTGCCGAGGACACCGGTGGACGGAATGCCGGACTGCAGGAACTCAGGCTTGCCGTCCGCGGTGAACTTGTTGCCCTTCGCAGCCACGACGCCGTAGCCGTGGGTGTAGACCACGTGCCGGTTCAGCCAGGACTGCTGGTTGGCGCTGAGGCCGTCCGGGTTCAGCTCACGGACAGCTATCACGGTGTCCTGGACTTTGCCGTCAACCTCGTAGCGGTCAACGTTGAGCGCGCTGGGGAACTGATAGTAGGGCCGGTACTGCTCAAGCTGGGAGAAGGCGTCCGAAATCAGGTTCGGGTCCAGGAGCCGGATATTGGCAGTTGTCTGCGCATCCGGGGCCAGGGCGCCGGTGGTGGCGGTGGTGGTGGCGTTGTACCGCTCCTCCTGGATCTTATCCAGGCCGTAGGCAGCGCGGGTCATGCTGATATTCCGTTCGATGAACGGCTTCTCGAGGGTCTGTTCGGACGGGCGCACCTGGAACTGCTGGATGACCCACGGGTAGACACCGCCGGCAAGGATGGACGTAATGACCAGCATGGCGGTGCCGATGACCGGCAGGCGCCATTTGCCGATCACCGCAGCGACGATGAACAGGATTGCCACCAGCGCGGCGGCAACAGCCAGGATCGACTTGGTGGGGATGACGGCGTTGACATCCGTATAGAGGGCGCCGGACCAGCGTCCGTTGCTGTTCTGCACCGCGGAGTAGCGGTCCAGCCAGAAGTTCACGCCCAGCAGCAGCAGGAATGCCGCGCCCGTCACGGCAAGGTGGATCTGGGCGGCACGGCTGGTGAAGATGCCGCGTTCCATGATCCGGATGCTGCCGTAAAGATAGTGGGTCAGGATTCCGGCGATGCCGGCAACCACCACCACGCTGATGAGGAAGCCCGTGACAAAACCGAGGAACGGGAGGGTCATCAGGTAGAAGCTGATGTCCAGGTTGAACTGCGGATCGTTCTGCCCGAACGATTCCTGGTTCAGGAAGAGCAGCACTTTCTGCCACTGGCTGGCGGCCGCGCTTCCGGCGAACAGTCCGAAGAGTATGGGCAGGCCGATCATCACCACCCGGCGGACGGGCTCCAGCTGCGCCTGGTAGCGGTTCAGGTTGTCCCTGATCTCCGAATCCGGGGCATAGACGGGACGGGCATGGTAGGCGATGCGGATGGCATAGAACATCGCCGCGAACATGAGCGCGAAGGCGATCAGGAAGATGACAATCCGGGCGAGGTTCTCCGTGAGGAAGACTTCAAAGAACCCAAGCTGCTGGTACCAGAGGACATCGGTCCAAACGTTGGCGAAGAAGATGAATCCGACCACAACCAGTGCAACGACGATCAACGTCGGCGTCAAGGCACCTCGCCTTGGCTGGGGTCTTCCGGGCGGAGTGGAGCTGGCGGGACGGGACAAACTCGGTACCTCATAGCTGGTTGTCAGTTACTGGTCTTGTCATGAATCAAGTGCGCGTGGTGATGTGATGCTGCGACTGCCGTGTCACCCCGAACGGGGGCTCGACGTCAGTCACTATTGCCACGAGTGGAGGTGGTGCTTAGTTCCTGCAATTAGTCTAGTTGCTGGTGCACGCCGGAAGGCCGGATGTGTCGCCCCCTGAGGCGACCACTTCGACGGCGTCCCGCGCCTCAGCCAGGCTTTCGACCTTGACTACCTGTAGTCCGTCCGGGATGTGCCCCACCACTTCCGCGCAGTTGGCAGCCGGCGCCAGGAACACCTCAGCACCGTCGCCCCGGGCTCCGTACATCTTCTGTCCGATGCCGCCGATGGATCCCACCACGCCGTCGGGCGTAATGGTGCCGGTCCCGGCAATGTGTTTGCCGCCCGTAAGGTCCCCCGGGGTGACGGTGTCGATGATGCCGAGCGCAAACATCATGCCCGCGCTGGGGCCGCCCACCTTCTCGAGGGAAATCTTGACGTCAAACGGAAACGTGAAGTCGTACTGCAGCAGCACGCCGAGGATAAACTTGCCGGCCGCGTTCTCGGTGGGGGTGATGGTCTCAGTGACTGCGGCGCCGTCACGCGTCACGACGACGACGGCGGGCTTTCCCTGCCCTGCGGCAAGTTCCTCCTGCACCACGCGGAGCGACGTCACGGGCTTGCCGTTCAAAGTGGCGAACACGTCGCCGGCCTCGAGCTTGCCGGCGGAAGCCGACTGATCGGCGAGGTCCGCCACCCGGAGCTTCTGTTCAAAGGGGATGGCGAGTTCCTTGAGCGCGGATGCCGTCGCGTTCTCCTGGGAGGTGGTCATCGCCACCGCGCTCTCCTGCTGGGACTCTTCCTTCGTAACCCCCGTGGGAAAGATCAGCTCTTCCGGATAGACGGCTTTGGACTTGTCCAGCCAGGCCGAGAAAGCTTCGAAAACGCTGACCGGACCGTTGGGACCGCCGTCAACATAGACAGTGGTGAGGTCCAGGTTTCCCTTGGCCGGAAAGGTCTCGCGGCCCGTCACGCTGATAACGGGTTTCCCGTTGTCGCTTGCCAGGGTGTTGAACGTGGGTCCGGGCGATTCCACCACGTACGGCACGGGAAGGCTGGCGGCGGTTATTCCCAGCGCGAGCGCCATCAATCCGGACGCCACCATCGCGGGGTAGCGGTTATCCCGCGTTTTGGCCCGGCGGGACGTCGGGCGTCGTGAAAGCCTGCCACGGGTGGTTCCGCCGCCGCTTCCGGATTCCGCGGGATCCCCTGGAACGTGGTCACCCTGAATGATTGTCAATGAAGGACCTCTTCTGTACCTGCGCCCGCGGACGAGGCAGTGTGGCCGAACCCGATCGTGCTGACGGCAGCCTGCAAATATTCCGATTACTAACACTACGCGGTGAGCAGGCGTGGACGCTCTTTGCCTACAGCGAACGGGGCCGGATTCGGCAGACAGCCGCCAACGCACCGGGGTACCGTGAAGGTGATCAACAGTCACACCGACGATCGGCGGGATCATGACCTCCAACCCACTCAATCCGTCCAATGGCGACGACGACACCCCCAAGGATCCGCTTGCGGAAATGCTTCAAAACCTCATGGGCGGCAAGGGCATGGGTGACATAGACCCCGCTGAACTGGCCAAGGCGGCAGGGCTTCCTGACGACCCGAACCTCCTGGCCCAGATGTTCTCGCAGGTGCAGGCCATGATGAGCGCGACCTCCGAAGGGCCCGTCAACTGGCAGCTTGCCCATGACAACGCGCGGCGGGTGGCTGCAAGTGGCTCCGACCCCTCTGTCACGGCGCAGCAGTCGCGTGAAATAGACGAGGCCCTGCGCTTGGCCGAGCTGTGGCTGGACCAGGTCACGGAGCTCCCCGCAACCGGCCTGATCGGACGGGCGTGGTCCCGCGCCGAATGGGTCGAGGAAACGCTCGGCACCTGGAAGCGGCTCACCGAACCGGTGGCGAACAGCATTGCCAATGCACTGTCCACCGCCATGACGGAGCAGATGCCCGAGGAAATGAAGTCCATGATGGGCGGCGCCTCCTCCATGCTGCAGAACATGGGCGGTGCCATTTTCGGCATGCAGCTGGGCCAGGCAATCGGTGCCCTGTCGGCGGAAGTGGTCAGTTCAACGGACATCGGTGTCCCGCTGGCCGACCTCGAGATGGCCCTCCTCCCGGCCAACGTGGCCAAGTTCGGCGAAGGCCTGAGCCTGCCCGAAAACGACATCCGGCTCTTCCTGGCTGTGCGCGAAGCGGCCCACGCCCGCCTCTTTGTGCAGGTACCCTGGCTCCGCGGCCACCTCCTCGGTGCCATCGAGGCCTATGCCCGGGGCATCCACATCGACACCTCCAAAATCGAGGAACTGGCACGGGAAATCGATCCGAGCAATCCCGAAGGCATCCAGGAAGCACTGTCCCAGGGCGTTTTCATGCCGCAGCGGACTCCTGCCCAGGAACAGGCACTGGAAAAGCTCGAAACAGCGCTCGCCCTGGTTGAAGGCTGGGTGGACGAGCTGACGGCAGCAGCCACGGAAAAGTTCCTGCCCTCGGCGTCCGCGCTGCGCGAGACTGTCCGGCGGCGCCGTGCCACCGGCGGCCCGGCCGAACATGCCTTCTCATCCCTGGTGGGTCTGGAACTTCGTCCCCGCCGCCTCCGCGAAGCTGCCGCTTTGTGGGCATCCCTCAAGGAAGAACGCGGCACTTCCGGCCGTGACGCCATCTGGCAACACCCCGATCTCCTGCCCACCGGCGAGGACCTGGATGATCCGCAGGGATTCAGCGCCCGGCGCAAGCTCGCCGAAGCGAGCGACACTGAGGTGGATGACGCCCTGCAGAAACTGTTGAGCGGCGGATTCGATGACCCGGCCAACGACGAAAAAGACTCCGGGAAAGACGAGGACGGATCGGGCAAGGACGACGACGGCGGGGCACCGAAGGCCTGACCCTCCGGTTTTGCGGTCAGCTAGAAGAGCACTGACGGGACTTCGGTTCCGTCGGTGCTCTCGCCGTCTCCGTCGGCGTCCGGTGCCAGTCCGCGGGACGTGGCGAAAGCGACACCTTCGAGGAACGCCTTGGCCCGCTGCGTCTCGGGGTACGCCTCCAGAAGGCGCCAGAACGCGGCGTTGTGCCCGGCGACGAGCAGATGGGCCAGCTCGTGCAGCAGCACGTAGTCGATGACCCATTGCGGCATGCTCCGCAGCTTGTCGGAGAGCCTGATGGTTCCATCGGCGGGAGTAGCCGATCCCCAGCGGGAATTTTGGTTGCTGACCCAGCGCACTGACGACGGCACGGAGCGCCCGCCAAGGTACTTAGCCGACAGTTCGGCTGCGTGCGCCGCCAGGGCGGCATCCGTGGCCGGCTGGCGCCGTCCCTCACCCCGCGACCGCCGCGTTCCCTGCAGCCGGAGCTTCTCGAGCATCCGGTGGACCCATTCGCTTTCCTGGGCCTTGGTGAAGTGCGCCGGAATGGCCACCACCGCAGTGCCGTTCTCCCAGAACGCGGCCACCGTCCGGCGTCGGCGCGCGGAGCGCCGGACCACCACCGGGGCGCCATCGGGAGTGGTCAGCGGAATCGCCCGCGGCGGGGCGCCGCCGGCCATCAGGCGCTGCCGCTTTCCGTGAGGACCTCAAGCACTGCTTCACCGTATTTCTCCAGCTTGGAGGGGCCAACTCCGGCCAGTCGGGCCAGTTCCTCCAGCGAAGCGGGCCGTGCCTCAGCGATCGCCGTCAGCGTCGCGTCGGTAAACACCACAAATGCCGGGACTTCGGCGGCAAGGGCAACATCCTTCCGCCACTGGCGCAGTGCGTCGAAAGTCTGCTCTTCGTAGCTCGGCGGGCACTGGCTGCAGCGGCCCACCTTGCGTTCAGCGCCGGTGGACAGCATACTTCCACAGACCCTGCACATCGCCGGGGCTGCTGCCTTCCGCCGCGGCGCGGGGCCTTTGCCGCGCGCCGTCGAGCTGGCCACTGAATCCGGCCGAAGGCCGTCAAGGAAGCGTGAAGGCTTGCGGTTGGCCCTGCCCCCCGGGGTCCGGGCGAGGGACCAGGACAGCGACAGGTGCTCGCGCGCCCGGGTGATACCCACATAGAGCAGGCGGCGTTCCTCGTCCACGTCTTCCGGTGAATCGGCGAAGGAGATCGGCATGAGGCCTTCGCAGAGTCCCACCAGGAAGACTGCGTCCCACTCGAGGCCCTTGGCCGCGTGCAGCGACGCCAGGGTTACACCTTGGACAGTGGGGGCATGCTGGGCCAGTGAACGCTCCTGCAGTTCATTGACAAAGTCCGCGAGGGTGAATTGTGGACCCCGGCTCACTACCAGCTCATCGGCAAGCGCAACGAGCGCGGCCAGCGATTCCCAGCGTTCCCGAAGGGCTCCGCCGTTGTGCGGGGCGGACTCCGTGTAGCCGAGGGACGCCACGATGTCCCGGACCAGCTGGCCGAGGGGTTCGGGCTCCGAGGTTTCCGCGGCGGCCCGGGTGGCCGCCCTGAGCTGGAGGATAGCGTCCCGGACTTCCTTGCGGGCGAAGAACCGCTCTCCTCCGCGCAGCTGATAGCCGATGCCGGCTGAAGCCAATGCCTGTTCGTAAGCCTCAGACTGCCCGTTGGTCCGGAACAGCACGGCGATCTCGCTGGCCGGTGTGCCGGCGTCGAGCAGTTCGCGGATCTTGATTGCCACGGTGGCGGCCTCGGCTTCATCGTCCGCGCACTCGGTGAACTGCGGCGGCGGCCCGGGCGGCCGCTGTGCCACCAGTTTCAGCGGCGCCGCCCAGGCGGCGTCCGCTACGGGGCCTCCGCTGCGGCGGCCTGCGAGGAGGTCGTTGGCCAGCTTGACCACCTGCGGAGTGGAACGGTAATCCCGGATCAGCTTCACGACGTTGGCGCCGGGGTACATGGCCTTGAAACCGAGCAGGTGCCTGGGTGAAGCACCGGTGAACGAATAAATGGTCTGGCTGGCATCGCCCACAACGCAGAGTTCGTCGCGTCCCCCCAGCCAGAGTTCCAGCAGCCGCTGCTGCAACGGTGAAACGTCCTGGTATTCGTCCACCACGAAGTGCCGGTACTGTTCGCGGACGGTGGCTGCCACTTTCGGATCCTCCTGCAGGATCCCGACAGTGATCAGGAGGACGTCCTCGAAGTCGATGACGTTGCGGTCGGTCTTGACGTCCTCGTAGGCCTGGAACACGCGGGCGACAGCGGTGAGATCAAAGCCGCCGGGATTGCCCCGGCCTTGCGCATTCTCAAGGTAGTTTGCCGGCGTCAGCATGGACACCTTGGCCCACTCGATCTCCGAGGCCAGATCCCTGATGGACGCACGGTCCGTGCTGAGCCTCAGGCGGCGGGCAGCTTCGGCGATCATCTGTGCCTTGTGGTCGAGCAGGTTCGGGAGCGCACCTCCGACGGCCTGCGGCCAGAAGAACTGCAACTGCCGGAGGGCAGCGGCGTGAAAGGTGCGGGCCTGGACGTTGCCGACGCCGAGATCGCGGAGCCGGCTTCGCATCTCCGCCGCGGCGCGCGCGGTGAAGGTCACTGCCAGCAGCCGCTGCGGGCTGTAGACGCCCGAGTGCACGCCGTAGGCAATCCGGTGGGTGATGGCGCGAGTTTTGCCCGTGCCTGCGCCCGCGAGCACGCACAGCGGTCCGTTCAGCGTGCTCGCGACTTCCCGCTGCTCGTCGTCCAGTCCGCCGAGAATGCGGTCTTCCAGGGACCGGTTGTCCAGTGGGGCCCCGGGGGATGCGGTGTCGCCGGAGGCGCTTCGTTCAAAATTGTCAGTTGTCACTTGCTGCTCAGTCAGTTGGTGCTCGGTCACTTGTGATGGGTGGCCCGGTGGTGCCGGGTGGAGGTTCGCTGCACGGAAGTCAGGCGTCGGCGGGACGGTCCTGGATGACGCCGCCGTACCAGTGCTCAATGAGTGACCGGGCGATGGACAGCCGGCTGGAGATCACGATCTCCCCGCTCAGCACGGCGGCCTGGAGTTCTGACCGGCTGAACCAGCGCGCCCGGGTGACCTCCACGCCGTCGGGCGTTGCCTCGGTGTCCGGCGTCCGGGCCGTGAACCCCAGCATCAGGGATGCCGGGAAAGGCCAGGACTGGGAACCCAGGTACTGGGCGGCGGTTATCCTAACGCCCACCTCCTCCTGGATCTCGCGGACTACGGCCTGCTCCAGGGATTCACCCGGCTCCACGAACCCGGCCAGGGTGGAAAAGTTCTTCGCGTCGAGCGGTCCGCCGCCACCGAGGAGGAGCCTGTCATCCGGGCCGACCACCGTCACGATGATGGCGGGGTCGGTCCGGGGGTAGTGCTCGGAGTTGTCTGCGGGACACCGGCGGACCCAGCCTCCTGCCTCCACAACGGTCGCGGCACCGCACCGCGGGCAATGAACGTGCGTGGCATGCCAGTTCGCTATTGCACTGGCCTCGATGAAGAGGGCAGTGTCGGTGGCATTCAAGAGGGCAGCCACGTCCCGGAACCCCGTCCACACTGCATCCGACGGGATTCCCGCGATGCCGCGTTCGAACTGTTCCGCCCGGACCTCGAACGGTTCCGCCAGGACAAAAAGAACGATTTCCGTGCCCTCGTCCAGCTGCGAACCGGCCATGGCAGCGCCAAGATAGATGGTCATTTCCGGCGGCGACCCTGCCTCGGCAAGGCTCTCCGCAAGTCGGGCGGCGTCAGTCAGCAGGAGGCTCCCGCCGCGGACCAACGCCTGCCGGTGCGAGAGGACCATGGCCAGCGCCCGTCCCGAGCTGACGACAGAGTCAACCATGCCCGGCTTCATCCTGGCGCCGGATCCCCTGTCAATGAGGGCGGGCCTGACGGGAAGGACCGTGTCCATCAGGTGGTTCGCCGGCAGCCTCTGCAACGTTGCTGTGCTGCCTTGGGACACATTTGCAGGTGCCTGATTTTTGGATGCCGGGGACTCCGCAAGACTCATGTACCCACCGTACTGACTCCGGCAGACAATTGACATTTGCTCCGGCGGCGGCCGTCTCGCCAAAAGCCCGGCGGCAGGCCTGTCGGCAAGCCTTCCGGTCAGTCCGGCGTGGGCATGATCACGGCCCGGATCAGCGAGGGAAATCGTTCCGATCTCGAGACTCGCCGTAGTACATCGCCATCTTGGGCGCCAGTCAATCTACCGTGGATGGGTGAGAAGAAAACCGATCGAACTGGCAGCTGTAGCAACTGCGGCAGTCCCCGGACTGACGCCGACCGCCGTGAGTTCCGCCCCGGACGATCCGGCGGACTTCGATTCGGCACTCCTCCTGGACTCCGAGGGGAAGCAGTGGCGGGTACGATCACCTCGCCACGCGGAGGCCAGCGCCCGCCTGGAAACTGAGTTCATGGTCCTCCGCGCATTCGCCCCGGGAATCAGGGCCGAGCTGCCCTTCCTGATGCCAACGGTGGCAGGCACCGTGCGCCAGGGGGCCCTGAGCACTTTCGTGTACTCGCACCTGGCGGGCACCACGCGCAGCGTCGAAGAGCTGACCGCCGGTCCGGAAGGACTCGCGAGGGAAGTCGGAGCGGCGCTGGCCGCGATCCACGACCTGCCCCGGGCTTTGGTCAGCAACGCCGACCTCCCCAGCTATACACCCAACGAGTTCCGGCAGCGCAGGCTCAACGAACTCGACCAGGCCGCAACCACCGGGAAGATCCCTCCCGTGCTGCTGCGCCGCTGGGAACACGCGTTGGAGGATGTCTCGCTGTGGCGCTTCAATCCCTGCGTTGTGCACGGGGACCTGCACGAGGACAACATCCTGATTGACGGGGAACGTGTGACCGCCGTGACCGGATGGACTGATTTGCGCATCGGCGATCCCGCCGACGACATGGCGTGGCTGGTGGCCTCCAACGAACAGGGCTTCGTGGACGCCGTCCTGCGCCATTACACGTCGAGCCGGCGTGACGCCCCGGACGCCCACCTGCTCCGCCGTGCGGCGCTCTCTGCCGAGTTTGCGCTGGCCCAGTACCTGGTCAAGGGCCTGGCCGCCGGCGACCAGACCATGATCGGTGAAGCTGAAGAAATGCTTGCCTCGCTGGCCGACGACATCGCCGAGCACGGCGGCCAGCCCATCAGCGTGGAACCCTTGCCGCAGGCCGTCCCGGCCGTGCACGTGGAACCTGTGCCGCAGGTCGAACCGGCCAGCGCCGCCGCCATGCCTTCCGTGCACGTGACCCCGATCCCGGTCGAAAAGTCCGACGCCGGGGCCGCCACTCCGGAAGGAAACGCTCCGGCAGCCGGAGGCAGTGCAGCGGACCCCGCTACCGGCTTTGGCGGGGCCGCCACTCCCCCTGCCCCGCCGGCAGCGGATGACACCTCCACCGCCGCCCTCAAGATTGTGGACGCAAAGTCCCGCTGACCGGGCCGGCAGCCTTGGCCAGTGCGGTGGTTCCCCCGAGGGCAGCTGTCACGATATCTTCCAGTTGCTCCGCCGTGCCGAGGTCGTGGGGCCGGACCACCTGGTTTTCCCCCACGTAGTAGAAGGCCGCCCGGACACTGTCCAGCGGGACTCCCTTGAGTCTGGCCCAGGCGAGACGGTAGACGGCCAGCTGGACAGCTTTGACCTTCAGTTGCCCGCCGGCGGGACGGCGGCCCGTCTTCCAGTCCACGAGGTCCCAGCCGCCGTCGGCATCCCGGAACACGGCATCGATCCGGCCACGAACCACAACATCGCCGATGCGTGTCTCAACGGGAACCTCGACATGGGCGGGGGCACGGTGCGCCCACTCTGAGTTCCGGAATGTTTCCACCATGGAGTCCAGCCCGTAAGCCTCGTCTATATGGTTGTCCGAACCGGGTGCCTCGTCCAGCTCCAGCATGCCCGCCTTGCCGAAGTATTCCTCCACCCAGGCGTGGAAAGCCGTGCCCTTGCGGGCCGACATGCCTGGCTCCCTGGGAACCGGCCGCCGCAGCCGTGCAAGCACGGATCCGGGGTCGTCACCCAGGTCCACGAAAGTTGACGCCGAGATGTGGCCGGGCAAGTGGACATCCTGCACCGTTGCCCTGCGGAACCGGCGCTCCAGCAGCAGGCCCGCCTCCTGCGCCCAGCTGGCGGCGACGCCCCGGAGCGGACGCGAGCCCTCCGCGGCAGCAGGAACCAGCGCCGCGTCCCCGGTTGCGCCGCCGGCCATGGCTTCGCGGACCCGTCCGGCGGCCGTTTCCATTGCGGCGCGTCGCCCGGGTACCAGCCTGAGCCTGGCTCCGGTGCGCGGATCGGCGGGTCCTTCCAGCGGATCATACGGCCACAGAGCCAGTTCCAGGTCCTGGGTCAAGGGACTTTCGGCAGGCAGGGATGACTCCTCCACCGACGCGGGATGTACGACGGCGGCAGGCTCCTCCGCACGTCCCCTCGCCACCGCAGGCTCATCGGACCGCTTCACGGCCGGCTCAGGTCCGCCGGCCTCCGTCCCGATTCCAGCAAGGTGCGCCAGTTCCGACAGGAACGGCGACATCTCCGCCATGCCGGCCCGGGAACCGACCCAGGCGGCACTCGAAACCCACAGCACGAATTTCGCCCGGGTATAGGCGACGTAGGCCAGCCTGCGTTCTTCTGCTTCACCGTGCGCCTGGACCTCCGCCTTGAAATCCTTTTCGGCATCCAGCCAGCCCTTTTGGTCCGGCTGGTCCGTGTCCCATTGGGGCAGGTCGCCACGGTCTCCCCGCAACGGCCAGGGCAGGGCTGCACTGCCGCTGCTCCAGCGGGAATCCCGGCTGCTGGGAAACGCGCCGGCGTTCAGGCCGGGAACGAACACAACGTCCCACTCCAGGCCCTTGGACGCGTGCACGGTCAAAAGCTGCACGGCTTCATGGTTGACGTCCGGCGCGGCGACGTCCAGGCCGCCCTCCTCCGTGGCTGCGGCTTCCAGCCACGCCAGGAAAGCCAGCACGTCGACGCGCTGCGAGGTATGGAGGAACCCTGCCGCCGCATCGTGGAATGCGTCCAGGTTCCTCCGGGCCTGGTGAATGCTGATGCCCGGACGGGCCGCTACCTCGATATCCAGGAGCATGGCCCGTTCCACTTCGCCCAGCAACGTGGTGAGGTCATCGCCCATGAATCCCCGGAGCTGACGGAGTTCGGCCGAGAAGGCGTGCAGCCGGTCGAGGGCTTCAGTGCTGAGGGACCTGCCGTGGGACGACGTCCAGCCTTCCCGCGGCAGCCAGTCCAGCGCTTCCACCAGGCTGGACGAATCGGTGATGTCGCTCTCGATAACGGCGGCCCCGGCGTCGTCACTTTCATCCGCGTCCCGTCCCGGGTGCTCCCGGCGGCGGGCGAGGAATGACGACCAGTCCCGGAAGGCCATCAGATCTGCCGGACCTATGCGCCAGCGTGCTCCCGCCAGGAGCCGCATGAGTGAGTCCGACCGGCCCGGATCTGCAAGGACGCGCAAGGTTGCGACCAGATCCACGATCTCCGGCGTGTCCAGGAGTCCGCCGAGGCCCACGATCTCGTAGGGGATTCCGCGAACTTCGAACTCACGCCGGATACACTCCATCTGTGCGCGCCGGCGGCACAGGACCGCCATGGCCGGAGGTACCCGCTCTGTTCCGGCACTGTCTTCAAAGTCTGTGACGCGGTACCGCAAAACGTCCCCCGCTATTGCCCGGGCCTCGTCTTCATCCGTGGCAAAGCGTCCGATGACAACCTTCCCCTGGGCCGCCGCGGGACTGGGCTGCAGCGGCGGGACCTCCACGGAGTCCGCGGATTCCCGTTCCCCCGCGGGGCCGCTCTTCGAGGCAGCTGCACTGAGCGGAGCCGAAATGACGTTGGCCGCGGAAAGGATGTTCCGCCCGTTGCGCCACGCGGTTGTCAGGTAGGAAGTGGGTGCCACCGCGAACGAATCACGGACCATGACCGGGAATTCCCGGACAAAATGGAAGAGCTGGCCGGCGGACGCGCCGCGGAAGCCGTAGATCGATTGGTTGGGATCGCCCACGGCCGTCACCGCGTGGCCGCCGCCGAAGAGCCGGGAAAAGAGCACGAGCTGGGCATGCGACGTGTCCTGGAATTCATCGAGCAGCACCACTTTGAACCGTTGGCGCTCCACTTCGGCGGCGAGCGGAATCTCGCTGGCGACCCGCGCAGCCAGCGCTACGAGGTCGCCGAAATCAAGGGCGCCGCGGACCCGCTTCGCTTCGGAGTACCTGCCCACCATCTCGGCAACGCTTGCCCGAGTGCGGAGCATGGCACCAAGTTCTCCCGCGGCCTGGGTCGGATTCTTTTTGGCGCCGGCCACATAGGGCAGTGCTTCAAATTCGGCGACGCGGTGCATCAGCCATTCCTGCACTTCGTCGGGATCACGCAGGTGTTCAGCGCACTCGCCTGCGAGCTGGATGACGGCCTTCACAAGGGTGGATTTGGCAGCACGGAAGTGCTCGTATTCGCCGTCGAACGCCTCGACGACTTCGCTGGCCAGCTGCCATGCCTGCGCTCCGCCCAGGAGCACAACGTCACGTTCGACGCCGAGCCGGAGACCGTAGTCGGACACGATGCCGCTGGCGTAGGAGTGGTAGGTGGACACCTTGGGTTCCAGGGCGTCCTCGCTGAGCAGGCCCGCGGGAAAAATCCGATGCCCGCTGTCTTCCGCCGCGATCCGTTGCAGGGCAGCCAGCTTGGCCCTGATACGGCTGGCCAGCTCGCCTGCTGCCTTGCGCGTGAACGTTACACCGAGGACTTCCTCGGGCCTCACCCAGCCGTTGGCAACGAGCCACACGACGCGGTCCGCCATCGTGGCGGTCTTGCCCGATCCTGCACCGGCAATCACTAGCCGCGGCGTGAGCGGCGAGGAAATAATGGCGGATTGCTCCGCGGTGGGGCTGTTGCGTTCGCCCAGCATGGCGGTCAGCTCCTCCGGGGAGAACCGGGGTGCCGGGACGTCGAGCGGCGTCGTCATTCAGTAACCTGCTTTCCGCGCGGACAAAGGGGACAGACCTCGGGCAGGCGGCAGCCGTGGCCGCCGTGTCCCGATTTCGCCGGATCGTGGCGCGCCTCGAAAACGCTGCCGGACATCAGCCGTGCGGCCTCGTTCACCATGTCGAGCGCCCAGTTGCCATCGGAGCCGTCCAGCGGCGCCTGGACCTGGATGCCCGGGCTCTTGTTGCTTGTGCCGAGCTGTGCCAGTACTGCCCCGCCCGGCTGAACGTCCCCGGGCTCAACGTCACCGGGCTGAACGTCGCCGGCAGTTACGGCGGGTTCTGTGAACCCTCCGGCGAGGACCGCAGCCTGGTAGGCACCCAGCTGCGGGTGGCGGGCAAGATCGGCCTTCGACGGCTGGCGTTTGCCGGTTTTGAGGTCCACGACCACCAGCCGCCCGTCGGAATCGATCTCCAGCCGGTCCACCTGGCCGCGGAGGACGGCGGACCTGACCTCCGGCTCCGGTTCAGACACCGGAATACCCGGGGGCTGCGGTACGTCCATGATGTCCGGCAGCCTCACTTCGAAGTCCTGTTCGACGCCGACAAGGCTCCTGCCTTCACTGCGCATGACCAGGATGTACTGCGCGAGCTTCCGGACCATGCCTTCGGCACGCTGGAAATCAAGTTTGCCTTCCCAGTTGTCCTTCATGCCGAGCGCCGGCCATCGCCGGACCAGTTCCGCCACGTACTCCCCGCCCGACGCATCAGGCATGTCCTGCGCGATGGCGTGGACCAGCGTTCCCAGGCTCCTGGCAAAGTCGGTGGCGGCTTCTCCGCCCGCTGCCTGGATGAACCAGTCGAGCGGTGACTTGTGGACCGTCTCCACCTTGGACGGAGAAACGAATACTGTTCCGCCAACCGGGACAATCCGTTCACCGGAAGACAACGGCGCGAGACCCCACCAGGAGTCGGGACCGGCCCCCGGGACAGGCGGTTCTGCAACGGCCAGCCGGGCCAGGACCCTGGCGGCTTCGACAGATTCCGCGGCGGACCTGCCGTCCAGTTGCGCATGCTGCCGGAGTTCCGCCACGAGGGCCCGGAGGGTCATTGGCCGTTCCACCGGAGTGAACGTCCGCCGATCCTGCCCGGGACGCAGCGGTGCCACGTAGTCGAGGAAGGAGGAAGGCTGTTCGTCCTCTGATGAAACGGCAGTGCAGATCAACACGTCGCGGGCTCTGGACACCGCTGTGGAGAAGCTGCGGAGTTCGTCGTACCGGATTTCCCGCAACCTGCTGAGTGGCCCCAGCTGCAGGGCATGTTCAACCCCGTGCTCGACGGCGTCGGCGAAGAGTGTGCTGCCGAGGAGCTCCCCGCGGAGCCGGGTGTTGGGCCACACGCCTTCCTGCAGGCCGGCAATAATGACGACGGGCCATTCACGGCCGGCGGCACTCGCCGGGGTCATGAGTTCCACGGCGTCCTCCAGCTGTGCCCGGGCTGCCAGCGTGTCCATGGGGAGCTCCTGGCTGAGCAGGTATTCCAGGAACTGGTCAGGTCCTGACCCCGGCAGCTGGTCCACATAGCGCTCGGCGGTGTGGAACAGGGCCATCATGGCGTCCAGGTCGCGGTCTGCCCGGGCTCCCGCCGCCCCGCCGGCCAAGGCGGCGTCAGTCCAGCGCGCGGAAAGCCCCGTGGAGTTCCAGAGAGCCCACAGCACTGTCTCCGCGTTGGCCCCCGGTTCACGCGCTGCCACGCGCCCGGCCTCAATCATGCGGGCGACCCGGCGGGCCGAGCGGCCTTCGATGCCCGAGGTGGCCAAAGCTCCCGGTTCAAGCAGCGACTCGACGAGCAGCGCATCACTGGTGCGGCCTCCTCCGCCGAGGATTTCTTCGCGGCGCAGGGACTGGCGAAGCCGCCGCAACTCGATGGAGGTCGCTCCGCCGATCCGGGACGTCAGCAGCGCGACTGCCGACTCCGGGGTCAGTACGGCGGGATCCAGCGCCACGGCATAGGCATCAAGCAGGGGCCGCACCGCGACTTCGTCCCGGACCGCGGATTCGGCCACCGGAACGCGCACGGGAATACCGTGGCCGGCCAGGTGGCGCTGCAGCTGGTTGAGCTGGCCGCCGTTCCGCACGATCACTGCGATATCGCCGAGCTCGCGTCCGTGGTTCAGGTGTGCATCCAGGATGCGCTGCGCCACATAGCGCAGCTCCTGGACCGGCGACGGAAGGACATGGCCCTCAACCGCGCCGCGGTCGTGGCTACGGGAGGGAGTCGGACAGTCCGTCGGATCGCCGGTAGCCGGCGCGGCACTCTCCAGCCGTCGGGCCGACTGGCCGCCTGCCCGTTGCGAGATACGCCCCGCCACCGAAAGCCAAGCGTCGGCGACAGCGGCGGTGTGGCGGTGTGTCACCCGAAGCGGGCGTTCCAAAATCTTGTGCCTGGCTGCAGGATCCCGGGGACCGTCCCCGGCCGCTCCCTCAGGAGCCAGCAGGTGCGGCAGCTCGGCCGTGAGGTCAGGCCTGGCGCCGCGGAAACCCTGGACCACGGTGTCCGGGGACAACGTCACGTAGGCGTCCTTGCCTGCCGCGATGTCCGCCAGCAGTTCGAACACCGCCGGGTTGGCTTCCTGGATATCGTCCACAAGGATCAGCTGGAGCCGCTCCCGCTCAGCCGCCAGGAAATCGGGGGCATCCTGGAAGATCTGACGGGCCGCTGTGATGATTCCCGCGGGGTCGAAAGCCTCCGGCATCCGCAGGTCCAGGACGTCGCGATACTCGGCGTACAGTGCGGCGGCGGCGATCCAGTCCGGACGGTTGCACTGTCCGGCCAGGACCACCAGGTCATCGGGCGTCCGGCCGGATTCGATAATCCGGTCAAAGAGCTGGCGCACTTCGTGGCGGAACCCGCGGGTTTCCAGGGCGGCGTCCAGGTCATCCGGCCAGGGCAGCTCGAGGCCCGGCAGGGCATGGCCTTCAAGGAGCTCCTTAATGATCAGGTCCTGCTCAGGCCCGGACAGCAGCCGCGGCGGCCGCGCCAGCGGGAGGATGCCTTCCGCTTTGGCGCGCCGGATCAGATCGAAGGCATACGAGGCCCAGGTGCGCGCCGGCGTCGTGCTGAGGCTTCTGTTGAGCCGGGCCGTGAAGCGGTCCCTTAAGGAGTCGGCGGCGAGCCGGCTGGGCGCCAGCACCAGCATTCTCTCTGGATCCACGCCGTCGCGCTCGGCCCTGCGAACTGCCGCTTCGATGAGGACAGTGGATTTTCCCGTTCCCGGTGCTCCCGGAACCAGGACGGGGCCCGACCCGTGCGGTACATCCACTGCCGCCTGCTGGTCCGGTGACAGCACCGGAATAACGCTGAGGACCTGACGGGGAGGGAGGAGCCTGAGCCCGGAGGCCGTGCCGGCGGGTTTGGCTACCGTCAGCTGCCCGGACCGGGTCCGCTGGTCCGACGTGATCCGGTTCGACGTGCGCTGGTCCGATTGGGCCTCGGGGGTGTCGCTGGTAAGTGTCACACAGTCATTTCATCATCGGGGGCGGACATTTTATGGAGCCGCCGCTCCAGCCGCTCGGCAATCAGGTCTATGAGGTCAAAGTCACCGTCTGCGGGGGCCCACCGCGCCTGCGTCAGGTCGACGCGCCAACGTCCCTCGCCGGTCCGGAGGAAGTCCAGGTAGCGGCCCAGAAGTGGAGTCCCTTCCTGGAGGTAGAAAGCCAGGGCTTCGGCTTCCAGGCCCTGGGGTGCTTCGCCGTTTGCCCTCAGGACCCGCCACCAGGGAACAGAGCTGCCGTGATGGCTCATGACAGATCCCACCTGCCGCGCACCACCGGAACCGAGCATCTCGGCAACGTCCCCGTAGGCTACGGCTGCACCGGGAGGGACGAGCCGGACCAGGGACAGCACCGCCTCTACATACTCCGTGCGCATGCATCCAGCGTAGCGGTTTCCGGGCTGCCCGAATTTGTCGGCCCGGGCTGCCGTCCGGGCGGCACGCCCGCTGCCTGGCACAAAACCGTCAGTGGCAGCAGGTAGTTTTGAGGCATGAGCACCAGGAACACCGGCACCACCAGTACCAGCACCAGTACCAGCACGTGGGACACCCGGCCACGGGCCGCCTTCGACCTGGAGACCACCGGCCGCAATTCGCGGGCCGCCCGGATCGTTACTGCGTCGGTCACAGTGGTGGATGCCGATGGAAGTGTCATCAAGGAACATGAGTGGCTCGCGGATCCTGGCGTCGAGATCCCCGCCGAAGCCAGCGAAGTCCACGGTGTGACCACGGAACGTGCCCGCCAGGAGGGCCGTCCGGCGGCGGAGGTAACGCGAGAACTCGCGTCCGTGTTGCAGGGATTGTTCGACGACGGTGTCCCCGTAATTGCGTTCAACGCCAGCTATGACTTCACGGTGCTGGCTGCCGAGTCAGCCCGCTACGGCATTCCGCAGCTGCACCGCTTCCCCGTTTTGGACCCCTACGTCATGAACAAGCAGGTGGACCGGTACCGCAAGGGCAAGCGCACCCTGACCGCACTGTGCGAGGAATACGACATCAACCTCGACAACGCCCACACCTCCGCGGCGGATGCCCTCGCAACGCTCCGGATGCTGGACGCCATGGCCGGCAAGTTCCCCAAGCTTCGAATGGCTGCCGGCCAGCTCCATCAGCTCCAGGTCGGCTGGGCCGCCAGCCAGGCCGCGGACTTCCAGACCTATCTCCGCAAGACCAAGCCCGCCGCCGTGATCGAAGGCGAATGGCCCGTCCTCCCGCCTGAAGACGCCAGCAGGGGCGACTTCTAGCCCGCCCGGCCTTAGGCACAGTGCCAGGGCCGGGGCCGGGGCACGGGCACGGGCACGGGCCCAGGGTTCGGCAGCCGGTCACGACCCGGCTCTTGGGACGAGGATCACAGGGACCGGCACGTCCGGGAGCGGTCAGCCTGGCCGGGTGCAATTTGGCAGGCGGCAGCAAGGTTGCACGAGCAACGTGACTAGGCCTCTGTTGCCTAACTGCATGCAGGAAATAGCGGGCAGCGCCGAACATTATGCGGAAGTGACTCGCCGATGGGTCCGCTGACATAATTAAGTTCAAAAGCGTGCTTGTGCTATGCCCTGCCCGAGGCCAACCTCCTGAGGATAAATGATCACAGTTACCGACCTTCGAAAGGTCTACCGCCAGGGGAAAAAGGAAGTGGTGGCCCTCGACGGCGTCACACTTTCCGTTCCCAAAGGTTCCATCCACGGGATCATTGGCCATTCAGGCGCCGGAAAATCGACCCTGGTGCGGTGCCTCACGCTTCTGGATCGTCCCACGTCCGGGGCTGTCAGCATTGACGGCACGGAACTGAGCGCCGTCAAAGAGTCCGAAATACGTGCGGCCCGGCGACGTATCGGCATGGTCTTCCAGCACGCCAACCTTATGGACTCGCGCACCGCGGCAGGCAATGTGGCGCACCCCCTGGAGCTCGTCAAGACGCCGAAGGACACGATCCGGACCAAGGTCGCGGAGCTGTTGTCCCTCGTGGGCCTCGAAGGCTTCGAAAACGCTTACCCTTCCCAGCTCTCCGGTGGCCAGCGCCAGCGTGTAGGCATCGCCCGGGCCCTCGCCGCGGACCCCGACGTCCTGCTGTGCGACGAGCCCACGTCAGCCCTGGACCCTGCGACCACGGACGAAATCCTGGACCTGATCCAGGACCTCACCAGGCGGTTGCAGCTCACCGTGCTCATCATCACGCACGAAATGAACGTCGTGAAGCGGGTCTGTGATTCGGTGTCGCTCCTGTCGAAGGGCCGCATCGTCGAACACGGCGCCCTCAAGGACGTGGCCGGTGACCTCGAGAGCAAACTGGCCAAGGCGCTGCTGCCGCTGCCAGCGTCCGAACCCCTGAAGGGCGCACTCCAAGGCGGACCGGTCCTCGAAATCCTGTTCGCCGGGGACAACGCCAAGGAACCGGTACTCACCGGTGTTGCCCGGCACTTCGACATCGACCTGAACGTCCTGGCCGGCAGCGTCGAAACACTGGGCGGCCAGCAGTTCGGGCACCTCCGCGTGCAGCTTGCAGAGAATGCTGATTACGACGCCGTCCTCGGCTACCTCCACCAGCGCGGAATAGGCGCAAAGCTGGCCGCGAGCAACGCGGCATCCGATGACGCCCTGGAATTTGGTGCCGCGGAACCGGATGCTGCTGAATTGAACGACGCGACGGGAAGGAACTCATGAACGACATCTTCAGCAACCCCGTCCTTGCCAAGGCACTGCCCGAAGCAATCGTTGAAACCCTGCAGATGGTCGGAATTTCGGCCTTCTTTACGGTGCTGGTGGGCCTGCCCCTGGGCGTTTTCCTGCACGTCACGGCGCCGGGCGGCCTGCGTCCGATGCCGGTCACGAACCGGATCATGAGCGACGTCATCGTCAACATCACCCGGTCCATCCCGTTCGCCATCCTGATGGTGGCGCTCATCCCCCTGGCGCGGCTGCTGACCGGCACGAGCCTTGGCCCTGTTGCGGCCTCGGTTTCGCTGTCCATCGGCACCATTCCCTTCTTTGCCCGCCTCGTGGAGACGTGCCTCCGGGACGTCCACCATGGCAAGATCGACGCCGCCCAGGTCATGGGTTCCACCAATATGCAGGTCATCAACAAGGTGATGCTGCGCGAATCGCTCCCGGCCCTCGTAGCCGCCACAACCACCACCGTGGTCACGCTGGTGGGATACTCGGCCATGGCCGGCCTGGTGGGCGGCGGAGGACTCGGAAAGCTGGCATACAACTACGGCTTCCAGCGGTTCGACGTCACGGTCATGATCGTCACCATCGTCCTGATCATCGTCCTCGTGCAGGTCATCCAGCTCGTCGGCGAGCAGATCGCCCGCAGCCTCGACCACCGCTAAGCCCGGGGCCCACAGCTACCCCCGGACCTCTGCTACACCGCCACTGACCAGCCGTCGTCCAACGGGCACGGCAATCTTCACCGCAGCAGGTAGCCGCCCGCTGCATCTGTGCCGGAGCGGCGCCGGGCGCAAGCCCGCCGTCGAACTCCATGCAATTCGAAAGGAACGCACCCGATGCGTAAATCACTCTCCCTCCTGGCCACCGGTATTGTCACCGCGCTGGCCCTGACGGCCTGCGGCGGTTCCTCCAGCCCCAGCGCCGAAACCACCGCCCTTGACCCCGCAAAGCCCGCCACGCTGACCGTCGGCGCAAGCCCGGTCCCGCAGGCCAAGATCCTGGAATTCCTCAACGAGGACCTCGCGCCCAAGGCCGGCCTGAAGCTGGACATCAAGGAGATCGAGGACTACCAGACTCCTAACACCGCCCTGAGCGATGGCTCGCTGGACGCCAACTACTACCAGCACCTTCCCTGGTACGAAGACCAGGTCAAGACCAAGGGCTACAAGTTCGGCCACGGCGAAGGTGTCCACATTGAGCCGTACGCCGCGTTCTCCGAGAAGGTCAAGGACATCCAGGAGATCCAGGACGGCGCCAAGGTTGCCATCACCAACGACCCCTCCAACCAGGTCCGGGCCCTCAAGGTCCTCCAGGTTGCCGGCCTCGTGAAGGACATCAAGGATGATTCCTCGGTGCTGACCCTCACCGACGAGCAGAACCCCAAGAAGCTGAAGTTCTCCGAGAACCAGCCCGAACTCCTGATCAACGACCTCAAGGACCCGTCTGTGGACCTGGCCCTGATCAATGGCAACTTCATCCTGAAGGCCGGCCTGAGCACCAAGGACGCCCTCGCAGTGGAGTCCGTGGAGAACAACCCCTACGCCAACTTCCTGGCCTGGCGCGAAGACTCCAAGGATGACGTCCGGATCAAGAAGCTGGACGAGCTCCTGCACTCCCCCGAGGTCAAGGCCTTCATCGAAAAGGAATGGCCCAACGGTGACGTGACGGTGGCCTTCTAGGCATTCCGCTACTCAGCCTTAGCACAAAAAATCCCCGTCTCCCGGACAATTCCCCTTCGCATTCAGCGGGGATTCGTCCGGGAGGCGGGGATTTCTGCTGTGACTCGGTTACAGCCCGGCGGGCACCGCCGCCGACGCCGCGGCCCGTGCGGCGGCCGGGAGCGCCTCGAAGATCCGGTTCATGGCGGCGTCGTCGTGCGCCGCGGACAGGAACCAGGCTTCGAAGACGGACGGCGGCAGGTAAACCCCGGAGTCCAGCATGGAGTGGAAGAACGGCGCGTAGCGGAACACGTCCTGGCCCTGGGCGTCGTCGTAGTTGTGGACGCCGCGGGCCGATGTGCCGAAGGCCACGGAGAAGAGGTTGCCGGCGCGCTGGATGGAGTGGTCCACGCCGGCGGCGTCCAGTGCCGAGGACAGTGCCGAGGAGAGCTCCAGCGAGCGTGCGTCGATGAACGAGTAGACCTCGGGGGTGGCGTGGGTCAGGGTGGCGACGCCGGCAGCCATGGCCACCGGGTTTCCGGACAGCGTCCCGGCCTGGTACACGGGTCCGAGCGGCGCCAGGTAGTCCATGATGTCCGCCCGGCCGCCGAGCGCCGCCGTCGGCATGCCGCCGCCGATCACCTTTCCGAAGGTCAGCAGGTCCGGGCTCCACGGCTCGGCAGCGTCCGCCGCTCCGCCGGTGAGGCCCCAGTAACCGGAGTAACCGGTACGGAACCCGGTGAGGACTTCGTCCACGATAAGCAGGGCGCCGTGTTCGCGGGTGATACGGGAAAGTCCGGCGTTGAATCCCTCGCCCGGCATGACCACGCCCATGTTTGCCGGAGCCGCCTCCGTGATGACGGCGGCGATGTTGCTGCCGTGCGCGGCGAAGGCGGCCTCCACGGCGGCAAGGTCGTTGTACGGCAGCACCAGGGTCTCCGCAGCGGTGGCGGCAGTTACGCCGGCGGAGCCGGGAAGCGCCAGGGTGGCCACGCCGGATCCGGCGGCGGCCAGGAGCCCGTCGAGGTGGCCGTGGTAGCAGCCGGCGAACTTGATGACCAGGTCGCGGCCGGTGAAGCCGCGGGCCAGGCGGATGGCGGTCATGGTGGCCTCGGTGCCGGTGGACACCATCCGGACGCGTTCTGCGGCGGGAACGCGTTCCTTGACGATGGCTGCCAGGTTGGCTTCGTCCGGTGTGGAGGCACCGAAGGAGAGCCCGCGGTCCACGGCTGCGTGGACTGCTTCGAGCACCGCGGGGTGGGCGTGGCCCAGCAGGGCAGGGCCCCAGGAGCACACCAGGTCCACGTACTCGGCACCGTCGGCGTCCGTCAGGTACGCGCCCTTGGCGGACACCATGAACCTCGGGGTGCCGCCTACCGAACCGAAAGCCCGGACGGGAGAGTTGACGCCGCCCGGCATGAGCTGGCGTGCACGGTCGAAGAGTTCCTCATTACGGGGAGAGCTGGAAGTCATGTTCCTATTCTTTCAGTTTTCGGGTGCGTGCCCGGACAGGAGCTCGGCCACCCGGGGTGCCACGACGGTGCCCAGCAGTTCGATGGACCTCATCATGGCAGTGTGTGGCAGGGAGCCGCTGCTGTACTTGAGGTCGAAGCGGTCCACGCCCAGGTTGCCCTTGAGCAGGGCGATTTTTTGCGCGACCGTTTCCGGCGACCCCACGTAGAGCGCGCCTTCGGGGGTGCACATGGCGTCGAATTCGCGCCGGCTTCCGGGGCCCCAGCCGCGTTCGGCTCCGATCCTGTTGCGCAGGCCCAGCCAGTGCGGGAAAAACTCCTCCCGGGCTTCCTCATCCGTCTCGCCGACATGCCCGGGCGAGTGCGTGGCCACCTGCTGCATCGGATGCCCGTACTTGGCCATGGCCTCGCGGTACAGGTTGGCCAGCGGAGCGAACGACCGGGGCTCCCCGCCGATGATCGCGAAAATGACGGGGTAGCCGTATTCCGCGCAGCGCAGCACGGACTCGGGGGTTCCGCCCACACCGATCCAGGTGGGCAGCAGGTGGTGCTCCAGCGGCGGGTAGACGCTCAGCCCGTTGAGGGGCGGGCGGGTGCGCCCTTCCCAGTGGACGGGCTTCTGGGCCCGGACCTTGTCGAAGAGCTCCAGCTTTTCCTCGAACAGGACCTCGTAGTCGGCGAGGTCCAGGCCGAACAGCGGGAACGATTCGATGAAGGACCCGCGGCCCAGCATGACTTCGGCGCGTCCGCTGGAGATGGCATCCACCGTGGAGAAACGCTGGAAGACGCGGATGGGGTCATCGGAGCTCAGGACGGTCACGGCGGAACCCAGCCGGATGTGCTTGGTCCGCGCTGCGGCGGCGGCCAGGAACACCTCGGGGGCCGATACTGCGTAGTCCTGCCGGTGGTGCTCGCCCACGCCAAAGGCGTGGAGTCCGACGTCGTCCGCCAGCTCCGCCTGTTCCAGCAGCTGGCGCAGGACCTGCGCATGCGGCACCGGGTGCCCGTCGGGATATACCCCGACGTCGCCGAAGGTGTTCAGCCCGAGCAGGACCTTTCCGGGTCCGACGGGGGCAGTGGCGCTCTCCGCGAGGGCTGCATTGCTCATCGGGTTTCCTTCAGCCAGCCGGCGAGCTCGGATGCCCAGTACGTCAGGACCATGTTGGCCCCGGCGCGCTTGATGCCGAGGACGGATTCGGTGATGGCCGCGCGCCGGTCGATCCAGCCGTTGGCGGCGGCCGCCTCGATCATGGAGTACTCCCCCGAGATCTGGTACGCGGCCACGGGCACGGAGCTCATGGACGCGACGTCGGCGAGGATGTCCAGGTAGCTCATGGCGGGTTTGACCATCACCAGGTCGGCGCCTTCGGCCAGGTCAAGCTCCACCTCGAGGATGGCTTCGCGGCGGTTGGCGGCGTCCATCTGGTACGTGCGCCGGTCCCCCTTGAGCTGCGAATCCACGGCTTCCCGGAACGGGCCGTAGAACGCAGAGGCGTACTTGGCGGCATAGGCCACCACGGCAGTATTGACATGCCCGGCATCCTCCAGCGCCTGCCGGATCACGCCTATCTGGCCGTCCATCATTCCCGACGGGCCAAGCATGTGCGCCCCGGCGTCGGCCTGCGCCACCGCCATCGCCGCGTAGATTTCCAGGGTGGCGTCGTTGTCCACGTACCCGTCGGCGTCGAGGACGCCGCAGTGGCCGTGGTCGGTGAATTCGTCCAGGCACACGTCGCTCATGACCACCAGGTCATCGCCCACCTCCGCCCGGACGTCCCGGATGGCCTTGTTGAGCACACCGTCGGGATCCAGCGACGCGGTGCCCCGGGCATCACGCTCGGCCGGGATGCCAAAGAGCATGATCCCGCCGACGCCCAGCTCCACTGCCTGGGCCGCGGCCTTTTTGAGGGAATCGGTGGTGTGCTGCACCACTCCGGGCATGGAGGCGATGGGGTTCGGTTCCGTCAGGCCCTCGCGGATGAACGCGGGAAGGATCAGCTCGGGCGCCGCCAGCCGGTTTTCTGCCGTCATCCGGCGCATGGCCGGGGTGGTGCGGAGCCGGCGGGGGCGGTGGGTCGGGAAGCTCATGGTCTGTCCTTCTCGTGGGTCTCGGGGGCGGGCGGGGATGGGGTTGAATGTTCCGGCGCAAGAGCCCGGATGACAGCGGACACCAGGCCGGATGCCGTGGGTTCCTCTGCGACGGCGGCCACGGTCAGCCCGAGCAATTCGGCCTCTGCCGCAGTGGAGCGGCCGATCGCCACGAAGCGGCAGTCCCCCAGTGGCGACAGTCCGGCATGGATGCGGCGGGCGGCGCTGGGTGAAGCGGCGACGACGGCGTGCAGCCGTCCTGCGGCAAGCTCGGCTTTCGCTTCGGCGGGGCTGAGCACGGCCGTTCCCGGCCCGTTGGCGGACGGCGGTCCCGAGGGCGGGTCGGCGTCACCGCCCGGTGCCACGCTGCGTGCCGGTGCGAAGCTGCGTGCCGGGTCAGCCGGATAGTCCACGGTGTGGTAGGCGGTGACCGCCTGGACACTGGCACCGAGCGCTTCAAGCCCGTCAGCCAGCCTGCTGTCGGCGATGTCGGCCTGTGGAAGGAAGACGCTGCCCTGGCCGCGCGGCCAGATGTCGAGGAGGCCGACGCCGGACTGGAGCCGGGACGGTGCCAGGTCAACGGCGATTCCCCGCGATTCCAGTTCATGCTGTGTGGCGGGCCCGATGGTGGCCACCTGGAGGGAGCCGGGCAGCCACCGGCTCAGCGTCGTGCCCCGTTCCCGGGCGAGTTCCTCGAGGGCCTGGACAGTGGTGGCGCTGCTGATGACCAGCCAGCTGTAGGCACCCGCGCCCAGGGCGTCGAAGGCGACTTCAAGCGAATGCAGGTCCCGGGCGCGCTCAAAGTCGATCAGCGGAAGCAACAACGGTTCGGCACCGGTTTCCCGCAGGGCGGCGAGGAGCGGCGCGGCCCGGTCAGGGCTGCGCGTGACCAGGATGCGGGCGCCCTCAAGCACTCGCATCCCGGGCTGGTCGCCACCCCGGCGGGCACTGCGCCGTCCCATCATCTGCCCGGCTCCGCCGGTTCAGGAAGCGGCAAGGTCCGCGATGTCGGCTGCTCCGGCCGCCAGCAGCACCTCGGCCAGTTCGATGCCAAGGAGCGTGGCGCCCACTTCGGTGAGTCCGTCCGTTGCCCGCTTGTCGCGGACAGAGGCTTTCCCGTCGACGGCGCAGACCGCGGCTTCCAGGTAGAGCATGCTTCCCTTGCGGTAGGCGTAGGCGCCGACGGGGGCCGCGCAGCCCGCCTCCAGCCGGGCCAGGAGCGCCCGCTCGGCCGTCACCGCAAGCCGGGTGTCCATGTCATCCAGTGCTGCCAGCGCCTGGGCCAGCGGCGCCTGTGAGCCCTCGGTGGAACCGGCTTTCCGGGGTGCGTCGGCGGTACGGCATTCGATGGCCAGTGAGCCCTGCCCGGCGGCGGGCAGCATCACGTCGGTTTCGAGGTATTCGCTGACGGTGTCCAGGCGGTTGATGCGCCCGAGGCCGGCGGCCGCAAGGACCACGGCGTCGAGGTCGCAGGATTTCCCTTCCACCACCGCGTCGGTCGCATTGCCCGGCAAACCGGGGACGCGGCCCAGGCGGGTGTCCACGTTGCCGCGGATATCCACAACGTCCAGGTCGGGCCGGGCTGCTCGGAGCTGCGCTGCACGGCGCGGGGAGCCGGTTCCCACCCGGGCGCCCTGCGGGAGGTCGGCCAGCTTGAAACCGTCGCGCGCGCAGAGCACGTCGCGCACGTCGACTCGTTTTGGCGTTGCCGCCAGGGACAGGCCGGGAGCGGCTCCCGTGGGCAGGTCCTTGAGCGAATGCACGGCTACGTCGCACTGGTCCCGCAGGAGGGCGTCGCGCAGGGCCGCCACGAACACTCCCGTGCCGCCCATCTGCGAGAGGGAACCGGTCAGGACGTCCCCCTCGGTCCGGATGTGGACCAGTTCCACGGGGAAGCCGCCGATGGCAGCCAGTTGGTCGGCTGTTTGTTGGGTCTGGGTCAGCGCCAGCTTGCTGGCGCGCGTCCCGATGCGGACTGTCACAGGGATCCCTGTCCCTCCGCCTGCGATGCCGGTGCAGCGGCCGGATCCGAAGGGTAGGGGTCATGACCCGTGCCCACGGTGGTGTCCGCCCCTGCAATGGTGGGCTTCTCACCGCGGAAGTTGGCGCAGCAGCCCGGGCGGCAGACGTCGTACCAGGGGCCCAGGTCGGTCAGGTGGGGCCGGTCGGCGATGTTGTTCGCCGCGGTGCGCTCACAGATCAGGTCCACGATGCCGCCCACGAACTTCCGGTGGGTGCCGGGGGTGGGAACCCGGGTGGCCAGGACGCCGAGGTTGCGGCAGGTCTCCAGGGCCTCGGTGTCAAGGTCCCAGACAACTTCCATATGGTCGCTGACGAAGCCCAGGGGCACAATCACGATGCCCTTGACACCCTGGCCGGCGAGTTCTTCGATGGCGTCGTTGATGTCCGGCTCCAGCCACGGAACGTGCGGAGCGCCGGAGCGGGACTGGTAGACGAGGGACCAGGGGGCGCTGTCGCCGGTCTCCGCCTCGACCCGGCGGATGACCTCGGACCCGGATGCCAGATGCTGGGCCACATAGGCCGAGTCTTCAGCGAACTGGCGCGGTTCCGCGTCGGACCGGCCCGCGGCTTCGGCGTCCCGCGTGGGGATGGAGTGTGTGGCGAACAGGATGTGGACGGGGGCGTCCGGGGTGCCCGCTGCAGCCAGCTGGGCGCGGATGTCCGCCAGACCGGCCGCGGTGCCTTCCACAAAAGGCTCCACGAAACCCGGGTGGTCAAAGTACTGACGCACTTTGTCCACTTCCAGCTTCCCGTCCAGGCCTGTCTCGGTCAGTGCCATGCCGATGTCTTCGCGGTACTGGCGGCAGCTGGAGTAGCAGGAGTAGGCGCTCGTGGTGACCATCAGGACCTTGCGGTGGCCGGCGTCGTACACGTCCTGCAGAGTCTGGGGGATGTACGGATCCCAGTTGCGGTTGCCCCAGAACACGGGGAGGTCAATGCCGCGGGCGGCGAGTTCGGCTTCGATGCCGGCCTTGAGCGCGCGGTTCTGCTGGTTGATCGGGCTGATGCCGCCGTTGGCGCGGTAGTGGTGCGAGACCTCTTCGAGCCGTTCGTCCGGGATTCCGCGCCCCCGGGTCACGTTGCGGAGGAACGGGATGACGTCATCCTGGCCTTCGGGGCCGCCGAAGGAGGCGAGGAGGACGGCGTCGTACTCCTTGGGCGCCATCCGGCCTGATTCCGTGACCGGGTTGACGGCGGTCACGGCTGCGGATGCTTCCTGGGATTCAAGCGGGCTCATGCGAGGACCTCGGCGATCTCGCCGGCAGTGACCCGCCGGCCGGTGTAGAAGGGGATTTCTTCACGGACGTGGTGCCGGGCTTCGGTGGCCCGCAGGTGGCGCATCAGGTCCACGAGGTCCACGAGGTCGGGTGCCTCCAGGCCGAGGATCCATTCCCAGTCGCCCAGGGCGAAGGATGACACGGTGTTGGAGATGACCTGCGGGAAGTCGCGGCCCAGCAGTCCGTGATCGCGCAGCATGGCCCCGCGCTCCGCATCGGGAAGCAGGTACCACTCGTAGGAGCGGACGAAGGGGTAGACACAGAGCCATTCAGCGGGCTCGACGCCGCGGGAGAACGCCGGGGTGTGGTTCTTGGCGAACTCGGCCTCGCGGTGCACGCCCATGGCGGACCAGGCGATCTCCGTGCCGGCGAAGAGCTGGCTGCGGCGGATGTCGCGGACGGCCTGCTGCAGGGCCTCGGGCTTGGGCCCGTGGAGCCACACCATGATGTCCGCGTCTGCACGCATCCCCGAAACGTCGTAGCTTCCCCGGTGGACCACGTCGGCATCAGCCAGGCGGGCCAGCAGCGCTTCGAAGTCCGCTGCAGCATCGGCGCTGCGCAGGACGTGGGCGGAGCGCTTGAACACCGTCCAGAGAGTGAAGAACTGCTCTGTTTCTTCGGCTGCTGGTTTTTCGGCTACTGATTCGGTTTTAGTGACAGATTCGGCAGAAGTGTGGCTCATAGCTACCAGTCTGCCCCTTCGATGCCGCCTAAGTCGAAACACGCCACTTCTACAACGTGTAGAAGTGCTTAATTTCACAGCTTTGCGCCGAATCCGGCCGGACCACCAGCGGAAAACCGGCAGCCGGCGGCCGGTCCGAAATGCCCCTAGACCCGCCGCATTCGCACGTAGGCAACCCCTGCAGCGCAGGCCAGTGCTACCAGGCCGGCACCCCACCAGACCTGGGGCGGCACGTCTCCCATGGGCGAGACGCTCACGGCAGACCTCATGACCGGCGAGCCCGAGACACCATAGCCGGAGCCGGACAGCGGCTCGACGCCATATGACGTGAGGATGGCCATGTTGGCAGGCCCGAACCTGTTCGTAGTGGTCCATGCCGAGGCCGGTGCGGCAGCAGCTGGCCCGGCGGCCGGGCGGCCGGACACTCGCGATGCTCCGCCCGCTGCAGGCGCTTCCGCGGCCGCGCCGCGCAGGATCACTCCGCTTCGGGGCGCGGCCGGAGCGGCCGTTCCCGGGAGGACTGCCGGTGGCGCCGCGGGAGTGCCGGCGGAAGCCCCGCCAGCGGCGGGGGCAGGAGTGCCAGGCACCTGGGCGGCACCGGTGGACGGAGCGGCAGCTCCGCCGGCGGGTGTCGGCGCCGGGGTGCCCGATGGCGCGCTGCTTTCGGAGGGAGACGGTGACGGCGACGACGGGACAGGCGACGGCGTCTCCGGGTCAGGCGACGGCGAAGGCGAAGTCCACGCCGGGTCGGTCGTCGGAGACGGTGACGGCGTGGGCTGGGTCCGCTGTCCGGGCGGCGTCTGCTTGCCGGCGCCCGGTGCAGGCGGGCCGGAAGGATGCGGCTTGGGCCCGAGGACCACGGAAGCCCAAACCTCCAGCGAGGGAACACCAGCGTCTATGGACGCCGTGGCAGCGGAACCAGCGCTGTCCGTGGTGTCCGGAGCCGGAACGAGTGACACAGCGTTGGATGCAGGGACACCTGCTGAAAGGACTAGTACCGCTCCGAGCGCCGCTGCTGCGGTGCCGCGCCGAAGACCCCCATGGAAACCAGTCAGCGTTCGAGTTTCTTCGGACTTCTGAATGACCATAGTCATCGACCCTAGCCAGAAACACGTGCCATTAGAAACTTGCAAAGTCGCCCTGTACGCGGTACTCGCGGGCTAGTGGAGTACGTCCGCGAGTTGCCTCTTGGTATCGGCCACGACGGCGGCGAGGCCGTTGCCGGCCAGCCACCCGCCCACCATCACCAGGCCGCCCTGGGCGGCGCAGACGTGCCGAACCTCCGCCACGCGCTGGCGGTGGCCAACAGCGGCGAATGGCAGCACACCGCCCCAGCCCACGACGTCCCAGTCGATCACGTCATCAGCCGTGACAGGCACTGTCAGCAGTGCCGACGCATCCCGTAAGGCCGCTTCAAAGAGCACCGTGTCCGCCCGGGCGCCCTCTCCCGCGCGCAGGCCGGCGACGGACCCGCGCGCCTGCTGCGCCCCCTCTTCTCCCCTGCCGTACGAGAGCCGGACGACATGCGTGCCCGGGCCCGCCGCTGCCGCGAGCCAGTCCCATTTCGCGGTGGCGTGCGTCAGCGCCTTTGCCTGGATGCCAGGCGTCTGCGGAGCCACCAGAATGCCCGTTCCGCGCGGCCGGCGGTCAAGTTCGGGAAGGTCAACAACAAGTGTCACAAGCTTTACATCAGGACCGGCGCCGGGCCGGTGTCCGGCCAGATCCGGCACTGCGTCCTGGAGCAGTCCGACGGCGGAGGGGCCGTCAAGCGCCACCACCAGCAGGCCGGCGTCGTACTTCTGTGCCCCTGCCGAAACCCGCCAGCCGTCAGCTGTCCTTTCCACAGCCGCCGCCGGGGTGCCGGCCAGGAGGGTGGCGCCGCGCTGCCGCAGTTCGGCCACGAGGGCGGTGATCAGCGTGTGCAGGCCGCCTTCGAAGCCGGCGACGGCGGATCCCGCTTTGGGGCCCTGCGCGGCGGTCCCCCGGCGCTGGGCGGCGACGGCGGCGGCCAGGGAGCCGTGGGCCCGAATGCCGGCCCGGAGTCCGGGTGCCACCATATCGACGTCGAGCAGCGCGGGGTCGGCTGAGTGCACGCCGCCCACCACGGGCTCCACCAGGCGTTCCAGCACACGGCGGCCCATCCGCTGCCGCACGAGGGCCGAGACGCTGGTGATGGCTGAGCGGGTTCCCAGGGAAGCTGGCAGGAACCTGTCCAGGGAAGCGCGGAGCGAGCCTGCCAGCCCAAGGGTCCTGCGCACTTCGGGGTCCCACGGGTTGGCCGGGATGCCCAGGACGCCTGTTTTGGGCAGTTCCCGCGCACCCTCGGGGAGCTGGACCCAGGCGCCGCCCGGATGCGGCGCAACGATTGTTGCCGTGATGCCAAGCTCTGCCGCCAGGTCCGCAACGGCGCGTGAGCGGGTAGCGAAGGACTCCGCCCCGCTGTCCAGTGTCAGGCCGCCCACTACATGGCTACCCACACAGCCGCCCCAGGCCTCGCTGGCTTCAAGGACGGTGACCTGCCGGCCCGCTTTAACAAGCTCCAGTGCCGAGAGCAGGCCGGAGATGCCCCCGCCCACCACCACCGCCGAACCAACGGTCCCTTCCGGCGCGGCCGCGCTCACCTTCTTACTCCGGTGAGATCGAGTGGATGAGTTCGACGACGCGCGTCAGCACGTCCGGGTCGGTCTCCGGCGGCACGCCGTGGCCCAGGTTCAGGACGTGGCCGGGCGCGGCAGAACCTGCCCTGATGACCTCCCGGACGTGGGCTTCCAGGACGGCCCACGGAGCGGAGAGCAGCGCGGGGTCGATGTTGCCCTGCAACGGCACGGTGCCGCCCAGCCGGCGGTTGGCTTCATCCAGGGGAAGCCGGTAGTCGACGCCCACCACGTCCACTCCGACGTCGCGCATTGCCACCAGCAGCTCAGACGTTCCGGTGCCGAAATGGATCAGCGGAGCGCCCAAATGGCGGACATGATCAAGGGCCCGGGCAGATGCCGGGGCTACAAAGCGCTCGTAGTCGGCCAGCCCCAGGGAACCCGCCCAGGAATCGAACAGCTGGCCCGCGGAGGCGCCGGCTTCCAGCTGGGCTCGGAGGAACATCCCCGAGGCGTCCGCTGCCCAGTTGGCCAGTGCATTCCAGGTCTCGGGATCGGCATGCATCATGGTGCGCGGGCCGAGGTGGTCGCGGGAGGGCTTGCCTTCAACCATGTACGCGGCCAGGGTGAACGGTGCACCGGCGAAACCGATCAGCGGCGTCTTGCCCAGCTGGGCAACGGTGAGGCGGACAGCCTCCCGGATCGGCTCCAGCGCTTCCCAGGTCAGCTGCGGGAGCGCTGCGACGTCTTCGGCGGTGCGTACCGGCTTGTCCAGGACCGGGCCGACGCCGGGGACGATATCCACGCCCACGCCCGCGAGTTTCAACGGGATCACGATGTCCGAGAAGAAGATGGCGGCGTCGACGTCGTGCCTGCGCACGGGCTGCAGCGTGATCTCGGAGGCCAGCTCGGGACGGAGGCAGGAATCCAGCATGGCCACGCCTTCGCGCACCTTCAGGTATTCCGGCAGGGAGCGGCCGGCCTGGCGCATGAACCAGACGGGCCGGCGGGACGGCTTGCCGCCGCGGTAGGCCGTGATGAGCGGCGAATCAGCCGTGCGGCCGTCCATCAGCGGGTGTCCTGCATCCAGGGTGGCCTCGGAGAACGGGACGTTGGATACTGTGCCGTTGGACGTTGCAGCGCTTGAAGTCATGACTCCGATTGTCCCTAAATTCGCCCCCAAAAGATAACGACAGCCTGTCATCCGGGGCCCGCGGCGGCCGTCCGTGGCAGGAATCACAAGGCAGCGTGCGCTTTGCCACTGCGCATTGTTGTTCTACCCCGCGACGAAAAAGCTATGATTGTGGTGCTGTGGTTCTTTTTTCATTGGTGGCTACACACGCCGACATCGACCTCGAGACCGTTGCTCAACTGAGCACCGGCGCTTCCGAGCTAGCTACATCCGCACTCTCCGGGTCGCCGGCAGTGACGGGTGCGGTAGTGCTTGCCACCTGCAACCGCTTTGAAATCTACGGTGAAGCGCCGCATCCGGATGACGTGGAAGCGGCGCGGGCCGCCCTGGTTGCCCAGATCAGCGAACGCACCGGGCTCAACGAGCAGCTGGTCTCCCGGTCCTTCAATACGCGCACCGGCGGCGAAGTCAGCCAGCACCTTTTCGCCGTCAGCTCCGGCCTTGATTCGGCTGTGGTGGGTGAACGCGAAATCGCCGGCCAGGTGCGTCGCGCGCTCATCAACGCCCAGCACGAAGGCACTGCCAGCTCGGGCCTCATCCGTCTTTTCCAGGCCGCGTCCAAGACCGCCAAGGACGTCGGCGCCCAGACGGCCCTCGGATCACGCGGGCTGTCCATCGTCTCGGTTGCGCTCGATCTCGCCACCGACCTTTCCGAAAGTGCCGACTGGTCCACCAAGAAGGCAGTGGTCTTCGGCACCGGGGCCTACGCAGGCGCCACCATGTCGCTGCTCCGTGAACGCGGCTGCACGGACATCTCAGTCTTTTCCTCCTCCGGCCGCGCCGAAGGCTTCGTGGCGACACGCGGCGGCACCGCCCTCGACGCTGATTCGCTCCCTGCCGCTGTGGCAGCGGCGGATGTGATGATCGGGTGCAGCGGCTCCGACACGCGGGTGGAAGCGGAGGAACTCGCCCGCGTGCGCGCGGGATCGCCCCAGACGCTGATCGCCATCGACCTGGCGCTCACCCATGATTTCGATCCCGCCGTTGGTGAGCTCGACGGCGTGGAGCTGCTGACCCTTGAGTCCGTGCGGCTCGCCGCTCCCCAGGAGCAGGCCGAATCCCTGGCACAGGCCAGCGGCATCGTCACCGGCGCGGCCGCAGCTTTTGAGCAGGAGCGCGAGGCCAGGTCCGTTGATACCGCCATCGTCGCACTGCGCCGCCACACCATGAACGTCCTCGACGCCGAAATGGAGAAGGTCCGGGCACGCCACGGCTGCACGGCTGCCGCCGAGGAAGTGGAGTTCGCCCTGCGGCGGATGGTCAAGCAGCTGTTGCACGTCCCCACGGTCCGGGCACGTGAGCTTGCCTCGAACGGTCAGCAGGAGCAGTACATTGCGGCGCTCGATGCGCTCTACGGCATCACAGTTGAGCAGCCCGCGGCCGCACCGGCCGCCGAATGTCCCGTGGACCACAGCCAGGCCGGCACGGCGTCCACCGACGCCCGGCGCGAAACAGCCTGACCGCAGTACCGCCGGACGTCAGTACCGCCGGATCGCAGTACCGCCGAACCTCAGTACACCGGCTTGGCCGGTTCCACCTCCCGCACCCAGGCGAGGATGCCGCCGTCGAGGTGGCTGACCCGCTGGTAGCCGGCCCTGTGCGCCGCGGCCAGGACTGCCGCCGAACGGGTGCCTGCCTTGCAGTGGAACACGATGTCCTTGTCCTGGGGCAGCTCGGCCCAGGCCTCCCCCGCCAGGATCCTGCCCTGCGGGATGAGGACGGACCCGTCAATGCTGACGATGTCGTGCTCGCCCGGCTCGCGGACGTCCACGAGTTCAAAGTCCTTCAGGCCGGCTTTGCGCGAAGCGAGCATGGTGGCCAGCTGCGTGGCCGTCACCGTGTTCTCCTTGGCGGTGGCGGCCTCAGGTTCAATTCCGCAAAACGCCTCGTAGTCGGTGAGTTCCGTGATGCGCTCCGCCGCCGGGTCCCGGGCCACCTTGATCTCGCGCCAGCTGCCGCCGAGGGCGTCGAACAGCGCCACCCGCCCCAGCAGGGAACGCCCGACGCCGGTAATCAGCTTCACTGCCTCGGTCACCATCAGCGAGCCCACCGCGGCGCACAGCATCCCGAACACGCCGCCTTCGCCGCAGGAAGGCACTGAACCGGCCGGCGGCGCCTCCGGGTAGAGGTCCCGGTAGGTGGGGCCGTGCTTCTCCCAGAACACGCTGACCTGGCCGTCGAAGCGGAAGATGGAACCCCAGACGTAAGGCTTGCCGAGGATGGCGGCGGCGTCGTTGACCAGGTAGCGCGTGGCGAAATTGTCCGCCCCGTCCAGGATGAGGTCGTAGTCGGCAAACAGCTCCAGCGCGTTGGAGGCATCGAGCCTGACGTTGTGGAGGCGGACATCCACCAGGGGGTTCAGCGCGGCAATGGCGTCACGGGCTGACTCGATCTTGGGCCGGCCCACGTCCGCCACTCCGTGGATGACCTGGCGCTGCAGGTTGCTCAGGTCCACGGCGTCGTCGTCAATGATTCCCAAGGTTCCCACCCCTGCGGCGGCAAGGTAGAGGAGTGCCGGCGAGCCCAGGCCGCCGGCTCCGATCACAAGCACCCTGGCGTTCTTGAGCCGGCGTTGGCCCAGCGTGCCGATTTCGGGAATGATGAGGTGGCGGGAGTACCGCTCCACCTCTTCGGCCGTCAGAGCATCCGCCGGTTCCACGAGCGGATCCAGGGTTGCAGGGACAGCGGTTGCGGTGAACGTGGAAGCCATACTTCAATGTATGCCCGAAGATGCCGCCAGGTCATATTACCCGCGCGTAAAGTGTAGGTAACTGCAATGGAAAGAAGGCCAACAGTGGTTCATCAGGCACCGGTTGATCGGACACCGGCCGGGAAGGCAACCGCGGGACAGGCGCGGGCCGGCGGTGCGCGTTCGGCGCGGCTCCCGCGTGACGAACGGCGCGCGCAGCTGCTGGCCGCCGCCCAGGAAGTCTTCGTAGCCAACGGCTACCATGGCGCCGCCATGGACGAGATCGCCGAAACGGCCCACGTCAGCAAACCGGTGCTGTACCAGCACTTCCCTTCCAAACGCGAGCTCTACCTCGCCCTGCTGGACAGCCATCTCAGCGCGCTGACCGATCTCATGATGGGCGCTTTGAACTCCACCGACGACAACGACGAACGTGTCCAGGCCGTCATGCGTGCCTATTACCGCTTTATCGCCAGCGACGACCAGGCGCACCGCCTGGTGTTTGAATCGGACCTGATCAACGACAGCGACGTCAGTTCCAGGCTGGAAACCTTCAACAAGGCTTTCGCCGATGCCATTGCCCGCGTCATCGCCGAGGACACCAAGCTCCCCATGCTGGAGGCCCAGCTGCTGGGGCGCGGACTGGCCGGAATGGCGCAGGTCAGCGCGCGTTACTGGCTCGAAACGGACGGGAACCTGGACCTCGATGTGGCCAGTGACCTGATCTATCGTTTAGCTTGGCGCGGAATCTCGCGCTTCCCCAAGGAAACCTAGACTACAAATAGAGAACACCTTTAGAACTTTGATTGGCTGGGAGGCCTCGCTGTGGAAGTAAAGATCGGCATTCAGAACATCGGCCGCGAAATTGTGCTGGAATCGGCTCAGGATGCTGACGCTGTGGCAAAGCTCGTCGAGGAATCCATTGCCAAGGGCGCTGAACTTCGCTTGGCTGACGACAAGGGCCGCGTGGTCATCATTCCCGCGAACGTGCTGGGCTACGTTGAAATCGGGGCCGAGGAAGCCCGCCGCGTCGGTTTCGGCCAGCTTTAGGCCGTTCCAGCCCTGTCCACCCGCCCTGACCCGCACCCACTCTGCAGCAAGGAGTTCGCCGAATGCTTTCCCTGGTAATCGTGGCCCTGGTCACCGTGGCCGCAGGCTTTGTTGTCTGGGCCAACGACCGGCGGCACGCGAAGTACGGCATCGCCATGCCGGCGGGCGTTTCCCTGACCGTGGGGATGCTGAGCTGGGTCATCTTCATGGCCGCAGGGCTTGGGTACCAGCCCGGCCTGACGTGGATCCCGTGGGTGCTTCCCATGGTCCTGGGCACCGGGGCGGCACTCGCCGCCTCGGTGTACCTGGGCCGCAAGCGCGCCCTGCAGGACACGAAGCAGCTGACGGCCGCACTGCGGCTCTGACACGCAGTGCCGGATCCGCTCCGGCCGCCAGTCCGGGTTGTCCGCTAGTCCGGGTTGCCGGTGTCGCCCGCGATCTCTGCTGACCGGTAGCGGCCAGGCTCCGCAGTCGCCGAGACAGCAGCAGCTGCCCGGCTGGCGGCCGCCGCAGCGGCGACGTCACGCTGCGTCACTTCGGTACCGGCGTCGTGCGAGGTGTAGCGGATGAAGACGCGGTTATAGCGCCAGTCCAGGTCCGGGTGGTGGTTCTGTTCCTCAGCCATCTGCCCGACTGCGGCGATCAGCTGGAGCGCTGCAGCCGCCGTCGGCGTCTTGTAGACGGTCACCAGGCCGCCCAGCCGGTATCGCCAGTCGGGAAGGTCCGCCAGTGCGGCGTCGACCTGGGGTCGGGTAAGAACGTCTTCCTTGCCGGTCACCGCTGGCTCCCTTTGCTCGTTGCTGCCGGAATTTCCTGCTACAGGAACTCCGCCCGGCCCTCCATGGCAGACGACGCAAGGGCGTGCTCGCGGCGTGGAATCCGGCCGGCCGATTTCGCCAGCCTACCGGCGATAACGGCGTGTTTGAAGGCCTCCCCCATCATCGCCGGGTTTTGCGCCCGGGTCACTGCCGTTGCGAGCAACACCGCGTCGCAGCCCAGCTCCATGGCCAGGGCAGCGTCGGACGCCGTGCCGATGCCGGCATCCAGCACCACGGGAACGGATGCCCGGGAAACGATGAGTTCGATGTTGTGCGGGTTCAGGATGCCCAGTCCCGTGCCGATGGGCGCCCCGAGGGGCATCACGGCGGTGGCGCCAAGGTTCTCCAGCCGCAGCGCCAGCACGGGGTCGTCATTCGTGTAGGCGAACACCTTGAATCCGCGGTTCACCAGCTGCTCGGTGGCGTCCACCAGCTCCACGGCGTCCGGGAGGAGGGTGTGTTCATCGGCTATCACCTCGAGCTTCACCCAGTCCGTCTCCAGCGCCTCCCGGGCCAGTTCCGCCGTCATGACCGCGTCCCTTGCCGTGAAGCAGCCGGCGGTGTTGGGGAGGACCCGGATGTTGTGGTCCACCAGGAGCTGGAACAGCGAGCCTGTTTCGGCCGGCGAGTAGCGGCGCATGGCCACGGTGGTCAGCTCCGTGCCCGAGGCGAGCAGCGCCGCGCCCAGCCCGTCCAGGCTGGGGGCACCGCCGGTGCCCATGATCAGCCGCGATCCCAGCGGGACGCCGTCCACGATGAACGGGTCCGCGGCCGCCTGCTGCGGGGTCCCTGCCACTCCGGCAACCGTAGTTCCTGCCATAATGCTCAACCTCCCTGTACCGCGGTAACAAGTTCGACGTCGTCGCCCTCGGCGAGCGCCGTCACAAACCACTGGCTGCGGGGCACCACCTCGGAATTCCGCGCCACCGCCACACCCAGCTTCCGGCCGTCGGCCGCCTGCCCGTTGGGGGCAAGGTTCCTGCCGGTGACCTGGCTGATGAGGGTGGTGACGGACGCGCCGTCGTCCACCGCGTGGACCGTGCCGTTCAGTGTGATGTTCATGCTGTTTCCTTGATCGGGGCGGGGGCGGGAAGTTTCGCGGGGGTGGCCGGAGGGCCGGAAAACCGGTGGGGCCGGAACGGCGCCCACCGCGGATCGGCCGTGCCGTCCAGCAGCTGCCTGCAGATGGAAGCTGCCGCGGGAGTGAGCAGGACGCCATGGCGGAAGAATCCGGTGGCAATGATCAGCCCCGGTACGTCACCGCCGGTTCCGGCGTCCGCGACGCGCCCCAGCAGCGGCGCGTTGTCCGGTGTTCCCGGCCGGGCCCGCGCTGTGGCTTCCAGGAGTTCCAGTTCGGCGACCGCGGGTACCAGCACCTGCGCGTCACGAAGCAACTGGTAGACGCCGCCCGCTGAAACAGCTGAGCCGGGCAGCCCTTCGGGCCCGGGCGGCCCTGCCTGGTCCTTGCCGGCTCCCGAGAGTGCGTCTTCGCGCTGGGTGGCCCCGATCACCACCGTGCCGTCCTGCCGGGGCACGATGTAGACGGGGACTCCGTGGACCATGCCGCGGACGGTGGATGTCAGCAGCGGCTGCAGGTAGGCGGGGACACGCAGGCGCAGGATGTCGCCGTACACCGGGCGGAGCGGCAGTTGGAGGCCGGCCGGCAGTCCGCCGAGTGACGCTGCATCCAGCCCGTTGGCGATGATTGTCTCCCCGGCATGCACGGCGCCTCCCCCGGCCAGGCCGACACCGGTGACCCGCCCGTCCTCCCAGAGCAGGCCGGCGGCCCGCTCACGCACGGCGCAGCCCAGCAGGGAGTCCGCAATCAGGGCCAGGAGCCTGCGGGGATCCACCTGGTGGTCGGCCGGGATGTCGAAGGCGCAGGAGATGCCGGGGCTCAGCAACGGCTCGCGGGCACGTGCTTCCCTGACTGTCAGTGGTTCCACTGTGAGGCCGCTGGACCGCTGGGCGCCGCGCAGGTCGGCGAGCGCCCGCCGGTCGGCGGCGTCGGCACCCACGGCGAGGGTCGACGTCGTGAGGTAACCGGTGTCCGGGCCGGCGCCGGCCGGGGCACCGCGTTGCAGTCCGGCGGCGAAGGCGGGCCAAAGCTCCGAGGAGTGGAGCATGAGCTCCAGGAGCTCTTCCTCCTGGTAGTGCAGTTCGCTGACCGGAGCCAGCATGCCGGCCGCGGCCCAGCTCGCGCCCGTACCGGGGGCGTCGTCGATGATCACCACGGACCTGCCCGACTGCCGGGCTTCCCAGGCGATGCCGTGGCCGATGATTCCGCCTCCGATTACGGCGACATCGGCGCTGATGTCCAGGCGCGCGGCGGGGTAGCCTGCTGGAGATTGCGGGGTCACTCTCATCCTTCCCTACGCCGGTACTAACCGGATCAGGTCAAGCGGTCGGCTCTGACGCCCTCTCAGCCCTGCAGCTTTGTGACAGCTGCAGCGGGCTCCCGCGGTACTCCATCAGTTTAGGGGAACTAGGCTGGTGCCATGACCGAGCAAGCCCTCCTCACTGACGCCCGCCTGTACCTCTGCACCGACGCCCGCACCGACCGTGGCGATTTCGGAGACTTCGTTGACGCCGCCTATGCCGGAGGCGTTGACATCATCCAGCTCCGGGACAAGAACCTGGAAGCGGCCGAAGAGCTCGAACTGCTCGACGTGCTGGAAGCCGCGGCCCGCCGCCACGGCCGCCTCTGGTCGGTCAACGACCGCGCGGACATTGCCTCGCTCTCCGGCGCACCCGTGCTCCATGTCGGCCAGAAAGACCTCCCCCTGGCGTCGGCACGCAAGTTCCTCGGCAATGAAGCCGTCATCGGCCTCTCAACGCACAGTCCGGAACAGATCGATGCCGCCATCGCCGCATCACGCGGCCCCGGCGGCCTGGACTACTTCTGCGTCGGGCCGGTGTGGGCCACTCCCACCAAGCCGGGGAGGGCCGCTGTCGGCCTCGACCTGGTCCGCTACGCCGCGGCGGCCGCTGGCGAGGCCGGCACGACGCAGCTGCCGTGGTTCGCCATCGGCGGCATCGACCTGGGCAACGTTGAGCAGGTGGTGGCTGCGGGCGCACAGCGGATCGTGGTGGTCCGCGCCATCACCGAGGCCGATGATCCTGCCGCAGCTGCGCGGTCGCTCCTGGCCGCCCTCGACGCCGGATCCTCCTGACTATCCGGCCAGGCCGAGCTCCGTCATCCGCCGGGAATGGTTCCCTGCCAGCCCGGCGATCAGCCCGCTGACCAGCTCGTTCGCCGCGGCAGTGTCCCCGCCGCCATCCCCGCCGCCGATCAGGCGTCCCAGGAACGCATGCTCATGGCTGACCCGCTGCGCCTGCGTCAGTGCTTCGCCGAGCAGCCGCCTGGCCCATAGCGCAAGCCTGGAGGCGAGCCTGGGATCATCTGCCAAGGCGCCCCTGAGCAGTTCGCGGAGCACCTGTGTCGTCTCATCGGAGGCCTGGACCTCCTCGATGAGTTCCCGTGTGCCCGCGTCGACGTAGCGGGAGATGGCCCGGTAGAAGTCAGCGGAAACCGTATCGATGACATAAGCCTTCATCAGTGATTCGAACCAGTCACCCGGGCGCGTCCGTGAATGGAAGAAGTCCACGGCTGCCTGGAACGGCAGCATGGCGTCCTCAGCGTCGATCCCCATGTCCGCGAGGCGGGAGCTCACCAGCTCGTAGTGCTGGAACTCCACCACGGCAATCCTGCCGAGCACGGCACGGTCGTGGAGGGTGGGCGAATACCGTGCGTCGGCGGCGAACCGTTCGAAGGCCGACAGCTCGCCGTAGGCCATCATTCCGAACAGGTCTGCGATGAAGCGGTTGTAGTGAGCGGTGTCAGCCGGGGATGAGCTCATCGTCCAAGACTAATGGCGCAAATCGAGCTAATCTGACTTTCGTGTCACATCATCGCCTGACTCCCAGTGTCCACGAACAGACCAACCGGCTGGCCGAGGCCCTGAACGCGCTCCGTACGGAGCTGGAGCTGCCCGGGCCGTTCCCCGACGACGTCCTCGAGGATGCGCTGGCGGCCATTGCAGAGCACAAGATGCCGGACCTTGACCTCACTCCAGTGGAGTTTGTGACCATAGATCCTGCGTCCTCCACGGACCTGGACCAGGCCCTCTACATCGAGAGGTCAGGGGACGGATATAAGGTCTTCTACGCCATCGCCGATGTTCCGTCCTTCGTTGCACCGGGCGGGGCGCTCGACGCCGAGACACGTCGCCGGGGACAGACGATCTATGCTCCGGACGGGCGGATTCCGCTTCACCCGGAAGTCATCAGCGAGCGTGCCGGCAGCCTGCTGGCCGGCCAGCTGTGCTCCGCCTTCGTGTGGGAGTTTGACCTGGATACGGCAGCCCGGGTGGATTCGGTGCTGGTGCGCCGCGCCAAAATCAGGAGCCGGGCGAAACTCAACTACAAGGGCGTCCAGGCCGAGCTCGATTCCGGCAATGCTGTTCCTGTCCTGCAGCTGCTCAAAGAGGTGGGGCTGAAACGCGTCGAACTGGAGCGGCTGCGCGGCGGCGCAAGCCTGAACATGCCGGAACAGGAAATCGAACAGACACCCGACGGCGGTTTCCGCATCGTGGCGGCCCCCTCCCTCCCGGTGGAGGACTGGAACGCCCAGATCTCCCTCATGACCGGCATGGCTGCCGCGGACCTGATGCTCGACGGCAAAGTGGGCATCCTGCGTACCATGCCTGCCCCCGACGAACGGTCCCTCCTGCACTTCCGGCGGCAGACCAACGCCCTCGGCAAGCCCTGGGACGGCGAGGCGAGCTACGGGGAGTATTTGCGTTCCCTTGATCCCACCGATCCCCGGCAGCTGGCCATCCTGCACTCCGCCGGCATGCTGTTCCGGGGCGCCGGTTACACCCCCTTTGACGGCACGGTACCGGAGGCCGCCATCCAATCGGCCATCGGGGCTGCGTATGCGCACACCACGGCGCCGCTGCGGCGCCTGATTGACCGCTTTGTCCTGGTGATCTGCGAGGCGCTCAGCAACGGCACCGCGGTTCCCGACTGGGCCCGCGAGGCACTTCCTTCGCTGCCGGAAATCATGGCGGCCTCAGATCAGCTGGCCGCCAGGATGGAGCGGCTGGCCCTGGACACGGTGGAGGCGGCCCTCCTCGTCAACCACATCGGCCAGGAGTTCGACGCCGTGGTCATCTCCGGATCGAAGCCGGGCAAGTCGAACGGGAACGGCGGCAACGGAAACGGGAACGGACCGTCCGGCATTATCCAGATCGCAGACCCGGCAGTGACAGCCAGGTGCCCCGGCGAGCTCGAATCCGGCACGACGGTCCGGGTCAGGCTGGTCTCCTCGGACATCCGCACACGGGAGATCCAGCTGCAGCTCGTGGGGTGACTGCGGGATGGTTTCGGGCTGCGTCCGGGGCGTCAGTCGGAGGTTGTTGCGGTCAACAGCTAGACTGAGGGGGTAGTAATGGATGCCCGGTCGTTGATTTCCATGATTTTTGAATTCAACAAGCCCGCCCCTACGCGATCTTGAGATACACCCGCTGGTCCCCAGTGCCAGCATTTAGATAGCCCGCGATCGGCTTCCACTGGATTTGCTTGCGCGCCAGAGCGTGCTCCGGAACGGCCTTGCGGCCGGCCCCGTTGAGCAAGCAGCGCCAATGCCCAAATGAATAAGGAAACTCCCCTGTGAGTGAATTGCATACGCACCAACTTTTGACCGACGACACCGGCACGGAATCGATCGAGCCGGAAGAGACCATCATCTCGGACGAAAAACCGCACGAGATCGAGGAGAAATCCTTCGCCGACTACAACGTCCGCGCCGACATCGTCGAGTCCCTGGCCGACGCCGGAATCACCCACCCCTTCCCCATCCAGGCCATGACGCTGCCAGTGGCCCTCGCCGGCCACGACATCATCGGCCAGGCAAAGACGGGCACCGGCAAGACCCTCGGCTTCGGCATCCCGGCGCTGCAGCGCGTTGTGGGCCGGGACGACCCCGGCTTCGACAAGCTGGCCGTCCCCGGCGCCCCGCAGGCCCTCGTGATCGTGCCCACCCGCGAACTTGCAGTCCAGGTTGCCAAGGACCTGGAAAACGCTGCTAAGAAGCGCAACGCCCGCATCGCCACCATCTACGGCGGCCGCGCCTATGAGCCCCAGGTGGAAGCCCTGCAGAAGGGCGTCGAAGTGGTTGTCGGTACGCCCGGCCGCCTGATCGACCTTTACAAGCAGAAGCACCTGAGCCTGAAGAACGTCAAGATCGTCATCCTCGACGAGGCCGACGAGATGCTGGACCTCGGCTTCCTGCCCGACGTTGAGACGCTCATCGCCGGCACCCCGGCGGTCCGCCAGACCCTGCTGTTCTCGGCGACCATGCCCGGTCCGGTCATCGCCATGGCCCGCCGCTACATGACCCAGCCCACCCACATCCGCGCCGCTGATCCGGACGACGAGGGGCTCACCAAGCGCGACATCCGCCAGCTGATCTACCGCGCCCACAGCATGGACAAGGTCGAGGTAGTCGCCCGCATCCTGCAGGCCCGCGGCCGCGGCCGCACCATCATCTTCACCAAGACCAAGCGCACCGCCGCCAAGGTTGCTGAGGAACTGGTGGACCGCGGATTCGCCGCCGCCGCCATTCACGGCGACCTCGGCCAGGGTGCCCGCGAGCAGGCGCTGCGCGCCTTCCGCAACAACAAGGTTGACGTCCTGGTGGCCACCGACGTCGCCGCGCGCGGCATCGACGTTGACGACGTGACCCACGTGATCAACTACCAGTGCGTCGAGGACGAAAAAATCTACCTGCACCGCGTTGGCCGCACCGGCCGCGCCGGCAACAAGGGCACCGCCGTAACGTTCGTCGATTGGGACGACATGCCGCGCTGGGGCCTGATCAACAAGGCGCTGGGCCTGAGCTACCCGGAACCCGTGGAAACCTACTCCTCATCGCCGCACCTGTATGAAGAGCTGGACATCCCGGAAGGCACCAAGGGCCGCCTGCCCCGCGACAAGCGTGTGCTGGCCGGCGTCGACGCCGAGGTCCTGGAGGACCTGGGCGAGACCGGAAAGAAGACCGGGCGCGGCAGCGCAAGGGACAGCGCCGGCGGCACCGGACGCGACAGCGCCCGCGGCACCGGACGCGACAGTGCCCGCGGCAGCGCAAGGGACAGCGGACGCGACACCCGCCGTAGCGGCAGCGATGCCGGCGGACGCGCAGGTGACCGCCGCCGCCGTACGTCGGACAACGGCGCCGCGGCAGCCCCGGCAGCAGAGGCCGCCCCCGTGGCGGCTCCGGCCGCGTCGGCGCCGGCCGAGGTGGACCGCGCCACGCGGGCACGGCGCCGCACGCGCACCCGCCGCCGCAACGGCGAAGTGGTGGGCGGCGGGAACGCAGCGCAGGACGGCGCACACCACGGCAACGCCGAGGCCTAAAGCCGTCGATGACTGACACCGTCTGGGCGCCGGACGGCAGCAACCTGGTGGTACACGCGGATAACGCCGAATACCTCCCCACGCTGCCGGACGGCGCCTTCACACTCATCTACGTGGACCCGCCGTTCAACACGGGCCGCGCCCAGAGCCGACAGCAGACCACCATGGTCCGCAACGCGGAAGGCGGCGGCGACCGCGTGGGTTTCAAGGGCCGCTCCTACGACACGATCAAAGGCGCCCTGCACAAATACGACGACGCCTTCAGCGACTACTGGTCCTTCCTGGAACCCAGGCTCGTGGAGGCGTGGCGGCTGCTGGCTGATGACGGCACCCTGTACCTGCATCTGGACTACCGGGAAGTGCACTACGCCAAGGTGATGCTGGACGCCATCTTCGGCCGCGAGTGCTTCCTGAACGAAATCATCTGGGCGTACGATTACGGCGCCCGCGCCAAGTTCCGCTGGCCCACCAAGCACGACAACATCCTGGTGTACGTCAAGAACCCGGCCACGTATCACTTTGACAGCGCTGAAGTGGACCGCGAACCCTACATGGCGCCCGGACTGGTGACGCCCGAAAAGCGGGAGCTCGGCAAGCTGCCCACCGACGTCTGGTGGCACACCATCGTCTCGCCCACCGGCAAGGAGAAAACCGGCTACCCCACGCAGAAGCCGGAGGGCCTGATCCGCCGGGTCGTTGCGGCCTCAAGCCGCCCGGGTGACTGGTGCCTGGACTTCTTCGCCGGCTCCGGCACCCTGGGAGCCGTGGCCGCCAAACTCGGCCGGAAATTCGTCTGCGTGGACCAGAACCAGCCGGCCATCGACGTCATGGCCGCGAGGCTGGGTGCCCACGCGACGCTGACCTCGTTCCCGCCCAACTGACTCGCATTTAACGTCGTCATTCGCGGTTTTGAGAGCGTTAACTGCCAGTTAGTTGGGCCTGCACTTCACGGACGGACGACGGCGGTGCCCGTGGCCTGCTCTTCAATCGCGGCCAGGACCTCTGGTGCGGTGAGGTTCTCGCCCAGCAGGTTCGGCTTGCCCGTGCCGTGGTAGTCGGAGGAACCGGTGACCAGCAGTCCGTGATCTTCGGCGAGGCCCCGGAGGAATTCCCGGCCGTCCTCCGGATTATCCCGGTGATTGACCTCCAGGCCGGCCAGGCCGGCGTCGATCATCTCCAGGTAGGTGCGTCGGCCCACCACGCGTCCGCGGGCGGACGCCACCGGGTGGGCGAACACCGGGACACCGCCCGCCGCACGGACCAGGGCCACCGCAACGGCCGGATCCGGGGCGTAGTGCTGCACGTAGTACCGGGAATGTGACGTCAGGATCGACGCGAACGCCTCAGTCCGGTCCGCGACCACCCCGGCCGCCACGAGGGCGTCGGCGATGTGCGGCCGGCCCAGCGTTGCCCCCGGCGCCACATGGTGGATGACGTCGTCCCAGCTCAGCGGATAGTCCTCCGCCAGGAGGGTGACCATGCGTTCGGCCCGGGTGAGGCGGGCATCCTTGGACCTGGTGATTTCCTCCAGCAGGCCGGGATGCGCCGGATCATGGAGATAGCTGAGCAGATGCACGCTGATGCCCTGATCGGTCCGGCAGGAAATTTCCATGCCGGGCACGAGGGCGATCCCGTTGCTCCGGGCGGCCCGGGATGCTTCGGCCCAGCCGTCGGTGGAATCGTGGTCGGTCAGCGCCACCACATCCAGGCCTGCGGCTGCAGCGGCTGCCATCACCGCGGCAGGCGCCTCCGTGCCGTCGGAAACATTCGAGTGGGCATGCAGATCAATCCTCACCTGCCCAGCCTAGTAGATGGCCGGTGCGGTGGCGCGTGCGGTGTGCGGTGCAGTGTTCGGTGGCCGGGGCCACGCCGCTGGTGAGACTATTGGACGGTGAACGATGCAGACAACACCTACAACGGTGAAACTACAGCAACCCAGCCCCTCGAAGAGCGCGTCAACAACCGCTCGCAGCGGCCCAGTTCCGACGCCTTCAAGGCCTTTATGGCCAGCAACTGGGCGCCCTCGGCACAAGAGCTCCCCGATCGGGACGCCGTGGCCGACCACGCTGCCGCCCGCCGTCGTGCCATTTCCGGCCTGTTCAAAGGCGAACGGCTGGTGGTCCCGGCCGGGCCGTTGAAGGTCCGCTCCAATGACTGCGACTACCGCTTCCGCCCGCACTCCGGCTTCGCGCACCTGACCGGGCTGGGCCTGGACCACGAGCCCGACGCCGTGCTCATCCTGGAACCCGTCGAAGAAGGAAAGGGCGACGACGGCGGGAACCACCGCGCCACGCTGTACTTCCGGCCCCTCGCCGGCCGGGACACCGAACAGTTCTACGCCGACTCCCGCTCCGGCGAATTCTGGATCGGTGCCCGCCCCACGCTCGCCGAATTCGAGCGGAGGCTGGGCCTGGCCACGGCCCACATCGACCAGCTTGAACTCGCCATCACAAAGAATGTCGGTGCCCCCGAAATCGGCGGCATCTCCATCCGGCTGGTGCGTAAGGTGGATGAAAACATCGACGCCCTGGTGGACACGGCCCGCTACAACACGGCCAAGGACCCCGACAACCTGGACCTGGGCGTGCTGGATGCCCTCGATGAGAAGCTCACGGAAGCACTCTCCGAGCTCCGCCTGCTGAAGGACCCGTGGGAAGTCGACCAGATGAAAATCGCCGTGGCTGCCACGGTGGAGGGGTTCACCGAGGTGGTCAAGGCACTCCCCCGCGCCCTGACGCACCAGCGCGGAGAGCGCGTGGTCGAAGGTGCCTTCTTCGCCCGTGCCCGGGAAGAGGGCAACGAACTCGGCTATGACACCATCGCGGCCTCCGGCAACAACGCCACCGTGCTGCACTGGACCCGGAACACGGGCAGGGTGAACGCCGGTGAACTGCTGCTGCTGGACGCCGGCGTTGAGGCTGATTCCCTGTACACCGCGGACGTCACCCGCACCCTGCCCGCCAACGGCACGTTCACGGAGGTCCAGCGGAAGGTCTACGACGCCGTCCTGGACGCCGCGGACGCCGGCTTCGCCGCAGCGCAGCCGGGTACCAAGTTCCGCGACATCCACACGGCCGCCACCACCGTCCTGGCCGAACGGCTGGCGGAGTGGGGCCTGCTGCCCGTCTCCGTCGAGGAAGCCATCAGCCCGGAGGGCCAGCAGCACCGCCGGTGGATGCCACACGGCACCAGCCACCACCTGGGCCTCGACGTGCACGACTGCGCCCAGGCCAAGCGCGAGCTCTACCTGGACGGCGTCCTCACCCCGGGCATGGTGTTTACGGTCGAACCCGGCCTCTACTTCAAGAACGAGGACCTCGCGATTCCGGCGGAGTACCGCGGCATCGGCGTCAGGATCGAGGACGACATCCTCATGACTGCCGACGGCCCGGTCAACCTCAGCGCCGCCCTCCCCCGGAAGGCGGACGACGTCGAGTCGTGGATGGCGGGCATCTACCAGGAAATCGACAACACGCAGCCGTAAGCGGGTAAAGCAAAGGCCTCCGTCCGGATGATCCGGACGGAGGCCTTTGCTGTTCCCGGGCTAGCTAGCGCTGGGTGTCGCCCTCGGCGGGCTCGTGCTTGGGACCGTCCTCCTGCTTGGGCTGGTCGGTCACGCGGACGCCGTACTGTGGCCGGCCGTCGGGGAGGTCCGGGTAGTGCACGGCGGGCGTTGGCGCGGCCCGGTGCTGGGCGTGCTCCTCGGAAGGCGCCTGGGGTCCGTGAGCCTCCGGGCCGGCGGCAGCATGCGCGCCGGTGGCAGGCTGGTTCCCTGCCTCAGGCGACCTTTGGCCGTAGGGGTCGTTCCAGCCGGCGGGCCGCTGCGGTCCGGTTCCCTGTTGGGGAGCGTGCTGTTGCCCGGACTGCTGGTAGGGCTGGTGCTGATAGCCGCCCTGGCCGTACGTTGCGGCGCCCGCTGTCGCGTCAGACGTGGTCATGGGCAGCTGCTGGAGCATACGCCGGGCCTCATGGGATGCCTCGAAGGCCACTACGACGTCGTAGTTGGTGGCTACCACCTGGCTCGTTGAGGTGAAGTCGCGCTTCCCGCGCTGCATGGCATACGTGACGATGCCGAACAGCATGAAGAAGGCCGCACCCATGAGCACCGAGGTCACAATCGAGAAGTAGCCGCCGGTCGGGGAGAAGAAGGACAGCATGACGCCGACAAACAGGCCGAACCACATTCCGCTCAGTGCGCCGGACAAGGCGACGCGGGGGTAGCTCAGCCTTCCGGTGACCCGTTCCACCATCTTCAGGTCGTTGCCCACGATGGACACCAGCTGGACCGGGAACTGCTGGTCGGCCAGGTAGTCCACCGCCTTCTGGGCATCCAGGTAGGAGCTGTAGGAACCGACGGTGTCCCCGGCCGGAACCGTGCGGAATTCATCCGGCCCGTTCGGGCCACCGGCCTTGGGAGCACCAAAAATGTTTGACATACCTCCATTCTTGCCCATCCGGCTGGGTGCACGCTGAAATTCAGCTAAAAGAGAGCAGACTCGGTAGCCTGTACAGGTGAGCACAAATCTTTCGCGGGTGTTTGTTGCGCGCCTTCTCGGACTGGATGTCTTCGACCCCCTGGGCGACCGGCTCGGCAGGCTGCGCGATGTTGTCGTGCTCTCCCGCGGCACCAGGGGCGCACCCCACGTGGTGGGCATCGTGGTGGAAGTTCCCGGCAAGAAGCGGGTCTTTGTCCCGATGACGCGGATTACCTCGATCGACCAGACCCAGATCATCTGCACCGGGCTGGTGAACCTGCGCCGCTTCGAACAGCGCGGCGCGGAAACCCTGGTGGTGGCCGAAATGTTCGACCGCCGGGTGACTCTGGCGGACGGCAGCGGCGACGCCACCATCGAGGACATCGCCATGGACCGGCATCGTTCCGGCGACTGGTTCGTCAGCAAGCTGTTCGTGCGCCGCGGCCACTCCCTCTCGCCACTGAGCCGGCTCCGCCGCAACGAAACCATGATCATCGACTGGGCCGACGCCCAGCAGGGCGCCCGCACGGAGCCCCAGGCCGCCACCCAGTTCGTGGCAACGCATGAGGACCTGAAGCCGGCCGACTTCGCCGAAGCGCTTCAGGAAATGAGCGACAAGCGCCGCTTCGAGGTGGCAAGTGAGCTGCAGGATGAACGGCTCGCGGACGTCCTGCAGGAGATGCCGGAGGGCGACCAGGTGGAAATCCTCTCCGCCCTCGACGTCAACCGCGCAGCCGACGTCCTTGAGGAGATGGATCCGGACGACGCCGCCGACCTCCTCGCCGAACTTCCCTCGGCCCAGGCGGAGGAGCTCCTCCAGCTGATGGAACCCGAAGGGGCCGAGGACGTCCGCCGCCTCCTGGAATATGACGAAGACACTGCCGGCGGCCTGATGACGCCTGTTCCCGTCATCCTCCCGCCGGAGGCCACGGTGGCAGAGGCCCTGGCCCACGTTCGGCGCGAAGAGCTCTCGCCGGCGCTGGCGTCGTCGATCTTCATCGCGCGTCCGCCGCTGGAAACGCCCACCGGACGGTTCCTTGGCGTGGTCCACATCCAGCAGCTCCTTCGCTACCCTCCGCCGGAGCCGCTCGGAAACCTCGTGGACAAGAACCTCGAACCCGTGTCTGACCAGGCGCACATCAGTGAGGTGGCCCGTACGCTGGCCACCTACAACCTGAACTCGCTCCCCGTCGTCAACAGCGACGGCCGGCTTGTGGGGGCGGTGACTGTTGACGATGTGCTGGACCATCTGCTGCCGGATGACTGGCGCGCCCACGATGATGACGCCCCGATAAGGAAACTTGGAGGCCGCATTGGCTGATCTCAGCTCACCGAGGAACTCCGGAAACCGTCCGGGAGCCAAGATCACGGCCGGCCTGGACACACCCCTGAGCGGCCGCCAGCGGATCCTGCCCAAGTTCTCCCCCAACCCGGACGCTTTCGGCCACGCCACGGAAGGCTTCGCCCGCTTCATGGGCACGCCGCAGTTCCTGGTCTACATGACGGTGTTCGTCGTGGTCTGGCTCGCCTGGAACACGTGGGCGCCGCTGGACTGGCAGTTCGATTCACGCGCACTCGGATTCACCTTGCTGACGCTGATGCTGTCCCTGCAGGCCTCCTACGCTGCGCCGCTGCTGCTGCTCGCCCAGAACCGGCAGGACGACCGTGACCGCGTATCGCTGCAGCAGGACCGCCAGCGCGCAGAACGGAATCTCTCCGACACCGAGTACCTCACCCGGGAACTGGCGTCGCTGCGCATCGCACTGCGGGAAGTTGCCACCCGTGACTACGTCCGCGCCGAACTTCGCAGCCTCCTGGAGGACATGCTGGAGGCGCAGGAAGAACTCCGAACCCATGATTCGACCGGCGAGGGCACGCACGAGTCCCCCAAGGAAAAAGTCAAAGAGCGGTTGAAGGAACGGCGCGACAAGCAGCGCAACCCCCGGACCCAGCAGATCCCCAAGCTCAAGCCCGAACACCGCGATTTCCCTGCGCACCTCAACACCCCCGAAAGCTGAGCACTGACCGCATGAGCACCCCCCTGGACCAGGCAGTGGACGCTGCGCTGGCCACTGTTATCGACCCCGAACTGCGCCGGCCCATCACCGACCTCGGCATGGTGGAATCGGTGGATATTGCCGACGACGGCCGGGTCCGGCTCGTGGTGCTGCTGACCATCGCGGGGTGCCCGTTGCGTGGCACCATCACTGCTGATTCCGAGGCCGCGCTGTCTGCGGTCCCGGGAGTGACCGCCGTCGACGTCGAACTCAAGGTCATGACGCAGGAGCAGCGGGACGCCCTCAAGGAGAAGCTCCGCGGGCCCGGCGGCCAGCGCGGCATCCCGTTCAACCAGCCCGGTTCGCTCACGAAGGTGTTTGCCGTGGCCAGCGGCAAGGGCGGAGTGGGCAAGTCCTCCGTGACGGTGAACCTTGCCTGTGCCATGGCGGCCCAGGGCCTGCGCGTCGGCATCATTGACGCCGACGTGTACGGGTTCTCAGTACCGGCCCTGATGGGCATCGGCCAGGCCCCCACCCGCGTGGACGACATGATCCTGCCGCCCGTCGCATACGGCGTGAAGGTCATTTCCATCGGCATGTTCGTCAAGGGCAACCAGCCGGTGGCATGGCGCGGGCCGATGCTCCACCGGGCCCTTGAGCAGTTCCTCACCGACGTCTACTTCGGCGACCTGGACGCCCTGTTCCTTGACCTGCCTCCGGGCACCGGGGACATCGCCATCTCCGTGGCGCAACTGCTTCCGAAGGCCGAGATCCTGGTGGTAACCACCCCGCAGGCCGCTGCCGCCGACGTCGCGGAACGGGCCGGCGCCATCGCCACCCAGACGGGTCAGTCCGTGGCCGGGGTCGTGGAAAACATGTCGTTCCTTGAAATGCCCGACGGCGGCAGGATGGAACTCTTCGGCAGCGGCGGCGGCGCTGTCCTCGCCGAAAGGCTCACCGCAACAGTAGGGGCCGACGTGCCGCTCCTGGGACAGATACCCCTGGACATCCTGCTGCGCGAGGGCGGCGACACCGGCGAACCGATCGTGCTCGGCCGCCCCGATACCCCGGCGGCCAAGGCGCTCACGGGGATTGCCGGCAAGCTCGCCGCCAGGCCGCGGGGCCTGACGGGCATGAAGCTGGGCCTCCAGCCGCGGTGACTAAGCCCGGTGACCAAGCCGGTGATTGTGCCAGAGTGATTGTGCCGGGCGAAATCCCTGGCTTAGGTGGCCTCGGAGTCGAAGGGTGCCTGCACGCCCTCAGCCAGCCGTTCGATGACGCGCGGCGGACGTTCCTCCGCGTAGGATGCGGCGGAGGCCGAGGCGACCGCCGCGACCGCAGCGGGCGCCCCGGCGCTGACGGGCTTGATGTCGTCGTCGAGCAGGGCTTCCTTGATGATCCGCCGCGGATCGTACTGGCGCGGGTCGTATTTCTTCCAGTCGACATCGTCGATGTCGATGCCGACTTCGTCCTTGATCTGCTCCCGGGCGCCGGAGGCCATCCGGCGGACTTCCTTGACCAGGTTCGCCAGTTTCTGTGTGTATTCGGGCAGCCGGCTGGGGCCGATCACCAGGACGCCGATGATCAGCAGAAGAAGAAACTCCGGGCCATTGATTCCAAACACCCTAGGAAGATTACCCTCTCCGGCGCTGTGGTGACGATTCCACCAGGGAGCGCCCTGAACCGGCCGTGCCGGACGGACGGGTCATGGCGTGAAAAGCTCCACGATGCGCCCCAGGCCGCGCTGCAGCCGCGCCGTCAGCTGTTCCGGCCCGGCTGCCGCACTGCCGCCCGCTGCGGGGGATTCGACGCCGGACAGCGGCGTGCCGGAGCCCGCACGAACCAGTTCCGCCACACCGTCGTCCGCAGAATCCGCGGGCAGGTCCGAAACGTACGTTAACGTCACGCCGGGGGCCGTGTAGATGGCCCGCCACGGCGCGGACGTATTGACCCACAGCGCTCCGGCCCCGCCTGCGGGAGCGCCGGGACCGCCCGGGGCTTGCACGAACCCGTCATCGGCAGCGGGGCGGCCGGTCAGGATATTCGTGGGCGATGACGACCGAACGGCCAGTGGCGCAGCGCCCGCAGCGACGGGCTGGGAATGTTGTTCCAGGACGGTGGCGAAATGTTTACCGTCAGTGAGCCTGAGCTCCAGGACCGGCTGCCCCGCAACAGCTTCACGGCGCGCCCAGAGCACGTGGAACCCCATGTCCCGAAGCTCAGGGCATGACCACCCCCGTGCGCGAAGACCTTCGAGGTCCGCGGCCGTCAGCATGGCGGTGGCTCCCAGGGACGGGTCGGCAGCCGACGCCTGCAGCCCGAAGGCGGCTTCCTGCTGCTGCGCAGACCGGGGCGAGGAGGCCTCTGCGACGGGCATGGGGTCGCCGGCAACGAAGTAGGCGGCTGCGGACACCATTCCCGCCGCTGCCACGGCTCCGCCTGCCACAAGGCCCAGGGCCCGCATCGCCGGGGACCCGGTAGAGGTGTTCCGGGGTGCGGCGTTTGCGGCGGACGTCCCGCCGGTCTCCATCGCGAGCTGCTGGGTCCGGGCCAGCAGCCTGGCCGTGAAGTCGTCGCTGGCAGCCGGGATCGACGCACGGCGCATCCGCTCAAGGTACTGGCGCTCACGCCACTGGCGCGAGGTGCACTCGGGGCAGGATTCCGTGTGCTTCGTGCTGCGGCCGCGCTTGCTGCGCGGCAGGAGTCCGCGCGTACAGTTGCCTCCCAGGCCACGCAGCAGTTTTCTCAGCTGACCCATGGAGCCGATCAGAGGATGCCGGCGATGCGTGGCATCTTAAGCCGCGGCTTGAGGGACTGCCTGGTGCGCGGGTCGCGGTGCGCCAGCTTTTCCCGGAGCATGGTGCGTCCGCGGTGGATGCGGGACCGCACCGTTCCGAGCTTGACGCCGAGTGCCTCGGCCACTTCATCGTAGGACAGGCCTTCAAGGTCACAGAGGACGACGGCGGCACGGAAGTCCGGCGGCAGTTCCTCCAGGGCGGCCTGCACGTCAAGGTCCAGGTTGTTGAATTCGAAGCTCTGTTCAGGGCCGGGTTCGCGGCCGGGCAGCCGTGATTCGGCGTCTTCGGCGAGGGCATCGAAGCGGATGCGGCTCTTTCGCCGAGCCTGGTCCAGGAAGAGGTTGGTGGTGATCCGGTGCAGCCAGCCATCGAGGGTGCCCGGCTTGAAGTTCTCCAGGGACCGGAACACGCGGACGAACACCTCCTGGGTGAGGTCCTCGGCGTCGTACTTGTTACCGGTCAGACGGTAGGCAAGGCGATATACCTTGGCGGAGTGGTTCGTGACCACTTCCTCCCAGGTAGGCCGAACCCACTCGGCGTCCGGCCGGGCCACTGAATCTTCAATTGCCGGGACAGGTGCCACAACTGATGCTGACATCGTCCACTCCCCTCGTGGATGGTACTAACGCCTGGATGGTGCTGACACCAGTGCTTCGGCGCCGATCACCTCCTGGATGAGCGGATAATCATCATTTCAAAGTTGGCTGGGAATTTCCTGACTATCCCGGCCCTTCTGCCTTGGGCGGAAAGCAACGCCGCCGCCCGGCCCGGAGGTGGTTCGCGTCACATCCGGAGGGCAGCCACAGCCTGCCGCACCGTCACCTCCGGGCCCGGCCCCGCCGGACACAGTACGCTGTTAGGAACACTCCCCTGCCGCCCAGAAAGCGAACCCTCATGAGCGCCGATAAGTCCACGAGCTGGTCCTATGCAGAAGATCTGCCTGCCGAGGACGAAGTACTCCTGCATGCTCGGGAGCGTTCCTTTGAGCTGGGCGTGACTCCGGTGGGACCCGGCGTGGGAGCAGTGCTGACGGTACTGGCGGCAGCTTCGAAAGCGCAGACAGCGGTGGAAATCGGAACCGGAGCGGGCGTGTCCGGCGTCTGCCTGCTCCGCGGCCTCGGCCCCCAGGCGGTGCTGACCACCATCGACGTGGACGTGGAACACCTCAGGGCTGCACGGGAGGCCTTCCAGGAGGCCGGCAGCCCTGCCAACCGCACCCGCACCATTTCCGGCCGCGCCGGCGACGTCCTGCCGCGACTGACCGACAGCGCCTACGACCTGGTGTTCGTTGACGCGGACAAGCCGGGCATCCCGGGGTATGTCGAGCAGGCCATCCGGCTGCTGAAGCGCGGCGGACTGCTGATCATCAATGACGCCCTGGATAAGGACCGGGTAGCCAACCCGGCGGCCCGGGATTCCACCACAGTGGTTCTTCGGCAGGTGGGCAAGGCAATCCGCGACGACGAACGCCTGGCCTCGGCCATGCTGCCCACCGGTGACGGGCTGTTGGTGGCGGTCAAGAAATAAGGAAGGGCCCGCAGCCACTTGGCTGCGGGCCCCGCCCGAGCAAATCTATTCGGTCACGCCGACGAGGCATTCCTTGAGGTTTGCCGCCTCTGCCGCGTTAAGTTCGACCACAAGCCGCCCCCCGCCTTCGAGCGGCACACGCATAATCAAGCTGCGGCCCTCTTTGGTTACTTCCATAGGGCCGTCGCCGGTGCGTGGTTTCATAGCCGCCATGAGGAAAATCCCCTCCAATAGTCCCAGGACCTACCAGCCCGGGCGGGCTGTGGCCGCGTCGTCAATCAAGCCGCTATGGCGGCCTAGCTGCGACCGCCATGGCTGAACAGTGTCAAACGCAATGCGAGTGCGATTTGTTCATGCTTAACACCTATTATCCTGTAATTACCCGGCTGTAGCTAATTGATGGATTTTCTTCATCACTTGGAAAATTGTGGCCGCCGTCATAGCGTCCCCGCCTCCCTTACGGCGGATAGTCTCCCCCGCCAGGCAGCTGGGCCCAGGCCCACAGCCACACGATCCAGACAATCTGGAGCAGCAGGAACATGATGACTACGGTGCCGCGGTAAGCCTTCGATCGCGACACCAGCGCTGCACCCAGGGCCAGCGGAAACAGCGGCAACAGCATGCGGAACGTGCTCGTCTGGGGGTGCAGGAAGACGAGCAGATAGCCCATGTAGCAGACGCACCAGAGCCTCAGCTCGGCCCCCAGCGCCACCACTGGAGGGGACGTCATAACCAGTCCGAAGACGGCAACGAACACAAACGGAGCCAGCACACCCAGCACGGGCCCAAAAAGCTGGATCCCGGTGTCGAACCAAGGCTTGAAGGGCACCAGGTCGTGGCCGCGCCAGACGGTTTCCGTCTTGGTGTAGGCCGCCGGGTCCCCCGTCACTGCCCAGGCGATGGCCGGCCACATCAGGGCACTCAGCCCGCTGACTCCGGCAAGGGCCGCCAACGCCAGTAGTTCCCGACCGCTGTGGGGCACGTGCTCCCGGCTACCCGAAACGTCGGGAAGGCCGGCATCCGGAAGCCCGGCGTCGGGAAGGCCGCCGCCGGGACGGCTGCGCTGCCACAGCCGGTAGGTCAGCAGCCCGCCGGCCATGGCGGCGAACGGAACACCCGTTGGCCTGGAAAGGCACATCAGGACAACTACCGGCATGGCCCACATATATCGCCGCTGCATCACCAACAGCAGTGCTGAGGCCAACAGCAGGAGGTTCAGTGATTCCGCATAGGGCACCTGGAGAACGGCGGCCACGGGGAACGTGGCGAAGAAGGCGACTGCCCACATCGCCGTGCGGTGCGTTGCTTTGTACCGGAAGAGGCGGTACACCACCAGGGCGGCACCCAGCCCTGACGCCATGGCGATGAACGTGAGCGCCAGCGCCGGGTCCAAGCCTGTCATGGCCGATACTGCCCGCCCCAGCAGCGGAAAGAGCGCATAAAAGGCCCAGGCGTTCTCCTGCACGTTCCCGCTTTCGTCCACGGGAAGCTGGCTCGGGTAGCCGTTCTGGAGCACTTCGCCGTACCAGCGCGCATCCCAGATGTTGATGAAGTTCCAGTAGTCGGGCTTGGCGGGAAACCAGGGGTTGACCCCCTGGTGCAGGGCGGCGGCCATGAAGATGCAGGCGCTGACGACCCGCGCAGCGGCGTAGACGGATGCCACCTGCACCCACCACGGCCACCTGCCGGCGTGCGCGGCGACGGACGCGATTCCTTTCCGCACCCGGCCGTCCAGGCCCCGGGTTCCTTTCGGCACCACGCGGCCGGCGGAAGTGCCCGGCCGGCTCAAGGCACGGTCTCCCCCGGCTGGGCCGATGCATTCAGTTCCGCCCGCAGCCGATCGATTTCGCGATCCTTGGCGGCAAGCTGGTCACGGAGTTCGTCCAGTACCTGGTCGACCTGGTCCATGCGGTAACCCCGCAGCCCCAGTGCGAACCGGATCCGGTCGACGTCGGCCGGCGAGGCTTCGGCCGGAAGGAGCACCGGAGGAAGCGACGCCACAGGCCCGTCGAAGCCGTCAAGGAGAGCCGATTCCCCGGACCGCCGGCGCCGGAATATGCCGGACGCGGCATCAGCTCCGAGGAAGAGCACGGTGCCAATCAGGGCGATGGCGAGGAATATCAGGAAGAAACTCACAGGATCCATCGTGCCAGACGCCGGCGCGGCAGTTATTCCGGCCGCTGGTTGCCGTTTGGTCCGCTGGTGCCATAGCCCGGGGCGCCCCCCGGGGGCCGGATGGCACCGTGGATGACGAGGTCCACCGCGTGTGCAGGCTCGTCGACGACCTGGATGAGGTCAAGGTCCTTCTCCGAGATCATGCCGTCTTCCACCAGCGTGCCCCTGATCCAGTCGATCATGGGTCCCCAGAACGCCGTGCCGAGGAGGACGATGGGGAACGAGGTGACTTTCCGGGTTTGCACCAGGACCATTGCCTCGAACAGCTCGTCGAGTGTGCCCAGTCCCCCGGGAAGCACAATGAAGCCCTGGGCGTACTTCACGAACATGGTTTTCCGTGCGAAGAAATAGCGGAAGTTGATCCCGAGGTCCACCCACTGGTTGAGGCCCTGCTCAAACGGAAGCTCAATGCCGAGCCCCACGGAGACACCGTTTCCTTGAACTGCGCCTTTGTTGGCCGCTTCCATGGAGCCGGGCCCGCCGCCGGTGATGACAGCCACCCCGGCTTCGGCCAGCTTGCGGCCAACCTCAACGCCCAGCTCGTAGTAGACGGAGCCGGGCTTGGTGCGGGCGGACCCGAACACGCTGACAGCCGGCCCGAGGTCCGCGAGTGCGCCGAAGCCTTCCACGAACTCACTTTGGATTCTGAGCACCCGCCACGGATCCGTGTGGACGAACTGGCCCGGCCCCTTGGTGTCCAGCAGGTGCTGGTCCGACATCTCCACTGCTGCCTGTTTGCGCCGCAGCTCCAGCGGACCCTTGTGACGGGTGGCAATGGGAGGTACTGGAGTTGGAGAAGGCTGCGGATCGGTACTCATCCACCAAGGCTAGCGCGCTTCGACAAGCGCGACCGTCCGGCGCGTCCCATCCTGTTGCAGCGGGCGCCCGGGGGCCCTGACCTGCAGGTATCTCTTGAATCACGATCTGCAGGAAGTTGGAGTGATTGCCGTCATATCCCGCTAATGTTCGCTAGATTCTCTCTTATGACTACTCAAGTGCCCGGCGAAGCTCTCGTCTCCCTGAAAGCCGTGAATAAGCACTACGGCCAGCTGCACGTACTCAAGGACATCAACCTGAACGTCCGTAAGGGCGAAGTTGTTGTGGTCATCGGACCGTCCGGGTCCGGTAAGTCCACACTCTGCCGGGCCATCAACCGCCTCGAAACCATCGACGACGGCAAGATCGCCATCGACGGCAAGGAACTGCCGGAGGAAGGCAAGGAACTCGCCAAGCTGCGCGCCGACGTCGGAATGGTGTTCCAGTCCTTCAATCTCTTTGCCCACAAGACGATCCTGGAAAACGTCACCCTGGGTCCGATCAAGGTCAAGGGCGTTGCCAAGGCGCAGGCCGACAAGGACGCCATGGCGCTGTTGGAGCGTGTGGGCGTCGGCCACCAGGCACCCAAGCTCCCGGCGCAGCTCTCCGGCGGCCAGCAGCAGCGCGTGGCGATTGCCCGTGCCCTGGCGATGAAGCCGAAGGTCATGCTGTTTGACGAGCCCACCTCGGCCCTTGACCCGGAAATGATCAATGAGGTCCTCGACGTCATGATCCAGCTGGCCAAGGAAGGCATGACCATGATCGTGGTCACCCACGAGATGGGCTTCGCCCGCAAGGCCGCCGACCGCGTGGTGTTCATGGCCGACGGCCAGATCGTCGAAGACGCAACACCGGAAGAGTTCTTCACGAACCCGAAGAGCAACCGCGCCAAGGACTTCCTCTCCAAGCTCCTCACCCACTGATTCCACGAGACCGCACCTACGCAGTTCGCACCCAGGCCACCACAGTGGCCGCCAATGAAAGGTATGTCATGAAGGCATTTTTGACCCGACGGAAGTCCTTTGTGGTTGCAGCATCAGCAGCCCTCGCCCTGACTCTGAGCGCCTGCGGCGGCAGCACCGGTACCACCAGCGACCCCACGGTTGCCGAGAAGCCCACCTTCGCGGCCGGCAGCACCATGGAGAAGCTCGCTTCCGCCGGAACGATCAAGATCGGCACCAAGTTCGACCAGCCCCTCTTCGGCCAGGTGGGCCTTGACGGCAAGCCCATCGGCTTTGACGTCGAGATGGGCAAGCTGATTGCCGCCAAGCTGGGCATCGCGGCGGACAAGATCGAATGGTCGGAGACAGTCTCCGCGAACCGCGAACCGTTTATCGAACAGGGCAAGGTGGACCTGGTCATCGCCACCTACACCATCAACGACAAGCGCAAGCAGGTCGTCAGCTTTGCCGGGCCGTACTACGAGGCCGGCCAGGCCCTCATGGTGAACAAGGACAACGACACCATCAAGAAGCCCGAGGACGTCAAGGGCAAGAAGGTCTGCTCCGTGACGGGTTCCACCCCCGCCGGCACCATCGTGGAGAAGTACGGAGCAGTACTCGTTCCCGCGGCCACCTACTCGGCCTGCCTCGAACCGCTGCGCAACAAGCAGGTGGAAGCCATCACCACCGACAACGTGATCCTGGCCGGCTTCGTGGACAAGGAGCCTGACGCCTTCAAGCTGGCCTCGGACGAGACCTTCACCAAGGAGCCCTACGGCATCGGCCTGAAGAAGGATGACACCGTCTTCCGCAACTGGATCAACGACCAGCTGGAAGAGTTCAGCAAGGACGGGTCTTACAAGAAGGCCTGGGAAGCAACCGCGGGCTCCGTCATCAAGACGGCGCCGGAACTTCCGGCCATCAACCGTTACTAAGTAACGCAGGGCGGTTGCCGGAGTCCGTTTGCCAAGGCTCCGGCAGCCGCCGCTCCCATCTTCGCTCCCGTCCGCGACACACAGCCAAAGGATGTTATGGACGTCATCATCGATAACCTGCCACTTTACTGGGAAGGCTTTCTCCGAACCCTGTTCCTGTCAGCCGTATCCGGAGTCATCGCCCTCCTGCTGGGAACGGTGCTGGCCGCCGCCCGGGTTTCACCCGTTGCCGCCCTCCGCGGCTTCAGCATGACCTACGTGGAGATTCTGCGGAACACCCCCCTGACCATTGCCTTCTTCTTCGCCGCGATCGTCCTGCCGAGGCTCGGGGTGAAATTTGAGCAGTTTGAAGTGGCGGCCATCATTGCCCTGAGTGCCTATACAGCAGCCTTCATCGCTGAAGCAGTGCGCTCCGGTGTCAACAGCGTTCCCGTCGGCCAGGCCGAGGCCGCGCGCAGCATCGGCATGAAGTTCGGCCAGGTGCTGTCCCTGATCATTCTGCCGCAAGCGTTGCGGACGGTGATCCCGCCGTTGATCAATATCCTGATCGCCCTGGTCAAGAACTCATCCGTCGCCGGCGCCTTCTTCGTCCTGGAGCTGTTCGGTTACGGCCGCCAGCTCGCCAACTCCAACGGCGACCAGGTGATGGCCGTTCTCATCGGGGTGGCTTTCTTCTACCTGCTGATCACTGTTCCGTTGGGCATCCTGGCGAGCACCGTCGAACGAAAGGTGGCGATCGTCCGATGAGCTCGGTTCTGTACGACGTCCCAGGGCCAAAAGCCCGCCGGGTTTCACTTATTGGCTCCGTAGTCGGCTCCCTGTTGATCCTTGGCCTGCTGGCATGGATCATCAGCACACTGGCCCAGCAGGGCATCTTCGAGGGACGCCGCTGGGCGATCTTCACGCGGGCGGACGTCTGGACGCTGCTCGGCAACGGCATCGGCGCAACCCTGAGCGCTGCGGCCGTGGCTGCCGTCATCGCGTTCCCGCTGGGACTGCTGCTGTGCCTGCTGCGGATATCCGACCTTGCCGCCATCCGGGTCCCCACCCGGATCGTGCTGGAATTCCTGCGCGGCATGCCCGTGGTCCTGATGATGTTCTTCGTCTTGCTCGTCTTCGGAACCAACCAGTTCATCGCCGTGGTGGCCGGCCTTGTCCTGTACAACGCGGCGGTCTTCGCGGAGATCATCCGTGCCGGTATCCAGTCCCTGCCGAAGGGCCAGCGCGAAGCAGGCCTGACCATCGGCCTGACCAGTTTCCAGTCCCGCATGGTCATTGAACTGCCCCAGGCCGTCCGGCGCATGATGCCGTCACTCGTGGCCCAGCTCGTGGTGCTGCTGAAGGACACATCCCTGGGCTACATCGTGGCCTACGGTGAACTGCTCCGCGCCGTGCAGGTTATGGCCGACTTCCTGGGAACCCAGTTCCTGTTCCCGATCTTCTTCGTGGCCGCAGCGATCTACATCGCGATCAACATCTGCGTTTCGCGCATCGCAGTCTGGATCGAACGGCGCGGTTCCAAGAAGGCTGCCGGGGGCGTGGCCAAGGCTGAGCCTGAACCGATTGAAGCCGAAGTGAAGTAGCACGCAGGAAGTGAAGCACCAGGAAGGCCCGGATCACTGATCCGGGCCTTCCTGCCTGAGCGGGGACTTAGCCGGGCTAGTTTCCCAGCCACGTCCGCAGCGCACGGAGGCACTCACGGATCGCATCGGCGTCGACGTGTTCGTTGTCTTTATGCGCCAGCAGCGGGTCGCCGGGCCCGAAGTTCACCGCCGGAATTCCCAGTTCGCTGAAACGCGCGACGTCGGTCCAGCCGTACTTCGGCTTGGGCTCGGCACCGACGGCGGCCACGAAGGATGCGGCCGCCGGATGGTTCAGCCCCGGCCGCGCGCCGGCCGCGCTGTCCGTCTTGACGACGTCGAACCCGTCGAGGAGTTCGCGGACGTGGGCTTCGGCCTGGTCCGGAGTCTTGTCCGGAGCGAAGCGGTAGTTGATTTCCACCACGCAGCGGTCAGGAATGACGTTTCCCGCAGTGCCACCGTTGATTTTCACCGCGTTGAGGCTTTCCCGGTAGTCCAGGCCGTCCACGTTGATGGTGGCCGGTTCGTAGGAGGCCAGCCTGGCGAGGATGGGGGCGGCGGCATGAATGGCGTTGCTTCCCATCCAGGCCCGGGCGGAGTGTGCTGCCTCACCGATGGTGGTTGCCTCGAACCGCATGGTGCCGTTGCACCCGCCTTCCACGGTTCCGTGCGTTGGCTCGAGCAGGATGGCGAAGTCACCCTCGAGAAGCCCACCGTGATTGCGCACCAGCCGACCGAGGCCGCTCTTCACCGCTTCGACTTCCTCGTGGTCGTAGAACACGAAGGTGACGTCCTTGCCCGGTTCCTTCCCGCCGTCGAACATGCCGGCGGCCAGTGCAAGCTGCACCGCGACGCCGCCTTTCATGTCCGTCGCGCCGCGGCCGTACAGGAGTCCTTCGCCGGGCGCGCCTGAGGGCCAGAACGAAGGGACCGTGCCAAGGGCGCCGTCGGTGGTCGGGAGCGGCACCGTATCCAGGTGCCCGGCCAGGATGACCCGCTCAGCGCGGCCCAGGGCAGTGCGGGCGATGATCGAATCGCCGTCCCTGACGACCTCAAGCTGCGGAATCTTCCGAAGGGCATGTTCGACGGCGTCGGCCAGTTCCTCCTCGTTGGCCGAGACACTGTTGATGTCGATGAGCGCAGCAGTGAGGAGGGCGACGTCCTGGCGGAGGTCGAGGCGGGCGGAGGCGGTTTGAGCAGTCACACGGACAGTCTAGTTCGAGACCTGCTCCCGCCTCTCGATAGACTGGGACCATGACTGAAACCGCTGCTGCTTCCGCCGTGCCCGCCGATGATTCCGCATCCGCCGATGCCCGCTCCGCCTATGGTTACGGCGTGGCCACCATTTCCACCCGCAACGGCGAGGCCACCGTGCTGGACGTCTGGTTCCCCGCACCGTCCCTGGGAACCGCAGCGGACAGCCTCCGGAACGTGGAGAGCGCGGATCCCGTGCTGGCCGAGATCGCCGCAGCCGGCAGCGACGCCGACCGCGGCACCGAGCAGCAGGTCGTTTTCGTCCAGGTGCACCTTGACGAGGCCCCTGCCGACACCGCGGACGCCTACCTCCGCCTGCACCTGCTTTCGCACCGGCTGGTGCAGCCCAACACCATCAACCTGGATGGCATCTTCGGCAAGCTCCCCAATGTCGTGTGGACGAACTTCGGCCCTGCTGCCGTTGAAGGCTTCGAACTGACCCGGGCGAAGCTGCGCAGGCGCGGTCCCGTGACTGTTTACGGAGTGGACAAGTTCCCGCGCATGGTGGACTACGTGGTGCCGGCGGGCGTCCGGATCGCCGACGCCGGCCGCGTCCGGCTTGGCGCCCACCTTGCCGAGGGCACCACGGTGATGCACGAGGGGTTCGTGAACTTCAACGCAGGCACCCTGGGCACCTCCATGGTGGAAGGCCGCATCTCGGCCGGGGTTGTCACCGGCGACGGAACGGACGTCGGCGGCGGCGCCTCCATCATGGGTACGTTGTCCGGCGGCGGCAAGGAGAAGATCTCCCTCGGTGCGCGTGTGCTGCTGGGCGCCAACTCCGGCGTCGGGATCAGCATCGGCGACGACTCGGTGGTTGAGGCCGGCCTGTACGTCACGGCAGGAACCCGCGTCCGCGTCATCGGTCCGAAGGATGCCGACGGCGTGGACACCACCCGGGTGGTCAAGGCCGTTGAACTCTCAGGTGTGCCCAACCTGCTGTTCCGCCGCAATTCCACGAACGGCGCCGTGGAGGTACTCCCCCGCAAGGGCCAGACCGTGGAACTCAATGAGGCCCTCCACGCTAACTGATTCCGCCCGCCCGCAGACGTCAACCGGCCCGATCAGGGCCTCAGGGAGCAACCTCGTGTCACGGAGACGTGGCCTGCGCCGCCTGCTAGTGCTGGGGCTGGTCCTGGCCCTGATTGCCGGCGGCGTCTACACGGCCGTTGCCTTTATCCAGCGTTCGGAAACGCTCATTGCCGAAAAGTGCACTGCCGCCGTCGGATCCCGGGAAGCCGACCTGGCCACCGACCAGGCGGCAAATGCGGCGCTCATCACCGCCGTCGCCGTGCGCCGCGGCCTGCCCCCGCGGGCCGCGAGCATCGCCCTGGCGACCGCCATGCAGGAATCCAAGCTGCGAAACATCGAGCACGGAGACCAGGCCGGGCCGGATTCCCGCGGCCTGTTCCAGCAGCGTCCCTCCCAGGGCTGGGGCACCGAGGAACAGGTGATGGACCCGTATTACGCCAGCGGGGCGTTCTTCGACGCCCTGGTGAAGATTCCGGACTATGAGTCGCTGGAAATCACGGCTGCGGCGCAGCAGGTCCAGCGTTCTGCCTACCCGCAGGCCTACGCGCAGCATGAGGACATGGGCCGGGCATTTGCCTCCGCCCTGTCCGGGCAGTCATCCGGGGCACTGGACTGCACCCTCAAGTCGCCCGAGGGCCCTGGCGACGTCCAGGCTGTCCTTGGCGAACTGACCGCCGCCTTCGGGAACGTCCCGGCGACAACAGACGGCACCACGCTTGTGCTGGAGGCGAACGGGACCCAGGCCTGGGCCGTGGCACAGTGGGCCGTGGCGAACGCCAAATCCCTGTCCGTGACGAACGTCGGTGTGGAAGGACGCAGCTGGGACCGGGCGGCCAGGAACGGCTGGCAACCCTCGGAGGGTCAGTCCGGCCTGGTCACGGTCACGGTCGCTGCCGGGACCTCCTGACGGCAAGGACTCAGACGAGAAGTTCCACGACCGGCTGGACGTAGCTTCGGAACACCTCGGGCTGGGTCAACAGTTCCTTGCTCATGATGATCTTGTCCGGCTCGAGGTACCATGCCCGGGGTTCCGTCAGCGGAAGTTCGATGATGGTCAGGGTGAAGTCCCGTGAACCGCGGCCCACTTCCAGCAGCCGGTCTTCCACCATGTCGCCCAGGAGTTGCGGGGCGCCGCTCGCCTCCCGTTCGGCCTCGAGTGCGGCGTATTCGGAGCGGCGCTCACGGGCCCAGGTCAGGGCCGACCCGAAATGCGCCTGCAGGACGCGCTGGAGGGCGGGAGAGTTCCCGAAGGCCTCAAAATCGGGGGGCTTCACATCGGGCGTCATTTGGGGATGCGCCTTGAGCAGTTGCTCCCACCAGGCTTCCCATTCAGTCTTAAGGGCACTGATTCCGCCGACTTCGGACGTGAGGTTGGTGTGGTCCACCGGTCGGATCTTGGGAGCCATATGGCACAAAGCCGGACGCCCCGCGCTGTTGAGGCCTGCAGCGTCCCGGACGTAGAGTGCAATGAGCATGGGACCCGAGGTGTCCATGGTGATCCGCCAGCCAGGACCGCCTGTTTGGTGCATCCGAATGGCCTCCCTTGGCTTGTTTACTGTCCCAGTGTATTCCTCTTGACTACTGACGTTAATGGCTTGCTTTAGTGGCTCAGCGCAGACTGGCCCAGGCTCAGCAGGTGCGACGACAGGACGTCCCGGCACATGTCAGCCGTCATCCACTCAGGCTGCAGCAGGGCATGCATGGTCAGTCCGTCCAACGTAGCGAGCAGCCGCTCCGCTTCGGTCACCAGGCCCTGATGGCCATCGTCGGCCCCTGCTTCCCCGGGCGGGCTGAGTTCCATGATCAGCCAGCCCACGAGGGCGGCCACGGACCGGTGGCTGCGGTCAGCCTCGGCGGCAAGGAACGGCCTGATCCGGGCTGCGTTCTTGAACGCCATCCAGACGCACGCGTCCACGGCCCGCTCCTCGTCCAGCGGGAGGAACTGGCCCAGCAGGGTTAACACACCGTCCCGGTGCTCAGCTGTCCCGGGAGCCAGTTGGGTGAGGCGGTCCCGCGCCGCGTCCAGCCTGCCGGTGATCCTATCCACCACCACACCGAAGGAATGGGCCAGCAGCTCGTCGCTGCTGGAGAAGTAGTGGCGGACGGATCCCACGGCAAGTCCGGCCTCGTCAGCCACTTCACGCAGGGAGGCCCGTTCCAGTCCGTCCGTTGCAATGATCCTGAAAACGGCTTCGACAACTTCCTGGCGCCGGACTGCGGCATCAACGATTTTGGGCACTCCTACTATTTAGCACAGTTGTGCCGCCAAGGTGTGGGCAACACGGGCGGAAGCGCGGCCAACTGGGATAGCGTTGAGCTCATGAGAATTCTGGTTACGGGCGGCACCGGCTACATCGGGTCCCACACTGTTCTGTCCCTGCAGGAAGCCGGCCATGAGGTGGTGGTCATCGACAACCTGGTCAATTCCAGCGAAGAGTCGCTGCGCCGCGTCGCCGAGCTGAGCGGCCAGGAAGCTGTGTTCCACAACGTGGACCTCGTGGACGAACAAGCTGTCGAGGCCGTCTTTGCGCAGGACCGGATCGACGCTGTGATCCATTTCGCGGGCCTCAAGGCCGTGGGCGAATCCGTCCGTGAGCCGCTGAAGTACTACTACAACAACCTGGTAGGCACCCTGAACCTGATCCGTGTGATGGACCGGCATGACGTCCGTTCGCTGGTCTTCAGCTCCTCGGCCACCGTGTACGGCGAGCACAACCCGATCCCCTACGTGGAAAAGATGGAGATCGGCGCCAACAACCCGTACGGCCGGACCAAGGAACAGATCGAGGACATCCTCTCAGACCTTGGCGCCGCGGACAGCCGATGGCACATCGCGCTCCTGCGCTATTTCAACCCGGTGGGTGCACACCCGTCCGGCCAGATTGGCGAGGACCCGCAGGGCATCCCCAACAACCTGGTTCCGTTCATCGCCCAGGTCGCAGTGGGCCGACGTGAAAAACTGATGGTCTTCGGCGGCGACTACGACACTCCGGACGGCACCTGCCTCCGTGACTACATCCACGTGGTGGACCTAGCTGAAGGGCACGTCGCCGCCCTCAACCACGTGGCAGGCCGCACGGGCGTGTTCCGGTGGAACCTCGGTTCCGGCAAGGGATCGTCGGTGCTGGAGGTGCTGCGTTCCTTCGAAAAGGCCGTAGGCCACGAGCTCCCCTACGAGATTACGGGCCGCCGCGCCGGCGATCTCCCCGCGTTTTGGGCCGACGCCACGTCCGCGCTGGCTGACCTCGGCTGGTCCACGACGAAGACCGTGGACCAGATGTGCGAGGACCACTGGCGCTGGCAGAAGAACAACCCGCTGGGCTACAACTCCTGACATCGGTTGCTCCGTAGGTGTCGTTTTCACGGCCCAAAACGACCGTGGGCCCACGCCGGCGAGGGCCCCGGACCGAGCTTGCGAGGGCAGGGAGCCGGTGGGGAGCAATCGATGTAAGTACGACGCCGGCTGCGCACCTTGGGTGCGCAGCCGGCGTCGTAGTTTAATTCGTCAGCCTTAGCTGGCCGGGTAGTTCCGCTCCGGCTCTCCTGTGTAGAGCTGGCGCGGACGGCCGATCTTGGTGCTGGGGTCGTTGATCATTTCGCGCCACTGGGCAATCCAGCCCGGCAGGCGGCCGATCGCGAAGAGCACCGTGAACATCTTCTCCGGGAAGCCCATGGCCTTGTAGATCAGGCCCGTGTAGAAGTCCACGTTCGGGTAGAGCTTGCGCTGGATGAAGTAGTCGTCACCCAGGGCCTTCTCTTCGAGGCGCATGGCGATGTCCAGCAGTTCGTCGTTGCCGCCGAGTTTGCCGAGCACTTCGTGTGCCGTGTCCTTGACGATCCTGGCCCGCGGATCGTAGTTCTTGTAGACGCGGTGCCCGAAGCCCATGAGGCGGACGCCGTCTTCTTTGTTCTTGACCTTCTCCATGTAGTCCTCGGGCTTGATGCCCTCGGTCTGGATCTGGCGCAGCATCTTGAGCACGGCTTCGTTGGCGCCGCCGTGGGCGGGGCCGAACAGCGCGTTGATACCTGCGGACACCGAGGCGAAGAGGTTGGCGTTGGACGAGCCGACCAGTCGTACGGTGGACGTGGAACAGTTCTGCTCGTGGTCCGCGTGCAGGATCAGCAGAAGGTCCAGGGCCTTGACCATCACCGGGTCCAGCTCGTACTGCTCGGCCGGGAGTCCGAAGCTGAGGCGGAGGAAGTTCTCCACCAGGTTCATGGAGTTGTCCGGGTAGAGCATGGGCTGACCAATGCTCTTCTTCAGGGCGTAGGCCGCGATGACCGGCATCTTGGCCAGGAGCCGGTACGTGGAGACTTCCACGTGCTCTGCGTTGAAGGGGTCCAGGGAGTCCTGGTAGAAAGTGGAGAGCGCGGACACGGCCGAGGACAGCACGGGCATCGGGTGGGCGTCGCGCGGGAAGCCGCCGAAGAAGCCCTTGAGCTCTTCGTGCAGCAGCGTGTGGCGGCGGATCCTCTGGTCGAAGGCGTCCAGCTCGGTGGGAGTCGGCAGGTTGCCGTAGATCAGCAGGTAGGAAACTTCCAGGAAGCTGGAGTGCTGTGCCAGCTGCTCAATCGGGTACCCGCGGTACCGCAGGATGCCGGCATCGCCGTCGATGTACGTGATGGCCGAAGTGGTGGCCGCGGTGTTCATGAAACCGGGGTCAAAGGCGACGGCGCCTGTCTGCTTCAGCAGTTTGGAAACGTCATAGCCTTCGTTTCCTTCTACAACCTTGATACGGGGGAGTTCGAGCTCGCCGCCCGCGTGGCGCAGGGTTGCGCTGGTGGTCTCAGTCATGGAGTCTCCTCATGAGGCGTCAGGGCCTCTCTGTAGAAAGCTTGATCCAACCTCCGGTGAAGCCGGCCGAGGAGCCTGCAGGGCAGGGATTCCAACGGCCGGGCTGCCTTCTTGTAGAAAGCCACCATTGATAGTCAGTTAAAAAGTACCGCTCCAAGGCAAGGTGACACTAATCCGGTAGTGTCGAAATGCCCCGAAAACGCCCCCGTTGTGTTGCGTGTCACACCATTGTTACGGACCTGTTGCCGCCCGTTGCCCGCTACGCGCCAGCGGTCAGCCGCGCCACTCCCGCGTCAATCCGCTCATCCGCGGCGGTAAGTGCCACCCGGATAAACCCGTTTCCGGCATCACCGTAGAACACGCCGGGGCCCACCACGATACCGAGCCCGGCCAGCCTGCCCACGGTGTCCCACGTGGCTTCACCGGCACTGCACCACAGGTAGAGTCCCGCCTGGGACTCGTGGATTGACAGCCCGAACGATTCGAGCGCCGGCACTATCCGTTCCCGCCGCCCGCGGTAAAGGTCCTTCTGCGCCTGCACGTGGGCGTCGTCACCGAGCGCCACGCGCATGGCTTCCTGGACCGGGTAGGGAACGATCATGCCGGCATGCTTGCGGCTGTTGACCAGGTTGGCCATGATGACCGGGTCGCCTGCAACAAACGCTGCGCGGTACCCCGCAAGGTTCGATTGCTTGCTGAGGGAGTACACCGCCAGCAGGCCGTCATGGGATCCCCCGGCGACGCGCGGGTCCAGGATGCTGGTCACCGGGCGGCCGCCGCGCTGGACGTCCCACTCCCCCCAGCCGAGCTCCGCGTAGCATTCGTCGGAAGCCACGACGGCGCCAAGCCCGCGGGCCTGGTCCACTATCCGCTTCAATGATTCGGCATCGCGGACGCTGCCGGTGGGGTTGGCCGGCGAATTGACCCAGACGAGCCGGACCCGCCGCCGAGTCTCGTCATCGAGTTCGTCAAGATCGTCGGCGGCGATATGTTCCGCGCCTGCGAACGTCGCCCCGATGTCGTAGGTCGGGTAGGCAACGGTAGGACGGACGACGACGTCACCGGGCTTGAGGCCCAGGAGGAACGGCAGCCACGCCACCAGTTCCTTGGAACCGACAGTGGGCATCACGTCCCTGGGATCCAGTCCGGGAACGCCGCGGCGGCGCGCGAACCAATCGGCAATGGCTTCGCGGAGCGCCGGCGTACCGTGCACCGTGGGGTACCCGGGGGCGTCGGCGGCCCGCTGGAGCGCCTCCTGGATCAGGACGGGCGTGTGGTCCACCGGGGTGCCGATGGAAAGGTTGACCGGCCCGCCGGGGTGCTTGGCGGCCGTGGCAAGATACGGGGCCATGGCCTCCCACGGGTAATCGGGCAGGCTAAGGCCGAAGCTGCGTACCGCGGATGTCACGCCAGGTGCCTCAGTGGTCCTGGTTCTGCGGCGGCAGGGCAGCAATCATCGGGTGGTCGGTGTGGGTATTGCCCACCTTGGCGGCGCCGCCGGGCGACCCCAGGTCGTCGAAGAATTCGACGTTCGCCTTGTAGTAGTCAGCCCACTCGTCAGGGGTGTCATCCTCGTAGTAGATGGCCTCGACGGGGCAGACGGGTTCGCAGGCACCGCAGTCGACGCATTCATCCGGGTGGATGTAGAGGGACCGCTCGCCCTCATAGATGCAGTCGACGGGGCATTCCTCAATACATGCCTTGTCCTTGACATCTACACACGGCTGCGCGATTACGTACGTCACGTCCCTTGCCTCTCCACGTTGGTTCCGGCACTCGGCCGGTGATCTTCCCGGCCTGAGCGCCGGACTGCTGACTTCTGAGCCTATTATCTATCAGTCTGTTCCCGCGAACCTAGCAACGCGTCATAGAAGCCCGGCGTCACAGAAGCCCGGCGTCATACACGCCCGCGGTACTGAGAGGAAGGGGCGTCCTAGGATGAAGTGGTGACGTCACAGGCCCCCGATTCCCGCCAGTTCCTCGAAAAGACCCCGCTGGGCACCCGGGTGGTGGTGCGCTACCGCATCCCGGAGGGCCTGACGGACGCGCTGGGCGACCTGGTGGGGATCACCGCGGCCGAGTGTACCGTCCGCACCCGGCGGGCCGACGTCGTCATTCCCCTGGCCATGGTGGTGGCAGCGAAACCGGTACCACCGCCTCCCCCGCGGCGCGCGCCGCGAGCGGCGGGCTAAGCCTGCCGTCCGGCGGCCTCAGGCGCGCCGGGGCGGTTCCCGGTAGCGCCGGCACCACACGAGCATCAGCACGGTCACCGCGGCGATACCGTAGATCCAGAGGTAGCCTGGAACGTCCGCGGCGATAAGCCGTTTGCCGGGCTCCAGGTTCGACCACAGACCTGCCAGGACGTAGCACAGCACGCCGCAGGCCGCCGGCGGGATCACCGACCGGAAAGCCGCCCCGAGGAGCAGCTGGACCGAGCCCAGAAGGACCAGCGCCGCCAGCGCACCCCAGGGAAGAACGACGCCGGACACCATCCACTGCTGGCGGTGCAGGGCCGTGCCTGCCGCCGCAACAAAAAGAGCTGCCGGCACGGCGGCGGCGATGCCGCCTGCCATACCGGCAGCTCTACTGTTCACGAAGGTGATAACCGGAACGTGCCGGGGATCAGACCTTGGCGCGGGCGCGGTTGGCCTTGGCGCGCTCGTTGGTGTCCAGGATCACCTTTCGGATGCGGATGGACTCCGGGGTAACCTCAACGCACTCGTCCTCGCGGGCGAATTCGAGGGACTCTTCGAGGGTCAGGTCGCGCGGCGGCGTCAGGTTCTCGAAGGTGTCGGAAGAGGCTGCACGCATGTTGGTGAGCTTCTTTTCCTTGGTGATGTTGACGTCCATGTCGTCGGCGCGGGAGTTCTCGCCCACGATCATGCCTTCGTACACCTCGGAGGTCGGCTTCACAAAGAAGGAGCCGCGTTCCTGCAGGTTGATCATGGCGAACGGCGTCACAACACCGGCGCGGTCGGCGATCATCGAACCGTTGGTGCGGTATTCGATCGGGCCGGCCCAGGGCTCGTAGCCCTCGGAGATGGAGGCTGCGATGCCGGCGCCGCGGGTGTCCGTGAGGAACTTGGTGCGGAAACCGATCAGGCCACGGGCGGGAACGATGAACTCCATGCGGCACCAGCCGGTGCCGTGGTTGGCCATGTTGGTCATGCGGCCCTTGCGGGCTGCCATGAGCTGGGTGACGGCGCCGAGGTACTCTTCAGGCACGTCGATGGTCATGTGCTCCATCGGCTCGTGGATCTTGCCGTCGATGGTCTTGGTGACCACCTGCGGCTTGCCGACGGTCAGCTCGAAGCCTTCGCGGCGCATCTGCTCAACGAGGATGGCCAGGGCCAGCTCGCCACGGCCCTGTACTTCCCAGGCGTCGGGACGCTCGGTGGGGAGGACCTTGATGGAGACGTTACCGATCAGTTCCTTGTCCAGGCGGTCCTTCACCTGGCGGGCCGTGACCTTGGCGCCCTTGACCTTGCCGGCCAGCGGCGAGGTGTTGATACCGATGGTCATGGAGATCGCGGGATCGTCCACGGTGATCAGCGGCAGCGGCTGCGGGTTCTCGGCGTCTGTCAGGGTCTCACCGATGGTGATTTCCTCGATGCCGGCGACGGCCACGATCTCACCGGGGCCGGCGGACTCGGCCGGGACGCGGTCAAGGGCCTTGGTGGCCAGCAGCTCGGTGATTTTGACGTTCTTCAGTTCGCCGTTGGCGCGGGCCCATGCAACGGTCTGGCCCTTGCGGAGCGTGCCGTTGTAGATGCGCAGCAGCGCCAGGCGGCCCAGGAACGGGGAGGCGTCGAGGTTGGTCACGTGCGCCTGCAGGACGCCGTTGGGATCGTACGTCGGTGCCGGGATGTGCTCGATGATGGTCTTGAAGAGCGGTTCGAGGTCCTCGTTCTCCGGGGCCGTGCCGTCGGCAGGCTGTTCGAGGGAGGCGCGGCCAACCTTGGCTGCTGCGTAGACAACCGGAACTTCGAGGATCTTGTCCAGGTCCAGGTCGGGAACTTCGTCCGCGAGGTCGGAGGCCAGGCCAAGGAGCAGGTCCATGGACTCGTGGACAACTTCTTCGATCCGCGCGTCGGGGCGGTCGGTCTTGTTGACCAGCAGGATCACCGGCAGGTGCGCGGCGAGGGCCTTGCGGAGCACGAAACGGGTCTGGGGCAGGGGTCCCTCTGAAGCGTCGACGAGCAGCACAACGCCGTCAACCATGGACAGTCCGCGCTCCACCTCGCCGCCGAAGTCAGCGTGGCCCGGAGTGTCGATCACGTTGATGGTGATGGTCTCGCCCTGTGAGGACGGTCCGTTGTAGGCCACGGTGGTGTTCTTGGCCAGGATGGTGATGCCCTTTTCCCGCTCAAGGTCACCGGAGTCCATCACACGGTCTTCGAGGTGGTTGTGCTCGGCAAAGGAGTTGGTCTGCTTGAGCATGGCGTCGACCAGCGTGGTCTTGCCGTGGTCAACGTGGGCCACAATCGCGACGTTGCGCAGGTCACTGCGCGATGCAGTGGCTACCGCAGTGTTGGTGGTGGTTTCAGACATGCGTTATTGCTCGATTCAGTGGTGAAGTCAGCTGTGGTATCGCGACATTTCCAACCGGAACGCACGACGAGAAGACCCTTTGGCACAGGGCACCTGCTACCAGTCTAAGCGCTAGGTCATTTATTGGCCTAAAAACCCGAAACGGGCCCCTCCGCGCCCCCGTTACAGGATCGTCACCGGGATGGGATGAATAGTGCCTAAAGTTACTGGATATTCCTTGTGCTATGCCCCATCATTACGGGGTAACAGCAAGCACAGCCCGGAGACCATAGATGCGAATCGCCTCAGCTCTGACTCGCTTCGTCGCACCTGTGATCGCCACCGGCGTTCTAATGGCCGGCTGCGGGCAGGCCCCCCAGACACCAGATGCCGCCCCGGCGTCGTCGGTTCCCGCAGCATCCTCAGCATCGCAGCCGCCGGAACCGCCGGCCGCCAACGCCGCGCCCCGGAAGTCCGCGGCCGCCCCTGTTGCCGCCGAACCAGGCGCGCCGGTGGCCGCCGGCGCGGCACCCAAGGCACAGCTCGCGCCGGAGCCTGATCCGGCAACGATGGTTCCCGGGTCGACCTACCTTAACCCGGCGAACGGCCGCAATGAAGTCATCGTGGCGGACATCAGGCGGACAGCCGTCCTGATCGGGGACTCGCAGTCCGAGCCGGAAGCCGGCTGGCCACGCCAGGGGCTCGCCGCCATGGGCTACAACGTCTTCTTCTGCGGACGCGGCGGCACGGGCTTCGTTGCGGCGAACGGCAAGACCGGAAACTACATCGACGCGCTGCAGCGCGGCGACTGGAAACTCCCCTACGGTGCACCCGGACTCGTGGTCATCCAGGGCGGCGGAAACGATGCCGCCCGCGGAGCCACTGACGCCCAGATCGCGGCCAATGCCGAGCGCCTGATCTCGACACTCAAGCAGCGATACCCCGGATCCAAGTTCGCCATGATCGGCACCCTGGCCCGCGGCATCAACTACGGCGGCGGGCGCCGGTCGCAGGTCGATGCACTTCTCGGTACCGTGGCAGCCAAGCACGGCATTCCTTTCGTCAGTGTCGGAGACTGGCTGACGAAATACAACCTGGCCAAGGAACTTGCCGACGGCGTACACATGAACGACGTCGGCCACAAGGCGCTGGGCATGATCCTCGCCACCAGGCTGATGGAACTGGGACTCCAGGCTCCCGCCCGGCCGGCCACGTCCGTGCTGCCCGTGGGTTGACCGCCGATAAAAGGAGCCGGTCCCCGCCCCTGACGGGCGGAGGCCGGCTCCTTTTCTGCCTACCTATTCAAGGCAACGTGCTCAGGCAACTTCGGGCGGCAGCATCAGCCGGGCACCCGGGATGGCATTGAGCAGCGCCTTGGTGTACTCCCGCTGCGGCGCGTCGAAGACGTCGTCCGTTGAACCGGTTTCCACCAGCTTGCCCTTTTCCATCACACAAACGTGGTCCGCGATCTGACGGACCACGGCAAGGTCGTGGGTGATGAACAGGTACGTCAGTCCCAGCCTGGACTGAAGCTCGGCGAGGAGGTTCAGCACCTGCGCCTGGACCAGTACATCAAGTGCGGAGACCGCTTCGTCGCAGATGATCACTTCAGGGTCAAGCGCCAGTGCACGGGCGATGGCGACGCGCTGGCGCTGGCCGCCGGACAGCTCGTTGGGGTACCGCTGCATGGTGGACTGCGGCAGCGCCACCTGGTCCAGGAGCTCGCGGACCTTCTTCTCGCGGCTGGCCTTGTCACCGATCTTGTGCGTCCGCAGCGGTTCCTCGATGGTCCGGAAGATGTTGTACATCGGATCAAGCGAGCCGTAGGGGTCCTGGAAGATCGGCTGCACCCGGCGGCGGAAGGCAAAAATTTCCTTGTTGTTCAGCGTGGAGGTATCCACGCCGTCGAACACGATCTTGCCTGACGTCGGCTGCAGGAGGTTCAGCACCATCTGCGCCACGGTGGACTTGCCGGAACCCGACTCCCCCACGATCGCCGTCGTGGTTCCGCGTTTGACGCTGAACGAAACGTCGTCGACGGCGGTGAAGTCCGTGGACTTTCCGAAACCGGACCGCAGTTTGAACACCTTGCGGAGGTTCTGGATCTGCAGCACGTCTTCGGTCATGGTCGGCTCCACCACGATGTCCGCGCCGGAAGCCGTGCCCGGAGCAAGCAGCTCATCCGACTCGACGCCGAGCTCCTTGGCCACCTGGATGCGCCGTGAAGCCAGCGACGGCGCCGAGGCCACCAGGCGCTGAGTGTACGGGTGCTGCGGGTTCTGCAGCAGTTCCAGCGACGGACCCGCTTCCACCACGTTGCCCCGGTACATGACCACCACTTTGTCCGCACGTTCTGCGGCCAGGCCCAGGTCGTGCGTGATGAGGAGTACCGAGGTGCCCAGTTCCGAGGTCATCTGTTCAAGGTGATCGAGGATCTGGCGCTGCACCGTCACATCGAGGGCGGACGTGGGCTCGTCCGCGATGAGCAGCCGGGGCTGGCAGGAGAGGCCGATCGCGATCAGCGCCCGCTGGCGCATGCCGCCGGAGAACTCGTGCGGATACTGCTTCGCGCGCCGTTCCGCGTCGGGAAGACCTGCCTGGGCAAGCACCTTCGCAACGTCGGCCGGGCCGCTGGGCCGTCCGTTGGCACGCAGCGTTTCCTTGACCTGGTAGCCGATCTTCCATACCGGGTTGAGGTTGGACATCGGGTCCTGCGGGACCATGCCGATGGTGTTGCCGCGCAGCTCGATCATGCGCTTTTCAGGGGCCTGCGAAATGTCCTCGCCGTCCAGCAGGATCTGCCCGCCCGAGACCCGGCCGTTGCCGGGCAACAGGCCGATCGCGGCCAGCGCCGTCGTCGACTTTCCGGAGCCCGACTCCCCCACGATGGCGACGGTTTCGCCCGGCATGATGGTCAGGTGGGCGTTCCGGACGGCATGGACTTCGCCCGAGCCGGTCTGGAAGGAAATGGCGAGGTCGCGGATTTCCAGGAGCGGCTTTTCCGCCCGGCCGGTCTCGCTGATAATGACGTCGGAAGTTGTCATGGTTGCCTCGTTCATCGTTGGCGGCTCTTCGGGTCAAGGGCGTCGCGCAGGGCATCGCCGAGCATAATGAAGCTCAGGACGGTGACGGACAGCGCCATGGCCGGGTACAGCAGGATGGCCGGGTTGGTGCGGACGGACGACTTGGCGGCGGCGATGTCGTTACCCCAGGACATGATGCTCCCGGGCAGTCCGATGCCGATGAAGGACAGCGTCGCTTCCGCGACAATGAAGACGCCGAGCTCCATCGTGGCCAGGACGATGATCGGCGCGAGTGCGTTGGGCAGCACGTGCCGGATCAGTGAGCCGAGCCGCGAAACGCCCAGCGAACGCGCAGCGGTCACGAAGTCGGCATTGCGCACTTCGATCACCGCTCCGCGCGTAATGCGCGCCATCTGCGGCCAGCCCAGCACCACCAAAACCATGACCACGGTCCAGACGCCCCGGTTTTCACGCATGAACGGCAGCTGGGAAACCACCAGCGCGCCGAGGATGAGGGGCAGGGCGAAGAAGATGTCGCCGAGGCGGGCAATGACCGCGTCAATCCAGCCGCCGTAGAACCCAGCGAGGGCACCGAGCGTGACACCGATAATGAGGACGAACAGCACCGAGAAGACGCCGACCATCAGCGATGCCTGGGTCCCGTGGATGATCCGGGAATAGACGTCGCAGCCCTGGAAGGTGAAGCCAAGCGGATGCCCTGCCGCCGGGGCGCCGTCCGAATTCGCGAGCTGGCAGTTGTCATTCGGAGCCACCTGCGTGAACAGGCCCGGGAAGAGCGCCACAATGATGATCAGTGCGATCATCACGGCGGAAATAATGAACAGCGGACGACGGCGGAGCTTGCGCCAGGCATCTGCCCAGAGGCTCAGCGGTGCCTGGTCCGTTTTGAGCGAGTCCGTTGCGAGCAGAGGGGTCTCCTCCACGGGGGCAACGAAGTGCTCGATTTCGCGATTAGTTTTCATAGCGGATCCTTGGATCAAGCCAGGCGTACAGCAAATCGACCAGCAGGTTGGCAACGACGAAGACGAGCACCAGCACGCTGACAATCGCAACGACGGTGGGGCCTTCGCTGCGGATGACAGCCTGGAACAGCTTCTGGCCAACGCCGGGGACGTTGAAGATACTTTCCGTGACAATGGCCCCGCCCATCAGGCCGCCGAGGCTGGCGCCCAGGTAGGTGATGACCGGAATCATGGAGTTGCGCAGGATGTGGGTGACCACAACGCGGGGTCGTGACAGGCCCTTCGCGGTGGCGGTGCGCACATAGTCGGCGTTCATGTTTTCGATGACCGATGCGCGGGTGAGCCGGAGGACGTAGGCGAAGGAAACCAGTCCCAGCACGGTGGCCGGCAGGATCAGGTTGCCCCAGTCTGCGTTTGCGCCGACCGTGGGTTTGGCCCAGCCCAGCTGCACGCCGATCAGCAGCTGCAGGACGAAGCCGAGCACAAAGGTGGGAATTGCGATGACCACCAGGGATGCGACGAGCACCGTCGCATCAAAGATTTTTCCTTTGCGGAGTCCGGCAATGAGGCCGAAGGTCACACCGAAGACGGCCTGGATGACCAGGGCTTCAACGGCGAGCATGACGGTCACGGGGAAGATCCGGCCCAGGGATGCCGCAATGGGCTGGCCAGTGAAGTCGACGCCGAGGTTGAAGGTGAACAGGTTCTTGAGGAAGAGCCCGTACTGCACCCAGAACGGCTGGTCGAGGTTGTACTGCTGGCGGAGCTGAGCAATGACGGCTTCGCTGGGGGGACGGTCGCCGAACAGCGCCCGGATCGGGTCGCCGGGAAGGGCGAAGACCATGAAGTAGACGAGCAGCGTCGTTCCGATGAACACCGGAATGATCTGCAGCAGGCGCCGGAGGATGTACTGGATCACAGCAACTCCTCCTGGGCGTTGGTGGGGCTAAGGGGGATCATGTAGGACAGCTTTCGTGCCGGTTCCAAGGCTATGGGGGCCCGGCTTTGTGGCCGAACCCCCATGAGCTTTTGACGTGGATTTGTTCCGAAGACTACTTGGCGGTGATGGCCCAGTACTGCAGAACACCGTTCCAGCCAGCGTCAACGTTGCTGACGTTCTGGCTCCAGACGGCCTGGCGTGCGGAGTACCACAGCGGCAGGTTCGGGAGTTCCTCGAAGAGGATTTCCTGGGCCTCGGTGAACTTCTTGTTGGCGTCGTCCGTGGACTTGGCGCCGAGGCCTTCGGTGAGGAGCTTGTCGAACTCGGGGTTCGTGTAGCCCTCGTAGTTGGCGCTGGCGTCGGTCTTCAGGAGCGGGCCGAGGAAGTTGTACAGCGACGGGTAGTCTGCCTGCCAGCCGGCGCGGGTCAGGCCGGGAAGGCCCTTGGCGGTACGCAGCTTCAGGATTTCAGCGAACTTGGCGAACGGCTGGCCTTCGGCCTTGATTCCCAGGTTGTTCTTGAAGTTGTTGGCAACGGCGTCGATCCATTCCTTGTTGCCGCCGTCGGTGTTGTAGGCAAGCTGCAGGGTCTTGTCGGCCGGCCATGGGCTGATGGCGTCGGCCTGCGTCCACAGTTCCTTCGCCTTGGCGGCGTCGAACTTCAGGACCTCGGAGCCGGCAACATTCTCGTTGTAGCCGTCAACAGCCGGGGAGGTGAAGTCCTTGGCCGGGATGCGGGTGCCGGAGAAGATGACCTTGGTGATCTCTTCGCGGTTGATTGCCATGGACAGCGCCTGGCGGCGGAGCTTGCCTGCTTCGCCCTGGAACTCAGGGAGGTAACCCGGGATGTTCAGGGTGGAGTTGCCCGCATAGGGCTTGTTGAGGTGGTTCTCAGGGAAGTCCGTGGTGTAGGTCTTCAGGGCGTCCGTCGGCAGGACGTCGGTAACGTCGAGGTTGTTGCCCTGGATGTCCGTGTAGGCCGGAGCCGGGTCGGTGTAGAACTTGAAGGTCACGCCGCCGTTCCTGGCAGCACGCGCACCCTGGTAATCAGCGTTCTTGACCAGCTCGATCTGGCTGTCGTGCTGCCAGGCGCCTTCCTTGGCCATCTTGTACGGGCCGTTGCCAACCGGGTTCTCGCCGAACTTCTTCGGGTCCTTGATGGCATCTGCCGGCAGCGGCATGAAGGCGGAGTAGCCGAGGCGCAGCGGCCAGTCAGCTTCCGGCTGGGTCAGCTTGACCGTAATGGTGGAATCGTCCTTCAGGGCAAGGCCGGAGAGGGTTTCCGCGGTGGGGGCCGGGACGTCGGTGTCCTTGCCGTCCGCGCCCTTCTCCGTCTTGGTGGCGCTGACTGCGTCGTAGCCTTCGATGGATTCGAAGAAGCTGCTGTTGCTCTGGGCATTGGTGCTCAGGGCGGCAAAGTTCCAGGCGTCAACAAAGCTCTTGGCGGTGACTTCCTCGCCGTTGGTGAACTTGCTGCCGGACTTGACCTTGATGGTGTAGTTCTGGCCGTCCGGGGACTCGATGGACTCGGCCAGCGCGTTGACTGACTTGCCGCTGGGGTCGTAGCTCCGCAGGCCCTCGAACAGAAGCTCGACGACGCGGCCGCCGTAGACTTCGCCGGTATCGGCGGGCATCAGGGGCTTCTGCGGTTCATTGCTGTACGCGGTGATGACTTTGTTGGGGTCGCCGGCAGCCTGGCTGGCACCGTCAGTGGAGCCGCCTCCGGCGCCGCATCCGGTCAGGGCAAGGGCCGCGATGGCCACCATGCCCAGTGCTTTGGAAGTGCGCGAAAAACGCATTCCGCCTCCTATGAGTTGTGGGAGTTGAGTAGGGAAAGTCTTGTGCTTCCCCGCAGGCCGGGCACAGAGGTGTCCTGTGACGTGGCGTACATAAGTGAGTAGCCTAACCGCAAAATGTCCAGATATTGGAACTCTGTTGCCAAACTGTAACTCGGTCACAATTTGACCACTACCGTCAACACTGGAGTATTTCAAGTCACAGGTTACTCAGTGGTAGCCTACACCTGATGTGACGGACGCTACTCCACTCCACTCGCCAGCAACTGTGCCCGCAACTCCCTCCGCTCACGCTGTTTTTCGGGGTCCGGAAGGGGCACCGCGGCAAGAAGGCGCTGGGTGTAGGGTTCCTGCGGATTGCGCAGGATCTGGTCCCGGGTGCCCTGCTCAACGATCCTGCCCCGCTGCATCACGCAGATGTGGTCGGCCAGCACATCGACCACTGCCAGGTCATGGGTCACGAAGAGGCAGGCGAACCCGAGTTCTTTCTGGAGGTTCTGGAACAGTTCAAGCACTTTAGCCTGGACCGACACGTCAAGTGCCGACGTCGGTTCGTCGGCCACCATGAGCTTGGGTTTGAGCGACAGCGCCCGCGCGATGCCGACGCGCTGCTTCTGCCCGCCGGACAACTCATGCGGGTAACGGTTCCGGTAGCTCCGGGGCAGCTCAACCTGGTCCAGGAGGGCCTCGATCCGCTTCTGCAGGGCGCTTCCCTTGGCCTCCCCGGCGAGGAACATGGGTTCGCCGATGCTCTCGCCGATCGGAAGGCGCGGATTCAGCGACGACGACGGGTCCTGGAACACCATGCCGATGTGCCGGCGGACCTGGTGCAGCTGTTTGCCGTTTCTCCTGGCGCCGGAGATGTCCTGGCCAACTACCCGCATCGTGCCGCCGGCGACAGGAAGCAGGCCCACGGCCGCACGGCCAATGGTGGTCTTACCCGAGCCGGATTCGCCGACCAGCCCAACCACCTGGCCCGGATAGATCACGAGGTTTGCCCCCTCAACGGCCCTGAAGGCAGGCACACGGCCCTGTTTGGGATACTCAATGGCTACATCGGTAAGTTCAAGTACGGGTTCGCCCCGGGGCTGTTCCGCAGCCGCCGCAGCAGCAAGCGCCGCAGCGTTTTCCCGCTCGCGGCGGATCAGTTCCTCCGGATCCACCGATTCCAGTTCAGCGTGGGTGGCAGCGGCCAGGGCGGCGGTGACGTCCACTTCCTGCCCTTCCTCCGCACTGCCCTGGCCGAGGTGCGGCACCGCCGCCAGCAGTGCCTGCGTGTATTCGTGCCGGGGGTTGCGGAAGACCTGCTCCGCCGTTCCTGTTTCCACGATCAGTCCCTGCCGCATGACGGCGATCCGGTCTGCAAGGTCCGCCACCACACCCATGTCATGGGTGATAAGCACAATGGCGCTGTCCAGCTTGTTCCGCAGGTTGCGCATGAGGTCCAGGATCTCGGCCTGGACCGTCACGTCCAGGGCCGTGGTGGGCTCGTCGGCAATCAGCAGTTTGGGGTCGCAGGACAGCGACTGCGCAATCATCGCCCTTTGACGCTGGCCGCCGGACAACTGGTGCGGATAGGACTTGAATGCTTTCTCGGGGTCCGGGAGTTCCACGAGTTCCAGCATCCGCAGGGCGCGTTCCTTGGCCTGCTCCGGCGAGACTTCGTTATGCAGCCGCACCGTCTCCACGATCTGCGCCCCGACCGTGTACACAGGATTCAGAGCCGTCATGGGTTCCTGGAAGATCACGGCCACGTCCTTGCCGCGCACCTCCCGGATGTTGGCCGGACTGGCTCCGAGGAGCTCTTTTCCGGAAAGGCGGACGCTGCCGGACACCCGGCTGTTGCTGGGCAGGAGGCCCAGCAGCGCCATGGAACTGGCGCTCTTGCCGGAGCCGGACTCCCCCACGATGGCCAAGACTTCGCCTGCCCTGACTTCGTAATTCAGGCCGATGGCGGCTGGCACCCACTTCTTGTCCACGCCGAAGTCGACGCTGAGGTCGCGGACCTCCAGGACAACTGCTCCCTTGGCCGGATCCTGTGCCGGGGCACTGGCCTGGTTCGGGGTGATGTTGTCAGTCATGACGGGTTCCCTTCCGCCCGGGCCGCGGCTGCACGGGAGATTAGTGCTGCGGCCTGGAATCCTGAATTATTAGGGGCATGAGCAGTGTGCCGCACGCCGGAAATGTTGAAGTCTTCAAAGCCAGCACGAACAAGTGGTTCGCCTGGCTTTCCTGGCTCGTCGCAGCCCTGGGCCTCGTGGTCACTGCGGCGGCCGGCGGGCCGGCCGCCCTTCTGGGTGCGGGCCCGCTGCTGCTGATCGGCTTTCTCGGCTGGCTGCTGTTCTGGATGCCTTCCGTGGTGGTCCACGACGGCGGCATCACGTTGGAGAATCCGTTCCGGTCCGTTGATGTGCCGTGGGCGGCCCTGGTTAATGTTGACACCCGGTACGCCCTGACCCTCGTTACTCCGGCCAGGAACTATGTCTCCTGGGCCGCACCGGCGCCGGGAATCTGGGGCGGCCGGAACGCCCGCCCTGAGGACCTCAAGGGACTTCCGTCCGCAACATATGGACCAGGGAAGTCCGTTCGCCCGGGTGACCTGAAGACCACCGACTCCGGCCAGGCGGCCCGGCTCGTTCGCGGGCGCTGGGAGGCATTGGTCGAAGCGGGTGCCGTGGACGCCGGCAACGCTGAAACAACGGCTGTCAGGGTGACGTTCCGGTGGACGGCACTGGCCGCCACCGCCGTCCTCCTGGCGGCCAGCTACTGGGGTGTCGCAGTTCCCTAGGGCCGATGCCTGATAAGAGCGCATTCAGTCGCCTGCGGGCTCGTCGGCTGCGGCGGCCGGAGTCCTGCGCGGTTCACCGGACTGCCGGGTCTCCTTGGCCTTCTTGGCGTTGAACTTCTTCTGCCTCGGGTCGAATGCATCCCGCAATCCGTCGCCGATGAAGTTGATGCTGAGGCAGATCAGGACAATGAAGAGGCCCGGGAACCAGAACAACCAGGGCCGCGTGGCGAATGCTTCCTGGTTTTGTGAAATGAGCAGGCCCAGGGAAGTGTCCGGGGATTTCACGCCGACGCCCAGGTAGCTCAGGGCCGTCTCCAGGAGGATCGCGGCGGACATGGTCAGGGTCACGTTAACGATCAGCACGCCGATGGCGTTGGGCAGGATGTGCTTGAAAATGATCCGTGAGTTGCTTGCGCCCGAGATGCGTGCCGCATCAACGAACTCCCGCTCACGCAGGGTGAGGAACTCTCCACGCATCAGCCGGGCGAGGCCGACCCAACTGACGAGGCCCAGGAAGATGCCGAGGATCAAAATGCCGTTGCTGGCCGCGAAGCCGGAAAACCAGCCTCCCTGGTCCCGGCGGTTGACACTCTGGGCCACGACGGCGGCGAGCAGCAGTACGGGGATGATGATGATGACGTCGGTGATCCGCATCAGGATGGCTTCCACCCAGCCGCGGAAGTATCCGGAAAGTCCGCCCACCACGGTGCCCAGCAGGCCGGCGATGGTGCCGATCAGGAGCATGATGGTGATGGATTGCTGGGCTCCGCGCATGGTCATGGCGAAAAGGTCGCGCCCGATCCGGTCCTGCCCGAACGGGTGCTCGCCCCAGGCCGGCGGCAACAGCGATGCGGTTGGAACGCCGTCGTTGACAAGCGGCGAGACGTCCAGGTGGTCGTATTTCCACCAGCCCGGGATCCCGGCCCAGCCCACGGAGGTGAAGGCCATGAGGAAGATGACGGCGAAAATGAACAGGCCGGCGATGGCTCCGCTGTGTCCGAGGAACCGCTTACGGACAATTTGCCCCTGGCTCAGTCCTTTCGCTTCGGGCTGGAGGGGTGCGCCCGGGGGCCGGGGGTGCGAGTGTTCGGCGAGGAATTCTTCCTGCTGGGTGGGCTGGCTCATGCCTTAATCCTTACGCGGGGATCGAGTGCGGAATACGCAAGGTCTGCTATCAGGTTGAACACCATCGCGGTGACCGCCACGCAGACGAAGACGCCCATGACGGGATTCGGGTCAGTGTGCATGATTCCGTCCAGGAACAGGAACCCCATGCCGCGCACGGAGAACACGGTTTCCGTGATGACGGCCCCGCCGATGAGCGCCCCGATATCAAACGCCACGATCGTTGCAATCGGAATCAGCGCGTTGCGGAATGCATGGCCCATCACCACGGACCGTTCGGAAAGACCCTTGGCCCGGGCTGTCCTGATGTAATCCATGTTCATGATTTCCAGCATGGAGGACCTGGTGAACCGCGTGTAGCTTGCCAGTGAAACAAGGATGAGGGCCATGGTGGGCAGAATCAGGTGCGTAAAGGTGTCCAGGGTCAGGATCCAGAAATCGCCCTGGATATTGGGGGTGCCTGCCCCGATGGTGGCGATGGGCCTGCCGCGCACCCTGCTGTTGCTGAAGTAGCTGGGCCAGGCCTGCATGAAGCGGTCCATCAGGATAAGTCCGCCCACCAGGAAGGCGGTAATTCCGGCAGCCCGCATGGACTGGCCACGGTCGTAGCCTCCCATCAGGTAGCCCGTTCCTACGCCCACGCCGATTGTCGCGACGGCCAGGAGCACGATCATGAGCGCTGTCGCCTGGTTCAGGAGCGGCTGGACGGCGAAGTACGCAACCAGTCCGATCCCCACCACGATGAGCGATGCCTGTAGCGCCTTCCTGTTCTTCAGCCCGGCCACCAAGAGCGTCACAGCGAAGGCAAGGCCGACACCGGCAATCGCAATGACCACCGGGCCAAGGCCGGGATTCCGGAACCACTGGACAATGGAGAAGTAGATGAGGATGAGGCTGACCGCGAGGAACACTATGCCGCCAGACACGAGCCGGCGGCGCGCCGCGCCGCCCACGGCTACGGCAACGATCAGGCCGGCGACGGCGCCGATGCCAAGAGCCACCGGCAGCGGAATTTCGGGATTGCGGAGGAAATCGTTGAATCCGATGGCTCCGTACTCCTTCAGCAGCACCGCGACCCAGAAGATGGGCAGGGAGAAGAACAGGAACGCCATGAAGGTCACGCCATAGTCCAACGCACTGTACTGCCGCAGTGCCGTGATGATGCCGAGGGCAATGCCGATAAGAATGGCCAGTATCGTGGCCCCGGTGACGAGTGTGAGTGTCTGCACCAGCGCGAAGCCCAGGGCTTCGGTAATCGGCTGGCCGGCGATGTTCTTGCCCAGGTCGCAGGTACCGCCGAAGGGAACCAGGCACCTGGCTGCTCCGCCAAGCCACTTGAAGTACCGGAGCGGTGCCGGGGTATCCAGGTCAAGGAGCTGGCTGCGTGAATCCATGAGCTGTTGTTTGTTCGGGGCGCTGCTGGCGCGGAACTCCTCCAGTGGATCCCCTGACGACGCTGTCAGGAGGTACACGAGGAATGATGCCCCGAGAAGTATGAGTGCGGCCGTAATCAGCCGCCGGACGATGTACGTCACCATGGTGGGAAGCCTCTATATCCGGGCCGGGATCTCACCGGGCCCATCGCAGAATCAGTCCGGCTTCCCGCATGAGGTGGGCGGAAGCCGGCAGAATGCCGGTGGTGCCGGAGAAGGCGCCGGGACGTTGGTGCATGTGTCCCGGCGCCTTCTCCTGCTGTTCACTCGCTGAGCGGGGGCTTTACTTCTCAGCCCACTCCCAGAAGTTCCACCAGACACCGGTCTGGTTCGGCATGAACTTCACGCCCGTGATGCGGTCGCTGTAGGCGTCCACTCCTACGGACTGGAAGAGCGGAAGGCCGTAAGCGGACTCCCAGATCTTCTTGTCGATCTGCGTAATCAGCTCGTCCTGCTTGCTGCGGTCGGTGGTGACGATCAGCTCATCCATCAGCTTGTCGGCTTCCGGATCGCTGAACAGGTTGAAGTTGGAACCGTTGCCGCTGCGGAAGATCTGCGGCACGCCGGATACACCGACGCCCGGGTTGATCCAGCCGAAGATGGTGGCATCGTAGCTGCCGTCGCCCAGGGCCTTGCCCCAGTCGGAGGCACCCAGTCCGCCGTCAACGATCTTGAAGCCGGCCTTGGTGGCAGATTCGCGGATCAGGGAGAAGGCGTCAACGCGGTTGGGGTTGTCCTTGTTGTACATGATCCGGACCTCGGGAGTCTTGCCGGCAAGGAGTGCCTTGGCGCCGTCAATGTCCACGTCCTGGTATGCCGAAGAACCGTTGTTCTTTGCGGATTCCTCATAGGCTGCCTGGGCCGGCACGAAGAGCTGCGAGTCGAGCGGCTTGGCTTCCGGATCGAGCTTCTTCACGATCTTGTCGACGATGTCCTTGCGCGGGACCGTCTTCATGAATGCTTCGCGGACGCTCTTCTCGGCGAACGGGCCCGAGTAGTTCAGGTCGATGTGGTCGTAGGAGAGCTGGTTGCCCTGTTCCACAGTGACGCCCTGGCTCTCAAGCGCCTTCAGCTGCTCGATGGTGTCTGCCGAGGCCTGCGGAGCGATGATGTCAGCTTCGCCGTTCTTCAGTGCCTGGACCTGCGCCGGAGCGGAACCGATGTAGCGGACCGTGATCTCGTCCAGGCTCGCTTCCGGGCCCCAGTTGTAGTCCTTGTTGCGGACCATGGTCAGCGACTGGTCCTGGGTGATGCTCTTGACGATGTAGGGGCCGTTGGACAGGAAAAGGCTGGGATCGGAAGGCAGGGTCTTCGTGTCGAAGCCGGTGTTCCAAAGGTCAGCCATGGCCTTCAGCTTCTCGTCGGCGGGCTTCGGCGCCTTGGCATCGCCCTTCGGCTTTTCCTTCAGGTAGTCCACCAATGCCTTGGCGTCAGTGAGACCGGCACCCTTGGCAAGGACATGCGCCGCAATGTCGATGCCCGGACCGCCGAGGACGGTTTCCCAGTCAGCGAACGGCTTTGAGTACTTGATGGTCATGGAGCGGTTGTCGTCACCGAGCTCGGGGAAATCAGTGAGTTTGAGTCCGGTGGGGTCGCCGGCGTAGGAGAAGTACTGCGTACCCGTCTTCGCCTCCGAGTCGACGTCATCGTAGTACCCCGAGAATGCTGCCCACTGCAGCAGGAGGTCAGCCGCCGTCACCGGAGTGCCGTCGGACCATTTCACGCCCTCATTGATGGTGTACTTCACCGTCAGCGGGTCATCGGAAGTCTTTTCCATCTTGCCGAACTTCTCGTTGCGCACAACGTTCAGCTGGTTGTCGATGTAGTAGAAACCCGAGTGGGTGGCATAGCTGATCTTCGAGTTGATGTCCGTGTTGCCATCGGCAGTATTCGGGTTGAACGTGTTGAACGCGTTCACCTCGACCACCGTGGCTGAACCACCCTGTTTGCCGGCAGTAGCGCTTGACGGGGTTGTCCCGCCGCTGTTGCCGGCGCAGGCGCTGAGAGCTAGCGCGGCTGCAGCCGCGACGCCTACCGCTTTGGAAATACGACCTAAGCGCATTCCGCCTCCTATGTTTCTGTGGTGTTGAAAAGACCGCCGCTGTAGGCGCCGGCCAGACCGCCCATTCCCCCAGTGAGAATGTGGCTCGTCTCACATGAGCAGTAGCCTAGACCCGAAAAGAATGCCCATGGGACCAAAGTTGCCCATGGGTAAAGGTTGTTACCGAGCTGCAACAAAGTACCTCCGGAACCGTTTTCATCAGGGGTGAAGGACGAGGCGCAAAAGCAGTCCGGAACCTGTCCTATGACGAACGAAAGCCCCGATTCCGAGGAATCGGGGCTTTCACAGTTTGGCTTTCACAGTTTGCTTAGTCGCTGGCTGTGGCCGGTGCTAGACGTTGAAGCGGAACTCCACGACGTCGCCGTCGGCCATGACATATTCCTTGCCTTCGATCCTGACCTTGCCCCGGGCCTTTGCCTCAGCCATGGAACCGGCCTCGATGAGGTCGTCGAAAGAAACAACTTCGGCCTTGATGAAACCGCGCTGGAAATCCGAGTGGATGACGCCGGCGGCCTGCGGGGCGGTGTCCCCCTGGTGGATGGTCCAGGCACGGGTTTCCTTGGGACCGGCGGTGAGGTAGGTCTGCAGTCCCAGCGTGTGGAAGCCGACGCGCGCCAGCTGGTCGAGGCCCGACTCGTCCTGGCCGTTCATCTCCAGCATCTCGCGGGCTTCTTCCTCGTCCAGTTCCACGAGGTCGGATTCCAGCTTGGCGTCCAGGAAGACGGCGTCCGCCGGAGCAACCATGGCGCGCAGTTCTTCCTGCTTCTCGGGGTTGCCCAGAATTCCTTCGTCCGAGTTGAAGACGTAGATGAAGGGCTTGGCCGTCAGCAGGCCGAGCTCCTTGAGGTGCTCCATCTCGAGCTTGTCGCTCTTGATCGAGGAGAAGATGGTGTCGCCGCGTTCGAGCACGGTCTGCGCCGCCTTGATGGCTGCGAGTTCTGCGGCGTCGCGCTTCTTGATCTTGACTTCTTTTTCGATCCGCGGAATGGCGTTTTCGATCGTCTGAAGGTCAGCCAGGATCAGTTCGGTGTTGATGGTCTCCATGTCGGAGCGGGGATCCACCTTGCCGTCAACGTGGATGACGTCCGGGTCATCGAACACGCGGACAACCTGCGCGATGGCCTCGGCTTCACGGATGTTTGCGAGGAACTTGTTGCCCAGGCCTTCGCCCTCCGATGCGCCCTTGACGATCCCGGCGATGTCGACGAACGACACCGGAGCAGGCAGCAGGCGCTGCGATCCGAAGACGGCGGCCAGTTTGGCAAGCCGCGGGTCCGGGAGGTTGACCACGCCGACGTTCGGCTCAATCGTGGCGAACGGATAGTTCGCCGCGAGCACCTGGTTGCGGGTCAGTGCGTTGAAAAGGGTTGATTTGCCGACGTTGGGCAGTCCGACGATGCCAATAGTAAGAGCCACGAGCACTAATTCTACCGGTAATCGGGCCCGCGCCTTATCTGCCGCCTGGTGTGCAGTGCGTCTGCGCAAAAAATGTCAGAGGCCCGTGCCACAGTGAACCCATGGACGCTTTTGCACTGATACTTGCCCTGTTAATGCTGATTCTCGGCGCCGTGATCGGCGCCGCCTGCAGTTATGTGGTCCTCCGACGGCGGAGCGTGGCCCTGGAGCAGGATTTCGACGGCGTCTCGGCCCGCCTTTCGGAGGTCAGCGCCCAGTTCGCGGCGGCCGACGCCGAGCGACGCCTTCTGGCGGTCCAGAACCGGGAGCTGGGCGAGTCACGCAACCAGGACGGCAGCGTTCTCCGGGCCCTTGCTCCTGTGGCGGAGAAGCTCACCGCAGTGCAGCAGCAGGTGTCCCTGCTCGAACGCGACCGCCTGGAACAATACGGACAGCTGGCACAGCAACTGCAGGAGGCCCGCCTCTCCGACGAGCAGCTTCTCCGCTCCACCCATGCACTGGAGTCCGCCCTGCGGTCCAACAGCGCCCGCGGCCAGTGGGGCGAAGTCCAGCTGCGGCGGGTTGTGGAGGCCGCCGGCATGCTCCGCCACGTAGATTTCCACGAGCAGCACCACAGCGCCGGTGCAGGCGCCGCCGTACGGCCGGACCTCGTGGTGCAACTTCCGGGGCAGAAGCAACTGGTGGTCGATGCAAAGGTGCCCCTGGCGTCCTACCTTGAGGCCCAGGATCTGGGGACTCCGGCGGGACGCCAGCAGCACGGGCACTCGCTCAACGGCCAGAATGCGTTGCTGGCAGCACATGCCAAGGCCCTCAAGGCCCACGTGGACGCCCTGAGCAACAAGAAGTACTGGGACATTCCCGGCAATTCGCCGGAACTCGTGATCTGCTTCCTGCCGGCAGAGTCCATCCTGGCGGCCGCGCTGGCGGCGGACCCCGGCCTCCTGGACTACGCGCTGACCAAGAACGTCGTGCTGGCGTCCCCTGGCACCCTGCTGGCCGTTTTAAAGTCCGTGGCATTCACCTGGCGCCAGGACGTGCTGACAGACAGTGCCCGGGAGTTGTTCGAGCTGGCGCGGCAACTCTACGAGCGCATGGGAACGCTCGGCGAAAACGTGACCAAGCTGGGGTCGTCTCTTAAGACGTCCGTGGACCGTTACAACTCGATGGTGGGGACACTGGAAGCACGTGTCCTTCCCACGGCACGAAAGCTCAACGCGCTTGAAGCGGAGGGACTGGTGACGCCGCCTGCGATCGACGTGACGCCCCGGTCGGTGGCTGCGCCGGAACTCCAGTCCGAGGAGTCAGCCGCGTAACCCGCAGCCGGCGGCAGTCAGACCCGCGCCCCGCGCCCGCCCAGGGCGCGGGTCACATCGCCGGATTTCTTCAGCGTTGCGCGAAGCTCCTTGGGAAGCGAAAAGAGCAGGTCTTCCTCGGCCGTGACCACTTCTTCCACGGCGCCGTAGCCGTAGTCGGCGAGGAGCCTAAGCACATCCTTCACTAGCACCTCCGGAACGGACGCACCGGACGTCACGCCGACTGTGGCGACGCCCTCGAACCAGGTCTCGTCCACTTCGTTGGCGAAGTCGACGCGGTACGAGGCCTTGGCCCCGTATTCCAAGGCAACCTCCACGAGACGGACGGAGTTGGAGGAGTTGGCGGAGCCCACCACAATAACCAGGTCGGCCTGCGGGGAGATCTTCTTGATGGCCACCTGGCGGTTGGTGGTGGCATAGCAGATGTCGTCGCTGGGCGGATCCTGCAGCGTCGGAAAGCGTTCCTTCAGCAGCCGGACCGTTTCCATCGTTTCATCCACGCTCAGTGTGGTCTGCGAAAGCCAGATGACCTTTTCCGGATCCCGGACCGTCACCTTGTCCACTTCGTGCGGGCCGTTGATGATCTGGATGTGCTCCGGTGCCTCCCCGGCAGTTCCTTCAACTTCCTCGTGGCCGTCATGGCCGATCAGGAGGATGTCGAAGTCGTCCTTCGCGAAACGGACAGCTTCCCGGTGCACCTTGGTCACCAGCGGGCACGTCGCATCAATGGTGCGCAGCCCGCGGTCCTCTGCGGACTGCACCACGGCCGGCGATACCCCGTGGGCCGAGAAGATCACCAGGGCGCCTTCGGGGACCTCATCGGTCTCATCTACGAAGATGGCGCCCTTTTCCTCGAGCGAGCTCACGACGTGGACGTTGTGGACGATCTGCTTACGCACGTAGACAGGCGGACCGTAGTGTTCCAGTGCCTTCTCCACCGCGATGACGGCCCGGTCCACTCCGGCGCAGTAGCCGCGGGGAGCCGCGAGCAGCACCTTTTTGGGACCTGACACCGGGGCCGCAGCCAGCACGTCCTCAGGCGAACGGCGCCTGCGTGGAATTGAAGGCATGGGGATGGAGACAGCTGAGGAGGTCATTGTTCAATGCTACCGGGAACGCAGGTCGCCGCTTGTGCGGCCCGCAACGGCGCCGGCAACAACGCGGAGAATGACGCCCGCCACGATGAGGACTGCACCGGCAACAAGGGTTGCCACGATCCACTGTCCGAACCGCTCGGACGATGCCGCCACGAATTCGCTCTTGAAGATGTCGGCCACCTCGTTGCCGCTGGCCGTCCCGCCCACCGCGAGGCCCGCCGCGTCGGAGCCGAGTTTCCAGACTGCCGCCAGCACCAGCGCTCCGAGCCCCGTGCCCACGAGCACAGTCCAGCGCCGACGTGCGGCAATGAGGGCCAGCAGAAGGGCGATCGCCGAGCCGGCCGCCAGGGCATACCCCATGGGGGCATAGGCCGAAACCTGGTCCACGAGCTGGCGCTGGCTCGGTTGCCCGATGTCGATGAGCGTCTGGTCCGGTGCGTCCAGCGGAACGTTGGTTGCCTCGGAGATCTGCCGGGTCAGCAGCCCCACCAAAGGCGCCACATCCAGCGTGAGGGACGTCGATGGTTCAGTCTCCGGGGTTGCGGCCCCGGGCGCCGGGAAATTGAGCCGGTGGCTCTTCCTCAGCGTTTCCTCCCACGCCGCCGGATATCCGGGGAGCGTGATCAGTGAGCTGGCGGCAGAGTCAAGGATCGGCTGGACAAGTTCCGCGAACGGTTCAGGAATCCCCGCTGCCGGATCAATGCTGCCGACCGCTGCCGAAGCCAGTCGTTCCTGGAAGACGGTGTCTTTGCCCAGCGGGGCGGCGAGGGAAACAAAGCCGTCCTCCTGCACAATGTTCCGGTCCACCCAGATAGCCGGAACGGAGACTGCGGCCAGCAGCAGTCCAAGGATGACGGCGGCAGCTGAGACAAAAGTGCGCAAGGGATTCCTCGGTTGTGGTTGGCGGTACTGCCATCCTAGGGGTGCCGGCCGGGAAGCAAAAAATGTCAGCCGGCAGTGGTAGAGCTATGGATAGAGTTGATTCGGTTTGGTGCCATTCCGCTTTGGTGTCACGCCGTTTTGCACTGCCACGCCGTTTTGCACTGCCACCCGCAAAGGATTCCCATGCCCCAGGCTCCCTTCCCGTCACGGTCCCGCCGTGGCTGACAACATGCCCGCGGCCACTACGGTTCCTGCTACGGCCTCCGAAACGAGTCCGGACAACCCCTGGCCCCTGCAGCTGCTGTCCCAGAAACTCAAGGCCCACATCGACCGGACGCCCTCGGCCTGGGTGGAGGGCCAGGTCATTGAGCTGAACCGCCGCGGCGGCAATGCTTTTATGACACTCCGGGATGTGGACGCCGAGATTTCCCTGCCCGCCTCCATCTGGTCGAAGGTGCTGGATCGCCAGGAGGTTCCTTTGGAACGGGGCTCCCGGGTCGTGGCGCTCCTGAAAGCCGAATTCTGGCTCAAGACCGGACGCCTGAACATGTCGGTCAAGGACATCCGGCCGGTGGGACTCGGCGACCTGCTGGCGCGGATTGAGCGGCTCCGCCACGCGCTTTCCGCGGAAGGACTCTTTGCGGATTCCCGGAAGAAGCGCCTCCCGCTCCTCCCCCACCGCATCGGGCTAATCACCGGCCGCGATTCCGATGCGAAGAAGGACGTGCTGCGCAATGCCGCACTCCGGTGGCCCGCCGTCGAATTCGAGGTCCGGGAAGTCGCGGTGCAGGGAGCCACTGCCGTCTCCCAGATCATGGGTGCCCTGCGGGAACTCGATGCTGACCCGCACGTTGACGTCATTGTGATTGCCCGCGGCGGCGGTGCCCTTGAGGACCTTCTCCCCTTCAGTAATGAGGAGCTGATCAGGGCGGTGTCCAACGCGTCCACCCCGGTGGTCAGCGCCATAGGACACGAAGCGGACCGCCCCATCCTCGACGACGTTGCGGACCTTCGGGCCTCCACGCCCACGGACGCCGCCAAGCGGATCGTTCCCGACGTGACGGAGGAGCTTGCGAGGGTACGCCAGGCACGGGACCAGCTGCGGCGCGGAGTGAACCGGCTCGTAGATCGGGAATCCGACCGGCTGGCCTCCCTGCACTCGCGGCCCGTACTGGCCGCGCCTGAGTTCATGGTCAGTGCCCGCGCCGAAGACGTGGCACGGCTCAGCAGCCGCTCCCGTGCAGCCATCGGCGCGGCCGTCCTGAGGGGCGCCGACCAGATCCTCCACCTGCGTAACCAGGTGCGCTCGCTCTCCCCGCAACAGACGCTGGACCGTGGCTACTCCGTGGTCCAGGTCGCCGCCGCGGGCAAGGAAGCAGACGCTCATGGGGAAGTCGTCCGGCACCCTGCGCAGGCTCCTGAGGGCTCGGATCTTTTCGTCCGGGTTGCGGGCGGCAGCTTCAACGCCCGGTCCACGGGCGGCCACCGGATGACCGGCAGCTGAACAGGTCCTGCGCCGGAGGCAAACCGGCGACGTCCATCCATTTACCATCAGCAGGGAGCAACACATTGGCAGCAGAACAGATTCCGAATGCGGACATCGAAGCACTCAGCTACGAGGAGGCCCGGGAGCAGCTCGTCGCCGTCGTCGGCAAGCTGGAAGCCGGCGGCGCCAGCCTGGAGGACTCACTCGCGCTGTGGGAGCGGGGCGAGGCCCTGGCCAGGCGCTGTGAGGACTGGCTGGAGGGCGCCCGCAAACGGCTGGCCGCCGCCCGGAGCCAGGCAGGGCCGGAGTCTTAGCCCCCAGGGCTACACCTAGCCGGCCCTGAGGTGAAACCGGAACCCGTCAGGACCGTTCCACCATGCTGCGCTCAAGGGCGACGTCGAAATCTGCGACGGGCCATTCAAGATGGAGATCTTCCATGGCCTGGAGCAGCAGCTGCTGCACGGCGATCCGCGCGTACCACTTCTTGTTCGCGGGGACCACATGCCAGGGCGCCACGTCGGTATGCGTGTTGTCGATCGCCGCCTGGTATGCGGCCATGTAGTCGTCCCAGAAGGCGCGCTCCTTCAGGTCGCCGGTGCTGTATTTCCAGTGCTTCGAGGGATCGTCCAGCCGGGCCAGCAGTCGGGCTTTCTGTTCGTCCCGGCTGATGTTCAACATCACCTTGACGATCCGGGTGCCGGAGTCCGCCAGTCTGGCTTCAAATTCGTTGATCGCAATGTAGCGTCGCTGTATCTCTTCCGGCGAGGCCCAGCCGTAGACCCGGTGGATAAGAACATCCTCATAGTGCGAACGGTCGAAGACACCCACCATTCCGGCGGCGGGGACTTCCTTCTCGATCCGCCACAGGAAGTCGTAGGATTTCTCCTCGTCGGTGGGCGCTTTGAACGCCTTGAGCTGCACGCCCTGCGGGTCCATGGCTCCCACCACGTGGGCCACGATGCCGCCCTTTCCGGCCGTGTCCATGGCTTGGAGGATCAGCAGTACGCGCTTTCTGCCGCCAAATTTGGCCTCGGCGAACAGCTGTTCCTGGAGCGTGGCAAGTTTGCCGTCGAGTTCGGCCAGGAGTGCCTGCCCGTCGGATTTTCCGCCGGGATATCCGGGGGTGGAATCAGGGTCCACGTCGGCAAGCTTGAATCCATCACCCGCCGCCAGGGTCCCGGAGGGGTGTTCGTCGAATGTTTCAATGCTTGCCATGGGAAGCCTTCCGCCGAGGTGCCACCAGTCCGGATGGCCGCGTCCCCGCGCCCGCATCCGGCTGCCGCCGCCCGGGATCCACCGGGCGGCGTTGCTGACATCAGGCTAGTTCCCCTGGTACCGGCTCAGGAAGTCCCCCATGCGGCCGATTGCCTCTTCGATGTCCTTCACGTTGGGCAGGGTGACCATCCGGAAGTGGTCCGGCCGCACCCAGTTGAAGGCGCGTCCGTGCGAGACCAGGATCTTCTGCTCGCGGAGCAGGTCCAGGACGAATTTTTCGTCGTCGCGGATATGGAAGTAGTCGGGGTCCAGTTTCGGGAACAAGTACAGTGCTCCCCTGGCCTGCTGCGTGCTGACGCCGGGGATGGCGTTGAGCAGGTCGTACGCTTTGTTCCGCTGTTCCAGCAGGCGCCCGCCGGGCAGGATCAGGTCGTTGATGCTCTGGTATCCGCCCAATGCGGTCTGGATCGCATGCTGGGCGGGAACGTTGGCGCACAGACGCATGTTGGCCAGCAGGCTGATGCCTTCAAGGTAGTCGGCGGCGTCCTTCTTCGGCCCGGAAATTGCCATCCAGCCCGCCCGGTACCCGCACACCCGGTAGGCCTTGGACAGCCCGCTGAAGGTCAGGCACAGGACGTCGTCGCCAGTCAGGCCGGCCAAGTTCACGTGGACGGCGTCCTCGTACAGGATCTTTTCGTAGATTTCATCCGCGAAAAGCACCAGCCCGTGCTTCTCGGCAAGAGCCACGATCTTCTTGAGGGTCTCCTCGGGATACACCGCACCGGTGGGATTGTTCGGGTTAATCACCACGATTCCCTTGGTCCGCGGAGTGATCTTCGATTCAAGGTCCTCCAGGTCCGGCTGCCAGCCGGATTCCTCGTCACAGAGGTAGTGCACGGGCCGCCCGCTGGCGAGTGCCACGGAGGCAGTCCACAGCGGGTAGTCCGGCGTGGGGATGAGAACCTCATCCCCGTCGTCGAGGAGCGCCATGAGCGACATGGTGATGAGCTCGCTGACGCCGTTGCCGAGGTAGATGTCGTCGACATGGATGTTCTGGATGCCGCGGGTCTGGTAGTACTGCGAAACAGCGGTGCGGGCGGAGAATATGCCGCGGGAATCGCTGTATCCCTGGGCGTGCGGCAGGTGGCGGATCATGTCCACCAGGATGGCGTCCGGCGCTTCAAACCCGAACGGGGCCGGGTTTCCGATGTTCAGTTTGAGGATGCGGTGACCCTCTGCCTCCATCTGCTGGGCGGCCTGAAGAATCGGTCCACGGATGTCGTAGAGGACATTATGAAGCTTGGTGGACTGCTTGAATTCTGCCATCCATCAAATATGCCATATGGAGGATGTACTTCTGCTGAGACGTGACTCACAGCAGGAACGACGACGGCGCCTGCCGGACCTCCAAAAGTCCGGCAGGCGCCGTCGTGGTGGTGTTGGCTGCTGTTATTTCACCAGGCCCTTGTCCTTGAGCCAGGCGGCGGCCGCATCCTTCGGGTTCTGCTTCTGGCTGCCGCTGACGGCACGGTTGAGGTCAATCAGGTCTTCCGTGGTCAGGATCCTGGAAACCGAGTTGAGAGCTTCCTTCGCCTTGTCCGTCATCTTGGCCTTGTTGTACAGCGGAAGGACCTGCTGCGCGATGAAGTTGTTCTTGGGGTCTTCCAGGACCACCAGGTCATTGTCGGCGATGGCCGGCGTCGTGGTGTAAATGTCCGCGACCTGGACCTGGTCCTCCAGCAGCGCCTTGACCGTGATGGGACCGCCGCCGTCGCTGAACGGTTCCAGCTTCTTGGGCTCGCAGCCGTAGTTCTTCTTCAGCCCCGGCAGGCCGTAGGCGCGCTCGGCGAACGTGGCCGGAGCTCCCACCACCAGCTCGCTGCAGACCTTGGCGAGGTCTTCGATCGACTTGAGCTGGTACTTCTCCGCCGTCGCCTTGGTGACCACCATGGCGTCCTTGTCTTCAGCCTTGGAGGCCTCCAGCACAGCCAGTCCCTCGGGCAGCTTGGCCGGCAGCGCCTTGTAGATGTCCTCGGCCGAAACCTCGGCGGCTTCCTTGTCCACGTGCAGCAGGAGGTTGCCGCTATAGTCCGGAATGACGTCCACGGAGCCGTCCTGCACAGCCTTGAAGTACACTTCGCGGGACCCGATGTTGGGCTTGGTGCTCGCGGTGACTCCGGCTGCATTCAGTGCACCGGCATAGACCTCGGCGATGATCTGGCTTTCGGGGAAATCGGCAGAGCCGATGACCAGCGCAGAGCCTGATCCCGAACCGCCGGTCGCGGGCGCGCTTCCCAGCGGGTCCGACCCGCCGCCGCAGGCGGACAGCGCCAGGGCCAGTCCGACGCCGGCGGCCAGGCCGCCGAAGGCGCGACGGCCCAGGATACTAGGGTGGGTTTCCTTCATGATGTACCTCCTTGAACAACAGGCTCCGCGGACACGGGGCCTGTGAGATTGGCCGGTGCCTGCTGGCTCCGGCGGGGCATGGCAGGGGCTCCCCGCGACAGGAACAGCCTCTGGAAAACAGCGAGCACAAGATCGACGGCAATTGCCAGCGCTGCGATCAGCAGCGAGCCGCCCAGCATCTGCGGAAAATCGGACAGCACCAGGCCGTCGAAGAGGTACCGGCCCAGGCCGCCAAGGTTGATGTACGCCACCACCGAGACGGTGGCGATCACCTGGAGCACGCCGGTCCTGAATCCGCCGAACATCACCGTAAGGGCATTGGGAAATTCGGCCCGGAACAGCACCTGCAGTTCGGTCATGCCCATGGCACGGGCCGCATCCACGACGTTCCGGTCCACGCTGGCAATCCCGGCGTACGTGCCTGCGAGCAGCGGAGGAACGGTGAGAATCACCAGGGCCCAGATGGGAGGCATCAGTCCGATACCGGCTAGGAGGACGAAGAGCGTCAACAGGCCAAGGGTGGGCAATGCCCGGAGCGCGCCCGCCAGGGCAACCACCGCCACCCGGCCGCGGCCGGTGTGGCCGACGTAAAGGCCGACGGGGACGGCTATGGCCGTAGCGATCAGCATCACCAGGCCCGTGTACTGGAGGTGCTCGGCCAGCCGTGCGGGAATGCCCGTGCTTCCGGTCCAGTGCAGCGGGTCGCCCAGCCAGGCGAACGTATCCGTAAAGACGTTGCTCATGCGGAGGCACCCCCGGTCCTGACATCGGACAACCGCTCCGCCGCCGAAGGGAGATCGGTTTTGTCCGTTCGGGCCGCCGCCCTGGTCCAGGGGGTCAGAAGCCGTTCCAGGAGTACCAGGACCGCGTCCATCAGCAGCGCAAGGACCAGAATGGCAATTATCCCGACCATTACTTCAGTAATGAAGCCCCGTTGCAGCCCGGAGGTGAAGAGCATCCCGAGGTTCCCGATGCCCAGCAGAGCCGCCACGCTCACCAAGGAGATGTTGCTGACGGACACCACCCGTAGTCCGGCGAACAGCACGGGAAGGGACAGCGGGAGGTCGATCTGGAGGAAACGTGCAGCGGGCTTGAAGCCCATGGCGACGGCGGCCTGGCGGAGGTCTTCATCCACGGAGTCGAAGGCGTCGAGCGCGGCCCGCACCAGGAGGGCCACCGCGTAGATGGTGAGAGCAACGATGACGTTGACCGGGTCCAGCACCCTGGTTCCCAGGATTGAGGGGAGGATGATGAACAGGGCGAGGGACGGAATCGTATACAGCAGTGACGTCGCCGTAACCACCACGGAACGCAGGGTCCTGTTCTGCCGCGCGAACTGGGCCAGCGGAATCGAAAGCAGCAGGCCGAATACCATCGGCAGGATGGCCAGCACCAGGTGCTGGCCGGCCAGTTCGAACACCCGTCCGCTGTTGGCCAGAAACCATTCCATCAGAGGGCGCCCTGCCGGACCAGCCGGGCCGATTCAATGACGGCAAGCACCTCATCCGCCCGGAGGACACCGGCGAACCTGCCGTCGGCGTCAACGGCCACGCCCAGGCCCGACGGCGAGGACAGTGCCGCGTCGAGGGCACGCCGGAGCGTCTCGCCTTTCCGGAACAGCGAGCCGCCGGGGATGAGCGCGGACCCCGCACCAGGGCTGGACCAGCCCAGTGGACGGGAGTCCGCGTCCACCACGAGCAGCCAGTCGCCGCCCCCCGGAGCCGCCGTTCCGGATACGAGGTCGCTGTGGCTGATCGTTGGCACGTCATGCAGGGTGACGGCGTCGGACGGGCTGAACGCAAGGTGGCGGAACCCCCGGTCCTTGCCCACGAAGGAAGCCACGAAGTCGTTGGCCGGCGCCCGGAGGATCTCCTCGGGCGTGGCGTACTGCGCCAGCTTGCCTCCCGTGGCAAACACGGCAACTTTGTCTCCAAGTACAGTGGCTTCGTCGATGTCGTGGGTGACGAAAACGATGGTCTTGGCCAGGTCCCGCTGCAGGCGGAGGAGCTCCTGCTGCAGTTCGTCACGCACCACGGGATCCACGGCGCTGAACGGTTCGTCCATCAGGAGCACGGGCGGATCGGCGGCGAGCGCCCGCGCCACTCCGACCCGCTGCTGCTGGCCGCCGGATAACTGGGACGGGTAGCGCTTTCCGAGAACTGAAGCCAGTCCGACGACGTCCAGCAGTTCCTCGGCGCGCTTGCGCGCCTCCGTTTTGGAGACGCCGTTCAGCCGCGGAACAGTGGCGATGTTGTCCACGACGGAGCGGTGGGGCATGAGTCCGGAGGACTGCATCACGTAGCCCATTGACCGCCTCAGCTGCGCAGCCGGCACCGAGGTGACGTCCTTCCCGTCCACGGTGATGGTGCCCGACGTGGGCTCCACCATGCGGTTGATCATCCGCAGGGAGGTGGTCTTCCCACAGCCGGACGGACCCACAAATACCGTAATGGAGCCCTTGTCGATGGACATGGTGAGGTTGTCCACGGCCGGCTGCCCGCTTTGGTACTGCTTGGTGACGCTCTGGAATTCGATCATGGCTTCAGCCATTTCCGGGCTTACCTAACTGTTGGCGGCAACATCGGACGGTCAAGCCGGAAGATCATAAGCTTCCTGATTTTCGGCTGTAAAGCAGGGTACACACAGCGTAACCAGCGGCATCGACAAAGTCAGCGGTACCGCGGCTACCGTAAGCATTCGGTGACCTTCGCCTGTTGGATGGGTGGCGACGCCGGACTGCGTTATGTGCCGCACCCCGGCATCACCTCCTTCTCACCCGCGGCGGTTCACTTTCGCTTCCGCTTGCCCCGTTTCCCGTCGCCGCCGGTGCGGTCGCCGGCATCCTCCTGCCCGTAGCGTTCGGCCGCACGCTGGCTCTTGCCGGCCACCACAACCTTCTGGTGCCATTCCCGCTGGTAGGCCCGTCGGGCTGCTACATCGTGCCGGCGGTTGAGCGCCGCGAGCTCACGCTGGAGCTTCAGGTAGCTCTCCCACCGGCGCTCCTCGAGGGCCCCGTCAGCGAGCGCCGCCTGGACGGCGCAGCCGGGTTCGCGATCGTGCGCGCAGTCAGCGAAGCGGCACCGGCTGAACAGCCCCTCAAGATCGCCGAACATCTCGCCCATCCCGTCGTCCGCGTCGAAGAGCCCGAATCCGCGGACGCCGGGGGTGTCCATCAGAACAGCTCCGCCGGGCAGCGGGACAAGCTCCCGTGCGGTGGTGGTGTGCCTGCCTTTGCCGTCGCCGGAGCGGACGGGACCGGTGTCCTGGGCGTGATGCCCGGCAAGGGCGTTGATCAGCGTGGACTTCCCGGCACCGGAGGGTCCAAGCAGGACGAGGGTCCCGCCGTCGGGCACGTGTCCGAGCAGTTCGTCGAGGCCATCGCCGTGCTCCGCCGATGTGGTGACCACAGCGACGCCGGCGGCTTGGAGGATGACCTTCCCGACGACGTCGTCCGCGATGTCGGCAAGGTCCGCCTTGGTGATGATCACCAGCGGGGTGGCCCCCGAATCCCACGCCGCCACCAGCGTCCGCTCCAGCCGGTTGTGGGTGAGCGGCCGGTCCACGGGGACCACGACGCCCACCACGTCGACATTTGCGCCCAGCACTTGGGCTTCCGAGGACGCTTCGAAGGCCCGCTTGCGGCTGAGCGCCGACTGACGGGGCAACACCGCAATGACGGCGGGCTCGCCTGCTGCGTTGACGCCGAGCCACACCCAGTCACCGGTGGCGGGGATGTCGCCGTGGACCGGGTAGGGCAGGTGACGGAGCTCCGCGGCCCCGGCGATCAGGACCCTGTTGCGGTCGACGCGGACCACCCGCCCGGGGCTCTCTCCGCCGGGGACGGGGTGGGCGGTGAACAGTGCAGCCGTCCGTGCTGTGAAGCCGTAGTGCACGGGTCCGGCCACGGCCGGAGCTGACTGGTTGGTTACTGAATTTTCTGCGGCCAGAACGTGGCCTGAAGTTGTTTTCAATGGAGAACCTCTGGTGAGGCCCCGTTGGCACGGACTCCGTTTTAGTTCAGCGCTAAGCAGCTGCCGGGAGTCAGGACGTGCGTTTAGCCGGGGCAGGATTAATGACGTTGCTGGCGCTCGTGGCGCGCAGGAATATTGCAGTCATCGTCTCCACCTCCCCCGTTTCTGCGGTCATGACTTTCGAAGTCGGACCGTCCTCTTCGCCGGCACTTTCGCCGGCGGCTTTTCAAGGGTAAGCCTACGGGTGCCGGGTTGGCTAGGGGTTGGGGTCCGGAGTTAGGAGTTCGGAGTCGGGCGCTGCCCGTAATCCGTTCTTCGGCCTAGAGTTGGGTCTGTGACGAACCTTGAAGTGAGCCCCAAAGAAGAACTGTGCCCGCCGGGACAGCCCGGAGGCTACACGGGAAACGGCCCGTGCCTGCAGTTGTGGCCGGCACGGGAAGTTCCGCTCGGAGGCGTCCGCGCCATGAACGTCTTCCGGACCCTTCCGCAACGGGGCCTCCCCACCGTTGGTGCTTGGTGCTTCCTGGACAGTTTCGGCCCGGACCGGGTCGCCATGTCCGTCCTGCCGCACCCGCACACCGGCCTGCAGACAGTGACGTGGCCGCTCGCGGGCAACATCAGGCACCGCGACAGCGTGGGCAGCGACGTCATCGTGCGTCCGGGCGAGCTCAACATCATGACGGCGGGCCATGGCGTCTCCCACTCCGAGTTCGCCGTGCTGCCGCAGCAGCCGGTTCCCGGCACGGAGGGCGGGGCCGGAACGTCCGACGCCGGAACGGAGCTGCCGCTGCAGCGCGGCCTGCAGTTGTGGGTCGCCCTTCCGGACGGCGAGCGCCACCGGGCCCCGGCGTTCGAGCAGCACCGCGACCTCCCGGAAGCGGGCGGAGACGGTTTCACGGCAACAGTGATGGTGGGGAGCTTCGCCGGAGTGGCATCTCCGGCCACCATGTATTCGCCGATTGTCGGTGCGGACATCAGCTGCGCCGGAACCGTCGCCCTGCCGCTCAACCCCGAGTTTGAGCATGCGGTGCTGGTGCTCGACGGCGGCATCACCCTCGACGGTCAGGACGTCCCGCCGGGCCCGCTGGGCTACCTCGGCACGGGCCGCCGCCGCCTGGAGCTCGAGGCGCTGCCGGACACGCGATTCATCCTGCTGGGCGGGGAACCGTTCCAGGAGGAGCTGCTGATGTGGTGGAATTTCGTGGGCAGGACCCACGATGAAGTGGCGCAGGCCCGCCAGGACTGGGAGGCCCAGGCGGACCTTCAGGACCCGGCCGCAGACGCCTCACGGTTCGGGCTGGTCCGCGGACACGGGCCGGAGGCCGGAACCGAAGCCGGGCGCATTCCTGCTCCTCCCCTGCCGGGTGTCCGGCTCCGCCCCCGCACGCGTTCCTGACGGACCCGCTGGGGGCCTTGGGAAGTCCGGCAGCTATCCCTGCTCGGCCACCAGTTGCAGGACGCCGAAGACGGGATCCTGTTCCAGGACACGAACATCCGTCACGCCTTCGGCGGCCAGGCTGCGCTTGAAGGAATCCTGCAGCCGCACAACATTCATGCCGAGGCCGCTGCCCAGGATCACCGGCCCTTGGATTCCCAGTTTCCTGAGGGCCTGCGCGGCCAGGCCGGCGAGGTCCCTGCCGGCCTGCTCAACAAGCGCCTGGCTGGGGGTGTGGCCTGAGTCGGCCGCCTCCACCACCAGGCGGGCCTGCTGGGCCCAGTAGCGGCGTCCCGTCTCCGGGGAGTGGAAAAGCGCTATCAGCTTGTTGGGATCATCGATGTTGCAGGACCGCAGGAGTGCCGTGGTGAGGTCGTCGGGTTCCAGGCCCTGGTTCATGCGGCGAAGGCTGTGTCGGACAGCTTCACGGCCGAGCCAGTAGCCGCTGCCCTCGTCACCGAGCAGGTAACCCCAGCCGCCGGCCCGGGCCTCCTCGCCGCCGGCATTCTTGCCCCACGCTGCGGAGCCGGTCCCCGCAATGACCGCTACTCCGGTGCTTGCGCCGCCGGCCGCCAGCAGCAACCGGGAATCGTGGACCACCGTGATTTTTGCGCCGGGAACATGGGGGGCGATCAGCGCTGCGAGCGCAGCTGCGTCGTCGTCTGTGTCGATGCCTCCGGCACCGGCGTACACCTGGGCGATCTCCCCACCGCCGATCTTCGCAAAGAGCTCGGCCAGATGGAGTGCCGCCTCTTCCCGGCTGACATTCTGTACATTGGAGCTTCCGACGCTTTCATCAGCCACCACCTGTCCGTGTTCGAAGCGGACGCCGCGCGTTTTGGTGCCGCCGATATCCAGGCCGATTACCGCGCCGGACGGCGAAGCCGGCGGTGCGGCAGGCCGGGCGGCGGGGACACGGCCGGTGGAAGGAACAGAATCCGTTGCCGGCAGGTTGTCAGAATTAGTCACGAGAACAGACTACTGATTCGCTACAGGGAGCAGGGAATGACAGGCGCCATCTTCGGGACACGGATCATTGCGGCACCGATGGCCGGGGGCACGTCGACACCCCGGTTCGTGCAGGCTGTGCACCAGGCCGGAGGATTGGGTTTCCTCGCCGCCGGCTACAAGACCGTGGAATCCATGCAAACCGACATGCGCGAAGTCCGCGCGGCAGGTGCCCGCTTCGGCATGAACCTCTTTGTCCCCGACCGCTCACAGCTGAATCCGCCGGCCCTCTTCAGGCAGCAGCTCGAAGGTTACCGGCGGAGCCTCGAAGCGGACGCCCGCCAGTACGGGGTGGCTCTTCCCGGGCTCCGGCTTGACGACGATGACGAGTGGCAGGGCAAGATCGACGCCCTGCTGGCGGATCCGGTGGAGTTTGTCAGCTTCACTTTCGGGCTCCCGGGGCAGGCCGAAGTTAACGCGATCAAGCGCGCCGGCTCCACCGTGGTTGCCACTGTCACCGGCACGGCGGAAGCCGTGCTGGCGGCAGACCGGGGCGCAGACGTCCTCGTTGTCCAGCACGGCAGCGCGGGCGGCCACAGTGCAGCATTCCTGCCTGCGGGAAGCACCTCGGACTCCCCCGGCCCCGCGACGACCGCGGAGCTGCTCGCCGCTGTGCGCGCCGTCGTCGGACTTCCCCTGGTCGCGGCCGGCGGGATCATGGATTCGGCCGGCGTGGCCGCAGTATTGGCTGCGGGCGGAACGGCGGCGCAGCTGGGCACGGCATTTCTGCGCAGCGACGAAAGCGGCGCGCGCCAGCTCCACAAGGACGCACTCGCCGGCCAAGGCTTCACGGAGACCCGAATGACGCGGGCCTTCACCGGCAGGCAGGCGCGGGCACTGGTTAATTCCTTCGTCAGGGACCATGAAGATGCACCGGAAGGCTACCCGGCCATTCACCACCTCACCGCTCCGATCCGTGCGGCGGCGGCCGCGGCGGGCGATCCGGAGAAGCTGAATCTTTGGGCAGGAACGGGCTGGCGGCAGGCAGCCGCCGGCACTGTCGCCGCTATCATGGACGGCCTGCTCGCGGAGGCGGCTCCGTCCTGATCGTGCGCGGCGGCAGGCCCCGGTCCTCGCCGGGTCAGCCTCCGGACCGTGCCCGGATGAGTCCCGCAAGCAGTGCCGGCCCCTCGGCCAGGACCATTTCCCTGAACAACCCGACCTGGTCCGGCTCGGAGTCATGGCCGCTGCGGCGTTCACGCCATGCCAGTCCGATTTCACGGAACGCGAGTCCCGAGTCCAGCGGCACCTCCACCCAGCCAAGGTTCCCCGTATCCGGAGTTACCGTCCGGCCGGGAGCCTGGCCGCCGGACGGCAGGATGCTGACGCCAAGCCCGGCGGACACGAGCCCCCGGACCGTGTGGGAGTCCTGGCTTTCGAAGGCGATGCGCGGGCGGAAACCCGCCTCGCGGAACAGGGCATCCGTCAGAGAGCGCATGCCGTAGCCGTGCCCCATCGCCACGAAGGGATCCTGCCTGATGTCCCCAAGCCGCGCGCTCTTCCGGCCGGCCAGTGGATGTTCATGGTGCACCACCAGCCGCAGCGGTTCCCGGTACAACGCAGCTGAGCCGATGCTGCGACCCGCGGTGGCGACGGGCGCCGTCAGGGCGAGGTCGGCCGTCCCGGCCGCGAGTTCCGCGAGGCAGCCGTCCCGCGCACCCTGGCTGAGGTCGAAGGCCGTCTGCGGGTGGCGGCGGTGGAACGCGTTGATCAGCAGCGGCAGCGTCGCCTCGCCAAAAGTGTGCTGGAACGCCACGGCGATCCTGCCCCGCACCACCTCGGATTCGTGCCTCACCAGGTCCAGCCCGGTCCGGAATTCGTTGAGGGCCGCGTCAATGTAAGGCAGCAGTGCTTTGGCCGCGGGCGTCAGCCGGACTCCCCGGCCCTCGCGGATGAGCAGTTCGGTGCCCACCACGGCGCTGGCGCGGGCGAGTGCCCGGCTGACGGTGGACTGGGGAATGCCCAGCAGTTCTGCTGTTTCGGTTACGTGCTGGGTACGCCCCAGTTCCGACAGGACGGGAAGCAACGGCAGCAGCTGCGCGAGCTGCTTGTGCTCAATGTCCATCATCGCCTCTCCTGCAACTGATCCGCCAGCAGCATCTGTTTCATGTAAATCATGCATTGGAAGCATGCGATCCGTCGATCTACGCTGGCTTAATGCACATGCTGCCAACGCAGAACACTCCACAACCTGAAGCGTGGGCGGGACATCCGAAGGGTTCGCCGGCCTACGGACGGCTACTGGCGGGGCTTGCGTTCGCCGGAGTAGCAACCTTCGCGCAGCTCTATTCCACCCAGGCCGTGCTTCCGATCATGGCCTCGGACCTGCAGATCTCGGCGGCCGAAGCGGCGCTCACGATCTCCCTGGCCACGGTTGGGCTCGCCGTTACCGTCATCCCCTGGTCCTTCCTGGCAGACCGGATCGGCCGGGTCCGGGCCATGACCCTGGGCATCACGGCCGCGACCGTACTGGGCCTGCTGGTTCCCCTTGCCGCCACTTTTCCCCTCCTCCTGGGCCTCAGGCTGCTCGAAGGCATGGCGCTGGGCGGAATACCGGCGATCGCCATCGCCTACCTGAACGAGGAAGTCCACAAGGTGCACGCCGCCATGGCCGCGGGGAGTTACGTCGCAGGAACCACGCTGGGCGGGCTGGCAGGGCGGCTGGTTGCCGGTCCCGTGGGCGAACTGTGGGGCTGGCGGGCGGCAGCGTTGGCCGTATCAGCCCTGGCCGCCGCCGCCGCCGTCCTGTTCCTGGTCCTGGTGCCCAAGGCCCGCGGCTTCACGCCCGCACGTGCCAGTGGATTCCGCGGGGCGGCCAGGACGCTGGGGGGCCACCTGCGCAATCCCCGCCTCCTTGCCCTCTATGTGCAGGCGTTCCTGCTCATGGGCGGCTTTGTTGCCGTGTATAACTACCTTGGATTCCGGCTGTCCGGGGACCCGTTCGGGCTGCCGGCCACCGTGATCAGCCTCATCTTCGTGGCGTACCTGTCCGGGACAGTGACGTCGCGGCTGGCCGGTTCCCTCACGCTGAGGTTCGGACGGCGGACCATCCTACTGGCCGGGATTGCACTGATGGCCGCGGGCCTGGCCCTGACATTGACGCAATTGCTGTTGCTGATCCTGGCAGGACTCCTGGTTTTCACCGGAGGGTTCTTCGCGGCTCACAGCATCGGGGCAGGCTGGACCGGCGGAATCGCCGCCACGGGCAGGGCCCAGGCCGCGTCGCTGTACAATCTGGCCTACTACCTCGGCTCCAGCGCGATCGGGTGGGCCGGCGGCCTGGTGTTCCAGTCCCACGGCTGGACGGCCCTGGCCCTGACGGTCATCGGCCTGGCATGTACGACGGCGGTGATCACCGCCGTCGTACATCCTGCGTCAGGCGCTGGTCAGTCAAACACACGTCAGCGAAACACACGTCAGCGAGGCGCCGGCCAAACGCCCACAGGGCAAGGGCGCACAGCACAAGACGGGCAGGCCAGCTGCTAGCGCGTTCCCTCGATGGCCTGTTCAAGGTCCGCCAGAATATCCGCGGCGTCCTCCAGTCCCACGGACAACCGAAGCAGCCTGGCATGGGGCTTTGCCTCCGCGGCAACGGGCCGGTGCGTCAGGCCCGCGGGATGCTGGATGAGGGTGTCGACACCGCCCAGGGATACGGCGTGAGTGATCATCCGGACTGCTGCCGGGATCCTTTCTGCATGCCCGGCACTGGCCAGCTCAAACGCCAGCAGGGAGCCCGGACCTGACATCTGCGTGCCCACCAGTCCCAACGGATCGCATTCGGGAAGCCCCGGGTAATGGACCGCCTTCACGAGTCCGTGCCCGGCCAGGGCCGCGGCAACCTTGTGGGCTGTGGCCTGCTGCGCCCGGACGCGCACGGGAAGCGTGGCCAGGCCGCGGTGGAGCAGATAGGCGGGCCAGGGAGTCAGGATGCCGCCGGTCACGGCCCGGACCTGGCGGAGCCGGCTGGTCCACTCCGGCGAAGCCGCCACCACTCCGCCCATGGCATCCCCGTGGCCGCCGAGGAACTTGGTGGCACTGTGCAGCACCAGCGTGGCACCGTGAACCAGAGGTTGCTGGAGCACGGGGCTCGCGAAGGTGTTGTCCACCAGGAGCGGGACGCCGTCAGCGTCCCGCGCAAGCTGCGCGATGTCCACGAGTTCCAGGCTGGGATTGGCGGGCGTCTCCACGATCACCAGTCCCGTGTCCGGACGCAGGGCCGCCCGGACCCCGGCTGCGGTGGTAAACGACACCTCGGTACCCAGGACGCCCGAGGCGAGGACGTGGTCGCTCCCGCCGTACAGCGGCCGCACCGCCACCACGTGCCTTTTGCCCGCCGCCACTGTCGCGAGCAGGACGGCCGAGAGCGCAGCCATCCCCGTGGCGAAGGCCACCGCCTCCGGCGCGCCTTCCAGGAGGGCCACACCCTCCTCGAAGCGGGCAACGGTCGGGTTCCAGAGGCGCTGGTAGACGGTGCTCTGGCCCTCCAGGTGCATTCCGCCGGTGGCCATCTGCTCGTACGCCCGGCCACCGTCCTGCACGGATGGAAGGGGCGCCGTGGTTGAAAGGTCGATCGGCAGGGCGTGCACGCCTTGTTCGGTCAGGCCGCTGCGGCCTGCATGGACAGCCAGTGAATCGGGAGAAAGCACGGGACTCCTTTGAATTATTCGCCATTGAATCCGGTAAGTATCTGGCAATAATTCGGAGTTTTACAGGTCGGATGAATGGAACTGTCGAAAAGTGGAGTTTATGATGAACTCATAACACCTTGAGGAGGCCCCGTGAGTAGCGGTGCGAAGAATATTCGGCTTGGCGCGGGAACTGAGCCGCTTGACGCCATCGACGAGAGGCTGCTGGCAGCCCTCGTGGACGACGCCCGGATCTCGAACAAGCAGCTGGCCGAGCTGGTGGGCATTGCCCCGTCCACTGCGCTCATGCGCACCCGGGCTCTATCCGAGCGCGGCATCATCCAAGGCTTCGAAGCAAAACTGAGCCTGTCCGCCATCGGGCGCTCCGTCCAGGCGCTCATCGCCGTCCGGCTCCGCGCCCACGACCGCGAACAGATCGACCGGTTCACATCCCGGGTACCGCGGCTCCCGGCCGTGCTGTCCACTTTCCACACGTCCGGTTCGGTGGACTACCTGCTGCACATTGCTGTCGCAACCACTGAAGACCTGCGGGACTGGGTCCTGGACAACCTGGCGACTGATCCCGTGGTAGGCCACACCGAGACCACACTGGTCTTCGAACACATCCAGGGCAACCACGGGCCGCTCCCCGACTGAACGTGCGCGGGTTCCGGCCAGGTTCCGCGGTTCCTGCCGGACCCCTAGTGCCAGATGTAGAGTCCGGAATGCGCGGCGCCCATGACGTCGCTCCGCAGCACGTCCAACTGCTCCCGGCGGAGGGCCGCAGCGCGTTCCTGCTGTGCCCAGTCGGAGAGGACGACCCGCCGGCGTTCGGCCCAACGGACCAGTGCGGCGCCGAGCCTGGCCGCAGCCGACTCGACGAAGGTGAGCCGGCGGTAAGGGCTGCAGGCAGCCGAACCGGTGGCGAAGACTGTGCTCATGGCGCTGTCCTTTCAGGACGTTCTTTGGGTGTGCGTTCCGCGTTGTGCGTTCCGCGGTTGTGCGTTCCGCGTTCCGCGGTGCGGCCCCGACCGCCTGCCGCAGCCGGAACGCCGAGGATGGGGAAGGCATTGAGGTGAACCTGGACCGGGCGGGCGCCTTCCTGCTCGCCTTCGTTCCTGATGTCCTCCAGCAGGCGATGGCCGTAGGCTTCCAGCGCACTGGTGTACCTCGCCAACTGGTCCGCCGTAAGCCGCGCATTGGCAGTGCTGATGAGCGACGCATGCAGCCATTCGGCATCGAGGCTTTCACTGCCGTGCGCCATGAAGTCCGCCAGCACGGCCTGCCTGCTGTGTTCAAACTCCCGCGTGACCAGCCGCGAGGCCTCCTCCGTGGCCGGGGAAGTTGCCAGCTCGGGCGACGTAATCTGGATGGCCCCGCGGGGACGCTCCCACCATCGCTCCCGCGCCGTGCCCTTGCCTTCCACTTCCCTGACAAAGTCGTGCTTCGCCAGCTGGCGGAGGTGGTAGCTCGTGGATCCGCTGGACTCGTTAAGCAGCTCGCCGAGACTGCAGGCCGTCTGCGCCCCGTAGCGAGAGAGCATCTCAAGGATCTGCACCCGCAGCGGGTGCGCGAGCGCCTTGAGCGAGGCCGTATCTACGCGGCGAACCGGAAAAGGTGCATCGGTGGCGCTATCCGGGAACTGGGCCGCTCCTGCCGCTGATGCCGTCTCTGCTGAACTATCCATGCCTCAAAACTACGCTTGCAAAGAAACCTTTGCAAGCGTTTCTTTGCAACCATTTCTTTGCAACGCTTCGTTGGCATTGTTGGTCAGGCGGGTTTGCGGACCGCGGCTGTCAGCGTGACGCCCGCCAGTGCGAACGCCATGACTGCGCAGAGCACCACGAATCCGGCGACCGCCGCCTGCAGGCCGTACGCCGCCGTCGCAATTCCCAGGCCGATCACCGGAAGGGCGCTGCCGAGGTAGGTGATCACGTAGACGGTGCTGATGATCTGTGCATGACGCGACGCCTCCACTTTTGCGGCCACATCGTTGAACACGGTGCGGAAGGACACCCCCTGGCCCACGCCGGCGGCCAGGCTCGCGGCAATGAGCAGCCACGGGCTGGACCAGGCGGCGGCAGCGGCAATCAAAAGTACCGACACGGCCAGCACCGATAGTCCGGCCGGCACCACAAACCTTCCGCGGACGGCCAGCAACTGGCTGAGGGCGGATGCGCCGAGCGTCAGACCGGCCAGGACGCCGATGAGCGGGCGGGAGTCGGCGTCGACGATCCGGGCAAAGTAGCCGGGAGCCAGCGAGAGGCAGAAGCCGAAGACGGTGAAGCTCAGGAACCCCACGGCGGAGGCCAGCCAGAACGCGCCCCGGGCTTCGCGCGAAACGGACGGCCTGCGGGGCCTGAGCACCTTCAGCGGCTGCGGGCCCGCAACAGCGTTAATGGCCGGCCGCGCCTTGAGCAGGTAGAGCGGAACCAGCATGGCGATGAGGACGAACGAGTGGAGATAGTACGGCGTGGACGTTGGCCCCGGCAGCAGGGACAGGATTCCGCCGATGGCAGGGCCGGCAGCCACTCCCCCGGCCGATGCCAGCAGGGTGAAGCGGGAAGCCCAGTCGGGGCGGGCCGGCAACAATTCGCGCAGCGCCGCGGAACTGGCGCCGGTGGCCAGCGCCACGGCGACGCCCTGGAGGGCCCGGCCCGCGGACAGCATCGCCAGGCTGTCCGCGTTGGCAAAGACCATGCCCCCGGCCAGTCCGACGACCACCGCGAGGAGCAGCGCAGCCCGGCGGCCGATGTGGTCAGACCAGTGGCCGGCCAGCATGAGCGTGGACACCAGCGTCAGGACATAGGCGGAGAACGCCACCGTGATGCCGAACGGCCCGATGCCAAGATTCGCCTGGATCAGCGGATACAGCGGGGTTGCGAGGTTCGCGCCCACCAGCAGCGTGAAGATCACCACGCCGGCCATCGCCAGCCGCGCCGTGGTGGAAGCGTCCCATGCCCAGCCGCCGGCGGTGGCCGGACGCATGCGGAGTTCGCTGAAGACAGTCATGTGCGTGCCTTTGCCTGCCGTGCCGGTCCCGCCTGTTCCTTGTGGAAACAGCCGCGGGCCCGGCGAAAGAATTGATATCTCGATGATGGGCCAAAGTTGAGCCAGGGGGAGAAATTCCATGACAAAATTGAGCAAAATAGTCAATGATTCTTCCCGTACATGAACCGGAGTGACGATTTGAACAGCCTGGACAGCACAGACCTGAAGATCCTCCTGGAACTGATCCGGGATCCGCGGGTCCAGATCGGCGAACTCAGCGATTCCCTGGGCATTGCGCGCAACACCGCACAGTCCCGCCTCCGCCGGATGCTCCGCTCCGGCCTGCTGCACGACGGCGGGCGGGAAATCGACCTCGAGGCGGTGGGGTACGACGTCGTCGCTTTTGTGACGATCGAAGTCACCCACCGGGAACTCGACGGCGTGGTGGGCGCCTTGCGCCTGATCCCGCAGGTCCTGGAGGTCCACGAAATTTCCGGCCGCGGCGACGTCTGGTGCCGCGTGGTGGCGACCGACACCCACAACCTGCAGACGGCGCTGCGCTCGATCCTCAGGATCAAAGGTGTGATCCGAACGGAAACTGTCCTTGCCCTCCACACCCACATTCCGTACCGGACCGAGCCGCTCATCAGCCGGCTTGCCCACAGCGGGGCGGAGGCGGCAACGCGCAAGTCACTGGGATAATGGCACGTGACCATCATCGACAACGCCGTGTACGTAAACGGCCACCGGACCGCCGAGCCACACAACCTTGAGCAGACGTTCGAGACCCTGGCAGACCATGGCGGCATGGCCTGGATTGGGCTGTACCGGCCCACAGAGTCCGAAATGTCTGCGGTCGCTGAGGAGTTCGGACTCCACCTGCTCGCTGTCGAGGATGCCATTTCGGCCCATCAGCGTCCCAAGCTGGAACGCTATGACGACGTCCTCTTCACCGTGCTCCGCCCTGCGCGGTACCTCGACGAGACGGAAACGGTCGAGTTCGGCGAACTGCACGTCTTCACGGGCAAGAACTTCGTGATCACCGTCCGGCACGCGGAGACAGCCGGCGTGGCCCAGGTGCGGCAGCGGCTGGAGGGCCGTCCAGAGCTCCTGTGCCACGGCCCGGAAGCCGTGCTCTACGCCCTGATGGACCAGGTGGTGGATGACTATGTTCCCGTGGTTGCCGGCCTGGAGAACGACATTGACGAGATCGAGGACCAGCTGTTCAGCGGGGATTCCGCGGTCTCCCGCCGCATTTACGAACTGGCCCGCGAAGTGATCCAGTTCCAGCGGGCCATCCATCCGCTGCCGGCAATGATGCAGCTGCTCCGGCGCGGGTTCGACAAATACGAGGTGAATCCGGACCTGCAGCACCACCTGCGCGACGTCGAGGACCACGTGGAGCGGCTGATTTCCCGCGCCGACACCTTCCGCGACATCCTCCAGAATGCGCTCACCCTGGACGGCACGCTGACCGCCAACCGGCAGAACGAGGCCAGCGCCAAGCAGAACGAACAGGTCAAGAAGATCTCGTCCTGGGCGGCAATCTTCTTCGCGCCGTCCTTCGTGGCCGGGGTCTACGGCATGAACTTCGACCACATGCCTGAGCTGCACTGGACGCTCGGGTATCCCCTGTCGATCGCCATCATGGCCGCGACGGCGGCGCTGATGTACATGATTTTCAAACGGAAGGGCTGGCTCTAGGAGCCGCAGTCATGACCGGACCATCAACTGGCGGCGAACGCCCTGGCTCCGACCGCCCATCTGCTGGCGCCCCGCACCCTACTTCCCGGCCGGGCCGGATCCTCATTCCCGGGACAGCCCGCCAGCTGGGCACGTTCGGTTTATTCGTCCCGGCACCCGGCCAGCGGCGGACCATGGAGGTGGCCGGCCATCCGCTGGAGGTGAAAAGCGCCGAAGGGGATCTCTTGTGGATCAGCTTCCGGGCACTTGCGGGCTGCCCGGCTGCTGCCGCGGACTTCGCCTCCCTGGCCGCCCGGTTCGGGGAATGGGTGGTGGACGGCGTCCCTGATCCGGCCGCGGCCGGGGCTCCCGCGTGGAATTCGCCGCAGTGGAAACAGCTCCTGGCGGTGGTGGACGTCTTGTTTGCTGCCGATGCGACCGTGTTCCTCATCGGTAAGGCGCTTCCGGACTTCGGCGCCGACAGCCCCTTGTCCTTGCTGCTCCGCGTGGAGTCGGACGAAGAACTCCCGGCCGGGAATTCGTCCGGCAGTTAGTCCCGAACCGACTTGACGATGGTCACGGTGCCGGCGCCGCCGTCGACCTCTATCTGCTGCCCGCTCGCGATCCTGCGGGTCGCCACCCCCGTACCCAGCACCGCCGGGATGCCGTATTCCCTGGCCACAATGGAGCCGTGGCTCAGCGGACCGCCAACATCCGTCACCACGGCCGAGGCCATGGCGAACAGCGGGGTCCAGGCCGGAGTGGTGATGCGGGCCACCAGCACTTCCCCCGGCTGCATCCGGGAGAAGTCCTCGGGTCCGGCCAGCACGCGGGCCGGAGCGGTGACCCGCCCCTGGCTGGCGGCCACACCCTTGATGGTGTTCCCCTGCTGGTCCTGCGACCCTTCCGGCATCATCCCGGCGAGTGAGCGCTGCAGCCACCGGATCTCCGGCAGCATTTGCGGGGCGGTGGCATTGCGCTGCCCCCGCCAGCGCAGCTTCCGCTCGTTGATTGCCCCGGCCAGGACCGGCTGCCCGGCCCCCGTAATCGCGGCCGGACTGCCCGCTGCGGCCAGGCCGAATTCGACGGCGCTGCTGACTTCGTGGTGACGGAGCCAGAACACGTCCCCGGGGCTGGTGATGAGTCCGGCAGCGGCCAGCCGCCGTCCCAGTTCGTGCAGCATGCGCCGCATCAGCGGCCAGCCAAGTCCGACGTCGGCGAGCGCGTCTTCGCGGATCGGCGCCGGGCCCTGCGCCCACCGCAGCAAACGCGCGAAGGCCGCCCTGCGGACCGGGTGCAGCCGCGCCAGTATTCCGGCGGTGCTTTCCTCGCGGCGTGCTGCCGCCAGTTCCTGCCGCCGGTGCGGGTCGTTGCCCTGTCCGCGCAGGTAGAACTTCAGCGTGTCAATCAGCGGGGCGGGGTCGTCTGCGGGTACGGGGTTGATGAAGTCCAAGTTGTAGACCGTATGCCCGAAGCGGTCCAAATGGAGCTGGAACCGGTGCTCCCACTCCCGCCACAAGCCGGGATCCATTCCGGCCGGCGCCGTCCCCGACAGCTGGGCGTCGGCGAGGGATCCGGTGGGCATCCCCAGGATGGCCGTTGCGAGCCCCGGGACCCCGCGCGACCACCCGGCAAGGTCGAAGAGGGCTTTTTCTGCCCGGATGGGTTCGCTGTCATAGCCCAGCAGGAATGTCTCGGCCGGCGGATCGCCGTCCTGCCGGACCAACCTGTCGTAGAACTTCTGGAAAGCGAGTTCGCTTGACGTAGCGACCGGGATGATGGACTGGACTGCTGTGTAGTACACCGTGCCCGCATCAAGAAGGGCTGAGATCCCTTCCAGCAACTCCTCCCCGGTCAGGTCCGCGACGGGCTTCTCCGACCAGGATTCCACCACGGCCACGTAGCGCGGATGCGAATAGTCGCGCCAGCCTTGGATTCCCATGTGGGCTTCGCCCCGGATAAGGGCGCGTACAGCGGCCGGCGTCTTGCCCACCAGCCGCCACAAAGCAGTGGTCCGGTAGTAGTAGTAGGCGTAACCGTTGACGGCCGGCAGGCCCAGGTCGCCTTTGCGGAGGCTGCTTTTGCCGAATGCCTCATCCAACAGGGCATTCAGCGAGCGCGAGACCGAACCGTCGATGAGGTCGGCAAACAACGGCGAGAGCGGATCGGGTAGCTGTTCCACGATGCTCGCCCGGAAGTAGAGCCCCTTCGGGTAAGGCACGCTCCAGTCGCGCGGCGTTTCCCCCGCGGGCTCGGGCAGGGCGGTGATGGGTCGTGATTGAAGAATGAAGAATTCGCCATCAGCTCGCGCCCACTCGATGTCCTGCGGGGAGCCGAAATGCCGCGAGATACGTGCTCCGTAGGTGGCCAGGGCTGCTGCCGCGGCGTCGTCCAGTACGGGTTGGTGCCGGCGGGCTGCAAACACGGGCTCCTCGCGCGTGCCACGGTCGGCGTACGTGGTCATGACCGCCTTGTCCGCCGTCCGCCGGGACGCCACCTTCCCCGTTCCGGCCTCGACGACGATGTCGTCCGTGGAGACGGCGCCGCTGACGACGGATTCACCCAGCCCCCAGGCTGCACCGATCACGATCTGGTCGCGGCGTCCGGTGGCTGGATTGGCAGTGAACATCACGCCCGCGGCGTCGGCGGCCACCATTTGCTGGACCACCACTGCCAGCCGGACCTCGTCCGGCCGGATGCCTTCCCGGGCCCGGTACGCCATGGCGCGGGACGTCCAGAGGGAAGCCCAGCAGTTGACCACGGCCTCCATCAGGGCATCGGCGCCGTGCACGTTGAGGTAGGTGTCCTGCTGGCCCGCGAAACTGGCCGAAGCAAGGTCTTCGGCAGTGGCGGAGGAACGTACGGCCACCGTGGCTTCCGCTGCTCCTTCACTGCCTGTGCCCGTTCCTGTGCCTGTGGCCAGGGCGCGATAGGCGTCACGGAGTTCAGCGGCAATGGCTTCCGGCATGACGCCGCCTGCAAAGAGTCCGCGGATCCGTGCTGAGGCTTCCTCGTAGTCCCGGGTGACGGCGGATGAGGGCAAGGCGGCGTAGTCCTGGATGGGTCCGGCCAGCTGGTTGTCCCGGACGAACAGCTCATATGCTGCCGTGTTGAGCAGGAAGCCGGGAGGGACGGGCAGTCCCGCCCGAACCAGTTCGCCGAGCCCGGCGCCCTTGCCGCCCGCCGTCGGGACGTCGTCCCGGCCGACCTCGCTGAAATCATTGATGTAGACCATGACCGCGGTGCCTCCTGTCCAGCCGGGCGTGCCGGCAGCCCCTCATCCACAACATACTGGCACGCGCCGGGGTACCAGGCCATGGGCCGGCCTATCCGTGGTACCGCCACAAGGCCCTACCGCTTCGTTACCGCTGTCCATAGGGTAGGTCCCATGGCTGATGCATTTTCCTCCCTCGTGGAGGCGTTCAGGAATGTGGGTGTGGCGAGGGCGTACGGGGAGCCGGTGCAGATCGGCGGCGAGGAACTGGTTCCTGTCGCGTTGGTGTCCTTCGGGTTCGGCGGCGGCGGTGACTCCGGCACCGCGGGCACAAGCGGGGCTGCGGAAGGCGGCGGAGGTGGCGGCTTCGTGCTCCCGCTCGGCGCCTACACGAAGAACGGGGAGGGCCGGGTGGTATTCCGGGCCAATACGCTGACCGTTCTGCTGGGCCTGGTCCCGGTGGTGTGCGCTGCAGGAATGTCCCTTCGAGGAGTGGTGAAGGCCGTTAGCGCAACCCGGCGGTAGCCCTGATCCAGTCCAGTTCGTAAGGAACCGAGGCCGATAAATTCAGGTAGGCAGGGGCGGGCGGCAACTCGATGGCATTCGTTACCCCCACCAGCTTCTGTTCGCCGTTGTCCGACCAGATGACAGGGCCGCCGCTATCGCCGCGGTTGGCTGACGTATGCGGCGAATACGTGCAGAACTGCCATGGTCCCGCGATGTCCGGGCACGCCTCCGCGGGGACAGCCAGCAGCCGGGTTTCAACGAGCCGGCGCGCGGCATCGCAGGGCGCTGCTGCATCGAAGAGGTTCCCGGTGCAGCCGTAACCGGCCACTGTGACTTCGGCTCCGAGCGGCGCCGGCGTGGACGCAAGTCCGATGGGGGGCTCGGAAACGGCCGACTGCAGGAAGAGCAGGGCAATATCGTCCTTGATCAACGCAGGGTCGTAGTGCGGCATGGGCACGGCAGTGGCCACTGCGATGGTGTATTCCGAGCGCTTCTGACCGAAGTGGAAGGTCACGTCGATGGCGGAAGGGCTGCGTCCGTTGTTGCTGATGCAGTGCGCCGCCGTGACTACGGTGTCTTCGGTGATCAGGGACCCGGTGCAGGATGCGGTCCCTTCCGGGTAGGCCAGCTGCACCCTGACGGCCCACGCGTAATCGTCCGGGTCAGCCCTGCTCCCGTTGAAGACCGCCTTCGCGGGGGTGGCCGTTGCCATCGTGAGGGCCGCGGCGACCAGGGCCGACAGCAGGTTTATTGTGCGCATGAGGTTGCTCCTCATCGTTGCCTGAAGATATTTCGCGGATGTGGTGTAGGAACCGTGGAACCCGGGTTCCCGGAGATCACACATCTGCCCCCAGTCGCAGCACCATAACTCTGCGCCTGCCCGCCAGCGGCCGTCAAGGCACTACGGAGGCGGACGGGCATCTCGCGGTCAGCCTCAGGCGGCGCGCACCTCGACCTCGCCGGGCAGGGCCGCATCGGCGCCGAACACCAGATACCGGGTGGCGATCTTCTCACTGAAGAACCTGTCGTGGCTGACCACCACCACGGCCCCCGGAAAGTGCATGAGCGCCCGTTCCATGACCTGGGTGCTGGACAGGTCCAGGTGGTTGGTGGGTTCGTCCAGCAACAGGACGGACGCACCGGACAGCAGGCACTGCGCCATCGCGACGCGGGCTTTCTGGCCACCGGAGAGGTTCCCGATTTTCTGCTTGAGATCCGCTTCGGAGAACTGGAACATCGCCAGGAACCGGTTGACTGACTTTTTGGTCGCACTGAAAGCCAGGCTGTCCGGCAGGGCGTTGACTGCGTGCGAAACGGTGTCGGCGTCGTCGAGCTCTTCGAGCATCCGGTTGTAGGAAACAAAGCCGGGTCCCTTGGCCCAGGCGACCACGCCGGCGTCTGCCTCCTCTTCGCCGGTCAGCACCTTCAGGAGGGTCGACTTACCGCTGCCGTTGGAGCCAAGGACGACCATCCGGTTGCCGCGCCTGATCTCGAAGCCAAGGTCTTTGAAAAGTGCCTTGTCCCCGTACGATTTCCCCAGCCCTTCCACCCGGCAGAGGACGTCCTTGACGTGCAGTCCGCCATAGATCTCGGTGACGATCTGGTCCACCGGCCGGGGCGTGCGGGATTTCTTGATCTTTGCCAGCTGGTTTCCGAGCCCGCGGCTGGCGGCTTTGGCAGCCTCGCGACGGTCGGCGATGCCCTCAGCCTCAAATGCCAGGAGTTCGGATTCGTGCACAAACTGCTGCTCGAGGGATTTGAGCCGGAACTGCTTCTGCACGATGTATTCACCGAAGTTGCCCGGGTATTCGTGCAGGTGGAAATTCTCCACTTCGATGATTCTGGTGACGACGGCGTCAAGGAACTTCCGGTCGTGCGAAACGATGACCGCGGCACCCTTGAAGTCGCGGAACCAGCTTTCCAGCCACTCGACGCCGGCTACGTCCAGGAAGTTGGTGGGCTCATCGAGAAGCAGCACGTCGGGGTCCTCCAGGAGGATTTTTGCCAGCGCAGCCCGGTTGCGCCAGCCACCGGACAGCTCGTCGATGGCGCACACCCGGTGGGCGCCGCTGAAGCCCAGCGTCGTCAGGACTTTGTCAATCCTGCGGGGATAGTCCCAGCCGTCGAGGCGGTCCATGTCCTCGAACAGTCCGGACTGGCGTTCGATCAGCCGGTCAAGTTCTTCTCCCGCAGGGTCACCGGCGATGGCCGTGTCAATGGATGCCAGTTCGGCCTCGACGGCTTTGATTTCCGAGAACAGCCCGTCAAGGACTTCGGTAATGGTTGACTCCCCGTTCAGTTCGGAAAACTGCGAGAAGTAGCCGATCCTGGTTCCGGGCTCCACCGTCACGGTTCCGGACTCCGGCGTTATCCGGTCAAGGATCAGCTGGAGCATCGTGGTCTTGCCGGAACCGTTCTTGCCGATGAGCCCTACCCGGTCGCCCGCTTCCAAGCGGAAGTATGCCTCGCGCAGTATCCGGGTGTTGTCGAATCGCACGCTGACGTCTTGCAGCCGGACAAGGCTCATTGCTGCTGTCCTCTCGAGGGGTGGTTCATGGGTGCGTTATGCCGGACCGGCAAAGAGAAAGCTCCCTGATCCGGCGCTGGCGCCGGATCAGGGAGCTTGTTCAGTGGAGCTAAGGGGATTCGAACCCCTGACCTCTTCGATGCGAACGAAGCGCTCTACCAACTGAGCTATAGCCCCGGGCCGCCGCCGTTCCCTCCGAGTAACTTCGGGAACAGGCAAACCGGTGTCCCTAGGCTACAAACTATCGGCCCGCTTCGCCAGCCGGCCTTCGAATGTCTCACTACAGGGCTGCTTTTCCCGAGTCAGGCGCGGCGGCGCTGCAGGACATCGTCCAGGTTGCTCAAGGCGCTCTGGGCCTTGGTCAGGGTCTTGGGGGCGCCCCCGGAGGCAGCCGGCGCCGCCGTCGGACCCTGTTTGAGTGACGGCTTGCCTACGGCTTTCGGCGCCTCGGGCAGGTCCAGGGGTTCCGGGGCCGCCCGTTCCGCTTTGGCAGCTTCCACGTACGTCGGTTTGGGAACGTCTACCGGTTCCCAACTGGATTCCGCGCTGACCGCCGATCCCGGTGCGTTGGCGGTGCGGAGCGCAGTGTCCCCGGAGGCCTTCGCCTCGGCGAGGGCCGCTTCACGCAGTTCCTGGGCCGTCAGCGGCTTGACCTTCGGTTTGTTGCCCGCCTCTGCGTCAAAAAGCGGGCTCTCCGGGGCATCCACCGCCGGTTCCCTGCTGGGCCGGGGGACGGCAACGCGCATCTGCCGCTGCGGGGCAGTCATGGCTGCGCGGAATGCCGCATTCATCCTGGCGCGCCGGTCGCGCACCGCCAGCCGCCGCAGTAGAGCCACGGCTGCTACAGCCGTCAGGAAGGCGCCAACAGGCAGCCAGGACGATCCCAGTCCAAAAATACGGAGGACGCCCGCCACAACGCCTGTTAGCAGGGAAACCAAGCCCACCAGGGCGATCGCGCATCGTCCGTACCGGATCTTCAGTGCGCCCGGACGCGCCTTGGCCGGCTTCGGGCCGGCGGCGGGTGTCAGGGATGCCTGCGCGGATCCGGTGGCCTGCTTGGTTTCCATTGGTTTCTCCTGCTGGGCGGTCATTTTCATGACGTTTCCGGCTTGGGGGGTTTGTTCGGAAAAGTTGATGTCGGACGTCAGCTCGGCTGCGTGTTGAAGCTGATGCCGGCGGTTCCTGAGTACATAGGGGGCCACCCACACAATCCAGAGCGCGACAGCGACAACAAGGATCACTGAGCTGCTAAGGGGGAAGTCCACATTCAAAACCGTATGAGCAATTGGCCGGCAGCTCTTGCATTAGCTCCGGTGTGTCGCAGGGCAGGTGGCAAATCAATGGACTTATGACGGGAAACACAACGCGGTAGAGTCCGGACGGCCTCGCTGGACAGCAACCGCCGGCTCAGGCCGGGCGGCTCCTCAGCCATCTGGCCAGCAGTCCCTCCGGAACTTCTTCGGACGTCAGGGCGAAGGAGCGGTGGTCCGCCCATTCGCCGTTGATGTGCAGGAACCGCGGCCGGTAGCCCTCGTCCCGGAACCCCAGCTTCTCCACGACCCGGAGGCTGGGCCCGTTTTCAGGCCGGATGTTGATTTCCATCCGGTGCAGCCCAAGGCTGCCGAAGCAGTAGTCGGTGGCCATGGCCACAGCCGTGGGCGCAATCCCCCGCCCGGCACAGGACTTGTCCACCCAGTAGCCAAGCGTCGCCATCATCGCCGATCCCCAGACGATGGACGACACCGTCAACTGGCCCACAATCGCAGGATCGCGCCGGGCAGGTGTGCGTTCTGCGATCACAAAAGGCAGTGCGGTGGCCTGCGCAGCCTGCGCGTTGAGGGACCTGACCATCTGTCGGTAGTCCGGCAGCGCCCCTCCGGGAGCAGGATTGGAGGCTTCCCAGGGAGCGAGCCATTCGGCGTTGCGGGAGCGGACCGCCATCCATTCCTTGCGGTCGCGGTACCGGATGGGGCGCAGCACAATGTCGCCGCATTCCAGCGTCACCGGCCAGATGCTGCCCCGCACGGGACGTTACTTGGCCAGGGAGGCAGTGAATTCCGGCAGCCACTCGCGCAGGCCGGGGCCGAGGTCGTCGCTGTCGCAGGCCAGCTGCACGCAAGCCTTGAGGTAGCTGAGCTTATCGCCGGTGTCGTAGCGGCGGCCGCGGAACACAACACCGTAAACGCCGTATCCTTCGCCCTCCCCTGCAGCAAGTTCCTGGAGGGCATCGGTGAGCTGGATTTCCCCGCCCCTGCCCGGTTCGGTGTGTTCGAGGACATCGAAGACCGCCGGGTGGAGGACGTAGCGGCCGATCACGGCCAGGTTGGACGGCGCTTCGGCGGCCTCGGGCTTTTCCACAAGCTTCCGGATCCGCACGAACCCGTTCATGTCGGTGTCGTCGATGTCGGCGCAGCCGTAGGCGCTGATCTGGGAGGGCTCCACTTCAATCAGTGCTACCACGGAGCCGCCGGTCTGGGCCTGGACTTCGATCATCTTGCTGAGCAGTTCGTCGCGTGCGTCGATGAGGTCATCGCCAAGCAGCACTGCGAAGGGTTCATGGCCGACGTGCTGCCTCGCACGCAACACGGCATGGCCGAGGCCCATCGGGTCACCCTGGCGCACGTAGTGGATGTCGCCGAGGTTGCTTGCGGCCTGGATGGCTTCGAGCTTGGTGGTGTCGCCCTTGGCCTCAAGGGTGGACTCCAGCGAAGGGACCCGGTCGAAGTGGTCTTCGAGGGCGCGCTTGTTCCGGCCGGTGATCATCAGGATGTCCGTGAGGCCAACGTTGACCGCTTCCTCGACTACATACTGGATCGCGGGCTTGTCCACGACCGGCAGCATTTCCTTGGGCATGGCCTTGGTGGCCGGAAGGAACCTGGTGCCGAGGCCGGCAGCAGGAATGACAGCCTTGCGGATGGAAGTATTGGTGGTAGTCACTGGACTAATCTAGCGTCAGGGGCCAAACATTGGGTAATTGCACTGACGCGCCAGGCTGGCCTGCACGGGGCCTTGGTGCAGGACCTCCCGACATGGAAGGACGGGCACTCATGCCGTCGAAGGAAGAGATCCGCTCGGCCCACAGGCTCCGGCGTGCCGCGTTGTCACCCGCCGGGCTGGAGGCGGCCGGTGCCGGCATCGCCCGCCACGGACTGCAGTGGGCCACCATGGTTGCCGCGGGCGAGCGGAGCACTTTTGCCGTGTACCTGGGGGTGGGTTCCGAGCCGCCCACGCTGCCGCTCATTGCCGCATTGCACAGCACCGGGCACCGCGTGCTTCTGCCGGTCTGCGGACCTTCCCGCACCCTCTCGTGGGTCTACTGGACCCCAGCCACCCGGTTCGCCCGCAGCAGCTACGCACCCATCGATGAACCCGTCGGGGAACAGCACGGCACCGAGGCCATGCAGGAAGCGGCCGGGATCTTCGCTCCTGCCACCGCAGTGGACCTGTCCGGTAACCGGATCGGCCAGGGCGGCGGCTACTACGACAAATTCCTCGCCGGACTGGAAGCGGACGGACTGCCTGTGCCTGCAGCTGCGGTGGTGTTCGACCACGAAGTCCTGCCGGCCGGAAGCATCCCGGCAGAGTCCTTCGACCATAAGATCCCGGTAGCGGTCACGCCATCACACCTCACGAAGCTAATGTGAAGCGCGCCGTCTGCGGATGATAGAATTGGCACTCAGGCCCTGCGACTGCTAAAGGACGGAACCTGTCGAGACCAAAATCGGCAGGATTTGCCCCGGCAGCACGGGACCTGCTCGTTTGTCCCAGAGGAGGATTTCCAGTGCCCACGTATGCATACGCCTGCAAGGACTGCAGCCACGCCTTTGAGATCGTGCAGTCGTTCACCGACAGCTCCCTCACCTCCTGCCCTGAGTGCGAGGGTACCCTGCGCAAGAAGTTCAACAGCGTCGGCGTCGTCTTCAAGGGTTCCGGCTTCTACCGGACCGACTCGCGGGAATCCAAGGGCAGCAGCGTCTCACCTGCCCCGGCGTCCGCTCCGGCACCTGCCGCCGCAGCAGCCAGCTGAGAGCACACCCCACCGTCGCTGCCACAGGGCGGTCATTCGCCTAGAGCGGTTGTCCACATAGGACGACGGCGGGCTGTCCGCACCCCGTGCGGCCTCCGTAGCCTGACGACATGCCCTCCAGCCTCCGCACCCACGGACTTTCGTCGCCCCGGCAGAGCTTTCGGTCCCGAAGCCCTGGCCGTTCCGGACCGCCCGCCCCCCGGCGCCTCGCTTCGTGGCTCACCCGCAACCGCCGGCTCCTTGTTGCGCTCCTTCTGTGCGCTGCCGCCGGCATCACCGTCCAGCAACTGACACCCGCGCCGGCCCACACGGTCACTGCCCTCGCCTCGGCGCGGGATCTTCCCGCGGGAGCCGCGCTGTCCGGGGCTGACGTATTGCCGGTCAGCGTGCCGCCCGGGATGATGCCCGCCGGAGCCTTCACCGACGCCGCCGCCCTTGAAGGCAAGCAGCTGGCAGCCCCTCTCCGGAAGGGCCAGCTGCTTTCGGATACACAGCTGCTGGGACCCGGCCTGCTGGCGGGCACCCCTCCCGGCTCGGCGGCTGTGCCGTTGAGGATGGCTGATCCGTCGTCGATCCAGCTGGTGGCTCCCGGCCAGCTCGTCAACATCGTCATGACCAACGGCACCGACTACGGCAAGGCGGCTGAATCAGAAGTGCTGGCAGCTTCCGTACCCGTCCTCTGGACATCAGGACAGGGCGGACAAACCGGGCAGTGGCTTGGCACAGGCGAAACCGAGGGCCTCATAGTGGTCGCCGCCGATCCCGACCAGGCGCGCCGCCTCGCCGGCTCCTCGACCCAGGGCAAACTCTTCTTCGTACTCGTTGGAGCACAGGGCTAGCCGCAGCGGGCTGGCTGCAGCGGGCCGGCTGCACCGACCCGGACCATCCGGCCCCCTCGCCTGGCGGGGGCGGGCTCAGCCCCAGTGCGGTGGTTTCTGCTCCTGAAGCCAGGCATCGTGGTCATAGTCCGAGCCGTGATCGCCCCAGCGCTTCGGGTCATCCTCGGAAGCCTTGTTCGGCAGCACGCCCGCCGGAACGCCCGCCCCTGCTGCCTGGCGGGGCCCGTCGGCCGCCGCATCGTCCGTCCTGCCGTGAGAGGCGCTCTGGCTGTCCGCTGTTCTGCTGTTGGTGTCCATGCTTTTTTCCTTGATATCTTCCGCTTCGGCAGAGCTGGCCGCGCGTCCCTCGTCCGTCCCGCCCGGCTCGGCGTTGTTCAACGTCAGGTTGTCTACATCATCCTCGAAGAACGCTTGCGAGGTTGAGGAGAAACCTGCGGCAACCGGCTTCTCCAAGCCCAGGTAACCGCCGATCCGGTCGGCGCAGGCGGAGGGATCGGTGAACACCTCGATTGTCCACAACGGCATGTAACGCCAGCCCAGCCGTTCCAACAACTGCGGCCGGAGCCGGCTCCGTTCCCGGACGCTCATTCGCCGGTACTGCTCAGTGCCGTCGGACTCAATGGCTACAGGCCGCGGAATCTCGGCGTCATCCTGGCCGATGGAATTCACCGGATCCGCAGCCGCGGCAACGTCGATCACGCCGTCGTACTGGTGCCAGACCCTGGCACCGCGGGCACGCAGCCTATCCCCCAGGTCGGCCACCAGGGGGTCGGCCCCGAGTGCCTGCTCGCTCGCTGCCGCGCGGGAGGCCGGAGTCCCCAGGTCGGTGTTACCGGCGATTTCGCGGTTGAGCAGTTCATAGAAGTCGGCTGCCCCGTGGCTGAGACGGCTGACGTCCAGATCCTCCGGTTTGAAGCAGGTAAGCACGTGCAGGGAACGCCTGGCCCGGGTCATGGCCAGGGCGAATTTTGCCCGGCCGCCCTCGGCCGACAAGGGACCGAAGTTGTGGAGCGCACGGCCGTGCGGCGTGCGGCCGTAGCCCGGGGAGAAGATCACGTGGTCGCGGACCAGCCCCTGGGCCCGTTCCAGGTCCACCACCCGGAAGGATTCGGGCCCGGCACTGAAGAAACTTGCCAGCAGCGGGTAGTTGGGCAGCTGCAGCCGGATGGCCTCGCCAATCCTGGCGGCGTGGCGGAGGCTGGCGGTGACCACTGCCAGGGAGGTCCGTGGGCGCAGTCTGGCATGTTCAAAGACCAGGTCCACCACGCGGTTGACCTCGGCGACGGCGGATTCCACGCCCTCCTGGTCGGCGCTCGGCAGGCCAGTGCCGTCCGGCAGGTATTCCACAAGCAAGGCGCGGTCCAGCCCGGTGGCCGTCTGTCCCTCGGGGAGCCTGTGGAGGCGGCCGTCGTAGAAACTCTTGCTCAGCTGCAGCACAAGGTCTTCGTCAACGGCCCGGTACGCTGACGTCAGCCGCCGGACGGGCAGCACGCGGGACAGCGCTGTGTAGGCACTCTCGACCCCCTGGTGGGCGGTTTCGCCGGCAGCAAGCCGCTCGACGCCCACGGTGAAAGTGCGGGGGCTGGCAATCTTGTCGTCGCCGAAGGCAATCACCTGCTTGGCCCGGGCGATGGCCGGAAGGACCGTCTGGAGGGAGGTCGCTTCGGCGTCGAGGATGACCACGGCATCGAACTTCTGCTCCGCCGGGAGCAGTCCGGTCATCAGGTAGGGGCTCACAGACCACACGGGCACCAGCATGGGAACCAACGCCGGTGCCTGTGCCGTGAGGGCAGCCAGGGTGACCCGTCCGTCCTTAAGGAGGCTCCGGAGCAGGTCCGCCTGCCGGGGGTTCTCGGCGATGCCGGCGCGCCAGCGCTCGGAGAGTGTCCAACGCAGCCTGGCGGCACCGCTGGCGATGTGAGCGTTGTCGGCCAGGCGGTAATCGGCTTCCAGCTGCCGCAGCGCGTCGCCGTCGGACATGGCCAGATAGTCATCGCCGCTGATCATTGCTTCAAGGGCCGACTGCCACCAGGCAAGTTCCAGCTCGGAGGCGACCGCTTCTGCGGGCACCTCACGCTCCGCCAGGTCGGTGAGGAGTTCCCCGAGTCCGTGCTCACGCATGTTCTCGATGAGCAGCGTCCGCTCAGGGAGCGTCTTGAGCGTCCGGGTATCGGCCACCAGCCGCTCCAGGCGTTCCATCAGTTCTTCGTACGGCGTGTGCTGGAGGTCTCCGCCTGCCGCCGTGTGCTTAACTGCCGCACCCAGTTGGGCCAGTTCGCGCTCCAGGCTGCGGTACATCACGTTCAGTTCGCCCAGGCCTGACGGCACTGCGGGATGGCGCTGCGTGGTGGCGTAGTCCGCCCAGAGGGCCCGCTGCTCCTGGACCAGCACCAGGGAGCTGTGGAGGTCGGCGATGTGCACGCCGGGACGGACGTATTCCTTGGCGACGCGGCGGAGCCGGGAACGCTGCATGGACGGCATCTCGATGTTACGTTCGCGGCGCCACGGCGAGGTGGCGGTGGCCGAGATGAGGTCGTGGACGGGCCGGTCGAAGATGTCCGGGGTGAACTTATCCAGGCTCTCCCGGACCGCCATCAGCAATTCGAGCTGGGCACCCCATTCGGAGAAGCTCGACCCGAGGCGGATCTGCGCGTGCTCGGCCACCTCGTTCATGCGGTTCCGGAGCACGGGCAGGTTCTTCTCAACCGAGCGCGCAACTTCCTGCGCCTCCTCGGTTTCCTTGCGGGTCAATAGCCGCGCCCCGTGCCAGGGGCTGGCCGTGGACGCCCGGCTGAAACTGCCCAGCTCGGCGGCACGATGAAGCCTGCCGGCCAGTTCCTCCCGGTCCCTGATATTGTCCAGGACGCTTCGCTTTAGCCGCACCGTGGTGGCCGGCGCCGGCTGGATGGACGTCAGCTCAGCCAGCGACTGCATGGCCTGGTAAGGCGAGCAACCCCAGCGCTGGCGGACATTGTGGAGGGAGGCCACGTGGTCCATGAGGGCATGACGGTGCTCTGCGAGCGTGGCGTGTAGGTTGTCGAGCTGGGGCTGAAGCGACTTTTCATTGCGGACAATGGCCCGCACCAGCTGTCCTTTGAGCTGCAGGGGTGTCGCAGTGCCGGTCAGGGCAAACAGGATGGACTCCAGGCCCAGCGTCTCAAGCTGGGCCCCGATCTCGCTGAGGCTGGCGCGCCGGTCGCCTACCACCAGGACAGTCTTTCCTTCGTCCACCAGCGCGCCGATGGTGTTGATGGCCGTCTGGGTCTGGCCAGTTCCGGGCGGGCTGCTGACCAGAAGGGAGTCCCCGGCACGAACGGCATCCACGACATACTGCTGGTCGGCGTCGGCGTCGAGGAGCAGCAGCTCCGAGGCCGGGTCCCGCTGGTCAATGTCCTGGAAGCGGCCCTCCGCTAATTCAGCCACCTCCACGGCCTCGCCGGCGCCCGACCGGGCCAGGGCTGCGACAAGGGCGTTGTTCTGGTTGATCCACGGGTCATCGAGGTTCCCGGAAAGGTCGGCGAACGTTGAGACGAGCAGGTTGTGCTCCACCTCGGCGCCGTGGATGGGCTTGATGAGCGTCCCCAGCCGGTCCAGGACGGGCTGTGGATCAAACCGGGCCGTGCTGTATGCCATCCGGGTGACGGCGTTGACGTCGAAGACAATGCCGTGGATGCTTTTCAGGTGCCGGATAAGCGCCGGATTGATCTGGGCCTGCTCCGTCAGCTGGAGTTCGTAGTCGTCCTCGCCCGGACGGACAGTCAGGGAGATGGCGGTGAGCATCACGGGTGCAGACACCCGCTGGGGCTTTCCGCCAACAGCCGACGTCCAGGACACAGTACCGGCCGAAAAGTAGCCGGCATCGATGCCGCGGTCGTTGCTGAGCTCGAAAATCTTGGAGCGGAGGTTCCGTGAAGCCCTGGCGGCCACCACGTACTGTGCGTGATCGCGGATCAGGGTGGACAGGCGGGTGCGCCTTCCCGCCATGAGCTGGGCCAATCCCGACGGATGCGCATGGGTAAGGTCGATTGAGCCTTCCGGAGTCTTGGTGAAACGAAGCATCGTGTCTGCTCCGGTGACCGGCTTAAGCCCCGACAGCCACTTCCTGAGCTCCTCGGAGCCCTCTGGGAGGCCTTGACCAACTGACACTACTGCCTTCTTTTCTGCGCTTGCACGTGACGCCCTGGACCATACCGGCATACTTTCGAGCGTAGCCCGAATCAGGGCCCAGTGAGAGACCGCAACACTGGGGGCGGCCAAAATAGGGCCGGATTTGGCGGAATATAAACAAGTGGCCGGCCTCATCGCTGAGGCCGGCCACTCAAAGTGCTATTCCCACTCGATGGTTCCCGGCGGCTTGCTGGTCACGTCGAGCACCACCCGGTTGACGCCGTCGACCTCGTTGGTGATGCGGTTGGAGATCTTTGCCAGCAGGTCGTACGGAAGCCGTGACCAGTCAGCGGTCATGGCGTCCTCGGACGAAACGGGACGAAGGACGATCGGGTGCCCGTAGGTGCGGCCGTCTCCTTGGACGCCGACGCTGCGGACATCCGCCAGCAGCACCACAGGCATCTGCCACACTTCGTTGTCCAGGCCGGCCGCTGTCAGTTCGGCACGGGCGATGGCGTCGGCCTTGCGGAGCAGGTCCAGTCGTTCCTTGGTGACTTCGCCGACGATGCGGATACCGAGGCCCGGGCCGGGGAAGGGCTGGCGGCCCACGATTTCCTGCGGCAGTCCCAGTTGGGCGCCGACAGCGCGGACCTCATCCTTGAACAGCGCACGAAGCGGCTCAACGAGTTCGAACTGCAGGTCTTCCGGCAGGCCGCCCACGTTGTGGTGGCTCTTGATGTTGGCCGCTCCTTCGCCGCCGCCGGATTCGACGACGTCCGGGTACAGCGTTCCCTGCACCAGGAACTTGATCTTTTCACCGTGGGCTGCGGCCTCGGCGATGATGGCCAGTTCGGCCTCCTCGAACGCCCGGATGAACTCGCGGCCGATGATCTTGCGCTTCGTCTCAGGATCGCTGACTCCGGCGAGTGCCGCCTGGAACCGCTCCTGCTCGTTGGCAACGTAGAGCTTGACGCCGGTGGCTGCCACAAAGTCCCGCTCAACCTGCTCGGCTTCGCCTTCACGCAGCAGGCCGTGGTCCACGAACACACAGGTCAGCTGATCGCCCACCGCGCGCTGGACCAGGGCAGCCGCTACGGCCGAGTCAACGCCGCCGGACAGGCCGCAGATGACCCTGGCGTCGCCGATCTGCTTGCGGATGCGGTCCACCTGCTCCTCGAGGATGTTGCCAGTGGTCCAGTTCGGTTCCAGTTTCGCGCCCTTGAACAGGAAGTTCTCGAGCACCTGCTGGCCGTAGGCCGAGTGCTTGACCTCAGGGTGCCACTGCACGCCGTAGAGGCACTTCTCCTCATTGGCGAATGCCGCCACGGGAGCGCCGGCGGTGGTGGCCAGCACTTCAAAGCCTTCCGGGGCTTCCTGGACGGAATCGCCGTGGCTCATCCAAGTGTTCTGGTGGTGCGGCAGGCCGTCCAGGATGGACCGGGCCTCCCCCACTGTGGTGGCTTCCGTCGCACCGTATTCGCGCAGGCCTGTCTGGGCTACCGTGCCGCCAAGGGCGTCGGCCATCGCCTGGAATCCGTAGCAGATGCCGAAAACGGGGATCCCGGCTTCGAAGAGGTCTGCACCTACCTTCGGTGCGCCGTCGGCATACACACTGGAAGGGCCACCCGAAAGGATGATGGCGGCGGGGTTCTTAGCCAGTAGCTGCTCGGTGCTGTAGGTATGCGGAACCACTTCCGAATACACATTTGCTTCCCGGACGCGGCGGGCAATCAGCTGCGCGTACTGGGCACCGTAGTCAACAACCAGCACCGGCTTCTGGGAAGTCTGGGATGCAGTGGGAGTAGTCACCGTCCTAGACTACTTGGGCGCTTGCCGCGTCGCACCTTGAGGCGGCCGCCGGCGGCCTTAATCGGCCCCGGTCGTTAGGGATCTCACACTGCGGGCCGGCGCCGACGGGGTCAGTAGCGCTTTGATGCCTGCGGATTTGCTGCGAGTTCGGCCTCGACCTCTGCGTGGAACTTCTTCTCGACAAAGAAAGACAGGAACGGAACCACACCGCCCAGGGCCAGGACGATCAGCTTCGCGAACGGCCACCGCATCAGCGACCACAGGCGGAAGTTGGACATCAGGTACACGACGTACATCCAGCCGTGCACAATCAGTACCGCCACCGAGAGGTTCACTCCCCCCAGCACGCCCTGCGGCTCGGCGTCGGCGAACCCGAAACCGAACGGCTGGCCGGTCACGGCGTTGGTTCCGCCTGCGAACAGGTACTGGCCGAACGCGTAGCGGGCAACCAGTTCGGCACACAGCAGCAGGAGCATCCCGCCCGTGAGGTATGCGAGGACTTTGTAAAACTTCAGGGCGGAGCGGATCTGGGCTTCGGTGCCGCCGAACCTGCGCTTCTTGCCCGGTTTTCCGGTGCCTGGACCGGGACGCGATGCGCTGGTCTGCGAGGGCTGTGGCTGGATGGCCGGCTTGGGGTCGATCATGGCTGTACCTTTTGTTCGGAAGGGCTGGATTGCTCGGGAGGGCCGGAATTGTCGTGATGCTGGCCGTGGTCGTCGTCCTCGTCGTCCTCGAGGTCGCGACGGTAGTCGTCCTTCACCATGCGCCACCAGATGAACAGCGCGAATCCGGCGAACACAATCCACTCCACGGAGTAGAAGAGGTTTAGCCAGTTCACCTGCTGGGCCGGGGGCTGCGGGCCGATGCGCAGGGGCTTTAGCTCGCTGCCGGCCGCCGCGGCGCTGACGTCGGCGCCTCCGGCCATCTCGGACGTGGCCGCGACGAACCCCGGATAGCTGCTTACTTCCCAGACGTTGATCAGTTCAGCCACGGACACCGCAGTCGCGAATCCGCTTTCGGGGGCGGTGTTGGGCAGCGGCGCCTCGGACGGCAGGAGCCGTCCGGTCAGTTCAATAACGCCCGACGGCGGCGCGCCGGCTTCCGCGGTGTCTGCCACCCATCCGCGGGCCACCGGGATCCATGTCCGGGGTGATGCGCCAACGCCGCTGAGGACGGGGGCGTCCTGGACCGCAAACGCCGAGACAACCCAATATCCAGTGGCGCCGTCGTTGAGGCGGCCCGGAACCAGCACCTGCTTGTCTGGATCGTACGAGCCTTTGGCGGTGACCATCTGGTCCGCTACGGAGCCGTGGAAGAAATCACCCGGCTGGAGCACCGAGATGAGCGGCTTGCTCTCCTCGGTGCCGGACGAAACAGGCGCCTCCGGCTGGGTTGACCTGCCGAATTGCCACTGGCTCAGCAGCACAAAAACCCCTGAAATGACGATCGCGAACACCAGGCCTGCGATCCAGCGGGGTTTGAGGGCAGTTTTCAACACACGTTAACCGTACTTCGTCCTCGTGTAGAACAACGAAACGGGGGTAGCGCGAGCGAACACTTGAGGCCCCTCGCCACGGGGCCTCAAGTGTACGTTCGCGCAGTTTGAGCTGCCAGCCCCGATGTCTAGTGGTCGAAGAACACCAGGCTGGAGTTGATGAGCTCTGCGATCACTTCGGGATCGTAGGCACGGCGCAGGGATTCCCGGAACGACTCCTTCGACAGGGAGCGGGCCAGGGTGGCGAGCACCTCAAGGTGGTCCGAAAAAGAGCTGGCCGGCGTGGCGATGAGCAGGATGACCGTGGCCGGCCCGTCGGCCGCGCCGAAGTCCAGGGCCTTTCCGTACTTGGTGATGCCCACAGCGATGGAGGTCCGCGACACGAACTCGCTGCGGGCGTGCGGAAGCCCCACTCCCCCGGGCAGGCCGGTGGCCAGCTGGTGTTCCCGGGCGTTGACGTGCTTCAGGAAGCCGTCGAGGTCCGAGACGCGGCCGGCCGCATGGAGCCGTTGCGCGAGCTGGGTCGCTGCGTCAACCTTGTCCTTGGCATCAAGCTCAAGAATCACCATTTCCGGCGTGGTGAGTTCGGCATCGTACCGGTCCAGTGGTTCCGCCAAGAGTTGTCCCTTCAGTGAGGCAGGAGGCGCGCGTCAGGCATCTGCCTTGTCAGCGCAACGGGACGATGTCCTCGACGCCCAGGCGCGCGGCGTCGGCAGATTCATCGTCAGGCTGCTCCTGGCTCAGCCGTTCGGCTTCCACCCGGGCAAGGTAATGCTTGATTTCGCTTTCGCGCTGCGCATCGCTCCAGCCAAGAATTTCCCCCATCAGCTTAGCGACTACGGGGACGGCGGACACACCCCGGTCCCAGGACTCGATGGAAATACGGGTTCTGCGCGTCAAAACGTCGTGTACATGACGCGCCCCTTCGTGGGTGGCCGCGTAGACCGCTTCGGCCTGGAGGTAGTCGTCGGCTCCCGGCAACGGTTCGGCCAGGGCCGGGTTCTCCTTGATGAGGGCCAGGACCTCCGCGGCCATCGATCCGTACCGGTTGAGCAGGTGCTCAATCCGGGCCACATGCACGCCGGTTTCCTCTGCCGTGCGGTTCCGGCGGTTCCACGCCGCTTTGAAGCCGCTGGCGCCCAGCAGGGGGATGGTGTCGGTGCAGCTGGGCGGAACGCGTTCGTCCATGCTCCGCGTTGCTTCGTCGACGGCGTCCTTGGCCATGACACGGTAGGTGGTCCACTTGCCGCCGGCCACCACCACGAGCCCCGGCACCGGATGGGCCACCACGTGTTCGCGGGAAAGCTTTGCCGTTGAGTCGTTCTCGCCGGCCAGGAGCGGACGCAGCCCGGCGTAGACGCCTTCGACGTCCTCCCTGGTCAGGGGCCGCTTCATCACCTTGTTGACGTGCTCGAGGATGTAGTCGATGTCCTTGCTGGACGCAGCCGGGTGGGCCTTGTCCAGATGCCAATCCGTGTCCGTGGTGCCAATGATCCAGTGCCGGCCCCACGGAATGACGAACAGCACCGATTTTTCGGTCCGCAGGATCAGCCCGACAGTCGACTGGAACCGGTCGCGCGGGACCACCAGGTGGATGCCCTTGGAGGCGCGCACCTTCAACTGCCCGCGGTCCGTCACCATGGCCTGGGTTTCATCGGTCCAGACGCCGGTTGCGTTGATGACCTGCTTGGCCCGGATGCTGAAGGTGGAACCGTCCTCACGGTTGACCACCTTGGCGCCAACCACCCGCTCGCCTTCGCGCAGGAAATCGACCACAGCCGTTTGGTTGACTGCATGGGCACCGTAGTAGGCGGCGGTGCGGACCAGGTTGGCCACGTACTTGGCGTCGTCAACCTGGCCGTCGTAATAGCGGATGGAGCCGACGAAGGCGTCGTCCTTCAGGCTTGGCGCAGCCCGCAATGTGCCGCGGCGGGACAGGTGTTTATGGAACGGGACGCCCCTCTGGTGGCCGCTGGAAATGGACATGACGTCGTACAGGGCAATACCCGCCCCCACGTAAGGCCTTTCGAAGAAGGGCTTGGTCAGCGGGTAGAGGAAAGGTACGGGCCGGGCAAGGTGGGGGGCGATTTCGGACAACAGCAGGCCGCGTTCGTGAAGTGCTTCCTTCACCAGCCCGAAATCGAGCATTTCGAGGTAGCGCAGGCCGCCGTGGATGAGCTTGGAGGACCGTGACGACGTGCCTGCCGCCCAGTCGCTGGCCTCCACGATGCCCACGCTCAGGCCCCGGGTCACTGCGTCCAGCGCGGCGCCGGTGCCCACGATGCCGCCGCCGACGATGAGGATGTCGAGTTCCTTGCCCGGCTCCATCGTTGCCTTGAGCGCCGCCAGCGACGCTTCCCTGGCGGCGGGGCCAAGTGCCCCCTGGGAAAAGGACGAACCACCGGAAGAACTGTTCATTTCACGCCTCCATCCGCATCAAACCTCGTAGTTCACCAGACTACTTCCTAGGCATGCGGATGGGCAGGGCTCATTTGGGGCCGGTCCCGGGGCCCCGGGACCGGCCCGGTCGTGGAGGTGGCGGGTTATTTTTGGGTGGCGTTTCAGTTTCCGGAGTAGGGGGACACGACGACGTCGACCCGCTGGAATTCCTTCAGGTCCGAATAGCCTGTGGTTGCCATGGAGCGGCGGAGGGCGCCGATCAGGTTGGACGTGCCGTTGGTGTGGTGGCCGGGACCGAAAAGGACCTCCTCGAGCGGGCCCACAGTGCCGACGTTGACCCTGTCGCCGCGCGGGAGTTCCAGGTGGTGGGCCTCCTGGCCCCAGTGCCAGCCCTTGCCCGGCGCTTCTTCGGCGCGCGCCAGCGCGCTCCCGAGCATCACGGCGTCAGCGCCCATGGCAATGGCCTTGACGATGTCGCCGGAGGAACCCATGCCGCCGTCGGCAATCACATGAACGTAGCGGCCGCCGGACTCATCCATGTAGTCGCGGCGGGCCGCGGCGACGTCGGAAATGGCGGAAGCCATGGGCGAGTGGATGCCCAGGGCGCGGCGGGTGGTTGTGGTGGCGCCACCGCCGAAGCCCACCAGCACGCCGGCGGCGCCGGTGCGCATGAGGTGGAGGGCGGGGGTGTATCCGGCCGCGCCGCCCACAATGACCGGGACATCGAGCTCATAGATGAACTGCTTGAGGTTCAGCGGCTCATGGTCCTTGGAGACGTGCTCGGCCGAAACCGTGGTCCCCCGGATCACGAAGATGTCCACGCCGGCCGCGACGACAGTCTTGTAGTGCTCCTGCGTGCGCTGCGGGGTGAGCGAGCCGGCCACCGTCACGCCGGCGGCCCGGATCTCGGCCAGGCGGGAGGTAATCAGTTCCGGCTGGATCGGCGCCTGGTACAGCTCCTGCATCCGCCGGGTGACGGCCGGGCTGTTGGTCTCGTCCTCCAGCGCCCCGATCTGGTCAAGCACCGACTGGGGGTCCTCGTACCGGGTCCAGAGACCCTCAAGGTCCAGCACGCCCAGGCCGCCGAGGCGCCCCAGGGCAATGGCTGTCTCGGGCGACATCGCCGAGTCCATGGGCGCCGCGATCACCGGCATGTCGAACTTGTAGGCATCTATCTGCCACGAGACCGAAACGTCCTTGGGATCACGCGTACGACGGTTGGGGACGATCGCGATGTCATCCAGGGAGTAGGCACGACGCCCACGCTTGCCACGGCCAATCTCAATCTCATAAGTCACGTGACCACTTTACTTGACCACGCGGGATAGGGCGGGCGACGCCTCCGCGGGCATCCCGGAAACTGATAGTCCACCCTTTATTGACATGTTTTGTCAACCGTTTACAAGTTATGAAAATACCTTTACGTTTACTCTCGGTTACCACCTGATCCACCACGTGACCATCCATCACTCCCCATCCGGGCCACCCGTGTGCCCCGTTCCGAGAAAGAAGAAACCCTTTGGGAAGAGCAGGAAGTGCATCAATGAGGCGCCACCGCATCGTGGCCCTGTCCCTCGCCGCAGCAGTCGGCACACTGGCCTTCACCAGTTCCCCGGTCTTCGCCACCACTGAAGGCGGGGACGCTGCAGCCGGTCCGGCCGCGGCCCAAACCGCCACGGTCCAGGACGTCGCCTCCGGCGAGGCCTATACGAAATTCATTGTGGATTACAAGGAGACGGCGGCAAACGCCACCCCGAACGGACGCGCCAATGCGTGGGGCAAGGCGGCCGGCTCCCAAGGAGTGACCGTGAAGGAAGTACGCACCCTGGCTACCGGCGGAACGCTGATCGAGGCGGACAAGGCACTGTCCGGGCAGGCTGCCCGGGATTTCATGGCGGACATTGCGGCAACCGGGGCGGTGGAGTCCGTTGAGCCTGACGCCCGGATGACCGTTGCGCTCACGCCGAACGACCCCCGCTACGGGGAGCAGTGGGATTTCACCGCCACGAACGGAATGCGGATCCCCGGCGCTTGGGACGTCGCCACCGGGACGGGCGTGACAGTGGCTGTTATCGACACCGGGATCACGGCCCACGCCGACCTCGACGCGAATGTGCTCCCGGGCTATGACTTCGTCTCCGACGCCACCGCGGCGCGCGACGGCAACGGCCGCGACGCCAACGCACAGGACCAGGGCGACTGGTACGCCGCCGGAGAGTGCGGGCAAACGACGGCCGGCAACAGTTCCTGGCACGGCACGCACGTCGCCGGCACCGTGGCAGCCGTAACCGGCAACGCCACGGGTGTTGCCGGCGTCGCCCCCAACGCCAAGGTGGTGCCCGTCCGGGTCCTGGCCAAGTGCGGCGGATCACTGTCCGACATTGCCGATGCGATCATCTGGTCGGCCGGCGGAACGGTCACGGGCATCCCGGCCAACGCCAACCCCGCGAAGGTCATCAACATGAGCCTGGGCGGATCCGGCGCCTGCGGCAGCACGTACCAGGCTGCCATCGATTCCGCGGTGTCCCGCGGAGCCACCGTCGTGGTCGCAGCCGGCAACAGCAACCAGGACGCTTCCGGATTCCGGCCCGCGAACTGCAACAGTGTTGTGAGCGTGGCTGCCAGCAACCCGAGCGGCAGCCTTTCCTACTATTCCAACTACGGCGCCACGGTCGACCTGACCGCGCCGGGCGGCGACGTCAGGGTGACCGGCGGCGGCATCCTTTCCACCATCAACACGGGCACCACCACGCCGTCCGCTGCCGGTTACGCCAACTACCAGGGCACCTCCATGGCTGCTCCCCACGTGGCCGGGCTCGCCGCGCTGATGAAATCCAAGACGTCCTCACTCACCCCGGCACAGGTCGAGTCCACGCTCAAGCAGGGAACCCGGACCATGCCGGGCGGCTGCACCATCGGCTGCGGCGCAGGACTCTCGGACGCCACCAAGACCATGGGCCTGCTCGGCGGGACCACTCCCCCGCCGTCGGGCAACCTGTTGCTGAACCCGGGCTTCGAAGAGGGCGCGGTCTCGTGGACCTCCGACCATGCCGACACTTTTGAGACCGGAGCCAATGCCCGGACGGGCACGCGGTTCGCCGGGCTCAACGGCTGGGGCCAGGCAACGTCGTACAAGCTCGACCAGGCGTTTACTGTCCCCTCCACCGTGTCTGCCGCGCAGCTGTCCTTCTACTTGAAGGTGCAGTCGGACGAAACCACCTCCAGCACCGCCTACGACACCCTCAAAGTCCAGGTCATCAGCGGCGGAACCACCGCCACGCTGGCCACGTACTCCAACCTCAACGAGTCAACCGGCTACGTCCAGAAGCAGCTGGACCTTTCCGCCTACAAGGGCAAGAGCGTGACCCTACGCTTCCTGGGCGTTGAAGATTCATCGCTGTCGACGTATTTCTTCCTTGATGACACGTCGGTGACCACCTCCTAGCCCCACGAGGGAACAAGCGTTGAGGGAACCGCCGGCTGCGCAACTTTGCGCCGCCGGCGGTTCCTGCGTGAAGTACCCCGGCCTTCAGTCTGGTACTGCAGTCAGACCCCGACAACCAACCCCGGGGACAAGTCCCCATCGCGTGGCGTCGGATCATGGAATAGTTTGAACTGACACACCGCACGCGGGTATCACCGGCAGGGACAATTTGGGGAGAAACTATGGCGCCAGGCTTTTACGGTGCTGACATCGAACAGCTTCGGGCACTGTCAAAATCCCTGGGGCAATCAGGGACCCGGCTGAAGAACGTGGAATCCAGCGTCAATTCCCTCGTTCAGTCTGCTGCGTGGAAGGGCTCAGACGGGGACAAGTTCCGCAGTGAATGGACTTCCACCCTGCGACCCATGCTGAACCGGTCCTCGGAGTCCCTCAACAGCCAGTCGAAGGTCCTGCTCGCCCACGCCAGCCAGCAGGAACGAGCCAGCGAAGGCGGAGGCGATACTTCCTCCACTGCGCCGGCGTCCCCTGCTCCGGGTGCCCCGGCACCGGCATCCCAGTCGACGCCGGCTGCGGTACGGAATTGGGGCGATGCCTTTACGGACCCGAACTACGAACACGCGCCTTCGGGACTTGAATGGCTGCTGGAGAAGTGGGGGGCTGACGACGGCAGCGGGGCGTCGAAGATCACGAGCGCACTTCAGTTCGTGGCCGACAAGTTCAACTGGAACATCGACCTGGCGAAAGTCGAAGCCGGCACCAGCAAGTTTTTCGACTCCATGAAGGTGGTAGGCAAGGGCCTTGTGGTGCTGGGCATGGGTCTCGGCGTCCTGGACATCATGTCGGGCTACGAGAACCGTGATCCGTTCCGCGTGGCCGATGGCGCCGTAGGAGGAGGCCTTGCCCTGGCCGCCGGCATAGCCGCTGCAACCGGCGTAGGCCTGCCCGTCGCGGCCGCCATTGGCGGCGCCGGACTACTGTGGGGTCTTGCTTCCATGGCGTCCGGCGATGTTCCGGTCACCAAGAGGATCTGGGACTTCGGTTCGGGGGTAGTGGGCGGGGTCAAGGACCTTGCCAACGGTGCCAAGGACGCCCTGGGGTGGGCGGGCGGTAAGCTCGGATTCGGTTAGCAGAGCGGCGCCCTGAGAAAGATGCGGCACCAGCGGATAAAAGGACTTCATGACTGAGCAGAAACTGCCCGACGCGGCGTACCGCGTCACGAGCCACGAAATTTTGGCGTTGCTCGCGTTCGAGCCGGGACCCGGCACGCGACTGACCCGCCGGGCGCTGGGGCTGGCGGACCTGCCGGACGACCACGACCTGGTCCGGGCCGGTGTCGGCACCCTGAATGTCAGGGATACCGCCTCGGTTGATGGTGAGAAGGTCAGCCTTCACGGCCCCGCCCGCCACCTCGCCCGGGTCTTCAGCTCCGCAACGCTGTGGTTCGACATCACCAGGGTTGGACCGGACTCGGTGGCACCGGCTTACATAGCAGACTCCCCGGTTGGCCGGGTGGCACTCTTCCTGCGTCCCCTGAGTGAGTACGTCTGCCTGCCCATGAATGAAGGTGCGGCCATCATGGACATGGTGGAGGCCACAGTCAACGACGCCGTCGCGGAAGCCGCGGCGCCGTCCGGCGGGATCGTAACGTCCCGCCGCTACGACGGCGGGGCTGAGCCCGTCATCGCAAACATTAAGGTGCTCGAGAACGGTGTCCTCCAACTGGCCGCAGCGCCGCACGACGACAGCGGCCAGCTGACGGTGAGGGATCTTGCGGCCGGGGAACAGCCCGGGGCGGCAGTCCGTGCGCTCCTGTCGGTGCCGGCATGACGGGCACGGCCACGGATCCCCGTGCGACGGCCTTCGGTTTCGCCCAGCGCCGGTCCTGGGTTTTCTCTGCCTGGTGGTATCCCGGAGTGCTGGCGATCTCGGGAGCAGTGCACGCGGGACTCGCACTGGTCCTCGGGCAAAGCCCGGAACTAGGACTCTTCATGGCAGTCCTCGGCGCAGTCTTCGCGTCCCTGGGTTGGGTCTTCACAGTGTGGCCGCGGTTTACGCGCAAGGCTCCAAAGCCTGCTTCGGACATCCCCCGGGTGGAGCAGGGAATCCGGATCACGCCTGGCATGATACGGACCTTCCTGATCGCCAGCGCATTGGGCATAGCCGCCCTTGTGCTGTTCACGCCCAAGGGCGGCTGGCCGGAAACGCTACCCATCCTGGGAATGCTCATAACGCTGCCACTGGGGGTGGCCGCAGGCCTGGCATATACCCGCTGGCTCATGACGAACAGTGCCGAACTGTATGCCCGGTGGCTCGAACGCCGCTGAGGACGCCCGGGGCACCGGTCAGACGCCCTCGGCTTCGTCCACGGCCAGCTGGGATTCGAACATCCTGAAGTAGCGGCCCCGGAGCGCCACCAGCTCCTTATGGGTTCCCTGTTCCACAATGCTGCCGTCCTCGAGCATGTAGACAACGTCCGCCTTCTCGATCGTCGCGAGCCGGTGGCTGATGGCGATGATGGTGCTGCTGCGGTCGGCGAAGAGACGGGTGAAAATGCGGTGTTCGGCGAGGGCGTCGATCGCCGACGTCGGCTCGTCCATCACCATAAAGGTGGCGTTCCGGTAGAAGTTCCGGGCCATCGCCAGGCGCTGCCACTGGCCTCCGCTCAGTCCGCTGCCCTTGCGTCCGCGGGGATCCTCCATCCAGTTGCTGACGTGGTTGTCCAGGCCGTTGGGCAGCTTGTTGATGAACTCGAGGGCCTCGGCGTCGGACGCCGCCCGCCGGATCCGCTCATCGTCCCGCGGCGAATCGACATCGCCGAACAGAATGTTCTCCGCTGCCGTGGCGAACTCATACTTGAGGAATTCCTGGCTCAACACCGCCAGGTGGCGGTGCCAGGACTTGACGTCGACGGCGGCGAGGTCGACGCCGTCGAGCATCACCTGACCCGAATCCGGGTGGTACAGCCCCGCCAGGATGCGGATGAGGGTGGACTTGCCGGCGCCGTTCTCTCCCACGATGGCGATGTGCTGGCCCTCGCGGATGGTCATGCTGATGCCGCGGATCACTTCGATGTCGCTGCCGGTGTACGTGAAGCGGATGTTTCGCAGCTCTACGGTTTTGGGGGCCTGCAGCAGCGGCGGGGCGTGCTCGGAATGCACCGGCATCGCCATAAAGAGTTCGTAGTCCTTGAGGTTGGCCAGGTCCTCGTCGATGGAACTGAGTGAAGAGACGAGGTTGTTGGCGGTGGACAGTGCCCTGCTTACGATCTGCTGGACGTACAGGAACTGGCCCACCGGCTGGGCACGGGCGATGATCTGGCCCACCACCCAGATCAGCGACACAACCTCGGCACCGTACTGCAGTGCGTCCGCCGCCAGCTGCTTGGGAATGTAGCGTTTCTGGAAATCCAGCCGCCGTTTCTCGTCAGCGTCCCGGAGTCGGGAGCGGAGACCCATGAGGTAGCCGACGATCCCGTACAGGCGCATCTCGGCAATGTGCTGGGGGCGCAGCAGGTTGGTCTCAATCATCCGGCGCTGGCGGCGCGAATCCACCTGGGTGTTCCAGTGGGCGATCTGCTCGCGGGAAAGCTTGAACTGCAGGTAGACGCTGGGGACGATGGCCACCAGGACGATCACGGCGATCCACCAGCTCACCAGCAGGAGGGCTCCGACCGCCAGGATCACCGAGACCAGCTGCGTGAAGATCGCGGCAATCCGGTCCAGGACCCGGGCGTAGGAATCGGAGAACCGCTTGGCGCGGTCGTACAGATCCACCGTTTCCTTGTCGTCGTAGCGCCAGAACTCGAGTGCAAGGAACCGCTCGTACATGAGGTCCCCCACAATCGCTCCCACCCGGAAGCTCATGAGCTGCTGGATGTAGCGGTCCACGCTGCTGAAGGCACCCCAGAACAGACCCAGCGCGGCCGTGATGATGACGTAGACGATCGCCTGCTGGCCGGCGGCCGCGTCGCCGGAATACGCGGCGGCCAGGGCGGTGGTGGTCAGGGCGGCAAAGTAGGTGGTGACCAGGGGCAGCAGCGCCGAGATCAGCGAGCCAACCACCTTCATCACGACGGCGGCAGGCGAGGCCCGGAAGCTGACCCGCAGCACCTGCGCGACGGCCCGGGCGTAGGGCCTCAGTGCCAGCCGCCGCTGTGGTTCCCTTTTCGGGTTCAGTTCGGCGGGGTGGCGTGGTTGGGACATGGCTCCAGCCTAATCCCGCGCGCCGACACAAACGGGCCGCGGGGAGAGTTCCCCGCGGCCCGCGTGAACCGGGATTAGCGGGAACCGTAGTTCGGCGCTTCCACCGTCATCTGGATGTCGTGCGGGTGCGACTCCTTGAGTCCTGCCGGGGTGATGCGGACGAACTTGCCGCGCGCCTTCAGCTCGGCCACCGTGGGGGCGCCGGTGTAGAACATGGTCTGACGGAGGCCGCCCACCAGCTGGTAGGCAACGGAGGCCAGCGGACCGCGGTAGGCCACCCGGCCCTCGATGCCCTCAGGAATCAGTTTGTCGTCACCGGAGACGTCGGCCTGGAAGTAGCGGTCCTTGGAGTAGGACGTGTTCTTGCCGCGGGTCTGCATGGCTCCGAGGGAACCCATGCCGCGGTAGCTCTTGAACTGCTTGCCGTTCACGAAAATGAGCTCGCCCGGTGACTCGTCGCAACCGGCCAGCAGGGAACCGAGCATCACGGTGTCGGCGCCGGCAACCAGCGCCTTGCCGATGTCGCCCGAGTACTGCAGGCCGCCGTCGGCAATCAGCGGAACGCCGGCCGGGATGGCCGCTTTCGCGGACTCGTAGATGGCGGTAATCTGCGGGACACCCACACCGGCAACAACGCGTGTGGTGCAGATGGAGCCCGGACCCACGCCTACCTTGATGCCGTCGGCGCCGGCGTCGATCAGGGCCTGTGCGCCTTCGCGGGTAGCGGCCTGGCCGCCGATGATGTCGACATGGGCGGCTGCGGGATCGGACTTCAGGCGGCGGATCATGTCCAGCACACCCTGGGAGTGGCCGTTGGCGGTGTCCACGAAGAGGGCGTCCACGCCGGCGTCCACGAGGGTCATGGCCCGTTCCCAGCCGTCACCGAAGAAGCCGATGGCTGCGCCGACGCGCAGGCGGCCCTCGTCGTCCTTGGTGGCCAGCGGGTACTGCTCGGCCTTCGTGAAGTCCTTGGTGGTAATGAGGCCCTTGAGCCGGCCCTGGTCGTCAACCAGCGGGAGCTTTTCGATCTTGTTGGTGGCGAGCTTGTGCGAGGCTTCCTCGCGGCTGATGCCGACGTGCCCGGTGACGAGGGGCATCTTGGTCATGACGTCGCTGACGAGGCGGATGGGGAAATCCGCTTCCGGCACGAAGCGGGTGTCGCGGTTGGTGACAATGCCCAGCAGCCGCATGCCCTCATCCACTACCGGCAGTCCGGAGACGCGGTACTGCGAGCAGATTTCGTCCAGTTCGGCGAGCGTTGCTTCCGGACCGATGGTGAGCGGGTTGGTGATCATCCCGGATTCGCTGCGCTTCACCCGGTCCACCTGGTCCGCCTGGTCCTGGACCGACAGGTTGCGGTGGACCACGCCGAGGCCGCCCTGCCGGGCCATGGCGATGGCCATCCGGGACTCCGTGACGGTGTCCATCGCGGCGGACAGCAACGGGGTCTGGACGGAGATGCGCTTGGAAATGCGCGAGGACGTATCTGCCTCTGACGGGATGACGTTGGTGTGCCCCGGCAGGAGCAGGACGTCGTCGTAGGTCAGGCCGATAAAGCCGAACGGGTTGTGTTCGGGCTGGGTCATGAGTGCGCCTCTTACCTTAATTCCGGGGTTCACGGGTAGGGGTTGCAGCTGATGACCAGCCCGTCATTACGGGACTGGCCTGTGCAGATGGTGGTGCCTTGGTGCCGAAGTATTGAATAAATTCTAGAACCTCGGCGGCGATCCCCATATTCCGCGGCGGTAATGTGAGGAACCGCACGCGCCGCCTCAGGCCCGCCTGACATCCGGCATCAGGTCCAGCCGGTGGCGGCCAGCAACCGCTGCTCGAACATGGGAATCATGCTCTGCACGTACGTCTTGGTCAGGTGGTTGTCATCCTTGTAGACGTAGACGTTGCCAACCACTGCAGGACATATTCCGCCCGCGCAGATGAAGTCGCTCAGGTCCATCAGGTGGAGGCCTTCCACGCCCCGGTATTGCTCCAGGGGCGAAGACTCCGCGAGCGATTCGCCGAGGGGCGGGTTGCAGTCGGTCGCGTCAGCGCCCTTCTTTTGCACGCACTCCGGCATGTTGAAGGCAAACCGCGGGTTGTCCCGGACCCCCACCACGTCCATTCCGGCGTCGGTGAACGGCTTGATGCCTTCCAGGTAGCCGGGAACTTCCGTTTCGAACGGGGCATCCCTGTGCGTCAGGGATGCAACGGTGAACACGGCATCCGGCCTGTGCTCCAGGACGTAGGCGGCGCTTGCCTTGTTGAAGGCATTGCATTCGGCGTCACGCTCGGCCGACTCGGCACCAAAGCGGCAGTTGCCTTTGAGGAGGGTGACCACTTCCCAGCCGTGTTCCTTGGCGATCGGCCCCAGCGCTGCCATGTACTGCTGCGCGTGCGAATCGCCCAGCACCACGATCCGTTTGGTAACAACCTCGGGCTTGCTGTTCTGCAGGCAGCCCGAGAGCAGCGGATCACTCGGCACATTCGCGTCGGTGCACAGTCCGTCGATGTCCGCCCACTCATTCTTCATGGCGGCCGGCGCCGGAATGATCTTCGCTTCCGGCGTCGGTTTTCCCACGTTTTCGGGGGTGAGGGCAGCGGCACCCGGAGTCAGTTCCCTGGGCTGCGCCGCAGCGGCGGCTTCCTCGGCAGTCAGTTTGGTCTGCCAGAGGGACACCGGCCCTGCGAGCAGGGCCCCGCAGGCCACAATCACGACGGCGTTCCGCCAGATCCGCCGTTGCGGCCAGTGCCATTCCCGCAGGGGCTTTTCCACGAACCGTGTGGTGAGCACGGCCATCACCACGGAGGCCGCCACGATGGCGAGGCCCTGGAAAAGGTTGGGCGAGACCACACCGGTGCCGGCGAGGGCGAGGACCAGGAGCGGCCAGTGCCACAGGTACAGCGCATAGGAGTTGTCTCCAAGCGACACGAGGGGCTTCCAACTCAGGAGACGGTCGGCGCCAAAGCGGCTGCCGGACTGGCCGGCCACAATGATTGCCGCGGCGGCCACCGTCGGCCACAGCGCCACGAAACCCGGAAAGGACCGGTCCACTGTCAGCAGCAGGCCACAGGACACCATGGCCGCCACGCCTGCCCATCCCAGGATGACGCGAAGCAGCCGGCCCGGCCTCAGGTACGGAAGAGCCAGCGCCAGCAGGGAGCCCAGCGCGAATTCCCACAGCCTGGTCCGGGTGTCGAAGTAGGCGTAGGCCTGGTTAGTGGCCGTTTGCTCGATGGAATAGGCCAGCGAAGCCGCGAAAATCATTCCGAAAGCGAGGGCCAGCAGCAGCCGGTAGCTGATCGCGGGACGCCGCAGTAACCGGTGCAGCACCGCCGCACCGGCAAACACCAGCGGCCACAGGATAAAGACCTGTCCCTGGATGGACAGCGACCAGAAATGCTGCAACGGGCTGGCCCCCGAGTGGTCCTGGGCGTAGTAGTCCACGGCCGAGTCCGCGAGCAGCCAGTTCTGCCGGTAGAGCAGTGAGGCCCATGCCTGGTCCAGGACGTCCGGCCAGCGGCTCTGGGGAAGGATGGCCCAGGTGCCCGCAAGGACACCCAGGATAACGACGACGGCGGCCGGCAGCAGCCGCTTGAAGAGGTGCAGCCAGTGGCTGACCAGCCTGAGCGGGCTCCCGCTTTCCACCTTGCGTACAAAGGAGAGCGTGAGCAGGAACGCGGAAATCAGAAGGAAGATATCCACTCCGCCGGACACCCTGCCAAGCCACACGTGGTAGGTGACCACCATGAGGACTGCCAGCGCCCTGAGGCCCTGGACCTCGGGCCGGTACCCCTTCCTGTCCGCCTTGTTGGTTCTTTGCCTTGCGGCTTCGCTCAGTACTTCCGCCGTCATTGATCCTTCCAGCCCGTGGCCGCCATCAGCCTCTCCCCGAAAACGGAGGACATGCTGGCGACATAGGTACGGGTGAGGTGGTTGTTATCCAGGTAGACAAAGGTATTTCCGACAACCCCCGGGCAGTAGGTGCCGTCACAGATCAGGTCCGTCATGTCCACAAAGGCCAGGCCGGGGACTTTTCCGTCCAAGGCGGCAAGAGGGCTCTCGGCCGCCAGGAGGTTGGCCTGGGCGGGCCGGCAGTCCGGGCTGTCCTCGCCTTTTGTGACCACGCAGTCCGCCATGTTGAAGTCGAAGCGGGGATTGTCCCGGATGGCTACAACGTCAATTCCCTGGTCCGTCCATGCCCTGGCGCTCTCTTCAAGTCCCGGGGTGAGGACTTCCGCGGGGGACGACGGAGCCGCCGCGGTCCCGACGACCATGATGGCGTCCGGCGGGTTCCGGGTAATCTGCTCCGCCACGGCGTCGTTATAGCTCTTGCAGTCCGGGTTTGTTTCTTCCAGCTCGGGTGTTGCGGGTTGAACCTGGCAGCCGCCCTTGAGCATCGCGTACACCGTCCAGCCTTGTTCCTCGCCGAACTTTCCAATGGCTGCAAGCCACTGCTGCGCATGCGAATCACCCAGGACCAGTACGGATCTGACCGGATCCTCGGATGGTCCGCTCTGGCTGCACGTATCCCTGATGGCGTCGTCTTCGGGCTCCAAACCACCGGTGCAAGGGCCGGACAGGGTAGCCCAATCAGCAGGCAACTGCTCCGCTGCCGGAAGTATCGCCGCGTCACCGTCACTCCGGTCAACAAATCCCGGAAGAAGGGCCTGCGCACCGGGGTTGTTCCGTTCGGCGGCGGCCTGCGCCGCGGTTGTGGCGAGGTGCTGCTGCACCTGGATGCCCGTCAAGGGGACAACCACGGCGAGCAGGCATGCGGCCACTGCAATGAATGAACGACGCCGGTTGGCTTCCGGCCACTGCCACTCCCGCCACGGTTTTTCGATGAACTTGGTGGTCAGGAATGCCAGGCCCATCGCGACAACAATGATGACGGTTCCGGAGATGGGCCCCGCATGGTCCCGGCCCGTGGCTGCCAGTGCGATGACCAGGACGGGCCAGTGCCACAGGTACAAGGCGTACGAGTTGTCACCGAGGCGAACCAGCGGGCCGGTGCTCAGGATCCGGTCGACGCCGAACCGGCTGCCGGTTTGTCCTGCTGCGATGATACTGGCGGCGGCGAGGGTGGGCCAGAGCGCTGCGACGCCCGGGAAAGCAGCCTGGACGTTGAGCAGGATCCCGCAGCTGAGCATGGCCACAATGCCCAGCCAGCCAAGGACAATGCGACCGGCCCTCGGAATCCGCAATCCGGGGAGGACCAGTGCCACCAGCGTGCCGAGCGCGAATTCCCACAGCCTGGCGCCGGTATCGAAATAGGCCTGGGCCTGGTTGGTGATCGTGAAAATGATGGAGTAGACCAACGAAACCAGGAAGACACCGGCGAAGACGTAGCACAGCAGGATCCGGTAATGCAGCCGGTATTTCTTCGCCAGGAACGCAGCGCCGGCAAAGATCAGGGGCCACAGAATGAAAACCTGGCCCTGAATCGACAGGGACCAGAAGTGCTGGAACGGACTGGCCAGGCTGTGGTCCGTCGCGTAGTAATCCACTGCACGGGACTGCAGCAACGCGTTTTCATAGTAAAACAGGGAGGCCCAGGCCTGATCCACGATGTCCAGCCAGCGGGTGCGTGGCAGCAGCAGGTAGCTCGCCGCCAGGGTTGCGGCGATCACTGTTACTGCCGCCGGCAGGAGCCGCCGGAACAGGTGCAGCCAGTGTTTGATGAGGGCCATCGGCCTGTTCTGCTCATAGCGGCCCACGAACTGCAGGGTCATGAGAAACGCGGAGATCAACAGGAAAACGTCCACGCCGCCGGACACGCGTCCAAACCAGACGTGGTAGCTGACCACCATCAGCACGGCCAGTGACCGGAGGCCCTGGATTTCAGGCCTGTACTTGGATTTTCGGGTCGGTGCAACGCCTGCGCCACTGCGGCGCGGCGAGGCCAGGGCTCTCGCTACAGACATAGAAAAACCCCTCAAGCGGATAACCAAAGCATCCATGTTACCGATTCGTAACTTTTATCGCCAATCGCGGGCGCAGGCGGGTAGAACCCCCGGCTTCCATTAAGGCACTGCAAGCTGGGAGTTTCCAGAGGAGGGTCCCGTGCCGGGGCCGGCCGGGAAACTAGGCTGGTACCGACGCCGGCTCGCGAAACCGGCTAAACCGGAGGAGTTGCCACAGTGATCGTTCAGGTGCGCATTTGCATCCCCGCCGAGCTCTCCGACCTGGTGGTGGAAAGCTGCACACAGCAAACCGGCGCGGCGGAAGTGGCCGTGCACAAAGGCGCGTCCGTCCAACCGCCCGGCGATGTTGTGGTGGTCCATGTGGCCCGGGAATCGGTTGAGGAACTGTTGGAGAAGATGCATGCCCTGAAGGTTCAGGATCTGGGCTCCATCGCCATCTCCATGCCCGAACTGATGTTGTCCCGGCGTGCCGACAGGGCTGAAGCCGCAGCGCCCGGCGACGGCGCGGACGCCATGATCTGGGATGAGGTGACGCGCCAGACAGGCGAGGATTCGCGGCTCACCTGGAGTTACCTGGCGTTCCTGGTCCTGGCCACCCAGCTGGCCGCGATCGGGATCGTCACGGACTCCACTATCGCCATCGTCGGGGCCATGGCTGTCGGACCCGAGTTCGGGCCGCTCGCAGCCCTGGCTGTCGCGCTGGCCCAGCGCAAATGGAAACTGGGACGCAGTGCCGCATTGGCACTGGGGGTCGGCTTTCCCGTAGCCATGCTCCTGGCGGCGCTGACGGCCTGGCTGTCAGTACCGCTGGGGCTCTTTCCTGCCAACACCCTCGACACCGGGTCCGCCGTCGAGTTCATCTACCACCCCGGCCCGTACTCGCTGATCGTTGCCGTGCTGGCCGGTACTGCCGGCATGCTCTCCGTCATCAGCCGTCGCTCTGCCGCGCTGATCGGTGTCTTCATTTCCGTGACCACGGTTCCCGCCGCAGGGTACGTGGCCGTTGCCCTCGTTCTGGGCGAATACCAGAAGGCGGCGGGGTCCGCCCTGCAGCTGCTGCTGAACCTCGTGGGCATCGTGGTGGCAGCCCTAGCCGTGCTTATCTTCTACCGGGTCATCACCAAGCGGCTCCCGGAGAACATGGCCCGGCGGCTGCGGCGCCAGGCGTTGCGCGCCCGGGGCTAGCCCGCGGCCGGGAGCCTGCCGGCCAGGTACTTGGCGTCCCGGCATGCGCCCAACAGGGTGGCCGACACCGCTGCGTACATGAATTCCTCTCCCAGGAAGAACAGTCCAGGCATATCTGTGGCGACGCCGCGGTGTTGCCTGGGCCGCCCGTCGTCGCCGAACACCCGGGGTTCGACCCAGTCAAAGGACTCGCGGTATCCGGTGCACCAGATCACGTTGGACACATCGCTGAGGGGACTGCCCGCCACAACGGGCCGCCCATCCTGCACGCCGGTCACCCGCGGGACAAACTCGACGCCGGCAGCAGCCAGGTCCTTGATCTTGGTCCTGATCAGGGGGTCCGCGTGCGCCAGCTTGTGTGCTGCAGCCTTGCGCCCCACCGGTGTGCCGAGGGTGAGCACGTGGAGCCCCAGGAACCGCACCACGGGGAAGACGAAACGGGCCGCGGTCCTGCCGTGCCGCACCGGCAGCTCGCCGCCCGGCTTCCCTGCCACCACTGTGGGATGCGTCCGGCTGACTTCAAGGGCGATTTCCGCGCCCGAGTTTCCCAGTCCCACGACCAGGACGCGGCCTTCCCGAAGCTGGCCCGGATTCCGGTATTCGCTGGAGTGAAGCTGGACAATGGACGGGTCAAGGCCCGGCGCGAAGTCCGGCATCCTGGGCGCCTGCGTGCAGCCGGTCGCTACAACCACGTTGCCGGCTTCCCACCGGCGGCCGTCCGAGACTGCAACGTACCCCTCCTCCTCCCGCCAGAGCTTCTCGACCCTGACACCGGTGCGGACCGGAAGGGCAAAAGCGGTCGCGTAGGCCTCAAGGTAATCTGCCAGCTCATCCTTGCCGGGAAAGGACAAACCGTCTCCGGGAAATGGCATACCGGGGAGGCCGTCAAACTTTGCCGGCGTGAACAGCCTCAGGGTGTCCCAGCGCTGCCGCCAGGCGTCACCGATCCTCGGATTCGCGTCCAGGATCAGGAACCTGCGGCCCTGGCGCTTGAGGTAGTGGCCCATGGCCAAGCCGGACTGCCCACCTCCGATGACCAGCGTGTCGAGCACGTCGACCGCCCCGCCGTTGCCGTCGATGTTGTTCATTGCGGTGCCTCCTGTTCAACCACTGCGGATACCTTCCATGAACTGTCCCCGACAATCCCCGGCCGCCCTGCCTCCGGATCCCGCTGGCCGTTCCTGTACCGCAGCCACCACACGAGCATCAGCGCGGACGCCAGCACGTACACCGCGTGGAGCAACCAGATCGGCCCCGCCGGCAGGTGGAAGACGTACACGGAATGGACAACGTTGGCCACATTGCTCAGGACCAGGTTGCTCAGGCTGTAGGACTCCAGGTCCTTGGTGCGCGCCGCCTTGAGAAGCATGGGCAGCATGCCAAGGGCAAACAGCACGGTGGAGAAGGTGCCGGCCAGGAGGGGAATGTTCATAGTTCGACACTAGGTCGGCGTCCCTGCCGGCCGCGTCGGCAGAATTATGCATCTTGCCCCGGGGCCGGGGTGGGTATTTGTATGCAGCCTGCGGCTTACCCTGTGAGCCCGTGGTCGTAGGCGTACCTGGTGGCAGCAACCCTGGACTGCAGCCCCAGCTTGAGGAAGATGTTGCTGATGTGCCGCGCAACGGTCTTTTCACTTAGGTAGAGCTCACCGGCAATCACGCGGTTGGCTTTGCCGGCCGCCACGAGCCGGAGCACTTCGAGTTCACGCGGCGTGAGTGGTTCGGGCGGCGCGTCATGCGCGTGCGTGTACTGGAGCGAGGCTGCCCAGGCAGCTGCCGGGGCAGCGCCGAGGGCAAGGAATTCCGCGTGTGCCGCCTCGAAGTCCATCCCCGCCGAGTCGTCGTCGCCGGATGCGCGGCAGGCCTGGCCCACCAGGGTGCGGCAGCGCGCGGCTTCGAACGGAACGCCCAGTTCCCGCCAGAGAGTCCAACCCCGCCGCAGGACCGCCTGAGCTTGAACGGGCTTTCCTTCGGCAAGCAGGACGGCGCCGCCGGCCTGGCAGGAGGCAGCCTGCAGCATGGGCATACCGCAGTCCTGCGCGACGGCGGCAAGCTCGTCGGCGGACCGCCGGGCAGCGTCGGTGTCCCCCGCGGCCAGCTCAATTTCCACGAGCGCCGGCAGCAGGTGGCGGCGGGTGCCGAGGTCGGCGGCGTCGGCAGCCCTGCGGATGAGGGCCTGGGCGGAGGGGATATCGCTGCGGGCCAGCTTCAGCAGGGCGAGCCCCGGCTGGGGTTCATAGCCGCTGCGCCCGGCTTGCCGGTAGCATTCCTCTGCCGCAGCGAACTGACCCCTCAGCCGTTCCACCTCACCCTGCTGGTAAAAGCCGCCGTAGACGGCCTGGTAGTCCCCCGCCTCAGACAGCTGCTGTGCCTTCTTCGCAGCGCTGACGGCGTCATCCCAGGCCCCGTGCAGGCGGTACAGTTCGGCACGGTGGGCCTGGCACTGGCCGCTGTAGAGGACCATGTCCGGCCGTCCCCCACACCACCGGTCCAGTGCCGCCGTCCATTCCAGGGCCCGGCGCAGGTCGAACGCAAGATGGCAGCTGCCGATAACGGCACAGTAGATGATTCCCGAGGGGACCGGCGAAAGTTCCCCCGCGGTCACGGCAACCATCACCTCGTCCAGGAGGCCAAGGCCGGCGCCGATGTCGCCGAGCATCAAGCTGGCCTGGCCGGTACCCAGCAAAGAGAGCGAGATCAGGTCGCGGTCCTGGAACCTTTCGCCGACGGCCAGGGCATCCGCGAAGACCCGGCGGGCTCCTTCAGCATTGCCCCCGAACAGCATGCCCAGTGCCGTGGGGAGAAGCACCAGGCCCTCCACTGCGCAGGGTTCGGCCAGCTCGGCCGCGAGCCGTCCGGCACGGGCAAACCAGCCCGTGCCGCGGGCCATCTGGCCAGCGTTCATCAGGTGTATGCCGATCCACCCGGCGCACCGTGCCGCGCCGGGCACATCGCCGACGACGAGGTATTCCTCATGGGCGCGGGTGAGGGTGTCAATTCCCGAGGCAAACTTGCCGGTCAGGATTTCCACGGTGGCCAGGCGCTCGAGGTCGGGCGCAGGAAGCCCGCCGCGCTGGTCGGCGTCCAGCAAGTCCTCGAAGGCCTCGGTCCAGCGATGCCCTTCGAAGGCGGAACGGCCCCGGTCAAGGCCGGCTTCAGACGATGCCATGATGCCTCCCCGCACCTTTTAAGCGCCACGGTACGCCGGGGTGCCGGGGTGCACAAGCGTCCGCAGAAAGGCCGGGAAAGGAGTGTCAAGAGGTTGACGGGCACCAAAAAAGGCCGGCCCGGCGAGGGCGGTTCCTGGGAACCTCCCGCGCCGGGCCGGCCTTTACAGCACTTCCTGGAAGCTAGTGCTGGTGACCTGCGTGCTCGTCCTCTTCGGCCGGCTTTTCGACAACGAGGGTCTCGGTGGTGAGAACCAGCGCTGCGATGGAAGCGGCGTTACGGAGGGCTGCGCGCGTCACCTTGACGGGGTCGATGACGCCTGCAGCGATGAGGTCTTCGTACTCGCCGGTCTTGGCGTTGAAGCCGTGGTGGACGGCGGATTCCGCAACCTTGGCAGCTACGACGTAGCCGTCAAAGCCGGCGTTCTGGGCGATCCACCGTACAGGCTGGACCAGTGCGCGGCGGACGATGCCCACAGCGGCAGCTGCATCGCCTTCAAGGGCGGTGACTGCGGGGTCCTCATCCAGCGCCTTGAGGGCGTGGATCAGGGCGGAACCGCCACCGGCAACGATGCCTTCTTCGAGGGCGGCGCGGGTGGAGGACACAGCGTCCTCGATGCGGTGCTTCTTTTCCTTCAGCTCGACCTCGGTGGCTGCGCCAACCTTGATCACGCCGATGCCGCCGGCCAGCTTGGCCAGGCGCTCCTGGAGCTTTTCCTTGTCCCAGTCGGAATCGGTGCGGGTCAGCTCGGCGCGGAGCTGGGCAACACGTGCCGCGACGTCCTCGGCCGATCCGGCACCGTCAACGATGGTGGTGTTGTCCTTGGTGACCGTGATGCGGCGTGCCGTACCGAGCACCTCGAGGCCAACGGAATCCAGGCTCAGGCCGAGTTCCGGGGAAACAACCTGCGCGCCGGTAAGCGTTGCAATGTCCTGCAGCATGGCCTTGCGGCGGTCGCCGAAGCCGGGAGCCTTGACGGCAACGACGTTCAGGGTGCCGCGGATGCGGTTGACGATCAGCGTGGACAGGGCCTCGCCCTCGACGTCCTCGGCGATGATGAACAGCGGCTTGGAGCTCTGCAGCGCCTTCTCCAGCAGCGGCAGGAAGTCCTGCACCGAGGAGATCTTGCCCTGGTTGATCAGGATGAGCGCGTCTTCGAGGACTGCTTCCTGGCGTTCAGCGTCGGTGACGAAGTACGGGGAGAGGTAACCCTTGTCGAACTGCATGCCCTCGGTAAGGACCAGTTCGGTCTGCGTGGTGGAGGACTCCTCGATGGTGATCACACCATCCTTGCCGACCTTGCCGAAAGCCTCGGCCAGGAGCTCGCCGATCTCATCGCTCTGGGCGGAGATGGCTGCCACGTTCGCAACCTGGGTGCCCTCGACGGGACGCGCGTTCTCGAGCAGGCGGGCTGCGACGGCCTCAACCGAGACCTCGATGCCGCGCTTGATCTGGCCCGGGGCGGCGCCGGCGGCAACGTTGCGCAGGCCTTCCTTGACCAGTGCCTGGGCGAGGACGGTGGCGGTGGTGGTGCCGTCGCCGGCAACGTCGTTGGTCTTGGTGGCGACTTCCTTGGCCAGCTGCGCGCCAAGGTTTTCGAACGGGTCATCCAGTTCGACTTCGCGGGCGATGGTCACGCCGTCGTTCGTAATGGTGGGAGCGCCCCACTTCTTGTCCAGCACGACGTTGCGGCCGCGGGGGCCAAGCGTCACCTTGACAGTGTTGGCGAGCTTATCGATGCCGGCTTCAAGCGACCGGCGGGCAGCGTCGTTAAACGCAAGCTGCTTTGCCATGGTTTTGTCCTTTCGAGACAGAAACCCCGCGCCGCTGACCTGTCGGAAATGAATCAGACTGATCGGCGGCGCGGGGTCAAAGAGTTACTTTACGACGATCGCCAGAACGTCGCGGGCGGACAGCACGAGGTACTCGGTGCCGCCGGTCTTGACTTCGGTTCCGCCGTACTTGGAGTAGATAACAACGTCGCCAACGGCAACGTCGACCGGAACGCGGTTGCCGTCTTCGAAGCGGCCGGGGCCTACTGCAACGACTTCGCCTTCCTGCGGCTTCTCCTGTGCGGAGTCCGGGATGACCAGGCCGGAAGCCGTGGTCTGCTCGGCTTCGAGCGGGCGAACAACAATACGATCCTCAAGAGGCTTAATAGAGACCGACACTCGGACCTCTCCTTTTCGTCAGCAAATTCATGGACTGGAAAACTGTTGCGCCTGAGCGTGCAAACCGTCGTCGCGGTGCCGGCAGCAGCGTGGCTGGCAGTTCTTCATGTGTTAGCACCCTCCTAGGGAGAGTGCTAATGATGACTCTATGTAAATCGTTAGCACTCGGTCAAGGCGAGTGCCAGAATTTCGTCCCGGGTGAACGGTTAGCGTCCTGCCAGGTCCTCAAAGTCGACGTCGTCCCCGCCGTCCGTGTCGTCGTCGTTCGTCACGTTGCGGTTCTTGTAGAGCACCACGGCGGCGGCGAGTGCCGTAACAACCGAGGCGATCAGGAACACGAGGGCGCCCGTGCGGACTGCGGTGTACGACTCGCGGATCTGCCGCGCCTCCTCGGTGTCGTCCTGGATGTTCTGGCCACCCACCGAGTAGACAGTCGCGTTGAAGGAGTCCAGGAAGAAGATGATCACCAGGAGTGCCAGGCAGACGACGGCAATGGCGGCTCCGGTGATCAGCGCGGGGCGGGCGTACCTGGCAAGGCCCGTGTGCTGGTGGTGGTCATTGCTCTGATCATCGACCGGTGGCTGCGGCCCTGCGCTGTCTTCCATGTCTCCAACCCTATCGGCACCGCGGGCGCCGGGCTGCTCGATGCGTCGCCTCGATTAGGCTTGATGACATGGCTGACGCACCGCAGGACCTGATCGCCCCCCTCCTGACCAGCGAAGGCTGGGAGCTGCTGGCGTCGTTGGGTCCGTACCGGGAAGATGAAGCGTTCAAGCTCAATGAGTCCCTGCGCAAAGCCGGCCACTCCCCCGCACTGGTGTCTGCCGCCCTTACCCAGTCCCGGCTGCGGACCAAGGCTGAGGCCAAGTTCGGCGAATTCGCCAGGCAGATGATCTTCACTCCGGCCGGGTTGGAGCAGGCCACGCGCCTCAACGTCGCAGCCCGGCACGCAGAACGCTTCGCCGCTGCGGGCATCGAACACGTGGCTGACCTCGGCTGCGGGCTGGGCGCCGATTCGATGGCCCTGGCCTCCATGGACATCAGGGTGACCGCCGTGGAGATGGACGAAACCACCGCCGCCTGCGCCACCATGAACCTGATTCCGTTCCCGCACGCCAGCGTGCTCCACTCGGATGCCACCTCAGTCCCGCTCGACGGCGTGGGCGGCGTCTGGCTCGATCCGGCCCGCCGCACCACCTCGACGTCAGGCACGCGGCGGATCTGGGACCCGGAGGAATTCTCCCCGCCGCTGTCCTTCGTGGAATCCCTCGCCCACTCCGGACTGGCAGTCGGCGTGAAAATGGGGCCCGGCATCCCGCACGAGTCCGTGCCGGCCGGTTGCGAGGCGCAATGGGTTTCGGTCGGCGGCGACGTCACCGAGGTGACGCTGTGGTTCAACGCGGTCAGCCGGCCAGGCATCCGGCGGGCTGCCCTGCTACTGGGCCCGCAGGGCGCTGCGGAAATCACCAGCACGGAAGAGTTCGACGCCGGACCGGTAGCCCCGGTGGGCCCCGTGGAAGGGTACTTGTACGAGCCGGACGGAGCAGTCATCCGGGCCGGGCTCGTGGCGGATGTCGCGTTGCGGCTGGGCGGCCACCTCGTGGACGAGCACATCGCCTACATCTGCGCACCGGAGCTCGTGGACACCCCGTTCGCCAGGGCCTACAAAGTCCTGGAGGTCATGCCTTTCAACGTCAAGGCGCTCAAGGCATGGGTGAAGCAGAACAACATCGGCGTGCTGGACATCAAGAAACGGGGCACGTCGGTCACTCCGGAGGAGCTGCGCAGGCAGTTGCTCTCCGGCAGCAGGAACGCAGGCAAGGGGTCCAAGGGCAAAAAGACGGCCACCCTGGTCCTCACCAGGATCGGCGAGGACCGGGTGGCCATCTCGGTTGAACCGGTCCAGGACCGGGTTTAGGCCACGTTCCCCGCGGCTACTGCGCCCGCATGAAGTCCTCGGCCGCCCGGACCTGCTCGTCCGTGGGCCGGACGCCCGTGTACAGCACAAACTGCTCCAGTGCTTGGATTGTGGCTACTTCCGCGCCGGTAATAACCGTCTTTCCGGCAGCCCGGGCTGCCTTGACGAGGGGCGTTTCAGCCGGCAGCGCAACGACGTCGAACACCACCTTCGCGGCATCCACCGCCTCCGGCGGGAAGGACAGCGAGTCGGCGTCGGGACCGCCCGCCATGCCGACGGGCGTCACGTTGATGATCATGTCCGCCGTGCCGCCCGCCTCCGCAGCCGGCAGTTCGGCACTCCACTTGAACCCGTAGAGATCGGCGAGCGCCTTCCCGGACGCCTCATTGCGGGCGATGATCGTGACGTCGGAGAATCCTGCGTCGCGGAGGGCAGCCGCGGTGGCCTTGGCCATGCCGCCGGATCCCTTGAGCAGCACCGAATAGCCGGCAGGGACGGCATTGCGCTGCAGCAGCTGCTCGATCGCGGTGTAGTCGGTGTTGTAGGCCGTGAGGCGGCCGCCGTCGTTCACGATCGTGTTGACCGAATCGATGGCCTTGGCCGAGGGGTCCATGGCGTCAACCAGCGCAATGACGTCTTCCTTGTACGGCATGGACACCGCGCAGCCCCGGATACCCAGGCCCCTGACGCCCGCGATGGCTTGGGCGAGGTCCGTCGGCGCGAAGGCCTTGTAGATCCAGTTCAGTCCCAGCTGCTCGTACAGGTGGTTGTGGAAGCGGGTCCCGTTGTTGCTCGGCCGGGCCGAGAGGGAAATGCACAGGGTCATGTCTTTATTCAGAATTGGCACGGGTCCATTAAACGCCTCCGCAGTCCGGACAGCACTGTTACGCCACGCGGCAGCGGCGTCAGCAGCCGCTTCCGGGCGCATGGGGGCCGACGGCGGCGGGCAGTTTTCCGGAAGCCGGCGCCTTGCCGGCCAGGACTGCGGCCAGGGCGTTGAAAGCCTCCTGGCTGCGCCCGTACAGGGCCACTTTGGCCGGGGCCGCTGAGCCGGCCAGCGGCCACGGCGCATCGAGGGCCACGACGACGTCCCCTTTCGCGGGCGGCCCTTCGAAGCCGATCAGCGTCACGAGCGGACCGGCGCCGATCGCAATGCCGGCCGCACGGGCGGCCTTGGCAAAGCGCGCCCGGTCCTGTTCGCTGCCGCCGGCAACCCGGACGCTGCCGGGCACTATCGGTCCGTGGCACGGTCCCGCCAGGACGGTGACTGCCGCCGCCGAAACACGCTGGGAGAGCGCGGATCCGCTTCCCGGCGCGGCTCCCTGCGGTGCAGGGGTCCGTGCGTGCCACAGAATCATGGTCACCACCCGCTGCGCCGCCTCATCGAGGCGTGACGCCGGCACAGCGCCGGACTTTACGGCGTCCACCACCGCCGCGTGCGCCCCCGCCACATCCTCTGGCATGAGGAGCAGGTCCGCCCCCGCGGCCAGCGCCTTCGGTGCCGCGGAGCCCCCGGGGAACTTCTTCTGCACCGCTCCCATGTTGAGGGCATCGGTCACGGCCACACCCTTGAATCCCATCCCGCGGAGGGCGTCGTAACTTGGTTTGGACAGCGACGCCGGGACGCCGGGCTCCAGGGCTGGCACGGAAATGTGGCCCGTCATAACCATGGGCAGCCCCGCATCGATGGCGGCCTGAAAAGGCTTCCAGTCCTTCGCCCGGAGTTCCGCCACCGTCGCTTTCTGAACCGGCAGGTTCTCATGCGAATCGACGGACACGGAGCCATGCCCCGGGAAGTGCTTGACGGACGGAAGGAGCCCGGCGGCCAGCATTCCCTGCGCAAAGCCGACGCCCAGGCGTGAGGCCTCGTCCGGGTTGCCGGACATGGCCCTGGCACCGATGGTGGGGTCCTGCGGGCCGGCCGTTACATCCGTGGCCGGCGCGAAGTCAGCGGTGAATCCGAGGCCTGCCAGCTCCGAGGCGAGCGCCTTGCCGCCGTCGGTTGCAAGCCCTACGCTGCCGGCGGCGCCGTAGCTCATAGGGGCCGGCCATTCCGTCAGGGGCGCGCGCAGCCTCGCCACCACGCCGCCTTCCTGGTCCACGCCGATGACTGCGGGCCAGGTGCGTCCGTCCGCCCGGGCAGCCTTCTGCAGGAGGCCTATGCCCGCTGCCATCGCGGCGGTGTCTACTGTTCCGTCGGAGGACAGCGGCACATTGTCACCCATAACGATTGATCCGCCCAGGTGCAGCCGCTCGATAACGGCCGCCTGCGCAGCGAAGTCGGTTCCCGTGAAAAACGGCATCAGCACCTGGCCGGCCTTCTGCTCAGTGCTCATTTTCGCGACAGCGGCGCGGGCCGCGTCTTCGTCCCGCTGCCGCGGTCCCCAGCCAAGCTCACGTTCGCCGGGTGCGGGAGCGGGAGGTGCAGCCACCGCGGGGCTGCTTGTACCGCCAGGCCCGGGACGGGCGGCGCTGCCCGACGGCGACGGTGTTGCCGAAGCAGTTTCAGCCGGCGTTCCGGAGGCGGACGGGGATGGCACGCCCGTGCAGGCGGCGGAAGCAAGCATTGCCGCCGTCACCGCGAGGGTTGCCGCTGCTTTGGGAAATGCTTTGCGCGACGTTTTGTGGTGCGTTTTATTGTGGGCACTGTCACTGCGTCCTTGAAACCAAGCCATCAACTCGATGCTACCCCTGCACTAGACTTGAACCACCCGTTGCCCGCCCCGCAGGCGGCTTCGGCAACGGACGCGGAAACAGTGAAGGGACCACATGAAGATTGATTTCGCTTCATCCAGGCAATCAACTCTTGGTGTGGAATGGGAGCTTGCGCTCGTCAATGCCGAGACCGGTGAGCTGGCCTCGGTGGCCAGCGAGGTGCTCCGCGGCGTGGCTGCCCGGCACCCGGAGCTGAACGAGGATGACGAACATCCCCACATCAAGCAGGAACTGCTGCTGAACACGGTGGAACTCGTCACCGGCATCTGCGAAACCGTGGCCCAGGCCAAGGCCGACCTCAGCAGTTCACTCGCTGCCGTGCGCGAAGTCACCGATCCCATGGGCGTTGAAGTCTTCTGCGCCGGGAGCCACCCTTTCAGCCCTCCCCAGTTGCAGCCGGTCACGGACAAGGCCCGCTACGCCAAGCTCATTGACCGCACCCAGTGGTGGGGCCGCCAGATGGTGATCTACGGAGTCCACGTCCATGTGGGCCTGGACAGCCGCGACAAGGTCCTGCCGGTACTGGACGGCCTGGTGAATTACTTTCCGCACTTCCAGGCGCTGTCAGCGTCGAGTCCTTTCTGGGGTGGCGAGGACACCGGCTACGCGTCACACCGCGCCCTGATGTTCCAGCAACTGCCCACGGCCGGCCTGCCGTTCCAGTTCTCCACGTGGGCAGAGTACGAGTCCTATGTGCAGGACATGTTCACCACCGGCGTGATCGACACCATCTCGGAGATCCGCTGGGACATCCGCCCGGTGCCCAACCTCGGCACCATTGAGATGCGCATTTGCGACGGCCTGGCCACCCTGGAGGAAGTCGGCGCAATCGCGGCCCTGACCCAGTGCCTGGTGGATGAATTCTCCACCACGTTGGATAACGGCGGCACCATTCCCACCATGCCGCCCTGGCATGTGCAGGAGAACAAATGGCGCGCTGCCCGCTACGGCCTCGATGCCATCATCATTCTCGACGCGCAGGGCAACGAGCAGCTGGTCACTGAGCACCTGCTCGAAACCCTGAACCGGCTCGAACCCGTGGCCGCGAAGCTCGGCTGCCCGGACGAGCTTGCCGACGTCGAAAAGATCATCAGCCGCGGCGCCGGCTACCAGCGGCAGCGCCGGGTCGCGGCCGAGCACGGCGGAGATCTCCGGGCCGTTGTGCTGGACCTCGTGAAGCAGATGCGGAACGGCCCCACCGCCTGAGCCACTCCGAGCTGCCCTATCAGCTTTGGTCCCCAAACCTCCCTGGTAGGAACCAGGACTGATAGCGCAACGACGGGTTTAGGCGGGAAGGGATACCGCCGTGACAGGCATGGACGAATCCGGCGCGAAGCTGATGCCGCTGGGTTCGATGCCGGCCATGACCAGCTGGGCCCCGAGGGCGGCCACCATGGCCCCGTTGTCGGTGCACAGCTCAAGCGGCGGGACAGTCAGCCGGATCCCGGCGGCGCTGCACCGCTGTTCGGTGAGCTGGCGCAGCCGGGAGTTCGCGGCAACCCCGCCGCCCAGCAGGAGTTCGGTGATGCCGTTTTCCCGGCAGGCAAGCACTGCCTTGGCGGTGATCACGTCCACCACGGCTTCCTGGAACGCAGCCGCGATATCAGCCACCGGCACGTCCTCGCCGCGGGCCTCGAACTGCTCCACGCAACGGGCCACTGCGGTCTTCAGCCCGCTGAAGGACCAGTCGTACCGGTGCGGTCCGGGTTCGTCCGCAGTCCCCATGTACTTGGGCTGCGTCAGACCGCGCGGGAACCGGATGGCTTTCGCGTTGCCCGTCCTGGCGAGCCTGTCGATGGCCGGTCCGCCCGGGTAGCCGAGCCCCAGGAGCCGTGCCACCTTGTCGTAGGCTTCCCCGGCGGCGTCGTCAATGGTGGAGCCCAGCAGTTCGACGTCGTCGGTAATGTTCCTGATCCGGAGGATTTCGGTGTGGCCGCCGGAGACCAGCAGCGCGCCCAGGTGATCCGGCAGCGTATTCCCGGGAAGGGTGTCCCCCGGCGGTGTGTTCCCCGCCTGCAGCAGGCCGACACCGACGTGGGCCACCAGGTGGTTGATGGCATACAACGGTTTGCCCGTGGCCACGGCGAGCGCCTTGGCAGCGCACACGCCCACCATCAGTGCCCCGGCCAGGCCCGGACCGGACGTGACGGCAATGGCATCCACGTCGTCGAGCGTGACCCCGGCTTCCGCGAGCGCTTCCTGAAGGGTGGGAACGAAGGCGTCCAGGTGCGCACGGGAAGCGATCTCGGGGATGACCCCGCCGAAGCGGACATGCTCCTCCATGGACGACGACACCGTGTTGGTCAGCAGGACCGTGCCCCGCACGATTCCCACGCCGGTCTCATCGCAGGAGGACTCGATGCCGAGGACCAGGGGCTGTGATCGGTTCATGGGGTGTCTGCCTCCGTTGCCGGCATAGTGTCTGTGGTCGCGCCGGTGCCTGCCGGCCCGTCGATCAGCGCGGAGTCCTGCAGCTGGAGCCGCATGATCAGCGCGTCAACGCCGTCCCGGTAATACCTTGGCCGGATGTGGATCTGCTCGAAGCCGAAGCGCCGGTACAGCTCCTGGGCCCGGGGGTTGTCCGCCCTGACCTCCAGAAGCACGTCTGCCGCGCGTCGCCGCCGGCTTTCGGCAATGAGCTCGGTCAGCAGGGCCGAACCGATGCCTTTTCCTTCCCACTCGGGTACGACGGCGATGGTCTGCACATCCGCAATGGGCTCGATGCACATCAGTCCGGCGTAGCCCACAATCTCGCCGCCGGCCTCGGCCACCAGGTAATGGCGCGTCTCAGCCTGCGCCAGTTCGTCATGGAACATCCGGAGCGGCCACGCGTCAACAGGGAAAAGTCTGCATTCGAGGGCGTGCACTGCAGGGATGTCCATCCCGTCCATGCTGCGCAGCGTCACCCCGGCCGGTGCGGCGCCGGCCTCTCCGGTCACTGTCCCGTTCATAGCGCACGCTTCCGGGGCCCTGGGACCTGGGCGTCGGACTCGCGCAGGTACAGCGGGGTGGAATCCAGCAGCTTCTCCCCCGCGGCCAGCCTGGCCAGGGCAAACTGGCCCAGGTAGAGGGCATCGGGCTGCTCGAGGCTGAAGTCGGGATCGGCGCGGAGGACGTCCTCGTAGATGCCCGCGCCGGCGCCGAAGGCGGGGAGGTCGGGCAAATCGGCTGCGAACCCCACGTGCGGTCCGTCAACGAGCAGGGGCAACTGGCCGTCGGCGAGTGAGTAGCGGGCCCAGTACACCTCTTTGCGCCGGGCGTCCGTTGCCACGAGGAATTCCGGCACGGCGGCGGTCGATTCGGCCACTTCCAGGGCCATGGCGTCCAGGCTCATCAGGCCGTACAGGGGTTTGCCCCAGACGAAGGACAGGGTCCGCGCGGTGGCGATCCCGGAGCGCAGTCCGGTAAACGGTCCCGGGCCCACACCGGTCACAATCGCGTCAATGTCCGCGCCTGTCACGCCGGCGTCGGCAAGCATGTCATCTATGCCCGGGGCCAGCACTTCCGCGTGGCTGCGGGTGTCCTCCGTGGAGAAACTGGCCAGCACGCCTTCCGGTGCGTCGTCCGAAACCAGCGCCGCACTGGCCACGGCTGACGTGTCGATGGCAAGGATAAGCATCAGGAGTTCCCTTTCACGGCGTCAGGCAGCAGGGGCTGCTCAGCCCAGCGCGGGCCGAAGCCGCGGATCAGAACGGTGCGGGGCTCGTCGTCGTCGTCCGTATCGAAGTCCAGTACGCCGCCGGCGGCGTCGGATGAGGGCACCAGCGGCCGGTGCAGTTCGACGTCGAGCAGGCTGTCGCTGAGATGTTCCACCCTGCCGCGGCCCCACTCCACCACGGTGACGGTGCTGTCCAGAGTGTTTTCAAGGTCGATGTCGTCGATTTCCGCCGGGCTTTCAAGCCGGTAGGCATCCACGTGCACCAGGTCGGGGCCGCCGGGGCGCGGCCCGTCGGGAAGGTTGGGGTGGATGCGGACCAGGACGAACGTGGGCGAGATGATGCCGGACCGCACCCCCAGGCCCTCGCCAAGGCCCTGGGTAAAGGTGGTCTTGCCGGCGCCGAGTTCGCCCGTCAGGATGACCAGGTCGCCCGCCTCCAGAACGGCACCGAGGGCAGCCCCGAGGGCATGGGTCTCCTCAGCGCTTTGCACTGTCAGGGGCAGCTCCCACTGCGGTTCGCTCATGGTGCTCCCCCCTGACCGTCCAGGCGGTTTCCGTCAGCGGGGACCTCGTTGATGTACCGCCGCGGGACCCGCGGGCTGATCCGCGTCACGATCTCGTAATTGATGGTGCCCGCCGCGCGTGCCCAGTCGTCCGCCGTCGGCCCGCCGTCGGCGCCATCGCCGAACAGGACCGCTTCGGCCCCCAGCACACTGGTTCCGCCGGACGCCACGCCGCGGGGTCCGAGGTCGATCACCATCTGGTCCATGGCAATCCTGCCCACCACCGGGTAATTCCGGCCCTCAACCCGGACGGGGCCGCCTGTGGCCACCCGGGGCACGCCGTCGGCATATCCGAGCGGGATCAGTCCCAGGGTGCTGGCGCCGGCAGTGTGGTAGTTGAGGCCGTAGGAAACCCCCTGGCCGGCGGGGACGTCCTTGCAGTGTGACACCTTGGTGCGGACTGTCATGGCGGGGCGGAGTCCGAGCTCGGCCGGGGACTGGCCGTCGAAGGGCGAGAGACCGTAGATGCCGAGGCCCACCCGGACCAGGTCGAAGTGTGTGTCGGGGCGGGAAAGCGTGGCCGGCGTGTTGGCCAGGTGCCGCACTTCGGGGTCCACCCCGGCGTCTTCGGCAATGGCCAGAACCTCACGGAAGGCCTGAAGCTGCTGGTCCGTTTCCGGACGGTGCGGTTCGTCCGCCACGGCAAGGTGGGAGAAAATGCCCACCACACGGAGCAGGCCTTCGTCCTGGTATTCCATCGCTTCGCCCACCAGGCTGTCCCATGCCTCAAGCGTTGCGCCGTTGCGGCCCAGGCCGGTGTCCACTTTCAGGTGGATGCGCGCGGGACGCTCCTGCTCACGGGCCGCCAGGACAATCTTCTCCAGTTCCCAGCCGGAGCAGCCAATGTCTATTCCGGCGGCGACGGCGGCACCGAAGTTGCTGTCCGGTGTGTGCAGCCAGGCAAGCAGCGGTGCCTCAATGCCGGCTGCACGCAGGGCCAGTGCTTCGGAAATGTGCGCCACACCGAGCCAGCGCGCGCCGGCATCCAGCGCTGCCCGGGCCACGGGAACGGCACCATGCCCGTAGGCGTCCGCCTTCACCACCGCCATGACCTGTGCCGGGGATGCGACGGCGGCCAGGTGGCGGACATTGTGCCGGATGGCATCGAGGTCGATCACTGCTGAACGTTCGCTGGCTGAACGTTCGGTTGCTGCTGGGTAAGTCACCCTAGTGATTCTAGTGGTGGCATGGCGGGTGGCTTAATCCGGCTAGGCGTCGGAGAGGTGGGCGATGGTGGCAGTGGCCCGGCGCAGTGCCTGCGGGGGAACGTCGCGCACGATTTCCTCCAGGAAGCTGAAGCGCCGCAGCCACTGGCTGCTCTGCCGTTCCGGCCGCGCGTTGGCCCGCTTCCACCAGTCGGCGATGTCGCCCCAGCCCGGCGCTGCCAGGGAACCGCCCACTTCTTGGACAGCCAGGGACGCGCACAGGTTGGCGAACCGCAGCCGGTCCGCCAGCGGCCAGCGCGCCAGGCTGCCCACGATGAAGGCCGCGCCGAAGCAGTCCCCTGCCCCGGTGGGATCGAAGGCGGCGACCGGCAGGGACGGCACCCACTCCTCTTCGCCTGTTTCGGAGTCCACGGCCATGGCGCCCTGCGGACCCAGGGTGACCACGGCCACCGGCACCCGGTCGGCGAGCGCATACAGTGCGGCCCAGGGCGTGTCGCGTCCGGTGAAGGCCATGGCCTCGCGCTGGTTGGGCATGAAGGCGTGGAAATACTGCAGGTTGTCCAGCCGGGTGGACGACCATTTGCCGGTGGCGTCCCAGCCGACGTCGCCGAAAAGCTTGACCCCCGCGCCGTGGGCGGCAACGGCCCAGGGCGCGAGTTCCTCGTCCAGGTCGGCGACGGCGGCGAGCGCGGCAGGCGGGGTTCCGATCAGTTCCGAGGAGCTGACCGGCGCGGGGTGGCCGTGGGTCACCATGGAGCGGTCGTGCTGCACGCTGAGCGAGACCGTCACGGGTGAGTGCCAGCCGGGGATGCGCTTGGAGAGGGACAGGTCCACGTGTTCCTGGGCGGCCAGGATCTTCCAGTTGTAGTCGCCGTAGCCGTCGTCGCCGAAGGCGGCCGCCAGCCCCGTGCGCAGGCCCAGCCGTGCGGCGGCGATGGCCTGGTTGGCTACACCGCCGGGGCAGCTGCCCATGCCCTCGCTCCAGATCTCGGTGCCGGGTTCCGGCGCGTGGGGCAGGCCGGTGAAGATGATGTCCTGGAAAACCGTCCCGGTCAGGAGCAGATCGAAGCTCCCGTCCGCGGGGGTGCGGACGGCGGCGAGCGGGTCGAACCGGCGCTCTGGTATCGCGTCCATGTTCGGCAGACTACGCCCTCGCGGCACGTGTGCAAAGTGCCCCGCCGAGGGCCGCCGTGACGGTTTTTCGGGGCTCCGCAACCGGGGGCCTGCCGCGCGCCGAATAGACTGCGTGGTATGCGGCTCATGATTGCCGGTGGCGGCGGGTTCCGTGTCCCGCTGGTGTACCGGGCGCTTACCTCCGGCCGGTTCGCGGGGCTGGTGCGCGAGCTTGTCCTGTTCGACGTCGATCCCCTGCGGCTCGCCGCGATGGAAGCTGTCCTGTCATCCATGGCTCCGTCCGGCGGCGCATCCGGCTTGGGCGGCGCATCCGGTTTGGGCGGCGCATCCGGTCCCGCCGTCAGCACCACCACCTCGCTGGCCGCAGGCCTTGACGGCACCGACATGGTGTTCGCCGCCATCCGCCCGGGAGGAACAGCGGGCCGGACCGCCGACGAACGGGTGGCCATCGCGCTGGGGCTACTGGGCCAGGAAACCACCGGCGCCGGCGGCATCTCCTACGCCCTGCGGTCCATCCCGGGGATGCTGGAGCTGGCCCGCGAAATGAAACAGCGCTGCCCGGATGCCTGGCTGGTGAACTTCACCAACCCGGCCGGAATGGTCACCGAGGCGCTGGTACCTGTGCTGGGGCCCAAGGTGATCGGCATCTGCGATTCAGCCGGCGGCCTGGTCCACCGGGCGGCCCGTGCAGCCGGCGCGCCGTTGCCGGAGGGAAGGCTCGACGGCGTGGGCTACTACGGCCTCAACCATTTGGGCTGGCTGTACCGCCTGGAATCCGGCGGAAACGACCTGCTGCCCGGACTGCTCGCCGACGCAGGGGCGCTGTCCGGCTTCGAGGAGGGCAGGCTGTTCCCGCAGCCGTTCCTCCAGTCCCTGGGCTGCCTGCCCAACGAGTACCTCTATTACTACTACGACACGGAGCGCGCAGTCGGTGCCATCCGTGCCATGCGCCAGACCCGCGGTGAATCAATCCACGAGCAGCAGGCCGGGCTGTACCCCGCGCTGGCCGCGGCCGGGTCCGGCGCCTACGAATTGTGGGACGCGGCCCGCCGTTCGCGCGAAGAGGGCTACCTGGCCGAGGCCCGGGCCAGCGGGGAACAGCGGAACGAGGACGACCTTGCCGGCGGCGGCTACGAACGCGTCGCGCTCGGGGTGATGCGGGCCCTGTCCGGCGGGGCCGCCGGGGCGGCAGGCGGCGCCGTCGAGCTCATCCTGAACACCCCCAATGCCGGTGCGGTTCCCGGTTTGCCGGCGGACGCCGTCGTCGAGGTTCCCTGCGTGGTGACGCCCGACGGCGCGGTGCCGCTCCCCCAGGACCGTCCGGGCCCTGCTCAACTGGCCCTCATGCAGCGGGTCAAGGAGGTGGAGCGTCTGACGGTGTCCGCCGCTGTGAATGGACGCCGCGACGACGCCGTCCGGGCGTTCGCGCTCCACCCGCTCATTGATTCCGCGGAGCTGGCGGCCGAACTGCTGGCCGGGTACGAGGCAGCCTTCCCTGCACTCCGGCAGCTGTGGCGCGGAAGGGCCGGATGACGGCGGCGCCTACAGGCGGCGGTACATGACCTTCAGGCCCACGTAGCCCAGTGTCGGGTGGTTGAACGCCTCCGGGATAGTGGCCAGGACCTCGAACCCCATGGCCTGCCAGGCCGCGACTGCGCGGACGTTGCTCTCCACCACCGCGTTGAACTGCATGGCGCGGAAACCGGCCGCTTTCGCCGCATCCAGCGAGTAGGCGCAAAGTGCCTTGGCCAGCCCTTTGCCGGCGTGGTCCGGGTGGACCATGTAGCCTGCATTGGCCACGTGGTTGCCTCCCCCGCCCTGGTTGGCGTGCAGTTCGCCTGTCCCCACAACTTCCTTGCCCTGGACGGCCACGAATGCCTGGCCGGGGGCGTCCTTGAACCAGCGTGCCCTTGCCTCTTCCTCCGTGGTCGCGCGGTCCCAGGTGAAGGCGTCCCCTGCCCGGATCACCGGTTCCAGGATGGCCCACATGCCTGGCCAGTCGGCGGCGGTAGCGGGACGGATGTCGAAGCCTGCTGCGTTCCTGCCTGAATCTGCGGTTGCGTCTGCGGTTGCGCTCACAGCCGCCACGTTAGCAGGACGGCGGCAGGCCGTGCGCAGTGAAGGCCGGGGCACTTCAGGAGTAGTGTTTTACCGGATGCAGTTCCGCCAGCCGAAAGGAGAGCCGTGACTCTGATCCGCCGTGTCGCGTTCCTTTCCCTGCACACTTCGCCCATGGAACAGCCCGGTTCCGGTGACGCCGGCGGCATGAACGTCTACGTGCGGGCGCTGGCCTCCGCCCTGGCCGCCAGCGGCGTGGAGGTGGAGATCTTCACGCGGTCCACGTCGTCCGGACAGCCCGCCGTCGAACATCCGGATCCCGGCGTGTGCGTCCACAACGTCATTTCCGGACCGCCGCGGAAGCTGCCCAAGGAGGAGCTTCCGGAGCTGCTGCACAGCATGGTGGAGGAAATCGAGCGCATCCGGCAGCGCCAGCCGCACGGCCGGTACGACCTCATCCATTCGCATTACTGGGTTTCCGGTGTGGCCGGGCTGGAGCTGTCCCGGCTCTGGGGTGTGCCGCTGGTCCACACGATGCACACCATGGCCAAGGTCAAGAACCTCCTCCTGCACTCCGGCGAGAAGCCTGAACCACGGCGGCGCGAGGACGGGGAGCACCGGATCGTGGACGGCGCCACACGGCTGGTCGCCAACACCCCGGCCGAAGCCGCCGAACTCGTGTCGCACTACAACGCCGACTTCGACCACATTGACGTCGCTCCCCCGGGGGTGGACCTGTCGGTGTTTACGCCTGCCTTCCGGACGCGCTCCCGCGCGCAGCTCGGAGTTCCCGCCACCAAATTCCACCTGCTCTTCGCGGGCCGGATCCAGCGTCTCAAGGGCCCGCAAATCCTCCTCAAGGCAGCGGCCCTGCTGCGCTCCCGCCGGCCGGACATCGACCTGCAGGTCACCATTCTGGGAGCCCTCAGCGGGGCTAAGGACTTCGACTTGAAGTCGCTGATCCACGCCGCGGGGATGGACGACGTCGTCACGCATCATCCGCCCGTAAACGCACCTGAGCTGGCCGCCTGGTTCCGCTCGGCCGACGTCGTGGTGGTGCCGTCGTACAGCGAGTCCTTCGGTCTCGTGGCGCTGGAGGCCCAGGCCTGCGGGACGCCGGTGGTGGCTACCCGGGTGGGCGGGCTGTCCCGGGCCATTTTCGAGGGACGGACCGGGCTGCTGGTGGACGGGCACAAGGCCGCGGACTGGGCCGACGTGCTGGAGGCCCTGTACGACGACCCCGCCACCCGCGAGGACATGGGGCGCGCGGCGGCCCTGCACGCCCAGGGGTTCGGCTGGCAGCGGACTGCCGCCATCACGCTGGAGAGCTACCACGCCGCCGTCGACCAATACAGTGACAGTCACAGAATTCCGGTGGGCCACACGCCTTGACCGGGCCGTGCCGGGCGGGGACCCCCGAACGGCTTACCCTGAAGCCACGAACTGAAGGACAACGATGTCTGACAACAACGTCATGAGTGACCTGGAAATCGCCCAGCGCGCCACGATGCGGCCCATCGAGGAAATCGCCGCATCCGCCGGTATCAGCGCCGACGCCCTGGAACTCTACGGCCGGTACAAGGCAAAGATCGATCCGGCGAAGCTCGTGGTTTCCACAGGGCCGGCTGGCCGGCAGCCGGGCAAGGTGGTGCTCGTCTCGGCCATGTCCCCCACTCCCGCAGGCGAGGGCAAGTCCACCACCACCGTGGGCCTGGCGGATTCGCTGGCCCGTGCGGGTCAGAAGGTGATGATCGCGCTGCGCGAGCCGTCCCTGGGACCCGTGCTGGGCATGAAGGGCGGAGCCACGGGCGGAGGCTACTCCCAGGTGCTCCCCATGGAGGAAATCAACCTGCACTTCACCGGCGACTTCCACGCCATCACGTCCGCGAACAACGCCTTGATGGCCTTGGTGGACAACCATATTTTCCAGGGCAACGAACTGAACATCGATCCCCGCCGGATGACCTTCAAACGCGTCCTGGACATGAACGACCGCGCGCTCCGCGAGGTGGTAATCGGCCTCGGCGGACCGGCGCAGGGCGTTCCGCGGCAGGACGGCTTCGACATCACTGTGGCCTCGGAGATCATGGCGGTGTTCTGCCTGGCCACGGACATTGCCGACCTCCGTGCCCGGCTGGGGCGCATCACGTTCGGTTACACGTACGACCGTGAGCCCGTCACGGTGGCGGACCTGGGCGTCCAGGGCGCGTTGACCATGCTGCTCAGGGATGCGATCAAGCCCAACCTCGTCCAGACCATCGCCGGCACCCCCGCCCTGGTGCACGGCGGGCCGTTCGCCAACATCGCGCACGGCTGCAACTCGCTGATCGCCACCCAGACCGCGCGCAGGCTTGCGGACATCGTGGTCACTGAAGCCGGATTCGGTGCCGACCTTGGGGCCGAAAAGTTCATGGACATCAAGGCGAGGGTGGCGGACGTGGCGCCCTCCGCCGTCGTGCTGGTGGCGACCGTACGGGCCCTGAAGATGCACGGAGGGGTGGCCAAGGACCGGTTGAAGGAGCCCAATGTGGAGGCGCTGGCCACCGGTACGGCCAACCTCAGGCGGCATATCCGCAATGTGGAGAAGTTCGGGATCACCCCGGTGGTTGCCGTCAACAAGTTCGCCACGGACACCAGGGAGGAGCTGGACTGGCTGCTGGAGTGGTGCGCCGGCGAGGGAGTGCAGGCTGCCGTGGCCGACGTCTGGGGGCGGGGCGGCGGCGGGGACGGCGGCGATGACCTGGCGGCGAAGGTGCTCGCAGCGCTTGATGCCCCGCACAGTTTCCGCTACCTGTATCCGCTGGAACTGTCCGTGGAGGACAAGATCCGCACCATCGTGCAGGAAATGTACGGGGCGGACGGCGTGGACTTCTCCGTGCCCGCCCTCAAACGCCTGGCCGAGATCGAAAAGAACGGCTGGACCGGCATGCCGGTGTGCATGGCCAAGACGCAGTACTCCTTCAGCGACGACGCCACCCGCCTCGGTGCACCGAAGGGCTTCACGGTCCATGTGCGGGATCTGATTCCCAAGACCGGGGCAGGCTTCATCGTGGCGCTGACGGGCGCGGTGATGACCATGCCGGGCCTGCCAAAGGTCCCGGCGGCCCTGCGGATGGACGTGGACGACACCGGCAAGCCCCTCGGCCTCTTCTAGATCCTCTCTCACTCCCTGCCGGTCCTCCCCGGACGCTCTCTCACTTCCAGCCCCCTTTTCCCGAACGCTATCTCACGTCCGGCCGGTCCTTCCCGGACCCTCTCTCACTTCCAGCCCCCTTTTCCCGAACGCTATCTCACGTCCGGCCGGTCCTTCCCGGACCCTCTCTCACTTCCGGCCCCCTTTTCCCGAACGCTATCTCACGTCCGGCCGCCAAGAATCTGCCTGTGGATAACTTCTGCGGCGTTGTCCGGTTTCGGGTCACAATGCCAGCATGCAAAAGCGCACCGATCTACCTGCTCACCTGGCGGCGGCTCCATTCACCTTCGATGAGGCTCGGGCTTCCGGCGTATCCGCAAGCAGGCTGAAGCGAAAGGATGTGGTCCATATTGGTCGCGAACTGTACCGCCCGTCGGGCTGGAACTTCGAACTGGAAGCGGCCGCACGGGCCTTGTCAGCCGCTTCGCCGGGAGCATGGATCTCGCACGTCACTGCAGCGCGGCTTCAATGCCAACTCCTGCCACCCTGGCTGGCTGGCTCGACGGAGTTGCACTTGAGCAAGCCCCGGTCCCTGCCCTCGGTGCGCCGCACCGGCATTCTCGGCCACACGGTTCTTGCCCTCGAAGACGAGATCGAATCGATCGACGGCATCAGCATCAGTACCCGATCCCGGACTTGGCTGGATCTTGCGCGGCGGCTGTCGGTGAGCGACCTCGTGTGCATGGGTGACCAGCTGATTCGCATTCCTCGCGTCGCCTTTGAGGACCGGACTCAGCCTTATGACACCTTGGACGGGCTCCGCACCCTGGTCAGCCGCCACCCAAACCTGCAGGGTGTGGTGCGTGCCCGGGAAGCGCTGGAGCTGATGCGGGTCGGGGCAGACTCAGCGCCCGAGTCGCTACTCCGCCTGGCCATGGCCGATGCCTGCCTCCCTGAGCCGGATCTCCAAATGGCGTTGCGACCAAGTGACGCCGCGTCGCCGACTGCCGATCTTGGTTATCGTCATCGGCGCCTCGCCATCCAGTACGACGGCGAACATCACCTTCTTGATGCCCAGGCCCTGAGCGACAAACGGCGTGATAAGGCCTTTGAATCGGCCGGCTGGACTGTATTGATCCTCGACAAGGACGATCTTGCTCACGGGTGCCAGCCGGCAGTCAACAAGATCAAACGGATATTGCGGCGTGCATGGCTGGATCATCCCCAGGCAACAGGCTTTGCCGACGCCGGGTGAGAGAGCGTCCCGGGAAAGGCGGCAGGAAGTGAGAGAGCGTCCCGATTAAACCCGCAGGAAGTGAGAGAGCGTCCGGTCCCCCGAACGGTGCACTGCGCCTGCGCCCGCGCCTGCGCCCGCGCCCGTGCGCCCGCCGCGCTTGAGCGAAACGAACACCACCACAACGCTCAGCGCCACCAGTCCGGCCACGTAGGCCGCGGTGCCCGGGTCCTCCGCGAGGAGCTGCGGGATGGCCCGTCCGGGGACGGCCACGGCAAATACGAATGCGACGGCAATGCCGATGTAGCTGCCGATCATGTTGCCGAGATGCGAGGGGATGTTGCCGCGGATGGCGCTGACCAGCCCAAGGGTGACCGTCACCATGGTGAAGGCGGATAGCCCGTGCAGCCAGGTGAAATGCCCGGCCGTTACAATCCAGAAACTGCTGATGCAGACGTAGTACATGGCCGCGACCCAAAGGTAGCCCATGGTGCGGTGGATGCGGTCGCGGCGCCGGCGAAGGATTTGGAAAGGGCCTATCGCGAGGACGAACAGCGCCGCGATCACGTGGCTGACAAGCAGTACATTCCAGTGGTCCATGGGATTAGGATAGAGCCACTATCCAATGCGTGTACATCAGGATAGCTGGCGCCGGATCCACTATCCAATGGTTTCGGACTGTTGCGGGAAAGAGGGCAGGCATGCAGCTCAAGGATCTGAGCGGGCACACGGGAGTCTCGGCCGCCAGCATCAAGTACTACCTGCGCGAGGGCCTGCTGCCGGCCGGCGAGACAGTCCACGCAACCCGCGCGCAGTATTCCGCCCGGCACGTCGAGCGCCTCGGATTGATCCAGGCGCTCCGCCGGATAGTCGGACTGAACATCGAACAAATCCGCGGCATCCTGAAAATGGCCGACGACGGCGCCCCGCGCCTTGATCTGTTGGCCGCGGTCCAGCGTGTGGTGCTGCATCTTGACAGCCATGCCCAAGCAGGAGTCGATGCCGGCACGCCGCCGGCTGACGCCGTCGTACGCCTGAGAAACTGGCCGGACTATCCCAGCGACGCCCGGAACGCTTTGAACGCCCATCTGGAACTGATGGAAAGCCTCAACATCCCGGTGTCCGGTGAAGTGATGGACACGTACAGCAAGGCGATGGACGACGTCGCCCGGGTCGACATCGCAGCCACGACGGCCCCCGAAAGCGTCGACCAGCTGATCCTCACCGCCGCCGTAGGCATGCACATGCACAGTCAACTGCTCCTGAAACTCCTCGCCCTGGGGCAGGCCAGCCACGCCATCCGCCGCTACGAACAGGGCGCTTAACGCGCGATGCTCCCCCACCAAAAGTGAGAGAGCGTCGCGGGAGGAAGGGGCTTAGCGCTCCAGGTCTCCACGGATGAAGGCCTCAACCTTTTCACGGGCGAGGTCGTCGTTGAACTGCTCCGGAGGGGACTTCATGAAGTAGCTGGAAGCCGAGAGCAGCGGGCCGCCGATGCCACGATCCAGGCCGATCTTGGCGGCACGGATGGCATCGATGATCACGCCGGCGGAGTTGGGTGAATCCCACACTTCGAGCTTGTACTCCAGGGAAACCGGGGCGTCGCCGAAGTTGCGGCCTTCGAGTCGGACGAAGGCCCATTTGCGGTCGTCGAGCCACTGGACGTAGTCGGACGGGCCGATGTGGACGTCCTTGGCGGCCAGTTCGGCTTCGACGTTGGAGGTGACGGCCTGGGTCTTGGAGATCTTCTTCGACTCGAGGCGGTCGCGCTCCAGCATGTTCTTGAAGTCCATGTTGCCGCCGACGTTGAGCTGGTACGTGCGGTCCAGCGTGACGCCGCGGTCTTCGAACAGCTTGGCCATGACGCGGTGCGTGATGGTGGCACCGATCTGGCTCTTGATGTCGTCGCCCACGATCGGAACACCGGCGGCGGTGAACTTGTCCGCCCACTCCTTGGTCCCGGCGATGAACACCGGCAGGGCGTTGACGAACGCCACACCGGCGTCGATTGCGGCCTGGGCGTAGAACTCGGCGGCTTCCTGCGAACCGACCGGCAGGTAGCAGACCATGACGTCAACCTTGGCGTCCTTGAGGGCCTGCACGACGTCGACCGGCTCCGCCGGGGACTGCTCGATGGTCTCGAGGTAGTACTTGCCGAGGCCGTCCAGGGTGTGGCCGCGCTGCACGGTCACGCCGGTGGGGGGAACGTCGGCGATCTTGATGGTGTTGTTTTCGCTGGCCAGGATGGCGTCGGCCAGGTCCACGCCGACCTTTTTGCCGTCAACATCGAAGGCTGCAACGAATTCAACATCGTTGACGTGGTACTTGCCGAACTCCACGTGCATCAGACCGGGAATCGTGGCCTGGGGGTCGGCATCCCGGTAGTAGTGGACACCCTGGACCAGGGACGCGGCGCAGTTACCCACACCGACGATGGCAACACGAATCGGATTTGAAGACACGGAACTCCTTTGAGAACAAACTTCAGTGCCCCGCGCGGCTGCACTCTGATGTGCGACGGCGGCTGCTGGGCACGGCGCCATGGGGCGCACTTGCATTCTAGCCAACGCCGCCGGGGCCGGCGTTGTTCCCGGCCCCGGCTTTGTGTCCCGGACAGTTCTGTTACGGACGCTTTGTTACGCGCCGGCTACTTCTGCGCCCACAGGTTGATGTCGGATTCGACGGCGAACTCATCGATCGCCGTCAGCTCCTCGCGGGAGAACGCCAGGTTGCTGATGGCGGACAGGGTGTCCTCCAGCTGCTTGACGCTGGACGCGCCCACCAGCGCGGACGTCACGGGCGACCCCTTGGGCTGGTCGCGGAGGATCCAGGCGATGGCCATCTGGGCCAGCGACTGTCCGCGGCCGGCGGCAATCTTGTTGAGTCCGCGGACCCGGTCCAGCTTGTCCTCGGTGAGCGCCGATTCGGACAGGAACCGTTCCTTGGCCGCCCGCGAATCGGCCGGGATGCCGTTCAGGTAGCGGTCCGTCAGCATGCCCTGTGCCAGCGGGGAGAAGGCGATGGATCCCGCGCCCACCTGGTCCAGAGCCTCGTAGAGGTTGGGGGTGCCGTTCTCGGTCCAGCGGTTCAGCATGGAGTAGCTGGGCTGGTGGATGAGCAGCGGAGTGCCAAGGTCCTTGAGGATCCGTGCGGCCTCGATGGTCTGCTCGGGGGTGTAGGAGGAGATGCCCGCGTAGAGGGCCTTGCCGGAGCGCACGGCGTAGTCCAGCGCACCCATGGTTTCCTCCATGGGCGTTTCCGGATCGGGGCGGTGGCTGTAGAAGATGTCCACGTAGTCCAGGCCCATGCGCTGCAGCGACTGGTCAAGGCTGGAAATCAGGTACTTGCGGGAACCCCACTCGCCGTACGGTCCGGGCCACATGAAGTAGCCGGCTTTGGTGGAGATGACCAGCTCGTCGCGGTACGGCTTGAAGTCGTCCTGGAGGTGGCGGCCGAAGTTGGTCTCCGCGGACCCGTCCGGCGGGCCATAGTTGTTGGCCAGGTCGAAGTGGTTGACGCCGAGGTCGAAGGCGCGGCGGAGGATGGCGCGCTGCTCATCGAAACGCTTGTCGTCGCCGAAGTTGTGCCACAGGCCAAGGGAGATGGCCGGAAGTTTGAGCCCGCTGCGTCCGACGCGGCGGTAGGGCATGGATTCATAGCGGTTGTCCGCTGCCGAATAAGTCATACGTGCAATCCTGCCAGCTGTGACGCAGGCTACAACCATATTGGCCGTTGTTACGCCGCGGGCTGACTAAACGGCCCGCGGCGCAGCAACAGCCACCAGAAGCTAGGCCTTCAGAATGGCCGCACTCCAGGGCGCCAGCACCAAGGACCCGCCATCCGGCCCGGTTGCCTCATCGGTGGCGAGCAGTACCGAGCCCGCAACGTCCCCGAGCCTGACCGGCTGTTCGGAGAAGTTCAAGGCCACGTGGACGTCTCCGCGCCGGAACCGCAGCCAGCCATCGGCTTCGCTGTAGTCCACTTCCGTATCCGTGAACCCCAGGCCTGCGAGTTCCGGGGTGGAACGGCGCAGCGCCGTCAGCGCACGGTAAAGCTCCAGGAGGCGCGCGTGGTCGCCCTGCCCGGCCTCGGCCCAGTTCAGTTTCGACCGGTTGAAGGTTTCGGGGTCCTGGGGATCGGGCACGACGGCGGGATCCCACCCCATTCGCTCGAACTCCTTGATGCGGCCTTCCGCCGTCGCCTTGCCGAGCTCCGGTTCCGGGTGGGACGTGAAGAACTGCCACGGCGTGGTGGCGCCGTATTCCTCCCCCATGAAGAGCATGGGGGTGAACGGGGACGTCAGCGTGAGGACGGCGGCCAGGGCAAGCTGGCCGTAGGACAGCGACTGGGAGAGCCTGTCCCCGGTGGCACGGTTGCCGATCTGGTCGTGGTTCTGGCTGCAGACCACCAGGGCGGCCGGGTGCACCAGTTCGGCGTTGATGGGCCGTCCGTGGTGCCGGCCGCGGAAGCTGGAGTAGCTGCCGTCGTGGAAGAAGCCGTCGCGCAGCACCTTGGCCAGGGCGCCCAGCGAGTCGAAATCGCTGTAGTACCCTGCGGTCTCGCCGCTGATGTTCACGTGCACGGCGTGGTGGAAGTCGTCGCTCCACTGCCCCTCCAGCCCGTACCCGTTGGCGTCGCGGGGATACAGCAGGCGGGGGTTGTTGAGGTCGGACTCCGCGATCATGGTGATCGGCCGGCCGGTTTCCGCCGCAACGGCGTCGCCCAGGGCCCCGAATTCCTCGAGGAGATGGACCGCCCGCTCGTCCTTGAAGGCGTGCACGGCGTCGATCCGCAGCCCGTCCACGCGGTAGTCGCGAAGCCACATGGCAGCGTTGTCCAGGATGTAGCGGCGGACCTCGTCGGACCCTGCCGAATCCAGGTTCACCGAATCGCCCCACGTGTTTCCCTCCCCTGACTTCAGGTAGGGCCCGAACTTCGGCAGATAGTTTCCGCTGGGACCGAGGTGGTTGTAGACCACGTCCTGGATGACGCCCAGGCCCGCCTGGTGCGCGGCGTCCACGAAGCGCTGGTACGCGGCGGGGCCGCCGTAGCCTTCATGGACGGCGTACCAGAGGACGCCGTCGTAGCCCCAGTTGTGGGTCCCGTTGAAGCCGTTGACGGGCAGGAGTTCCACAAAATCGACGCCGAGGTCCTTGAGGTACCCCAGCTTCCCGGCGGCAGCCTCCAGGGTGCCCTCAGGAGTGAACGTGCCGATATGCAGTTCGTAGATGACGGCGCCCTGCAGTTCCCGGCCCGGCCAGTCCCCGTCCGCCCATTCATGGGCGGACGGATCAAAGGTCCGCGACAGGGAGTGGACGCCCTCGGGCTGGCGGCGGGAACGGGGGTCCGGCAACGGGGTGGTGTCCGTCCCCGGCAGGTAACCGTAGAAGACTTCGCCTTCGGCCGGGGCGTCCGGGGCCGTCCACCAGCCCCCGCCGCGCTGGCTCATGGGGTATTCGGCTCCGTCGGCCAGCAAGGTGATGGCCGTGACGTCGGGGGCCCAGACGTCGAAGCGTCCGCTTCCGTTCACGGAAGGAGTCATCCGTCATTCTCCGATCCAGTGGTAGGTACCAGCAGTGCAACGGGGTAGTTAGCCAGGAGGTCCGCAACAGCGACGGGCCCGGGCCCGAAGCTTTTGCCCGTGAATTCGTCCGTCATGGCTGCCGGCAGTTCCACCGAGGTGTCCTGCCAGCCGCCGGACTGTTCCAGCCCCCGGGGCAGCCTGGTTGCCAGCGTCACGGCCCCGGCGGACGCACCGGCACCCCGGCTGAACGCAACCAGGTGCGCCGCCGCAGCACCGGTGGCCGTGATTGCCGTATAGCCCGTGAAGAGCTCGGTCCGGTCGCGCCGGAGCCGGAGCGCGCGGGAGGTCACCAGCAGTTTGGCCGCCTCGTCCCGGTACGACGCCGGACGCTCGCCGGCGTCGAGGGCGTCCAGTGCCCGCTGCCGCGCGGCAAAGTCGACGGTCCGGCGGTTGTCCGGATCGGTGAGGGAACGGTCCCAGAACTCGGTGCCCTGGTACACGTCCGGGACGCCCGGCATGGTCAGCTGCACGAGTTTCGCTGACAGCGCGTTGGCAGCGCCGTACGGTTCCAGGAGCGCCACAAAGGACTCCAGTTCCGCACGGACCTCCGGGTTGTCGAACGCGGCGTCGACGGCGGCAGCCAGCTTCTGCTCGAACGCCTCGTTCGGGTCCAGCCAGTCGGTCGAATTACCGGCTTCGCGGGCCGCCTTGGTGGCGTACTGCTGCAGGCGTTCCCGGGAGGCCGGCCATGCGCCGGCAATGGCCTGCCACAGCAGGCTGGCCAGCGGTCCGTCCGGAAGCGGCGCCAGTTCCTGGAGTCTGGCCAGGACACGGTCCCATTCCGCCACGAACTCGGAGATCACGGAAATCCGGGCACGGGTGTCCTCGCTGCGCTTGGTGTCGTGCGTGCTGAGCGTGGTCATGGAAAGGGGCAGGTGGGCTTCCCGCCGCATCATCCGCCGGTGGAACTCCGCCGGGTCCAGTGCGAACTCGGTGGGATCGGCGCCCACCTCCGTCAGGGTTCCCAGCCGGGTGTAGCGGAAGAACGCGGTGTCCTCAACGCCCTTGGCCATCACCATGCCGGAGGTCTGCTGGAACCGCTGTGCCAGCGGTGAGTCGGCGTCCAGCAGCAGCGGCTGGAGCAGGTCCACGGCCTGCGCAAGGTCCGGGCGCCGCCGGGCGGCGAGGCTGCAGGCTTCCTTGAGGACTTCCTCGCCGTACGGGAGGTACGTCCGGTACACGGGGAAGGCTGCGATGACCTCGGAGATCGCATCCGCTGCGAGTTCGGCATCCAATCCCGTCGCGGCGGGAACCGTTCCGGCGGGAAGAAGCCGTGCCAGCCGGAGGATCTCCGAATGCAGGATGCCGTCGGTGATCCGGCGTTTGGTGAGCCGGATCATTTCCTCGTAATCCGCGGGCTCCCCGCCGCGCAGCCTGCCGTCCAGCTGGTCGAGGGCCTGTTGCGCTGAGGCGTCCACGAAGAGCCGGTCCACGTCAGCCAGTGCGTCGTAGCCTGTAGTCCCTTCACATTCGAAGGACGCCGGAAGCTCCTCCCCCGGTTCCAGGATTTTCTCGATAAGCAGGTACCTGCCGCCCGTGGCTTCGCGAAGGCGCCGCAGGTAGCCCTCCGGGTCGGCCAGGCCGTCAGGGTGGTCAATCCGGAGGCCGTCCGCCAGCCCCTCGCGGAACCAGCGGACCACCTCCTCATGGGCTTCGTCGAATACCCGGGGAACTTCCACCCGGACGCCCGCCAGCGTATTCACGGCGAAGAACCGGCGGTAGTTGAGGTCGTTGTCCGCGCGGCGCCAGCCCACCAGTTCATAGTTCTGGCGGGCGTGGACGTCACGGGGGTCGTCCCCGTCGGCGAAACTGCCGTCCGCAAGCGGGAACCGGTGGTCGTAGTACCGCAGCTCGCCATCGCGGATTTCCAGCTTGTCCAGGTCGTCGTCGCTCCCCAGCACCGGGAGCCGGATGCGTCCGCCGCCGAAGTCCCAGTCGACGTCGAACGCCTCGGCGTAACGGGACTGTTTGCCCTCCTTGAGCAGCGACCACCACCAGGGGTTCTGGTACGGCGAGGCCACGCCCACGTGGTTGGGCACAATGTCCACGAGCACGCCCATGCCGGCATCCCGGGCTGCCCGGGACACGGCGGCGAGGCCTTCCGGACCGCCGCGGTCGGGATCCACCGCGGACGGGTCGGTGACGTCGTACCCGTGGTCCGAACCCTTTTCCGCGGTCAGGACCGGGGACAGGTAGATCCAGTCCACGCCCAGCGACTTCAGGTAAGGGACCTTGGCGGCAGCGTCCTGGAGTGTGAAGGACGGACGGATCTGGAGCCGGTAGGTGGAGATGGGCGTCCTCATGAATCCGCCTTGCCCTTGGCCTTGACCTTCCTTATTTGGGCAGGTTCCGCGATGGCCGGGGTGGTCAGCGACTCGGTCTCGCTGGTGCTGGTCTGGGACAGGGCCGCCAACGACGCCGCCACCGAGTGGTCCGGTTCGGTCTCCGGAACGCTGTGGGCGCGGAGCACCACCAAAGATTTGGCAGCCACGGGCATGGCATCTCCGGCTTCAACCGGTTCGGTATCGGCGTTCTGGCCCGCCGTGTCGATGATGATGTCCCAGGCGGGAGCGTATTCGTCGGACGGCAGCGTGAACTTCACTTCGTCGTCGTGCGCGTTGAAATAGAGCACGAAGTTGACGTCGGTGATCCGGCGGCCGCGCTCGTCGCGGCCGCGGATTCCGTCGCCGTTGAGGAACATGCCCACCGAGCGGCCGAAGCCGCTGTCCCAGTCCTCGGGCTTCATGGTGGAGCCGTCAACGTCCAGCCACTCGATGTCCGGAAGCCGCTCGCCTTCGCCGCGGAGCACAGGCCTGCCGTCGAAGAAGCGGCTGCGGCGGAAGGTGGGGTGCTTGTGCCTCAGCGCGTTCACGGCCGCGGTGAATTCCACCAGCGGCTGGTCCACGTTGTCCCAGTTGATCCAGGTCAGTTCCGAATCCTGGCAGTAGCCGTTGTTGTTGCCCTGCTGCGTGCGGCCCATTTCGTCGCCATGGAGGATCATGGGCACGCCCTGCGAGAGGAGCAGCGAGGCGATGAAGTTGCGCTGCTGCCGGGCGCGCAGGGCCAGGACCTTGGGATCGTCCGTGGGGCCCTCGGCACCGCAGTTCCACGAGCGGTTGTGCGATTCGCCGTCGTTGTTGCCTTCGCCGTTGGCGTCGTTGTGCTTCTCGTTGTAGGACACCAGGTCCGACAACGTGAAGCCGTCATGGGCGGTGACGAAGTTGATCGACGCGACCGGGCGCCGGCCGGAGTGCTCGTAGAGGTCGGCGGAGCCGGTAATCCTCGAGGCGAATTCGCCGAGGGTTGCCGGTTCTCCGCGCCAGAAGTCGCGGACGGTGTCGCGGTACTTGCCGTTCCATTCCGTCCACTGCGGCGGGAAGTTGCCCACCTGGTAGCCGCCGGGGCCGACGTCCCACGGCTCGGCGATCAGCTTGACCTGGGACACTACCGGGTCCTGCTGGATAAGTTCGAAGAAGGTGGACAGCTTGTCCACATCGTAGAATTCGCGGGCCAGGGTGGAGGCGAGGTCGAACCGGAAGCCGTCAACGTGCATCTCCGTGACCCAGTAACGCAGCGAATCCATCAGGAGCTGCAGGGAATGGGGGTGCCTGACGTTGAGCGAGTTGCCGGTGCCCGTGTAGTCCATGTAGTGCTTCTCGTCGCCGTCCATGAGCCGGTAGTAGGCGGCGTTGTCGATGCCCTTGAAGGACAGGGTGGGACCCAGGTGGTTGCCCTCGGCCGTGTGGTTGTACACGACGTCGAGGATCACCTCGATGCCCGCCTGGTGCAGCGAACGGACCATGGCCTTGAAGTCCTGAACCTGCTGGCCGGTGTCGCCGGTGGAGCTGTAGCTGTTGTGCGGGGCGAAGAAGCCGATGGTGTTGTAGCCCCAGTAGTTGTTCAGGCCCTTGTCTTCCAGTATGCCGTCGTTGACGAACTGGTGCACCGGCATGAGCTCGATGGCCGTGACGCCCAGCTTCTGGAGGTGGGAGATGACCGAGGGGTGGGCCACGCCGGCGTAGGTGCCGCGCTGGTCCTCGGGGACCTCGGGGTGCAGCTTGGTGAGGCCCTTGACGTGGGCCTCGTAGATCACGGACTTGTGGTACGGAACCCTGGGCAGGTGGTCACCGTCCCAGTCGAAGAACGGGTTGATCACCACGCCCATCATCATGTGCGGTGCGGAATCTGCATCGTTGCGCGAATCGGGATCGCCCATGTTGTAGGAGAACAGCGCAGGATCCCAGTCGATCTGGCCGTGCACCGCCTTCGCGTAGGGGTCCAGCAGCAGTTTGTTCGGGTTGAAGCGGTTCCCGGAGGCGGGATCGTACGGCCCGTGGACCCGGTACCCGTATTTCTGGCCGGGCTGGATGTGGGGAAGGTAGCAGTGCCAGACGTAGCCGTCTACCTCGAGGAGTTCGATCCGGGTCTCAGCACCCTTGTCGTCGAAGAGGCACAGCTCCACCTTTTCAGCCCTTTCGCTGAACAGCGCAAAGTTCGTGCCAGTGCCGTTAAAGGTGGCTCCCAGCGGGTAAGCCGATCCGGGCCAGACTTCCATGTGTACTCCTCGTGCGTAACGAATAAATCTCTAGACAGACTACTAGTAAGCAGGTTTACTATCGGTGTTCCTGCGCCCTGCGCCAAATCATTACAAAGTCCGCATCACCTCGGGAAGGCACGCCGCGATGGCACCGGCGGTCACCGGCCCGCCATTCGAGGCAAGGGTTCCGGCGAGGCCGTGCAGGCTTGCCGCCATGGCGCCGATGGCCGCCCAGCGCTGGTCCGCGGAGATCCCGCAGGCTTCAAACTTTTCCTCGTCGTCCGAATGCTGGGCCAGCAGGGAACCAAGTACTCCAGACAGCACATCACCGCTTCCGGCCGTGGCCATCCACGGCGTGGCTTCGGCCTGGCTGAAGACGGGGCCCGACGGCGCGGCCACCAGGGTGGTGGCGCCCTTCAGCAGCACGGTGGCACTGGTCCTTTCGGCGGCCCGGCGCACAGCGTCAAGTGTTGCCCCGTCCACGCCCTGCCGCCCGAGGTCGATCCCGTAGCGCTGCAGGAGGCGGGCCAGCTCACCGCCATGCGGCGTCAGCACCACGTGGCGCGCCAGGACGTCAGGGAGGGCCGGCAGCGCTCCGGCGTCGGCGGCCACCGGCAGTCCGGTCTCCACCGCGTCTCGCACGCGCTGCAGCTGCTGGTCGTCGCCGTCAGCGATCCCCGATCCAACCAGCCAGGCCTGGACATGCGCGTCGGCAACGTTGTCCGGGCCGCAGACCACCTCAGGGCAGGCCTGCCGGACCAGCCGGGTTGCCTCCGGCGGGCCCAGGTACCTGACCATTCCGGCGCCAGCCGCGAGGGCGCCCCGGCAGGCGAGGACCGCGGCACCCGGGTACTGTTCCGAGCCAGCCACGACGCCCAGGACTCCCCTGGTGTACTTGTGGGAGCGGCGCGCCGGCGGGGGCAGCAGCCGGGCAAGGTCGGCGGATTCGAGGCGCCGCAATGCAGGCGGCGGCAGTTCGCCTTCGATCCCGATGGGGATGACCAGCACGCGTCCGGCATGGTCGGCGCCGGGATCGGCGAGCAGGCCGGCCTTGACCCCTCCGAAAGTCACGGTGGCGTCTGCCGAAAGCACCGGGTCAAAGGCTTCGCCGGTGTCCGCGTTCACGCCGCTGGGAATGTCGCAGGCCACCACAAATCCGTGCGGTCCGCTGTTCAGCGTCCCGATCAGGGACGCCGTGGCGCCGCGGAGGCCTCCTTGGGCGCCGGTCCCCAGCACCGCATCAATCACGACGTCGGCGCCGGCGGCGGCCGCTGCCAGCCCGCCTGCGTTGTGGTCGGTGAGCGTCAGTGCGCGGCCGCCGGCGCGTTCGAAAGCGGCCAGACCCTCGGGGTGGGCGTCACCGGCGGTGAGCACCGCCGTCGTACGCATTCCGCGGGCAGCCAGGAAAGCAGCGGCGAAGAGCCCGTCTCCCCCGTTGTTGCCCTTGCCTGCCAGCACCGCAACGCTCGCGCCGTAGGGGCGGATCCCGCGCGAGGCAAGCTCACGGATCACGGCGTTGGCCATGCCGTAGGCCGCGCGCTGCATGAGAACAGCGCCCGCACCGGCACTAATGAGGGGCCTTTCGGCCTCCCGTATTTGGGTTCCGGTGTAGGCGCTGATCATGTTCAGTCCAATCGGTGCTGGGTCCGCGGCAGGGCTGTCAGGTGGAAGTCCGCGTCAGCCTTCCGCGAGGACGGTCGCCGTGGCGATTCCGCCGTCGTGGCTCATCGAGAGGTGCCAGCGTTTGACGCCCTTGGCGTCGGCGACGGCCAGCACGGTGCCCTTGACCTGGACGGTGGGACCGTTCTGGTCCAGGCCGATCCAGCAGTCCTGCCAGTTCATGCCCGCGGGTGCGCCCAGGACCTTGGCCACGGCTTCCTTGGCCGCGAAACGCGCGGCCAAGGAGCGGGTGTTCAGTTCGCGCTCGGCCGGGACGAACAGCCGGTCCCGGAGCCCGGGGGTCCGTTCCAGCTGCCGGCCGAACCGTTCAATGTCTACGACGTCTACGCCAATGCCAACAATCATGCGGCTTATTCTACGGTCACGCTCTTGGCAAGGTTGCGTGGCTGGTCCACGTCGTATCCCTTGGCCGTGGCAAGTTCGAGGGCGAAGATCTGCAGCGGAACGGCAGCCAGCAGGGGCGCCAGCAGCGTGGGCGTCTCGGGGATGTAGAAGACGTGCTCGGCGTACGCCTTGACTGCTTCGTCGCCTTCCTCGGCGATGACGATGGTCTTCGCACCGCGGGCCCGGACCTCCTGGATGTTGGAGACCACCTTGGCGTGCAGCGAGTTCCGGCCGCGCGGGGACGGGACCACCACGAATACAGGCTGGCCCTCCTCGATCAGCGCGATCGGTCCGTGCTTCAGCTCGCCGGCGGCAAAGCCTTCAGCGTGGATGTACGCCAGTTCTTTGAGCTTGAGCGCGCCTTCCATGGCCACCGGGAACCCGACGTGACGGCCCAGGAACAGTACCGACTTGGCGCCGGACATGGACCGGGCCAGCTCCTTGATCTCGTCCGCGTGGTCCAGGACCTGCTGGATCTTCGCCGGGACCTTGCCGAGGTCGGCCAGGATGTCCTTGATCTCGCCCTGGAACTTGTTGCCGCGCAGCTGTGCCAAATAGAGGCCCAGCAGGTAGGCCGCAGTGATCTGTGCCAGGAAGGCCTTGGTGGACGCGACTGCGATCTCCGGCCCGGCGTGGGTGTAGAGCACGGCGTCGGATTCGCGCGGAATGGTGGAGCCGTTGGTGTTGCAGATGGAGAGGGTCTTGGCGCCCTGTTCCTTGGCGTAGCGGACGGCCATCAGGGTGTCCATGGTCTCGCCGGACTGCGAGATGGACACAATCAGCGTGTTCTCGTCCACGATCGGATCGCGGTAGCGGAACTCATGGGAGAGCTCCACCTCGGTGGCAATGCGGCACCAGTGCTCGATCGCGTACTTGGCCACCTGGCCGGAGTAGGCGGAGGTGCCGCAGGCGAGCACGATGATCTTGTTGATCTTCTTCAGGTGCTCCGGGTCGATGCGCATTTCATCGAGTGTCAGCTTGCCGTCAAGGTCCGAGCGGCCCAGCAGGGTGTTGGCCACGGCGTCGGGCTGGTCGTGGATTTCCTTCTCCATGAAGGACGGGTAGCCGCCCTTCTCGGCCGAGGCCGGATCCCAGTCAACGTGGTACTCCTTGCCCTGCGCCGGGGCGCCGAAGAAGTCGGTGATCTCCACGGTGTCCGCGGTGATGGTCACGATCTGGTCCTGGCCCAGCTCCACGGCCCGGCGGGTGTAGTCGATGAAACCGGAGACGTCCGAGCCGAGGAAGTTCTCCCCCTCGCCCAGGCCCACCACGAGCGGGGAGTTGCGCCGGGCGGCGACGACGACGTCGGGCTGGTCCGCGTGCACGGCCAGCAGGGTGAAGGCGCCTTCGAGGCGCTGGCATGCAAGCTGCATGGCCCGGGTCAGGCCGCCGTTGGAAACGTCACCGTTCAGCTTGTTCCGGAAGATGTCACCCAGCAGCGCGGCGGCCACCTCGGTGTCCGTCTCGGACGCGAACGTGGCGCCGCCCTCAAGCAGCTCCAGCTTCAGCTCGGCGAAGTTTTCGATGATGCCGTTGTGGATCAGGGCCAGCTTCCCGCCATCGGACAGGTGCGGGTGCGCGTTCTGGTCCGTGGGCCCGCCGTGCGTGGCCCAGCGGGTGTGCCCGATCCCGGTGACTGCGTCCGGCAGCGGCGACTTTTCCAGTTCAGCGAGCAGGTTGCTCAGCTTTCCGGACTTCTTACGGGACGAAATGGTTCCGTCCGCCACCACAGCGACGCCCGCCGAGTCATATCCCCGGTACTCCAGGCGGCGGAGTCCCTCAAGGACAACGTCCAACGCGCCGTGGCCAACATTTACCCGGCCTGACGAATGGCCTACGTATCCTACGATTCCACACATAGAGCCAAGCTTATATGGAGTGGGGGTCCGCCGAGGTCTCGTGCGGCGCCTGCGACGGGGTGCCCGGGCGCGATTACGGCAGTTGCGACGCCCTTCATTTCGCTCTCAGCGTCGCGGCAGGCAGAATCTCTAACGTGACTTTGCAACGCAATGAAGCGAATGGAGAGGGTGTCTCCCCGTTCGTGGAGCTGGACAGGCAGACCTGGTCCCGGCTCGCAGCCCAGATGGAACAGCCTCTGAACGAAGAGGACGTGGTCCGTCTCAGAGGGCTCGGTGATCCGCTGGACATGAAGGAAGTCCGCGAAGTCTATCTGCCGCTCTCCCGGCTGCTTCACCTCTATGTGGAGGCCGCGGGCCAACTGCACTCTGCCACCACCACCTTCCTCGGCGAACAAACGCAGCGCACGCCCTTTGTGATCGGTGTGGCCGGTTCGGTGGCCGTGGGCAAGTCCACCATCGCCCGCGTGCTCCGCGAAATGCTCCGCCGCTGGCCAGGCACACCCAACGTGGAGCTCATCACCACTGACGGGTTCCTCTATCCCCTGGCCGAGCTCAAGCGGCGGCACCTCCTGGAACGCAAGGGTTTCCCGGAATCGTACGACCGCCGTGCACTGCTCCGCTTCGTCAGTGAGATCAAGGGCGGCGCCGAAGAGGTCCGGGCTCCCTGGTACTCGCACGTCACGTACGACATCGTGCCCGGCAAGGAAGTGGTGGTCCGCCGGCCGGATGTGCTGATCGTGGAGGGCCTGAACGTCCTGGCGCCGGCCCGACCGCGCCACGACGGCAAGCAGGGCCTGGCGCTGAGCGACTTCTTCGACTTTTCCATCTACGTGGACGCGAAGACCTCCTACATCGAGGAGTGGTATGTGGACCGGTTCCGCAAGCTCCGCACCACGGCGTTCGCCCAACCCGAATCGTACTTCCACCGCTACGCCACACTGTCCGACGAGGAAGCCGAAAGCACCGCCCGCGACATCTGGAAGCGGATCAACGAGCCGAACCTGGAGGAAAATGTCCTTCCGACGCGTGGCCGGGCGCAGCTGGTGCTGACCAAGGAAGCGGACCATTCCATCCGCCGCATGCTGCTGCGGAAGGTCTAGCACACGTGTGCCACAACTGCGCTGTCATCGGGGAAGCGGTGCGGGCTGCGGCCACCACGCCCAGCAGGCGGTCCGTCGCCAGGCTGCTGGCCGTCGGCGCCGGGCTGACCGCCCTGTCAGCGTGCACGCCCGACGCCGGAACCCGGCCAACGCCGTCGTCCTCGACGACTTCCTCACCCGCTGCTTCACCCACTGCGGCGACGTCGCCGGCAAGTGCGGAGACGTCCGCGTCGACCTCACCTGCGGCCGAGACGGCATCGGCGCCTACGCCTACGGCCGCGGCGACCCCCACGTCCCCCGCTGCCGGACTCGCCCGGCAGCATTCGCTGACGGATCCGGCCAGCCCGTGGCTGGTGGTCAACAAGCATCGTCCGCTCTCCCCCGCCGACTACGTCCCGGCGGACTTGGTCCAGCCGAACGTCCCGCTCGCGGTTTCGGGCGAGGCCGCCCAACTGAACAGCACGACGGCGGCTGCCGCGGAGCAGATGTTCGCTGCGGCCGCACGGGACGGCGTAGCAATGACCCTGGCCAGCGGCTACCGCTCCTACGGGACGCAGACGGCAACATACAACAGCTATGTTGCCTCCCGCGGGCAGGCCGAGGCGGACACTGCCTCGGCCCGGCCGGGCTACTCGGAGCACCAGAGCGGTTGGGCCTTTGACATCGGCGACGGCGGCGGGGCGTGCGGTTTCCAGCCATGCTTCGCCGACCAGCCCGCCGCGGTGTGGGCAAAGGCCAACGCGCACCGCTTCGGCTTCGTGGTCCGGTATCCGTGGATGTTCCACCCGATCACGGGCTACTACTACGAGTCCTGGCACCTGCGGTACGTCGGAGTGGAGGCCGCGACGGACATGGCCAATCGCGGCATCGCCACGCTGGAGGAGTACTTCGGACTGGAAGCGGCACCGGGTTATCTGTAGGGCCTAAGGCTTGTGGGTGGTCCCCGACACACCCCCGCGATATTACCTGGCGGTCACACCGTGTTTACAGCGCAGGTCTAGGCTGGGTCCCATGTTGACCGGATTCAAGAATTTCATCATGAAGGGCAACGTCGTAGACCTTGCCGTCGCAGTGGTCATGGGTGCCGCCTTCGGCGCTGTCGTGACCTCAATCGTCGAGGGCTTGCTGACTCCCCTGATCGGCCGCCTGTTCAGTGCCAAGGGCATTGAAGAAATGCAGTGGGAGGGGTTCATGTACGGCTCCGTCATCTCCTCCATCATTTCGTTCCTGCTGGTGGCAGCCGCCATCTACTTCGTGGTCATCATGCCGATGAACCACATGATCGAACGCCGCAACCGCCGGCTCGGTATTGATACCGGGGTCAAGGAAGAGGCCGCCGAAGACCCGCAGATCGCACTCCTCACCGAAATCCGCGACTCACTCCGGAGCGGCAGCTCCAGGCCGTAAATCCTTACGACAGCGGTCCGCCCCCAGCTGGAGGCGGACCGCTTTCTTCTTGTCTGGATCGCTACGGCGGGGACTGAGCCTAGGCGGCCGGTGCCACGGCCAGGCGTTCTTCCACAACGGCCGCAAGGTGCTTGCAGATGCGCTCGGCGGTGGGCATGTCGGCAGCCTCCACCATCACGCGCACCAAGGCTTCGGTTCCGGACGGGCGCAGGAGCACGCGGCCGGTCTCGCCGAGTTCCGCAGAGGCTTCAGCCACGGCGGCCAGGACACCCTCGTCGGTGCCGGCCCGGGCCTTGTCCACGTTCTTAACGTTGATCATCAGCTGAGGAAGCTTTGTCATCACTGTGGCCAGGTCCTTCAGCGGCCGGCCCGTGAGGGCCACCTGCGCAGCCAGCTGCAGGCCGGTCAGGAGGCCGTCGCCCGTGGTGGCGTGATCAGCGAAAATCACGTGACCGGACTGTTCGCCGCCAAGGTTGTACCCGCCGTCGCGCATTTCCTCCAGAACGTAGCGGTCCCCCACGGCGGTCTCCCGGATGGTGATGCCGGCGTTGCGGAGGGCGATCTTCAGACCGAGGTTGCTCATGACGGTGGCCACCAGGACGTTGTCCTTGAGCTTGCCCGATTCCTTCAGCGCCAAGGCGAGGATGGCCATGATCTGGTCACCGTCCACCTCGTTGCCTTCATGGTCGATGGCCAGGCACCGGTCGGCGTCACCGTCGTGGGCGATGCCCAGGTCGGCACCGTGTTCCACCACGGCACGCTGCAGGGCGCCAAGGTGGGTCGAGCCCACGCCGTCGTTGATGTTCAGGCCGTCGGGTTCAGCACCGATGACCACGATCTCGGCGCCGGCGTCGTTGAAGAGCTGCGGTGAACAGCCGCTGGCAGCACCGTGGGCGCAGTCCAGGACAACCTTCAGCCCGTCGAGCCGGTGCGGCAGCGTCCCGAGCAGGTGGACAATGTAGCGGTCCTCCGCGTCGGAGAAGGTCTGGATGCGGCCTACATCGCTCCCTGTGGGCCTGACCGGTTCCTTGCCCATCTGGGCCTCGATGGCGTCTTCCACCTCGTCAGGCAGCTTCTGGCCGCCCCTGGCGAAGAATTTGATGCCGTTGTCCGGCGCCGGGTTGTGGGACGCGGAGATCATGACACCGAAGTCGGCGTTGAGGTCGGCCACCAGGTAGGCGGCGGCCGGAGTGGGCAGAACCCCGGCGTCGTAGACGTCGATGCCTGAGCTGGACAGTCCCGCCGAGACGGCTGCCGAAATGAACTCGCCGCTGGCACGCGGATCGCGGGCCACGACGGCACGTGGCCGGCTGCCGTTCGTGCTGCGTTCGTGGCCGAGTACGACGGCGGCCGCTTGCGCCAGCTGCATCGCCAGCTCTGCTGTGAGCAGGCCGTTAGCCAGGCCCCGGACACCATCTGTTCCAAATAATCTAGACATCGGGTCAAGTTTAGACGATGGACCTGCCGAGGCCGTCTTTGGCTCGCACCGCTGCACGGAACAGTGGCACTAACACCAAGGGCCGGGCGCCACGGGCCGACTATCTTTTTCTTAACGGCGAAAGCCCGCCCCGCCGAGTGGCGAGACGGGCTTTCGGGAAGCGGATTTAGCGCTTGGAGTACTGCTGAGCCTTGCGGGCCTTCTTGAGACCAGCCTTCTTACGCTCGATGACGCGTGCGTCACGGGTAAGGTAGCCCGCCTTCTTCAGGGTGGCGCGGTTGTTCTCGACGTCGATCTCGTTCAGTGAACGGGCGATGCCGAGACGCAGTGCACCGGCCTGGCCGGAAGGGCCACCGCCGTGGATGCGGGCGATGACGTCGTAGGCGCCGTCAAGATCGAGGATCTTGAAGGGTTCGTTGACGTCCTGCTGGTGCAGCTTGTTCGGGAAGTAGTTCGCCAGCTCGCGGCCGTTGATGGTCCACTTGCCGGAGCCGGGCACAACGCGAACGCGTGCAACAGCTTCCTTGCGGCGGCCAACAGCTGCGCCGGCAACGGTCAGTGCCGGGCGCTCCTTCTTCGGCGCAGCAGCTTCAGCAGCTCCACTTTCCGAGGTGTAGCTGGTCAGGGTTTCCTCTGCCTCAACGGCTTCGGTGGTCTCTTCGTTCTGAGCCACGGTTCTCCTTGTATAGATAAGTTGTTTGGTGGCCAGGACTACTGGGCGACCTGGGAAATTTCGAAAGTCTTGGGCTGCTGGGCGGCGTGCGGGTGCTCTGCACCGCGGTAAACCTTCAGCTTGCCCAGCTGCTGTGCAGCGAGGGAGTTCTTCGGGAGCATGCCCTTGATGGCCTTCTCCACGGCGCGGACCGGGTTGGATTCCAGCAGCTCCGCGTAGTTGACGGAGGTCAGGCCGCCCGGGTAGCCGGAGTGGCGGTAAGCGCGCTTCTGCTCGAGCTTGGCGCCGGTGAGGGCAACCTTCTCGGCGTTGATGATGATGACGAAATCGCCCATGTCCATGTGGGGAGCGAAGGTGGCCTTGTGCTTGCCGCGCAGCAGGATTGCGGTCTGGCTGGCGAGACGACCAAGGACAACGTCGGTGGCGTCAATGACGTGCCACTGGCGGTTGATATCGCCGGGCTTCGGGGTGTACGTACGCACGGTGTTTGCCTCGTTCTTGTTCTGGCGTTCTTGTTTAGGTGTCACGTAAGCGTGTGCACCTACTATCTATGCGCTACCGGAACAGAGGTGAGGGCTCTATGAATCCAGTGGTCCAGACGTCTCGAATGTGCCCGAGGAGTAGTTATCCTGCAACCGGATTCTCAGCGGGCACGCATCATCGAGAAAGGACACGCACAACGACTATCAAGAATAGCGGGTACTGAGGCCGCTGGTCAAAATAGGCTCTTGGTAGCCTGCCTGCGCCGGTCCCTGCCCGGGGCCCGCAGCGAGAATCACGAACAAACTTCGAGCTGAGGTGCCCCTTTGACCGAATTGCCCCCGGTTGCCCCGCTGGTGATTGCCTGCGCGGTCCTGGGCCTCGCCGCGGCCCCCCTCGCCCTGCAGGTCGCGCGGAAATTGCTGCCCGCCATTGAGCTGGGGCATGTCCGCTGGCACGGTGTGGCCGGCGCCGTTGGCACCGCGCTGCTTTGCGGGGCGATGGCCTGGCGATTCGGGTGGTCGTGGGCGCTTCCCGCCTTTCTATTCCTCTGCGCAGCTGGCCTTCTACTCTCCCGGGTCGACCTCCAGCACAAGCTGCTGCCCAACAGGATGGTCGTTCCCACGCTCGGAATCGGGCTTTTGCTGCTGCTTTTGGATGCCGCCATGAACCAGCGGTGGGGAAATCTGCTCGTAGCAGCCATCGGATGCGCCGTAACTTTCGTGATTTACCTGATTTTGGCCCTCATTTCTCCCCGCGGAATGGGGATGGGCGACGTCAAGCTCTCAGCACCACTTGGTTTGTACTTGGGCTACCTCTCTATTGGCCACTTGATACTGGGTATAGCCCTTGGTTTTATTGTGGGCGCAGTGACCAGTGTGATCCTTGTTACAAGCGGATTGGCGGGGCGGAAGACCTCAGTCCCCTTCGGTCCGTCCATGTTCCTGGGCTGCCTACTGGCTGTGCTCTGGGGCAACGAGATCGGCCGGGTTCTCCTGCCCTCCGTGTTTCCCCGGTAGCCGTTTCCGAGTACACCAAGTAGTCGCGTACTTGGGTAGCAGGAATAAAGGGCTGTAACACCAAGTAGACAGCCGATTCTGGTGTGAAAAAGACGAGTACATCCACTCATTGTGTGGCTATTTGTGACTCCTGTATTCCTTAGTGCATCGAAGTTCCAGCAACACCTTCTTGGGGGGAGCGGGGAATTCGAAGCCAATTCAGCACTCACAAAAAGGAACACGAAAATGAACTCTGCACTGGTCTCCATGGTTGCTTTTATCGCCGGCGTCAAGACCCGCCTCACCCGGGAAGAGAAGGGCGCCACGATGGTTGAGTACGGCCTGATGGTCGCACTCATCGCCGTCGTCGTCATCGCCGCCCTCCTCATCCTGGGCCCGGCCATCGCCAACCTCTTCACGGGTGTCGCAGGCAACCTGTAGCCCGCAACCCTCGGTATTGCCTCTGTTCCGGTGGCGGCAGTCGCCGCCACCGGAACAGTTGCATTTCCGGGCAATCCGCCAATGGAAAACGAAGTGTCTGGGGAGACCGTCGTGAAATCAAAAAAGAAAGAACGCGGGGCCGTGGCAGTGGAAATGGCAATTGTCCTTCCCGTGCTGCTGTTGCTGGTCATCGGCATTATGGAATTCGGGCGGGCCCTGAACGTTCAGGTGTCGCTCACCCAGGCAGCGCGCGAAGGTGCCCGCCATGCCGCCATCCATTACGACGACGGCTCTCTCGACGTCGCCGGGACTGCCGCCGCCGCCGCGCCATCTCTGGCGGGCCTGGGCATGGGGGTCACAAGCAACGCCGGGAGCTGCTCGGAGGGGTCCGACGTCACAGTCACCACCAGCCTGACCCTTCCATCATTGTCCGGCTTCCTTGATGCCGGCTTCTTTGGCCAGCCGGTCATATTTCCCTTGAACATGACGGGAGTAGGGGTGATGAGATGCGGTGGCTGACAGCGCGTCGCAGTAGCAAAGGCCGGCATGTCGCTAGGACCCGTGGTTCTGACAACGAGCGCGGAGCGGCAACCATCTTTGTGGCCCTCCTGCTGGTGGTCCTGATGGGCTTCGCAGCCATCGCCGTCGACGTGGGGGCCATGTACGCGGAAAAGGCGCAGCTTCAGAACGGCGCCGACTCGTCCGCCCTGGCCATCGCCGGGGATTGCGCCAACGGCTCTTGCGGGGATGTGAACGCAACCGGCCAGCTCCTGGCCAACTCCAACAGCAATGACAGCTCCAGTGGCGTCTCCTCCATCACCTTCCCGAGCGCCACGACGGTTCGCGTTCAAACCAACACCCGCGATGCCGGCTCGGGAGCAAATGCGTTCTCGCTCTTCTTCGCCAGGGTCATGGGGTTTGAAACCACCGACATCCGGGCAGTGGCCGAGGCCACCTGGGGCGCACCGAATGAAGCTACGACGCTGCCCTGGACCATCAGCCAGTGTGTCTTCGAGCAGTACCTTTCGCCGAGCCAGCTGGCGGAACTGAACTCCACCCAAACCTTCACCGGCGATCCGATCCCGACCCACATCCTCCTCCGCTACGACGAGAACACCCCGGATTACCCGGGCTGCGTCCCGCAAAACGGTTATGCCGAGGGCGGCTTCGGCTGGCTGGACCGGGACACCGGATGCTCGGCGGACATCAACATCGCCGAAGCGGAGATCGGTAACGACCCCGGCAATGACTTCCCGAGCGAATGCACGGCGATACTTGCCGGACTCATGGAAGAGCCCGTACTCATCCCGATCTTCAGCACCGCGACCGGCAACGGCCAGCACGCTACGTACGGTCTGGTCGGATTCATCGCATTCCAAGTCACCGGATACAAGTTTGGCGGCGGTCCGTCACTCACAAACCTGGACCCCGCAGCACCCTCGTGCACCGGCAACTGCCGTGGCATCCAGGGCTATTTCACCCGCTACGTCTCCCTGGCCGAGGGTCTGGCATCGAGCGGTGGAAACCCCAACTACGGAGCGTCGTCAGTCTGGCTTTCCGAATAGCCGCTGAGTCCTCCGTACGCGAAACCGTCGCATCAAAAAGTCGCACTAAGAAATCGACAAGGAGCTAGTCAAGTGAAATCACGCCTACTGGGAGGCATCGCAGCACTGCTGTTGGCAATCACCGGAACCGTACTACTGGTTGTATACGTCCAGGGAGCCGACAACAGGGCAGCGCAAGGTCTCGAACCCGTCAATGTCCTGGTTGTCAAAGAGTCAATTCCCGCCGGAACCAAGGCTGAAGACCTCAACAACAAGGTCCAGCTCGAAGCAATACCGCAGGCCGCCGTCCCGGACGGTGCCATCGAAAGCCTGAGCGATTACAAGGGAAAGATCACCTCTGTGGGCCTCGAGCCCGGTGAGCAGCTCCTCAAGGCCAGGCTCGTGGACCCCCGCGATCTCCTGCCCGGCACCGTACCGGTGCCTGACGGCCTGGAAGAAGTCACCTTCCTCCTCGCACCCGAACGGATCCTTGGCGGCCGGCTCGAAGCTGGCGACAAGGTGACCGTCTACACCTCCTTCAAGTCCGAGGAAGAGATGCCGGCCGGCGCAAATGTTCCGGCCGAGGTCAAAGGGTGGAAACAGTCCACCGGCCTTCTCTTCCACGACGTCCTGGTGACCGCGGTTCAGAAAGCTGCGCCGGAGACGGAAAAGAACTCCGGTGGCACCACGGAGAAGGGCATCGAAATGCCTAACGGATCCGCCTTTATCACGGTGGCCAGGAGCGACGCCGATGCTGCCAAGCTGGTCTACGGCGCCGAATTCGGCACCATCTGGCTCGCCAAGCAGACCGATACGTCCACCAAGAGCGATCCGCCGGTCACCACCTTTGGAGGGCTGTACTAATGAGCCGGTTTGTGGCCATCACGGCAGTCCGGGACTTTGAGGGGCGCATCCGGCAGGCGATCACAGGGGCGCTGCACGGTGAGCTGCAAACGCTCACGCCGGACGTTCTCTCCGGCGGACCGGACGACGTCTTCTCGCAACTCAACGGAGCCCCGCCGGAGGTTCTGATCCTCGGCCCCGGCGTCGCCCCCGAGGATGCGCTGAAGCTCGCAACCGTCTTCGATCTCCAGTACCCCGAGGTGAGCCTGCTCCTGGTCGCCGAGCCCACGCCGGACCTGGTACTCCGGGCCATGCATTCAGGAATCCGTGACGTCGTCACCCCGGAAATCGTGGTCAACGACCTGCGGGTGCTCCTTGAACGGGCCTGCCTCGCCTCAGCCAGCCGCCGGCGCGGCATGGCCCCGGCGGCGGAATCGGGCCAGCAACGCGGACGGGTGATAGCAGTCATGTCACCCAAGGGCGGCGTCGGCAAAACCACGGTAGCCACCAACCTGGCCATCGGCCTTGGCCAGGTGGCGCCCATGGGGGTGGTGATTGTCGACCTCGACCTGCAGTTCGGGGACGTTGCATCAGGATTGTTGCTGGAACCCGAACACTCCATCACGGAGGCCGTGCACGGCGCCGCTTCCCAGGACTCCATGGTCTTGAAAGCGTTCCTCACGGTTCACCCGGCAGGCATCTACGCCCTCTGCGCTCCCCGGACACCTGCGGAGTCCGACTACATCACTGCCGATCATGTCAGCCGGCTCATCAACCAGCTGGCAAGCGAGTTCAAGTACGTGGTGGTCGACACCGCGCCAGGACTCGGCGAGCACGTGCTGGCGACGCTGGAACTGGCAACTGACGGTGTGTGGGTTTGCGGGATGGACGTTCCCAGCGTCCGGGGCCTGCGCAAGTGCTTCAGCGTGCTGAAGGACCTGCAGCTGCTTCCGCAGGGCCGGCACACCGTGCTCAACTTCGCCGACCGGAAGAGCGGCCTCTCGGTGCAGGACGTCGAGGCGACCATCGGCGTCCCGATCGATACCGTGATTCCGCGGTCACGCACCCTTCCGTTTACCACCAATCGAGGCGTCCCGGTGTTGCAGAGCTCCACCAGGGACGCCGCGTCGAAGGGCCTCAAAAAGCTGGTGGACCGCTTCGATCCTGCCTGGGTGTCCTCCTCCCACAACAAACTGCACCGAAGGGTGGTTGTGTCATGAAACTTTCAGATCGCCTGGCCCGCTCACAGAGTGACGGGACTAATAACGAATCCGGCCAGCCCGCGCAGGACACACCGGGAGCAGTACCTGCATCCGCCGAACAGCAGCCGCCCGCTCCGGCCAGCAGGCCGCTTGCCTCAGCGTTGAATCTGGGCGGCGCCCCGGTGGTCCAGGCCGTCGATGCGCTGGCGGGCTTGAAGCAACGGGCGGCACTCGCCCTGTTTGAACGAATGGGTAACCGCTCGGCCGACGCTTCGTCATCGGAAGAAGACCTTCGGTCCGCCGCCGTCGAAGAACTCTCCGCGGTGATCGACCAGGAGCAGGTCCCGCTGTCCCCGGAAGAACGGCGGCGGCTTATCCGGGAGATTGCCGACGAGGTCATGGGCTATGGCCCCCTCCAACGGCTCCTTGAAGATCCTTCGGTCACTGAAATCATGGTCAACCGTTATGACCAGATCTACATCGAAAGGCACGGACACCTGACCCTGACGGGTTATCAGTTCAGTTCCGATGACCACTTGCGGAAAGTCATCGAGCGGATTGTGTCACGGGTGGGCCGGCGCATCGATGAATCTTCGCCCCTGGTCGACGCCCGGCTGGAAGACGGCTCGCGTGTGAACGCGATCATTCCTCCCCTGGCGGTGAACGGGCCCTCGCTGACCATCCGCAAATTCAGCCACGTGCCTTTGACGGTCCAGAACCTGATTGACTGGGGCTCCGTGACTCCCGAGATGGCGGAGCTGCTCAGTGCCTGCGTCCGGGCGCGGCTGAACATCATTGTCTCCGGCGGTACCGGTACCGGTAAAACCACGCTCCTGAACGTTCTCTCGTCGTTCATCCCGGAGGATGACCGCATTGTGACCATCGAGGACGCGGTTGAACTCCAGCTGCAGCAGGACCATGTGGTGAGGCTGGAAAGCCGGCCACCGAACATTGAGGGCAAGGGTGCCGTGAGCATCCGCGAGCTGGTTCGAAATTCCCTCCGCATGCGGCCGGACCGGATCATCGTTGGCGAAGTACGTGGCGGCGAGTCCTTGGACATGCTGCAGGCCATGAACACCGGGCACGACGGTTCGCTGTCCACTGTGCACGCTAATTCGCCGCGTGACGCCGTCGCCCGTTTGGAAACCCTCGTGCTGATGGCCGGCATGGATCTTCCGCTCCGGGCCATCCGGGAACAGGTCTCGTCCGCTGTGGACCTCATCGTCCAGGTGACCAGGCTCCGCGATGGAAGCCGCCGGGTCACGCACGTAACTGAAGTGCAGGGCATGGAGGGAGACATCGTCACACTCCAGGACGCATTCCTCTTTGATTACTCCGCAGGCATGGACGCCCAGGGCCGCTTCTTGGGGCGGCCTGTCTCAACAGGGATACGGCCGCGGTTCCTGGACCGCTTTTCCGACCTCGGTATCTCCGTCTCGCCGGCCATCTTCGGCGCTGCGCCCGTCGCGGCGGGAAGGCGGTAACCGTGGAATCGCCAGCACTCTTCATCGCGGCCCTCGCACTTTGCTTCGGGGCCCTGCTCGTCTTGTTCCTGGTTGTCCTGAAGCCCCGCTACGGCTCGATTCCGGCCAATAGAAGGCGCCCGGATGCCTCATACCAGGGCCAGTCAGCCATGAGCCGGGTCTCAAACACCGCAGTAAACGCCATGGGCGGCGTCATCGGCGATTCCGGCGGCCCGTATAACGCAGCCGTGCTTTACAACGCCGGCGTGAAAATGGCCCCCGCCGATTTCACGGTGATGGTCCTCGTGGCTTCGTTCCTGGCCGGCACCATCGTCACACTGCTGACGAACCTGCTCCTCGGAATCCTGTTCGCCATCGCCACGCCGTTCCTGGCACGGCTCGTCCTGTCCGTGCTCAGGGACAAACGTCGGGGGCGGTTCGAGTCCCAGCTCACAGACACCATCCAGATGCTGATCGGCGGCCTTCGGGTCGGCCACAGTGTCATGAGGTCGATCGAAGCGGCGGCTCAGGAGGCTGACGCCCCGACGTCGGAGGAGCTGTCCCGCGTAGTCACCGAAACGCGGGTCGGCAAGGACGCCCGGCAAGCTCTGGACGAAGTTGCCGAACGCATGGACAGCGAAGACTTCCGCTGGATTGGCCAGGCGATCCAGATCAACCGGGAGGTCGGCGGCGATCTTGCCGAGGTCCTGGAGGAAGTCGCCGGCACCATCCGTGAGCGCAGCGAGATCAAGGGCCAGGTGCGCTCCCTCAGCGCAGAAGGCAAGATGTCCGCCTGGATCCTGATGGCCATGCCGGTGGGAGTGGCCCTGATCATCGGGATCATGAACCCCGGTTACATGAACGTCTTCTTCACCCATCCCATCGGCATCATTTTGTTCATTGCCAGCATTCTGATGTTCGTCATCGGCGGCTTCTGGATGAGCCGCACCGTCAAGATTAAGTTCTAGGGAGGAATGCCATGACTCCGATAGCCTGGCTGATCATTGCAGCGGTTGTGCTGCCCTTGGCCTACTTCACCTGGGTTCTGGTTACGCTGGACCGGCGCGGTGCACTGGCCGTCCAAACGAATCTGGGACAAGGCTTTACCCAGAGCTCCACTTCCGCGATCCAGAGGACCCCGATCTTCCTGGGGATCTCCAAGCGGCTCACCCCCGGCAGCTATGAGGCGAAACTGGACCGGTGGCTTGCCCTGGCAGGACGTCCGGAATCCATGCCGCTGGAAAAGCTCATCATCTCGAAGCCGCTCCTCGCCCTGGGCGGCGCCCTGTTCGGCCTGCTTCTCATCAGCAAGGCCCCGACGCCTCCGATTTTCGGTTTGGCCCTCTTCATCACGGTGTTGTTCTACTTTGTCCCTGACCTCCTGGTCTACAACAAAGGCATCAAGCGCCAGCAGGCCATCGAGCTCGAGCTTCCGAATACCCTCGACCAAATGTTGATTTCGGTTGAGGCCGGCCTCGGCTTCGAGTCGGCAATGGCCAGGGCGGGGGAATACGGTGGCGGCCCGCTGGCCCAGGAGCTGATGCGGACACTGCAGGACATCCAGGTGGGCCGCCCTCGCCAGGAAGCCTACGCCGCACTGGCGGCCCGTTCTTCCGTCCAGGACCTGCGGAGTTTCGTGCGGGCGGTGGTCCAGGCCGATAAGTACGGCATCGGCATCGCGAAGGTGCTTCGTACCCAGGCCAAGCAAGCCAGGGTCAAGCGCCGGCAACGGGCCGAAGAAAAAGCCATGAAGCTGCCGGTGAAAGTTTTGTTCCCGCTCCTGCTGTTCATCTTTCCCGTGCTCTTCATCGTTCTCCTCGGCCCCGCAGCCATCAGCATCGTCGAGGCTTTGAGCTAACCAACCCGCCGGTTCTTCCGGCCCAAGACCCGGATCTCCCCGGTACCCAGAACCGTGGAGATCCGTTGCCACCCGGCGCCGAGGAGCGGGATCTCACGCCGGGCGAAGGCCCTGAGCGCGTGTGAGTGCTCGTTCAGGGCCTTCCTGGGGAAACCGAAACACCCACTCACGGAGTACATGAACTCCCTCAGCCCGCCAGGCTGAGGGAGTTCTTTTGCGTGCGCCGATTTCGCAACACGGGAGCAGGCTCAGCGCAGGATTAGCGCAGCGGACGCGCAAGACGGGCAGGCTTGGCGCAGGATGCTCGAAGATCCGGCAAATAGCAGGACAGTGCTTGCTACTTTTTTGGCAGAGCTGGTGCAGGACCAGCCACCCAAACTCGCTCAGGAGTCCCCATGCTTTCTCTCTACACCAACCTCGCATCCCGCCTCCGCCGTGAAGAGACCGGCGCCACCGCCGTCGAATACGGCATCATGGTTGCCCTCATCGCCGTCGTGATCATCGTCGCCGTCACGCTTCTAGGCGGAACCCTAACGGACATGTTCACCCAGGTTTCGTGCTCCGTCAGCAGCGGCACCTACACCGCGGGCGCTGATGCCGGCCTGGGCACCTGCACCCCCTAGTCCCCACCCTCCCGACGCGCCCCGGGCACGTCCACCAACGAAGTGGCGGCGGCACCCAAGCCGCCGCCACTTTCGCTGTCACCACCCTCCCATTGGCCTGAACGAAAGGCACCACCATGTCCAGGGCATCCGAGCGCGGAGCCGTAGCGGTCGAATTTGCGATCCTGGCACCTGTCCTCGTCATGCTGCTCCTGGGCATCGTGGAGTTTGGCCGGGCCTATAACGCCCAGGCCTCACTCTCCGCCGCAGCACGCGAAGGCGTGCGCGTGATGGCCATCTCCAACAACATGTCTGCTGCCAACACCGCGGCGAAGAGCACGGCAGTGTCCCTTAAGCCCGGGCTGGCGGACACGAACATCGCCTTCAAGAATCTCGATACCGGCACCACCAGCTGCGCACCGGGCAACCGCATGACCGTCACCATCAGCTACAACCTCTCCACCATGACCGGCATCGCCGGACCGTTTCCGATGACCGGCAAGGGGGCCATGCTGTGCGGCGGCTGACACATTTGCATCAGTCTCAAAACAGCAAGCACGACGGCGAACGCGGCGCCGCGAGCGTTCTGGTCGCCATCCTGCTGGTGGTGCTCCTGGGCTTCGGGGCCATCGCGGTGGACGTCGGAATGCTCTACGCCGAACGGACCCAGCTCCGCAACGGAGCCGACGCAGCCGCCCTCGCCATAGCCCAAAAATGCGCCAAGAGCGCCATTGATCCCGACTGCTCCGCCACATCAACCCTGGCAGCAGCCCTCACCAACGGCAACGCCAACGACCGCCTCAGCAACATCAAATCCACCGCGCTGGACAAGGCCGCGCGCACCGTGACAGTCACCGCGGCTTCGCAGGAAGCCGGCAAATCTCCCAACGAAGTCTCCCTCTTCTTCGCCCGGGTACTGGGCATGGACTCGGCCGAGGTCAATGCGCCGTCGACAGTCGTCTGGGGCAGTCCCGAAAAGGGGACCACTCCCTTTCCCATCACCGTGTCCGTCTGCCAGGTTCGCGACAGCACGAATATCATGCAGCTGCTCCAGCTACATGGAAAGAACGCCAACGTCGACTGTAATTACGGCCCGTCGGGTGCATTTGTACAAGGCGGATTCGGCGGTCTCAAACAGGATGCCAACCAGTGCGGCGCCCTGATCGACATCGCAATAAGCACCGCAGGCGGCGACACCGGCAACAATGCGCCTCCACATTGCGAGGCCACGCTGAACGGCTGGGCGGCGGACTTGACCGCCGGCAAGGACGTCATCGTTTTGCTGCCGATCTTCAATTCCGTTGTCGGAACCGGAACCAACGCTATCTACGGGCTGACAACGTTTGCCGCCTTCAAGGTTGCCGGGTGGAAGGTTGGCAGTTCGGGGCTTCCCTACACTTTCCGCAACCGGACCCCGGACGTCCCGGCCGACCTTGAATGCAGGGAGCCCTGCCGCGGAATTATCGGAACTTTCGTCAAATATGTTTCCCTGGCCAACGGCTACACGCTAGGCCCGGTCAACCCGGACGGCGCGACCGTCGTTGCGCTCAGAAATTAGCTCATGCATCCCCACGATTCACCTAGCAACAGGAGCAGTCAGTGAAGTCACGCTTGTTGGCAGGAGTAGCAGCAGTGCTGCTGGCCATTGTCGGGGCGGTACTCGTTGTCACGTACGCCCAGGGCGCCGACCAACGTGCCGTCAAGGACCTTGAGCCGGTGGGAGTGCTTGTGGTGACCAAGGCCGTCCCTGCCGGCGCCACTGTGGACACCGTTAAGGCCTCCGTGGCCCTGGAGCAGGTGCCCGGCACCGCCGTCGCAAAATCCGCCCTGGACACGCTTGACGAGTCCGCCGGAAAAGTGGCAGCGGCGGACCTCGTCCCGGGCGAGCAGCTCCTGGCGGAAAAGCTGGTGGCCCCGGAAGACCTCCAGACGTCCGGATCGGTGAAGGTCCCGGCAGGCCTCCAGGAAGTCTCTTTCCAGCTGGAGCCGCAGCGGGTGGTCGGCGGGCGCCTTACGCCCGGGGACCACGTGGGCATCTTCATCACCATGAAATCCGGCGGCATCGAGTCGAAGGCCGACAAGGAGACCACCCAGCTCTCCATCCACAAGGTCCTGGTCACCGCCGTCCAGCGGGCGCCCGAAGGAGCCACCAACCCCGCCCCATCCGCGAGCGCCGGGACGGAACCTAATCCCCGGGACGTCAACCTCCCCACCGGATCCCTGATGATCACTGTGGCGGTCAACGACGTCAACGCGGGGAAGATCGTCTTCGCTTCGGAAATGACCGACTTCGCCTCCATCTGGCTGACCCGGGAACCGCTCGACGCCGAGGACAACGGACCGCGCATCATGATCCGACCGGATGTCTACAAATGAGCCGCTTCGTCCTCATCACGCCCGATGTCGACTTCGACGGCCGCCTGCGGCAAGCCGTAGCCGGCGGCCTCCAGGGCGGCGTGCAGACCTTCTTCACCAGCCTGCTCCCCGCCGACCCCAATGACCTGTTTGCAGCCCTCAACCAGGAACAGCCCGAAGTACTCATCCTGGGACCGGACGTCCCCGTGGAAGAAGCCCTCCGGTTCGCCACGGTGATGAATGTCCGGTTCCCCGAGCTCAGCGTCATCCTCGCCACCGATCCGGACCCGGATTTCATCCTGCAGGCCATGCGTGCCGGCATCCGGGACATCCTCTCTCCCGGCTCCGATGCGGCGCAGATGCGGGTGCTCCTTGAGCGGGCCAACCAGTCCTTCGCCAACCGGTACCGTGTGCAGGCAGCCGCGCCGATGGCCGAGACCAACAAGGGCCTGGTCATCGGCGTCTTCTCCCCCAAGGGGGGCGTGGGCAAGACCACCATCGCCACGAACATCGCCATCGGCCTGGGCAAGATCGCCCCCATGAGCGTGGTGATCGTGGACCTGGACCTGCAGTTCGGCGACGTCGCCTCCGGGCTCTACCTCGATCCCCAGCACACCGTCACGGACGCGGTCTCCCCCGCCGCGAGCCAGGACTCCCTGGTCCTCAAGGCCTTCCTGACGGTGCACCCCGGCGGCATCTACGCCGTCTGCGCTCCGCCAACCCCCGTCGATGCGGACGAAATCACCCCGGAACAGGTCAGCCGGCTGCTGGAACAGCTGTCCGAGCAGTTCCAGTATGTTGTGGTGGACACCGCTCCGGGACTTCCGGAAATAGGGCTGGCCGCCATGGAGCAGTGCACGGACGTGGTGTGGGTCAGCGGCATGGACATCCCCAGCGTCCGCGGCCTGCGTTCGGGCCTGGACGTGCTGCGCCAGCTGGACATCCTTCCGGAGACCCGGCACGTGGTGCTGAACATGGCCGATTCCAAGCTGGGGCTGACCGTCCAGGACCTCGAGTCGACCATCGGCGCACCCGTGGACGTCAGCATTCCACGTTCCCGCGCCGTGGCCCTGTCCACAAACCGCGGCGTCCCCGTCCTGCAGGAATCGGCAAAGGACCCCGCCACCAAGGGCTTGAACCAGCTGGTCGAACGGTTTAACCCCGCCTGGCGGGCCACATCGCAACGCAAACTGCACCGAAGGGTAGTGGTCTAGGTGAAACTTTCAGAACGCATCAGTGCCGCCCAGGCGAAGTCGCAGGCGCCCTCGCAGTCGCGCACACCTGCCGCCGCATCGCAGCCGTCGGCCCACCGCGCCTCCACCGCAACCCTCGAGCTGGACCGGCCCGGGCCGGCTGCCCCGCAGCCGGAACCGTGGGCTCCGGTGAGGACGGACAAACGGACGACGACGGCGGCACCGGCTGCCGCCGTCGTCGTACCTTCATCGGGACCAGACCACGCGGACGAGGCGAAGCCCAAAGTCCAGCAGCCCGTGGACGCCTTCGCCGCTTTGAAGGAGAGGGCAGCCACGGCGCTGTTCGAGCGCTTGGGGGCCCGCTTCAACGACTCTGCAATCACAGAACTGGAGCTCCGCACCTCTGCCCGGGACGAGCTCACCCGCATCATCGACGCCGAGCAGGTGCCGCTCTCCTCGGAGGAGCGCACGCGCCTGGTGCAGGACGTTGCCGACGACGTCCTGGGCTACGGCCCCCTGCAGCGGCTGCTGGACGACCCTGCCGTCACTGAAATCATGGTCAACCGGATGGACCAGATCTACGTGGAGCGCAAAGGCCACCTCACGCTTGCCGATTCACGCTTCAGCTCGGAAGAACACCTGAGGAAGGTGATCGAGCGCATCGTGTCCAAGGTGGGCCGCCGCATTGACGAGTCCTCCCCCCTGGTGGACGCACGGCTGGAGGACGGGTCCCGTGTAAATGCGGTGATCCCCCCGCTTGCTGTCGGTGGATCGTCGCTGACCATCCGAAAGTTCAGCAAGGTTCCGCTCACTGTCCGCAACCTCATCGATTTCGGCACCCTGACGCCGGAAATGGCCGAGCTCCTGAACGCCTGCGTCAAGGCAAAGCTCAACATCATCGTCTCGGGCGGAACCGGAACCGGGAAGACCACTTTGTTGAATGTCCTCTCGTCGTTCCTGCCGTCGGACGAACGGATCGTCACCATCGAGGATGCCGTGGAACTCCAGATCCAGCAGGAACACGTGGTGCGGCTGGAGAGCCGTCCGCCCAACACGGAAGGCAAGGGCGAGGTGACCATCCGTGAACTGCTGCGCAACTCGCTGCGTATGCGCCCGGACCGCATCGTGGTGGGCGAGGTCCGCGGCGGCGAGTCGCTGGACATGCTCCAGGCCATGAACACGGGCCACGACGGGTCCTTGTCCACCGTTCACTCCAACTCCCCGCGCGACGCCGTGGCCCGCCTGGAAACGCTGGTGCTCATGGCAGGGATGGACCTGCCGCTGCGTGCCATCCGGGAACAGATCGCCTCGGCAGTGAACCTGATCGTCCAGATTTCACGGTTGCGTGACGGCAGCCGCCGCATCACGCACGTGACCGAGGTGCAGGGCATGGAGGGCGACATCGTCACACTCCAGGACGCCTTCGTTTTCGACTACTCGGCCGGGGTGGACGCCCAGGGCCGCTTCCTCGGACGGCCCGTGGCCACGGGCATCCGTCCGCGCTTCATCGACCGCTTCGAGGACCTAGGAATCCACGTCTCCCCCGCGGTCTTCGCCACCGCTGCCGGCCCCGGCGCCCATTCCGGCGCCCCCGGCCACGCCGGAGTGACCGGGCCGGCCGGCCCCGGAATGGCTTAGGAACGCCGCCATGCTGATGACCATCGGAGCCATGCTCCTCTTCCTCGCACCCCTGCTGCTGGGAGTAGCCTTGCTGATCCCCGGCGCACCGGAGATCGCCCTGAGCCGGCGCCGGCCCTACGATACCGACCCGCCCTCCCGGCTGACCCGCCTGGCGAACATCACCGTCGGTGCACTGGACCGTTTCCTGGCGTCCCGGAACGTCCGCCTCTACAACCGGGAGGCCCTGGAAAATTCGGGGGTCCGGCTCAGCCAGGCCGAGTTCATTGTCCTGGTTATTGCCGGCGCCATCGTGGGCGCACTCGTGGGCCTGGTGATCGGCGTGCCCGCCGTCTCCGTCCTCCTGGTTCTCCTGGCGCCCTTCGCGGGGCATCTGGTGCTCGGCTTCCTGGCCGGGAAGCGGCGCGCCAAGTTCGACCAGCAGCTCGGTGACACCCTCCAGCTCCTTGCCGGCGGCCTTCGGGCCGGCCACAGTATCCTCCGGGCCATCGACGCCGCGGCTGCGGAGTCCCAAAGCCCCACCTCGGAAGAGATGCGGCGCGTCATCACGGAGACCAGCCTGGGCCGTGACTTGCTCGCCTCCCTGACTGACACCTCTGAGCGCATGAAGAACGAGGACTTCGTCTGGATCGCGCAGGCCATCCAGATCAACCGCGAAGTGGGCGGCAACCTTGCGGAGGTCCTGGACCAGGTCAATGAAACGATCCGTGAACGGTCCGAAATCAAGGGGCATATCAAGGCACTCGCGGCCGAGGGCAAGTTCTCCGCCTACATCCTGATTGCCATGCCCATCGGCATCGTGCTGATGCTCATGGCCGTAAATCCCGGCTACATGGATGCCATGTTCACGCATCCGCTGGGCTGGGCCATGATCGCGGCGTCGGTGGTCTTCATGACCATTGGCAGCCTGTGGATGCGCAAAATCATCGATCTGAAGTTCTGAGGCCCTGATGAATCCCATGGTGATGGCCTCGCTCCTCCTCGTGTGCGTCCCCGTTGGCTACCTGGCCTGGTCGGTCCTGTCCGTGGACCGTAAGGCCCGGGCCACCACAGTGGCTCTCCTGGCCCGCGGCCGGAGGGCGGCCGAAGTTCCCGAAAAGACGACGGGCCGATTCCTCGACCGGATCGGCTACGGCCTGACTCCCGCAGCCTATGTCCGCAAACTGGACCGATTGCTCTCCCTCGCCGGCCGGCCCGCGGCCTGGCCGCTGGGGCGCATCCTCGCGGCAAAGCCCGTGCTGGGCCTGATGGGCGCTTCCCTGTTCATCCTCATCAGCATGAGCAGTCCGAAACCAATGATCAAACTTGCCGGGCTGTTCCTGCTCTTCCTCGGTTACTTCATCCCGGACCTGCTCCTCTACAGCAAGGGCACGGAGCGCCAGAAGGCCGTGCAGCTGGAACTGGCCAACACCCTGGACCAGATGCTGATCTCCGTGGAAGCCGGGCTGGGCTTCGAAGGTGCCATGGCCCGTGCAGGAGAAAACGGCAAGGGCCCGCTGGCCGAGGAAATCATCCGCACGCTGCAGGATATGCAGGTGGGGCGCAGCCGCAGGGAGTCCTACCTCGCCCTCGCGGAGCGGACCAACATTCCGGAACTGCGCAGTTTCGTCCAGGCGATTGTCCAAGCCGACACCTATGGCATTGCCATCAGCCGGGTCCTCCGCATCCAGGCCAAGGTCATGCGGGTGAAGCGCCGGCAGCGCGCCGAGGAAAAAGCGATGAAGCTGCCGGTCATGATCCTGTTCCCGCTGTTGTTCTTCATCTTCCCCGTCCTGTTCATCGCAATTCTCGGCCCCGCCGTCATCAACACGGTTGTCACATTCAGCGGCCAATAGCATGCCACAGGGCATCGACCATCCCCTGTTACCCCAAGAGACTCAAGGTTTCCACAAGATCTACCGAAGTCCAGCGAATTGACAGATTCAGGAAGTAGCGTTGTCATATGGCCATTTCAGGCAGCTGCACCGAAGACGAGGGCGCGGACCACGTCCCCGCCCTGTCTGCGGCTGCCCCGGGCGCGGACGCCGGCTCGGCCTTTGAGGACATCCCGCTCGTGGACCTCCTGGTGCTGCAGGACCTTGAAAGTCAACTGGCCCAGCCGGCCGTCGCCAGGAAGTTCGCCTTGGACTACATCGAGATCTGGGAACAGCGGTACCTCAACCTGACCACTGCGATCTTCGGCCAAGACCGTGCCACCGCCCTCGATGCCGCGATCAGCCTCAAGATCGGCTCCGCCATGGTGGGCGGCCTTCGCCTGGCCCGCCTGGCTGAGGATATCGAGAACATGATCCGCTCGGGCTGCTGGGACAAGGGACAGTCGATGCTGGAGCGCGTCTCAGACCTTGGCCGCGAGACAGTTGCCCGGCTCCGCGAAAGCTACCTCCCGCCAGGATACTCAGCCGAGTAGCCTGGCGGGATGCTTGTCAGCCAGACTGCCTAGACTTTGCCGGCCCCGAGCCGGTACCCGACACCCCTCACTGTCTGTAGCAGCTGCGGTGAGTGGGTATCTTCGTGGAGTTTCTTGCGGAGATTCCCGATGTGGACTTCCACGGCACGCTCATCAGCCTCGCTGATGTACGTGTCGTCCTGGTAGTAGTCCCCGCGCACCACCTTCACCAGAGCTGCCCGTGTGCACACGGCGCCGCCGGCCCGGAGGAGTTCTTCCAGCAGGACAAACTCGCTGCGGGTCAGGTCCAGTTCCCTGCCGGCCAGGGCGGCGGTCCTGGTCCGAGGGCTGAGCCTCAGGTCCCGGTGCTCCAGGACATCGCCGTGTCCGGCCCCGGGCACGGATCCCTGCCCGACGCCTGGTCCAGCTCCCTGCACGGCCCCGGTCCGGGCGGGCACTGCCGGACTGACCGGCACCGGGTGCCGTTGCTCGCCGCCGTGCCGTGGCCGCCGCATCATCGCCGCCACCCTCGCACGGAGTTCCAGCGGACGGAACGGTTTGGTGATGTAATCGTCCGCACCCGAATGCAGGGCGGTCAGCAGGTCCGGCTCCTCGGTGCGGCCGGTCAGCATCACCACGTAGGCGTCACTGAACTGACGGATGCGCCGCAGCACCTCGTAACCGTCGATGTCCGGCAGACCAACGTCCAACGTGACAACATTCGCGTGCTGATGCCGGACTAATTCAACGCCTTCGCGGCCGTCCGAGGCTGTATGCACCTCAAACCCCGCCTGAAGGAAGACCGATTCCAACAAGTTGCGTACATCCTTGTCGTCTTCGACAACCACAGCTATTCCCAGATCGCTCATGGCCAACCCCATAAATCCCCAGACCCCATGCAAGCACCTGCCCATCGCAAATGCTTGTTACACCCCCCGAGGGACTACGCTACAAGAAATCTTGCTTATTGGCGGCTCTTTTTTCCGTGGCAGAACACTGACTGTCAATTAGCATGACTTTGAAGTTAACTTTGTCCTCCGGGAAAGGTTCACCTGCGTGGCTGAAACATCCCTGGCTCCCAGTGCCGAGCGTTTCTTTCGCGCGCTCGGCCCGCGCGCCCAGGTGGTGCTGTGTCAGCTGCCGCTTTCCTTTGTAGTGCTGGCGCTGGCCGTTGCAGCCTATTTTGCATGGCCCGGCGTATACCAGAACGGAGCTTTCCTGGCGGCGTTGGGAATGCACGCCCTCCTTTTACTGGCGTGCTTCCTGTTGCCTTGGGAAAAGCTCGGCCCGTATTATCCGCTCTTCATTCCCATGCTTGATTTCATCGCCATCTGGCTGACCCGGATCGGCGTGCCGCCCAGCGTGCAGGGCCTTGGCGTCCTGGCGATATTCCCGGTGATCTGGGTGTCCGCATCCTCCTTGCCAGCGCGGAGCAGCCTTTTCCTCAGCTTCTGCGGACCCCTGTTGATTTCCCTGCCCGCGCTGTTCTCGAAGCTCCCGGGAATCGCCGCCGCGGATGTCGCTTCCGCACTGCTCCTGCCGCTGCTAATGCTCACGGTATCTTTCGCCATCAGATTCGCCAGCGTGAATATCAGGCTGCAGCACCGCGTCCTGGAGGCAAAAGACCGTGAAATGCGGGCGCTCTTTGCGGAGAGCAAAGAACGCGAAAAGTTGCTGGATACAATCCTCGAAACAGTGGACGTCGGCATTGTCGCCGTGAATGCCCAAGGGGACCGTCTCCTGACAAATGTCCGCCAGTCCGAATTGGAAGCTGCTGCGTCCCCGGCAGGGTTATCCGGTGAAGTGGCGGACCCTTCGACGGAAGGGCAGCTCAATATCCTCAGCCAGGACGGAAAATCACCGTTGCCTCCTGATAGGCGCCCCGTTTACCGGGCCGTCCGCGGCGAATCCTTTGCAGATTACCTGGTCTGGTTCGGCGCGGGAGCGCAGCGCCGGGCCATCTCTACGGCAGCGAGATCCATCAGGAACGACGACGGCGGGTTCAATGGCGCCGTGGTTGTCTTCAATGATGTCACCGGCCTGGTGGAGGCGCTGGCAGCCAAGGATGACTTCCTGTCCAACGTGACCCATGAACTGCGCACTCCCCTGAATTCCGTGATAGGAAACCTCGATCTGGTGCTCGACGGCGACCACGGGCTCCCGCCTTTGGCCACACAGCGGCTGGAAGTGGCGCACCGCAACACCGAGCGGCTCGTCACTCTTGTGTCGGACCTTTTGCTGTCGGCGTCAGCGGCGCTTCCGGTGCATCCGCGGAGGACGGATTTGTCCGGGCTGGTGGATTTCTGCGTGGGATCGGCAAGGGAGCATGCCTCTGCTGCAAGGGTCCAGGTTGTGGCCGACGTGCCAGTGCCATTGTGGGCGCAGGTGGACCCGCTCCGGCTTGGACAAGTGCTGGACAACCTTCTGTCCAACGCAATCAAATACTCCCCCGGCGGCGGGACTGTCCGGGTCACGGCCCGCACGGAACCCGGGCAGGTGTACCTGCGCGTGGATGACACGGGAATGGGAATGGCTCCGGCCGACGCGGCGCAGGTTTTTACGCGGTTTTTCCGCAGCAGCGAGGTCGTGGAGTCCGGCATCCCCGGCATCGGCCTGGGCCTGTCCATCACCAAGGCCATTGTCGAACTCCACGGCGGCTCCATCACCTGTGCCAGCCGGCCGGGCGACGGCAGCAGCTTCACTGTGGTCATCCCCGCCGACGAACCCTCGCCGGCGCTGTAGCCGCCGATGCTACTTGCGTAGCGCCCTGGTCAGCTCCGCCCGGGCCAGCAGTTCGCCGTCCGAGGGATAGGCCACTTCCTCGAGCACCAGGGGGTGCGGCGCGGACAGCACGGATTTCGCGTCACGCTTCCGCTCGAGCAGGCGCTCGTAGAGCCACCCCGGCTTTTCCGCCCCGGAACCGACATACAGGGCCGACCCCACGAGCGCGCGCACCATGTTGTGGCAGAACGCGTCAGCCTGCACGGTGGCCACGATGACGCCGTCGCTCCCCCGCGCAAACTCGAACCGCTGCAGCTCCCGGATGGTGGTGGACCCTTCCCTTGGCTTGCAATAGGAGCGGAAGTTCTGCAGCCCCAGAAGTTTGGACGCACCCTCGTTCAACAGCGCGACATCGAGTTGTTCCTTGTGCCAGAGCGTGGAATACCGGCCCAACGGGTCCCACAGCGCCGGACCGTCCGCAATGCGGTAGCTGTACCGGCGCCACAGTGCGGAGAACCGTGCGTCGAACCCCGCAGGTGCCACGGAGACGCTGTGCACCTCAATGGCACCGGTGAGGTCGCCGAGTCCGCGGCTGAGTGCCCCGCGCAGCCGCCGCAGGAGTGCGACGGCGGGATCCAGTTCAGCGCCGCGGTTCAGTCCCTGCCACTCTTCTGCGCTCAGGTCCAGGTGGACCACCTGGCCGCGGGCGTGCACCCCGGCGTCGGTGCGGCCGGCAACTGTCACGCGCACCTTGCGCCTGATCAGGAGCGCCAGGGCATCCTCCAGGACGCCCTGGACGGTCAGCATGCGGGGCTGGACAGCCCACCCGCTGAAGGGTCCGCCGTCGTACGCCAAATCCATCCGGATACGCAAAAACCCGCCGCCCCCCAAAACGGGGGCAGCGGGTTCTTGGTGGTTCATAGACTTAAGTCTATGCGAAGGTTTCAGCGAATTACTTCGCGTCCTTTTCCTCAGCGGCCGGCTTCTCAGCAGCTTCCTCAGCGGCCGGAGCCTCTTCGGTTGCAGCAGCTTCAGTCTCAGCGGCTTCGGCTTCCGGAGCAGCTTCGGTCTCGGCAGCCTCTTCTTCTGCAACGGGTGCAGCAGCAGCGGCTTCCTTCTTGTCGGCGTCGCGCTTGGCAGCGGAAGTAGCCTCGGCTACAACGGCCTGCTTGGCGGAAACCGGCTCAAGGACGAGCTCGATGACAGCCATGGGAGCGTTGTCGCCCTTGCGGTTGCCGATCTTGGTGATTCGGGTGTAGCCGCCATCGCGGTTCTCGACTGCCTGTGCAATGTCGGTGAACAGCTCGTGGACGACGCCCTTGTTGCTGATCAGGCCGAGTACACGGCGGCGGGAAGCGAGGTCGCCACGCTTGGCGAAGGTCACCAGGCGCTCTGCGTACGGCTTCAGGCGCTTGGCCTTGGTCACCGTGGTGGTGATCCGCTTGTGCTCGAACAGTGCTGCTGCCAGGTTCGCGAGCATAAGACGCTCGTGAGCCGGGCCGCCTCCGAGGCGCGGACCCTTAGTGGGGGTAGGCATAATTGTTTCTCCTCATATGGAAGCCGGTGGGCTGCGCACAACATGGTGCATCCAGCCAGCCGGCCAAGATCTGCTTGTTAGAGCTCGTCGTCGCTGAACGCGGCGTCGTCCTCTTCGATGGCTGCGGCGCGTGCTGCCAGGTCGAAACCGGGAGGGGAGTCCTTGAGGGACAGACCCAGTTCAACCAGCTTGGCCTTGACCTCGTCGATGGACTTCGCACCGAAGTTGCGGATGTCCATCAGGTCGGCCTCGGAGCGGGCAACGAGTTCACCCACGGTGTGGATGCCCTCACGCTTGAGGCAGTTGTAGGAACGGACGGTGAGGTCCAGATCCTCGATCGGCAGGGCCATGTCAGCTGCCAGGGCAGCGTCAGTCGGCGACGGGCCAATCTCGATACCTTCAGCTGCGGTGTTCAGCTCGCGGGCCAGACCGAACAGTTCCACCAGGGTGGTGCCTGCGGAAGCAACGGCATCGCGCGGGGCGATGGCCTGCTTGGTCTCGACGTCGACAATCAGCTTGTCGAAGTCAGTGCGCTGCTCAACACGGGTGGCTTCCACGCGGAAAGTAACCTTCAGCACCGGCGAGTAGATCGAGTCGACCGGGATGCGGCCGATCTCGGAATCGCCGGACTTGTTCTGAGCTGCCGAAACGTAGCCGCGGCCGCGCTCGATGGTCAGTTCGAGTTCGAACTTGCCCTTCGAGTTCAGCGTGGCAATGTGCAGATCCGGGTTGTGGAATTCGACGCCGGCCGGCGGAGCAATGTCCGCGGCGGTGACGACTCCCGGGCCCTGCTTGCGCAGGTAGGCAACAACCGGCTCGTCGTGCTCGGAGGAGACCGACAGGTTCTTGATGTTCAGGATGATCTCGGTGACATCTTCCTTGACACCCGGAACCGTGGTGAACTCGTGCAGCACGCCATCGATCCGGATGCTGGTTACAGCAGCGCCCGGGATGGAGGAGAGCAGGGTACGGCGGAGGGAGTTTCCGAGAGTGTATCCAAAGCCCGGCTCCAGCGGTTCAATGATGAAACGGGAGCGGTTTTCGGAGACGACCTCTTCAGAGAGGGTGGGGCGCTGTGCAATGAGCACTTAGGTTTCCTTTCGGCGAGCATCCGCTATATGACGCAACACAGGTGGTGGAAATTCGGTCTGAAGACTTAACGCGGCTGGGCCTGCCCGGACCCGCGAAGGTCCGGGCAAGCTCCAGCTGCTGGAAACGTCTTAGACGCGGCGGCGCTTCGGCGGGCGGCAGCCGTTGTGCGCGGCGGGGGTGACGTCCTGGATGGAGCCAACCTCCAGGCCGGCGGCCTGCAGCGAGCGGATTGCGGTTTCGCGGCCGGAACCCGGTCCCTTGACGAACACGTCAACCTTCTTCAGGCCGTGCTCCTGGGCGCGCTTTGCAGCAGCTTCGGCAGCCATCTGGGCAGCGAACGGGGTGGACTTACGTGAGCCCTTGAAGCCAACCTCACCGGCGGAAGCCCAGGAGATGACAGCACCGTTCGGATCCGTGATGGAAACGATGGTGTTGTTAAAAGTGCTCTTGATGTGCGCCTGGCCCAGCGCGATATTCTTCTTGTCCTTCTTACGCGGCTTGCGAACCGCGCCACGAGTCTTCGGGGGCATTATTTCTCCTACAGAAAGTTATGGGGGGAAAGTCAGCAGCTATTTCTAGCGGCCGGCTTTCTTCTTGCCGGCGACGGTGCGCTTCGGACCCTTGCGGGTACGGGCGTTGGTCTTCGTACGCTGTCCGCGTACGGGCAGGCCCTTGCGGTGACGCAGGCCTTCGTAGCTGCCGATTTCAACCTTGCGGCGGATATCAGCGGCCACTTCGCGGCGAAGGTCACCCTCAACCTTGTAGTTGCCTTCAATGTAGTCACGCAGCTCAACCAACTGTGCGTCCGTCAGGTCCTTGACCCGAACGTCAGCGCTGATGCCGGTAGCAGCCAGGGTTTCGTGTGCACGGGTCTTGCCCACGCCGTAGATGTAAGTAAGCGCAATTTCCAGCCGCTTTTCGCGGGGAATGTCTACGCCAGCGAGACGAGCCATAGTGGCGGTACTCCTTGTATAAACCGGAGGTCGTAGGCAGTACACCCGCACTTTCAGTGCGGCCCCAGCCTCCGACCGGGGGTTAGCTGTCCGGGCTCTTTCGAGCTAATGTCCCAGTTCAGCTTGTGCTGCCTTTATTTACTTGCGTGGGTTAGCAACCCAGGGTTTCCCGTGAAGGGAAATTAGCCCTGGCGCTGCTTGTGGCGCGGGTTCTCGCAGATCACCATGACCCGGCCATTACGGCGGATCACTTTGCACTTTTCGCAGATCTGCTTGACGCTCGGCTTGACCTTCATGGCGTTCCTTTGCGTGTTGCAGTTGGTCGACTGGACCGGCCTTCGGCTAATGCTCTGGCCACCCAGTGTTTACTTGTAGCGGTAGACGATACGACCACGTGTGAGGTCGTACGGGCTCAGCTCCACCACTACCCGGTCCTCAGGGAGAATCCTGATGTAGTGCTGGCGCATTTTTCCAGAGATGTGCGCCAGAACGATGTGCTTATTGGTGAGCTCAACGCGAAACATCGCATTGGGCAGCGCCTCAGTCACAACGCCCTCGATCTCAATGACCCCGTCCTTCTTGGCCATACCCTCCGCTAACTGTTGTTGCCGCAGCCTCCCGGTTGGCACCGGACATGACTGCGAACGTTTTTGATTGATTGGCTGCTGCCTTGCGACCGCAAAAGGGCGCAAACAGGGCAGACAACCAACAGACAACACTACGCCATCTCGGCAGGAATGTTAAATCGGACCATGGTAGCGCACTACCGGGCCGTACGCAGCAAATACCCCTGCCGGGGTTGAGATGCCCTTCGCCTGCGAGACACCGTCCAGGATGGCTTCGGTCACGACGTCGGCCGCTGCGCTCTGCAGGGCAATGAGGCTGAACAGCCGGGGGGCGTCGGGGCTGCTGTGAAGTTCGACGGCGCCGGTCGCCAGCGCGAACACGGTGTCGCCATCCGCCAGGGTATGGGACGGATTCAGCGCCCGGGCCAGTCCCGCATGGCAGGCAGAGGCGGTCCGCTTACACTCCACCTTGGTCAGCACGGCATTGGTCGCGACGACGACCAACGTGGTGTTGAGGGGTGGGCCAGCTTTCTCTCCCGGACGCGCGGAGGTTTCGGGAATTCCATCACGAACACCCACCGGCAACCCCACGGCATTGACCACTGCCAGCGCCCCTATGACTACGCCGTTCTCCAGGGTGGCGGACGCCGTGCCCACGCCGCCCTTGTAGGTCCCCCGGCCGAGAACCGCACCGGTGCCGGCGCCCACGCTGCCGCGTTCGACGTCGTGCCCTTCCTTTTGGGCGGCAGCGGCGGCAGTTGCGGCGTAACCCATCTCCTCGTCGGGGCGGGCGGAAAAGTCACCGCCGCGGCCGAGGTCAAAGATGGCGGCAGCCGGGACGATCGGCACGAGTCCTCCGGGCACGGCGAGTCCCCGGCCGTTCTCCTCGCACCAGCGCTGGGCACCGCGCGCTGCGACGAGTCCGTAGGCACTGCCGCCGGTGAGCACCACAGCATCCACCTGCTGGGAGAGGGTGGCGGGGTCCAGGGCATCGGTTTCGAAGGTGGCCGGACCGCCGCCGCGGACGTCAACGGAACCCACGGTTCCGGGCGGTGGCAGCACCACCGTCACCCCGGTGAGCCAGCCGCCGTCGGACGCCTGTTCTGATCGAGACCCGTTTTTCTGGATGTGGCCTACCCGGATCCCGGTGACGTCGGTAATCGCTCCCATGGCTCCATTGTGCGCCCCTGCGATAACTGAGTGTCCACTCCCGGGCATTCGGCGACCCGCGGGAGCGCCTCCGTCCCGCAAAACAAACGTTATGCAATACTGCCTGCAACACAGCGTTAACGGGCAAGGAAGCCTTGAATAACAAACCTCTGACGAGGCCTTGTGCGGGATTCTGCCCACCAACCATGTGGTGAAGTGAAGCTAAATCCCCACGCCCACAGGCCTGTATTGAGCAGGCCCGGATCCGTTAGAGACCGAATGACACGACAACTGACTGACAGGCCGCCCGCCGTCGCGGACGCCGGTCCGGCTCTGCGCAACCGGCCGAAATGGTCCGGCAGGACCCGGCGGGACTTCTTCGTCTTCCTTGCCCTCGCGCTGCCCAACCTGGTGCTGATCGCGGTTTTCACCTACCTCCCGCTCATCAACAACGTCTATTACTCCACGCTGGACTGGACCCTGGGGTCGGCGTCGGCCACCGTGGTGGGGCTGGACAACTACGTCACGTTCTTCACCAGTGCCGATGCCGCGAAGGTGCTCGGCACCACGGCGGTCTTCACGCTGGTGACGGTGGGCGGCTCCATGGTGCTGGGCCTGCTGATCGCACTCGCGTTGAACTCCAAGGTCCGCGGGACCACCTTTGCGCGATCCGCCGTTTTTGCGCCCTATGTCCTCAGCGGCGTGGGCGTGGGACTCGTGTGGCTCTTCATCTTCGATCCCGGCTATGGAGTCCTGGCCTGGGTCCTCCGCGGACTGGGCCAGCAAAGCCCCCAATGGATCAACGATCCGCAGCTCTCGCTGGTCATGGTGATCATCGTGTACGTCTGGAAGAACCTCGGTTACTGCGCTGTGGTGTACCTTGCGGGGCTGCAGTCGCTCCCGCAGGACGTCATGGAGGCCGCTTCCCTTGATGGTGCCAACGGCTTCCGGCGCTTCCTGAGCATGTCCGTGCCGTTGCTCTCCCCCACCACGTTCTTCCTGCTGATCACCACCATGCTCAGTTCGCTGCAGGCATTCGACCTGATCAGGATCATGACACCCCTGGGCAATGGCACCAGCACGCTGATCTACGAGGCCTACCTCCAGGCATTCGGTGCCTTCAACCGGGCCGGCTACTCTGCGTCCATCTCCGTGGTGCTCTTCGCCATCCTGCTGATCATCACCGTGCTGCAGCTGCGGTTCGTCGAACGGAAGGTGCACTACTCGTGAGCACGAACCGGCCGCTCTCCCGCGCCAACATCGTCCAGACCATTGCCGGCGGCTACGTCCCGCTGATCCTGGCAACCCTGGTGGTGTTCCTGCCCCTGCTCTGGATGATCCTGAGTTCGTTCAAGCAGCCCGGCGAGATCATCACCATGGACCTAAAGCTTCTTCCGGAAACACTGAACCTGGAGAACTACAACATCGCCATGACCACGGTGCCGTTCGCGCAGTTCTTCCTGAACAGCACCATCGTCACGCTGGTGGGCGCCACCATCAAGGTGCTGCTGGCAATCCTCACCGCCTACGCCCTGGTGTTCGTACGGTTCCCCTACAAGAACGCCATCTTCGTGCTGATCCTCGTGGCCCTGATGGTTCCTCCGCAGGTATCCATCCTGCCCAATTACATCCTCATCGCCGGGATGGGCGGAAAGAACACCCTCTGGGGCATCATCCTCCCCGGCCTGGGAACCGCCTTCGGCACCTTCCTGCTTCGCCAGCACTTCATGACGCTGCCGGCCTCCATCCTGGAGTCCGCGGAGATCGACGGCGCCGGCCACTGGCGCCGTCTCTGGCGGATCGTGGTCCCGGTCTCGGTCCCCTCAATCGCCACCGTGGCACTGGTCACCGTGGTCAGCGAGTGGAACGACTACATCTGGCCGCTCATCATCACGGACCGGCCTGAAACCATGACCCTCCCCGTGGGACTCACGCTGCTGCAGAACTCCGAGGGCAACGGTTCCGGCTGGGGCATCCTCATGGCCGGCGCCGTTCTGGTGATCGTGCCCATCCTGGTGGTTTTCGCAGCCCTCCAGCGCTACATCGTGGCCGGCCTCACCCAAGGCAGCGTCACCGGCTAGGGCCGGCAATTGCCTGCCGGGCGGCTAAACGCTTCCTCCGCACCACCCGTCATCCCACCCGTACAACGAGTCAGCATGAGCAATCACCTTTGAGAGGATCCACAATGGGTATGAATTTCGACCGCAGGCATTTCCTGGGGCTGGCCGGCGCAGGAGCCGGCGCTGCCGCGCTGTCAGCATGCGGCGGCCCGTCCACAGGCGGAACAACGCCTGCGAGCGAGGCTGCCGAAATCGACTTCAGCGGCGTCAAGCCGGCCGCCTCCATCGACTTCTGGACGAACCATCCGGGCAAGTCCCAGGACGTGGAAAAGTCCATCATCGCGAAGTTCCATGCCAAGTTCCCGGACATCAAGGTAAACCTGGTGACCGCGGGCGCCAACTACGAGGAAATCGCCCAGAAGTTCCAGACCTCGCAGGCGGCCAAGGAGGCGCTGCCGGGTGTTGTTGTCCTCTCCGACGTGTGGTGGTTCCGCTACTTCTCCAACGGCAACATCATCCCGCTGGACGGCCTCGTCAAGGAGCTGGACATCAAGGTGGATGATTTCCAGAAGTCCCTCGTGGCCGACTACCAATACGACGACAAGCAGTGGGCCCTCCCCTACGGACGGTCCACGCCGCTGTTCTACTACAACAAGGACCACTTCAAGGCTGCCGGGCTGCCAGACAGGGCTCCGAAGACGTGGCAGGAGTTCGCCGAGTGGGCACCGAAGCTGAAGGCAAGCTCAGGCGCCCAGTACGCGTACATCTACCCCGCCCTGGCCGGCTACGCGGGCTGGACCCTGCAGAACAACCTCTGGGGCTGGGGCGGCAGCTGGTCCAATGAGTGGACCATCAACTGCGACTCGGCGGAATCGGTGGAGGCGCTGCAGTGGGCCCAGGATTCCATCTACAAGGACGGCTGGGCGGGTGTTTCCTCCAAGGAGGCCGCTGACGACTTCGCCGCGGGCATCACCTCGTCCACCATCTCGTCCACCGGGTCCCTGCTGGGTGTGCTCAAGTCCGCCAAGTTCAACGTGGGAGTCGGCTTCCTGCCGGGCGGCCCGAAGGTGGACAGCGGCGTGTGCCCCACGGGCGGCGCCGGCCTGGGCATCCCCAGCGGCGTGAGCAAGGAAGTGCAGCTGGCCGCCGGGACGTTCCTGAAGTTCATGACGGAGCCGGAGAACACGGCGGAGTTCTCGGCGGCCACCGGATACATGCCCACGCGCGTTTCGGCCGACATGACCGCGGTCCTGGCCAAGACACCGCAGATCAAGACCGCCATGGACCAGCTGGCAGCCACCCGGGTCCAGGACAACGCCCGGGTGTTCCTGCCCGGCGCGGACCAGGAAATGGCCAAGGCCGCAGCGAAGATCCTCACCCAGCAGGGCGACGTGAAGGCCACCATGACCGCGCTGAAGTCCACGCTGGAGGGCATCTACACGAAGGACGTCAAGCCCAAGCTCAAGAGCTGACGCGCGGTCTCGACGCGCAAAAGGTCCCGCGATACGCAAAACGTCCCGCGATACGCAAAATCCCTGGCGCACCCGGAATTCCGGGTGCGCCAGGGATTTTCCGCGTCGCAGGGGAATGTGCGCGTCGCCGGCGCGAAACCTACGGGATCGGGACGGGGACGACGCCCAGCGGCGCAAGCCGCTCCGCACCGCCGTCGGGCGCTGACAGGACCCAGATGCCCTTTTCATGGACGGCCACCGAGTGTTCCCACTGGCAGGAGCGCTTGCCGTCGGTGGTCACCACGGTCCAGTCGTCGTCGAGTACGGCCGTCTCGATGCTGCCGCGGACCAGCATGGGCTCAATGGCAAGGCACAGTCCGGGCCGGATTTTGGGGCCGCGGTGGCTGGTCCGGTAGTTGAGCACGTCCGGCGCCATGTGCATTTCGGAGCCGATGCCGTGGCCCACATAGTCTTCCAGGATGCCCAGCGGCTTTCCCGGAACGGAGGAGACGTAGTCGTCCACTGCGCAGCCGATGTCCCCGACGAACTTCCCCGTGGCCAGGGCAGCGATGCCACGCCACATGGCTTCCTCGGTGACCTCGGACAACCGGACGTCCTCCGGATCGGGGTTTCCCACAATCACGGTGCGGGCCGAGTCGGAGTGCCAGCCGTCCACGATCGCGCCGCCGTCGATAGAGATGATGTCGCCGTCGTTCAGCACGCGGCTGCCCGGGATGCCGTGGACCACTTCCTCGTTGACGGAGGTGCAGATGGTGGCCGGGAACCCGTGGTAGCCGAGGAAGTTGGACTTGGCGCCTGCCTCGTCCAGGACTGCGCGGAATACTGTGTCCAGCTGCGCCGTGGTGGCACCCGGGACGGCTGCCGCCACCGCAGCGTCCAGCGCGCGGCTCAGGACCAGGCCTGCCTCATGCATGGTGCGCATTTGGGCGTTGGTCTTGTATTCGATCCGGGGCTGTCCGAATGCCATGTATACCTCAGTGCTTCGTCTCGCTGGCGGGATGCGTTCATCCCAGGTCTCTGATCCATTGTCCCGCACCGGCGAAGCAGCTCGGGACAGGGTCCACCCCCAGCTTGTCCCCACGGCCAGAATCTCCCTGACACAAGGAAAGGGCGTGTCCCGTACACGATGGTACGGGACACGCCCTTGACGGCACCTGAGCGGTCCGGGTTTTCAGTCCCGGGCTTCCGGTTAGTCCGGAATCAGGCTGCCTGTGCTGCCTTGATGGCCTGCATGACGCGGTCGGTGACCTCGTCGATGCCGCCGATGCCGTCAACCTGGGTCAGGATGCCGCGCTCGGCATACTTGGCCACAACGGCTTCGGTCTGCTCGTGGTACAGGTCCAGCCGGTGGCGGATGACGGCTTCGTTGTCGTCGCTCCGGCCGGTTTCCTTGGCACGGCCCAGGAGGCGCGTCACCAGTTCCTCGTCATCGGCGGTCAGCTGCAGGACCACGTCCAGCTTCTGGTCACCGTTGGCCAGGATCTCGTCGAGGTAGTCCACCTGCGCGGTGGTGCGCGGGTAGCCGTCCAGGAGGAAGCCGCTCTCGACGTCGTCCTCGCTCAGGCGGTCGCGCACCATCTTGTTGGTAACGCTGTCCGGCACGAAATCGCCGGCGTCCATGTACTTCTTGGCCTCGACGCCCAGCGGCGTCTCACCCTTAACGTTGGCGCGGAAGATATCGCCGGTGGAGATCGCAACGACGCCGAGGCGCTCGGAGATCCGATCCGCCTGCGTTCCCTTGCCCGAACCCGGAGGTCCGATAATCAGCATTCTCGTCATCGCAAAAGCCCTTCGTAGTGACGTTGTTGTAGCTGCGCGTCAATCTGCTTGACCGTTTCCAGGCCCACACCCACCATGATCAGGATCGACGTTCCACCGAACGGGAAGTTCTGGTTGGCATTGATCAGGACCAGGGCGACGAGCGGGATCAATGCCACGAAGCCCAGGTAGAGGGCGCCGGGCAGGGTGATCCTGGAAAGGACGTACTGCAGATAGTCCGCCGTCGGCTTGCCGGCCCGGATACCCGGGATGAAGCCGCCGTACTTCTTCATGTTGTCGGAAACCTCTTCAGGATTGAAAGTGATTGCGACATAGAAGTAGGTAAAGAAAACAATCATGGCGAAATAAAGCGCCATGTAGATGGGGTGGTCACCGCGGGTGAGGTTGTTGTTGATCCACTCAACCCACGGCGCCATCTGCTCGCCCTGCTTCGGCTGGTTGAACTGCGAAATCAGGCCCGGCAGGTACAGCATCGAGGAAGCAAAGATGACGGGCACGACACCGGCCATGTTCACCTTGATGGGGATGTACGTGCTGGTGCCGCCCACGGTGCGGCGGCCGATCATGCGCTTGGCGTACTGCACCGGAATGCGGCGCTGCGACTGCTCCACGAAGACCACGAGTGCCACGGTGAGCAGGCCGATGGCCAGCACCATGAAGAACGTGCCCGGGCCCTGCGAGGTCCAGATGGCGCCCAGGGACGTCGGGAAGCTGGCCGCGATCGAGGTGAAGATGAGCAGCGACATACCGTTGCCCACGCCCTTTTCAGTCACCAGCTCGCCCATCCACATGATGAGGCCGGTGCCGGCCGTCAAAGTGATGATGATGAGGATGGTGGTGATGACGCTCGCGTCCGGGATGATGTCCAGCTGGCAGTTGGGCAGCAGCTGGCCGGAACGGGCCAGCGACACCAGAGTCGTGGCGTTCAGCAGACCCAGGGCAATGGTCAGGTAACGCGTGTACTGCGTTAGCTTGGACTGCCCTGATGCGCCCTCTTCATAAAGCTGCTGGAAGCGGGGAATGACCACCCTGAGCAGCTGGACGATGATGCTCGCCGTGATGTACGGCATGATGCCCAGGGCAAAAATGGACACCTGAAGCAACGCACCGCCGCTGAACAGATTGACGAGCTGGTAGATCCCGCCCGAGGTCTGACCGCTCTGCAAGCATTGCTGGACATTCTGGTAGTTCACACCAGGCGAGGGGATGAAGGCACCCAAGCGGAAGATTGTGATGATTCCCAGCGTGAACAACAACTTGCGTCGCAGATCAGGCGTGCGAAAGGCCCGGCCAAATGCGCTAAGCAAGCGTCCTCCTGATGTGTTAATAAAGTCGTGTGAGATAGGTCAATAAAACCCAACAACCGAGTCTACCGGGTTGATGCGCCCTGCGAACAATCGGTGAGGTTCCAAATGAGAAAAAACTCCCGGTACGCAGGGCCTGAGCCCCGTGTACCGGGAGTTTCCACAACGGGCTTCCGCTCCGCTGCCCCTATTTAGAGGGCAGTGGTGCTTCCGCCTGCTGCTGCAATCTTTTCTGCGGCGCTGGCCGAGAATGCGTGGGCGGTGACGTCAACCTTGACGGTGATGTCGCCGGTGCCAAGCACCTTGACGGGCTGGTTCTTGCGAACGGCGCCCTTTTCGACCAGGTTCTCCACGGTGACTGCGCCACCTTCCGGGAACAGCTCGTTGAGCTTGTCCAGGTTAACAACCTGGAACTCAACCCGGAACGGGTTCTTGAAGCCGCGCAGCTTCGGCAGGCGCATGTGCAGCGGCAGCTGGCCGCCGGCAAAGCCAGCCTTGATCTGGTAACGGGCCTTCGTACCCTTGGTACCGCGACCAGCGGTCTTACCCTTGGAACCTTCACCACGACCAACACGGGTCTTGGCGGTCTTGGCACCCGGGGCGGGACGCAGGTGGTGAACCTTCAGTGCGTTCTGCTTCTCAGCAGCGGCGCCCTGTGCCTTCTCGGCGGTGTTCTTCTCTGCCATTTACTTCGCCTCCTCTACCTTTACCAGGTGCGGAACCGTGTTGAGCATACCCACGGTCACGGCGTCGGCGGTGCGGACAACGGTGTGTCCGATCCGCTTCAGGCCGAGGGACCGCAGCGTGTCGCGCTGGTTCTGCTTGCCGCCAATGGCGGACTTGATCTGAGTGATCTCCAACTGTGCGTCGGAGGGAATCAGGTTCTTAGCCATGACTCAGACACCTGCCTTCTGGTTCAGGAGAGCCTTCACCAGTGCCGGCGGAGCGATCTCGTCGAGCGGGAGGCCGCGGCGTGCTGCCACTGCTGCCGGCTCTTCGAGGCGCTTCAGGGCATCAACGGTCGCGTGAACGATGTTGATGGCGTTTGAGGAACCGAGCGACTTGGAGAGGATGTCGTGGATGCCCACGCACTCCAGTACTGCACGGACCGGACCACCGGCGATTACACCGGTACCGGCGGAAGCCGGACGCAGCATAACGACGCCTGCGGCGGCCTCACCCTGAACACGGTGCGGGATGGTGCTGCCAACGCGGGGAACGCGGAAGAAGGACTTCTTGGCCTCTTCAACGCCCTTCGCGATTGCGGCAGGAACTTCCTTAGCCTTGCCGTAGCCAACGCCGACCATACCGTTGCCGTCGCCGACAACGACGAGGGCGGTGAAGCTGAAGCGACGACCACCCTTGACGACCTTGGAAACGCGGTTGATGGTTACAACGCGCTCTACGAACTGGCTCTTTTCGGCTTCGCGGCCACCGTCGCGGCCACCACGGCCACCACGGTCGCCACGGCCCTGGCCGCGGTCGCCACGCTCGCCACGACGAGCGCCACGGCGGTCGTCAGTGGTAGCAGGCGCAGCGGTCTCAGTTGCCGGAGCAGCTACAGCTTCAGTCACCTGAATGTCCTTTTCGTTATTTTCGGTCACAGTGACAGCCCACCTTCACGTGCGCCGTCAGCGACGGCGGCGATCCGGCCGTGGTACTTGTTACCACCGCGGTCGAAGACAACAGCTTCGATACCGGCAGCCTTGGCACGCTCGGCGACCAGTTCGCCAACGCGCTTGGCCTTGGCGGTCTTGTCACCGTCGAATGCACGAAGGTCGGCTTCCAGTGTGGACGCGCTCGCTACGGTCAGGCCCTTGGTGTCATCGACAACCTGGACGAATACGTGGCGTGCGGAGCGGTTGACGACCAGGCGAGGGCGTACAGCCGTTCCGGAGATGCGCTTGCGGATACGAAGCTGGCGGCGGCTGCGTGAAGCAGACTTGCTCTTGTTCGTACGCTTCTTGTTAATTGCGATGGCCATGGTTACTTACCAGCCTTTCCGACCTTGCGGCGGATGACTTCGCCGGCGTAGCGGATGCCCTTGCCCTTATAGGGGTCCGGCTTCCGCAGCTTGCGAATGTTGGCAGCAACCTCGCCGACCTGCTGCTTGGAGATACCTGAAACAGAGAGCTTGGTCGGGGTCTCTACTGCAAAGGTGATGCCGTTCGGTGCCGAGACGTTGACCGGGTGGCTGTAGCCCAGAGCGAACTCCAGGTCAGAACCCTTGGCCTGGACGCGGTAACCGGTACCGACAATCTCAAGCTTCTTCTCGTAGCCTGCGGTGACACCCTGGATCATGTTGGCGATCAGGGTGCGGGTCAGGCCGTGCAGCGAACGTGATGCGCGCTCGTCGTTCGGGCGGGCGACAGTCAGGGTGCCATCTTCCAGGGTGACCTCGATCGGGCTGGCCACAGTGTGGCTCAGCTCGCCTTTGGAACCCTTGACGCTGACGACAGAGCCGTCAACCTTGACCTCAACGCCGGCAGGAACGGTGATGGGGAGACGTCCAATACGTGACATTATTCTCTTCCTTTCCCGTTACCAGACGTAAGCGAGGACTTCGCCGCCCACGCCCTTCTTGCCGGCCTGCTTGTCAGTCAGGAGGCCGGAAGAGGTGGACAGGATTGCGACACCCAGGCCACCGAGCACGTGCGGCAGGTTGGTGGACTTCGCGTAAACACGCAGTCCCGGCTTGGAAATACGACGAACGCCAGCGATTGAACGCTCGCGGTTCGGACCGAACTTGAGCTCGATGGTCAGCTTCTTGCCGACCTCAGCGTCTTCTTCTTTCCAGGAGGCGATGTAACCTTCGGCCTTCAGGATGTCGGCGACGCGTGCCTTGAGCTTGCTGTACGGCATAGTCACGGTGTCGTGGTATGCCGAGTTTGCGTTGCGCAGACGCGTAAGCATGTCTGCGACGGGATCTGTCATGGTCATGTTGGGCTCTTGCCCTTCCTCATAACGGTTTCCGCCCTGCCATCCCCCAAGGGAAGCGGCAAGGCCGGACCTTCTATGTAGCTAGATTAAGCTTCGGTCTTGAACGGGAAACCAAGCGCCTTGAGCAGCGCGCGGCCTTCGTCGTCGGTCTTGGCAGTGGTCACGACGGTGATGTCCATACCGCGAACGCGGTCGATGGAATCCTGGTCGATCTCGTGGAACATAACCTGCTCGGTCAGACCGAAGGTGTAGTTGCCGTTGCCATCGAACTGCTTGCCACTGAGGCCCCGGAAGTCACGGATACGCGGCAGTGCCAGCGTGACCAGACGGTCCAGGAATTCCCACATGCGGTCTCCACGCAGAGTTGCGTGTGCACCGATGGGCATGCCTTCGCGCAGCTTGAACTGTGCGATCGACTTGCGGGCCTTGGTTACCTGCGGCTTCTGACCGGTGATCAGGGTCAGATCGCGGACAGCGCCGTCGATCAGCTTGGAGTCCTTGGCGGCATCTCCAACACCCATGTTCACTACGACCTTGACCAGACGGGGAACCTGGTTGACGTTTTCGTACTTGAATTCCTCAATGAGCGTGCTCTTGATGGAATCCGCGTACTTGGTCTTCAGACGAGGAACGATCTTGCTTGCCGGAGTCTCGAGAGTCTCAGTCATTAGATGTCCTTCCCGGAGCTCTTGGCCACGCGTACGCGCACTTCACGCTTCTTGCCGTTACGCTCAACGGTCTCGGTACGGAAACCGACGCGAGTGGGCTTCTTGGTGGAGGGGTCAACCAGGGCCACGTTGGAGATGTGGATGGAAGCCTCTACGACCTCGATGCCACCGGTCTTGGTGCCGCGCTGCGACTGACCGACCTTGGTGTGCTTGGTTACGCGGTTAATGCCTTCAACCAACACGCGGTTGGAATCCGGGAACACGCGCAGAACCTTGCCCTGCTTGCCACGGTCGCCGCCGCGCTCAGCCTTGGCGCCAGTGATGACCTGAACGAGGTCACCCTTTTTGATCTTAGCCATGGACTAGAGCACCTCCGGAGCCAGAGAAACGATCTTCATGAACTTCTTGTCACGCAGTTCACGACCAACCGGTCCGAAGATACGGGTACCGCGGGGGTCACCGTCGTTCTTCAGGATCACAGCTGCGTTCTCGTCAAACTTGATGTAGGAACCATCCGCACGGCGGCGTTCCTTCTTGGTACGGACGATGACAGCCTTGACGACATCGCCCTTCTTTACGTTGCCGCCCGGAATTGCGTCCTTGACGGTAGCGACGATGACGTCGCCAATGCCTGCGTAGCGACGGCCAGATCCACCGAGAACGCGAATGGTAAGGATTTCCTTAGCACCCGTGTTGTCGGCGACCTTGAGTCGCGACTCCTGCTGAATCACTATTTACTCCTTGCGTCGCGCTGGTTCTCAGACCGAAAATCTTCCTACGGAATGAGCCTTGCGGAACGGTTGATCGGGGTGTCTCTTGACCTGCCTGGATTTTGCCAGACCAGGCCTAAACTCCCGTGCCAAAAACATTTGCTTCCCAAGCGATTCCGACGGATCGGGGCGCAAGGGGGCACTATGCCGTGGCACGATTGTTTACGAGGTTGATGACAGCGCACGAACGGCGCCATACAAACTCAAAATCTTAGCACGTTTTGGGCCAATCCCCCATATCACAGGTAGGTGGTCGGCAGCCTACTCCCCCCGCGTCCCGTTTCCTTGCTTAACGGAGAAACCCCCGCTCCCGGAACGGGAACAGGGGTTTCTCGCGCAAACCTGGCAGCAAAGCTGCAGGTGTTACTTGGCCTTCTCGAGGATCTCCACCAGGCGCCACCGCTTGGTAGCGGAGAGCGGGCGGGTCTCGGCGAGGAGAACGAGGTCGCCGATGCCGGCGGTGTTCTCTTCGTCGTGAGCCTTGATCTTCGTGTTGCGGCGGATGACCTTGCCGTAAAGGGCGTGCTTCACGCGGTCTTCGACCTGGACAACGATGGTCTTTTCCATCTTGTCCGAGACGACGTAGCCGCGCTTCGTCTTACGGTAACCGCGCTCGTCAGCCTTGGCTGCGCCGGAAACAGTTTCCGTCACGTTCTCGTCCTTTTCACTCACTTGGCATCCTCCTCGGTCTCAACCGTTTCAGCCTTTTCGGCCTTCTTGGTTGCAGCCTTCTTGGATTTCTTTTCTTCCTTGGCTTCCACAACCGGTGCGGCAACCTCGGCACGAATGCCCAGCTCGCGCTCACGGAGAACGGTGTAGATGCGTGCGATGTCCTTCTTTACCGCGCGCAGACGACCGTGGCTCTCCAGCTGACCGGTGGCGGACTGGAAACGCAGGTTGAACAGCTCTTCCTTGGACTTGCGGAGTTCTTCAACGAGACGCTCGTTGTCGAAACCGTCCAGCTGCGCGGGTGCGAGATCCTTCGACCCTACTGCCATTTCTACTCACCACCTTCGCGACGCACAATGCGTGCCTTCAACGGCAGCTTGTGGATTGCCAGGCGCAGTGCCTCGCGAGCTACCTCTTCACTGACACCGGAGAGTTCGAAGAGAACCCGGCCCGGCTTGACGTTTGAGACCCACCATTCCGGAGAACCCTTACCGGAACCCATACGGGTTTCAGCAGGCTTCTTCGTCAGCGGACGGTCCGGGTAGATGTTGATCCAGACCTTGCCGCCACGCTTAATGTGGCGGGTCATCGCGATACGGGCAGATTCGATCTGACGGTTGGTGACGTATGCCGGGCTCAGAGCCTGGATACCCCACTCACCGAAGGAGACCTTGGTGCCGCCCGTAGCAGCGCCGGAACGACCCGGGTGGTGCTGCTTGCGGTGCTTGACTCGACGTGGGATAAGCATTTAAGCCTGTCCTCCTTCTACTGCCTGTGCCGGTGCGGCAGAAGCTGCTTCAGCTGCCGGAGCTTCGGCAGCAGGTGCTGCCTCCGCTGCCGGACGGTCGGTACGACGACGGCGGTCACCACGGTCAGCGCCACCCGGGCGGCCCGGACGATCGCTGGCACCACGGCCGCGGGACGGAGCAGCAGCTGCCTGCTGAGCCAGTTCCTTGGAGGTGACGTCACCCTTGTAGATCCAGACCTTCACGCCGATGCGGCCGAAGGTGGTCTTGGCTTCGTAGAAGCCGTAGTCGATGTTCGCACGGAGGGTGTGCAGGGGCACACGGCCTTCGCGGTAGAACTCCGAGCGGGACATTTCAGCGCCGCCCAGTCGACCGGAGCAAGCGATACGGATGCCCTTGGCACCAGCGCGCTGTGCGGACTGCATGGCCTTCTTCATTGCACGGCGGAATGCCACGCGGGAAGTCAGCTGCTCCGCAACGCCCTGGGCAACAAGCTGCGCTTCCATCTCGGGGTTCTTGACCTCGAGGATGTTCAGCTGAACCTGCTTGCCGGTGAGCTTCTCGAGCTCGCCGCGGATGCGGTCTGCTTCAGCACCGCGGCGGCCGATAACGATGCCCGGACGTGCCGTGTGGATATCCACGCGGACACGGTCGCGGGTGCGCTCGATTTCAACCTTGGCGATACCGGCGCGCTCCATGCCCGTGGACATGAGCTGGCGGATACGGATGTCTTCGCGAACGAAGTCCTTGTACCGCTGACCGGACTTGGTGCTGTCAGCAAACCAGTGCGATACGTGATCGGTGGTGATGCCGAGTCGGAACCCGTGCGGGTTAACTTTCTGTCCCACTTAGCGAGCCTCCTCTTTCTCCGGGGTAGCGACTACCACGGTGATGTGGCTCGTGCGCTTCTTGATCTGAAATGCACGACCCTGGGCACGCGGCTGGAACCGCTTCATGGTCGGGCCTTCATCAACAAACGCTTCGCTGATGATGAGGTCACCTTCGTCAAACGCCACGCCGTCGCGGTCCGCGAGGACCCGGGCGTTGGAGATTGCCGACTGAACTACCTTGAATACCGGCTCAGAAGCTGCCTGGGGGGCAAACTTCAGAATTGCCAGAGCCTCGTTCGCTTGCTTACCACGAACAAGGTTGACGACGCGCCGGGCCTTCATAGGCGTTACGCGGATGTGACGCGCAATTGCCTTGGCTTCCATTGCTTTCCTTCTCTCGTCTTTGACGTAAGTGCAGGCGCCTAGCGGCGCTTGCCCTTACGGTCGTCCTTGACATGGCCGCGGAATGTCCGCGTGGGAGCGAATTCGCCGAGCTTGTGCCCGACCATCGACTCGGTGACAAACACCGGGATGTGCTTGCGTCCGTCGTGAACGGCGATCGTGTGCCCGAGCATGTCGGGGATGATCATCGAACGGCGGGACCAGGTCTTGATGACGTTCTTGGTGCCCTTTTCGTTTTCCCTGTCCACCTTCACAAAGAGGTGCTGGTCAACGAAAGGACCTTTTTTCAGGCTGCGTGGCATGTGTCCAGGCTCCTATCGCTTGTTCTTGCCAGTACGACGGCGACGAACAATAAGCTTGTCGCTCTCTTTGTTGGGACGGCGGGTGCGGCCTTCGCGCTTACCGTTCGGGTTGACGGGGTTACGTCCACCGGACGTCTTACCTTCGCCACCACCATGGGGGTGGTCAACCGGGTTCATCGCGACACCACGGACGGTCGGGCGGACGCCCTTCCAGCGCATGCGGCCGGCCTTACCCCAGTTGATGTTCGACTGCTCGGCGTTGCCGACCTCGCCGATCGTTGCGCGGCAGCGCACGTCGACGTTGCGGATTTCGCCGGAAGGCAGACGCAGCTGGGCGAAGCGGCCTTCCTTTGCAACGAGCTGGATCGATGCGCCGGCGGAGCGGCCCATCTTGGCGCCGCCACCCGGACGCAGTTCAACTGCGTGGATTACGGTACCCACCGGGATGTTGAGCAGCGGCAGGTTGTTGCCCGGCTTGATGTCAGCGCTGGCACCTGCTTCCACAACGTCACCCTGGGACAGCTTGTTCGGCGCGATGATGTAACGCTTGGTGCCATCAACGTAGTGCAGGAGGGCGATGCGAGCCGTGCGGTTCGGATCGTACTCAATTTCGGCAACGCGGGCGTTGACGCCGTCTTTGTCGTGGCGACGGAAGTCGATCAGACGGTACTGGCGCTTGTGGCCACCACCCTTGTGACGGGTCGTGATCTTACCGGTGTTGTTACGGCCACCCTTTTTCGGGAGGGGACGTACCAACGACTTTTCCGGCGTCGACCGCGTGATTTCAGTGAAGTCCGCTACGCTCGAGCCGCGACGGCCCGGGGTAGTCGGCTTATATTTACGGATTCCCATAATTCATTTCCTCGTTAAAGTGGTCTCCGCTACGCGAGCGGACCGCCGAAGATGTCGATCGTGCCTTCTTTGAGGGTCACAATCGCACGCTTGGTGTTCTTGCGGGTTCCCCAGCCGAATTTGGTGCGCTTGCGCTTACCGGCACGGTTGATGGTGTTGATCGAGTCGACCTTGACGGAGAAAATCTTCTCCACGGCCAGCTTGATCTCGGTCTTGTTCGAGCGGGGGTCCACCAGGAAGGTGTACTTTCCCTCATCGATCAGGCCGTAGCTCTTTTCCGATACGACGGGTGCAAGCACGACGTCGCGCGGGTCCTTGATGGTGGCTGCACTCACTTGGCATCCTCCTCGTTCTTTGCCTTGGCGGCAACGAATGCCTCGTAGGCAGCCTTGGTGAAGACTACGTCGTCAGAGACGAGCACGTCGTAGGTGTTCAGCTGGTCTGCGTACAGAACGTGAACATCTGCGAGGTTGCGCACGGACAGTGCAGCAACGTCGTTGGCGCGCTCGATGACAACGAGCAGGTTCTTGCGCTCGGACACGCCGCGCAGCGTTGCCAGTGCTTCCTTGGCGGACGGCTTGGTGCCGGCTACCAGTTCAGCAACAACGTGGATGCGGCCGTTACGGGCGCGGTCAGACAATGCGCCGCGCAGTGCAGCAGCAATCATCTTCTTGGGGGTCCGCTGGCTGTAGTCACGCGGGGTCGGGCCGTGGACAACGCCACCACCGGTCATGTGAGGAGCACGGATTGAACCCTGACGGGCGCGGCCGGTGCCCTTCTGCTTGAACGGCTTGCGGCCTGCACCGGAAACTTCAGCGCGGGTCTTGGTCTTGTGGGTACCCTGGCGAGCAGCAGCGAGCTGGGCAACGACGACCTGGTGCAGCAGCGGCACGTTGGTCTGTACGTCGAAGATCTCTGCAGGCAGGTCAACCTTGACAGTGCTAGTCATTGAACTAGGCTCCCTTCACGGCGGTGCGTACGAGTACGACCTGGCCGCGGGCACCGGGAACGGCGCCCTTGATGAGGAGCAGCGACTTCTCGACGTCAACTGCGTGAACCGTGAGGTTCAGCGTGGTGTGACGAACGGCGCCCATGCGGCCGGCCATTTTCATGCCCTTGAAGACGCGGCTCGGGGTGGATGCGCCACCGATTGAACCGGGCTTACGGTGGTTCTTGTGTGCACCGTGGGAAGCACCTACGCCGTGGAAGCCGTGACGCTTCATAACACCGGCGAAGCCCTTACCCTTGGTGGTGCCAACGACGTCGATCTTCTGTCCGGCTTCGAAGACCTCAACAGAGAGCTCCTGGCCCAGTTCGTACTCAGCAGCATCTGCGGTACGGAGTTCGACGACGTGGCGGCGAGGCGTGACGCCTGCCTTTTCAAAGTGACCAGCCAGCGGCTTGGTGACCTTGCGGGGATCGATCTGGCCGTAGCCGATCTGAACGGCGACGTAGCCATCAACGTCTGCATTGCGCAGCTGGGTGATGACGTTTGAGTCAGCCTGGACAACAGTGACGGGGATGAGCTTGTTGTTCTCGTCCCAGACCTGGGTCATGCCGAGCTTCGTGCCCAGCAGGCCCTTTACGTTACGGGTTGCGGTCATAGTCTCTCAGCACCTCCCTACAGCTTGATTTCGATGTTCACGTCGGCCGGCAGGTCGAGACGCATAAGCGAGTCAACAGCCTTCGGCGTGGGGTCGATGATGTCGATCAGACGCTTGTGCGTGCGCATTTCAAAGTGCTCGCGGCTGTCCTTGTACTTGTGCGGAGAGCGGATAACGCAGTACACGTTCTTCTCCGTCGGAAGCGGCACGGGGCCAACTACCGTTGCGCCTGCGCGCGTGACCGTCTCAACGATCTTCCGGGCTGAAACGTCAATGACCTCGTGGTCGTATGACTTCAGCCGGATGCGGATTTTTTGTCCCGCCATGTCGCCTGACTCTCTTTCAGTCTGTGCTTCCCCTGATTGGGGCTGCCCTGTTCACTTACGTGTTGTATGGCTGCCGAAGCATTTGAAGTCGTAACTACCACCCGCCGCACAAGCTGAATCCGGAAGAATCCGGGTTCCTCAACCTGCCGGCGCAACCGACCCCCGCGGTCGGGCGTGTCGCGCTGTTCGCGCGTACTCGTCCGCAGTTCCATGGGGAGTGGGTTATGTTTGGTCTCCTACTTGGACCCTGACACCCGGCATTATCCGGATCGGGACGCGAAGGAGCGCTTGAACAACTCATCTAGTATGCCGGATTTTGCGCACAGAAGCGAATCAGGCCAGCGACGGCCGCCATCGTCCCCCGATGACTGGTCATTGCCTTCAGCAACCGTCAATTGGATGATAGGGGCATGACTGTGCAAAACTCTGCGGCGCTGCAGAGCCTGGCCGAACGCCTGGATCCGGAATTCGTCCTGGGCGTGGCGGCGGCCGCGTTCCAGATCGAGGGATCCCTCAAGGCTGACGGGCGCGGCCCTTCGGGCTGGGACGCCTTCGCCGAGAAACCCGGCAGCATCATGGACGGCCACTCCCCGGCCGTCGCCTGCGACCACTACAACCGGTCCGGCGAGGACGTGGCCCTCATGCGCGAGCTGGGCGTGGACTCTTACCGGTTCTCCATTTCCTGGCCCCGCATCCAGCCGGAAGGCCGCGGCTCGTTCAACAGCCAGGGCCTGGACTTCTACGACCGGCTGATCGACCAGTTGCTCGACGCCGGCATCTCACCGATGGCCACGCTGTACCACTGGGACACTCCCCTGCCGCTCGAACACGGCGGCGGCTGGATGAACCGGTCCACCGCGGAACGGTTCGCCGAATACAGCGCGGCAGCCGGCGAGCGGTTCGGGGACCGCGTGGCGCAGTGGGTCACCCTGAACGAACCGGTTTCGGTAACGCTCAACGGCTACGCCCTGGGGGTCCATGCCCCTGGCCACGATCTTCTTTTCAACGCCCTGCCGTCAATTCACCATCAGCTGCTTGGGCACGGCCTCGCGGTCCAGGCCCTGCGGGGCGCAGGCGTCACCGGGGCCGTCGGCGTCACTAACCTCCACTCCCCTGTCCGGCCGGCAACCGGCAAGCGTGGCGACAGGATGGTGGCGAGGATTTTCGACATTTTGATGAACCGCGTCTACGCGGACCCCGTTCTGCTGGGCCGGTACCCGAAGCTGCCGCTGGCGGTCCGTCCGTGGTTCCGCTCGATGGGCAGGATTTCCGACGCCGACCTCCGGACCATCCACCAGCCCCTGGACTTCTACGGGCTCAATTACTACTACCCCGTGAAAGTGGCCCTCGGCCGTGGCCCGGTCAGCATACCGGCGAACAATTCTGCCGCGCTGGCCCGGTTGCCGTTCCACGAAGTGGGCTACCCGGAGTACGCGACCACCGGCTTCGGCTGGCCTGTGGCCCCTGAGCACCTCGGCATCCTCCTTCGCGAAATGAAGGACCGCTACGGCGAGGCCCTGCCCCCGCTGTACATCACTGAGAGCGGGGCGAGCTTCCCGGAGCCGGAGCACGTGTCCGGTCCGATTGTTGACACGAACAGAATCGACTATCTGGCCAGCCACCTGGGCCATGCGCTTGCCGCCACGGCCCCTGGCGGTCTCGCCGAGGACGTGAAGTTGCTGGGCTACTACGTGTGGACGCTCTTGGACAATTTCGAGTGGGCCGCGGGGTATTCGCAGCGGTTCGGACTGATCCACGTTGACTTCGACACGCTGGAGCGCACTCCCAAGGAGTCCTTCTACTGGTTCCAGGCACTCAGCAAGGCGCGGAAGGCCTAGGCGCGGACCTACTGCCGCTTGTTTGCCCTGTTGATGCGCTTGGCCCGGTCGATTTCCTGGCGGAAGTGCTTCTTGGCCCACAAAACGCCAGCGACCACCGCAGCGGCAACCAGTAGGAAAATTAACCATTCCATGATGCTGTCCTTTCGTTGTCAGCAACCTTACCAAGGGTTCATAGCGAAGGATCCTGCCGCCCTTCCGGGGCCGGCTGCCGCTCCGGCAGCCGTGCTTCGCCAGGCCGCACCTCCGGCTTGGAGCGCGCCAGTTTCCAGAGGGCGAAAGCGATGAGACCCACGGCTATCAGCGCCAGCAGCGCGAACGTGTAGGACCGAAGCGCCCACATCAGGCACAGGGCCACGCCGCCCGCCCCCCACCAGACAAACATCCGTTCCGCAAGGAGCAGCCCGGACAGCAGCAGGGCGGCGTGCAGGGCCAGGACCCAGAGCTGCTGGCCGCCGGATCCGCCAAAGAGGATCCCCAAGCCGCTCAACCCAAGCAGAGCGGCGCCCGAACCCAAAAGCGCGCGGCCCGCCGTCGTGGATCCGGCAGCGTAGCGCAGGGCAGCCAGCCCGGACGCCAGGAGCACGTACCACTGAACCGCCCAGAACGGGTCCGGAAGGTTCCCGCCCGTGACCAGCACTGCGCGCTGCACGGCTACCGTCACCGCGAAGGCACCGGTTTCCGCAGCCACCCTCCGCATCCGGACAGGAACTTCCCGCACGACAATCGTCACAGTCGCTGCCACCAGCAGGGCACCTGTCAGGGAAGTCACGTCCCGCACCACGCCGGCCAGGGCAGCCGCCGCCACCCCAAGCGCACCGGCGCAGAGCAGGGTCTGCCGCCTCACCCTGTCCTGGGCATTCCGTGCGAACGAGGCCCCATAGAGAAGCAGCCCGGCCACGCCGCAGCCGGCCAGCCACGGCAGGTAGGCACCCCACGCGCCCGGGACGCCGCGGAACAGGGTGGCCGCAAGGAGCGTGCTTCCCCCCACGACGAGTGCTGCGGCCGGCGGATAGAGCAGCGGCAGGCGTTCCACGTGCGATGCTGCAAACCCGGTGACCGCCAGTACCAGGAGTGCGGCGCTCGTGATCCAGTCGGCGGCCTCGCCGGCGAAAAGCATGGCGGTGGCGGCCGGAACGGCGGCCCCGGACAGCCAGAACCACCGGTCAACGGTGACCACCGGCGGGCCGTGGTGGCGCCGTCGTCGGCCGATTCCGGCGGCATTGAAGGCGAGGGACGCAGCCAGGAGGGTCAGGGGAACGCCATCCCTGCTGAGAAGTGGCACTTCGAGGAAGGTGCCGCCGCCGAACTGCAGCGCCGGTCCGGCTGCGACGACTCCGAATACTCCCCCGTAGACGCAAAAATAGAGCGCGCCCCGTGCCGCGAACAGCCGGTGGGCAGCAATTGCACCAAGAAGCAGCAACAGCAATTCGACCAGGACAACGCCCCGGCCTCCCTCGGGAGCGCGGACAGCGGACACCCCGCCGCCCTGAATCACATAGAGCACCGGCAGTACCGCCTGCGCCGCAAGGGTCAGCCACACGGCAGCGTCCTGGAAGGGAATCTGCTCCAGCCGGTGGCGCATGAACCACCGGATGACGTGCTGGACGGCCAGCACGCCGGCGAAAGTCAGCGACACTGCCGTTGGGGAAGCAGTAGCGTCATAGCTGAAGACCAGCGCCAGCGCCGCCGTCAAAACGCGGGCAGAGGCGAAATACGCTCCCTTCGCGTGCCGCGGCTGCGCCGAAACAACCATGACAGCGCAGAAGACGGCGAAGATTGCGAGCAGGAGTTCGACGTCGGAGAGGCGCCCGCCGCTGAATACGAGCAGGACTGCCAGCATGGATGGCGCAAAATATGCAGCTGCGGCAAGGTCCCGAAAGACGTACCCGGATGCCGCGGCACTGAGCGCCATCACTGTGACGGCTACCGTTCGTTGCCAGTCCTCCTCCTCACCCGAACCTGCCGGCAGGATCACCGCCAGCGCCAGGATGGCGGTCTGCAGCGCTAAGACCAGGGCGACGTCGGCGACCACGGCGTCGGGGGCGCGGTGGCGCACCTCAGCGGCCAGCGGAAAGACGAGCTGCGCCCCCAGGACCACGATGAGCAGTGTTGCAAGCGAAACTTCTTCGCCGGCGACCACCCAAGGCCCGGACGCTTCCTGGAGCCGCGCATAGGACGACACCCCGAGCACGGTGGCCGCGCCGCGTGCCATCCACCAGTAGGTCCATCGCCGGCTGGCGGCCACGCACCGGAAACCCAGCGTTCCCAAATAAAGAACCACCAGCGTCAGCATGCCGTTGGCCAGATCCTCCGACACCCCGGCGTAGGCAATCAAGACGGCTGCCGCCGCGACTGACAGCGGCAGCACCTCAACCATCGTTGGTCGCCAGGACCCCTCAGCGGGTTTCGGAAACAGGAACACGCCCACGGCCAGTGCAGCCATGAGCTGGCCGGCCAGGGCTGTGGCCGCAAACAGGCTCCCTGCCGAGGAGTCCGTGACGGTCAGGGCGGGCAGGCACGCCGTACCCGCGGCGCTGAACCCGGCCAGGGTCAGGATGGGCATCAGCGTCACCGCACCGGACCGCTCCGCCACCGCCGACACCAGCTGCTGGACTACCAGGGCAAGCCACAGGGAGAAGATCACCGCCGTCAGCGCCTCCGGCCTGCCCTCCATCATCGCGGCAGTCAGGGCCGGGACGGCAAGGGTGCCGGAAACCCGCGACGCAAGGACATGGTAAGGGCGCACTTGGGGACCAGCTGTCACAGCCCTCACCACCCAGAAAACTGTTGCGCCTGCCAGCATGGTGACGACCGGCCAAGGACCCAGTTGCACCCCCGCGACGATGCCCGTTGCCAGCGCAGCCGGAGGTGCCCATTCAGCGGCACCGTGGACCTTCACGGCAATGAACATCCCCGACGCCAAGCCGGCACAGACAGCCCACAACAGCAGTTCATCGCCGGTGCCGGAAGCGGGCAGGAGCAAACAGAAAACCAGCATCAGCTGCGCGCCGAAGCAGAGAATGGAGTCCGTTATCCAGTGCTGTTTTCCGCTCCGCGCCGGAGACCACCGCCGCAGGATCGGCGCCGCAGCGGCAACGGCTGCAGACTGTACGGCCAGCAGCGACCCGGCAACAAGAAGCGCCCAGGTGGCTTGTCCGGTCAGTTGCCAGGCACAAGCGGATGCCGCGAGCGTTAGTGTGAGCCGCGCACCGTAGGTCTTCAGGAGGCGTGCGCCCGCGGCCGGCACCGCGGCCGACAACGCAAAGTATGTTCCGCAGAGGGCCATGATCAGGGCAAACTCACCTCGGCCCAGGCCCAACGGAACGGCCGCCGCCGCCAGGGCTATCGCCGGGACCACGAAAGGGTCCAGAAGCATGATGGGCCGCAAGAACAATGGGGGCATCCAACGCGGCTTCACCAGCCTGGCCGCTGTCGCCGCGGCCGCGAGCCCGATCATGGCCGCGAAGTACCAAACGAGTGGAGCCCCCAGCACCGACACCCCGGACCATGCCGTTGAGACTACGAAAGTCAGGGAAAGGTAGACCAGCACCCGGCTTTCGAGGCGAACGGCGGCCACCACATATGCCACCGTTCCAACGACGGATGTCAGGAGCCAGGCCAGGCCTGCATCCTGCACGGCAAAGCCGTACATGGCGAGCCCGGTGACTGGAACCAGTGCGAGGCCGGTCCCGGCGAACGCAGTGGCAGCGGGCCGAAGCCGCGGAGCTTTGACGTGAAGGACGAGCCCTGCGCCATAGAAGAGGACCGTGATGAGGCAAACGCCGGCGAATCGCTGCACGGCCGGCAGGCTGGTCCCCACGAAGAGGGCCCCTGCTGCCACCAGCAACAGGCTCGCCACGTAAAGGGTGACGTTGATGTTCTGCCGTTCACGCTTCTCTTTGCGCGCCTGCACTTCGGCGGGAGATTCGGCGGTTCGGTACGTCGGTGCTGCCGGTGCGGCCGGTGCGGTTGGAGCGCTGTCCGCCGGGTCCGCTCCCGCGGGGACGGGACCCGCCGTCCCTGCCGCAGCATGGTCGAACCTTTCGGACGCAGGGGCTCCCGCCGGCGGCGCGTGGAAACCAGTGTTGCGGAGCGGCGGAGCCGCTGCCGCAATTGCAGCATCGTTCCATCCCTGGACGTGTCCGGCCAAGAACCCGGTTCGGTAGGCCTCGCCATTGGCCGCCCGCAGCTGGCGGTTGGCACTCCGGGATGCGAACAGCATTACGACAGCAACAATGGCCAGGATCGTCATGAGGGCAGACCACATGGAGGTATTCCTTTCGGTGTGAACGCCGCCCATCAAGAACAATCAATTAATCCAGCGACTGGAATAACCGTAGCAAAAAACAGCCCCGCTGCGTAGACACGCAGCGGGGCTGTTGATAAGTCTCAGCAGGCCGTCAGACGGCGTACTGATCCCTGATCAAAAAGTAGGACTACTTGATGATCTTGGTAACGCGTCCCGAACCAACGGTGCGGCCGCCTTCGCGGATTGCGAAGCCGAGGCCCTCTTCCATAGCGATGGGCTGGATGAGCGCAACGGTCATCTCAGTGTTGTCGCCAGGCATAACCATTTCCGTGCCTTCCGGCAGGGTGATAACGCCGGTTACGTCCGTGGTACGGAAGTAGAACTGCGGGCGGTAGTTGGAGTAGAACGGGTTGTGACGTCCGCCTTCGTCCTTGGAGAGGATGTAGACGTTAGCCTCGAAGTCGGTGTGCGGGGTGATGGAACCCGGCTTGACGACAACCTGGCCACGCTCTACGTCATCACGCTTCAGACCGCGGAGCAGGAGGCCACAGTTCTCGCCGGCCCATGCTTCGTCGAGCTGCTTGTGGAACATCTCGATACCGGTAACCGTGGTCTTCTGGACCGGACGGATGCCGACGATCTCGACCTCAGAGTTGATCGCGAGGGTTCCACGCTCGGCGCGGCCCGTAACAACGGTGCCACGGCCGGTGATCGTGAAGACATCTTCGATCGGCATCAGGAACGGCTTGTCGCGGTCACGTACGGGGTCCGGAACAGAGTTGTCCACGGCCTCCATGAGTTCCTCAACGGACTTGACCCACTCGGGGTCGCCTTCCAGTGCCTTCAGGCCCGAAACGCGAACGACCGGTGCTTCGTCGCCGTCGAAGCCCTGCGAGCTCAGGAGCTCACGAACTTCCATTTCGACGAGGTCGAGGAGTTCTTCGTCGTCGACCATGTCAGCCTTGTTCAGGGCGACCAGCAGGTAGGGAACACCAACCTGGCGGGCGAGCAGGACGTGCTCGCGGGTCTGAGCCATCGGGCCGTCAGTGGCGGCAACCACGAGGATTGCACCGTCCATCTGAGCAGCGCCGGTGATCATGTTCTTGATGTAGTCAGCGTGACCCGGAGCGTCTACGTGTGCGTAGTGGCGCTTCTCGGTCTGGTACTCAACGTGGGAGATGTTGATGGTAATGCCGCGCTGACGCTCTTCGGGAGCAGAGTCAATCGACGCGAAGTCACGCTTCTCGTTGAGAGTCGGGTACTTGTCGTACAGCACCTTGGAAATGGCGGCCGTCAACGTCGTCTTACCGTGGTCAACGTGACCAATGGTACCGATGTTAACGTGCGGCTTAGTCCGCTCGAACTTTGCCTTTGCCACAGGTTCCTCCTAGAACGTTTTCAAATGACTTACCCTTCGGCTGCGCTTGTCGCGGCCGAAACTCCAGTAAGTCTACTTGGGGGGCTTTGGATTGGTGAAATTGCAGATTCAGGAACTAATACTAGTCCCTCGAGCCTGTTCGTGCAGATGGCCGGAATCCGGTTTGACCGGACTGTGTCCGGCCGGGAACCGGCCACCTGCACCGGGCTAGTTTCCGATAGTGGAAACGCACCCGAGTTTGTCGCTTTGAAAGTCCGGTGGACTACTCGCCGCGGGTCTTCTGGATGATCTCGTCGGCGACAGCCTTCGGGACCTCGGCGTAGCTGTTGAACGTCATGGAGTACACAGCGCGGCCCTGGGTCTTCGAACGCAGGTCGCCGATGTAGCCGAACATGCCGGACAGCGGAACGTGCGCGCGGATAACCTTGACGCCCTGGGCATCTTCCATGGACTGCATCTGGCCACGGCGGGAGTTGAGGTCACCGATAACTTCACCCATGTATTCCTCAGGGGTGCGGACCTCAACATCCATCAGCGGTTCAAGCAGAACAGGGTTCGCCTTGCGTGCAGCTTCCTTGAAAGCCATACGGCCGGCGATCTTGAACGCCATTTCCGAGGAGTCAACATCGTGGTACGCGCCGTCAATCAGCGTGGCCTTGATGCCGACAACCGGGTAGCCGGCCAGGACGCCGTCGTTCAGCGCATCCTGGATACCAGCGTCGACCGAGGGGATGTACTCGCGGGGAACGCGGCCACCAGTGACCTTGTTCTCGAACTCGTACATCTCGCCTTCGGACGTGTCCAGCGGCTCGATCGCGATCTGGATCTTTGCGAACTGGCCCGAACCACCGGTCTGCTTCTTGTGCGTGTAGTCGTGACGCTCTACAGCACGCTTGATGGTTTCGCGGTAAGCAACCTGCGGCTTGCCAACGTTTGCCTCGACCTTGAATTCGCGGCGCATGCGGTCCACCAGGATGTCCAGGTGAAGCTCGCCCATGCCGGCGATGATGGTCTGACCGGTGTCTTCGTTGAGGGAGACCTGGAAGGTCGGGTCCTCAGCGGAGAGCTTCTGGATGGCCGTGGAGAGCTTCTCCTGGTCACCCTTGGTGTTCGGTTCGATGGCAACCGAGATCACGGGCTCCGGGAAGCTCATGGACTCGAGGACGATCTGGTTGGCGGAGTCGCACAGGGTGTCACCCGTGGTGGTGTCCTTCAGACCGATGGCTGCGTAGATGTGGCCGGCGGTAGCGCCCTCAACGGGCATTTCCTTGTTGGCGTGCATCTGGAACAGCTTGCCGATGCGCTCCTTCTTGCCCTTGGTGGAGTTGACCACCTGTGCGCCTGCTTCCACGTGACCGGAGTACACGCGGATGAAGGTGAGCTGGCCGAAGAACGGGTGCGCAGCAATCTTGAACGCAAGCGCCGAAAACGGCTCTTCCGAGGAAGGCTTGCGTGTCAGTTCCTTCTCTTCGTCGCGAGGATCGTGACCGATCATCGGGGGGACGTCCAGCGGGTTCGGCAGGTAGTCGACAACAGCATCGAGCATCGGCTGAACGCCACGGTTCTTGAACGCGGAACCACAGAAGACCGGGTAGAGCTCGGAGTTGATCGTCATCTTGCGGATGCCGGCCTTGAGTTCATCGATGGTGATTTCTTCACCTTCGAGGTACTTCTCCATGAGTTCCTCGGAGGCCTCTGCAACAGTCTCAACGAGCGTTGCGCGGTACTCTTCGGCCTTTTCCTTGAGGTCTTCCGGGATCTCGCGGATCTCGTACTTGGCGCCCATGGTGACGTCACCCTTGGAGTCGCCGGGCCAGACCAGGGCACGCATGTAGAGCAGGTCGACGACGCCGATGAAGTCGTTCTCGGCACCGATCGGCAGCTGCATTACGAGCGGCTTGGCACCGAGGCGGCTGATGATGGTGTCTACGGTGAAGTAGAAGTCAGCGCCCAGCTTGTCCATCTTGTTGACGAAGCAGATACGCGGGACGTTGTACTTGTCAGCCTGGCGCCAAACAGTCTCGGACTGCGGCTCCACGCCTTCCTTGCCATCGAACACGGCAACGGCACCGTCGAGGACACGCAGGGAGCGCTCAACCTCAACCGTGAAGTCCACGTGGCCGGGGGTGTCGATGATGTTGATCTGGTTGTTTTCCCAGAAGCAGGTCACGGCGGCAGACGTGATGGTGATGCCGCGTTCCTTTTCCTGTTCCATCCAGTCGGTGGTCGAAGCGCCGTCGTGCGTTTCGCCGATCTTGTGGTTCACACCTGTGTAGAACAGAATGCGCTCGGTGGTGGTGGTCTTGCCGGCATCAATGTGGGCCATGATGCCGATATTGCGGACCTTACTAAGGTCGGTAAGCACGTCCTGTGCCACGGTGTCTCCCTTTCGGATGGACTACACGTTCGCCGCCGGCTCGTCTGAGCCGGCGGCGTCCGGGAAGTATTACCAGCGGTAGTGTGCGAAGGCCTTGTTGGACTCGGCCATCTTGTGGGTGTCTTCGCGACGCTTCACAGCGGCACCGAGACCGTTCGAGGCATCCAGGATTTCGTTCTGGAGGCGTTCGGTCATCGTCTTTTCGCGGCGGGCCTTGGAGTAGCCGACCAGCCAACGCAGCGCGAGGGCGGTGGACCGGCCCGGCTTGACCTCAACCGGAACCTGGTAGGTTGCGCCACCGACGCGGCGTGAGCGGACCTCGAGGGAAGGCTTGACGTTGTCCATGGCCTTCTTGAGAGCTGCTACGGGGTCGCCGCCGGACTTGGCGCGGGCGCCTTCGAGGGCACCATAAACGATGCGCTCAGCGGTGGACTTCTTGCCGTCTACCAGCACCTTGTTGATCAGCTGGGTGACCAGCGGGGAGCCGTAAACGGGATCTAGTACTAGCGGCCGCTTGGGGGCCGGACCCTTGCGAGGCATATTACTTCTTCTCCATCTTTGCGCCGTAGCGGCTGCGGGCCTGCTTACGGTTCTTCACACCCTGGGTATCGAGGGCGCCACGGACGATCTTGTAGCGGACACCCGGAAGGTCCTTCACACGACCACCACGGACGAGCACAATGGAGTGCTCCTGGAGGTTGTGGCCTACACCGGGGATGTAAGCAGTAACTTCAACGCCACCGTTAAGGCGCACACGTGCAACCTTACGCAGAGCCGAGTTCGGCTTCTTCGGGGTGGTGGTGTAGACGCGGGTGCAAACACCGCGGCGCATCGGGCTGCCCTTAAGCGCGGGAGCCTTGGTCTTTGAGACCTTAGGCGTGCGGCCCTTTCGGACCAACTGGTTAATCGTAGGCACTCTCGTGTTCTCCGTTTTATCCGGAGCGGCCGCTGACAGCCGCTCTCCTTTTGCTTTGCCCCGCCGCCCGAGCTTTGAAGAATCTCCAGAGCAGCTGAGGCGAAGCCTTAATAGTCGGATCGCACACCGGGACCTGGACTTGCGTCGCAATCAGTCCCTAGGCATGCAAAAATGTGGCATACGTTGCACAAGAACCCTGCAAACCGGAAACGTCGCTCTGGCTTAGCTTTTCAGCTGAGCCGGCGCACTCATCCACTGCCACAATAACAATTGGTACCCAGTCTAACATGGACGGGAACGAAGCCTTAATCGGCGCGGAATCCGACCCGCAGAGTGCCTCTCCGGCAACGGAAAGGCCCCGCCCCCGCTCCGCTGGTGACAGCAGAGTGGTGACGGGGCCCGACGCCGAACTAGCGGTTAGCGGAAGTCGCTGCCGAGGTCGTAGTCATCCAGCGGGATGGCGTGGAACTCAGGAGCTCCGTCGCCGCCCAGGGTGTCGTAGGAGAAATCGCTGAATGCGCTGGGACCTGTGAACAGGTTTGCCTTCGCTTCTTCAGTCGGCTCCACCGTGACCTCCGTGTAGCGCGGGAGACCCGTGCCGGCGGGGATGAGCTTACCGATGATGACGTTTTCCTTGAGGCCGAGCAGCGGATCGCTCTTGCCTTCCATGGCCGCCTGCGTCAGGACGCGGGTGGTCTCCTGGAAGGAAGCTGCGGACAGCCAGGACTCGGTGGCCAGGGACGCCTTGGTGATACCCATGAGCTCAGGACGTCCGGAAGCCGGAGTCTTGCCCTCGGACACAACGCGGCGGTTGGCGTCTTCGAAGCGGCTGCGTTCCGCCAGCTCACCGGGGAGCAGGTCGGACTCGCCGGACTCGATGACCGTGACACGGCGCAGCATCTGGCGAACGATAACCTCGACGTGCTTGTCGTGGATGCCGATGCCCTGGCTGCGGTACACGCCCTGGACTTCGTCCACCAGGAACTTCTGTGCAGCACGGGGACCCATGATGCGCAGAACCTGCTTGGGGTCAACCGGTCCGTTGATGAGCTTCTGGCCCACCGTGACGTGCTGGCCGTCTTCAATCAGGAGGCGTGAGCGGCGCAGGACCGGGTAGGCGATCTCTTCGCTGCCGTCATCCGGAGTGATGACCAGGCGCATCTGGCGCTCGGACTCTTCGATGGTGATGCGGCCGGCTGCTTCAGCAATCGGTGCGACACCCTTCGGAGTACGTGCTTCGAACAGTTCCTGGATACGGGGCAGACCCTGGGTGATGTCGTCGCCGCCGCTGGCGGAAACAGCACCACCGGTGTGGAACGTACGCATGGTCAGCTGGGTACCCGGCTCACCAATGGACTGCGCGGCGATGATGCCCACTGCCTCACCGATGTCCACGGTCTTGCCGGTGGCCAGCGAACGGCCGTAGCACAGGGCGCAGGTGCCGACGCTGGACTCACAGGTGAGTACGGAGCGGACCTTGACCTCGGTGATGCCGGCTGCGAACAGTTCAGCGATGACGACGTCGCCGCAGTCGGTGCCGCCGGCAGCCAGGACCTTGCCCTTGGAGTCAACGACATCCACGGCCAGGGTACGGGCGTACGCGCTGTTCTCGACGTTCTCGTCCAGGACCAGCTCGCCGTTGGCGTCAGCCACGGCAATCGGAGTGACGAGGCCGCGTTCGGTGCCGCAGTCCTCTTCACGGACGATGACGTCCTGCGAGACGTCCACCAGACGACGGGTCAGGTAACCCGAGTTGGCGGTACGCAGTGCGGTGTCAGCCAGACCCTTACGGGCACCGTGCGTGGCGATGAAGTATTCCAGCACCGACAGGCCCTCGCGGTAGGAGGACTTGATCGGACGCGGGATGATTTCACCCTTAGGGTTGGCCACCAGGCCACGGATACCCGCGATCTGGCGGACCTGCATCCAGTTACCACGTGCACCGGAGGACACCATGCGGTTGATGGTGTTCATCGGCGACAGGCTGTCGCGCATGACCTGTGCGATCTCGTTGGTTGCCTTGTTCCAGATCTCGATCAGTTCCTGGCGACGCTCGTCGTCGTCGATCAGGCCCTTGTCGTACTGGCCCTGGATCTTGGCAGCGCGCTCTTCGTAACCGGCAAGGATGACCGGCTTTTCAACCGGAACCTCGATGTCGGAGATGGCGACGGTGACGCCCGAGCGGGTGGCCCAGTAGAAACCGGCATCCTTCAGGTTGTCCAGCGTTGCCGCGGTGACGACCTTCGGGTAGCGCTCGGCGAGGTCGTTGACGATGCGGGACAGTTCGCCCTTGTCGGCAACAGCCTCAACCCAGGGGTAGTCCTCAGGCAGGGTCTGGTTGAAGATGACCTGACCCAGGGAGGTCTGGACGAGCGCGGGCTGACCCGGCTCCCAGCCTTCCGGAGCTTCCCAGCCGGCGTAAGGGACAAAGCCCTCGAGCCGGATCTTGACCTGGGAGTTCAGGTGCAGCTCGTGCAGGTCGAACGCCATGATGGCTTCCGAAACGGAGGAGAAGATGCGGCCTTCGCCAGCTGAACCGACACGCTTGGTGGTCAGGTGGTAGAGGCCGATGATCATATCCTGCGAAGGAAGGGTCACCGGGCGGCCGTCGGACGGCTTCAGGATGTTGTTCGAGGACAGCATCAGGATGCGTGCTTCAGCCTGGGCCTCGGGGCTCAGCGGCAGGTGGACTGCCATCTGGTCGCCGTCGAAGTCAGCGTTGAAGGCGCCACAAACCAGCGGGTGCAGCTGGATTGCCTTACCTTCAACAAGCTGCGGCTCGAAGGCCTGGATGCCGAGGCGGTGCAGGGTAGGTGCACGGTTCAGCAGCACAGGGTGCTCGGTGATGATCTCTTCGAGAACGTCCCAGACCTGCGGACGGTAGCGCTCGACCATGCGCTTTGCCGACTTGATGTTCTGGGCGTGGTTGAGGTCAACCAGGCGCTTCATCACGAACGGCTTGAAGAGCTCCAGCGCCATCTGCTTGGGCAGGCCGCACTGGTGCAGCTTCAGCTGCGGGCCGACAACGATGACCGAACGGCCGGAGTAGTCAACGCGCTTGCCGAGGAGGTTCTGGCGGAAGCGGCCCTGCTTGCCCTTTAGCATGTCGCTCAGGGACTTCAGCGGACGGTTGCCCGGTCCGGTGACCGGACGGCCACGGCGGCCGTTGTCGAAGAGGCTGTCAACAGCTTCCTGAAGCATGCGCTTCTCGTTGTTGACGATGATCTCCGGAGCACCGAGGTCAAGCAGGCGCTTGAGGCGGTTGTTGCGGTTGATCACACGGCGGTAGAGGTCGTTGAGGTCGGAGGTCGCGAAGCGGCCACCGTCCAGCTGGACCATCGGGCGCAGTTCCGGCGGGATCACCGGGACGGCGTCCAGCACCATGCCGAGCGGGCTGTTGTTGGTGGTCAGGAACGCGTTGACCACCTTCAGGCGCTTCAGGGCGCGGGTCTTGCGCTGGCCCTTGCCGTTGGCAATTATGTCGCGCAGGAGGTCCGATTCGGCCTGCATGTCGAAGTTCTCAAGACGCTTCTTGATGGCTTCGGCACCCATGGAGCCTTCGAAGTACATGCCGTAACGGTCACGCAGTTCGCGGTAGAGGCCTTCGTCGCCTTCGAGGTCTGCGACCTTCAGGTTCTTGAAGCGGTCCCAGACCTGCTCGAGGCGCTCGATGTCGGCGTCGGCACGCTTGCGCACGTTGGCCATCTGACGGTCAGCGGAGTCGCGGGCCTTCTTCTTGTCGGCAGCCTTGGCGCCTTCGCCTTCGAGACGGGCAAGCTCGTTCTCGAGGTCGCGGGCGATCGTGGCGATGTCCGAGTCGCGGTTGTCGACGAGCTGCTTCTTCTCGATGTCGTGCTCAACCTGCAGGTTGGGCAGTTCGTCGTGGCGGCTTTCGGTGTCGACGCTCGTGATCATGTAGGCAGCGAAGTAGATGACCTTTTCGAGGTCCTTCGGTGCCAGGTCAAGGAGGTAGCCCAGGCGGGACGGAACACCCTTGAAGTACCAGATGTGCGTTACGGGCGCGGCCAGTTCGATGTGGCCCATGCGCTCACGGCGGACCTTGGCGCGAGTGACTTCAACGCCACACCGCTCACAGATGATGCCCTTGAAGCGCACGCGCTTGTACTTGCCGCAGTAGCATTCCCAGTCGCGGGAAGGGCCGAAGATCTTCTCGCAGAAGAGGCCGTCCTTCTCGGGCTTGAGCGTGCGGTAGTTGATGGTTTCCGGCTTCTTAACCTCGCCGTAAGACCAGCCACGGATGTCTTCCGCGGTGGCGAGGCCGATCTGCATGAGGCCGAAGGAGGATTCGCTGGACATATGGTCCCTGTTCTCTCTTGTTCTCTAAATTCTGAAGTCTTGGTTACGGGAAGAGGGAGGTGGTTCACCGGGAAAAGTCAGCGCGGCGGGGCCGCCTGCTTTTCCCGGTAAACCCCCTCTTAGACCTCTTCTACGGAACTGGGCTCTGCACGAGACAGATCGATGCCCAGTTCTTCCGCAGCCGTGAAGACTGCGTCATCAGAGTCACGCATTTCAATTGTGGTTCCGTCCGTGGAAAGCACTTCCACGTTCAGGCACAGCGACTGCATTTCCTTGATCAAGACCTTGAAGGACTCAGGAACGCCCGGCTCCGGGATGTTCTCGCCCTTGACGATTGCTTCGTAGACCTTCACGCGACCGTGGATATCATCCGACTTGATCGTGAGGAGCTCCTGGAGCGTGTAGGCGGCGCCGTAAGCTTCGAGCGCCCACACTTCCATTTCACCGAAGCGCTGGCCACCGAACTGTGCCTTACCACCCAGCGGCTGCTGCGTGATCATGGAGTACGGGCCGGTGGAGCGTGCGTGGATCTTGTCGTCCACCAGGTGGTGGAGCTTCAGGATGTACATGTAGCCGACCGAGATCGGATCCGGGAACGGCTCGCCGGAGCGGCCGTCAAACAGGCGGGTCTTGCCCGAGGAGTTGATCAGGCGGTCACCGTCGCGGGTCACGTTGGTGGAGTCGAGCAGGCCCGTGATTTCCTCTTCACGCGCACCGTCGAAGACCGGCGTTGCAACAGTGGTCTGGCCACTCTCGCGCGGCAGGTTCGGCAGCTGCTTGACCCACTCGGGCTCGCCTTCGATCTTCCAACCGGTCTTGGCAACCCAGCCAAGGTGCGTTTCCAGCACCTGGCCGACGTTCATACGGCCCGGGACACCCAGCGGGTTCAGGACGATATCAACGGGGGTGCCGTCGGCAAGGAAGGGCATGTCCTCGATCGGGAGGATCTTGGAGATAACACCCTTGTTGCCGTGACGGCCGGCGAGCTTGTCGCCGTCGGTGATCTTGCGCTTGGCGGCCACGTAAACGCGGACCAGCTGGTTGACGCCCGGGGGCAGCTCGTCGTCGTTGTCGCGGTCGAAGACGCGGACGCCGATGACGGTGCCGGACTCGCCGTGCGGAACCTTCAGGGACGTGTCGCGCACTTCGCGGGACTTCTCACCGAAGATGGCACGCAGGAGGCGCTCTTCCGGGGTCAGTTCGGTTTCACCCTTCGGGGTGACCTTTCCGACCAGGATGTCGCCGGCTTCAACCTCGGCACCGATGTGGATGATGCCGCGCTCGTCCAGGCCTGCCAGCACTTCCTCGGACACATTGGGGATGTCACGGGTGATTTCCTCGGCACCAAGCTTGGTGTCGCGGGCATCGATCTCGTGCTCCTCGATGTGGATGGAGGAAAGAACGTCCTCGGCAACAATGCGCTGCGAGAGGATGATGGCGTCCTCGAAGTTGTGGCCTTCCCAGGACATGAATGCCACGAGCAGGTTCTTACCGAGGGCGAGTTCACCCTGGTCCGTTGCCGGGCCGTCAGCGATGATGCCGCCGACCTCCAGGCGCTGGCCTTCGCTGACCAGGACACGGTGGTTGTAGCAGTTGCCCTGGTTGGAGCGTGCGAACTTGTTGATGCGGTAGTTGGTTTCCGTGCCGTCGTCGTTGAGCATGATGACGAGTTCAGCGGACACCTCGGTGACCACACCGGCCTTCTTCGCGATGACAACGTCACCGGCGTCGACTGCTGCGGCGCGCTCCATGCCGGTACCGACGAACGGCGCCTCGGAACGGACCAGCGGCACGGCCTGGCGCTGCATGTTGGCACCCATGAGTGCGCGGTTAGCATCGTCGTGCTCGAGGAACGGGATCAGGGCCGTAGCCACGGACACCATCTGGCGCGGGGAAACGTCCATGAACTCGACGTCGGCGGCGGGAACCAGCACGGGCTCGCCTCCACCACCACGGGCGCGGACCAGGACGGTCTCTTCGGCGAACTTCTTGTTCTCGTCCAGCGGAGCGTTGGCCTGTGCAATCAGGACCTCTGCTTCGTCGTCGGCCGTCAGGTACTGGACCTCGTCGGAAACGACGCCTTCTGACACGAGGCGGTAAGGCGTCTCGATGAAACCGAACGGGTTGATGCGGCCGTAGGAAGCCAGCGAACCGATCAGGCCAATGTTCGGGCCTTCAGGAGTTTCGATGGGGCACATACGTCCGTAGTGGGACGGGTGGACGTCTCGGACTTCCATGCCTGCACGGTCACGGGACAGACCACCCGGGCCAAGCGCGGACAGACGGCGCTTGTGGGTCAGACCCGACAGCGGGTTGTTCTGGTCCATGAACTGGGACAGCTGGGAGGTTCCGAAGAACTCCTTGATGGCTGCCACCACCGGGCGGATGTTGATCAGCGTCTGCGGCGTGATGGCCTCGACGTCCTGCGTGGTCATACGCTCGCGGACGACGCGCTCCATGCGGGACAGGCCGGTGCGGACCTGGTTCTCGATGAGCTCGCCGACGGCGCGGATGCGGCGGTTGCCGAAGTGGTCGATGTCATCGATCTCGACGCGCAGCTCGTGGTCCTGGCCGTCGCGCTTGCCCGTGAGGGTCTTCTCGCCGGCGTGCAGTGCAACCAGGAACTTGATCATCGCAACGATGTCTTCAACGTGCAGGACCGAAGCTTCCTTGTCACCAAGGGAGCGGTCGATGCCAAGCTTGCGGTTGATCTTGTAACGGCCGACCTTGGCCAGATCGTAGCGCTTGGAGTTGAAGTACAGGTTGTCCAGCAGGGACTGGGCAGCCTCGACGGTGGGCGGCTCGCCCGGTCGCAGCTTCCGGTAGATGTCCAGCAACGCGTCTTCGCGGGTTTCGGTGGCGTCCTTCTCCAGCGTTGCGCGCATGGAGTCGTACTGGCCGAACTCTTCGAGGATCTGGCCTTCGGTCCAGCCGAGGGCCTTCAGCAGCACCGTAACGGACTGCTTGCGCTTGCGGTCAAGGCGGACGCCGACCTGGTCGCGCTTGTCGATCTCGAGCTCGAACCAGGCACCGCGGGAGGGGATGATCTTCGCAGTGAAGATGTCCTTGTCGCTGGTCTTGTCAGCGGTGCGCTCGAAGTAGGCGCCCGGGGAACGGACAAGCTGCGAAACAACGACACGCTCGGTGCCGTTGACGACGAAGGTGCCCTTCTCGGTCATCAGCGGGAAGTCACCCATGAACACGGTCTGCTGCTTGATTTCGCCCGTGTTGTTGTTCATGAATTCGGCTTTAACGTACAGCGGAGCCGAGTACGTGGCGTCCCGGTCCTTGCACTCGGCCATGGTGTATTTGGGGTCAGCGAACTCCGGATCGGAGAAGCTCAGGGACATGGTGCCCTGGAAATCCTCGATCGGGGAGATCTCTTCGAAGATGTCGGACAGACCGGAGCTAGTGGCGACACTGAGGTCGCCTTCTTCGACGGCCTTCGCAACGCGTGCCTGCCAGCGTTCGTTTCCGACCAGCCAGTCGAAGCTGTCCGTTTGCAGGGCAAGCAGATTCGGAACGTCAAGGGGTTCGTGAATCTTTGCGAATGAGAGCCGGCGAGTGGCACCATCGGTGCTGTCGGCATTGATAGCGGTAGCGTTGTTTACATTAGAGGTGCTCGAGGCGACCAAGAGGGATCCTTCCACAGACCTTCAGGCGTTTTCAGATCTCCCCCGTTGAAAGCCCTGCAGAATGACTCCGCAGCGCTACCAGTCCGGTTCCGCTATATGACCCGGGGCCCAGGCTGATCTATGATGTTGCACGTCTCGGACGGCACGTCGATAGATCAGCTGCTAGGCAAAGCCCACCGCTATATGAAGGCTGAAGGTAAACAGGGAAGACGCAAATATCTACGATACGGCAAAACGGCGTACGTGTCTACCCCACTTCACCGGTTATTGCAAGCACTGTTGCCGGGGGCACCTAATTGGCCCGCGCCACGCCGGCCGGGGGCCCTTACAGCGTGAGCGTAACGCCCGCTGCCGTGCAGGCACCCGCGTTCGCGAAGACTGCGTCACGGACGGCATCCTTGGATGCCTGGGCCGGCTGGCCACCGGTATCGGCAACGGATGAATGATCGATGGCGAGTGCGCCCAGGCTGGTAAACAGCCCCTTGAGGTTCCCGGAGTAGTTGTCTTTGGCATCGCGCGCCGCCCGGTAAACGTCCTCATGGGCTTCGGGATCGTTCGCGGCAGCCCGGTACTGAACGTACAGCGAATTGAACAGCTCGCAGGCCGCCTTGGCACCGCCGGACTGGGGCGCAGCCGTGGCTACGGAAGACCGCGACGGCGTTGCCTGGGACGACGCGGGCGACGACGATGCAGGAGCCGCTGGTGACGTGGTGCCGTCCGGCGCCGGAGTGGAAACGCTGCAGGCGGTGAGCCCGGCCAAACTTGCCACAGCCGCCATCGCGAGGATTTTCTTCAAAGTGCTGCTCCCTGTTTCTTGCTGCCGTTGTGCGTTGTCGCCGCCGTCCACCCTACGCAGACGTTTCGCGTCCCGCACGTCGGCCGGATGGGCAGCAGTCCCCATGTACCGGCGGAATGGACCCTGCCCCAGGTGCGTTTGCATGGATAGGTGATTCGGCTCACGATAGCCTTGGCCTACATCGTCACAGATCGGAAGAGATAACCATGAGCAACTCCCCAGACAACAACGATGTTGTCATCCTTGCTGCGGCGCGCACGCCGCAGGGCCGCCTCAACGGCCAGTTGGCCGGCTTCACGGCAGTGGAACTCGGGGCGCATGCCATCAAGGCGGCCCTCGCTGCCAGCGGCGTTGCCGCGGACAAGGTGGATGCGGTCATCATGGGCCAAGTGCTGCAGGCAGGTGCCGGCCAGAACCCGGCGCGGCAAAGCGCCATCGGCGCCGGCATCGGCTGGAACGTCCCCACTGTCACTATCAACAAAGTGTGCCTTTCCGGCCTCACAGCCGTGATCGACGCCGCCCGCATGATCCGCAGCGGTGATGCCGCCGTCGTCGTCGCCGGTGGTCAGGAATCCATGTCCCGGGCGCCGCACATCCTGCCGGGTTCCCGTCAGGGCTGGACGTACGGGACTGTCCAGGCGCTGGACGTGGCCGCCCATGACGGACTCACCGATGCCTTCGACGGGCAGTCCATGGGCCTTTCCACGGAAAGCAAGAACCTGGTCCTGGGCATCGACCGGACCTCGCAGGACAACGTGGCAGCCCAGTCGCACCAGCGTGCCGCCCTTGCCGCAAAAAACGGAGTTTTCGACGACGAGATCGCCCCGATTAGCATCAAGCAGCGGAAGGGCGATCCGGTGGTGGTCTCCACCGACGAAGGGGTGCGGCCGAACACGTCAGTCGAATCGCTGGCCGGCCTGCGGGCCGCCTTCGTCAGCGACGGCACCATCACAGCGGGCAACTCCTCTCCCCTGTCCGACGGCGCCTCCGCCCTGGTACTGACAACCCGGAAGTTCGCTGAGGACAACGGCCTGGACTACCTCGCAGTGGTGGGCAAGCCGGGGCAGGTTGCCGGCCCGGACAATTCGCTGCACTCCCAGCCGTCCAACGCCATCAAGAACGCACTGGACCGTGCGGGCTGGACCACCGGGGACCTGGACTTCATTGAAATCAACGAGGCCTTCGGTTCGGTTGCGGTCCAATCGCTCAAGGACCTCAAGTACCCGCTGGAGAAGTGCAACATCCACGGCGGCGCCATCGCCCTGGGACATCCGATCGGAGCATCCGGTGCGCGGCTGGCCGGGCATGCCGCCCACGAGCTCAAGCGCCGGGGCTCCGGAAAGGCTGCGGTTTCCCTGTGCGGCGGCGGCGGGCAGGGCGAAGCCCTCCTCCTGTACCGGGACTGACGGCTGTGGCCGGCAACGCAGACCCGGCGGGCGACGTCGGCAGGGAGCGCTTCCTTGCCGACGCCGCCGCGCGCGGGCTCGACGTCGAAATAGTGGAGCGCCTCGCTGCGAAAAGCCTCGAGGAGGCTGCGCGGATCCTGAGCATCAAGCCGTCGGACATTGTGAAGTCCCTGGTGGTCAAGCACAAGGACGGCAGTTTCCTGTTCGCCCTGGTGCCCGGCGACCGGCAGATATCCTGGCCGAAGCTCCGCAGCCTGCTGGGGGTCAACAAGCTCTCGTTGCCGCCGGCGGACGTCGCACTGGAGGCCACCGGCTACGAGCGCGGCACCATCACCCCGCTGGGTAGCACCACGCCGTGGCCGGTCTATGCGGACGTGGCTATCACCGGGCGACGGATCTCCATGGGGGCCGGGCAGCACGGTTACAGCGCCTTTGTGGACGCCGATGCCCTGACCACGGCGTTGGACGCCGTCGTCGCCGACATCTCGGATCCCAACTAGGTGGCCGCGAGACCCAACTGACTGGCAGTTAACGTCGCGAAACACGCTTTTCACGACGTTAACTGCCAGTCAGTTGGGTTTGAATGCAGGAAACCCCGCCCACCGGAGTGGACGGGGTTTCCCGGAGCAGGATGGAAAGCTGGAAGCTTTCCGGAGCTCGAAAGTGTTACTTGAGGGTAACGGTGGCGCCGGCAGCCTCGAGCTGCTCCTTTGCCTTTTCGGCAGCTTCCTTGGTTGCACCTTCGAGGACAGCCTTGGGAGCGCTGTCAACCAGGTCCTTGGCTTCCTTGAGGCCCAGGGAAGTGATGGCGCGAACTTCCTTGATCACTGCGATCTTCTTGTCGCCAGCAGCTTCGAGGACGACGTCGAAGTCGGTCTTCTCTTCAGCTTCTTCAGCAGCACCGGCAGCGGGGCCAGCAACAGCAACAGCAGCTGCGGTAACTTCGAAGGTCTCTTCGAAGAGCTTGACGAACTCGGAGAGCTCGATGATGGTCAGTTCCTTGAAAGCTTCAATGAGCTCTTCGTTGGTGAGCTTCGCCATGGTGTGGCGTCCTTCCTATAGGTGGTGCTTGGCGGCCTGGGCCGTTGCCTTCACACCGAGTCTGGTTTGAAAGAGAGTTAGTTCTCTTCGGTGGCTGCGGCTTCGGCCGGAGCTTCGGTCTCTGCTGCTTCTGCGGCCGGGGCTTCTTCAGCGGCGGGCGCTTCGGCAGCTGCCGGTGCACCGTTCTCTTCTTCAAGCTTGAGGCGCAGGGCGTCGATGATGCGTGCAGCAGCGGCAGCAGGAGCCTTGAGGACACCTGCAACCTTGGCGAGCTGCAGCTCGCGGGACTCGAGTGCTGCCAGGGCAGCAACTTCGCTGGCGTTCAGTGCCTTGCCCTCGAAGTAACCGGTCTTGATAACCAGCTGCTTGTTGGTCTTGGCAAAATCCGTCAGGCTCTTGGCAGCTGCAACTGCGTCACCCTTGATGAACGCGATTGCAGTGGGGCCGGCGAGCTGACCGTCGAATGCTTCGACACCAGCTTCCTTGGCTGCAATGGCGGTCAGGGTGTTCTTGACGACCGCGAACTTGGTGTCCTGGCCGAGAGAAACACGCAGCTGCTTGAGCTGTGCAACGGTGAGCCCACGGTATTCGGTCAGGACAGCGGCGTTCGATTCCTTGAAATCGGTAGTGATCTCAGCTACTGCTGAAACCTTGTTTGGCGTTGCCATAACCCTCCTTCCGGGGATAGTGCCGGTGTTCCGGGTCCCCGCTCAGGTGAGCTAAAACTAAAAACGCCCCGGGCAGATGCACGGGGCTTGGCTCGACACGGTCCATGACTGTGGAGCTTTACTTCGTTCACCTGCGCTGGCCGCCCTATGTTCAGGGTCCTTCGTCCGGAAACCCACTGGTCCTCCCGCGCACAACTGCAGAATTGAGCGATGCCCAGAAGAGTGGATTCCCAACAACCGACGGTCTTTGGTAGTTCAAGCTTACGGGCAACGCCGCCAGTACTCCAAATCGGCCCTATTCGCTGCTGCTCGGACCGAAGTCCGGAAGGTCCTTTTGCCAGATCCCGGTGACACCCGCCGTCGTGAACCCCAACTGCTGGTTCACCTTGAGCAGGTACCTGTTTTCCGGTGCGTTCCAGGTGTAGATGACCCGGGCGTCAGGGAACTGCTCGGAAAGGCGTTCCATGTTGGCCACCTTGATCAGCAGTCCCAGCTTGTTGCCCCGGTGCTCCTGCATCACCACGGTGTCGTCCTGGAACACCACGTCCTGCCGTTGCGACAGCACGCTGATGGTGGTCAGCCCCACCAGCATCCCGCTGGCGATGTGCTCGACGGCGGTGACCACCGTTCGCCTGCCCTGCGCGATGGTGGCCTCTTCAGCTTTCCTGATCATGGCGCCGTCGAACACCATTTCTTCTTCCGTCCGTGAGGACGGTTCGGTGTCCTCCCCGGCCTGGTTTTCCAGCATGGCGACGGCGTCGAGCCACCGGTCCGGGCATCTGTCCGTCCAGTGATGCAGGCGGTAGCGTCCCGCATTGGCCTGTTCGGCTTCGTCCGCCAGCTCCGCCACCAGTTTTGTGTCCAGCGGCAGCAGGCACGAGCTGAACTGCTCGATGTGCTGGAGGGTGTAGCCGGTCTTGCGGGCGAACTCCACTTCGCGGCTTCCCATCGGGACAAAGCCCAGGCCAGAGCCGGGAACCAGCTGCTCGTCGACCTCGCTGTTCAGCGAGACACCTGGATGGTTGGTGTCGATCAGGATCATGGTCCGGCCCTCGCCCCGGGCGAACTGTTCCGCCGCTTCCAGCAACTGGCGCCCCACACCCTGATGCTGGAACTCCGGAAGGATGTCCAGCGTGAACTCCGCCAGGTCCAGGTCGTCTGCCAGCGGCAGGGCGATGTCCGCAGTTCCCACGATGTCGCCGTCGACCCTGGCCACCAGAATCACCTGGCGTTCGTAGGGATCGGCAAGTTCCAGGAACTTTTCCAGGGGCGTGTAGGCGAGGTCGTCCGTTCCCCACGTTTGCATCCGCACCTTCCGGCTCACTTCGACGGCGGCACGGAAGTCGGCGCTGTCCGGGCCGTCGAGGGAATCGGGAATCCAGAGTTGTTCGATCCGTACGTCTGCTGCCATAGAGGGCATCATTCCAGTCGTTTCTGCCACTCGCCTTCAAAACCGGAGGGTTTGAATCCAAGCGAAATATTTATCGCCAGCATATGCCGGTTTTCGCTGGCATTCCACGTAATGACCGACTCCGCCGCTGGGCATTCGTCCCCGGCGCGCCGGATATTTGCGATCTTTGCCAGCATGCCCAGCCGGCGGCCGCGGTGCGGTCCCGCCACCAGCGTGTCTTCCTGGATCAGCACCTGCGGCCGCTCCGGACGGCAGCTGAGCACTGTAAAGGCTGCCAGGTCCCCCGTCCCGGAGTGCTGCACCGCTGCCACCAGCGCCTCCACCCCGCTGCGCTCCCAGCCCTGTTCCTCGGCACGGACCCTCGCCGCATCCCATTCCTCTTCCTCAGACTCCAGGCCCGCGGTCGGTACGTCGGCGGTCATTCTCCCCCTCAGGGCCGCATAGGCATCCACCAGGGCCTCCGGACAGCGGCCCCGCCAGCCCAGCACCCGGTAGCCGCCGGCGTGCGCCACAGCGTCGGCCTCCAGCGAGTCCAGCACGTCCGGTTCCACGGGCAGCAGCAACCGGCTGGACCGTTCCACCTGCTCCAGTTCATAACCGGAGGCCAGGGCGAAGCGGGTCGAGGCAAGGTTCAGCGGGACTCCGCCGCTGCCGGATTTCGCCGGCAGCTCTTCCTGGCCGGCTTGCAGCCAGGCTTTCCCTTGCCCAGCGACCGGCTCCTCGCAGTAGCCTTCGAACACTCTTCGTCCGCGCGACCTGGCCGCATCCTCGGCAACCTCCAGCAACCGCCGGCCAATGCCCTGCCGCCGGTAGGGGGCGGCCACAAGCACGTCGATCCACGCCGCCGCGGTGTTCTCCTGCAGCGGCAGCAGCACCGAGGCAGTGCCGGCCGGAACGCCGTCGAGGGTCGCGAGGAACTGCAGGCGTTCCTCGTACTCGGTGCCGCGCCAGTACTCCTGGTCTTCCCGAAGGGTGGAGGCCCGGTCCAGGTTTCCCCACTTCGCCATGTGGAGTCCGTCGCGAAGGGCACGGCAGGCCCGCAGGTCTGCGGCACGTGCCGTTCCCTCGTCACCGGGTTGGGGACGGGCGACGGCCGTGATTGACAGGCCGCTCATAGCGTCTTCTGCCATTCGCCGTCGTATCCCGCGGACTTGAACCCCAGCGCCACGTTGATGGACAGCATGTGATCGTTTTCCGCGGCGTTGAACGTGACGATGCGCTCCACGTCGGGGTAGCCGGTCAGGAGCCGGCGGATGTTGAGGAGCTTGACCAGCATGCCGAGACGGTGTCCGCGGTAGTGGCTGGCCACCAAGGTATCGTCCTGGTTCGCCAGCCAGGGTTTCCCTTCTGCGACCTGAAGGACGGAGTACGCTGCCAGCTCCCCTGTTCCCCGGTGCCCGGCACACGCCACCAGCGAGTCGAGGCCGGCCTGCTTCCACGTCTTCTCCACGTGCCGCACCCGGGCCACGTCCCACGATTCCGCGTCATAGCTGAGGGCGCCGACGGGGGTGTCCGTCATGCGCGACATCAGGACAGCCAGTTGTTCGGCCAGCTCCTCCGGGCAACGGTCCCTCCAGTGCAGTAGTTCATACTGCTCCCCTGCCTTCTCCACAGCTTCCGCTTCGAGGGCATCGAGCGTGTCTGCGGACGGTGGCAACGGCAGGGCACTGAAGCGCTCCACCTGTTCCAGCCTGTAGTTGGCACGGAGCGCGAAGCGGACCCCGTCGGCTTCCGCCGGCACACCGCCGGTTCCCGTTGCGGGCTTCAGCAAACCGGGCCCGTCGGCGTCGAAGTCGGCCGGGTGCTCCGTGAAAGTCTGCAGGGTGGTGCAGCCGCGAGACGCCGCCACCTGCTCAGCGTGAGCCAACAGCGCCCGGCCGATGCCGTGTCCACGGAACTTCCTCAGGACAATCACATGGAGGAGTGCGGTCCGGACGTTCTCCCGGACCCCAAAGCGCATCCAGGACCTACCCACCATGCGGCCGTCCACCCGCACGAAGAAGAGCCGTACCTGGGTGTAGGGAGTGTCGCGCCAATACTGAAGCCGGGCCTCCAGCGGCAACAACCGGTCCGCGTTGCCCCACGTTTCCAGCACCAGGGCATCGCTGAGCTCACCGAACTCCCGGAATTCACCCGCGTCCGGCGAGTGGATCGTTGCAGGCAGGATCAGGGGTTCGATGACGTACGGCGCTGCATTCACGGGGACAGCCTAACGGTCGGGAAGTTGGCCGCGCACGCCAAACCCCGGCAACAACGATCCGCACAAGCAGAAAGACCGCCCCGCGGCTGCGGGACGGTCTTTCAAGCGGAACTGATGAGGATTAGACCTCGGTCAGGACCTTGGTGACGTTGGGGTCAACCGAGATGCCCGGGCCGAACGTGGTGGCCACGGTAGCCTTCTGGATGTAGCGGCCCTTGGAAGCGGACGGCTTCAGGCGAAGGACCTCTTCCAGTGCTGCGGCGTAGTTTTCGGCCAGCTTGATGGCGTCGAACGAAACCTTGCCGATGATGAAGTGCAGGTTCGAGTGCTTGTCGACGCGGAAGTCGATCTTGCCGCCCTTGATGTCGTTGACAGCCTTGGTGACATCCGGGGTAACCGTACCGGTCTTCGGGTTCGGCATCAGGTTACGCGGACCCAGGACCTTACCGAGGCGGCCAACCTTGCCCATGAGGTCAGGGGTGGCGACGGCGGCATCGAAGTCGGTCCAGCCGGCTGCGATCTTTTCGATCAGGTCATCGGAACCAACGAAGTCGGCGCCGGCAGCGATTGCTGCTTCTGCCTTGTCGCCCGTTGCGAAGACCAGGACGCGGGCAACCTTACCGGTGCCGTGCGGCAGGTTGACGGTGCCGCGCACCATCTGGTCGGCCTTACGCGGGTCGACACCCAGGCGGAAAGCGACCTCAACGGTGGCGTCGAACTTGGACGGGTTGGTGTCCTTGGCCAACGTCACTGCCTCGAACGGCGCGTAGAACTTCTCCGCGTCGATCTTGGCGGCGGCTGCCTCATATGCTTTGCTGCGCTTTGCCATGCTGCTTATTCTCCTTGTGCAGTTGTGGTCTGCGGACCGCGCTGGGCCCTGCCACAGTTGGATGTTCCGGCCGGTTTATCCGGACCGAATGTCCAACATTTCAATGTTTTGGTGGTGCCGGTTGCCCGGCGGTGCTGGTCGACGTCGTGACCGGTTATCCCGAACCCGGCGTGTCAGCGGTGGAGGCAATTAGCCTTCGACGGTGATACCCATGGAGCGGGCGGTGCCGGCGATGATCTTCGCTGCGCCTTCGAGGCTCGTGGCGTTGAGGTCTTCCATCTTGGTGGAGGCGATCTCGTTGACCTGAGCCTGGGTCAGCTTGGCAACCTTGACGGTGTGCGGGGTAGCCGAACCCTTGGCGACGCCTGCAGCCTTTTTGATGAGCTCTGCAGCCGGCGGGGTCTTGGTGATGAACGTGAACGAGCGGTCTTCGTAGACCGTGATTTCAACAGGAATAACGTTGCCGCGCTGGGCTTCCGTCGCAGCGTTGTACGCCTTGCAGAATTCCATGATGTTGACACCGTGCTGGCCAAGCGCAGGACCGATCGGCGGGGCCGGATTAGCGGCACCTGCCTGGATCTGCAGCTTGATGAGGCCGGTGACCTTCTTCTTGGGAGCCAATGTAGGTCCTTCTCTCAATTACGTCCTGGGACACAGGAGCGTGCCTCAGGTTGGTGGCCGCCATGGCGAGGCGGCCGGCCGCTTCGTGGCTGCTAAGCGGGCAGCCCCGGAGCGAATTCTGTGGGGTGTTGCTAGATCTTGGTGACCTGGTTGAATGCCAGGGTGACCGGGGTCTCGCGTTCGAAGATGGAGACCAGCACCACAAGGGTCTGGGAATCGATCTTGATCTCGGAGATCGTGGCGGGGAGGGTCTCGAACGGACCTTCCTTGACGATGACGGACTCGCCGACTTCGAAGTCGACGTCCACGGGAGCGGCGGCGTGCTTGACCGGCTTGCCCTTTTCGGCCTGCTCTTCTTCGAAGACCGGGGCGAGCATGGAGAAGACCTCATCCAGGCGCAGCGGCACGGGGTTGTGGGCGTTGCCCACGAAGCCGGTAACGCCGGGGGTGTGGCGCACGGCGCCCCAGGAGGCGTCCGTCAGGTCCATGCGGACCAGCACGTAGCCGGGAATGCGGACGCGGTTGATGACCTTGCGCTGAGCGTTCTTGATCTCAACGACCTCTTCCATCGGGACCTGGATTTCGAAGATGTAATCTTCCATGTCCAAGGTCTGGATGCGGGTTTCAAGGTTGGCCTTGACGCGGTTTTCGTAACCTGCGTAGGAGTGGATGACGTACCAGTCACCCTCCTGGCGGCGCAGCTTCGCTTTGAATTCCTCAGCCGGATCGACCTCGGCCTTGGCGGCTGCAGCGGCCAGGGCGTCAGCCTGATCTTCATCGGCGTCGGCGTCTGCTTCGGAATCTTCCTCGTCCGATTCAGCGTCGGCCTCAGAGGAATCGTCGATGGAATCGGGCGCAGCAGACTCAACCTCGGACTCTTCCCCGGCTACCGCCGCGGCGTCCTGGTTTTCATCCAGCTCAGTCTCAGTTACCTCGAGCTCCTGCTCAGACACTTGGTCTCCTGCTTCCTCATTGCTAAACATGCCTATTTAAATGGCTCAATTCCGCACACCCCGTGAATGCTTCCGGATTACCCGGAGCATTCCACGCAGTCTGCGGACGGATCGCCTTAGCGGTCCGTGGGGCCTGTGCCGCCGAAGACCCAGCTCACTCCGGTCCCGAACGCCAAGTCCAGGACGGTAACGATGAGCATCATGATGATCACGAACACCAGCACCACGAGCGTGTAGTTGATCAGTTCCTTGCGGGTGGGTGCGACGACCTTCTTCAGTTCGCCGATGACCTGGCGGACGAAGAGTGCGATGCGAGCGAAGAAGCCGGACTTGGCGGCGTTCTTGGCGGGGCGGCCCTTGGAGCTGCTTGCAGCCGTTTCGGTCACCTGGTCCTCACTCATCCTCGCAAATGTCGGATACCCGGCTCTGAACTGAACCATGGTTGCTGCGCTGGCTCCGGCTAACCGCCGGAACCGCTTGCGCAGGGCAGACAGGACTCGAACCTGCAACCTGCGGTTTTGGAGACCGCTGCGCTACCAATTGCGCCACTACCCTATGGATCGAAAACCAATCACGCCACACTTCCCCCAGACTTCACGGGGCGCAGGCCATCATCGTGTTTTCAACACCGGAGAACTAGTCTACGCAAGAACTGCGCTTACGTCGAACCAGCCTCATTTCGGTCCTTCTTTGCGTCTGCCAGGACATGCCAACCGGTACACAGTCACATTCCTGGCCGTCACGCTGAACGATCCGCTGAACAGCATAGAGTAGATCTCGTCGAATCCCACATCCAGCCATCGAGCTGCAAGCAAAGAATGGACGCCGCCATGCCTGCCGCCCGCGTTTCCCAACGCATTTCCGCTATCGCCGAATCCGCCACCCTGGCCGTTGATGCCAAGGCCAAGGCACTCAAGGCAGCCGGCCGGCCGGTCATCGGCTTCGGCGCCGGGGAACCCGACTTCCCGACGCCCGGATACATCGTCCAGGCAGCCATTGAGGCCGCCAGCCAGCCGAAATACCACCGGTACTCCCCCGCCGGCGGGCTGCCGGAGCTCAAGCAGGCCATTGCGGACAAGACGCTCCGGGATTCCGGCTACAAAGCCGAGGCGTCGCAGGTCCTGGTCACCAACGGCGGCAAGCAGGCCGTGTACAACACCTTCGCCACGCTGGTGGATCCGGGCGACGAGGTCATTGTTCCCACGCCGTTCTGGACCACCTACCCGGAAGCCATCCGGCTGGCCGGCGGTGTGCCGGTGGAGGTCTTCGCCGGCCCGGAGCAGGATTACCTCGTCACCGTGGAGCAGTTGGAAGCGGCCCTGACTGAGCGCACCAAGATCCTGTTGTTCGTCTCGCCCTCCAACCCCACCGGTTCCGTGTACTCGCCGCAGCAGGTCCGCGAAATCGGATTGTGGGCCGCCTCCAAGGGCCTGTGGGTGGTCACCGACGAGATCTACGAACACCTCACCTACGACGGCGTTCCCTTCACGTCCATCGCCACGGCGGTTCCCGAACTCGGCGACAAGGTGGTTATCCTCAACGGCGTTGCCAAGACCTACGCCATGACCGGCTGGCGGGTGGGCTGGATGATCGGGCCGGCGGACGTCATCAAGGCGGCCACCAACCTGCAGTCCCACGCCACCTCCAATGTCTCCAACATCCCGCAGGTCGCGGCCCTCGCGGCCGTCTCCGGGCCGCTCACCGCGGTGGACGAGATGAAAGTGGCCTTCGACCGCCGCCGCAAGGCAATTGTCGCCGGCCTGAATGCCATCGACGGGGTGGAATGCCCGACGCCGAAGGGAGCCTTCTACGTCTACGCGGACGTCCGCGGCCTGCTGGGCAAGGAATTCGAGACGGCGAACGGAACCGTCCGCCCGCAGACTTCCGCAGAGCTCGCGGCGCTCATCCTTGATGAGGTTGAAGTTGCGGTGGTTCCCGGCGAGGCCTTCGGCCCCTCGGGCTACCTGCGGCTGTCCTACGCCCTGGGCGACGACGACCTCGCCACCGGCGTGGCGCGGCTCCAGGGCTTCCTCGGCAAGGCCAAGTAGGCACCCTCTCTCACTTTCCGCAGGAAAAACCACGGACGCTCTCTCACTTCCTTCAGGAAAGTGAGAGAGCGTCCGTGCTTAAGCGGCTGGAGGTGAGAGAGCGTCCGCCCTTAAGGGGCTGGAGGTGAGAGAGCGTCCGGGGGCGGGTTAGAGGAGGCGTCGCTCGGCCGCCCATTTGGTCAGTTCATGGCGGCTGGAGAGCTGGAGTTTGCGCAGCACGGCGGAGACGTGGGTTTCCACGGTCTTGATCGAGATGAAGAGTTCCTTGGCCACTTCCTTGTAGCTGTAGCCCCGCGCAATGAGCCGCATGACTTCCAGTTCTCGGGCGGAGAGCCGGTCCAGCTCGTCATCGGCGATATCGGCAGGCGCCGTGCCAAACGCATCCAGCACGAACCCGGCCAGCCGCGGCGAAAAGACGGCGTCACCGCCGGCCACACGGAGGACGGCGTCGGTGATTTCCGTGCCGGAGATGCTTTTGGTCACATATCCCCGGGCGCCGGCGCGGATCACCGAAACCACGTCTTCGGCGGCATCCGAGACGCTCAGGGCGAGAAACCGGGTGCCGCCCAGCAGGGCAGCCGAACCGGCGATCACCTCGCGTCCGCCGCCGCCCAGGCCGCCCGGCAGGTGCACGTCCAGCAACACCACTTCGGGCCGGGCCTGTGCGATCACGGCGATGGCCTGTTCGACGGTTCCGGCCTCCCCCACCACGGTGACGCGGGCATCCAGGTCTGCCTTGAGCCCCGACCGGAAAATGGCGTGGTCGTCCACGATGACGACGCGGACCGCCGGGGCGCCTCCTGCCCGGGCACTCCCTGCTTCGACGTTGTTCACGACTTTCCCTCTCCGTTGTCTGCTGCGTCGGACGGCAGCCTGAGCCGCACTTCCGTGCCATCCGCGCTGCTGCTGATGACGGCGGTCCCGCCGTGGCGGTTCATCCGCCCCACGATCGATTCCCGGACGCCCATGCGGTCGGCCGGAACGGACTCCGGGTCAAAACCGGGACCGCGGTCCTTCACATAAACTTCCGCATCGCCGTCGGCCACCTCAAGGTACACCGACACGGCACCGCCGCCGTGGCGGGACGCGTTGACCATGGCCTCCCGGCTGGCCTGCACCAGGGCCTCATGCCGGGCGGTCATGGCGGTATCCCCCACGCTGACCACATCCACGGCGTTGCCGAGGGAGTCCTCAACCTCCGCGGCCGCTGCCTTGATGCGCTCCGAGAGCTGGCCCGCTTCCTTGCCGGGGTCGCGGTACAGCCAGCCCCGCAGCTCCCGTTCCTGCGCGCGTGCCAGCCGCACGACGTCGTTCTCATTACCTGCCCGCCGCTGGATCAGCGCGAGCGTCTGTAGCACGGAGTCGTGCAGGTGGGCGGCGATCTCCGCCCGTTCCGTGGCCCGGACACGGCCCGCGCGCTCCGCTTCAAGGTCCCGCCAGAACTTAAGGCCCCACGGCAGCAGCACGAGTGCCACGCCGCCGAGGACGGCCACGGAGGCCAGGAGCGCCAGCCAGGTCTGCTCCCACGACCCGGAGCCGGACACCATCACCAGCACGCCGGCCACCACCAGGGCAAGCCCGGCCGCGAGCCTGGCCCAGCCGCCGGCCTGGTCGGCCTTGGTCTTGTCGAGGAGGCCGGCCCGGCGGGTTTCGTCCAGCTGAATCCACGCAATGGCCGCCCCGCCAAGGATGGCGGCGGCCGGGATCAGCGTCCCCAGCGGAACGTCAACGCCCAGCATGCGTGCGATCAGGATGGCACCCGCCAGCAGCAGGCCCGCCCCGAGCAGGATTTCCTTGCCGTACGGCATGGTCCGCGCGCGGAACCACGGCGTGTTGGCGGCGGTGCCCCCGACAAGCCCACCCGTAATACCCGGCGTGGCCGCGGGAAGCGGGACCCGGACGGAAGGCTCGGGTAGTGCAGCTTCGCCGGGGAAGGCAACTCCTGCGGGCACCGGCCCGGACCGGAAGTCCGCCGGGACGTCCAGCGGCCCCGGTGACAGCAAAGGCCCCGGGGCACTGACGGCAGGAGCTATGGGAGACGCCGGGCGCCGCGCGTTCCGCTTCGCGTTCTCGTCCGCAGTCGGCACCATGATCCAGAGCCACGCATAGAAGGCCAACCCTGCTCCGCCGGCGAGCGCGGCCACCACCATGCCGATCCGGACCATCCGCACCGGCCATCCCAGATGGGCGGCCAGGCCCGCGCAGACGCCTGCGATGACGCGGTCGCTGCTGCGGACCAGCGGGGGTCGGGTGAGGGCCGTTGTCATGTGTCAATCCAAACATGGATCAGGGTTCCGTACCCCTGATTTCACAAGGAACCGGGGGTCACTCAGGGGCAGCTCAGGGTGTTCCCCAATAGAGCGCGGCCGGTGCGGACGGCAGGATCGAAGTATGAACTCGCACAATGCATACCCAGACGAAGATCCGCTGCCGTCAGGCCGTTCCGGTTCCGATTCCGGTTCCGCCACGCCAGCTGACCGCAGTTCCGACGACGGCGCCGCCCCGGGCCAGGAGGGTTCCGATGCCCGTATGGGCCCAGGCACCGATCCGGGCACCGGCGCAGGTAACGCCTCAGGTACCGGCGAAGGCACCGGCTCCCCGGAGGGCAGCTTCCCCGGCGGCCCGCCACCGCTCTATCCGAACGCCCAGATCCCCGGCGCCCAGGGTCCCAATCCCCACCCCGGTGGCCCGTCGGATGGCCGCTACGCCTACCCGCAGTCCCGGCCCCAGAACTTCTTCACCTGGGTCCGGAGCCACGGAGTCCAGCGCGGGTCGGACCGCTGGATCGGCGGCGTCGCCAGCGGCATTGCACACAGGCTTGGCGTCGACCCGTTGATCGTGCGCGGCGTCTTCATTGTCCTTTCCATCTTCGCCGGCATCGGAGTGTTGCTTTACGGCATCGCCTGGGCACTGCTGCCGGAGCCCGACGGCCGCATCCACGTTCAGGAAGCCGGAGCCGGACGCTGGTCCACCGGCATGACGGGAGCACTCATCACCACGGTGATCGGCTTCCCCAGCCTGGGCAACGGCTTCTGGGGCTGGGAGCGGAACGGATTCGGCGGCTTCTTCTGGACGGTCTTCTGGATCGCCGGCGCCGTCTACCTCATCTACTACCTCTCACAACGCGATAAGGCCGCCAACGGAGCACCTGTCATGAACAACAGCACCGAAGCCGGCACCGCTGCCGGTGCAACCGCGTTTGCCGCCACGCCGCCGGCCGGCACGTCATCGGCAGGCATCTCCTCGCCCGTGTCCGGCGCGCCCTATGAACCCGGAGTGTTCACCGGCGGGGCATACTCAGGCGGGGCATATTCAGGCACCCAGTACGACGGCGGTGTCCCCGGTTCGGGCGGTTACGGCCCCACTCCCCCGTACGGCGGAGGATACGGCGGTCCGCCCGCTTCCGCCCCGAAGGCGCCCAACGTTGGCCCCGGCGCCCCCGCCGTCGCAGTCACGGCCGGCCTTGCACTGCTGGTGGGCGGCGGCATCAAGGCCCTCGAAGCGCTCAACGTGACCAACCTCGGTGACGCCACCAACGCGGTGGTGTGGGCCAGCGGTGCGGCCGTCCTGGGCCTGGGCATCCTGGTGGCAGGACTCCGGGGCCGGACGTCCGGGGTCCTTGGCTTCCTTGCGGTGGTTGCCCTCGTCATCGGCGGGATCTTCAACGTGGTGCCCAACGGTGACCGCTTCCGGTTCCAGGACGCCAACTGGAACCCGGCCAGCATCGAACAGGCGAGCCAAGGCTTTAGCATCACCGGAGGCAGCGGAACTGCCGATCTGACGCGGCTTAACATCACGCCGCCGCTGGGCGCCGACGTCGCGATTCCCATGGACGTTACGGCCAGCAACCTGACCGTCATCATTCCGGACACGGTCCCCGTGGAAATCCGGGCGGACATGACGCTGGGCAACCTCAACGAGGGCTCGCAGAACCACGGCGGCATGACCTCGCAGCAGAGCAACTACAACACCGACAAGCCGGGGGCCGCGCTCATCCTCGAAATCGACGGGACCATGAGCAACATCACCATCCAGGAAGGAAACTGACATGAGCAGCAGCTATGAACCTGCTCCGGACACCGTTCCGCAGGCAACAAACGAGGCAACGGCGTCATCGGCGGAACGGGCACGCACCACTGGAGCCCGGCACGGCGGCCCCTCTCCGGCCCGGGTGGGCACCGTGGTCTGGGGCCTCATCGTCCTGGCACTCGCGGCGTTGATCATCATCGGCCAGCTCGGCATCGTGGTGCTGAACGGAACCTATGTTCTTATCGGCCTGATGATCGGTGCCGGCGCCGCCCTGGTGGTCGGCGGGCTCCTCTCGGCCCGCGGACGTGACAAAGAATCCACAACAGGGAAGTCTTGAGGCATGGATAAGTTCTTCAGCATCGTCAGGGGCCTTGGCCTGAAACGCGGACCGCAGCGTTGGCTGGGAGGCGTGTGCGGAGGCATCGCCGCCAAGCTGAACGTGGACGTCGCCTTCGTCCGGATCGCGTTCCTGCTCCTCAGCCTGCTGCCGGGTCCGGCCTTCGTGTTCTACGTGGCAGCGTGGCTCATCCTCCCGGACCAGCGAAACGCGATCATCCTCCAGTCCTTCCTGGACAAGCGGTCGATCAACGGATCCTGACCCCAGGACCCGGCTCAGGGCCCCTGCTCTCCGGAGCAGGGGCCTTTCCGTTTGCCGTGGCGTCGGAGCCTTTGTAACCAGTTTGTGTCGTAACCCACACTCACCACTAGAATCTAGGTGAGCTCAGCGTGGCGCTCTGCCAGTACACCCCCTCACCAGGATTTGAGCCGAGACATGAAAATTGGAATTCTCACCAGCGGTGGCGACTGCCCCGGACTGAACGCTGTCATCCGCGGCGCCGTCCTCAAGGGAATCGCCATCCACGGCCACGAATTCGTAGGATTCCTCGACGGCTGGCGCGGCGTCGTCGAAGGCGACGTGATCGACATTCCCCGCCACATGGTCCGCGGCATCGCGAAGCAGGGCGGCACCATCCTCGGCACGTCCCGCACCAACCCTTTCGAAAACGGCGGCGGCCCCGAGGTTATCAAGGGCCACATGGACCGGCTCGGCATCGATGCGATCATCGCCATCGGCGGCGAAGGCACGCTGGCCGCGGCCAAACGACTGACCGACGCGGGCCTGAAGATCGTCGGCGTTCCCAAGACCGTGGACAACGACCTTGACGCCACCGACTACACCTTCGGCTTCGACACTGCTGTCCAGATCGCCACCGAGGCCATCGACCGCCTCCGCACCACCGGTGAATCACACCACCGCTGCATGATCGCCGAGGTCATGGGCCGCCACGTGGGCTGGATCGCACTGCACGCGGGCATGGCCTCCGGCGCCCACGCGATCCTCATTCCGGAGCAGAAGGCCTCCATGGACCAGATCACCGAATGGGTGGAGGAGGCTCACGCACGCGGCCGCGCACCCCTTGTGGTGGTGGCCGAGGGCTTCGTTCCCGAGGGCCAGGAAACCCCGCACTCCGAGCGCGGGCTGGACACGTTCGGACGCCCGCGCCTGGGCGGCATCGCCGAGATGCTGGCTCCCGAACTCGAAGCACGGACCGGCATCGAGACCCGCGCCACCGTTCTTGGCCACATCCAGCGCGGTGGCGTCCCGTCCGCGTTCGACCGCGTCCTGGCCACGCGGCTGGGCATGGCCGCCATCGACTCCGTGGTGGATAAGCGCTGGGGCACCATGGTGTCCCTCCACGGCACGGACATTGTGCACGTGGGCTTCGACGCCGCCCTGGGCAACCTCAAGCGCGTCCCGCAGCACCGCTACGACGAAGCAGCCGTTCTCTTCGGCTAGGCCGTACAGCGCGAACGGACAGTTGTGGCCCTCGTTTTTAGGGCCCCAACTGTCCGTTCGCGCTTAAGGGTCGGGCCGCAACTGTCCGTTCGCGCTTCGATCCGGTGGGTAGGGTTGAGGCATGACTCTCGACCCCGGTTCCGCAGACATCATCCAGCTGGCCTGGGCCCGCTATTTAGGCCTGGATGACGGAGCCTTTGCCGCGGCGCGGAAGCTCGACGCCGATGCCGTTCTGGAGGCCGGCCCGCTTTCGGCCGGGGCCCGGATCACACGGGCGGACGAGTCCCGGAAATCAGTGGACTTTGTGCGCTTGTTTGGCACGTCGGCACTCGTGGGACCCCAATGGGCCCTCGACGCCGCCGAGCGCATTCCGGATGAGGAACTCGCCCAGCACGTGACCCTCCTGACCCTCACGAGGCAGCACGGCGGCCACGGCCAGGGAGCTGCCGCGCTCTTCTTCGCCGACGACCTCCCGCTCCGCCAGCCGGCCGAGGAGCTGACCGTCTCGCACGGCAACCCCGAGGCCATAGAACTCGAAGGCCTCTGCCCTCCGGACGACGTCAACGAGGTGGGGCTGTCCGACCTCGAACACCGCTTCACCATCCTGCGCGAGGACAATGGCCGCAAGGTTCCGGTGGCCTGCGGCGCCTACACCGAGTGGGAAGGCATCCTGGCGCACATGGGGGTCCTCGTGGATCCCGACTGGCGGCGCCGGGGACTGGGCTCCCTGGCCGCGTCCATTGCCGCCCACGAGGCACTCGCAGCCGGTCTCACCCTGCAGTGGCGCGCGGATGTCAGCAACAAGGGAGCCCTGGCAATCGCCCGCAGCATCGGCTTCTCAGCCGGCGGCATCCAGACCAGCGTGCTGCTGGGCTGACGGAGCGCCGGAGCCGCCCCAGCCCTGAACCGGCTTGGGCTTTGCGAAGAACAGCGCCACGGCAGCGCCGAGCACAATGACAGCCGCCGGAAGCATGATGGACTGGCTCATCGCCGTCGAGAATCCTTCGTGCAGGGCCTCCGGAAGCTGGCCGCCGAAACTCATGGGCGCCGCTTCGCCGGCACCGCCCGGCACCGCCGGAAGCTCCTCCGCCAGCCGCGCCTGCATGAGGACGGCAATGGCCGCGCTGCCCAGCACGGCGCCGATCTGGCGGGTGGTGTTGTAGACCCCGGCCCCTGCGCCCGCCTGGCGCGGCGGCAGGTTTCGGGTGGCCGTGGAACTCAGCGGCGCCCAGATGCCCGCGTTGGCGAAGCCGAGCACGGCGCTGGGCAGCAGGAAGAGCCAGATCGGTGTATCCGGGTGCATTAGCGCCGAGTTCCAGAACAGCGCCACGGACATGAGCGCCAGGCCGCCGGCCGTGATGTACTTCGGGTTCACTCGGTCGATGAGCCTGCCCACCAGCGGCGCAAGGCCGCCTGAGATGAGCGCCATCGGGATCATCATCAGGGCGGACTGGGTGGGTGTCAGGCCGCGGACCATCTGGTAATAGAAAATGAGCGGCAGGCCGAACGCCGTCACCGTGAAGCCCACCGCGGTGATTCCCAGGTTGGCCAGCGAAAAGTTGCGGTCCCCGAACAAGGACAGCGGCAGCAGCGGCTCGCCCTTATTGAACCGCTGCCAGACGACGAACCCGGCCAGCACCACAAGGCCCGCGATGATCAGGCTCCACACCGTGACGGGGCCCGAGATGGTGCCCCAGTTGTACGTCTCGCCTTCCTGGATGCCGAAGACAAGCAGGAAGAGTCCGACGGCGCTGAGCAGGACGCCGGGGATGTCGAACTTGTGCGGATGCGTGGTGAGCGAGGGCACGAAGCGCAGCGCCAGGATGAAGCCGGCGATTCCCACGGGCACGTTGATGAAGAAGATCCATTCCCAGCCGAGGCCGTCCACCAGGACGCCGCCGAGGATCGGCCCCACGAGGGTGGCGACGCCGGCGGTGGCACCCCAGATGCCCATGGCCGCGCCGCGCCGGTCCGGCGGGAAGATCCGCGTGATTACCGCCATGGTCTGGGGTGTCATGATCGCGGCGCCGAAGCCCTGGACCACGCGGGCCAGGATGAGGGTCTGGACGTCGCCGGACAGCCCGCACCACAGCGACGCGAGGGTGAACACCACGAGGCCGGTCAGGTAGAGCTTCTTGGGTCCGAACCTGTCCCCCAGCCTGCCGGTGATCAGCAGCGGCACGGCGTAGGCCAGCAGGTACGCACTGGTCACCCAAATGACGGAGTTGATGTCCGCGTTCAGGCCTTCCATGATCCGCGGGTTCGCCACCGAGACGATGGTGGTGTCGATCAGGATCATAAAGAACCCGATCACCAGCGACCAGAGGGCCGGCCACGGCCTAGCTACGTTTTCCATGTGGGTCCTTCCGGGTGGTTGTGGCGTGGTCCGCTACCACGGGAGTTCCCCGGAGCGGAGCTGGTCCTGCAGGCTGCGTATCCAGCCCATTTCGGACCTCAGCATGGTCTGTTGGTACTCGAGGTCGATCCAGTACTTGCGTGCCACGCCCTTGTCCAGGACGATCGCCTCGCCTTTTTGCAGGAACTCCAGTTGGTCCTGCAGCAGCGCCAGCCGGCGGTCCAGAAGATCAAGGACGACGCCGGCAGGCAGGTTGTAGGCCTCGGCTACGGCCAGCGGGAACAGCGGGTATTCGTTGACCGGTTCGGCGAGCATGTCCTGCAGGCGTTCCGTAAGGGCATCACGGCCGGCGGGGGTGATGCGGTACGTGGTCCGTTCCGGCCGGTTGCCCTCCCGGTCCGTCCCGGTCGTCTCCACGAACCCGCGTTCCGCCAGCCGGCCGACCGCGTGATAAAGCGTTCCGGGGCGGACTTTGACCAGCCGGTCTTCGTGCCTGGCCATCAGGAGCTGGTACATCTCGTACGGATGCATCGGCTCCTCGACCAGCAGTGACAGCGCAGATATGCCGAGCGGCGTCAGCGGGGCGGATGGGGGCATCGTGCCGTTTGCCCCCTGTCAGACCGTGCGTTAGCGATTATTCCGCTCCAACTATTCCACATGGAATATTTGGGTGCAAGAAAGCCCGCGGTCCGTTGACCGCGGGCTTTCAGGCTGCGGCTCCGAGGCCCGGGCGGTCAGCCCAGCAGGGCCTGGATGTCGGTCCGGGCAAACATGTCGGCCGCCGCGCGTGCTGACGGGGTTCCGGCGTCAGGGTCCGCGCCCGCCGCCAGGAGCGCCGCCGCCACGTCCGCATAGCCCTTGAAGGCAGCTCCGGCGAGCGGCGTCTGGCCACGGTCGTTCACGGCATTGGCGTCGGCGCCGTGTTGCAGGAGCAGCTCCACCGCCGGGGCGTGGCCGTGGTAGGCGGCCAGCATCAGCAGGGAGTCACCCGCCGCATTCGTCATGTTGGCCGGGGCGCCGGCTTCGAGGTAGCTGCCCAGCAGGGCCGCATCGCCCTGCCGTGCCGCGTCAAACAGGGCATGCGCCAGGGCAAGGGTTTCGTCGTCGGGCCCTGCCGTGCTCGGGTTCTCGGACGTGGGGTTGTCAGTCATCGGTGCGTTCCCTTCAGGAATCCGGTCTGGCGGCCCACCACTTGGCCGGCGTCAGGAGCCACGATGACTTCCTGCGCGGCCGGGTATGGTTCATCGCCGTCTACGACCGTCAGTATTTCATCCGGTGAGACCGAACGCTTGATGACTGCCAGCGCGATGGGACCCATTTCGTAGTGCTGCACCACGGAGGTCACCGTTCCCACCTTGCGTTCCCCGAGGCGCACTTCACTGCCGGCCGCTGGGAGGGTGTGCTGGGATCCGTCCAGCTGGAGGAAGACCAGTCGCCGCGGCGGATGGCCCAGGTTGTGCACCCGGGCGATCGTCTCCTGGCCCTTGTAGCACCCTTTCGCGAGGTGTACCGCGGTGCGCAGGAGGTCCAGCTCATGCGGGATGGTCTTGTCGTCGGTTTCAGCGCCAAGACGGGGGCGCCAAGCGGCGATGCGCAGCGCTTCCGATGCCCAGACACCGGCCAGCGGCCGGTCACCCACAGTCGCCTCAAGCTCCGCGGCCGGCACCAGGTATTCGAACCATGGCCGCTCCATGCCCGGGTGGGATTCCTCCCCGACAACCGAGTAGGCGTAGCCGCCGGCGCCCACGTGCGGCCAGGGATCCACCCACACCAGCAGGTGCGACCATTCCTCAACACGCCGGGTGGTTCCAATGACCGCCCAGTCGTCGGATACATCCGCAATCTCCACCCGCAGCATGAACTTCATCCGGTTCAGCCACTCCGCCAACGGCGCCGCTTCGGCGGCCTCCACCACCAGCCAGGTGGTCCCGCCGTCGTCAATCACCCGCGCATCGAACTCGATGCGGCCCTGGACGCTAAGCAGCAGTAGTTCGCTGGACTCCCCCGGTGCAAGGTTGGTGACCTGCTGGGAAGACAGGGTGTTGAGCCAGCTCAGGCGGTCCGGCCCCGAGACGGTGACCACCCCGCGGTGGGAAAGGTCGACGACGGCGGTTCCGGCCGCCAGCGCACGCTGCTCACGCAGCGGCTCGCCGTAGTGCGACGCGACACCGGAATCCGCGCCGCCGGCCTCGACTGCGCCTGGGCGCGACAACAGGGGGCTCTTGATAGTCATATGTAGTAGAAGTCCTAACGGGCTAGCGGTATTCCGGATTCTCGAAGTCGAACCTGGTGCCGGCTTTCCATTCCTCCGGCAGGTTGCCGTAGGCGGGAATCCCGCCGGCATCCTTCAGCGTCCTCGCCAGGTGCAGGAGGTTCCACGTCATGAAGGTGGCGTTGCGGTTGGTGAAGTCGCTCTCGGGTCCCCCGGAGCCTTCATCCAGGTAGCTCGGTCCGGGCCCGACCGGGCCGATCCAGCCGGCGTCGGCCTGGGGAGGGATGGTGAACCCGATGTGCTGGAGGCTGTACAGGACGTTCATTGAGCAATGCTTGATGCCGTCTTCATTGCCGGTAATGAGGCATCCGCCCACTTTGGGATAGAAAGCCCACTGGCCTTTGTCGTTCAGCTCCCCCGAATGCGCATACAGGCGTTCGATCAGTTTCTTGGTCTGGGAGGAATTGTCACCCAGCCAGATGGGACCGGCCACCACCACGATGTCCGCTTCCTTGACGGCAGGGTAGAGCTCCGGCCATTCGTCGGTGGCCCAGCCGTGTTCGCGCATGTCCGGGTACACGCCGCTGGCGATGTCGTGGTCAACAGTCCGGATGACGCGGGTGGTAACGCCCTGCTTCTCCATGATGAGGCGGCTGACCTCGATCAGGCCCTCCGTGTTGGAGGTCTCCGGCGATTTCTTGAGGGTGCCGTTGAAGAACACGGCTTTCAAGTCGGCGTAGTTTGCTCTATTTTGCTGATCCGGCGTACCCGGGCCCGGCTGCTGGCTGTTCACGGTCTTGCTCCCTGCACTCGTTGCGGACAACAAAAATCAGTGAGACCTGGCGGCCGGGCTGCGTCGAGCGGCCGGATGCCTGCGGTACCTTGACCTAGGATTCCTTGCTGAGGATGGCCGAAGCGTGGGCTTCCAGGCCGCCGCCCGGTGCGGAGCCTTTCCCGGCGGCCACATCCCAGCGCCAGAGCAGCTTTCCGTCTACCAGGCCGAAAATCCGCGTGGCGGCGGTGTACTCCTTGGAGTGGCTGCCGCGCATCACCATATCGGTGCTCAGCTGGATCTGGGGACCCTTGATCTGCCCGTAGTACAGCTCGGAGATTCCGCCGGGGTGTGAGATGGACACGGAGATGTCGAAGCCGCCGTCACTGTTGCGAAGCGCCTCGACTTCGTCGGCGCTCTTCAGCACGGGAACGATGTCGGCCGGGATCAGGCCCGGACCGCCGTCTTCCTCCCGCTGCTTCCGCTCCAGGGCCCAGAAACCGGTCTCGACCGTCAGCGGCCTCAACCTGGTGCCTTCGTCGTCGGTCAGCCAGCTCTCGGCGCGGTATTGGAGGTACGGCAGTCCGTTGTGCGTGAAGGATACGTGTTGAGCGAAATGCTCGGAATCCTCCTCGCCGGCGCCCAGCCGTCCGCTGCCTTCCCACTCACCAATGAGCCAGGACAGCGGGACGAGCTCGGGCGTGAGGTCTGTAGGTATTTCGATCGGCACAGTAACTACCTCCGCAGACAACTAGCTCTGGACTGGTATTACTTCTGGCCTTTGAAGAGGCGGTACACCACAAAACCAGCGAACCATGCCATGGAAACGCTGGCAATGCCGAGGAGGACAAGGAAGAAAATCTCAAATGCAAGTACGGACATGATGCCATCCTAACGCGTTAGTAGATGAGTAGTTTGTCTATGAAGTAGGCGAGCGAACCCACCGCGGCCACGGGTGCCAGGCCCATTCCGAGGGCGGCTGGAAAGTTAAGCCGGTCCCCGCGGAGTATAACCAGCCGGCGCAGGCTGACGAGAACTGCGCCCACCACAACGCCTACTACGGCGGCGGGTATTACGGCGATATTGGAGAAAATTAAGCCTGCCAGCGGAGCAGTCAGGCCCGCCAGCACGATGCCCAGCGGGGCCACGATGCGGTCCGGCCAGCGGATGAGCCCGGCCAGCAAGGCAAACGCGGCACTGATGCCGGCCACGAGCACCATCTCCCTGACGCCATTGAACCGTGAAGCCGCAATCCATCCCGCCCCGAGACAGGACAGCAGCACCCCGGCGCTCGACCCCAGCGTCGACTCCAGCCGCTGAGCCTGGCCCGTGCCGCGCATCAGCTGCATCAGGAAGACAGCCATCACGCCTGCCGCAATGAACGCCGGAGTCCAGTCCAGGAAGCCCGGCGCCGGGACATAGGTGGCAGCCACGGCCGATCCCGCGCCCGGGAGGCCGATGATTGCTGCGAGGGTCTTCTTGGCGGGAATGTCCAGGAAGTGGGGCCAGCCGACTCCGACGGCCAAAGCCACGAGGACGGCTACGCCGAGCAGCATCTCCGGTGAGGTGTAAGCCCCGCCGACAAAAACAGCAAGCCCGGCCAGGCCGATGGTTCCGATGGTCCACGGCTTCACTGTTACCCGCGCTCACTCTCTGCTGACGTCTTCTTCGCTGCGTACGCGTCCGGTACTGGCCCCGGGGTCCTGACGGTCCAATCCTGCCTTATGTGACCTGCTTATGTCGCAAAACGAAAACTGAAACCGGCCGGATCAGTGTCTGTTAAGGGGCGATTGGGTATACTCAAAGCTCAGCTACGCTTCCTTCGGAGGATGCGGGTTCGGCCGGATTTCCGGCTGGCCGCTACCGACGCGGGCAGCCAGTACCGGCCGGTGAAAGCCCGGTTCAGACGCCCAATGATGCGCGGACAGCCCCTTGGAGGAACAATGTCGCACATCCTGCTACTGACGAACAGCACCGGGTCATCGGTGGACATTCTGCCTGCCTTGGAACTACTGAACCACCGCGTGCACATCCTCCCTGCCGAGCCCACCGCCCTGCTGGAAACGGACCCCTGCGATGTTGTCCTGCTGGACGCGCGCAAGGACCTGGTGGGAGCGCGGTCCCTCACGCAGTTGCTCAAGGCCACGGGGCTGAGCGCGCCCTTGATGCTGATCCTCACCGAAGGCGGCATGGCCGCCGTCTCCTCGGCCTGGGCCGTGGATGACATCCTGCTGGACTCCGCGGGTCCGGCTGAAGTCGAAGCCCGGATCCGGCTGTCGGTGGCCCGCGCCGTCCCGGAGCAGGAGGATACGCCCACCGAAATCCGCGCCGCCGGCGTCGTCATTGACGAAGCAAGCTACACGGCGAGGGTCAACGGCGCTCCCCTTAACCTGACGTTCAAGGAATTCGAACTCCTGAAGTACCTGGCGCAGCACCCCGGCCGGGTGTTCACCCGCCAGCAACTGCTCACCGAGGTGTGGGGCTATGACTACTACGGCGGCACCCGCACAGTGGACGTCCATGTCAGGCGGCTGCGCGCCAAGCTCGGGGCCGACCACGAAAACCTGATCAGCACGGTCCGCAACGTCGGCTATCGCCTGACCCTGGTCCGGCAGCCCGAAGAGGAACTGACGGAGGCTTAGCCTCCTGCAGCGTTGCGAGCGGTTGGCGCCGCCGTTCGGGCGATCGCCCTCGCAGAAGCTCCCGCAAGATCACGGAAACGAAGAAGCCCCGGACCACTGGTCCGGGGCTTTTTGTCTGGCTTCTCTGCCTGCAGTGGAGGACATACGGGTCGAACGTATCGAGGCCACCCCAGTGGTGGATCCCCCTCACAATCCCGCCTCAGGAGGCCGGATCAGGTATCGACTATACGTGCCGGATCCCGCCGCATCAAATCGGCGCCAATCACTCCCCCATCCAGACGGGCCGTATAGCCTGTACTCCATGAGTCCTGCGCATCCCGAGAACTGGCCCGTGCTCGTCATCAAAGGCGGAGTGGACGATGAACTGCTCAGGGATTTCACCTCCCTCGCCGCGGCGGCCGAAGAATCGGACGGAAACCCGCCCCTGTCCGAACAGACTTTTGTGACGCTTCGCGCGGGCGGGTCCGGCAACCACTCACTCCTGGCCCTGGCGCTCTACGCCCCGGATGAGGATTCGGATCCTGCCACCGCCCAGGACCTGGCCGGGTTCGCGGTGGTGGTTGAGGAACCTGACGGCACCGGCGTGCTGGAGGTGGCAGTGCACCCGAGCTACCGGAACCAGGGGGTGGCAGACAGGCTGGTGGCCACGCTGAAGGCGTCGCGGGGCTTCGACGGGCTCACGGCCTGGTCCCACGGGAACCACGAGGCGGCAGCCGACCTCGCGGCCAAGTACGGCTACGCCCCCGTCCGGGAACTGTGGAAGATGCGGCTCACCACCTCCGCATCTGACCTTCCCGACGCCGGACTCCCGGAAAACGTGGCCCTGCGCGCCTTTGTTCCGGGCCGGGATGAAGAGGCCTGGCTGGCAGCGAACAAGGCCGCCTTCAGCCACCACCCCGAACAGGGCAACATGACCAGGCAGGACCTGGACGCCCGGATGGCCGAAGACTGGTTCGACCCGGCCGGCTTCCTGCTGGCCGTGGACCCGGCCGGGCGGATCCTCGGCTTCCACTGGACCAAGGTGCACCCGCGCCACGGCAGCCATCCGGCGATCGGAGAGGTCTACGTGGTGGGGGTGACGCCGGAGGCACAAGGCATGGGCCTGGGCAAGGCGCTGACGGTGGCCGGCATCAAATACCTGCAGGACAAGGGCCTTCACGCGGTGATGCTCTACACCGATGCGGACAACGCGCCGGCCGTTTCCCTGTACCGCGGACTCGGCTTTACGCGGTGGGATGCAGACGTCATGTACGGGCCCAAAAACGGCGGTTAATCCAATCGGCTGACGCATGCACCGTGGTTCAGGAAATCTGCGTAACCCCCGAAACGATTGCTTGTAAGGTTGAAGGTAAACCGCGCCAGCAAAAGGAGTGACCATGCAACCGGAACCTGCCGGAATCGCCACGTCTGAGGCCAAGGTGCTCCCGGTGCGCGCCCGCTTCGGGTCCTCCGAGGTACCGGCCTCCCGCGCCACGCAGGACCGGATCGACATTCCCGAGTTCGCGCCCAACCTTGAGCCCGAGGGCGACATCAGCCCGGACCGCTTCCTGGACCGTGAACTGAGCTGGCTGGCCTTCAACGCCCGTGTGCTGGAGCTTGCCGAGGACCCCGACCTCCACCTCCTGGAGCGCGTCAGCTTCCTCTCCATCTTTGCCTCCAACCTGGACGAGTTCTTCATGGTCCGCGTCGCCGGGCTGAAGCGACGGATCGCCACCGGGCTGGCCGTCCCGTCGCCGGCGGGCCTCAGCCCCATGCAGGTCCTGGACCAGATCGGCGAAGCGGCGCACCGGCTCGCGCAGCGCCACGCGCGGATCTACGCCGAACAAATCCGGCCGGCGCTTGCCTACGAGCACATCCACCTCATGCACTGGGATGAGCTGGATGACCAGGCCAAGGACCAGCTCAGCGCGATGTTCGCGGAGAAGGTCTTCCCGATCCTGACACCGCTGGCGGTGGACCCCGCCCACCCGTTCCCGTACATTTCGGGGCTGTCCCTGAACCTGGCCGTTGTAGTCCGCAATCCGGTGAGCGACAAGGAACTCTTCGCCCGGGTCAAGGTTCCGGACCAGCTTCCCCGCCTCATTTCCATCGACGGCCCGCGCGCAGGCTCGGTGCCCGGCCGGGTGGCCCGCTTCATCGCCCTGGAAGAAGTCATTGCCGTCCACCTGGACCAGCTGTTCGCCGGCATGGAGGTCCTGGAGCACCACACATTCCGCGTCACCCGCAACGAGGACGTTGAGGTGGAAGAGGATGACGCCGAGAACCTGCTGCAGGCGCTCGAAAAGGAACTGCTGCGCCGCCGGTTCGGCCCGCCCGTCCGGCTCGAGGTCACCAACGACATCAACCCGAACATCCGCGCCCTCCTGATCCGCGAACTGGGGGTGGAGGAATCCGAGGTTTACTCCGTTCCGGCGCCGCTTGACCTGCGAGGCCTGTCCGTTATTGCCGGGATTGACCGCGCGGACCTGCACTACCCGAAGCATGTGCCGCACACGTCGCGTTACCTGAACGAGTCGGAAACATCCAAGGCGGCAAACGTGTTCGCCGCCATGCGCCGGCGGGACATCCTCCTGCACCACCCCTACGATTCCTTCTCCACGTCCGTCCAGGCCTTCCTGGAGCAGGCCGCGGCGGACCCGAAGGTGCAGGCCATCAAGCAGACGCTGTACCGCACGTCGGGCGACTCCCCCATCGTCGATGCCCTCATTGACGCCGCCGAGGCCGGCAAGCAGGTGCTGGCGCTGGTGGAAATCAAGGCCCGCTTCGACGAACAGGCGAACATCTCCTGGGCGCGGAAACTGGAACAGGCCGGCGTGCACGTGGTGTACGGCATCGTGGGCCTGAAGACCCACTGCAAGCTGTCCCTCGTGGTTCGCCAGGAAGTGGACGGCCTGCGTCGCTACTGCCACATCGGCACCGGCAACTACCACCCGCGCACGGCCCGCTACTACGAGGACCTCGGGCTGCTGACAGCCAACGAGCAGGTGGGTGAGGACCTTTCGAAGCTCTTCAACCAGCTCTCCGGCTACGCTCCGAAGTCCACGTTCAAACGGCTCCTGGTGGCGCCCCGTTCAGTGCGTTCAGGACTCATTGACCGCATTGAAAAGGAAATCCGCAACGCCAAGGCGGGCATTTCAGCCAGGGTGCAGATCAAGGTCAACTCCATGGTGGACGAGGCGATCATCGATTCGCTCTACCGTGCGTCGCAGGCAGGCGTGAACGTTGACGTGATCGTCCGCGGCATCTGCTCGCTGCGCCCCGGCATCCCCGGACTCAGTGAAAACATCACGGTGCGTTCGGTGCTGGGACGGTTCCTGGAGCACTCGCGCGTCTTTGCCTTCGCCAACGGCGGGGAGCCGGTGGTCTACATCGGTTCCGCGGACATGATGCACCGCAACCTCGACCGGCGGGTGGAGGCGCTGGTGCAGCTCACCAGCGGCGATGACACGTCCTACGTGCTGGACATGCTCCGCCGCTACATGGACCCGGAAACGTCCAGCTGGCACCTGGACAGCCAGGGCGAATGGACCCGGCACCACATCGGCGACGACGGCAGGCTCCTGGAGGATGTCCAGTCCTGGCTGCTCGCGTCCCGTTCGCGCCAGCGCCCGACCGTAAGGCGGTAAGACCCTGGCCCCGAAGAGTGACGCGAAAACCGATGCGAAGATCGACGTCAACAACGACTCGGCGAACGATTGGCTTATCGCGGACCAGACAGACCATCCCGGGGAGCCGATCGCCGTTACCGCGGCAGGCGCCCTGCCTTGGCGCGCCAGCAAGGACAAGCTTGAAGTCCTGCTGATCCACCGTCCCAGGTACGATGACTGGTCCTGGCCCAAGGGAAAGATCGATCCCGGAGAGACCATACCGGAGTGCGCCGTCCGTGAGATCGAAGAGGAAATCGGGCTCACGGCCACGCTGGGCATTCCCCTTCCGCCCATCCACTACCACGTGTCCGCCGGATTGAAGGTGGTCCACTACTGGGCCGTGGGTGTGAACGGCGCCGTGCTGCGTCCGGACGGAAAGGAAGTGGACAGCGTGATGTGGTGTTCACCGGAAAAGGCCGCCGCCCTGCTGAGCAATCCCGGTGATATTGCACCGCTCGAGCACCTTGTGGCGGCCCACGAGCGCAGGGAACTGGATACCTGGCCGCTGTTGGTGGTCCGGCACGCAAAAGCCAAGCCCCGCTCGTCCTGGACCAAGGCTGAAGGGGACCGTCCCCTCGCGGCCACCGGACAGCGGCAGGCGCAGGCCGTCCGCAGGCTGCTCCACGTGTGGAAACCGCTCCGCGTGCACTCGAGTCCGTGGCAACGCTGCGTGGCCACCATTGCCCCTTACGCCAAGTCTGCGGACGCCAAGGTGAAATTGCATGATGCCCTGACGGAGCACCGCCATGCACGGAGCCCGAAGAAGACGGCCGCCGTCGTGGAGTCACTCTTCGACAAGCAGCGTGCCATTGCCCTGTGCACGCACCGTCCCGCGTTGCCCACGGTGATCAAGCAGCTCGGTGAGCACATGAACGGCCGGCTGCGCGCCCTCCTGCCGTCAGCCGACCCCTACCTTGCCCCCGGGGAAATCATCGTGTGCCACGTGGCCCGCGGCAGCAACCACAAGATTGTGGCCGTGGAACAGTTCAGGCCCTTCGACGACTAAGGGTTGCCCCCGGTAGACCCGGCCTTGCGCCCGCCGGCTTGACGGCCGTTTTTTTGTATCAAATACTTAGTACATTGATGCAAATCTGGGGGGATTATGCCGGTCCAATTCGAACTGCCGCCGATGCTGCTGCTGGGGCCGCTGGTCGCCGCCGTCGTTCTTTACATCATCCTCAGGTGGGTGGTGTGGGAGCCCCGGATGGGCGCCTCACCTGAATCTGTTTCCCAGCACGCGCTCTGGGTGGGGGTCATTGGCTGGATGGCCAGTTCTCTGCAGGGCGCCATGAACATCGGCATCATTCCGGCGGGCCGGGCTGCCAGCCCCGCCATAGGCCCCTTGCTGGTCACTCCGGACACCATCATCCCGGTACTGGCCTGGCCCGTCCTCGGAACTCTCGGGGTGCACGCGATAGGCCAGCTCAGCTATCCGAGGCCCAAGAGGCTCCGCCGGAAGGCAAGCCTCCATGTCCGGAAAATCCGCGATTTCCTTCCGCGTCCGCTGGCCTGGACAACGCTGGGCATCTTCACGGGCGCAGGCGCATACATCGCATGGACCGCCACGCTCCCGGCGTACGAAGCGATGCCCTACGGGACCGAGCTGGAGGACCCCCAGGGCTTCCGCACAGTGGGAGGTGACGGCCGCATCCCGGGTATCGAACTGGCCGCCTGGCTGGGAACTGCACTTGTTGTCCTGGCTGCGGGAACGTGGCTGGTGCTGCTGCTGGCCACCCGCCGCCGGCAACTCGAGCAGCTAACGGACCACGACAATGCGCTCCTGCGGACCATCGCCATGAACCGGCTCCTGCGGACCGTTGCCACGGTGGCGTCCGGCCTTGCCGTCATCGCCGGAAACTATGTGGCGCGGCCGGACCCGGCCGCGGGCAGTACGTCATGGACGAACTTCGCGGGCTTTGCCGGCATGGCCGTACTGCTGGCGATGCTGATCTGGGCGCCGCCGAAACTGACAGAAACTGAAGCGGCCGCTGCGGCCCTGCGGAAGGCCAAGCCCGGACATTTCGGCGCCGTCGGCCACCCGGCAGGCAAGCTGGTGGTGTCGATCGGTGCAGCCGCGGGCGTTGCTGCCGCATTGCCGGTGCTCGCGGGAGTGTTCCTGGTCCCGGCCATCGTCGCTGCCGGACCGTCCGGTCCCGCGGTCTTCGTGGCAGTAGTGGCCGGGCCGGTGCTCCTGGTCCTTGCCGGCGGTGAGCTGCTGCTTGGGCGCAATTACGGAAGCCCCACTGAACCACGCACCTGGCCGCGGCAGCCGGTGGGTCCGGCGCTGCTCACCACGCTCATCCTCGCCTTGCTCATGTTCGTGGCATCCCTCGTGGTCGCGTCGGCCGGGAACTCCCTCCTCGGCAGGGACACCGGCTGGACCGCGCCGGCACTATTCGGCTTGGCGGGCGTGGTCCTCGCGGTGCCGGCCTTCCTCGCGACGCGCCTGCGGCACGGCATCCCTGACGCTCCCGCCGGCCTGGACGCCGCTCTGCGCGCCATCACCGTCTACAGGATTGTCCGGACATTGTCGGCCATGTTCATGGCACAGGCAGCCATGTCACTGCTGGTGAACAGCCACGCGTGGGCGGCCGTCTTCGGGGTTCCTTTCATGCCGTCCGTTCCGTGGTTTCCCGCGACGCCTGCCGGCACTGTCCTGGCCTTCGCGGCGATCGCCACAGCCCTGGTGCCGGTCCGCGCCCTTGCCGGGTCCGGTTACCGTCCGGTTCCGCTCGCCCGCAAGGACCGCGTCACATGAGCACCGGCATCGCTGTGGACCTGCGTTCGGCAGTGCCGCCCTACGAGCAGATCCGCCTGCAGGTCACGTCACTGATCGCCATGGGGTCCCTCGCTCCCGGCACCCGTTTGCCCACCGTCCGCAGCCTGGCGGCGGACCTCGGCATCGCGGCGGGAACTGTGGCGCGGGCCTACAAGGAACTCGAACAGGCCGGCCTGACCGAAACGCGGCGGCGGAACGGCACCATCGTCCTCAGGATGCCCGACGACGGCCTTCCGCCGGGCGGCGTCGTCACCGCGGACGTCATCGCCGCCGTCGACCGTTATATCGCGGAAGGCCGCGGAGCGGGCCTGGATGACGGCACGCTCCAAGGTATTCTGCGTGTGCGACTCGGCCTCAGTAGACTGGGACAGTGAGCATTCCAACGCCCTATGAAGACCTCCTGCGTGACGTCCTTGCCAACGGCACGCACAAATCTGACCGAACCGGCACGGGCACCCTGAGTGTGTTCGGACGGCAGATGCGCTTTGACCTCAGCCAAAGCTTTCCGCTGATCACCACCAAGCGGGTCCATTTCAAGTCCGTGGCCGTTGAACTGCTGTGGTTCCTGCGCGGCGAAACCAACGTGAAGTGGATGCAGGACCAGGGCGTCACCATCTGGAACGAATGGGCCGATGCCGACGGCGAACTCGGCCCCGTCTACGGTGTCCAGTGGCGCAGCTGGCCGACGCCCGACGGCGGCCACATCGACCAGATTGCCGAGCTGGTGCAGAACCTCAAGTCAAACCCGGACTCGCGCCGGCACATCGTCTCCGCCTGGAACGTTGCCGAGCTGCAGGACATGGCCCTTCCGCCGTGCCACGCGTTCTTCCAGTTCTACGTTGCGGACGGCAAACTGTCCTGCCAGCTGTACCAGCGCTCGGCCGACACCTTCCTGGGCGTCCCGTTCAACATTGCCTCTTACGCGCTGCTGACCTGCATGCTGGCCCAGCAGGTGGGGCTGGAGCCTGGGGAGTTCGTCTGGACCGGCGGCGACGTGCACATCTACGACAACCACATGGACCAGGTGCTCAAGCAGCTCAAGCGCGAGCCGTACGCGTATCCGCAGCTGAAAATCCTCCGCAAGCCGGACTCCATTTTTGACTACACGCTGGACGACTTCGAAGTGGTCGGCTACCAGCACCACCCTACGATTAAGGCGCCGATCGCAGTATGAGCACCGACAACGCCATGGATCCCCTGGCCTTCACTGAAAAAATCGCGGACGGAACCACCGGGGTGGGGCTCGTCTGGGCCCAGACCACCGCCGGTGTGATCGGCAAGGACGGCGATATGCCGTGGCACCTGCCCGAAGACATGAAGCACTTCACCCGGCTGACCACCGGGCATCCGGTGATCATGGGCCGCAAGACCTGGCTCTCGTTCCCGGACAAATACCGTCCGCTGCCGGGGCGCACCAACATTGTGGTGACGCGGCAGGAAGGCTGGGGTGAGACGGCAGAGGCCGAAGGCGCCCTTGCGGTGAAGTCGCTCGACGACGCGCTCCTGGAATCCCAGTTCGCGGAGGGCCACGAAACGGTGTGGGTGCTGGGCGGCGGGGAAATCTTTGCCCAGACCCTGGACATCGCCGATGTCGCGGTAGTCACCTTCATCGATTCCGAGACCGACGGCGACACCTACGCGCCGGAGCTCGGTTACGAGTGGAAGCTGGCCGCCAGCGAGCCGGCAACGGGCTGGCTGACGTCCGCCACCGGTACGCGGTACCGGTTCACCATGTGGCGCCGGACGGAGGCCTAGGACCATGCTGAAGAAACCCGAAACCCTCTTTGTCCTCGGCTACATGCTGCTCCCGCTGCTGGCCCTTCTCTCCGCCATCGTGGGGCTGACCATGATTCTCGGCGGCAACAAGATCGCCGGCGCCATCGTGCTGGTGGTGGTCACGCAGGCGTTCGCGTTCGGCGCCTTCTATGCGTTGCGCCTCCGCAAGGCGGCGGTTCTCGAACAGCACGACGCCGAGTAGCAGCTCGGGCGGCACGCGTGGCCTTTGCGATGGGCAGAGCACCCCATCGCGGGCGCTGGCGCCCCGCGACTATTGTTGGGCGGGCAGCGTGACGAAACCTGCTGCTTGGACACTTAACGGGGGGACTAACCGTGATGTTTGACCGTGAGCGCGAGCGGCGCAACGACGCAGTATATGCCGAGCATAAGGAAGCCCTCGCCCGCGGCGAGAGGCGCGTGCTCCGCAGGACCGACACCGGCGAACTGCACAGCTATCCCGGAGATGAAATCGGCTTCTCGCCCGGCCGCGGCCAGGCTCAGGTCCGGACGTGGTGGGGCATGGGAATTGTGTCTGCCTTCTTGGGACTCGTTTTCCTCGGCTCTTCAGCATTGCTTCTTGCCTCGTTTGGGCAGCGTGGAGGCCCCGAGTGGGGTGCGTTGTTCCCTATCGTGCTGGGCGGTTTCGGCGCCTGGTACACCTTTGGAATGGCCCGGGACGAATACCGGGCCGCCAAGCTCCGCAAGGAACGCGGTGCCCCCAAGCCCGGCGGCGGGTATGTTTCCTAGCCCGCACGCACCGTGACGTAACCGACTGCGCCGTGCCGGTTCCGAAGTCTAAACTGGTCGAATGACTACTGCAGCTACCCCCTCCGTCGGCCTGGTCGGATGGCGCGGCATGGTCGGCTCCGTCCTGATGCAGCGCATGCAGGATGAAGGCGACTTCGCCAACATCAACCCGGTGTTCTTCTCCACCTCCAACGCCGGAGGTGCCGCTCCGACCCTCGCTGGTTCCGCCGCCGGCGCGGCCGGCAAGCTCGAGGACGCGTTCGACGTAGACACGCTGGCCAAGCTGCCGATTATCGTCACCGCCCAAGGCGGCGACTACACCAAGCAGGTCCACGGCGAGCTGCGCAGCCGCGGCTGGGACGGCCTCTGGATCGACGCCGCCTCCACCCTGCGCATGAACGACGACTCGATCATCGTGCTGGACCCCATCAACCGAGACGTCATCGACAAGGGCCTGGCCAACGGCACCAAGGACTTCATCGGCGGCAACTGCACCGTGTCCTGCATGCTGATGGGCCTCGGCGGCCTGTTCAAGAACGGCCTCGTCGAGTGGGGCACCTCCATGACCTACCAGGCTGCCTCCGGCGGCGGCGCCCGCCACATGCGCGAACTCCTCAGCCAGTTCGGCACGCTCAACGCCGAGGTCAGCTCGGAACTGGACGACCCGGCGTCGGCCATCCTGGAAATCGACCGCAAGGTCCTGGCGCACCAGCGCACCGACATCGACGCGACCCAGTTCGGCGTCCCGCTGGCCGGCTCGCTGATCCCCTGGATTGACGCGGACCTCGGCAACGGCCAGTCCAAGGAAGAGTGGAAGGCGGGCGTCGAGACCAACAAGATCCTCGGCACCGCGGACGAGAACCGGATCATCATGGACGGCCTGTGCATCCGGATCGGCGCCATGCGTTCGCACTCCCAGGCCCTCACCCTCAAGCTCCGCGAAGACCTTTCCGTTGCCGAGATCGAGAAGCTGCTCGCCGAGGACAACGAGTGGGCCAAGGTCATTCCGAACACCAAGGAAGACTCCATGGCTGGCCTCACGCCGGTGGCCGCCTCCGGTACCCTGGACATCCCCGTGGGACGTATCCGCAAGATGGAGATGGGCCCGGAATACATCAGCGCCTTCACCGTGGGCGACCAGCTCCTGTGGGGCGCTGCCGAGCCGCTGCGCCGCATGCTCAACATCGCCACCGGCACGCTCTAGCCGAGGAACGCCACGTACCTCGCGGCCTGCAGCTCAAAGGATTTTTGGGCTGCAGGCCGCAGTCCGTTAACGGTGTCAAACGGTTCAGGCACGACGGCGGCCGCCCGGCCGGTGCCTTTCCGCGCCCACGTGCCGATCACCTCTCCCCCGGAAACGATGGTCTTCTTGAACATCCCGTTGCCGCCCGGGACCACTTTTTGGGCGTGCTCGGGCGGAAGCACCAGTGACCGGTCCGTGTATCCCAGCAGGAACTCATCGAACCCCGGCAGGATCAGCAGGGAGCGCTGGCCTGGGACGCCGTCGTCGAGCAGCGCCGCGGTGGCCGGCGCCATCCAGTAACTGGTTCCTTCGAACTCCAGCTCGACGAGCTGGTCCTTCACCGTGGCCAGCGCACTGCGGACTTCCGTCACCGGGGTATTGGACCACCAGGCGAAGTCACGTTCCGTGGCCGGGCCGTGACTGAGCATGTACCGCAGCACCAGCTCGGCGATGCCCTCGGCGCGGTCCAGTTCCCGGGACTTGGGGATCCACTCGTCGAAGGCCTTGAGGAGCTGCTGGTTTCCCGTGAGCGGTCCCTGCACGAGCCAGGCCCGCTGACACAGGACCCCCAGCAGGTGGATGCCGCGCTGGCCCGCTGTGGACTGCCCCACGGCTTCGAAGGCCTCGAAGAGCTGTTGGCGGGAGGCTGCTCCGCCGCCGGACACAAGTTCCAGAGCCGTATCGCGGGCAACGTCCACGTCGCGGGCATCGATCCCCAGCTCCCGGTGCCGGCCGCCCATTCCCCGGATCAGGCGGTCCGCCGTGATGGCCAGGATCCAGCGCAGGTCCTCCGGAGCGAGCAGGTGCAGCGTTCCGCGCATGGGCCAGGACCGGACCACGAGCCCTTCATCCAGCGCGGACCGGACGGTGTCAACGCCCGCACCGCGGACCCTGAGTCCGACAGCCCAGAGCGCGGCCTGCAGGTCCTGGGCCTGCATGGCCGTCATCCATCGCACGGCGCCCGGCACGGAGTCGAAGTCCGGTGCCAACAGCCCCTGCGCGGCGAGCCGCAACCGTCCGATGACGTGCCGGGTGACCCTTGTCCTGGCCGTGGTTCCTGCCCTTCTCGTGACCGTGGTTCCTGCGTTGGTTCCGGCGCCTGATCCCATACGCCTATCGTAGGTCCAGCCTCCGACAACCCGGCTCCACGGTCCCGGGAAGTACACCGCAGGCTCCCAGCCGGTTTCCAGCCGGGGTCCCTACTCTGGATGGATGACCATCGGAGAGCTCTGGCCGCAGCTGCGGCCCCTGTGCCGGGCCCTTGCCCTGCTGGGATGGGCGTCCAGTGCGGCCGGAATGGCTGCGGGCCTCTCCATCGCGATTGCGGGCGGGACAAGCCTCTCGCCCACTGTGCAGGCCCTGCAGCTGGTTTCGGCGGGCAGCATGGCTGTGGCAGTCATCAGTTTCGTCGCCGCTTCCCTGCTGCAGCCCCAACACCGCGGCTGGCGGTCGGCCGAACAGGAGCGACGCGACGAAGCCCAGGAAGCCGGCAGTGAGCTGCCGCCCACCATCAGGAGCTTCCTGCTGGCTGCCTTTGCCCTGCTGGCCGGCGCCGTGGTGTTCGCCTGCGCGGGACTGGTCCTCCGCAACGGCCCCAGCGCACAGTCGGTGGCCTTCTGCCAGGTCTTCCTGCTGGGCGCCGCAGCGTCCGGGTTCACGTTCATGCTGTTCAGCAAGGTGGCCCCGCGGCAGCGCCGGAGCTGAACGCCGAAGCTTCTAGAGCTCCACGCCGATCAGGAGCGGCTCGGGGTGCAGTTCAATGCCAAAACGTTCGACGACGCCGCGCCTCACCTCGCGCGCCACGGCGACCATGTCCGCCGCACTTGCGGCACCCCTGTTGGTGATGGCCAGGGTGTGCTTCGTGGACAGTGAGGCCCGGCCGCCGGAAACACTCCCGGCTTCCAGCCCGTACCCCTTCCCGAAGCCGGCACGGTCAATGAGCCAGGCGGCGGACAGCTTCACCTGGCCGTCCGAACCGGCCGGATACCGGGGGGCGTCTGCGGGGAGCGAGTCGGCCGCGTCCGCGGGGACAACCGGGTTTGTGAAGAAGGATCCCGTGGAATACGTGTCGCGGTCCTCCGGATCCAGGACCATGCCTTTGGAGGCCCGGAGCCGCAGCACCTCCCGGCGCACATCGTTGGAGTACGCCCTCTTCCCGGGCTCAACCCCGAGGGACTTCGCCAGTTCGGCATAACGGATGGGGGCACTCATCCGGCCCAGCGGCAACTGGAACTCCACCGTGAGCACCACAAAGCGCGGGGACCCCTGGACGGTGGTCTGCTTCAGGACCGAATCCCGGTACCCGAACTTCAGTTCCGAATTCGTGAAGGTGCGGACGGCATTCCGTTCTCGGTCCCAAGTCCGGACAGCGGCTATGGTCTGGGAGACGTCCGAGCCGTAGGCACCCACATTCTGCACCGGGGTGGCTCCCGTGGACCCGGGGATCCCGGAAAGTGCCTCCACTCCGGACCATGCATGCCGCACGGCGTGCTCCACCAGGGCATCCCAGTTATGACCTGCCTGGACCACCACAGAAACGCCGCCGCAGGAATCCTCGGCGTTGACGGTGAACCCCTCAGAGGCGATCCGGAGCACCGTGCCGGGGTACCCGTCGTCGGAAATCAGCAGGTTGGACCCGCCCGCGATGATCAGCAGCTGCTCACCGGCGGCATCCGCGGAGCGGACGGCGTCGATGATTTCCGACTCCGAGCGTGCCTCGATGTAGTTGCCGGCGGGACCGCCGACGGCGGCAGTGGTCAGGTCGGAAAGCAAAGTCTGGGTCACCCGTCCAGCCTATCGGTCATTCGGACGGGACTGGGATTCAAGGGAGCTTCCGGGCCACAGGGGAAAGCAGGAAGCTGACCACGAGCATCACCATCACGGCGAGCAGGGAGTGGAGGATGCCCACGTGTTCGGCCAGGAGTCCAAGGAGCGGCGGTCCGCACAGAAACGCGCCGTAGCCGATGGTGGACACCACGGACACGCGGGCGGCGGCCTTGGCCGGATCATCGGCGGCCGCGGACATGCCGACGGGGAAACCGAGGGAAGCGCCAAGGCCCCAGACGGCCAGCGCCACGAACGCCAGCCACGGCACCGGAGCGAAAACGAACAACCCCAGTCCGGCGACGGCCAGCGCGGCGCACCAGCGCATCACGGGAACCCTGCCAAAACGGTCCAGCACCAGCGTTCCGGCGAAGCGGCCGATGGTCATGAAGGTCACGAAAAGCCCGTAGCCTGCAGCTCCGGCGGCGTCGGACTGACCGTGGCCGTCCGCCAGCGCAAGGGCCACCCAGTCGCCCGCCGCGCCTTCGGCAAGGGCCAGCCCGAGGACCAGGACGCCGAGCAGGAGCGTGCGCTTGTCCCGCCAGGCCTGGGCGATCAGGCGTTTGTTGTCCAGTGGCTGTTCGCGGACCGCGTCCGTCTGCCGGACGATGGGAATGGGCCCGGTGGACGGATCCTCGAATGTGTCTGTCCCGGACGCCTTGAACGGGCGTTCGCCCGGCACCGGCGTGATGTCTGCCCGGAACCAGGAAGCAGCCGTTGCCACCGATCCGGCCACCAGGAGGCCGCCGGCCGCCAGGTGCCAGAACACGGGGAGTCCGGCTCCGGCCGCCCAGGCGCCCAGCCCTGCTCCGGCTACGGTTCCGAGGCTGAAGGAGCCGTGCAGCCGGGGCATGATGTGCCGCCGGACGGCGCGTTCCACGGCGGCACCTTCGACATTCGAGGCGGTGTTCCAGCTGGCGGTTCCCAGTCCGATGATGGCCAGGCCGGCGGCAACGGCCACCGGGCTGGCGAGCACGGACGTGCCGAAGCCGGCAAGCACCAATCCAATGCCCACCATGATGCTGCCAATCCGGATGGTCCGTTTGGAGCCCAGGCGGAGGACGATCAGGCCCGAGGCGGACACCGAAAGGAACGAACCGGCCGTCATGCACAGCAGGAGCAGTCCGATGGTTCCCGGTGTCAGGTCCAGGCCGTCCCTGATGGCGGGGAGCCGCGACACCCAGGTGGAGAACGCCAGGCCGCTTGCCCCGTAGGCCACCACGACGGCGTTGCGCCAGTGCGTTACTTCGGCAGCCGGCGTGAAGACGTTCCTGGTCACAGCAGTGCCCCTCTCACGCGACCTTGGTCACGCAAGCCTGACGACTGCCTGGGCCTTCATCAGGACCTTCTGGCCCGCGGAGACCACGGTGAGGTCCACGCGGGCGGTGCCGGCGTCGGCGTCGAGCGCGCCAATGGCGCCGGTGACCTCAATGACGGCCCCGGGCTCCTCCGTCCCCGTGGTATCGGTGACCAGCACCGGTTTCGTGAAGCGGGTCTGGAAGTCCACGACGGCGGCAGGGTCTCCTGCCCAGTCGGTCACCAGCTGGACCGCGGCGCCCATGGTGAACATGCCGTGGGCGATGACGCCGGGCAGGCCTACTCCGGTGGCGAACGCCTCGTTCCAGTGGATCGGGTTGAAGTCCCCGGAGGCGCCGGCGTACTTCACGAGGTCCTGGCGGGTGACGGTGATGCTGCGGGTGCCCACGTCCTGTCCGACGCTGAGTTCGGACAATGCGGGGCTGATGGATGCTGTGCTCATGGTTACTGTCCCTCTCCGCGGACCAGGATGGACGAGGTGGTGGTGGAGACGGCCTCGCGGGAAGCACCCGGGCCGCCTGCATCGTTGCCGGTGAGGGCGAAGATCTCGGATCGGGTGGTGATCATGGCGCCGCCGCCCATGGCCCTGACGCCGTCCACATGCAGCTCTGCCACCAGCCGGTCGCCGGCGAAAATGGGCCGGTGGTGGACAAAGCGCTGGTCCGCGTGGACAACGCGGGAGAAGTCAATGCCCGACTCCGGATCCTCGATCAGCTGGGCATCGGCACGCTGGGCGATGATGATGGCGAAGGTCGGCGGGGCCACGAGGTCGCTGTGGCCGAGGGCGCGGGCTGCTTCCACGTCGAAGTGCGCTGCGTGGGTGGCCTTAACCGCCCTGGCGAACTCGCGGATCTTCTCGCGGCCAACGTCGTACACCTCTGCGGCAGGGTAGCTACGGCCCTGCAGATCCGGATTGATAGTCATGGCCTCAAGCCTATCGTTCCCCCGCCGTCAACCCAGCGGCCGGTTACGAGGAGAGCGGCTGCCCGCCCGGCGGCCTGTTACGCGGGAGGGCTCTGGCGGGTTCCGCGCACCAGCGGTATGATGAATTCATCATTCCATCAATTCATCAATTCATGCGGGAGTCCCATCACCGGACCCCTGCGTGAACCAGGCGACAGCAGGTCCCCCATGCTTTCCACGGCACAGGCCCCTTTGTACGAAATCAAGGCCAACCTCTTCAAGGCCCTGGCCCACCCGGCCCGCATCAGGATCCTCGAACTGCTTGCAGCCGCGCCGGACACAACGGCCCCGGTCAGCTTCCTCCTGGCCGAGACGGGGCTGGAGGCCTCGCACCTCTCCCAGCATCTGGCGACGCTGCGCCGGCACAAGGTGGTGACCTCGGTGCGGTCCGCGAACGCCGTGACATACCGCCTGGCCCACCCCAAAATCGCAGAACTCCTGGCCATTGCCCGAACATTCCTGCTGGACACCCTGGCGGACTCCAACGAGCAGCTCCGTCTGGCGCAGGAACTGCCGGGCGCACATCTCACCGGCCCGTCCTTGTGAACGGGATGCGGACCCTGCGGGCGTTCCTGCCGTCCCGCCGCGACTACGACGGGCTGCGGTCCTCCTGGAAAACGGACCTGACAGCGGGCATCACGGTGGGGATCGTCGCACTCCCCCTGGCACTGGCGTTCGGGGTCAGCTCCGGTGTGGGCGCTGAAGCGGGCCTGATCACCGCAGTGGTTGCCGGCCTGGTGGCTGCCGTCATGGGCGGCTCCAACGTCCAGGTGTCCGGCCCGACCGGCGCGATGGTGGTGGTCCTCGCCCCCGTGGTGGCCAGCCACGGTGCGGGAAGCATTCCGATTGTTTCGCTGCTGGCGGGGCTCATGGTCTGCGCGCTCGGCATCAGCGGACTGGGCCGCGCCGTGGCATTCATCCCCTGGCCGGTGGTGGAAGGCTTCACCCTTGGCATTGCCGCCATCATCTTCCTCCAGCAAGTGCCGCTGGCCACGGGAACAGCCGGCATCCCGGGCCACAACACCCTCATTGCGGCGGTCGAGGCCGCCTCCGGGGCCGCTTTTCCCACCGTCGTCCAGACCCTCGCCGTGGTGGCGGCCGTCGCAGCCATCATGTTCCTGGCGCCCAAGGTCCACAAGTCACTGCCCGCCAGCCTGACCGCCGTGCTACTGGTTACCGTGGCCGCTGAACTGCTCCGCCTGGACATACCCCGAATCGGGGCGCTGCCACATTCCCTGCCGGCCCCTGGCCTGCCGTCGGTCGATCCCGCGGCGTTTGGGGAGCTCCTGCTGCCCGCAGTGTCCATCGCGGCGCTGGCGGCCATTGAGTCGCTCCTCTCGGCCCGCGTTGCGGCCGGAATGGTGGGGCCGGACGGCAGGCCCGGCGGCCGTTACAGTCCGGACCGGGAACTGAGCGGGCAGGGGCTGGCATCCATCGCAGCCGGCCTGTTCGGCGGCATGCCCGCAACAGGCGCCATTGCCCGTTCCGCGGTCAACGTCCGCTCCGGCGCGAAGACCCGGCTGGCCGCCGTGGTCCACGCCCTGGTGCTGTTGGCCATCATCTACCTCGCCGCAGGGATGGTGGGGCGCATTCCGCTGGCCGTGCTGGGCGGAGTCCTGATGGTCACGGCGACGCGGATGGTCTCCACCCGGACGGTCAACGCCATTCTCCGGTCCACCCGGGCGGACGCGGCGGTCTTCATCCTCACCGCCTTGATCACCGTGGCCTTCGACCTGATCGTCGCCATCCAGATCGGCCTGGCTGCCGCGGCACTGCTGACCCTTCGGAAGTTTGCCTCGCTGAGCGGTGTCCGCCGGGAGCCCATTACGGGCGCAGCGGCCGACGGTGATTCGCACATCGCAATCTTCCGGCTCGACGGCGCCATGTTCTTCGGGGCGGCGGAACGAATCTTGCAGGAGATCAGCGAGGTGAAGGACATCCAGGTGGCCATCATCCGCTTGTCGCAGGTGCGGATGCTGGACGCCACGGGCGCCCATGCCCTGGTGGAAGTCATCTCAGCCCTGGAACTGCGGGGAATCACCGTACTGCTGAAGGGTGTCCGGCCGGAGCACCTGGAGCTGGTGACGAACGTGGGTGTGATCCGTTCCCTCCGGCACCACAAGCACCTCTTCACTTCGCTCCCGGCAGCCGTGGAGCACGCCCGCAGCCATGTCCTGCGGAACGCCGCCGTTAGCGCTTGAGGTTCTTCCGGATCTGCTGGCCCCGCACCACGATCCCGACAACGTGCAGGACGAGGCCGACGCCGATCACCGGAAGTGAAGCCACCGCCAGGCCCTGGTTTCCCGAGGTGTTGCCCACCAGGTTCAGGACAATGCCCGCGGCGATCAGGCCCATGGCGCTGAAGACGAGCACCTTGTAGGCGGTGGATGCGGTTGCCCAGAATTCGTTCAGCACCGTGCCATTCTACGGGTCGGATGCGCGGAGGTTAGAACAAAGATTCCTGCACGGCCGGGACCTCAGAGGTGTGGTGGTCTCCGAGTTCCACGGTCCGGGCCTTCAGCTGCCCGAGGTTCACCACGAACTCCAACTCCGAGCCATCCAGGGCTGCCACCGCGATGCTGCCGCTCACCGCGGCAATCCGGAATCCGTGTCCGCCGGCTCCCAAATCATGCGGGTAGGTATGCCTCGCCCTGGGCCTGCATGCCCCGTCCGCAAGCCCGGGTCGGAGCCACCGTTCGTCCACCACGTCGAAGCCCTCGACGCCGGCACGCGCCAGCAATGCCCGGGCCTCACCGGCCAGCCGCCGGTTCAGTTCATCAAGTTCGACGCCGGGCACCGGGGCAACCAGCGCGGCGGCCTTGGCTGCCGAACGGACCTGCTGCGGCAGCCCTGCGTCGCGCGTCAGCATGTCTTCCAGGATCCGGACCACCCTGCCGTCGTCGGCGCGGGCCACATACCGGGCCACCACGGCACCCTGTTCTGCCAGCCGGTTCCATTTCCGCAGGTTCGAGGCCGTGCCGACCTTGCTGGCGCCGCCGGCGAACGTTGCCACATACAGCCAGTGCTGCTGCATCAGGTAGGCGCGAAGCCCCTGCGGAACACCTCCGCCGCGGTGGAAGTCATGGATGAGCCGGAAGTCGTCCATCACGAAGCAGCGCTCGCACTGGCTTCCCCTGACGGCCGGTGCCTGGGCCCGGCAAAGAACGTGGTCCCGGTCGGCCGGACCGTGCACCTTATGGTGCCCCAGGCAGGCCTTGCCGACGGCGGCGACGCTGAAGCCCAGGCGGCTGCCGGCGTCGAGCGCCAGTTCCCTGAAACGCCCGGAAGGGTCCTGCAGGCGCATCACCGGTGTGCCGCCGTCGCGGTCTGCAGGCCCTGCGCCGGACGGCCGGCCCGCCGGGGAGCCGGGCGGCGCACCATCCCAAAAGACCCCGTGGACCAGATAGCGGGTATCGGTCACGGGGTCTCCTTGGGCTGGCGGGATTGCTGCCGGGCGCTACAGCGCGGGCTGCACCCCAAAGGCTACCGCGAGCTTCATGATCTTTTCGGCGCGGCCCAGGCGCGGCAGGTCGGAACCGTCGCGGATCACGCGGCCGCTGGCTTCAAAGTCGGCCATGAAGTCCGTGGCCCAGGCGACGTCGGACGGCGTCGGGCTGATGACTTCATTGATGACGGGAGTCTGGTCGATGGCCAGGCACAGCTTGCCCGTCATGCCCATCATCACGGTGATGCCGGTCTGCTCACGCAGGATCGGGTGGCTCGTGCCCACGGTGGGTCCGTCGATGGGGCCCGGCAGGTTACCCACGCGGCTGGCCACTACGAGCTTGGCGCGGGGGTAGGCCATGGCCTCCTGCGTGTTTGCCATGCCGGTATCGCGGCGGAAGTCGCCGGACCCGAAGGCCAGGCGGAACGCGCCCTGGGCCTTGGCGATATTGTTCGCTTCCTCGATGCCGACGGCGGACTCCACCAGCGCAATCACGGGGGTCTGGCCGTCCATGCGGTGGAAGCTCTCCGTGACCTGGTCCGCTGACTCGGTCTTCGCCAGCATGACGCCCAGCAGACCCGGCGTGCCGCGGAGCCCGGCAAGGTCGCTCGCCCAGAACGGGCTGGTGGCGTCGTTGATGCGGACCCAGGCTTTGCCACCGGCGGTCAGCCAGTTGATCACGTGTTCGCGGGCCGTGTCCTTCTGCGAGGGATCCACGGCATCTTCGATGTCCAGGATGATCGAATCCGCGCGCGAGACGGCCGAGACGTCAAAAAGCTCAGGCTTCATTGCGTTCACCAAAAGCCACGAACGGGCAATTTCGGCGGGGATGTTTCGTTCGGGCCGTACGGTGTCGACGGCGGCGGAGGTAGAGGTGGTCATACTCCTACCGTATCCGCCCGGCACGCCCTAACGCTAAGTAACAGCGGTTCGCCCTGGAACAATACCGCGAACAATACGACCAAAATCCGGCACCGCAGGCGCGTCAAACTCCTTCACGCGCCGTTACCGGGCGAAACCGGGCGTCTTGTGACCCGGAGTTTCCTCCTGTTTCCGCTCATTTCCGCGGGTTTCCCGGCGTGACAGCAGCGCTTTTCCTTGCCCGGAAGGTGCGCTTACATCGTTCCAGCGGCAGGCAAACGGCCATCGCCGCTTCAATCCAAGACTTCCCCCGATGCTTCACAAAGGAACCCCGAATGAAACGACACCTGACCATCATGAGTGCCGCGGCCGCCGTCGTCATCGCGATGACGGTGTCGGGCTGCGGGGGCAGCGCAGAAGCCGGTGCCGGCGGTGCTGCCGCCGGCGCCACCGAGGTGAAGGAGCTCCGCTACCAGGGCTGGGCCAACACCGTGACGCTCCCGGAGCTGGCCCAGGACCTCGGCTACCTCGGCGACGTCAAGCTGAACTGGGTGGGCAACACCATCAGCGGCCCGCAGGACATCCAGTCGGCAGCCACCGGTCAGACAGACTTCGGCGGCGCGTTCGCCGGCGCGGTGGTCAAGCTGGTGGAAGCCGGCGCCCCCGTGAAGGCCGTCATCAACTACTACGGCGAAGACGAGAAGACCTTCAACGGCTTCTACGTCAAGGAGGACAGCGCCATCCGCACCGCCAGGGACTTCATCGGCAAGAAGATCGCGGTGAACACCCTCGGGGCGCACGCGGACGCCGTCATCAACACCTACCTGCAGAAGAACGGCCTGAGCGCCGAGGAAATCAAGCAGGTCCAGCTGGTGGTGGTCCCGCCCAACGACACCGAGGAGGCCATCCGCCGGGGCCAGGTGGACGCGGGTTCGCTGGGCGGAGTCCTGCAGGATAAAGCCGTCGCCAACGGCGGCCTGCGCTCAGTGTTCAGCGACGCCGAACTCTTCGGAACGTTCGCCGGCGGGCCCTACGTGCTGCGCACCGACTTCATCGCGAAAAACCCCAACACCACCCGGACGTTCACCACCGGGGTAGCGAAGGCCATCGAGTGGGAGCGGACCACACCGCGCGTAGAGGTGATCGCCCGCTTCACCAAGATCCTGCAGGAGCGCGGCCGCAACGAGAACCCGGCGGCCCTCCAGTACTGGAAGAGCGTGGGCGTTCCCGCCAAGGGCGAGATCAAGGATGAGGACTTCACCCGCTGGGGCAAATGGCTAAGGGACACCGGCATCGTCAAGGGCGAACTGGACCCGAAGAAGCTGTACACCAACGAGTTCAACGGGCTGGTGACCGGATGACCGCCGCCGCCAGCACCAGCATCTGCATCACTGCCAGCAACACGGAAGGAGAATCATGACCCCGAAAATCAGCCTCCGGAACGTCACGAAGGAATTCGCGGTGCGCCAGGGCAAAGCGACCACGAAGCAAGCCGGCCCGTCCGTGCTGACCGCCCTGGATGATCTCAGCCTGGACGTCGCCGCCGGCGAGTTCCTCACGCTGGTGGGTCCCAGCGGTTCGGGCAAGACCACGCTGCTGGACCTGCTGGCCGGCCTCTCCCGGCCCACCTCGGGAACAGTGCTGGTGGACGGCGTGGAAGTGACCGGACCAGGTCCGGACCGCGCCGTGGTCTTCCAGCAGTACGCGCTCTTCCCCTGGCGCACTGCCTCGGCCAACGTCTCCATCGGCCTGGAGAACTCCGGCCTTTCCCGGAAGGAGCGGGCCGCGAAGGCCAGCGAGTTCCTGGACCTGGTGGGGCTGGCGGGCTTCGAGGACCGTTACCCGCATGAACTTTCCGGCGGTATGAAGCAGCGCGTGGCCATCGCCAGGAGCCTCGCCTATGAGCCGGACATCCTGCTGATGGACGAACCGTTCGCCGCCCTGGACGCGCAGACCCGCGAGCAGCTCCAGGACGAACTGCTGCGGATCTGGAAGGCCACGGGCAAGACCATCGTCTTCATCACCCATGGCATCGACGAGGCTGTATACCTGGGCCAGCGCGTGGCCGTCCTCAGTGCCCGGCCCGGCCGGCTCAAGGAGTTCGTGGACATCAACATTCCGGACCGGGACGGCGGGGACGATGTGCGCTCCCACCCGGCATTCGTGGAGCACCGGCACCAGGTCTGGTCCCTCCTGCACGACGAGGTCCGCCTCGCGCAGGACTCCGGACACCGCAAGATCCTCCCCGACGGGACCGCCCCGGACGAACGGCCCGTCGAACAACCCCAGGAAAGGAGTGCTGCCTGATGAGCGCTGTGCTGACCCGACCGCCCGAGACGGCTGCCGCCGTCGAACGTTCACTGCAGGCGGGACCCGGTCCGGACAACGGACAACGCCCGACGCCGGCAGCCCGGTTCGGCGGCGCCGCCCGCCTCGCCGGACGGGCCGGGTGGAAATCCCTCGCCGTGCTGCTGTTCCTCGCGTTGTGGGAACTGGGCCCGACATACCTGGCAAGCCCCGCCACCCGGGTGTTCCTGCCGCCGCTGCACGAAGTCCTGGCGGCCGGGGCAAAGCTGCTGGAGGCCGGGCAGCTGCAGAACCACCTGCAGGCGAGCCTCACCCGCTCGGTGTCCGGGTTCAGCATCGCGGTGGTATCCGCCGTCGTGCTGGGGCTGCTGATCGCCTGGTACGGCTGGCTGAGCTCCTTCCTGAACCCGCTGCTGGAACTGTTCCGCAACACGGCGACCTTGGCCCTGCTGCCGGTGTTCACGCTGCTGCTGGGCATCGGCGAAGAATCGAAGATCACCATCGTGGCGTACGCGGCGTTCTTCCCGGTCCTCCTGAACACCATCGCCGGTGTCCGGACCGTGGACCCGCTGCTCATCCGGGCCGCGCGGTCGCTGGGGCTGAACAGCTTCCGGCTCTTTCAGAAGGTCATCCTGCCCTCGGCGGTGCCCACCATCTTCACGGGCATCCGGATGGCCGGCACGTCCTCGATCCTGGTGCTGATCGCCGCCGAAATGGTGGGGGCCAAGGCCGGGCTGGGCTACCTGATCGTGAATTCCCAGATGAGCTTCCTCATCCCGGACATGTACGCGGGCATCCTCACGGTCTCCATCCTGGGTCTGGCCGTCAACGGCCTCCTCGTGGCACTGGAGCGGCACTTCTCCCGCTGGCGCACCGCCGTCGGCTCCGGAAACTGACCTATCACACGCATCATCAACCAGTTAGGAAAAAGCAATGACCACCATCACCGAAACCAAGCTCGAATTCGCCAAGCTCGGCTCCCGGATCGGGGCTGAAATCCGCGGACTGGACCTGAGCGGGGACCTTTCCCCCGGCACTGTGGCCCGGATCCGCGAAGCTTTGAACGAACACAAGGCCCTGGTGTTCCGCGAGGCGAACATCCGCACGGACGAGGAGCAGGTGAAGTTCGCCAGCCACTTCGGACCGCTGACGAAGGCGCACCCCACCGTGGCCTCCGTGGAGGGCGAAGAAAACGTCCTGCCCGTAGACAGCGAGAACGGTTCGGCCAACAACTGGCACACGGACGTCACGTTCGTGGTGAACCCGCCGCAGGCATCCACGCTTCGCAGCATCGATCTTCCGGCGTACGGCGGCGAAACGCTGATCGCGTCCTCGGCCGGCGCCTATGCCGACCTGCCCGCGGAGCTGCGGAACTTCGCGGACACCCTCTGGGCCATCCACACCAACGACTACGACTACTCGGTGCCGAAGAACCTGGCGCACCAGAACGCCGAGGAACGCCGCAAGGAGTTCACCCGGCTGAAGTTCGAGACGGCCCACCCGGTGGTCCGGGTCCACCCCCTGACCGGCGAGCGCGGATTGTTTATTGGGGGCTTCGCGCAGCGGCTGCGGATCGTGGGGCTGTCCAACACCGAGTCCAGGGACATCATCCGGCTGCTGCAGGCGTACGTCACGCGCCCGGAGAATGTGGTGCGGGTGAACTGGGAGCCGAACCAGGTGGTGCTGTTCGACAACCGCATCACCCAGCACTACGCCCCGGACAACTACGACGGCCAGCCCCGCAAGCTCAACCGTGTGACCATTGCCGGCGACATTCCGGTGGGTGTGGACGGCAAGCCGAGCCAGGCGCTGAAGGGTGACTCGTCCACCTATTCGGTGGTCGCCCCGCTGTAGAGTCCCAACCCAACTAGGTCGCAGTTAATGTCGTTATGAGCGCTCATAACGACATCTACTGCGACCTAGTTGGGTTAAGCGGACACCTCGGGGCGGGGTTTAGGGGATGTTGCTCCCCCGGGCCGTGACCCACAGCCGGTACCACTCGGCGCGGGTCATGGCGGCGGCAACATGGGCCGCTCCGGCACAGGCCCGGATGCGGTCCGGGTTGGCTGATCCGATCACCGGGGCGATCCCGGCCGGGTGCCGCATCAGCCACCCCAGGAGGATGGCCTCACGGGTGGTCCCCTTTGCCACCGCCATCCCGGCGACGAGCTCCGCCGTGGCAGCCTCGGCCGGCGTCGGGCTTTCCGGCGGGGCGCCGGTGTAATGTCCGCGGGCCAGCGCCCCGTACGCCTGAAGGGTGATCCCCTGCCGGGTGCAGAACTCCACGGTGCCGTGCGGGAAGCTGTAATCCAGCCCCTCCGCATGGTTCACCAGCACGGTGCTTTCCAGCCAGGCGCGTTTCAGCAGGCTCATCTCCAGCTGGTTGGCCACCACCGGAGTTTCCAGGCGGTCCTGCAGCGCTTCGATCTGCGGGGCGGACATGTTGGACACACCCACCTGCCGCACTTTGCCTTCCCGCATCAACTGTCCGACGGCGGACGCCACCTCGGCGGGGTCCCCCAGCGGGTCGGGGCGGTGCAGCAGGAGGACATCGACATACTCGGTCTTTAACCGCTTCAGGCTGCCGTTGACCCGCTCGAGGATCCCGTCGCGGCTCAGGTCGTAGTGCGTCTCCAGTCCCTGTTCGTTGAGCCGGATCCCGCACTTGGTCTGCAGCCGGATCCGTTCCCGCAGCCCCGGCGTAAGGGCCAGGACCTCACCAAAGACGGCCTCGGACTTGCCCCCGCGGTAAATGTCGGCATGGTCGAACAGCGTGATGCCGGAATCGAGTGCAGCGTCGATCGCCGCAGCCGCCTGTTCCACATGCCGAGGTTCGTACGGCTCAGCGGACCAGCTGCCGCCCAGCCCCATGCAGCCGTAGATCAGCTCCTGGCCGTGCCTGAGGGCACTGCCGGGCAGGCCGGACGCGAGGGTCTCCCCCTGCGCCCGGCCGGCCTGTCCACTCACGGGAGTGCTCACCGCAGCCAGACGGTGGTGTTTCCGGGCAGCAGCTTCCCGTCCAGCGGCGCGCTGCTGAGCAGCACCTCGCCGGCCGGAAGCTCCACCGGCTCGTCACCGAAGTTGGTGACGGACTGCCAGCCCCCGTGGCGGCTGAACTGCAGCACCTTGGGGTTTCCGGTTTCCACCCACTCGAGCTCCTCGGCGGTCTGCAGCTCGCGGCGCAGCTTCAGGGCCTTGCGGTACAGCTCCAGCGTGGAACCTTCCACGCCGTCCTGGGCGTCCACTGCGTAGCGGGCGAACCATACCGGCTGGGGCAGGTGGGCGTCCCCGGCGCCGAAGCCGAACGACGAGCCTTCCGCAGCCCAGGGCAGCGGCACGCGGCAGCCGTCACGGCCGATCTCCACGCCCTTGTTGCGGAAGAAGGACGGGTCCTGGCGCTCCGAGTCCGGGATCTCCGCGACCTCCTGCAGGCCAAGCTCCTCACCCTGGTACAGGTAGGCCGAACCCGGGAGGGCAAGCATCAGCAGGCTGGCCGCACGGGCACGGCGCAGGCCCAGCTCGACGTCCAGTTCCTCGGCCGGGGCGCCGGCCAGCAGCCAGCCCTTGCCGTCCTGGCCCTTGGCGTGGACGCCGCCGCCCTTCGGCAGGCCGTAGCGGGTGGCGTGCCGGACGACGTCGTGGTTGGAGAAGACCCAGGTGGAGGAGGCTCCGGTGGCCGTGGCTTCGGCGAGGTTCCGGGTGATGATCTCGTGGAACTCGTCGGCGTCGAAATCGGCCTGCAGGAGGTCGAAGTTGAAGGCCTGGCCCAGGCCCTGCGGGCTGGCGTAGCGGGCGCGGCGGGTGGCGTGCACCCACGCTTCGGCAACGGCGGTGCGCGGCGGGTTGTACTCGTTGAACACCTCGCGCCATTCGGCGTAGATCTCGTGGACCTCGTCGCGGTCCCAGAAGGGGTGCGAGCCGTCGGCGAAGCCGTCGGTGCCGGTGTTGGCTTCGCTGAGTTCCACCTTCGACAGCAGCGGCTCGGTGAGGTCCTTGGTAAGGGCGTGCGCGACGTCCACGCGGAAGCCGTCCACGCCGCGGTCGGACCAGAAGCGCAGGGTCTTCAGGAAGTCGTCGCGGATCTCGCGGTTGGACCAGTTCAGGTCAGGCTGCTCCTTGGCGAAGATGTGCATGTACCACTGGCCGGGAGTGCCGTCCGGTTCGGTGATGCGCTCCCAGGCGGGACCTCCGAAGACGGAGTCCCAGTCCGACGGCGGCAGCTCGCCGTTCTCGCCCAGGCCGTCACGGAAGATGTAGCGCTCGCGGGCAGCGGAACCGCGCGGGGAGGCCAGGGCTTCCTTGAACCATTCGTGGCGGTCGGAGGAGTGGTTGGGGACGATGTCCGCGATGAGCTTGATGCCGGCTTCGTGCAGCGCGGCGGACATTTCGGCGAAGTCCTCCAGGGTGCCCAGCTTGGGGTCCACGTTGCGGTAATCGTCGACGTCGTACCCGCCGTCCGCGAGCGCGGACGGGTAGAACGGGCTGAGCCAGACGGCGTCGATCCCCAGTTCTTTCAGGTACGGAACTTTGGCCGTGATGCCCTTGATGTCGCCCAGGCCGTCACCGTTCGAATCCGAGAAGCTGCGCGGATAGATCTGGTACACGGAGGCCTGGCGCCACCAGTTGGGATCGGCTGCGAGGTTTGAATCGGACAGGGTTGCCAATGTGGCGGTGGTGGACAAAAGAGATTCCTTTTCTGGTGTCGATTGTTCTTTTTGGTAATGGGAAAAATGGATGGGTGCCCGGGATGGGGCCCTACTTGACTGCGTCCTACTCCTACTTCACTGCGCCCCGCATGACTCCGGACAGTACCCAACGTTGCGCCAGGATGTAAACCACCAGGGTGGGCGCCATGGCCATCAGGTAGGACGCGAAGGCCAGGCTGTAGTTGGTGTTGAATTCGCCCTGGAAGAGCATCTGGACGACGGGCAGCGTCTGGAGCGAGGGGTCGGCAATCATCATCTGCGGCAGCAGGAAGTCGTTCCACGAGCCGAGGAAGGCGAAGATGCCGACGGTGGCGTTCATGGGGGCAAGCAGCGGGAAGATGATCTTGCGGAAAACCTGCCACGTGGTGGCGCCGTCCATGCGCGCGGATTCCTCGAGCTCCACCGGGATGGAGCGGACGAAGGCGATGTACAGCAGGGTGTTGAAGGAGATCCCGCCGAGGACGTGCAGGAACACAACGCCGGCGGGGTTGTCCAGGCCGAGCAGTGCCGTCTGCTTGATCAGGGGCAGGATGATCACCGGGAACGGGATGAACATCGCCGAGAGCAGGTACACGAACGAGCCCCGGAAGAACCTGTGGTTCCAGTTCCGCGCAATGGCATAGGCCACGAGCGAACTGCAGGCCAGGGAGCCGATGACGCTCAGCACCGTAACGAACGCCGTGGACATGAAGGCCCGCGGGAAGTTGGTGGCCACGTAGGCGGCGGCGAAGTTCTCCCAGTTCATCGGGTTCGGCCAGGCGAGGCCGGTTCCGGTGCCGATCTGGTCCGGGGACTTGAGCGCCATCGCCACGGTGAAGTAGAGCGGCAGCAGGACGGTCAACGAGGCGGCCAGCATCAGCGCGGTGAGCCACCAGTTGATCTTGAAGCCCTCGCGGTTGGATCGGCGCTTTTTCGCACCGGGGGTGTTGCGGCCGGAAACAGCGGAAGCAGAAGCCTTCGCGGCGGGAAGTGTGGATGCAGTCATTAGAGTGAAACCCCCCGGCGCTGGATGAGGCGCAGCTGGATGACGGAGATCAGCAAGGTGATCAGGAAGTAGATGACGGCGTTTGCCATCTGGTAGGAATAGTCGCCGCCGGTGAAGCCGGAGAAGATGCGCATGGCCACGGACTGGGTTGCCATGCCGGGACCGCCGCCGGTGAGGCCCACGATGATCTCGTAGGTTCCCAGGAATCCTTTGAAGCCGAGGATGACGTTGATTACGAGGTATCCCATGATCAGCGGCAGCGTCAGGCTGAGGAACTGGCGGAAGCTGCCGGCGCCGTCGAGGTCCGCGGCTTCGTAGACCTCGGAAGGCACGCTTTGGAGGCCTGCCAGGTAGATGATGGTGGCGCCCGGCGCTGCCTGCCACACCGTGACGATCACGATGGCCAGCCAGGCAAGGTTCTCGTTGGCGAGGATGCTCGCAGCCAGCGGGGTGACGCCGAACCGTTCAGCCAGCACCGGAAGCGTGTTGGAGAACAGGTAGTTGAACACGAAGGAGACGATCAGGGCGGAGAGCACCATGGGGATGAAGAACACGGTGCGGATGCCGGTGCGCCATTTGATCTTCGCGTTCAGGCCCAGGGCGATGGCGAGGGCCACCACGTTTACCACCACCGTGGTGGTCAGTGCGAACACAAACGTGAAGACGTACGACTGCAGGACAGCCGGGTCCTTGAAGATGTTGACGTAGTTCATCAGGCCGATGAACTTCCAGTCACCATAGCCTGCGTAGTTCGTCAGGCTGAAGAAGACGCCCACGAGTGCCGGCAGGGTGATGAAGAAGGCGAAGAGTGCCAGGACGGGCACCACCATCCAGTAGTACGTGGGGTCTATCCTGCCCTTGGACCGGGACGTGCCCGCCGGGCTGGGAGTGGGGTTCTTGCGTCCTGCGGGAGGGGCTGCCTGGGCCACCCGGGATGTTGTAGTCATTGAGGCTCCTGGATTCGGGTGGGGGTTCAGACCGCGGTACGCTCGGCGACTCGGCGCCATTCGTCATCGAGGGCGGCGAGGAACTGCTCGCCGTTCTTGCTGTACACGAAGGACTGGATGTAGTTGTTCACGGGCACCGACGGCGGGAAGTAGGTCACGGCGCCCTGGAAGTAGCGCGCCTCCTCCACTGCCGCGTTGAGTCCGCTGATCTGCGGATTGCTGACCGCGGGCGCGTCCTTGAGCGGCGAGAACGCAGCGTTCTTTTCGTTGTATGTGTTCACCACGGACGGCTCCAGCAGGTAGTTCACGAACCGCTGTGCCGCAGCCATGTTGGGCGTGCTGCGGGTGATCGAAAGCGCCATGTCCACGTTCACGCGGGCCTTGGTCTCTGCGGGGTTGTTCGTCACCGGAAGGGGGAAGGTTCCCAGCCTGATGTCCTTGTTGGCGGCGACAAGCTGCGAGAGGGCCCACGGACCCTGCAGGTACATGGCCGCCTGGCCCTTGGCGAATGCCGCGTTGCCGTCCGCGTAGTTCTTGCTGGCCGCTCCGTTTTGCGAGTAGGAGGCGAGCTGGAGCATCTTGGGGAGGGCCGGGCCGAAGTTGCTGCCAAACGACTCGGCGGAGTCCTTGGTGATGCGGGCCCCCTTGGCGTTGAGCCTGGCGAAGAATTCCGCAACATCCAGCGCGCCGCCGGACGCGTAGTCGAACATGCCCTGGGCGAGGGTCCAGGGGTCTTTGTACGTTCCATAGATGGGGGTAATCCCGGCCGCCTTGAACTTTTCGCAGGCAGCAACGAACTCGTCCCAGGTGGTGGGTACGGAGACGCCCCGGGCTTCGAAGATGTCGCGGTTGTAGATCACGCCCGCTGCCGCCAGCGAGAACGGCAAGGCGTTGATTTCGTTGCCGTTGTACTGGCCCCAGGAGTTGATGAGTTCCTGCATCTTGGGGTCGATGGTGCCGGCCACGGGCATAGCGGAGAGGTCTGCGAAGATGCCCTTCTTGACGAAGTCGGCGGTGGCCTGCGCGAAGCCGCGGGTCACCACGTCCGGCGGATCATTGCGGACGAGGCCGGGAACAAAGTTGCCCTCGTTGAAGTCCTGGACCACGCGGATGTCCGGGTTGAGCGCCTCGAAGTCCTTGATGACCTGGTTGAAGTAGTCCACCACCTCGGGCTTGTTCTGCATGAAACGGAGGGTGGTGGTTCCGTTCTGCGTGGAAGGCGTGGCGCCGCAGCCGGTCAGGGGAACCATGAAGGCGGCCCCGGCGAGGCCTGCGGCACGGAGCAGGGAACGGCGGCTGGGCAGCGATGCGGGCACGGCGGATCCGAACAGAGGTGCGTTCACAGGGCGGTGGCCGGGGTGCGGGGATGGCGGCGCGCTGACGGCGGTGCAGGCGGGCAGTGCTTCAGGATGCGGTTCACAGTTGCTCCTTTGCAAAAGGCTGGGTGGGGGGCTGGGAGAAGAGCTGGCGGTCGGCGGCCGCCCGGCCCGCCTGCTCTGCGTTGTCTACGTTCAACGTTTATTTGGAATCTAAATTTAGTTCCTCCAGTATTATGTGGTGCAAAGCACAGAGAGGTCAACACCATGTCGGAAATTACGGCGGCCACGCCCCAGCTGTTGCGGCGCGTGAGCGCCGGAGCCGTGCTGGAGTTCATGCGCGCCTCGCAGGCGGTGACGGTCACGGAAGTCATGGAAGCCACCGGGCTCACCCGGGCCACGGCGATTTCCGTCTGCGAGGACCTGATGCAGCGAGGCTGGATCAGGGAGCTGGAAAACCAGCGGGCCTTTGGCGGCTACCAGAAGGGCAGGCCCGCGCGCCGGTTCGAGCTCAACGAGCGCGCCGGCTATGTCCTGGGCATGGACGTGGGAATCTCCAAGGCCACGGTGGTGGTGTCAGACCTCCGCGGCAAGGCACTGGGCCGGTCTAGCCAGCCTTTCGCCGGCGCCGAAATTACGGCAGCAGAACGAGTGGCCGTCGTTGACCGGACCGCCCTGATGGCCCTGCACAGCGTGGGGGCCTCCCCTGACTCGGTGCTGGCCGTCTGCGCCGGTATTGCGGCCCCGGTGGACCGCAACGGCGAAGTGCTGGTGACCCAGCACTTCTGGGGATTGTTCGACGTCGGCCTGAAGGCTGCGCTACGGGACCTGCGGGGGTGGACGGTGCTGCTGGAAAACGACGCCAACCTCGCCGCACTGGGCGAGCGTTGGCGCGGAGCGGCGGCCGGTGTGGACGACGTCGTGGTTATCCTCGCCAGTGAGCGCCTCGGTTCGGGCGTGATCGACGGCGGGCGGCTGCTACACGGGCGCGGCGGCGGCGCCGGTGAGCTTGCGTTCCTGGACATGCTGGAAGGTGTGGGAGACACGTTCGGCATCGCGAACCTGGCCCGGACCTGGGCTGCCGACGCCCTCGCCGGGAAGGCAAAAACCTCGCTCCGGGAGCACGCCGGCGACGGTGTCGAGGCCGAGCACGTATTTGCCGCTGCAGCCGCCGGAGATGCCGTGGCGCTCAAGATCCTGGACCGGCTGGCCGAGAGGATGGCAAGGGTGATCGGAGCCGTGGCCACCATCATCAACCCGGAACTGGTGGTCATTGGAGGTGCGGTGGCAAACTCGGCGGGAGTGCTGCTGGGGCCGATCGCCGAACGGCTGCCCGGGTTCACCGCTACTCCCCCGACCGTGGCGGCCTCACCGCTGGGCGACTCGATCGTGACCGTGGGCGCCGTGCGGTGCGCCCTGGACTATGTGGAGAAGAACACCCTCGACCTGGAGCTCGCCTTCCCGGCCTGAGCGGCTCCTGGAGCGCGAACGGACATTTGAGGCCCTGGAATCCAGGGGCCCCAAGTGTCCGTTCGCGCTGAGCCCGCTCCCGTTGTGATGCTTATTGGGCCGGCTGCAACGCCGCGGCGACGGGCAGGGTGCCGTCCCGGAACTCGATGGTGCGTCCGGCGGTTTCCGGCAGCCCCAGGACCGCGGCCGTCACGAGTGCCACGTTGGCCCGCGAGGTGGCGGTCCCGGCGGAGGTGTCTGCAGGGTTGACGTCGATGAGCCCGTTGCCCGGGCCGTCCGTCAGGGTTCCGGGGCCCAGGATGGTCCAGGCCAGGTCCGTGCCGCGCAGGTACTGGTCAGCGGCGGCCTTCGCCTCCGCGTAGGCGTGGAAGCTGTTGTCCGCCGGAACGCCGTGGTCCGGTCCTGCGCCGAAATAGGACACCATGACATACCGCCCGACGCCGGACTCCGCCGCCGCGTCCATGGAACGGATGGCGGCGTCCCGGTCCACGGCATAGGTCCGTTCGGGGTTCCCGCCGCCGGCACCGGCGGACCACACCACGGCGTCCTGGCCGCTGAGGGCGGCGGCGAGTTCCGCCGTCGTCGTATTCTCCACGTCCAGGACCGACGGCGTGGCGCCCGTGGCAGCGACGTCCTCCGTATGGTCCGGGTTGCGGAAGAAGGACGTGACGTCCTCACCGTCCGCCGCGAGGATTCTGGCCAGTTCCAAAGCCACTTTGCCGTGGCCGCCGATGATTGCGATGCGCGTCATTGACCCAGCTTACGAGTACTTCAGGCTGAGCAGGAGCGCTTTCAGCTGCGCGTACCGTTCGCTCGCCATCCAGGCTTTCGCATCATCGGCAGTGGCGAAGACGGGCTGCTTTTCGTAATCGAACACCACGTAAGCGGCCATGATCCCGTTGGGGAGGGACATTTGGTTGGAACCGGATGTGGTCTGCGTAAGTTGGAACTCGCGCGCCAGGCGGACGTCCATAAAGTAAATCGGGTTGGAACTGTTTGCCGCGCCGGTCGGCTCGGACATCCCCGGGTATGCGACGGGAAGGACCTCGTCCGAGGCGAAGCCGAACTCGGCCGGGTTCCCGGATACATCCGTAATGCCGGGCACGGTGGCATGGTCGAAAACGGTCCGCCTGACGCTGCCGGCAGCGCCGTCGCCATAACCTCCGCTGAGGATTCGGGCCATTTCCGCCCCGGAACCGTCAAGCACCACCGCGAACAACGAGCCGGTCTTGTCCTCCTCGCTGATGTAGGGGCCCTGTTCCGTCCGCACGCTCCAGCCTTCCGGGTAGTCGAAGGAGAGGTGACCGTCGGGGAAGATGAAGGTTTCCAGCACAGGCGCGGCGCTGGTTTGCGACGGCGCCGCCGCAGCCGCGGTAGTCGGAGCCGTCGTAGTCGTCGCCGTCGGGGACGGCGTCGGCATTTCCGATGCCGTGACGGTGGCGGCCGGTCCCGGCGCGGACGACATCGGACCGAGGTTCGTGGCAGCCAGGACACCAGCGGTGACGGCCGCCGCGGCCAGCGTGACCGCCCCGGCGATACGGGCGCGGCGCAGCCGTCGCTCCTCGAGCGTGGTCCCACCGGCCGGGAGCCTGTCGCTGAACACGGCCGGATCGGCAAGCATCCGGCGAAGGGCAGCTTCGCCGTCTGGTGTGGACGGATCGTTGCGCACGGGATCCGTCGCGGAAATCATGGTCTTGATCGGATCCATTTCAGGCACCCATCCTCTGTGTGATCGCTTCTGCGCCCGCAGGCATGTGTTTCCGGAACGCTGCCCGCGCCCGGTGTAGCCGGACCTTGGCGGCGGACTCGCTGCACTGCAGCACGCCGGCGATTTCCGCCGTGCCCAAACCGTCCCAGTAGGCCAGCTGGAGAATGTCCCGGTCTTTTTCGCGCAGGCCGGCCAGGGCGTCATGCACGGCCAGGTTTTCGGAGCCGGCCCCGAAACGGAGGACTGCCGCGGCTCGCAGCTTTTCCTGGAGCGCCCGTTGGCGGTCACGGCTCCGGTACGCATTTCCGATCATGTTCCGTGCGACGGTGACCAGCCAGGCGGTATCCGTCCTGGGTTGATCGCCCCACTTCTGCCACACCACCCGGAAAACGTCCGCAGCGATTTCCTCGGCCACTTCCGGGGATTCGACCCTTCGCCGCACGAACCTGAAAATCGCCGGATAGCTGTCTTTGTGCAAGGCAATAAATGCCAGTTCACGCTCGGAAAGCACGGTATCCCCCTGATGTGTAGCTCTGAGCCGCCTTCTATCTGTATTGTTTCCGGCCCGCAGCCACCAGTTACACGGGCCGCAGGAAATTTTGCTTCCTCTCCGGATGGCCGGTGTCAGGACTCCCGGCCTCGACCGCCTGCCCGGTCGGTAACGATGAATTGCTGGGCCAGGGTCCAGAGGTTGGAAACGGTCCAGTAGATCAGGACGCCGATCGGGAAAATGATGCCGCCCGCGCCGAAGACGACGGGCAGGATGTAGAGGATCACCTTCTGTTGGACCATGGCCGGCCCCGCGGCGGCCTCCTCGGGCGTGCTGCTGGCAAAGATCAGCTTCTGCGTGAGGAACTGCGCCGCCGTCATGGCCAGGATCATCACGATGGCCAGCACGGCGACTGCACCAGCATCGCCCGCGCCGCCGTGGAGCAGGGACGCTGACAGGGTGGCACCGAAAATGCTGGACTGATCGAACTGCACCACTTTTTCATGGCTCAAGGCGCCGATGCCCTCGTTTTGGCGGGCCGCCCCGGATATGCCCGAGAGCACCTGGAACAGGGCGAGGAAGAAGGGCGTCTGGATCAGCAGGGGAAGGCAGGCCGAGAAGGGGTTGGTGCCGTGTTTCTTGTACAGGGCCATCTGTTCCTGCGCCATGGCCTGGCGGGACAACGGATCGGCCTTGCCCTTGTACTTGTCCTGGAGCTTCCTGAGGTCCGGCTGCAGGAGCCGCATCCGCCGCTGGGCGTTGACCTGCTTCAGGAACACGGGGATCAGTGCGGCCCTGATAACGAGCACCAGTCCGATGATGGACAGCGTCCAGGTCCAGCCCGACGCCTCCGGCAGCCCGATGGCGGTCAGGCCCCCGTGGAAGCCCACCATGATGACGGAAACCAGCCACCGGAAAGGCACCATGATTGATTCGACGACGTCCACTGAGTTCCCCATCCGCCAGTTGCTGCAAAGCTACTGGCAAACGTGGCGGTTGTCACTGGCAGCGGACAGCGGCGACGGTTCTCCCGGCCACAAACGCGGACACAGGAAAGCCCCCGGAATCTCAAGGATTCCGGGGGCTTGTCCTGTAGCGGTGGGGAGGCTCGATCTCCCGACCTCACGATTATGAGTCGTGCGCTCTAACCAACTGAGCTACACCGCCACGAATGAGAAAAACCTGTGTCAAGCCGGTCAAAACCGCCTTGACACAGGCCCTCATCCAGAGCCCCCCACCGGAATCGATCCGGTGACCTCGTTCTTACCAAGAACGCGCTCTACCACTGAGCTAGGGGGGCAACGAGTAAATACTCTACCGGAAGATTCCGCTCCCAACAAATCGGGACCGGGACGGGCTCCGGAAGCGGTGAAACGCGCCGCAAAGCCCGGAAATCCGGGGTCAAATGTACTGCCGAAGAGCCGTGCAGGGCCCGTTGCGGCAACCTCGCCTGCCCGGTGTGACGAAGCGTACACGGGCGGCGGAGAGGCAACCGGCTTGGTCGGACCTTAAATGAAAACGGGCCGGCTCGAAAGCCGGCCCGTTCTCAGTGCCTGGTGCTGCTAGGGCTTACCACTTGCCCTTGCGGTTGAAGTCACGCTGTCCGCCGTCGTTGCCGTGGCGGGGCTTGCGTGAGCCGTCACCGTGGCCGCCGAAGCGGGAGTCGCTGGCCTGGCCGCGGGTGGGGCCGCTGTCGGCACCGAAGGAACGCTCGGAACGCTCGCTGTACGACCGTCCGCCGCGGTCAGCGGAGGAACGCTCGCCGTCGTTCTTGCGGAATTCCTTCTTGAACCCGCCGTTGCCCTTGAAGTTGCCGCCACGGTCGCCGCCGCCGGAGTAGCCGCCGCGGTCGCCGCCACGGCTGCCCTGGTAGCTGCCGCGGTCGCCGGACGGCTTGCGGCCGTTGTCCAGCTCGAGGTGGATCAGCTCGCCGCCGATCCGGGTGCGGGACAGGGCACGCAGCTGCTCGGGGCTCAGGTCCGCCGGGAGCTCCACGAGGGAGTGGTCCGAGCGGATGTCGATCCCGCCGATCTGGGCCGAGGAAATGCCGCCTTCGTTGGCGATGGCGCCGACGATGGAACCCGGCATGACGCGCTGGCGGCGTCCGACGGCGATCCGGTAGGTGGCGTTGCCTTCGGTCAGCGTGCGGGTCGGTCCACGGGAGCCGAAGCCGTCCTTGGAGCGCTCGCGCTTCTGGAACTCGGGAGCTGCCGGCAGTTCCTTGACCAGCAGCGGCTGTCCGCCCTGCGCCATGACGGCCAGTGCAGCAGCGATCTCCGAGGCGGGCACATTGTGCTCTTCCTCGTAGGAGGAGATGAGGTCGCGGAACGCGGCAACGTCCTCGGACTCGAGGGTCTCCGTGATGCGCTCGGCGAACTTGCCCAGGCGCAGCGTGTTGACGGTCTCGGCCGTGGGCAGGTGCATCTGCTCCACCGGCTGGCGGGTGGCCTTCTCGATGGAACGCAGTAGGTACTTCTCCCGCGGCGTCATGAACAGGATGGCGTCGCCGGAACGGCCTGCACGGCCGGTGCGGCCGATGCGGTGGACGTAGGACTCGGTGTCGTGCGGGATGTCGTAGTTGACCACGTGGCTGATGCGCTCCACGTCAAGGCCGCGGGCCGCGACGTCGGTGGCCACCAGGATGTCGATGCGGCCTTCCTTGAGGGCGTCGACAGTGCGCTCGCGCTGCTGCTGCGGGATGTCGCCGTTGATGGCGGCAGCCTGGAAGCCGCGCGCCTTCAGCTTGTCGGCCAGGTCCTCGGTAGCCATCTTGGTGCGCACGAAGGCGATGACGCCGTCGAACTCTTCAACCTCGAGGATGCGGGTCAGGGCGTCGAGCTTGTGCGGGCCCATGACCTGCAGGTACCGCTGGCGGGTGTTGGCGCCGGTGGTGGTCTTGGACTTGACGGAGATCTCGGCCGGGTTGTTCAGGTACTGCTTGGACATGCGGCGGATCTGGCTGGGCATGGTGGCCGAGAACAGCGCGACCTGGCGGTCTGAAGGCGTCTGCTGGAAGATCTGCTCCACGTCTTCGGCGAAGCCCATGCGGAGCATTTCGTCGGCCTCGTCCAGCACCAGGTACTGGAGTTCGGACAGGTCCAGGGAACCCTTGGAGATGTGGTCGATGACACGGCCGGGGGTACCGACGACAACCTGGGCGCCGCGGCGCAGGCCGGCGAGCTGGGGGCCGTAGGCGGAGCCGCCGTACACCGGGAGGACGGTGAAGTCGTCGATGTGCTTGGCGTAGGAGGTGAAGGCCTCGGCAACCTGGAGCGCCAGCTCACGGGTCGGGGCAAGGACCAGTGCCTGCGTCTTGCGGGACGGGCCGTTGAGGTCGTGGAGCTCGGCCAGGCGGGACAGCGCCGGTACTGCGAATGCTGCAGTCTTACCGGTGCCGGTCTGGGCCAGGCCCACAACGTCGCGGCCTTCGAGCAGCAGCGGGATGGTTGCTGCCTGGATCGGGGACGGCTTCTCGTATCCGACATCCTGCAGTGCGGCGAGAACGCGGCCATCGATGCCGAGGTCGGCGAATCGGATGCCTTCTTCTTCGTCCTCGGCATTGGGGGCCTCGGCCTTGGGGGCCTCAGCTTTGGGGGCTTCTGCGGCGGGACGCTCCTCAGCGGCAGGCGCTTCGACGGGTGCGGGCGCTTCGGTGAAGAGGGGGGCGGAGCCGGCTTCGGGAGCAGCGGTCTCGGGGGTTTCGACGGCGGTTTCGGCAGTTGCTGCGTCGGTGGTGGCGTCGTTGTGATTTTCGGGCATAGGGAAGTTTTCCTCATCCATAGGGGGCCAGGCGGCACAACCCGAGGTGAGCGGAGCCGCAGTGCATGTGCCGTTTGGATGCCGGGCAAACATTGACCGGCCGGTCACGTAGAAGTCCGGCGCTTTCGCAATCCCGTGGCAGGACTTCCCGCTGCATCTCTTGGCTGCTATCCCAGCAGTCTGTACAGCGTTTTCTTTAGCCGGCTCTCCCTATGAAAATGCCCGCATCGCTTGTGCGGGCCCCAACACTTGCCAGTCCTGCCTCAAAAATTGGGCAGGAATAAGGGATTTCCGGAGTGGGGGATATTTCAAGTGTAAAGCATGCTTCCGCCTTGCACTAACCCGCGGGCCGCCAAGCACCGGTGACGTTGCACACACGGCGTTGCAGACGGCCCGGCACGCCTAGGCGCCCAGTCGCCGCTGGAGCTTCTCGAATTCCTCGTGGTACTCCGGCTGCAGGCGGATCTCGCCGTCCGCGTCGGCGTCACGCAGTGCTTCCATGATCTCGATGGTGGGCTCGCTGAACCAGTCGCCGATGGTCACTCCGTGGGTGGGGACGAACAGCCGGTGGATGTGGTCGCCCGCGCGGATGCTGCCTACCTTGATGACCCGGAGGTAGGTGCCCACCCGGCCGGCCGCCGTGAATCTCTTGACCCACTGGGCCTCATCCATGCGGCGCTGGAACGTGGCGCAGGGGACGCGGGGAGAGGTGACTTCGACTTCGACGTCCAGGCCGATCCTCCACCGTTCGCCGATTACCGCGGTGGTTGTCCCGACGCCGGCAACCCGCAGGTTCTCCCCGAAAATCCCGGGCGGCAGTTCCCGCTGCAGCTCGCCCACCCAGTAGTCGGCGTCGTCCTGCGAATAGGCGTACAGCGCCTGGTCCACGCCGCCGTGGTGGATGCGGCTCGCCTGGATATCCCCGTGGAGGCCCAGCTTATGCACCTTGACCGGGCCGTCCACGGCACGTTTGTCGATGGCAGTGACGCCCACGCTCCCTTCATCGCTCAGGAGCTGGTGTACCCGGCAAACGGCAAGCACAGATGCGGTGTCCATGGCACCAGTGTAGGCGGGCATCGCCGGCGGCGGGCGTCAGCGGGAGCGGGCGTCAGGGATCGAACCGGTACCCCATGCCGGCCTCCGTGTGAAGGTGGCGCGGTTTGGCCGGGTCCTGTTCGAGTTTGCGGCGCAACTGGGCCACGTAGACGCGAAGGTACTGGGTCTCCTTGGCGTAGGCCTGGCCCCAGACCTGGGTGAGGAGCTGCTGCTGGCTGACCAGCTTCCCCGCGTTGCGCACCAGCAACTCCAGGATGTTCCACTCCGTCGGGGTGAGCCGGATTTCGTGCCCGTCCCGGACCACCTTGCGGGCTGCCAGGTCCACCACGAAGTCCGCGGTTTCCACCGTGGGAGCCTCGCGCTGCGCCGGCGAGCGCCGGGAGGCTGCGCGCAGCCGCGCCAGGAGCTCGTCGAGGCCGAACGGTTTGGTCACGTAGTCGTCCGCTCCGGCGTCGAGCGCGTCCACTTTGTCTTCCGAGGCGTGGCGGGCGGAAAGCACAATGACGGGCACGGAGCTCCAGCCGCGGATCCCCCGGATCACGTCCACCCCGTCCATGTCCGGCAGCCCCAGGTCCAGCACCACGATGTCCACAGGATGCTGGGCAGCCATTTTCAGGCCGTCCGCTCCGAATCCCGCCGTGATGGCCTGGTAGCCGTGGGCGCGCAGGTTGATCTGCATGGCCCTGGCCAGCTGGGCCTCGTCTTCGATGATCAAAACCAGGGTCACGGCAGCGGCCCCTCCCACAGCGGAAGGGTGACCACCATGGTCAGCCCGCCGCCCGGCGTCGGCTCCGCTGCAAGGGTTCCTCCCATGGCTTCGGAAAAGCCTTTGGCGACGGCAAGGCCCAGCCCGATCCCCACGGTGCGGCCGCCGCCCGTGCGCTGGGAATCGTTGAGCCGCTGGAACGGCTGGAACATGTCCAGCACGGCTGCCGGGGCCACCCCTGAGCCCTGGTCCACCACTCGGAATTCACTGGCCGGCCGGCCGCCCAGGGCAATCCCCTCCCCCGCACGCGCCGTCAGTACGACGTCGGCATCCGGCGCGTATTTCAGCGCGTTTTCCACCAGGTTGGCCACCACGCGTTCCAGCATTCCGGCGTCGGCCTCCACCCGGGGCAGGTTGGGCGGCAGTTCCACGCGGATCCGGGCCGCGGGCAGGCCCCTGAGTGCATCGGGCAGCACGTCCGTCCAGCCCAGTCCGCCCAGGAGCGGGTTGACTGAGTCCGCCGTTATCCGGGACATGTCCAGCAGGTTGCCGATCAGGTGGTCCAGCCTGTCCGCCGAATCCTCGATCGTGGCGAGCAGTTCGCGTTCGTCCTCCGGGGAAAACCGGACGTCCTCCTGGCGGAGGCTGCTGACGGCCAGTTTGATCCCGGCCAGGGGCGTGCGGAGGTCGTGGCTGACAGCCCTCAGGATGGACGTGCGCATCTTGTTGCCCTCGGACAGGCGCTGGTTGTCCTCCATGCTGGCCACCAGCTGCCGGCGCTCCAGGATGGCCACCAAAAACGCTCCGAAGGCGGCCAGCATCCGCTGGTGCTGGCCGGAGAAGGGCTGGCCGGCCGGCGGCCCGCCGTTGATCAGCAGTGTGTAGCGGGAATCGACGACGACGGCATGCCGGGCGGCCGCATGGGTCACCGGCGGACTGGTCCCGGCGCTGGCAAGGACTGTCCATTGGGTTTGGCTGCCCGGAATCCGGCCCGGACCTCTTCCGGGCGCGGATCCCGGGCCACGGGGATCCCCCGCCGGACTTCCTGCCACCAGGGTTACGGCGTCCACTCCCAGCCTGCTGCGGACCTTTTCGAGGAACGTCTCCACGCTGCCGTCCGAACTGAGGATCCGCAGGGATAGTTCACTCAGCGCCGTGGCTTCGGCCCCGGACCTGGCAGCTTCCTGTGCCCGGCGGGTCGCCAGGCCAACGGCAAGGGCAACGCTGCAGGCGACAGCCAGGAACACCACCAGCGTGAACAACGTGGACGGATCGGCAATGGACAGCGTGCCCACGGGATCGGCGGAAAAGTAGTTGAGGAGCGTGGTGCCCAGGACAGCGGCCACCACCGCCGGCCAGAGGCCCCCGATGGCAGCCACGGCCACCGCGACGGCGAGGTGCAGCAGCATGATGATGCTGAAGTTCCGGTAGCCCGCCAGCGTCACCAGGATTTCCACGGCAGGGGGCAGGACCACGGCAAGGACCATGCCCAGGACGAAGCGGCTCCGGCCGATCCCCTGGAGCTCCAGGCGTCCTGTCCCGGTGCGCGCCGTCCCGGAACCAGGGCGGCCGGTACGCGGGTCGCCGGAACGGGGGTTGCCGGAACGCGGGTTGCTGGACCGTCCGGCGCCGGACCTCCTTGCGCCGGAACGCCCTGAACGGGCGGATTCAACTGCTGCCATGGCTCCATCTTGGCATGGGCAGTTCTCCCCCGTTTTTCGTTAACAGCGCCTCCCTTCAGGCACTAGGCTGACTTCAGGATTTACCCAGCTGCGCCTTTGAACCAGGGCGGACCTGCCACCCGCGTTGCCGTGCGCCTTGCCGCGTGCGTGGCCGGTCAGATTGAACATGGACAACCGAGGGGGACCCATGGACCCGCAGGACCCGAACAAGGATCCAAAGAAGGACCCGAAGAACGCCCGTTCCGGGCACCAGGGCACGGACGGCCAGCCGGCAGAAGCGGCTGGCCCCGGCTCCTCGGAACCGGGCTGGATGACCGCGCCCCAGGACTTCACGCCGCAGCCGCACGATCCCGCCACCGGCCAGCTGCCGCCGTGGCAGGTCCCCAAACCGGAGCTCCGCCCGGAGCTGCTCAACGACTCCGTAGCAGGCAGCAGAGGCCCCGCAGCAGGCAGCCGGCCGCCCGGAGCCGGGAAGCCCGGCCCCGTCATCGACCCCTTTGAACGTGAACGCGAGCGGGAAACAGCGGCACGCAAGAAGCGCTCGCAACGCCGTACCGTCGTCGTCGGCCTGGGTGTTACCGCCCTGCTCGCAGGCACCATCACCGCCATCGTGGCCAGCAACGAGGCGGAAGCCGATTACGCGCAAGTGTGCTTCAACGATGAAACCGGCGAGCGCGTGGAAGACACCCAGTGCGACAACAGCAGCAGCGCCGGCCGGAGCTCCGCTATCTATGCCTGGTACTTCTACTCCCGCGGCTCCAGCGTACCGGCCGTGGGGCAGAACCGCTCGCAGTACCCCAGCTTCACCAAGACCGTCCCGCAGGGGGCGAAAACGTCCAAGGGGTACAGCACCAAGGGCGGCACCGTCAGCAGGGGCGGCTTCGGCAGCAGCTCCAAGGGCGGAAGCACGGGAGGCTAGGCGTGAAGAGACTGAGCGCAACCCCGAGGCCCGGCTGGAAGCAGAAGATCGAGGAACAGGGGCTGGTCTTTTCCACCACCACCATGGCGGACGGCAAGAAGATCGAGTACTGGAACGAGTCCGCCTACTACGAATTCACCATGGACGAGGTGGAAACCCTCGAAAAGACCGCCGAAGACATGCACCTGATGTGCCTGGAGGCGGCCAAGTACCTGGCCACCGGGGCGATGGGCAACATCGGAATCGGGCCGCAGGCCCTCGAACTGGCCGCGGAATCACTGCAGGCCGGGGACCTGGACATCTACGGCCGCTTCGACTTCGTGTACGACGGCCGCGGCGGTCCGGCGAAAATGCTGGAGTACAACGCGGACACGCCCACCGGGCTGATTGAGGCTGCCGTGGCGCAGTGGTTCTGGCTGCAGGACGTGTTTCCGGAGAAGGACCAGTGGAACGGCATCCACGAGGCGCTGATCCGGCAATGGAAAAAGCTCCAGTACCGGACCGGCATGAGCACCCTCCATGTAGCGCACTCGGAAGCCGAACAGTCCGGGGAGGACTGGATGACGGCGGCCTACATGCGCGACGTCGCCGGCCAGGGCGGCTGGACCACCATCGGCATCAACATGTCCGACATCGGCTGGGACCCCAACCTGAACCGCTTCGTGGACCTGGACAACTTCATGATCAGCACCATCTTCAAGCTGTATCCGTGGGAACTGATGATGAAGGAGCCTTTCGGCCAGCGCCTCCTGCAGCGCGCGCACAATCCGCGCTGGGTGGAGCCGGCCTGGAAGATGCTCCTGTCCAACAAGGCGCTCCTGGCCGCGCTGTGGCACCTGTATCCGGACCACCCGAACCTCCTCCCGGCATACCTCAACGAGCCCGGTCCGCTGAAGGAATGGGTGGCAAAGCCGCTGCACGGCCGCGAGGGAGACAACATCAAAATCCACGCCGCCGGCATCAACATGGAACAGCCGGGCGGCTACGGGCGCGAGGGCTGGTGCTACCAGCAGTTCCACTCCCTGCCCGATTTCGACGGAAACCACCCCGTCCTTGGCCTGTGGGTGGTGGATGGCGAGTCCGTGGGCTGCGGCATCCGCGAATCCGACGGCCCCATCACCGATTACTTCTGCCGGTTCGTCCCCAACACAATTGACGCCCCGGCACCCCTGTCAGTCCAGGCCGCTTCGGCCTCCTCCAGCAAAGCAGGTATCGCACTATGAGCACAGGGACGACGACGGCGGCAGTTCCGTCCAAGGGGCTGCGGGCCGGCATCCTGGACCTGGGCGACTCGGTGATGCTGGGGCTGGCTTCCACCGCCCCCGTCTATTCACTCGCCGCCACGCTGGGCCTGATCGTGGCAGTCAACGGCAACTACACGCCCCTGATCCTGCTCCTCGGCTTTGTGCCGGTGCTGTTCATCGCCTACGCCTTCCGGGAACTGAACAGTGCCATGCCGGACTGCGGCACCACCTTCATCTGGGCCCGCCGGGCGTTCGGCCCCTGGGCTGGCTGGCTGGGCGGCTGGGGCGTTGCCCTCGCCGGCATCGTGGTGCTCGCCAACCTGGCCCAGGTGGCCGGACAATACCTGTGGCTGCTCATCGGCGACGGTTCGCTGGCGGAGAACGACCTCCTGGTGACGGCCACCGGCGTCGTGTTCATCATCTTCATGACGCTGGTGAACTACCGCGGCATCCGGCTGGGCGAGCACGTCCAGCGGGTCCTTACCTACGTGCAGTATGTCTCGCTGGGCATATTCGCGCTGGCGATTGTGTTCAGGATCGCGGGCGGCGCGCCGGAGGGCCAAGCCTTCGATTTCGAGTGGTTCAACCCGGCGGGCGCCTTTGCCGATCCGGGAGCCGTAGTCCACGGGGCCCTCCTGGCCCTCTTCATCTACTGGGGCTGGGACACTTGCCTGGCCGTGAACGAGGAGACCGAGAATCCCGCCACCACGCCCGGCCGTGGCGCCGTCATCTCCGCGTTCGTACTGGTGGCGATTTACGTTTCCGTGGCGCTGCTGGTGATGATGTATGCCACCGTGGGCACGGACGGCATCGGACTGGGAAACGCCGAAAACCAGGACGACGTCTTCCTGGCCATGAAGGACGTGGTGCTCGGCCCGTGGGGCTGGCTGATCGTGGTGGCCGTGCTGGCGTCGGTGCTGTCCTCCACCCAGACCACCATCCTGCCCACCGCCCGCGGCACGCTGTCCATGGGCGTCCACGGGGCCCTGCCGGCCAAGTTCGGCGAGGTGCACCCGCGCAACCAGACGCCGGGGTTCTCCACGCAGGTCATGGGTGCGGCCGCCGTCGTGTACTACGTGGCCATGAGCTTCCTCAGCCAGAACCTGCTCTCCGACTCCATCAGCGCCATCAGCCTGTTCATTGCCTTCTACTACGCGCTGACCGGCTTCGCCTGCTTCTGGTTCTTCCGCGGCACGCTGCGGCAGTCCGCCCGCAACCTGTGGTTCAGGGGCATCCTGCCGCTGCTTGGTGCGCTGATGCTGACGGCCGCGTTCTTCATCTCCGCTGTGCAGATGTGGGATCCGGCGTACGGCGATACGGAGATCTTCGGCATGGGCGGTGCCTTCGTCAGCGGCGTGGTGCTGCTGGCGCTGGGCGTGGTCCTGGCCGTGGTGTGCCGCTTCGCCCCCGGCACCCGGGACTACTTCCTGGCAAAACGTCCGGTGCCCAGCAAGCTGTAGCGGCCGCTGGAACACCCCCGCGCACGGCGGAACCCGTAGGATGCTCCAATGAGCAACGCCGCTGACCTGACCTCCGTTCCGGACCCCTCGGACGTCTTGGCGCTGGACGCCCTCCTGACCCCGGAGGAGCTGGCGCTCCGGGAACGGATCCGCGATTTCACGGACCAACGGATCAAGCCGGACATTGCCCGCTGGTACGACGACGCGACTTTTCCGCTGGATCTTGCTCCCGAACTCGGCGAACTGGGCGTCCTTGGCATGCATCTGGAGGGCTACCGCTGCCCGGGGCGCTCCGCCGTCGAATACGGCCTGGCCGCGATGGAACTGGAGGCCGGCGACTCCGGGATCCGCACCTTCGTTTCGGTGCAGGGTTCCCTGGCCATGACCGCCATCCACAAGTGGGGGTCCGAGGAGCAGAAGCAGGAATGGCTTCCCCGGATGGCCGCCGGTGAGGTGATCGGCTGCTTCGCGCTGACCGAACCCACAGCTGGATCGGACCCTTCCTCGATGACCACCGTGGCCCGCCGCGACGGTTCAGGGGATGAGGCCGGCTGGGTGCTTGACGGTGCCAAGCGCTGGATCGGGCTGGCTTCCGTCGCAGGCGTGATGGTGGTGTGGGCGATGACCGACGACGGCGTCCGCGGCTTTCTGGTGCCCGCCGGAACCCCCGGAGTCACCGCCACTCCGATCGGCCGGAAGCTTTCGATGCGCGCTTCGATCCAGTGCGATGTGGTGTTCGACGGCGTACGGCTGGGACCCGAGGCCCTGCTGCCGGGTGCCCGCGGCCTGCGCGGCCCCTTCACCTGCCTCAACGAGGCCCGGTACGGGATTGCCTGGGGCGCCATGGGTGCAGCCCGCGATTCCTACGAAGCCGCGCTGAAGTACTCGCAGGACAGGCTCCAGTTCGGCAAACCGCTGGCAGGCTACCAGCTCACCCAGGAGAAGCTGGTGAACATGCTCCTGGAGATCCAGAAGGGCACCATGCTGGCGCTCCACCTGGGCCGGCTCAAGGACGCCGGCACGCTGCGGCCGGAGCAGATCTCCCTGGGCAAGCTGAACAACGTGCGCGAGGCCCTGGCGATTGCCCGCGAGGCCCGCTCCATCCTGGGCGGCAACGGGATCACGCTGGACTATTCGCCGCTGCGGCACGCCGCCAACCTCGAGTCGGTGCGGACCTACGAAGGCACGGACGAGGTCCACACGCTGATCCTGGGCCAGCACATCACCGGCATCGGCGCCTTCCGCTAACCCCGCCCGACTAGGTAGCAGCAGGTGTCGTTTTGACGGCTCATAACGACACCTGCTGCTACCTAGTTGGGATCCTTGGCCGCCCGGCGGGTGGGTGAACCTAGGCCGAGAAGCCGCCGTCGGCTTTGATCAGCTGCCCGGACACCCAGCGGCCCTCCGGCGACAGCAGGAAGGCCACGGTTCCCGCCACATCCGCAGGGGTCCCCAGCCGCCCGCCAGGCTGACGCCGCGTGAGGTCCTCGCGCAGCTGCTGGTCCATCCAGCCGGTGTCCACCGGGCCGGGATTCAGCACGTTCGCCGTGATCCCGAGCGGGCCCAGCTCCCGTGCCGCGGCAATCACTGTCCGGTCCAGGGCACCCTTGGACGCGCCGTACGGAAGGTTGAACGCCGTGTGGTCACTGGTCAGCGCCACGATGGCGCCGCCGTCGTGTGCTGCCTGCCGGGCGAACGCAGCGATCAGCTGCCAGCTGGCCCGCGTGTTGACGGCGAAGTGCCGTTCCCAGCTGGCCAGGGTGGTGTCCAGGATGCCGGAGTCCACGGACTCGGCGTGGCTGAGGACCAGCCCCTGCAGCGGTCCGGCCTGCTCCGCGGCCGCGGCCATCAGCCGCTCCACGGCCAGCGGATCCTCCAGGTCAGCCGGCAGGGCAACGACCCGCGCGCCGGTTGCCTCCAGCTCCGCTGCGAGGCGTTCGACGTCGTCGGGCTGGACTCCCCAGGGCATCCGGGAGTCGTATTCCTGCCAGTAGGTCAGCACCAGGTCCCAGCCGTCGGCGGCGAGGCGGCGGGAAATGCCCGCACCGATTCCGGCGAGGCGGCCGACGCCGGTCACCAGGGCTGTCCGGCTCATGCGGGCACCTCAGCCAGCGAGCCCCGCCGGAGCACCACGAGCCAGCAAGCCAGGATTGCCACGGCGCAGAACACGCCGGCGCTGGAGGCCATAAGCCACGGCTCGGGTGCCTGGAAGCCAAGGTTCTCCGCTCCCAGGGCCTCCCCGATGCTCTTGGGCGAAAAGAAGAACACGATGATCGAGGCACCCAGCACTCCGCCCATCAGCCAGCGGGTGGCCAGGTGGCGGTGCGGCGTCTCGCGCATGGTCCAGGCGAACGCGGGGAGGACGGCCGCCATCCACACCCAGTGGTGTGACCAGGACACGGGGCTGATGAGCAGCATGGTGAGGGCAGTTGCCGAAATGGCCACCACCCTGGCGCCCTGGTCGCTGGCGGCCTTGATCACCATGGCGCCCATGCCCGTCACCAACAGGCTCAGCAGGAGCCACGGGACGGTGACGCCGGCTTCGGGAACACCGAAATGCAGCAGCGCGCCCTTGATGGACAGGTTGTCCACGTAGCCTGCCCCGCCGATCCGTGAGGTGTCCGGGAGGATCTCCAGCCAGAACCGGAACGATTCCGCCGGGCGGACCAACCATCCCAGGAGCACGGTAGCGGCGAACCCGCCGGCCATGTTGAAGAGCCCGCGCCAGTCCTTGCGGACCAGGAAGTACAGACCGAAGACCAGCGGCGTCAGTTTGATGCCGGCAGCCATGCCCACCAGGAAGCCGCGGCCCGGGAAACCCTGGTTCCAGCGCTGGTTCCGGGCCAGGAGGTCGGCCGCCATGAGCCCCATCAGCAGAATATTGATCTGGCCGAACGCCAGGGTCTCGCGCCACGGGCCCAGGTTGATGACGGCCAGCAGCAGGATGACGGCGCCCCACCGGTTCCGGGTTGCCTTGAAGCCGGAAACGGCCGTGGACCCGGGGGCTCCGAAGGTGCTGCGCCAGTCCTGCTTGGCACTCCAGTAGCGCACTCCGCGCACGGCGACCCACACGGCCACGGCAGCACCGGCGGCGTTGAACAGCAACAGGGCGGATTCCTCCGGCAGCCTGGCCAGCAGGCCGAAGAGCAGCGCGGAGAACGGCGGGTACGTGAACGGCAGCTCCGGCCCGCCGGCCCAGCCCACGGTCCGGCTGTAAAGGTTCGACGGCGCCTGGCCGGCTTCGTTCAGGATCTTGCCGCCGTGCCAGTAGACACTGAAATCGAGGCCCTGCTCGCCCCAGACGTCAAGCCGTGCGGACATGAACAGCGCAGCCGCCAGCACGGCCAGCAACGTCACGAGCTCCCCGGCGATGCCCCAGGCCAGCCTGCTGCGGTACCAGGCTCCGGCGGGCGTGGCGGCGTTGTTCGCCTTCTCGGTCCCAGGCTTTTTTGCGGCAAGCAGTGCCATCCCGTGTCCCCAAACGTTGTTCCTGCAAAGGGCGCCACTGTAGGCGCGTTGCGCGCAAATCGCGATGATGTGCCGGCTGACCCGCGCCGGATCCGGCGCTTGTCCTCACATCCTACTGAAACCGCGGCCCGCTCCCCCGCTACGCCCCGGCGTGGCACGGCAAGCCGCCCGGTAATGCTACGCCCGGCTACGCCCGCGTATGCCCCGGCGTGGCACCTGCCCTCAGTGCTCGGCGGCCCTGGCCTCCACCAGGACGGGTTCCCGCACTCCGGCGTCCTTGCGGATGGTGGCGCTGATGACGGCGGCAATGGTGCACATGGCGGCAGCGCCGAACCAGGCGTAGGTGTACTGTCCGGTGGCGTCGCGGATGGCACCGGCGCCCAGTGCCGCGGCGGCTGCGCCGAGCTGGTGGGCGGCGAACACCCAGCCGAACACCACGCTGCCGTCGGCGCCGAACACCTGCCGGCAAATGGCGGCAGTGGGTGGGACCGTGGCCACCCAGTCCAGCCCGTAAATCACCACGAACACGATCATGCTGGGCTGGACCGTGGCGCTGAGCAGCAGCGGCAGCACCAGCAGTCCGATGCCGCGGAACTGGTAGTAGACCGCCAGCAGGATGCGCGGGTTGAAGCGGTCCGTCAGCCAGCCGGACGCGATGGTACCCACAATGTCAAAGATTCCGACGACGGCGAGCAGGCCCGCCGCCGTCGTTTCCGCCATGCCATGGTCGTGCGCGGACGGGATGAAGTGGGTGCCGATGAGCCCGTTGGTGGTGGCCCCGCAGATGGCGAAGCCGGCCACCAGCGCCCAGAAGGTCCGGACCCTGCTGGCGCGTTTGAGCACCTGGAGTGCCCGCACGGCAGCGTTGCCGCTCGGGACAGCCGTAGCCCCGTTCGGTGTGGCGGTCCCACCGGAACCCGGCGCGGCGGCCGGCTCCGGTGCGGTGTCGGCGCCGTAGGGCAGTACTCCTGCGTCGGCGGGTGAGTTCTTGAGGAATTTGAGCACCAGCGGCACCACGGCCAGTGCACCGGCGGCAATGAGCAGGGAGGCCTGACGCCACCCGGGATCCTGGGCCAGCATGGCAATGAAGGGCAGGAACACCAGCTGTCCCGCGGCGCTTCCGGCCGTCAGGATGCCGATCACCAGGCCGCGGCTCTTGGTGAACCAGGTGTTGGCGATGGTGGCCGCGAACACCAGCGCCATGGATCCGGTTCCCAGCCCGATCAGCAGCCCCCAGGTCAGCAGGATCTGCCACGACTGGTTCACCAGGACGGTCAGGGCGCTGCCGGCGCCGATCAGGACCAGGGCCACCGACGTCACGGCGCGGATGCCGAACCTCTCCATCAGCGCTGCGGCAAAGGGCGCGGTGAGGCCGAACAGCACCAGGTTGATGCTGACGGCGGCGGACAGCACGGTGGTGGACCAGCCGAACTCGCTCTGCAGCGGCACCATCAGGACGCCGGGGGCGGCCCGGAAACCGGCAGCGCCCACCAGGGCCAGGAATGCGACGGCGGCAACGATCCACGCGGGATGGAGCCGACGGAGCGGCTTCTTGTTGGGCGCGGACGGAAGGGTGGCCTCGGAGGCGCTCATGCCGCGGGTCCGTTCTGTGAGGTGGAGGTGGCCAGCCGGACGGGCTCCGCTGTGCGGGTGAGGCTGTGCCAGCTGGTGTTGTCCGCTGTGAGCCGCTCACCGCAGGCCGTGCAGGTGTCCGCCGAGGAGGTACGTTCCCCGCATGTTGTGTGGATGACAAACATGTGCGCCGTTTCGGACGGTGCCGGCAGGTGCTTTTCGGCCCAGATCACGACGGCGTTGAGCACCGGCAGCGCATCCTCGCCTTTCCCGGTGAGCACATACTCCTGGCGGGTGCGGCCGCCGTCGTCGTACGGTTTTCGCTCCAGGAGCCCGGCGTCCACCAGGCCGGCCAGGCGTTTGGTGAGCACTGAATCGGCCACCATCAGCCGCTGCTTCATGGCGTCGAAACGGCCGTTGCCGAAGAAGACTTCGCGGAGCACCAGCATGCTCCAGGGATCGCCCAGGATGTCCAGGCCGCGGGCCATGGCGCAGGTGCGTTGGGACCAGTCAGAGCGGAGTGCCATGCAGGCAACCGTAGCTGACTATCTTCAAGAAAGCTAGCTCGCCCGGGTAAAGAAGTCAGCGGAGCGCGGCCCTGGACGGACGGTAGGCCAGGGCCCAGTACGCCAGCATGGCGATGCCGCACACCACGCCCAGGCTGGACACAGTGAGCTGCCACTGCGTCTGCGGGTCCTTGCCCCATTCCTGGGCGCCCGCCATCACGGCCAGGTACTTGGGCGTCAGGTAGAACGCCACCACGGAGGCAGCCACGATGACCCACCCGGCGAGCCGCATCCGCCCGTCCTTCGAGGGGACGCGGTGCAGCGCGAACGCCATGGACGGAAGCGCCACGGCCATCCACACCCAGTGGTGGGACCAGGAGACCGGGCTGATGAGGAGCATGAGCACGGCGGTGGCGGACACGGCCACGAAGTTCTCGTCGGCGTCCACTGCCCATTTGATGACCAGCGCCGCCACGCCCACCAGCGCCAGGGACAGGACCAGCCACACGGCGCTGGTGAGTCCGGAGTCCGGCAGGCCGAGGTGGAGCAGCAGGCCCTTGACGGACAGGTTGTCCACGTAGCCGGGCCCGCCGATCCGTCCGGTGTCCGGCAGGATTTTGGTCCAGAACGTCAGCGAGGCATGCGGGAGCACGGCCCAGGAGAGGGCAATGGAACCAAAGAAGCCGGCAGCCATCCAGCCGAGCGCCTTGAAGTCGCGGCGAACCAGGAAGTACAGCCCGAACGCGAGCGGCGTCAGCTTGATCCCTGCCGCCAGGCCGATCAGCAGTCCGGCCGGCCAGCGCAGCTCACCGGCCCGCGACTTCCCGTATAGCGCGAAGTCCGCGAGGATCAGGCCCATCAGGATGATGTTGATCTGGCCGAAGTCGAACGTGTCGCGCCACGGGCCCAGCAGCAGGATCGCCGCCGCTCCCGCGAGCGCCACGACCCGGAACCGCCAGTCGGCGAACGCATCCTTCCAGCGGCGGAGCCCGAAATAGTGCCGCGCCAGCCACGCCGACACGACGGCGGCGCCAGCCAGCGCCGTCGTGATGAAGATGAGGCTGCTCGCGCCGATGCTGAGCGTGGCCAGCAGAGCAAAAAGCAGCGCGGCGAACGGCGGGTAGGTGAACGGAAGGCCGTCGCGCGGCGCATACAGCTCGTTGACCCCGGTCTCGCCGGTCTGCAACACCCGGCTGCCGCCGTAGTAGTAGACCTCAAAGTCGTTCATCAGCGGAATGTACGCGGAGTACAGAACCACAAGGGCGAGGACGACGGCGGCAGCGCCGGCCGCCGTCGCGAGCCAGCCGCGGGTGGTGGCCGATGCGGCCCGTAGCGAGGTGGTCACCGGCTGCTAGCTGCCCGTCCCGATGAAGGTGAAGGCGTGCTCCAGGTCCGCGATGAGGTCCTCGACGTCCTCGATGCCGCAGGACAGCCGGATCAGGTTGACCGGAACAGCGAGTTCGGTTCCCTTGACGGAGGCGTGCGTCATTTCCGAGGGGTAGTTCATGAGCGACTCGATGCCGCCCAGGGACTCGGCCAGGGTGAACACGGACGTGTTTTCCGCGACCGTGCGGGCAGCGGCTTCGCCGCCCTTGAACTGCACGGACACCATGCCGCCGAACTTCTTCATCTGCTTCCTGGCCAGTTCGTGGCCGGGGTGCGAGGGCAGGCCCGGGTACAGCACGGCTTCCACCTCGGGCCGCTGCAGCAGCCATTCGGCCACCGCCTGGCCGTTGTCGCTGTGCCGGTCCATCCGAACGCCGAGGGTCTTGAGCCCGCGGGTGGTGAGGAAGGCATCCATCGGGCCGGACACGGCGCCGACGGCGAACTGGACGAAGCCGATCTTCTCCGCAAGCCCGGCGTCGTTGACCACGATCGCGCCGCCCACGACGTCGGAGTGGCCGCCGATGTACTTGGTGGTGGAGTGCACCACGATGTCCGCTCCGAGTGCCAGCGGGGTCTGCAGGTAGGGCGAGGCGAAGGTGTTGTCCACCACCAGGAGGGCGCCGGCGTCGTGCGCCAGTTTGGCGAGCGCCTCAATGTCGGTGATCTTCATCATCGGGTTGGACGGCGTCTCCACCCACACGAGGCGGGTCTTGTTGGCCCCGATGGCAGCCGCGACGGCGTCGAGGTCGGCCATGTCCACGGGGGTGTTCCCGATCCCCCAGTCTCCCAGCACGCGGCTGATCAGGCGGTAGGTTCCGCCGTAGGCGTCGTTGCCCAGCACGATGTGGTCCCCGGGGCGGGTGAGTGCCCGGATGAGGGAATCCTCCGCGGCCAGTCCCGAGCTGAAGGAGTACGCGTGCGAGCCGCCTTCGAGCGCCGCAAGCTGTTCCTGCAGGGCGTCGCGGGTGGGGTTGCCGCCGCGGCCATACTCGTAGCCGTCACGGAGCCCGCCGATGCCGTCCTGGGCATAGGTGGAGCTGAAGTGCAGCGGGGGTACAACGGCGCCGGTGCGGGGCTCGAAGGCCTGGCCGGCGTGGACTGCGCGGGTGTTGAACCCTTGGTTTTCGTGGGACATGGAGTTCCTTTCGGCTGCTGAGCGTGCCTGCTGATCGTGCCTGGAGCAGGATTAGTGGCTGAGGTAGGCGAGGAGGTCGTGGCGGGTTAGGATGCCCACCGGGGCGCCGACGAACGTCACCATCACGGTGTCCACGTCGGAGAGCAGTTCGCGGGCCGCGGAAATGGTTTCCAGCGAGCCGATCACGGGCAGCCTGGGCCCCATGTGCTCGGAGATTTTGTCCGTCAGTTTTGCCTCGCCGCGGAACAGCTTGGAGGTGAGGCTCCGTTCGTCCACGGCGCCCAGCACCTCGCCCATGACCACCGGCGGTTCCTGGGACAGGACCGGGATGTGGGAGACGCCGTACTCGTTCATGATGTTGATGACATCACGGACGGTTTCGTTCGGGTGGATGTGCACCAGCTCCGGGAGTTCACCGGTCTTCGACTTGAGCACCTCGCCCACCGAGTCCTCTTCGCCTCCGGACAGGAACCCGTAGGACCGCATCCACTGGTCGTTGAAGATCTTGGCCAGGTAGCCGCGGCCCGAATCGGGGAGGATCACAACCACCACGGCGTCCTCGGGCAGGTCCTTGGCTACCCGCAGGGCGGCCACCACGGCCATGCCGGAGGATCCGCCCACCAGCAGGCCCTCTTCGCGGGCCAGCCTGCGGGTCATCTCGAAGGACTCGGCATCGCTGACGGCAATCACGTCGTCCGGAACGGCTCTGTCGTAGTTGGCCGGCCACATGTCCTCGCCGACGCCCTCCACGAAATACGGCCGGCCGGTGCCGCCGGAGTACACGGAGCCTGCGGGGTCGGCACCGATGATCCGCACGCGTCCGCCGTCGGCTTCTGGCCGGTTGGCGGAAACTTCCTTGAGGTAGCGCCCGGTTCCGGTGATGGTGCCGCCCGTGCCGGCTCCGATCACGCAGTGCGTGATCCGGCCGTCGGTGTCGCGCCAGATTTCGGGTCCGGTGGTTTCGTAATGGCTGCCGGGGGCTGCGGGGTTGGAGAACTGGTCCGGCTTGTAGGCGCCGGGGATTTCGGTGACCAGGCGGTCCGACACGCTGTAGTAGCTCTGCGGGCTGTCCGGGGCGACGGCGGTGGGCGTCACCACCACTTCGGCGCCGTACGCCTGCAGGACGGCGCGCTTGTCCTCGCCCACCTTGTCCGGCACGACGAAGACGCAGCGGTAGCCCTTCTGCTGGGCAACCAGGGCCAGTCCGACACCGGTGTTGCCCGACGTGGGTTCAACAATGGTTCCGCCGGGCAGCAGCTTGCCGTCCCGCTCGGCCTCCTCGATCATCTTCGCCGCGATCCGGTCCTTGATGGACCCGCCCGGGTTCAGGTATTCCACCTTGGCCAGGACGGTGGCTTTGATGCCGTCGGTGACGTGGTTGAGCTTGACGAGGGGCGTATTGCCGATGAGGTCCAGGACGGACGGGGCGTACTTCATAGGTACAAAGTTACCGTCTCGGACCTGTTCCCCCTGCCTCGGCGGCGGGCCGCGCCCGCGCCCCGGGCCGGAGCGTCCTCCGGCGGCTACGCTCCGATGTCGTTCGCAGCGGCTTCCGGGCTGGCGGCGGGGCTGGAGCCGGGTTCGGCGTTCTGCCACAGGCCCACGATGTTGCCCTCGCTGTCCTTGAAATAGGCGTTCCATCCCATGCCCGGAACCTCCATCTTGGCCCGGAAGACCGCGCCGCCCAGGGCGGCGATCTTCTCAAGCGCCGCGTCGATGTCCTCGACGTCAACCGTGACAACGGGGGCGGTCAGGTCACCGCGCTTGAACAGCCCGCCATTGATCGTCCCGGGAACAGTGGGCCTGCCCTCCTGGTCCATCGGCGTCGTCATCGCCAGGCTGTATTCCATCTCGGGCAGGACCTGAAATTCCCACCCGAAAGCGGATGTATAGAAGTCCCGTGCGCGGCTTTCGTCGTCCGCGGGGATCTCGAAGTGCACCACTCCTCCGGCCACTGTTCTCACCTTGGTCCTACCGTCTGGCCTCATGGGCCGGCGCGGGCGGTCCGCGCCACATCTGGAGTCTAGGCCCGGCTGTCCGTGACGGGCAGGGCCGTTCGGCCTTGCTGGTTTCCTCGCCTGTCAGCCCTGCGTGGGACGATAGTCCCATGACCATCGCAGACGTCCCCGCCGGCCTGGCCGCCGCGGCGGACTCCTCTTTGCGGTGGCATCCCGGCGGCCCGTTCAACCTCCTGCAGAGCCTCGGCACGCTCATGCGAGGGAACGGGGATCCTGCGTTCTCGCCGGGGCCGGATGGGCTCTGGATGGCCTTCACGACGCCGGCCGGCCCGGTGACCCTGCGTGTCACCGTTTCCGGGGACCCCCGCGAACCGGCGGTTGATGTCCAGGCCTGGGGGCCGGGGTCGGACCAGGCCGTGGCCGCCGCGCCGCGGCTGCTGGGCAGCGGGGACGACTGGTCCGCTTTCGACCACCCTGGGTTCCACGCCACGCTTCCCCGGATGGTGGTGGAGGCGCGACGCCGGAACCCTGCGTTGCGGCTGCCGGCCACCGGCCGCATGGTCGATTCCCTGGTGCCCACCATTCTTGAGCAGAAGGTCACGGTCATCGAAGCCCGGCGGGGCTACCGCTACCTGGTGTACCGCTTTGGCGACGCCGCGCCCGCAGCCGGCACGGCCGCACCGGCCGGGCTCCGCCTCCAGCCCACACCGGAGCAGTGGCTGCGCATCCCGTCGTGGGAATGGCACAAGGCAGGCGTTGGCCCGCAGCGGTCGGCGACGGTCATGCGGGCGCTGCGTTCCGCCGTCGCCCTTGAACGGCTGGCGGCGGTGCCGGCGGCGGAGGCGGCAGCCACAATGCAGACCATTCCCGGTATCGGCGTGTGGACCACGGCGGAAGTGGTGCAGCGGACCCACGGCTGCCCGGACTCCATCGCGGTGGGCGACTACCATCTCGCGGCCTACGTCGGTGCCGCGCTGACCGGCCGGAGGACGGACGACGCAGGGATGCTGAGGCTGCTGGCGCCGTGGCAAGGGCACCGGCAGCGGGTGGTGCGGATGATCGGCCTCAGCGGGTTCCGGAAACCCACGTTCGGCCCCCGCATGACCATCCAGGACCACCGCCGCCACTAGCCACCGGCACTAACCACGGACCGCGAACTATGGAGCGCGAACGGACACGTGCGGCCCCGCCCCTGTGGCCGCAACTGTGGACGCCCCCGCCCGCCGGGTATAGCGTGGCGGCATGGCGTCCCGCAGCCAGGACCGCCGGCAGCCAGAACGCAATGACCCGCAGCCTGGAGCGCACCGTGATCCACACCCGGAAACTCACCAAGAACTTCACGGTCAAGAAGGAAACCATCGAGGCCGTCAAGGGCGTCGACATCGACGTCGCCCCCGGCGAACTCGTGGCGTTCCTCGGCCCCAACGGCGCGGGCAAGTCCACCACCCTGCGGATGCTGACCACGCTGCTCCGGCCCACCTCAGGAACTGCAACGGTGGCCGGTGTGGACGTGTCGGCAGACCCGGCCGGGGTGCGGGCACGGATCGGGTACATCGGGCAGGGAAACGGGGGCGGCCACAGTTTCCGGGTGATTGACGAACTGGTCATGCAGGGACGGTTCTACGGGATGAACACTGCCGATGCCGCCGCCCGGGCGCAGGAGCTGCTGACGTCCCTGGACCTGGCCGACCTCGCCAAACGCACGGTCATCAAACTCTCCGGCGGGCAGCGGCGCCGGATGGACGTGGCCCTGGGCCTCATGCACTCACCGCAGCTGCTGTTCCTGGACGAACCGTCCACCGGCATGGACCCGCAGAACAGGGCCAACCTGTGGGAACACATCATGCGGATGCGGGCCGAGCACGGGACCACCATCGTCCTCACCACGCACTACATGGACGAAGCCGACTCCATGTCCGAGCGGGTGATCGTCATCGACCACGGCCGGATCATTGCCGACGATACCGCGGCCCGCCTCAAGGCCAACCTTGCCGGTGACCTGCTGGCCGTGGACGTGGCGGCCGATGCAGCGGCCGGCGTCCGCGGGCTGCTGGGGCGGGCGGCCGCCGGCGGTGACGTGCAGGAGAACACGCACGACGGCGTGGTCAGCTTCCGTCTCCGGCTTATCGAAGGGGCCCGGCTGGCGCCCGGCTTGCTGAAGGAAATGCACGACGCCGGCGCTCCCGCCCAGTCCCTGGAGCTGAAGCCGCCCACGCTGGACGACGTGTTCCTGGAGCTCACCGGCCGCAACCTCAGGGAAGGGGCGAACCGCTGATGACTGTGCAGGGCACCCCCGGCTTCGTGAAGAAAGCCGGCCTCGGCCAGGTCCTCCATGACACAAGGTACGTGTTCTGGCGGGAGATGCTGCTGCCACTGCGCGACCCCTTTTCGCTGGTCTTTTCGCTGCTCCAGCCGCTCGTCTTCCTGGGCCTGTTCGGGCCGCTGCTCGGCTCCGCCGTGGGGGCGCCGGCGTTCGGCGGGCAATCCACCCTGCAATGGTTCCTGCCCGGCGTGGTGGTGATGATCGCGTTGTTCGGGACGTCCATGACCGGTTCCAACCTGCAGTATGAGCTCATGACGGGTTCCTACGAACGGATCCTGGCCACGCCGCTGTCCCGCTCGTCCCTGATGATCGGGCGGGCATTGAAGGAATGGGCGCCGCTGGTGGTGCAGGGGTTGCTGATCGCCCTGGTCTGCATCCCGTTCGGCTTCGTCTTCTATCCGCTGCACGTGCTGTTCGGCCTGGTCATCCTGGGCATCTTCGGCATCGGCCTCGGCGCGCTGTCCTACTCGCTGGCCCTGGTCTCGCAGAACAAGGAGTGGATCTTCTGGGGTGTGCAGCAGACGCTGCTGTTCCCGCTCATGATCCTCTCCGGCATCATGCTGCCGATCGAAGCGGGGCCCGGCTGGATGAAGACTGCCAGCTTGTTCAACCCGCTGACTTATCTCGTCAATGCGGAGCGGGAGCTGTTCGCGGGGAACATTGGTGCGGACACGCTCCTGGGGCTCATCGCGGCGGCGGTGACTGCCGCCGTCGGGCTCGTGGTGGGGGTCCGGGCCATCAACCGGAACATCAGCTAGCGGGAGGGGCCTTAACTGTCCGTTCGCGCTTCTCCCAGCGCAGGCTGAGCGCGAACGGACACTTGCGGCCCTCGAAGATCACAGCCCCAGCCGGGCCACGGCCTCCTGCCGCATCTCCACCTTCCGGATTTTCCCGGAGACCGTCATGGGGAAGCTGTCGCGGACTTCGACGTAGCGCGGGATCTTATAGTGGGCCAGCCTGCCCCGGCAGAAGTCCGCGACGCCGGCCGCGTCCACCGGTTCCGCTCCGGGTTTGAGGATGATGCAGGCCATGAGTTCCTCGCCGTACCTGGCATCGGGGACGCCGATGACCTGGACGTCCTGGATCGAGGGATGGGTGTAGAGGAACTCCTCGATCTCGCGGGGGTAGATGTTCTCGCCGCCGCGGATCACCATGTCCTTGATCCGGCCCTCGATCACCACGTAACCGTCGTCGTCCATGCGGGCGAGGTCGCCGGTGTGCATCCAGCCATCCGAGTCGATGGCCTCGGCGGTTTTGTCCGGCTGGTTCCAGTACCCCTTCATGACGGCGTAGCCCCGGGTGCACAGCTCGCCGATCTCCCCGCGCTCCAGCACGCTGCCCGTCACCGGGTCCACCACCTGGCTCTCCAGCTGCGGCATGGTCCGCCCCACGGTTTCCGTACGCTGCAGCATGGTGTCGCCGGCCCGGGTCATGGTGGACACCGGGGAGGTCTCCGTCATGCCGTAGCAGATGGCCACGTCCTTCATGTTCATCTCGGAGATGACCCGGTTCATCACCTCGATCGGACATGGGGATCCGGCCATGACGCCGGTGCGCAGCGTGGACAGGTCATAGGAGGCGAAGTCCGGCAGCGCGAGTTCGGCGATGAACATGGTGGGCACGCCGTAGAGGGAGGTTCCGCCGAAGTCGTGGACGGCTTCCAGCGCAGCGGCCGGGGTGAAGGTCCGTCCCGGAATGATGGTTGCCGCGCCGTGGCTCAGGGCATTCACGTTGCCGATCACCATCCCGAAGCAGTGATAGAACGGCACCGGAATCACCACCCGGTCATGCTCCGTGTAGCCCAGCAGCTCGCCGATGGAATACCCGTTGTTCAGGATGTTGCGGTGCGTGAGGGTGGCGCCCTTGGGGAACCCGGTAGTGCCCGACGTGTACTGCAGGTTGATGGGATCGTCCGGGGCCAGCCCCGCGAGGCGGGCCTTCAGGGCGGAATGCCCGACGTCGTCTGCGCGCTTGAGCAGCTCGGCGTACGTCATTTCCGCCTCAGCTTCAGGATCGCCCGCCTGCAGCTGGGGTTGTCCGCCGTCGGGCAGGAACACCAGCTCCTTCAGGTCAGGGCATTCGGCCAAGGCCTGCCGGGCCATGCCGGTGTAGTCGCTGCTCCGGTCCGACGGCGCCACCACGAGCATGCGCATGCCGTTCTGCTTCACCACGAACTCCAGTTCATGGCTGCGGTAGGCCGGGTTCACATTAACCAGGACCGCCCCGATTTTGGCCGTGGCGTACTGCAGGATGGTCCACTCCGCGCAGTTGGGGCTCCAGATCCCGATCCGCTCCCCCGTGGCGACGCCCCGGGCGAGCAGCGCTCGGGCCAGCCTGTCGACGTCGTCGTTCAGTTTTGTGTAGCTCCAGCGGCGGGCATCGGCGCCAGGCACGGGGGCCGCCTCGATCAGCGCGTCGTGGAACGGGAACCTGTCCACCATCCGTTCGAAGTTCTGGCCGATGGTTTCTTCGAGCAGCGGGACGTCAGTGTCCCCGGCTGTATAAGCGCGCATGCTGGCACGCTACCAACAGAGTTCCGGCAAGAGAAGCGTAAAACTAGGAAGCCCTACAAAATATTCGGGGAGGTCCGCGGGCGGCCCGGTATTGTGAAACGCATGAGTGCACCCATTGACCTGAAGGCAACGTTCATCCCCAACGACGGCGAATTCTTCCGCGTGAAGCTCGCCCTCGAAATCGCGATCGACGAGGTGGTCAACGAACCCGGCTGCATCCGGTACGAGCTGACGGAGGCCACCGAGGAGAAGCTGGTGCTGACTGAGCGGTGGGCTTCCGAGGCGGACCTGGACAAGCATTCCAAGGGCACCGCCGTCCAGGACCTCAACGAATCGCTGAGCGCCCTGCTGGCTGAACCCGTCCAGCTCGAACGGCTGTAGTTCCCGCCGCTTTTCCGAACAAAACGCGGGGCCACCCCGCCCGTACGAACCTGGGTTCGTGGGCGGAAGTGGGCCCGCGTTTACAGTTTTAAGGCTGCGAATCCGTGTAGAGGCTCAGGCCTCCGGGATCTGCGTACCGTCCTGCTTGCCGGCGCCGGCGGCTGCCTCGGCTTGCGAGCGGGCCACGTGCGCGTGGACTTCCTCCATGTCCAGTGCCTTGACGGCGTCAACCACCTGTTCCAGCTGCTGTGCGTTCAGCGCGCCGGGCTGCGAGAAGACCAGCACCTTTTCGCGGAAGGCCATCAGCGTGGGGATGGACGTGATGCCTGCTTCGGCCGCCAGCTGCTGTTCGGCTTCGGTGTCCACCTTGGTGAAGACGACGTCCGGGTGCTTCTCTGAAACTGCGGAATACGTGGGTCCAAACTGCTTGCAGGGACCACACCATTCGGCCCAGAAATCAACGAGGACGATGTCGTTGTTCTCGACGGTTGATGCGAACTGTTCACCTGTAATGTCTACGGTAGCCATGGGTCAACGGTACGCGAGCCGCCCGGCGATGTCCCGTGCGTTTCGCTCTTGGCACACCTTTTGCAGCCGGTGTTCAGTGCCAGCATCCGGCTGCTCACTGCCTGCATCCGGCTCAGTGCCACAAGTGGGGTGCGGGGCGGCGGGCGCCGGGCAGCGCGTTGGTTTCCCGCCATTCGTGGATCCAGTCCGGCAGTTCGAGTCCTGCCGGCGGCTCGCCGAACTCCCGGAAAATCTCCTCCTGGCTCACCGGCTTCCCCTTGCAGACCAGGCGGGTGGCGATGTGCGCGCGGGCATAGATTTCCCCGTCCACCACCATGCGCTGTTCGAAGTAGATGGCCTTGGTGTCCAGCCCGATGATCCGGGACTCGATGGTGTACTGCTGCCACAGCTGGAGCGACTTCCGGAACGCGATGGTCTCCCCTGCGGCTACCGGCGACCAACCCCGCCGGCGCATCTTTTTCCAGGTCCCGCTCCGCGCCATGAGGTCAAACCGGCCCAGGTCCATCAGGGAGAAGTACATCCCGTTGTTGACGTGCAAGGCTATGTCGATGTCAGTGGGCAGCACCCGCAGCGGCAGCGAGGATGTGTCCCAGATACCCAGGGGCGGTCTGCGGGAGGACGTGAACAGGAGAAGGAGCGTTCGCAAAAGCAGGTGCATGCCCCCATGTTACCCGCCAGTAACATCAGGTCCAAGACCCTCCGCCCTTAGGATTTCCCCATGACGCAGGAACGCTACAGGGACATCGCCGAGTGGCCGCTGATGGGGACAGCGCTCATTTTCCTCACGGCATACGCCTGGCAGGTGATCGGCCGCATCGAGGGGCCGCAGGCCGAGTTCCTGGAGGGGGTCATGTGGATCACCTGGGCCGTCTTCGTGGTCGATTATGCCGCCAACCTGTGGCTCGCGGAGAACCGGAGGCGCTGGTTCATCCTCAACCTGCACGAGCTGCTGATCGTTGCCCTTCCCTTCTTCCGCCCGCTCCGGCTGCTCAGGCTGGTCACCCTGCTTTCCGTGCTGCACCGGACCGTGGGTGAAACACTTCGCGGCCGTGTGGTCACCTACGTGGCCGGCTCCGCTGTCCTGCTGGTCTTCGTGGGCGCACTCGCCGTCCTCGACGTCGAACAGAACGCCCCCGATGCCAAGATCCTCACTTTCGGCGACTCCGCGTGGTGGGCCATCACCACCATCACCACAGTGGGCTACGGCGACCTCTTCCCCGTCACCCCGATTGGCCGAATGGTTGCCGCGGCCCTCATGATGAGCGGCATCGCGGTGCTGGGCGTGGTGACGGCCTCCATCGCGTCCTGGCTGGTGCAGCGCGTCGAGGAAAACACCGAAGCAGCTGTCGAATCGGCTGAAGTTCCGGTGCGCGCCGACGTCCGCGAATTGCTGGTGGAGGTAGCCGCCCTGCGGCAGGAATTAGCGGAACTTCGCCGCGACCGCGAGCCGTAATATCCCGTCAACCAGTTAGATTCACAAAAGGCGGCCCTCCCGGTCTTTGTATCCGGGAAGGCCGCTTTTTTTCATGGAATTAATCCATTCCGCCGAATTACCCGGAATTAGCCCCTTATTGCGGCAATTCCCCCTGGTTTTCAGCGGCCGCACTGATTAACCAGCACGTACCGGCCGGCAATGCGTAACGCTTCTCTGCGGCCCTACTCGCCCCGGACCAAGTAGCCCGCCGTCTACGTTCGAGTGTCTGCGCAGGTGTACACAGAAGACCTTAGGTATCCCCCGCGAGTGCGCGGGTGCCACCCGCAAAGATTCGAGTAATTCCCACTCGTGCGGCGCTTACCTCCCCATTCATAGACTCGATATTCCTAGGGCAGGCAGTATTCCGGAATTTCACGCGGCCACCCGGTGGCCGTGGGTCTAATCATCCGCGCTTCCGCAATTACTCATTATTTCGGCAGCTCAATTCATGCGTCTCCGCGCCACGTGCTGCACATCCGTGCGGCCCGCTGCCGGCGCACCACCGCCCTGGGGCCCGCTGTCCAGTTGATCCCCAAGGCATTGACTCCCGGGGGGGGAACCGATGGATCAGAACCAGCTTGAACTTGAGGACAGAACAGCTGTCCCCACTTCGCCAGAAGGCCGCGGAGCCACACCAGCCCGCAGCACCAAACCGAGGCTCAGGGCATTTTTAGCCGCTGGAGCCGTAGTTACGGCAGTCGCCGTGGCCGCCGTCGGCTATTCCGCCACGGCGCAGACAGCCCTGGTCAGCGACACCCGGGCGGTAACGGCAGCGGCGCCTGAATCCAGCCGGGCCGCGGACACTCCGGCCCCAAATCCTGCGACGGCCGGTGCCGCAGCGCCGGAAGCCGCCGTTGCCGCCGTCCCGGAGCCTGCTGCACCGGCCGCGGAACCGGCACCTGCACCGGCCCCGGCCCCGGCCCCTGCTCCGGAGCCTGCACCCGCACCTGAGGCGTCCAACCTGTACACCGTGGTGGCCGGGGACACCGTCGGGGCCATCGCTGCCCGCTTCGGCGTGGACATGAACGCCATGCTGGCGGCTAACGGCCTGGGCGTGTACTCGCCGATCGTGCCGGGACAGGTCCTGAAGCTGACGGGACCCGCCGTCGCCGCTCCGGCTCCGGCACCCGCCCCTGCAGCGGCACCTGCGGCCCCCGCACCAGCCCCGGCCCCGGCCCCGGCTGTCCGCACCATCTACGTGGCGGGTGCCGGCGGCCAGGCCATGGTGGACGCCTGCATCGGGCCGATCCACTTCACGCCCACCGACGCCTATGCCACGTTCATCACCGAGCACGACTTCTGCGGCGGGTGGGCACGGTTCTCCGGGATCGGCGTCGGCGAAACAGTCAGCATCCCGGGCTACGGGACGTTCACGGTCAGCGGGCGGGGACAGGTGCCGAACCCCGGCACCACCAACAACGTCTCCGCGATTTTCGGGGGCTTTCCCCGGGTCATCCTGCAGACCTGCATCCCGGGCACCAGCCAGATGCTGGTGATCGGCCTCAACTGATATCTCCCGGGCTTGTCCGCGGCTCCGAAACTTCAAGGCCCGGGAGGACGGACAAGCCAAGGCCGGACAGAGGCAAATGTGCCCGGAAACAGAAAAGTCTCCGGAACCTGATGGTTCCGGAGACTTTTCCTTGGGTGGCAGATGAGGGATTCGAACCCCCGTAGGCGTTGCCAGCTGATTTACAGTCAGCCCCCTTTGGCCGCTCGGGTAATCTGCCGAACTTCAAAAGAAGATCACTCGCGATTTCCGTGTTCAGAACTCCTGTTTCCAGTCCGTTCCGCTTCCAGCAACCGCGGGCAAGACAACTTTACAGAACTTCTGCCGAAGAATCGAATCGAGGCCCGGAGGCACCCAAAAACCCCGGAAATCCGCGGAAAATCAGGCTTCACCAAGAATGCGGCCAGCCAGTTTGGCCTCGAACTTCGCTGCCTGCTCCTCGGTGATCTGGTTCAGCTGGACCGCGCGCATCAGATCCGAGTGCACACCATCCATGCGCGAAGAAGCGTCCGCCACGGGGCTCAGGATGATCGAGGTGGCCACCGCAGCGGCGGCTACGGATGTGGCGGCGGTGGCCAGGGTGGCGGCAGCCGCGGCCGTGGAACGGGTGACGTAGCGGACGGCTTTCTGGTGCATGTGCTTTCCTTCCGGGGCAACTCTTCCAACACCTCCAACTCTGCAGTGCCGGACTTCGTTCCCGCCGTGCGCCGGCTATGAGGAAACTGTGAATCGACCGGAATCTTCCCGGCATGAACGCTGCCCGAACCCGGGCCTTCACTTGGACGCCATCCGTACTAGGCTGGAATGCAGACAACACCGCCCTTCAAGGGGTATCCAGGCGATTAGCAGGAGGACAGTTATGGCAGGCGAATCCACATTCGACGTCGTCAGCAAGGTAGACAAGCAGGAAGTGGCCAACGCGCTGAACCAGGCGCAGAAGGAACTTGCCCAGCGCTACGACTTCAAGGGCGTTGGCGCCGAGGTTGATTTCAGCGGCGAAAAGATCCTGATGAAGGCCAACTCGGAAGAGCGTGTGCTCGCCGTCCTGGACGTCCTGCAGTCGAAGCTCATCCGCCGCGGGATCTCACTGAAGTCGCTGGACACCGGTGAACCCTACGCATCCGGCAAGGAGTACCGGCTGGAGGCCTCCATCAAGGAGGGCATCGCGCAGGACCTCGCCAAGAAGATCAACAAGCTGATCCGCGATGAGGCGCCGAAGTCCGTCAAGTCCCAGATCCAGGGCGACGAACTCCGCGTGACCTCCAAGTCCCGCGACGACCTCCAGGCCACCATGGCCCTCCTCAAGGACTTCGACGAGGCGGACCTGCAGTTCGTCAACTTCCGCAGCTAGCCAGCCCATAGAAGACGCAGAAACGGGCTGAGGACACCTGAATCCGGGTGTCCTCAGCCCGTTTCTGCGTCCTCAGCCCGGTTGCGCGTCGCCGGAAGGAACGTACGACGGCGGCGCTCAGCTGATCGGGCCCCTCGCCATCAGTTCCAGCCGGGTAATGCGGTCCTGCATCGGCGGGTGCGTAGCGAACATCCGGCTCATGCCGCCGCCGCGGAACGGGTTGGCGATCATCAGGTGCGAGGCGTTGACCAGCTTCTGGTCCGGCGGGAGCGGCACCATCTGCACGCCCTGGTGGATCTTGCGCAGGGCTGAGGCGAGCGCCAGCGGATCGCCGGTGAGCGCGGAACCGTCCTCGTCGGCGTCGTACTCCCTGGTCCGGGAGATGGCCGACTGGATGACCATCGCCGCGAGCGGAGCAAGCAGGGCCATGGCGAGCATCGCGAGCGGGTTTGCATTGCGCCGGTCCCCGCCGCCGAAGAACAGCAGCATCTGCCCCACCGAGGTGATCACACCGGCGACTGCCGCAGCCACGGACGACGTCAGGATGTCCCGGCTATAGACGTGCATCAGTTCATGGCCCAAGACGCCGCGAAGCTCCCGGACGCTCAGGAGCCGCAGGATGCCTTCCGTGCAGCAGACGGCGGCGTTCCGGGGGTTCCTGCCGGTGGCGAAGGCGTTGGGCGCCGGCGTGGGCGAGACATAGATCCGCGGCATGGGCTGGCTGGCCTTGGCCGAGAGCTCCCTGACAATCTGGTAGAGCTGGGGTGCTTGTTCCTCCGTGACGGGGTAGGCCTGCATGGACCGGAGCGCGAGTTTGTCACTGTTCCAGTACCCGTACGCCGTGGTGCCCACGCCCACCAGCGCCATGATCCAGATGGGGGTGGTGCTCCGCATGCTGCTGCCGATCACGGCTCCCAGCCCCAGCAGCACGGCCCACAGCACCCCGAACAGCGCCGCGGTCTTCAGCCCGTTGTGGTGATTATGCACTGTTCCTCCTCATGAAAGTACTGCCCGCACGACGTACTGCCCGCGAAAGGTACGCCGCCGCTAGGGAACGGGATTCCGTGCGTCGTACTTCAGGAACCCCGACTGCCGGCGTGCCACCGCCCAGGCCACGGCGATGCACAACAGGCCGCCCAGCAACAACACCCAACCTTCACTCAAAAGTTTAGTGCCGCCGCCCGCCAGCATGTCCCCGATCCGCGGGCCGCCGGCAACCACCACCACAAAGACGCCCTGGAGCCGGCCGCGCAGGTGATCCGGCGTGGCCGCCTGGAGGATGGTGGTGCGGAAGACGGCGCTCACGGAATCCGAAATGCCCGCAAGGGCGCAGCACAGCGCGGCGGGCAGCAGCCACCACGTCACACCGTCGGCCCCGGAGCGTCCGGCCAGCACCACCACCAGCCCGAATCCGGCAATGGACGCACCCCAGCCCATGACGGACCACACCACGGCGGCCCCCTGCCTGCGGATGCCGCCCAGGGGCCCGGAGAAGAGCCCGGCCAGGAACGCCCCCACGGCCGTCGATGCCAGGAGCACGCCCACAGTGGCCTCGCCGCCGCCGATCATCACCGCACCGATGGCCGGCATCAGGGCGCGGGGCTGCGCGAAAATCATGGCCACGAGGTCGATCACGAACGTCATGCGGAGATTGGGCCGCGTGCCGAGGAAGCGGAACCCCTCCAGCACGGAGCGCAGCCCGGCGCGGTGCACCACCTTCCCCGGCCGCATCGGCGGAAGCTTCAGCAGGGCCCAGAAGGCAAACGCGAAGCTCGCGACGTCGAGGGTGTAGGTCCAGCCGAAGCCCACCCACGCCACCAGCACGCCGGCCAGGAGCGGTCCGGCGGTCATGGCCAGGCCGAAGCTGATCATGCTCAGCGCGTTGGCCGCCGGCAGGAGTTCCTTGCGGACCAGCATCGGGATGATGGCGCTGCGGGCGGGCTGATTGATGGCCTGCGCCCCGCTCTGCACGGCAACCAGCAAGTACAGCAACCACACGTTCCCCACGCCCAGCCAAGCCTGCGCGGCCAGCCCCGCCGTGCTCAGCCACAGCACGGTGGTGGCCAGGAGGGCCACCCTGCGGCGGTCGTGGGCATCGGCGATGGAGCCGCCCAGCAGGCCTCCCAGCACCAGCGGAACCAGCGCGAAGATACTCAACAGCCCTACGTAGAGGCTGTCCTCCGTCAGCCGGTAGACCTCCAGGCTCACCGCGACCAGCGTGAGCTGGCTCCCCAGGTTGGAGACGGCCGATCCCAGCCAGAGCCGGCGGAAGGCAGGGCTCTCGCGCAGCGGAGTGATGTCAGCCAGAAGTTTTCCCACCGGGCAACTCTAGCCGCGGCCGCGACGGGAAGTTTCCGGAGCTTGATAGTCTCGGGCGGGGATGTACCACGGCGGAAGGAGAGTACGGATGCAGTTGTCCAGGCGGCTGCTCTACGGCTCGGAACTGTGGGAGGTCACCCGGCCGCGCACTCCGCTGACCTCCGGCCACCTGATGATCCGGCTCAGCGATCCGGCAACGGCCCTCGACATCCGTTCCGCCACCGACTGGCTGCGCTGCCACAACGCTGCCCGCAGGGCATTGGCCGACGTCCTCGGGGCGGACACGTGCACCCTGCTGTTCGCCCATCGCTGGCATGCGCTGGGCGCTTCGATCGGCGAGCCGGCTGCGGAGTCCTCCACCCCCACATTCCACCTGTTCGGCCGCTGGGCCGGCGAACCTGTCACCCCGGCCGAGCAGCTCGCCCTGCCTGCCCAGCGCCGAAAGCCGGCGCCGGAGCGGGACCTGGACAAGTACGACGCCGGGCTGCGCACCGCGTTGCTGAAGGCGGCAGGCCCTCCCGCGGGCTGGACGGCAGCCGGCCAGGACGCAGCGGTGCCGCTGCCCGCCATCCGCACCTGGACGCCGTCGGCCCCTGCCGGCTCGGACCACACGGTCCTCGCCCCGGAGCGCACCATCGGCGCCGTGGAGGACGTGGCCCCGGGTGAACTGCTGGCGCTGGCTGCGGCTTTGGAAGCCCTGGCACTGCGACAGGCCGTCACGGGACTGAGCTGCATCGTCCCGGATGCCGCCGTCACAGGCGGCCGGCTGGAACTGCATGCGCTGGGCCGCTCAGCCGGCGAGTCCGTCAACCCGTTCAACATGTTGCTGCGTTCACCGGAAGTTAGCCCGGCCTTATTGTGATTTAGTCATAATAAGTGCTTGAATGGGGCTATGACAGTTCACGAGGCCGGCCAGGATGCATGGGCTGCTGCCCTGCGCGCCCACGGCCGCCGGGTGACCAAACAGCGGCTGGCGGTACTCACCGCCGTCGAACGCCACCCGCACTCGCCGGCCGAAAGCATCCTTGCCGCCGCACGCGAGGAACTGCCGGAGATGACCGCGCAGTCCGTCTATGTGGTCCTCGGCGACCTCACCGACCTGCACATGCTGCGCCGGTTTGAACCGCCGCATTCCCCCGCGCTGTATGAGACGCGGGTGGGCGACAACCACCACCACGCCATCTGCATCAGCTGCGGACGCGTGGAAGACGTGGACTGCGCCGTCGGCCATGCCCCCTGCCTCACCCCGCACTGGGACGAACACTCCAAGCCGATGACCATCCAGATCGCTGACGTCATGTACCAGGGCATCTGCCAGGACTGCCAGCGCACCCAAAAGCTACCCGCCGAACGAAACTAAGCAAGAAACCCAACCAAAGGAGAAAGATGACTCTGAACATCTCCGCGCCCGCTGTGTCCACCACACAGTCCGGTGCTCCCGTCACTTCCGACGCACACTCGAAGGCTGTCGGCGCTGACGGCGCCATCATCCTGACCGACCACTACCTGATCGAAAAGCTCGCCCAGTTCAACCGCGAGCGCGTTCCGGAGCGCGTTGTCCACGCCAAGGGCGGCGGAGCGTTCGGCAAGTTCACCACCACCGAGGACGTTTCCAAGTACACCAAGGCTGCCTTCCTGCAGCCGGGCGTGGACACCGAAATGCTGATCCGCTTCTCCTCCGTGGCCGGCGAGAACGGCTCCCCCGACACCTGGCGCGACCCCCGCGGCTTCGCCGTCAAGTTCTACACCTCCGAGGGCAACTACGACCTCGTGGGCAACAACACCCCGGTGTTCTTCATCCGCGACGGCATCAAGTTCCCGGACTTCATCCACTCGCAGAAGCGCCTCCCGGGCACCCACCTGCGCGACGCCGACATGCAGTGGGACTTCTGGACCCTGTCCCCCGAATCCGCACACCAGGTCACCTGGCTGATGGGTGACCGCGGCCTGCCGGCTTCCTGGCGTGAAATGCAGGGCTACGGCTCGCACACCTACCAGTGGATCAACGCCGAGGGCGAGCGCTTCTGGGTCAAGTACCACTTCAAGTCCAACCAGGGCGTCAAGACCATCACGGGCGACGAGGCCGAGGCACTGGCCGGTTCGGACGCGGACTTCTACATCCGCGACCTGCAGGAAAACATCGCCGCGGGCAACTTCCCGTCCTGGGACCTGCACGTCCAGGTCATGCCTTACGAGGATGCCAAGACCTACCGCTTCAACCCGTTCGACCTCACCAAGGTGTGGCCGCACGCTGACTACCCGCTGATCAAGGTGGGCACGATGGAGCTGAACCGGAACCCGGAGAACTACTTCGCGCAGATCGAGCAGGCCACCTTTGCGCCGTCGAACTTCGTACCGGGCATCGCCGCGTCCCCGGACAAGATGCTGCAGGCCCGCATCTTCTCCTACGCTGACGCACACCGCTACCGTGTGGGCACCAACCACGCCCAGATCCCGGTGAACCAGCCGAAGAATCAGGTCAACAACTACAGCCAGGACGGCGCCGGGCGTTACCACTTCAACGCCCCCTCCGTTCCGGTCTACGCCCCGAACTCGGTGGGCGGGCCCGCTGCTGTTGAGCCTGCTGTCGCAGGCGGCGGCTGGGAGAACGACGGCGAGCTGACGCTCTCCGCGCACTCCCTGCACGCTGAGGACGGCGACTTCGGCCAGGCCGGCACTCTGTACCGCGAAGTGTTCGACGACGGCGCCAAGGCCCGCCTGCTGGACACCATCACCGGTGCTGTCGGCGGCGTGAAGAACGCTGACATCAAGGAACGCGCCATCCAGTACTGGACCAACGTTGACGCCGATCTCGGCGCCAAGCTGCGCGCCAACCTCGGCGCAGCCCAGACCGAGTCCGACGCCGAGGCAGCCAACAAGCTGTAGCCTCCTCGGCGGCTCCCCCGGGCGCCGCTGATCGCGATTCACCTGAACACCCCGCTTCACCCGAACACCCCGCTGCGGACCATCCGCGGCGGGGTGTTCTGCGTTGGGGGTGTTTCCACATAGCCGGTGCCGCTTCTGGTTGCCGCGGCGCGGGGTCCCTAGGATCACACCATGACTACTTTCCACGGCATCCCCGCGGGGGCCTTCGCGTTCTATGCGGAACTTGAGGACAACAACAACCGGGAGTGGTGGCTGGAGCACAAGGACAGCTACGCCAGCCTGGTCCGGGATCCACTCACGGCGCTGCTGGCAGAGCTGGAACCGCGGTTCGGGCCGGGGAAGATCTTCCGGCCCAACCGGGACATCAGGTTCTCGCAGGACAAATCGCCCTACAAGACGGCCCAGGGCGCCTTCGCCTCGGCGCAGGAGGGCGTGGGGTACTACCTCCAGGTCAGCGCAGACGGGCTGCTGGTAGGCGGCGGGTACCACTCGCACTCCCCTGCCCAGCTGGCCCGCTTCCGGAACTCGGTGGATGCGTCCGGGACAGGTGAATCCCTCCGACAGATCGTCGACAACGTGGCCGCTGCCGGTTTTGCCGTGGAAGGCGAGAAACTCAAAACCGTGCCGCGCGGCTACAGCCGGGACCACCCCCGGGCGGAGCTGCTCAAGCACAAATCGCTGTCAGCCGGCATCGAGCTGGGCCAGCCGGACTGGCTGGAATCGCCTGCCGCCGCGCAGGAGATCGCCGCGCTCTGGGAAAAGCTCCGCCCGCTGGTGGACTGGGTGGGCCGGCACGCATCACCGTGACAGCCCGGCCGTGCTACTTGGGCCCGGCTGCGCCGTGCGCCGGGTTACCCGGCTGCGTCGTGCGCACAGCGCAGCGCGCACAGCGCAGTTCGCTGTGCGATCAGACAGTTGCCGTGCCCGGCGTGGAGGTCCCCGCAGCGGCAGGCCGGTGGCCCTTCTTCGCGAGCTGGATCTGCTCGTAGACGTGGTGCCTGAGTTCTGTGAAGCGCGGCAGTGAACGGGTTTCCAGCTGGTCGCGGTTTTCCGGGAGGTCGATCACGATGTCCTCCTGGATGACGGTCGGGGAGCTGGAGAGGATGATGACCCGCTCGCCAAGGTAGACGGATTCGTCGATGTCGTGTGTCACGAAGAGCACCGTCACGCCGAACTTCTTCCAGACCACGCGGATCAGGTCCTCCAGGTCCGCGCGGGTCTGGGCGTCCACAGCCGCGAACGGTTCGTCCATCAGCAGGACCTCCGGCTGGTAGGCGATCGCACGGGCGATCGCCACACGCTGCTGCATGCCCCCGGAGAGCTGCCAAGGGTAGGACCGCGGAACGTGGGACAGGCCAACGGCCTCGAGCGCCTCGTCGACGATCCGGTCACGCTCCGCCTTTGGCATGCCCTGGTTCTTCAGCGGAAGCTCCACGTTGTCGCGGACCCTCATCCAGGGGAAGAGCGAGCGGCCGTATTCCTGGAACACCACCGCCATCTTCTTGGGCGGACCGGAGACGCGCTTGCCGTCCAGCAGGACTTCACCCTCGGTCGGGGCCATCAGCCCTGAGATGCATTTCAGGAGGGTGGTCTTCCCGGACCCGGACGGGCCCACCAGGCAGGCCAACTCGCCCGCGCGCAGATCGAACGTCAGGTTCCGGACCGCTTCGACGTCGCCGCCGTCGGTCTGGTAAACCTTCTTCAGGCCGCGGACGGAGAGCATCGGTTCCCGGGCGCCTTGATCCCGGGAACCGTGAGTTGGGTCAGGCTGCATTTTCTACCTCTTTCTGGCCGTGGTACCAGCGCAGGATGTTCCGCTCGGCCCACTGGAAGATGAATGACATGCCCACGCCCAGCAGGCCGAGAACCACAATGCCGGACCACATTTCCGGGATGGCGAAAGACCGCTGGAACTGGACGATGGTGAAGCCCAGTCCTGAGGAAGAGGCAAACATTTCGGAGATGACCATCAGGATCAGGCCAAGGGACAGCGACTGACGCACGCCGGCCAGGATCTGCGGGCTGGCGGACGGCAGCACCAGGTAACGGACGCGGGCCCAGCCGGTGATGCCGTAAGTGTGGGTGGAGTCGGACAGTACCGGGTCGACGGCCCGGACGCCCTCGATGGTGTTCAGCAGCACCGGCCAGACGCAGCCGGAGATGATGACAACCACCTTCATGGAGTCGGTGATGCCCATAAGTAGCATCAGCACGGGAACCAGGACGGGCGGCGGGACGGCCCGGAAGAATTCCAGCGTGGGCTCCAGCAGCGCCCGCAGCCATGTGATCGATCCGATAAGGACGCCGCCGACGACGCCGATGATGATTGCCGCCACCACACCCACCAGGAGCCGTCCAACGCTCGGCAGGACGTCGGTGAAGAAACGCTCACCGAACCAGACCTCCCCGAACGTTTCAACCAGGCTGGCAGGCGTGGGGACGAAGAAGTTAGGCTTCCCCAGTGTGGAGGCCCACCAGATCAGGACCAGGAGGACCGGCAGGCCCAGGATGTAGCCGAGTGTCTTCAGGACTTTCATACGATCACCTCGGAACGGACGGAGGCGTGCCAGGACAGCGTCTTCTTCTCGATAAAGCGCATCAGCATATTGATCGCCACGCCGATCAGGCCGGTGGCGAGCACCAGGGCATACATGCCGGAGATGGCGCCGCCCGACTGCGCGAGGGCGATTTCACGGCCCAGGCCCGGCGAGCCGATCACCAGTTCCGCCGTGATGGCCAGGACCAGCGCCACCGTGGCAGCGAGCCGGACGCCGGTCATCAGGTAGGGCAAGGCGGTGGGGAACACCACGTAGCGGATCCGGGCCATCCGTCCCAGGCCGTAGGTCTTCGCCGTGTTGTTGGCGACCATGTCCACGTCGGCCACTCCGTAGAGGACCTGGATCAAAACCTGCCAGAAGGCAGCATAGGTAATCAGCATCAGGGAGGATTCGATCTTCACCCCGAAGAGCAGCACCGCGAGGGGGATCAGTGCCACGGACGGGATGGGACGCAGGAATTCAACCGTGGAGTTGGTGGCCTGACGCAGGAAGTTGCTGGAGCCGATGATGAACCCGGCCAGCACGGCCAGGGAGACGGCGATGATCAGGCCCAGGAACCATGCCTTCATGGTTTCGCCCACCGAAACCCAGAAGGCGGTAAGTCCGAAGTCCACAACCAGGGCTGCAATGACCTCGCTCGCGGGCGGCAGGTAGCGGGCATCGATCAGGCCGATCCGGGGAATGAGCTCCCAGGTGATCAGGAATCCGAGGATCCCCGCGAAGCCGAGCAGTTGCTTCGTCGGCATCGTGCGCACCTGCCGGCGGGGCCGCTCCACACCGGGAGCGGCACCACCGGAGGTTTGGGTCGTTGAACTCACGGGAGGAGGTCGTCTGCGCTCGGGGCCTTGCCCAGCGTTCCGAACTTGGCTGCCGCATCGCCGAGGGTCTTGAACGCGTCCTCATTGAATTCAACGCGGTACCGGGGCAGGATCATTTTGGCTCGGGTGGCCTCGTCGATCTTGGTGTAGGTGCCCACGATCTCGCGGACTTCCTCCGGATGCTCCTGCGCGTATTCGAGGGACTTGTTCATCGCGCGGGTGAACTTCTGCGTCAGCTCAGCCTTGCCCGAGATGGTGTCCGCCTTGGTGAAGTAGCCGGCAATGTCCAGTTCCGGACTCATCTCGACGAAGTTCGAGGAGACGATCGTGCCGCCTTCAGCCACAGCTTTGGACAGGAACGGCTCCAGGATCCACGCCGCATCCACCTGCTTGTTGGCCAGGGCCGCCGGGGCGTCCGGGAAGGCAACTTCCACGAACTTCACGCTATTGGGGTCTCCGCCGTCTTTTTCGATGACCGACTTGATGGTGGTGTCGCCGATATTGGAGAGGTTGTTCACCGAGACTGTCTTGCCGGCAAGGTCTTTGGCGGACTGGATGCTGGACCCGGCCGGGGCCACAACACCTCCGATGTCCTTGCCCTTTTCGCCGGTGGTGGAGGCACCGTTGGCCACGAACTTCAGGTCGAGGCCCTTGTCCTTGGCGACCATCACCGAGATCAGGTTGGAAAAGGCGAAGTCGAAGCTGCCGCTGACGACGCCGGGAACGATCGCCGCGCCGCCCGTGGCAGTCTGGATGTCGAGCTGGAGGCCTTCTTCCTTGAAGAAGCCCTGCTTGTCGCCGAGGTAGATGGGTGCGCAGTCGACGATGGGAATGACGCCGACGCTGACCTTGGTCAGGTCCGATCCTCCACCGGCGGTTCCCGTTGCAGTTCCGCCGCCCGTGGAACTGGGCGAGCCACTGCCGCAGGCCGACAGGCCCAGAACGGAGGCGGCTGCCAGCGCGGCAATAAAACGACGTTTCATGTTCACTCCTTTGTGCCCATTGACTTGGCAGTGATGAGCCCCAAGCCGCAAATGTTCGCTGTTCGAACACCTGTTCAAACAATCCGATCTAAGCATGATGCGAGGTCAACCGCACCTACTTAAGGGTCATTGTTACAGCTCTGAGACGACGGAGTAAGGGCCGCCGGTCCTGTGCCGGCGCCAGGCCAGGAGGTCAGACGTGCTGGCCTTCGGTGGCCAGGCGGTGCTCCAGGTTCGAGAAGAACACGGCCACCATCAGCTCGAACGCCTTGGTCGCTTCCTCGGGCTGGTTCATCACCACAAAGTCGAACTGCAGGCCGTAGAAGGTGGAGGTGAACAGCCGCGCGTCGGTGTCGGCGAATTCCGGACGGATCCCCTGCACCACCAGCCAGTCACGGGCTTTTTCGTGGAGCATGCGGAAGTGGTCCTGGGCGGTTCCGCGGGGCGAGGACGCCACCACGTCCTGCGCGGTGGCCTCGAACTCAAGCCTGGCCAGGTGGCGGTTCCGCTGGGCCATGGTCCACTGCCAGGACTCCATCAGGTAGGATCGCCAGGCCTCCCTGTCGATGTCCCGGACGTCCGTGGTGCGCATGCTGTCCAGCCGGGATTCGATGGATCCGATGATCTCGTTGACCAGCTGCTCGCGGTTGCCGAAGTGATAGACCAGCACGTAGGAGCTGATGCCCAGGCCGTCCGCCAGGCTCCGGAACGTGAGCTCAGCGAGCGTTTTATCCATCAGGTAGTCCTGAATGGCGGACAACAACTCCACCTTGCGTTCCGGTTTAACAGCTTTGGCCATGACTCCATCTTATGGAGTCATGGCCAAAGCGGATTCCGGCAGTAAACCGACGGACGGGAGGTCAGCCGCGCGTGAGCGCGTCCTCGTCGTCGTCCTGGCTGGCCTTAGTGGTGGCCTGCGGTGCGCCGTTGACGGCGGCCTTTGCTTCCGCGAATTTTTCATTCAGCCGGGAGTGGCGCTGACCGTAGGCGAAGTAGATCGCCACACCGATGACCAGCCAGATGGCGAAGAAGATCCACGTCTCCACCGCGAGGTTCGTCATCAGGTAGAGGCACAGGAGGGCGGACACTACCGGAAGCACCTTGCCGAACGGTACGCGGAAGGCCGGCTTCAGGTCCGGGCGCTTCTTCCGCAGGACCAGGATGCCCAGGCTCACCATCACGAAGGCAGACAGCGTGCCGATATTGATCATTTCCTCCAGAAGGTCCACATTGGTCAGTCCGGCCACGAGGGCAACTGCCGCACCGCAGATGATCTGGAGGCGGACCGGCGTCGCACGGATGGTGCTGGTCTTGGACAGCGAGCGCGGCAGCAGGCCGTCGCGGCTCATGGCCAGGACAACGCGGGACAGGCCCATCAGCAGCACCATGATCACCGTGGTGAGGCCCACCAGGGAACCGAAGGCGATGATCTTGGCGGCGTCGGTGTTGCCCACGGCTTCGAAGGCGGTGGTGAGCGTGGGGCTCTCGGCCTCCGCCAGCTGCGTGTAGGACACCATGCCGGTCAGGGCGAGCGACACCAGGATGTACAGGACCGTGACGATGGCCAGGCCGCCGAAGATGCCGCGCGGCAGGGTCTTCTGCGGGTTCTTGACTTCCTCGGCCGAGGTGGCCACCACGTCGAATCCGATGAAGGCGAAGAAGACCAGCGCCGCGCCGGCGAAGATTCCCAGGGTGCCGTACTGCGCCGGGGCGGCTCCGGTCAGGAAGCCGAAGAAGGACTGCTTGAGGACGTCGGCGGTGCCGGCGCTGCCTGTGGGTTCGGAGGCCGGAACGAACGGCGAGTAGTTTTCGAACTTCACGTAGGTGAAGCCCACCACGATCACGAACAGCACGACGCCGATCTTGATCAGGGTGAAGATGTTGCCGACGCGGGCGGACAGCTTTGTCCCCAGCACCAGCAGCACGGTGAAGACGGCTACGATCAGGAACGCGCCCCAGTAGAGGTCAACGCCGCCGAGCGAAAGGGCGGGCGGAATGTCCACGCCCATGAGCGCGAAGACCTTGCTGAGGTAGATGCCCCAGTACTTGGCGATCACCGCCGCGGCGGTGAAGAGCTCCAGGATGAGGTTCCAGCCAATGATCCAGGCCAGCAGCTCGCCCATGGTGGCGTACGTGAAGACGTAGGCGGAACCGGCCACCGGAATGGCCGTGGCAAACTCTGCGTAGCACATGATGGCCAGCGCGCAGGTGACGGCGGCAATCGCGAAGGACACCGTGACGGCAGGACCGGCGAAGTTCGCTGCGGCTTTGGCGCCGACGGAGAAGATCCCGGCTCCGACAGCAACGGCGACGCCCATGATCATGAGGTCCCAGGTGCTCAGGGAACGCTTCAGCTTGCGTCCGGGTTCATCGGCGTCGGCGATCGACTGCTCGATGGATTTCGTCCGGAAAAGGTTCATAGGAAAGTCCACAATCTCGATAGCTTGCTGGAAACAGACTTATCAAGAGTAGTGTCCATCCAGTGGACGGTCACATTTATCCCAGAATGTGAGACGGCGTTAAGCGCGAGCGAACACTTGGGGCCCCTCACAGGAGGGGCCCCAAGTGTTCGCTCGCGCTGTTGCCGCAGGGCGTTCAGGTTGCCGCAAGGTGTTCAGGCGGGCCAGTCCATCAGAGTCGACCTGATGAGGAACCGCTTGCCTTCCGGCGCCTCGACCGAGAATCCACTCCCCCGGCCCTGGACCACGTCCACAGTCAGGTGCGTGTGGCTCCAGTAGTTGAACTGCTCTCTGGACATCCAGAACTCGAGGGGTTTCGGCTCCACCCCGTCGGCGATGTCGAACAGCCCCAGGAGGACGTCCGCTTCCGCGGTGATGAAGTCTCCCGCCGGGTAACACATGGGCGAGGACCCGTCACAGCAGCCGCCTGACTGGTGGAACATCAGGGGCCCGTGCTGGCCCCACAGTTGCCTGAGCAGTTCCACGGCACCGCCCGTGAGCGCCACCCGGGAAAAGTCTTCCCCGGGCAGCGTCACGGCGGCTTCAAGCCTGGTGTCGGGCATCAGAACGTCAGCACCACACGGCCGTCGATCTTGGCGTGCTTCATTTCGTCAAGCACCGCGTTGACCTCGGACAGCTCCCGGGTGGACACCGTGGGGTGGATCTTGCCCTGGGCGTAGAAATCCAGGGCTTCCTCAAGGTCCTGCCGGGTTCCCACGATCGAGCCGCGGACCGTCAGGCCCTTGAGCACAATCTCGAAGATCGGTGCCGGGAAGTCACCCGGCGGCAGGCCGTTGAAGACAATCGTGCCGCCGCGGCGGGCCATGCCGATCGCCTGCCCGAAGGCTGACGGGTGCACAGCTGTGACAAGGACTCCATGGCAACCTCCGGTTTCGCGCTGGATGACTTCCGCCGGGTCCTCGTGGAGGGCGTTGACGGTTAGCTCCGCGCCGTGTTTCTTGGCCAGGGCGAGTTTGTCGTCAGCGATGTCCACCGCGGCAACCCGCAGGCCCATGGCGACGGCGTACTGGACGGCGATGTGGCCCAGGCCGCCGATGCCGGAAATAGTGACCCACTGGCCCGGCTTGGCCTCTGTCATCTTCAGGCCCTTGTAGACGGTGACGCCGGCGCAGAGCACGGGGGCCACTTCCACGGGGTCCGAACCCGCCGGAATCCTGGCTGCGAACCGGCTGTCCACCAGCATGTACTGCCCGAACGAGCCGTCAACGCTGTAGCCCGCATTCTTCTGCGCTTCACAGAGGGTTTCCCAGCCGGTGCGGCAGTACTGGCAGTCACCGCAGGCGGACCAGAGCCAGGCGTTGCCCACGAGGTCTCCGACAGCGAGGTCCGTGACGCCTTCGCCGAGGGCAACCACTTCGCCCACGCCTTCGTGGCCGGGAACGAACGGGGGTGACGGCTTGACCGGCCAGTCCCCTTCCGCTGCGTGCAGGTCAGTGTGGCAGACGCCGGTGGTGATGACCTTGACCAGCGCCTCACCGCGTCCCGGGGTGGGAATGGGGAGGGTCTGGATCTGGAGATCCTTACCGAATTCAGTTACTACGGCTGCTTGCATTGTCGTCGTCATTGGCGAAATCCTTGCGTCGTTAAGCATGGTTTGGAGGTGGAACGGGCGGAGCGGACCGGTGCCGATCAGCCCCGCCCGGGCGTGGCGCGGCTTAGAAGAAGCCGAGCTTGTTTTCGTTGTAGCTGACCAGGAGATTCTTGGTCTGCTGGTAGTGGTCCAACATCATGGAGTGGTTCTCACGTCCGATGCCTGAGGACTTGTAGCCGCCGAACGCGGCACCGGCCGGGTAGGCGTGGTAGTTGTTGACCCAGACGCGGCCGGCCTGGATCTCGCGGCCGGCGCGGTAGGCCACGTTGCCGTTGCGGGACCAGACTCCGGCACCGAGCCCGTAGAGGGTGTCGTTGGCGATTCCCATGGCGTCGTTGTAATCACTGAAGCGGGTCACGGACACCACCGGGCCGAAGATCTCCTCCTGGAAGATGCGCATCTTGTTGTGGCCCTCGAAGACCGTGGGCTGCACGTAGAAGCCGCCGGCCAGATCGCCGGGCAATTCAGCGCGGCCGCCGCCGGTGAGCTCCTTCGCGCCCTCCTGCTTTCCGATGTCGATGTAGGAGAGGATCTTCTCCAGCTGGTCGTTGGAGGCCTGGGCGCCAACCTGGGTCTCGGTGTCGAGCGGGTTGCCCTGGATCATCTTCTCCACCCGGGCCACGGCGTCGGCCATGAAGGAGTCGTAGATATCTTCCTGGACCAGGGCGCGGGACGGGCAGGTGCAGACTTCGCCCTGGTTGAAGGCGAACAGAGCGAAGCCTTCCTGTGCCTTGTCATAGAACGCGTCGTCGGACTCGGCAACGTCGTTGAAGAAGATGTTCGGGCTCTTGCCGCCCAGTTCCAGGGTGACCGGGATCAGGTTCTGGCTGGCGTACTGGCTGATGAGGCGGCCGGTGGTGGTTTCACCGGTGAAGGCGATTTTGCGGATGCGGGGGCTGGATGCGAGCGGCTTTCCGGCTTCGACGCCGAAGCCGTTGACCACGTTGATGACGCCGGCGGGAAGGATGTCGCCGATGAGCTCCATCAGGACCAGGATGGACGACGGCGTCTGCTCGGCCGGCTTGAGGACCACGGCGTTACCGGCGGCCAGGGCCGGGGCCAGCTTCCAGACGGCCATGAGGATCGGGAAGTTCCACGGAATGATCTGGCCCACGACACCCAGCGGCTCGTGGTAGTGGTAGGCCGTGGTGTCGTCGTCGAGCTGTGACAGGCGGCCTTCCTGGGCGCGGACGGCGGAGGCGAAGTAGCGGAAGTGGTCGGCGGCCAGCGGGATGTCCGCGTTGAGCGTCTCGCGGATCGGCTTGCCGTTGTCCCACGATTCGGCGACGGCCAGCATTTCAAGGTTCTCGTCGATCCGGTCCGCGATCCTGTTCAGGATGGCCGCACGCTCGGCAACGGAGGTCTTGCCCCAGGAGGGTGCGATCTTGTGGGCGGCGTCCAGGGCCAGCTCGATGTCCTCGGCCGTGCCGCGGGCCACCTCGCAGAATGCCTTGCCGGTGACCGGGGTGATGTTCTCGAAGTACTGGCCCTTGACGGGGGCCACCCATTCGCCGCCGATCCAGTTCTCGTAGCGGTCCTTGAACGTGACCTTCGAACCTTCGGTACCGGGCTGTGCGTAGACAGTCATTGCTAGCTCCTTTGCTGTGCAAGATATTCAGCGGCCTGTGCTGGCGGCCGCCGTTGCATTCAGCGTAGGAGCGGAGAGGTTGCAGTCAGGTTGCAACCATGGTGATGCAGCTCACGTTGCGGGAGGTCAGGCGCTGAGTTCGGTTTCCAGCCGTTCAAGATCGGCGACGACGGCGGCCCGCTTGGGCGAGCGCGGCGGCAGGAGCTTCAGCGCGGCAAGGCGGACGCCGACGTCGTTCTTTGCTTCCGGCAGTTCCGCGTACTTCAGCAGCGCATCCGCGCTGCCGTCGGTGAGCACCGCTTCGCGCAGCAGCGAGGAGACGCGGTCCCTGAGTTCAACGATGCCCGGCGCCTCCGAGCGGGGCAGGACGGCGCCGCGGTAGATCTCGAGCGCGATGCGGTGCGCGCCGCGCTGCAGGCAGTTGAGCACCTGGCTGGAATCCGGCATCAGGTCCACGGGCAGCCGGTACGGTCGCGAGCCGGGGACAGCCTCCGGGCTGAGCTGCTGCAGGACCTTGCGCAGGCGGACCATCTCCGGGCGCAGGGTCATGGACGTGCCTTCGCCCGGGTACAGCAGGGTGCAGAGCTCCTCGGCGCTGAGACCGTCCGGATGGACGCTGAGGAGTGCCAGGATTTCGCTGTGCCGGGCCGAGAGCGCCACGGTGCGGCCTTCGATGCTGAGCAGTGCCTGGTCCCGGCCGAGGAGCTGGAGGCTGTTGCGGTAGAGGCTGCCGGTGCCCGCAGCGGAGGCCGTCCGCCCCGCGGAAGCCGCGGTCCGCCGTCGTGCCGGTGCCGCCTGGCGGGCCGCCGCCAGCTGGAGCCGCTCCACGCGCAACTGGGCCTGGGCCGCCGCGACGGTGGCTTCCACGAGGGAGAGGGTGTGCGGTGCAACGGCGGATTCGGTGCCGGTGATGTCCACCACCCCCAGCAGGGCGCCGGAGTCGGGGTCGTGGAACGGCACGGCCGTGCAGCTCCACGGATGAACGGAGCGCTTGTAGTGCTCGGCGCCGGAAATCTGGATGCTGCGGCCCAGGGCGAGGGCAGTGCCCGGAGCGCTGGTGCCGACGCTGGCCTCGGACCAGTCGGCGCCGGCCACGAACATCATGCCTTCGGCCCGGCGCTGCGTCACGGCGTCGCCCTCCACCCACAGGAGGCGGCCCACCTCATCGCCCACGGCAACCAGCAGGCCGCTGTCGTGGCTGGGCAGCACCAGGAGTTTGTGGATGACCGGCATGATGGTGGCCAGCGGATGCTGCCGGCGGTATTCGTCCAGTTCTTCCCGGTCCAGGGCAAGGGGCGCTTCGGGATTGTCCGGGTTCGCCCGGAACTGGACTGAGCGCTGCCAGGATTCCTCCACCAGGCTGCGCAGTCCGGGCAGGTGCATGCTGCCGGCGTGGCCGGTCGCTCCGAGCAGCTCGTGGCCCGCCAGGGCGTGCCGCTGGAGCAGCGCCGCGGCGTCCGGGCCCGGAGCTGCCGGCTGATTTGTTTTCGTCATCGAACTCCCTTGCCGGCACAACGGTGTGCCAGGCGTGACGGCATGCCGTGCTGGATTGGTCTGCCCAGTGTATTGCCATCCAGCCGGCCGCCATAGGGTTAGCCCTCGGGTCAGCCCCCGGCGCCGCGGGAAATGCGGATCATTTCCTCGCGCGGCACCACCTTCACGCGTTCACGTACGACGCCGGTGTCCGCCTCCGCTTCGGTCCACGCCTTCCCGAGGGCTGCTTCGTGCGCGTCCAGCCGGTTCCAGCCTTCCCAGGTGGTGTACTCCACGCCGCGCTCCTCGAGCAGGGCGATGATGGCGTGCGGATCCGGATTCTGCGCCGGCGGGAGCGTCAGCCGGTCCTCCAGCAGGCAGCCGATGGTCTCCAGGGCGTCACCCTTGGTATGCCCGATCAGGCCCACCGGGCCGCGCTTGATCCAGCCCGTGGCGTAGATCCCCGGCACAGGGTTGCCGTCGGCGTCCAGCACCCGGCCGCCTTCGTTGGGAATCACACCGGCCCGGGCGTCGTATTCCAGTTCATCCAGCGGGGAGCCGTGGTAACCGATGGCCCGGTACACCGCCTGGACCGGGTAGTCGAGGTACTCCCCCGTCCCCTTGACGTTGCCCGTGCCGTCCAGCTGCATGCGCTCAAACTTGATCCCCGCCACCTTGCCGGCGGCAGCGGTGGTGCCCCCACTGTTGCCGGCGGCGTCGTAAATCTCCACGGGGCTGTGCAGGAAGTGCAGGTGCAGCCGGCGGGAGGAGGGCACCTCGGCTTCGGCGTGCTCCTCCACCAGCCAGTTGGTCATGGTGTTCACCATGGTCTTGGTCTGGTTGTTGGTACGGATGGCTTCCTCGGAGGCTTCGTCGAACTCGAAGTCCTCCGGGTAGAGCACAATGTCAACGTCCTTGGCGTGGCTGAGCTCGCGCAGTTCCAGCGGGGTGAACTTCACCTGGGCCGGGCCGCGGCGGCCGAAGACGTGCACGTCCGTGACCGGAGAGTTCTTCAGCGCCCGGTAGACGTTGTCCGGGATTTCCGTGGACAGGAGCTCGTCGGCGTGCTTGACCAGCATGCGGGCCACGTCCAGGGCCACGTTGCCGTTGCCGATCACCGCGATCTCCTTGGCGTCCAGCGGCCACTCGCGCGGAACATCCGGGTGGCCGTCGTACCAGGACACAAAGTCGGCGCCGCCGAACGATCCTTCGAGTTCGACGCCGGGAATGTTCAGGTCCGCGTCCTTGATGGCGCCCGTGGAGAAGATCACGGCGTCGTAGAAGGCGCGGAAATCGTGCAGCTTCAGGTCCCGGCCGTACGTCACGTTGCCCAGGAACCGGATGTCGCCGCGGTCCAGGACCTTGTGCAGGGCGTTGACGATGCCCTTGATGCGGGGGTGGTCCGGGGCCACGCCGTAGCGGATCAGTCCGTAGGGGGCGGGGTAGGCCTCGAAGAGGTCGATGCTGACTTCGACGTCGCCGTCCTTGACCTCATTGGATTTGGTCAGGATGTCCGCGGCGTAGACGCCGGCCGGTCCGGCGCCGACGATCGCGACGCGGAGGGGACGTTTGGGGGTGGTTGCGGCCGAGTTGGACACCGGGAGCCCTTCCAGAACTGAGAGACTGCGCCAAATCACTTAGCGCACAAACCCCTATTCTAGGCGGTCAACTCGCCTTCCCTGCGGATCTGCCAATGGATACGACGTCTCCCTCGCGGTACAGCAGGGCCCGGAGTTCGGCTTCGGCCGAGCCGGTCCGGTGGGGGTCGATGGTCTCCCCCGCGGAGTAGTGATCCAGCAGCCGCGGGTCAACGTAGCTCTTCCGGGCGATCGACGGCGTGTTCCCCAGCACGGCCGCAGCGTCCTGCATCGCCAGGCTGATGGCCCGCTTCCTCGCAGCCACGGTGGCCTGCGGGCCGGTCCGGGCCAGGCTGACCGCCGCGGCCACGGTGCCCCGGAGCGTCCGGAAGTCCTTGGCGGTGAAGTCCGCGCCGGTGCGTTCCTTCACGTACTCGTTGATCTCCGCGCTGCCCACCGGATGCCAGCTGCGACCGTTCTTGTAAGCCAGCAGCCTAGCGTTGCCCCCGCGGCGCTTGAGCGAGCGCACCAGGGCGGCGAGGTCGGCGTCGTCGATCTCCGAATCCCACGTTTTACCGCTCTTGGCGGGAAAACTGAGCCGGAGGCTCTCCTTCTTCACTTTCACATGCGCGCAGAGCAGGGTGGCCAGGCCGTGGCTGCCGTTCTCGTTGGTGTACCGCTCGGATCCGACCCGCAGCGAGCCGCTGTCCAGCATCCTGAAGGCACCCGCCAGCACGCGTTCGCGGGAGAAGCCGTCGCTGCGGAGGTCCATCGTGACCCGCCTGCGCGCGCTCGGCAGCGATTCAGCGAGCTGCAGGGCACGGTCGAACTTGAGCCGGTCCTTCTTTTCCCGCCAGGCCGGGTGGTAGATGTACTGCCGGCGGCCCACGGCGTCGAGCCCGGTGGCCTGGATGTGCCCGTTGTCGTAGGGCGCGATCCACACATCGGTCCAGGCCGGCGGAATGCCGATGCTTTCCAGCCGTTCCCGGACGGGGCCCGGCGGCAGTGTGGAACCGTCAAGGTCGCGGTAGGTGAAGCCGGTGCCCGCGGCAAGGCGCCGGTAGCCCCTGCCCGAGGCATTGCTGTGGCGGAGCCTCATCGAGGGGCTTTCCGGAGAAGCGCGTTCATAGTGGTAAGCATACTGAGTACTGCAAGGCCTGCGCAGACCGTTTCCGGGAGCCGGTGCGTGCTGGCGGAATACCGCCCGCGGAGGTGGTGTTATTGATCGTGTGCCTACAACCGACGGAACCGCCACTTCACCTGCCCTGACCGCCCCCGGCATCGCCCTTAAGGCAGTGGACAAGGACACGACGGCGGGCGTCGTCTTCGGGATCGGTGCTTACGGGCTCTGGGGGCTGCTGCCCCTGTACTTCTTCGTCCTGCAGCCCGCCAGTGCGGTGGAAATTGTGGCCAACCGGGTGGTGTGGTCGCTGGTGTTCTGTACCCTCCTGATCACGGTGACCCGGTCCTGGCGCGTACTGGCGGCCGCTTTCCGGGACCGGACCGTGCTCGGCACACTGTCCATCGCCGCGGCGCTGATCGCGGTGAACTGGCTGACCTACACTTACGGCGTGACCACCGGCCAGGCCGTGGAAGCGTCCCTGGGTTACTTCATCAACCCGCTCGTCTCCGTGCTGCTGGGCGTGTTCGTGCTGAAGGAAACGCTGCGTCCGCTCCAGTGGGCCGCCGTGGGCATCGGCTTTGTTGCCGTGGTGGTCCTGACGATTTCCTACGGCAAACTCCCGTGGATCGCGCTGACGCTGGCCTTCAGCTTCGGCCTCTACGGTTTCGTCAAGAAGCGGATCGGCCCGAAGGCGGACGCGGTCACCAGCCTGACCATGGAAACCGTGGTGCTCACTCCGTTGGCGGCCGCCACCATGATCTTCCTGGCCGTGAGCGGTGCGGCGACGCTTGGCACTCACGGTTCGGGGCACTTCTGGCTGCTGGTCTCCTCCGGCGTGATCACCGCAGTGCCGCTGCTGTTCTTCGGAGCCTCCGCCCGCCGGCTGCCCATGACCACGATCGGGCTGCTGCAGTACTTCGCCCCCGTGCTGCAGTTCATCGTGGCGCTCGTGGTGTTCCAGGAAGCCATGACCCCGGACCGCTGGATCGGCTTCGGGGTGGTCTGGCTGGCGCTGCTGGTGCTGACGGTGGACATGCTGGCGGCGACGCGCAGGAATTCCGTGGCCCGGAAGCGTGCCCTGCGGGAAGCGCGAACGGGCAGATAATGCCCTGTTTTTCGCTTTTGGGGGCCTTATCTGCCCGTTCGCGCTCTGCATGGGGGCCGCAAATGTCCGTTCGCGCTGACCTGGGTCGAAGAGGGGCGCGTTAGGGCGCCATGGCCGTGTCCACCCGCTCGTACTCGCGCGGGATGACCACCATGGGCACCGGCAGCGCGCGGAGCACCTTGTTGGCCGTGCTGCCGATGAAGAGCTTGTTGCGCTCGGCAAGGCGCGAGGATCCCACGATCAGGATCTCGGCGTCGTCCCATTCAAGGTCATCGATGCATTCCTCGATGGTGCGTCCGTGGGCCACCTCCACGGTGACCTTGTGCCCTTCAGGAAGGCGCCGCGAGGCTTCGGTGAGCACGGTGTTCGCGTGGATGTGCGCCGCGTTCACCACCTCCCCCGGGTCCCCTTCGGCGTCGAGCTCCACCAGGGAGACCATCCGCAGGGGCACGCTGCGGCGCCCTGCCGCCCCGATGGCGACGTCGATCGCGGCCTCCGCGCCGGCGCGCTGGCCGACCGCGAGGGTCAGCCGGGAAATGGGTTCGGTCCGGCGGTAGCCGCGCGGAGCCAGTGCGACAGGGACGGGCGAGGCGTGCAGGAGGGCGTTGGCCACAGTGCCCACGGTGTGCCGTTTGAACAGCCCGCTGCTGGCGGCACCCACCACGATGAGCCCGGCCTGGTAGTCGACGGCGGCCTCGATCAGTCCCGCGGCGAACGACTCGGCGTGGCGCGCATGGAATTCGACGGGCACGTCCTCCGGGACCAGGCCCAGGCCTTCGCGCTGCGCGTCCTGGACGGCCTTCTCGCGGGCGAGGTCATGGCCGCCCGCAACTTCGTGCGCAACATGCAGCCCCTTGTCCACCACATAGACGAGGTCCAGCTGTGCGCCCTGGGCGCGGGCCAGGGCGGACGCCAGGGCAACTGCATCGGCGCCGCGCTCGTTCGGTGTGTAGCCAACTACGTATCGCATGGGTGAACCCCTTTGTGGGTCTGGGGCAGAATCCAGCCTCGCTCGGGGTTCCCGGGCGACGTCGGCCGGTCTGCGTTCCTGCAGTGGTACTGCTGACTCTAGTCCACGGACGCACAAATCAGAGGTGACATTGGGCCCGAAAACACGGAGAGCCGCGGACGATCGGTCCGCGGCTCTCCGGCTGGAATGACTGAGGCTAGGCGTGCGCCTTGATGGCGGCTGCCAGCACCTCGAGGCCGTCGAGCAGCAGCTCATCGCCGATGACCAGCGGCGGCAGCAGCCGGATCACATTGCCGTACGTGCCGCAGGTGAGGATGATGACGCCTTCCTTGAGGCAGGCGGCGGCAACGGCCTTGGTCAGCTCCGGGTTCGGTTCCTTGGAGCCGGCCTGCACCAGTTCGATGGCCAGCATGGCGCCGCGGCCGCGGATGTCACCGATGACGGACTTCCCCGAAGCGGAAAGCTCACCCTGGAGCTCGCGGAGTCGGCCGGTGGCCAGGTCCTCGATGTGCTTGGCGCGGGCGTTGAGGTCGTATTCCTCCATGGAGCCGATGGAGGCGAGGGCAGCGGCGCAGGCAACCGGGTTGCCGCCGTAGGTGCCGCCCAGGCCGCCCGGGTGGACGGCGTCGAGCAGGTCGGCGCGTCCGGTGATCGCGGACAGCGGCATGCCGCCCGCGATGCCCTTGGCCATGGTGATGATGTCCGGGACAACACCTTCGTGGTTCACGGCGAACCACTCGCCCGTGCGGCAGAAGCCGGACTGGACCTCGTCGGCGATGAAGACGATGCCCTTTTCCTTGGCCCAGGCGGCCAGTGCCGGCAGGAAGCCCTCGGCCGGGACGATGAAGCCGCCCTCGCCCTGGATCGGTTCGATGATGATCGCGGCCACGGATTCGCCGCCGATCTGCTTTTCGATCATGGTGATGGCGCGCTTGGCGGCCTCGGCACCGGTGATCGAGGGGTTTTCCTCGCGGAACGGGTAGCTCATGGGCATGCGGTAGACCTCGGGCGCGAACGGGCCGAAGTTGGTCTTGTACGGCATGGCCTTGGCGGTCAGCGCCATGGTCAGGTTGGTGCGGCCGTGGTAGGCGTGGTCAAAGGCAACGACGGCGTCGCGGCCGGTGGCCAGGCGCGCCACCTTGACGGCGTTTTCCACGGCTTCGGCGCCTGAGTTGAACAGCACCGTGCGCTTTTCGTGGTCTCCCGGGGTGAGGCGGTTCAGCTGCTCGGCGACGGCAACGTAGCCCTCGTACGGGGTGACCATGAAGCAGGTGTGGGTGAAGTGCTCCACGGCTTCCTTCACGGCCCCGACGACGGCGGGATCGGACGCGCCGACGCTGGTCACGGCGATGCCTGACCCGAGGTCGATGAAGGAGTTGCCGTCCACGTCGTGGATGATGCCGCCGTCGGCGTCGGAAACAAACACGGGGACGCTGGAGGCGACGCCGGCGGCCACGACGGCCTTGCGGCGCTCAGTTAGGGCAACGGACTTGGGGCCCGGGAAGTCTGCCTGGACGCGGCGCTTCTGCTCGAGACGGTAGGTGATGTCATGGGCGGTTGCAGTCATGGGAATGCCTTTCTGGAAAGTCGTGGGGAGAGTTGTGCGTCGGAGTTATGCGTCGAGCGCGCTCATCACGTGCTTGATGCGCGTGTAGTCCTCGACGCCGTACATGGACAGGTCCTTGCCGTAGCCGGACTGCTTGAATCCGCCGTGCGGCATTTCGGCCGTCAGCAGGATGTGCGTGTTGATCCACACCGCACCAAAGTCCAGGTCGCGACTGACGCGCATGGCGGTGCCGTGGTCGGTGGTCCAGACGCTGGAGGCCAGGGCGTAGTCGACGTCGTTCGCCAGCTCCACGGCCTCGGCCTCGGTGCTGAATTTCTGCACGGTGATGACCGGCCCGAAGGTTTCCTTCTGCACGATGTCATCCGTCTGCTTGGCGCCGGTGATGATGGTGGGTTCGAAGAAGAAGCCCTTGTCCCCCGCGCGGTGGCCGCCGGTGACAATCCTGCAGTTCTCCGGCAGGTGCTCCACCACGGACGTCACGGCGTTGAAGTGGTTCACGTTGTTGAGCGGGCCGAAGTAGTTGTCTTCGTCGTTCTGCGAACCGGTGTGCAGCGTCCTGGTGTGTTCCACCATGGCCGCCACGACGTCGTCGTGGACCGAGTCCTCAACCAGCACGCGCGTGATGGCCGTGCAGTCCTGGCCGGCGTTGAAGAAGGCGAACTCGGCAATGGCTGCGGCGCTCTTCTTGATGTCCGCATCCTTGAACACAATGGCCGGGGCCTTGCCGCCGAGCTCCAGGTGCGCGCGCTTGAGGCCCTTGGCCGCACCCGAGGCCACCGCAATGCCGGCTCGTACGGATCCGGTGATGGAGACGAGGCCCGGGACCTTGTGCTCCACCATCATGGCGCCGGTTTCGCCGGTGCCGAGGACCACGTTCAGGACGCCGGCCGGGAAGATCTCCCCGGCGAGGCGGGCGAGGACCAGGGTGGATTCGGGGGTGGTGTCCGAGGGCTTGAGGACCACGGTGTTGCCGGCCGCGAGCGCGGGGCCGATCTTCCAGATGGCCATCAGGAACGGGTAGTTCCAGGGGGCCACCTGGGCCACGACGCCGATGGGTTCGCGGCGCACGTAGGAGGTGTGGCCTTCGAAGTACTCGCCGGCGGACTTGCCTTCGAGGATGCGGGCGGCGCCGGCGAAGAAGCGGAGCTGGTCGGCGCCGGCGGCCACTTCCTCGGACGCGATCAGCGAGCGGACCTGGCCGGTGTTGCGGTGCTGGGCTTCCACGAGCTCGTCGCTGTTGGCTTCCACGGCATCGGCAAGTTTAAGGAGCATGAGCTGGCGCTGGCCCGGGGTGACGTGCTTCCAGGTTTTGAACGCGTCGCTGGCAGCCTTCATGGCGGCGTCGACGTCGGCCTGCACCGAGACGGGCGACTTGGCCACCACTTCACCGTTGGTGGGGTTCACGATGTCCAGCAGGCCGGTGCCTGCGGGCGTGACGAACTCGCCGTTGATGAAGTTCTGCAAGGTTTGGACCACGGTGTACAACCTCTTTCATGCTGGTTTCTGCAGCCGGTTTCTGCAACCGGCCCAGTATTGCGACTGCTCACGAGCCTATGCCAGCCCGTCCACGCAAGAAATAGCCACCTGCACACCATCCCCGGAATCCTTTAGTGCGGTTGACCAGCTCGCCGTTATCCTGAATCCATGGCAATTTCCCTCGCCGCCCTGCTGGGCGTCCAGTCGCTCAAGCTCGTCAAATCCGGCCTGGCCGAGACGACGTGGCACCAGGACATCCAGTGGGTTGCCGTCACCGAGCAGGAGGACCCGCAGCGCTTCCTGAACGGCGGCGAGCTGGTGCTCACCACGGGCATGCGGCTGAAGGCCGCCCCGGACCAGCGCCGTTTTGTGCGGCAGGTGCAGCGGGCCGGGGCGGTGGGGATCGGCTTCGGGGTCGGCCTGACGCACGACGCCGTTCCGCCGGCACTGGTTGCCGAGGCCAACCGCTGGGGCCTTCCCGTGGTGGAGGTCCCCTACGAGACGCCGTTCATTGCGATCACCAAGCTGGTGGCGGACGCCCAGTCAGCGGACCACTACGCCAAGCTGGAAAGGCTCATCGCGGGCCACCAGATCCTGGCCCGCGCCCTGCTGACCGGCGGCGGCCTCGCGGAACTGCTCAAGAACCTCGGCTCCATGCTGCGCACGGACATTGTGCTCACCCAGTTCACGGCGCAGCTGTACAACAGCGTGCCCGGCAACCCGGCGCCCACGGCGGACACCTGGGCGTCCTATCCCATCCCCACCGGCCGCCGCGACGCCTGCACCCTCTGGGTCCGGCAGCCCTTCGAGGATTCCGGCATCGTGGGCTACGCCCAGAACCTGATCAGCGTTGAACTGAACAACATGGTCAAACAGCGGCAGGCCCAGCGCGCCCTGTCCGGCCAGGTCCTGGAGGACGTGATCCACGGAACCCTGGAATCCAGCGAGGCGTCCCGGCGGCTCGCCGGCATCGGCGTCAACAGCACCCGGAAAAGTGTGGTCCTCCTTGCCGAGTCCGCGGCGCACCCCAAGCAGCTGGTGAGCTCCTCGGTGCCGCGGCCGCTGGAGCACGGGGTGACCGCCGTGGTCGGGAAGGACCTGATCATCGTGGTCCACGACGACGGCAGCGGCGCCAGCGCGCTGGCCAAAAGCCTCAGCGACCACCTGGCGGAGGCCGGCATCCACGCGACGATCGGCATCGGCGGCGCGTACACCAAACCCAACGGGCTGCGCTGGAGCTACTTCGAGGCCCGCGATGCGGCGAGCCATGGCCTGCCCGTCAACGAGCCGGAGCGGCTCAGCCTGACGTCGCTCCTCCTGGCCAGCGAGGACGTGCCGCTGGCGGACATGGCAAATGAGTCGCTCAACCCGCTGCGCAACTTCGATGCCCTGCACGGAGCCGAACTGATGGCCACGCTGGAGAGCTATCTGAACAACAACGGCTCGGTGGCCGCCGTCGCCGAGGCGCTGACGCTGCACCGCAACACCGTGCGTTACCGGCTGGCACAGATCACCGAGCTGACCGGCTACGACCCCGCCCAGACCCAGGACCGGGTGCAGCTCTGGCTGGCGCTGGCCGTGCAGCGGCTCTCGCAACGGCAGCAGGGCTAGGGACACGGCCCGGGAGAGGTTCCCCACATCTTTACAAACATCAAACGTCTAACGTCTAATGTTTAAGTATGGCAACCACGACGACGGCACCACCCGGAACTGACACCCCGCCCGCTGCGCCGGCCGGCGCTGCCCGGCCGCGCGCCGTCGTCGTCCTCGGCGTCATTGCCCTGGTGCTGATCGGACTGAACCTGCGGGCCGGCATTACCGGAGCCGCAGCACTCCTCCACGACCTCCAGGAAGTCCTGGGCTACGGCGCCTTCGTTGCCGCCGTCATACCCTCCATTCCCACACTCTGTTTCGCCGTGGCCGGCGCGGCAACGTCCTGGCTGACCCGCCGGGTGGGCGTGGAGAAGGCCATCCTGTTGGCCCTGGGAATGCTGGCAGCCGGCCTGCTGGTGCGCGGCATCCCGTCCACCGGCATGCTGCTCGCCGGAACGGTGGTGGGCATGTCCGGACTCGCCGTCTGCAACGTGGCCATGCCCTCGTTCATCCGCGAGCACTATGCGGACCGCACGTCGCTCATGACAGCGCTGTACACGGTCACCATGACCACCGGCGCCACGGTCACGGCCGTGCTGGTGGTCCCGGTCGCGCAGGCGCTGGGTTCGGCCTCGGCAGGAGTGGGCTCCATTGGCCTGCTCTCAGTAGCCGCTTTCCTGGGCTTCCTCCCGGTGGCCCTCCATGCCCACCGGAATGCCACCCCCGGCCGGGGCGCCCGCATTTCCCCGTGGCCCCTCCTGCGGACCCGCAAGGGGGCCCTGCTCACCGCCATCTTCACCCTCCAGGCGCTCCTGGCCTACGCCGTGCTCAGCTGGTTCCCGTACATGCTCACCACCACGGGACTCACCCCCACCGACAGCGGCCTGATGTTCGGGCTGATGCAGCTCGTCTCCGTGCCGGCCGGCATGGTGCTGATGGCCATCGGTTCCCGGCCGCGGATGCTGCGCCCGGCCTTCTACCTGGCCAGCGTCACCATGCTCGCGGGCATCGTTTCGCTGATGCTTCTGCCCACCGCACTGGCCGCCGTTCCGGCTGTCCTGCTGGGGTTCGGCCTGGGCATTTTCCCGCTGGTCATGGTGATGATCAGCCGCAGCGGACGGACGACGGCGGAAACCACCGCCATGTCCACGCTGGCGCAGTCGGTGGGCTACCTGCTCGCCACGACCGGACCGTTCGGCATGGGGCTGCTGCACAGCGCCACAGGCGGGTGGACGGTACCGTTGATTCTGCTGCTGGCCATCGCCCTGGCACAGATCGTGGTGGCGCACCTACTCACGGCAAGGACCAAGCCATGACCCTCACCGCTTCTCACCGGCCGGTACTGGCGGACGAAATCACGGACAAGCTCCGGGAAATGATCCACTCCGGCGAATGGCAGCTGCAGCAGAAGATCCCCGCCGAGCCTGAACTGATGGCCCGGCTCGGCGTCTCCCGGGGCACCCTGCGCGAGGCCATCAAGGCGCTGGCGCACGGCGGAATGCTGGAGGTACGACGCGGCGACGGCACCTACGTCCGGGCCACCAGCGAAATCTCCGGCGCGGCGCAGCGGATGTACAAGGACCACAAGCAGGAACACATCCTTGAAGTCCGGGTGGGCCTGGACACCCAGGCAGCCCGACTGGCCGCCCGCCACGCACAGCCGGAGCACATCGCCGCCATGAGGGACCTGCTCAGTGAGCGCCACGACGCCTGGCATGCTGAGGACTACGCAGCCTGGGCGCGCGCCGACTGGGATTTCCACGTCCTGGTGGCGCAGGCTTCCGGCAATCCGCTGCTGCATGAGCTGTACGTCAGCTTCGGCGGCGTCTTCCACGCCGACCTGCTGCGGCAGCAGCGCCGCAGCGGCTTCAACGGGCTCCCCGATGAAGGGCACGGCACACTGGTCGATGCCATCGAAGCCCACGATGAAGCCGCCGCCGTTGGCAGCGTCAACCGGAACCTGAACTCGTGCGCGGAGTGGCTCGGACTGTAGCCGGGGCAACGTCAGTAGGCTTAGCTTCCGGGAGTTCCCGGCCTTTGCCGCGGCCGGACCGGGTTTCCCGCTTCTGCAAGCCGACGAATTGGAGTACCCCTTGGCCAGATCAGTCGAAGTCACCGTCGAAGGCAAACGCCGCGACCTCTGGGCGGACGGCCTGGGCAGGGTCGGCATCCGCTCGGCCCAGATCCTCCTGGTCCTCACCGTGGTGGTGGTGTCCGTCTACGCCCTCCTCCAGATCCGACTCCTCGTCATCCCAGTACTCATCGCGCTGATCCTCGCCGCGGCCATTGGGCCGTTCGTGAACTTCCTGCGGCGGCGCGGGATGCACGGCGGCGTGGCAACAGGCCTGTCGTTCGTGGCCCTGCTCGTGGTGCTGGCCGCAGTAACCACGGTCATCGTGATGTCCGTGCGCAGCCAGTGGAGCGAGCTGGTGACCCAGGCGTCCTCCGGCCTGGATGAGCTGGAGTCATTCCTGTTGAACGGCCCCTTCCCGCTGGACCGGGAGCAGCTTGATCAGGCCAGGACCGGCATCATCGAGTTCGCCACCAGCAGCCAGGTCCGCTCCGGAGCCATCACGGGCCTCTCCGTGGTGACCGAGTTCCTGGCCGGCACGGGCCTGATGGTGGTCATCCTGTTCTTCTTCCTGAAGGACGGCGCCAAGATCTGGAACTTCTTCCTCCGGCCCTTCACCGGCGAACGCGAAGCCAGGCTGCGCCGGGCCGGCGCGCGGACCATCCAGGTCCTGGGCGACTACGTCCGCGGCACGGCCATCGTGGCCCTCGTGGATACGGTTGCCATCGGTGCCGCCCTGCTGATCCTGCAGGTTCCGCTGGCCATCCCGCTGGCCATCATCGTCTTCCTCGGCGCCTTCATCCCGCTGGTAGGGGCCACCGTAGCGGGAATCCTTGCCGCCCTGGTGGCGCTCGTGGCCAACGGTCCCGTCGTGGCGCTGATTGTGGTGGCCGTGGTGATCGCCGTGAACCAGCTGGAGGGCGACCTCCTCCAGCCCATCGTCATGGGCAAGTCCCTCCAGCTGCACGCACTGGTCATCCTGATGGCACTCACCGCGGGAACCATCCTGGCCGGCATCATCGGGGCGGTCCTCTCTGTTCCCATGGCTGCCGTGATCTGGGCCGTCATCCAGGTCTGGACGGCGGAAAAACCGGAGCTCGAACCCATGAACCCGGATCTTCCCCCGGCGGACAGCAGCCGCACCTAGCCGCGGCCGCGGCCGCAAACCAGCGGCCGCAAACTTTACTAAGCACCCTTATCAATATCTTGGTAAGGTGAGGGATGCGTAAAATCAACGATATGAACGGATCCGGAACCCTTTTCGGTTGGGCATTCGGTGACCTCTCACGGTCCGGGGACGACGCGTACCTGGACGAACTGCGCCGCGACGCCCTTGCCAACGCGACCCAGGACGCCACGTCACGGGGCTTCGGCGTTGAGGACGGCACCGAAACCTACACGGTCATCAACCCGGGCGACACCCTGGCGGATGTGCACACAGCGCCGGACCAGCTCATCGTCCGCTGCACCGTGAAACTCACCGGCCCTGGGGCAGACAAGGTCCACGCCGAAGGCCCCATGAACGGCTAGCAATGGCGGACGAAGAGACAGCCCTTGGCGAAGCCGCCGATGCGGCCGAGGCGGTGTCGAACACCAAGGCGCTGGACGTCGTCGCGCGTTCCGGTTTTGCCGTGATGGCCCTGCTTCACATCGTGATCGGGGCCATCGCCATCGCCCTCGCCCTGGGCCAGCCCGGGCAGGCCGAACCAACGGGGGCCATCGAACAGCTCGCCGCGAATCCGTGGGGTCCCGCCGTGATGTGGGCCGGGCTGACCGGCTGCGCGGGGCTGGCGCTGTGGCAGCTGAGCGAGGCCACCCTCCGCGCCCGCCACCTTCCGGCAGGCGAGCGGCTCGGCAAGCTCGTCTCGTCCGGATTCCTTGCCGTGGCCTACGGCAGCGTGGGGCTCACTTTCCTGGGCTTCGCGGTGGGCATGCGCGGCGACTCGGGCGATTCGACGAGGGACTTCAGCACCGCCGTCGTCCGGAGCCCGTTCGGTGTTCCGGCGCTGATCGCGCTGGGACTGACCGTCATCGGCGTCGGGATCTACTTCATCGTCAAGGGAGTCAGGAAGCAGTTCAAGGTTGAACTGCATCATTTCGAAGGCACCCGGCGCGGACGCATGATCAGTGCGTTGGGCGTCGCCGGCCATGTGGCCAAGGGCATCGCCCTGATCCTCGCGGGCCTGTTGTTCGTGGTGGCGGCCGCCACGAACCGGCCCGGGGAATCCACCGGCCTGGACGGAAGCCTCAAAGCGCTCCGCGATCATCCGGCCGGGCCTTTCCTGCTGGTGGCCATCGCGGCCGGCCTCATCAGTTACGGGATGTTCGCGCTGGTCCGGTCCAAATTCGGCCGGATGTAGGCTGCGCAACCAGCAGGTCCAATCCCCGCAGTTCCAAGTAGAAAGTGAGTACTGAGATGGCCACCGTTTCGAAGACCTTCCTCACACCGCCGGCCGACGTCTGGAACGTCATCGCCGACGGCTGGCTCTACTCCGGGTGGGTTGTGGGTGCGTCCCGTATCAGGGATGTGGACGCGTTGTGGCCTGCAGTCGACGGCGTTCTCCACCACTCGGTGGGCGCATGGCCTCTGCTGATCAACGACAAAACCGTGGTCACGGCGTCGGATCCGGGGAAGTCCATCGAACTGGTTGCCCGGGGCTGGCCCCTGGGTGAAGCGAAGGTGGTGATCACGCTGGAGCCCGTGGAAACCGGGTGCCGGGTGTCCATCGCCGAGGATGCCATCAAAGGCCCGGGGAGCCTGATCCCCAAGTTCATCCGGGACCCGCTCATTTCGGTGCGGAACACCGAAACACTGAACCGTCTTGAACTGATGGCCGCGGGCGGCGCGGGCAACTAGGGGCGGGCAACTAAGCCACAGCCAGCTAGCCCGAAGCGCGAACGGGCAGTTAAGCACCCGTCAAACCAACGGTTTGCGGTCCTCAACTGCCCGTTCGCGCTAAAGGACGTCAGGAACTAGACCTGCGCGGCCACTCCGTCGCGGGAGATGGACACCATGTCCTCGCGCGGCACAACCTTGACCCGCTCGCGGGCAACCTCGACGCCGTGCGATCCGGTCTCGGTGGCCTTTTCGCCGAGCGCGCGCTCGTGCGCATCCAGGGCCAGCCAGCCTTCCCAGCTGGTGTACTGCACCCCACGGTTTTCCAGGAGTTCGACGACGGCATCCGGTGCCGGTGAGGCGGCCAGCGGCAGGTTCGCGCGGTCTTCCAGCAGGTAGGTCACGGTTTCGAGGGCGTCACCCTTGGTGTGGCCGATCAGGCCCACCGGGCCGCGCTTGATCCAGCCCGTGGCGTAGATGCCCGGAACGTGGCTGCCGGAAGCGTCCAGCACGCGGCCGCCGTCGTTCGGTACAACACCCTTCTTGTGGTCGAACTCGACCTCCGGCAGGGCTGAACCGAAGTAGCCGATCGCACGGTAGACGGCCTGGACCGGGTAGTCCACGAACTCGCCGGTGCCGCGGGCGTTGCCCGTGCCGTCCAGCTCGGTGCGCTCGAACTTCATGCCGGCAACGCGGCCGGGGGTCTCGGCGTCGTCGTAGATTTCCACCGGGCTGTGCAGGAAGTGCAGGTGCAGGCGGCGGGAGGCCGTGAGCTCGGAAAGGTCCTCGGGCTGCTCGGCGATCCAGTTGGTGAGCGTGCCAACCATGGTCTTGGTCTGGTTGTTGCTCTGGACCTGGCGGTCGGATTCCTCGTCGAACTCGAAGTCCTCCGGGTACAGGATGATGTCCACGTCCTTGGAGTGGGCCAGCTCGCGCAGTTCCAGCGGGGTGAACTTCACCTGGGCGGGGCCGCGGCGGCCGAAGACGTGGACGTCAGTGACGGGTGAGGACTTCAGGCCGGCGTAGACGTTGTCCGGGATTTCGGAGACCAGGAGGTCGTCGGCGTGCTTGGAGAGCATGCGGGCCACGTCCAGGGCCACGTTGCCGTTGCCGATGACAGCGATTTCCTTGGCGTCCAGCGGCCATTCGCGGGACACGTCGGGGTGGCCGTCGTACCAGGACACGAAGTCGGCGCCGCCGTAGGAGCCCTCGAGTTCGATGCCCGGGATGTTCAGGTCCGCGTCCTTGATGGCGCCGGTGGCGAAGATGACGGCGTCGTAGTGGGTGCGGAGGTCCTCGATGGAGAGGTCCGTGCCGTAGTCCACGTTGCCGAAGAACCGGATGTCGCCGCGGTCCAGGACCTTGTGCAGCGCGTTGACGATGCCCTTGATGCGCGGGTGGTCCGGGGCCACACCGTAGCGGATCAGGCCGTAGGGCGCCGGGTAGCGGTCGAAGAGGTCGATGCTCACGGTCAGCTCGCCGCTCTTGACGGCTTCACTCTTGGTGAGGATGTCGGCGGCGTACACGCCGGCGGGGCCGGAACCCACGACGGCGACCCGGAGCGGGCGGGCGGCAGAACCTACGGTGGTGCTAGTTGACACGGCTGTGTTCCTTTTTCTGTCACTGGCCCAACTAGGTAGCAGCAGATGTCGTTATGACGGCTCAAAACGACACTTACTGCTACTTAGTTGGGTGGGGGCTACGGGGCTACTTGGTCAGTACACGGGGCTGGTTCGGGGTGGTGGTGCTGTAGTCGGCGGTCTTGAAGTGCGACGGCGCGAACGGGCTGACGCGGACAACGTCGCCGATCACGATCACCGCGGGATTCGCGACGCCGGTGGCCTCGGCCTGGTCAGCAATGGAACCGACAGTGCCGATGGTCACGCGCTGGTTGGGCAAATAGCCGTTCTCAACGATGCCAACTGGAGTGTCCTGAGGCAAACCGGCACCCATCAGCGCGGCGGCTGATTCGCGGAGCTGGCCCACTCCCATCAACAGCACGATGGTGTGGTCTGCCCGGGCCGGGACCTCGGAGAGTTCCTCGTGGCCGGTGACCACGCTGAAGCCCTTTGCCAGGCCGCGGTGCGTCACGGGGATGCCGGCCGCCGCGGGCACGGAAATCGCGGAGGTCACTCCGGACACCACTTCAACCTCGACGCCGTGCTGGCGGCAGTATTCGGCTTCCTCCCCGCCGCGGCCCAGGACATAGGGGTCGCCGCCTTTGAGGCGGACCACCCGGTGGCCCTTGAGTGCCTCGTCCACGAGGATCCGGTTGATCTCCGCCTGCGGCACGGGGTGGTGGCCGGGTGTCTTGCCCACTTCGATGACGCGGACGTCCGGGGCGAGTTCGTTGAGCAGTTCGCGGGGGCCCAGGCGGTCTGCCACCACGACGTCGGCCTGGCCCAGGAGCCGACGGCCGCGGACGGTGATGAGGCCGGTGTCGCCGGGCCCGCCGCCCACGAGGGCCACGCTTCCCCGGTGGGCGCGCTGGCGGCGGAGCGGAAGGTCACCGGTTTCCAGGGCGGTGGCGACGGCGTCGCGCAGGGCCATGGCACGGCGCGGGTCTCCCCCGGCGTTCACGGCGATCTGCACGTCTTCCACTACGGCGACGGCGGGGGTCCAGGCGGCGGAGGCTTCATGGTCGGAGGCGTTGACGCACCAGACGCGCTGCGCCTCGGCGTCGGCCGAAACCCGGGCATCCACAGCGGCATCGCCGGTGGCGGTCTGCACGAACCAGACGCCGTCGACGTCGGACGAACGGTAGGGGCGCTGCTCCCAGGTGAGGAGGCCTGCGTCGGCCAGTTCCTCAAGGCCTGCCGAAGCGGCGGGGGCAACCACGGTTACCCGGGCACCGGCGTCGAGCAGCCCTTTGGCGCGGCGCGTGGCCACCGGCCCGCCGCCCACCACCAGTACGGGGCGGCCCAGCAGGCGCAGTGCCGTGGGGTAAATGTCCTGTATTGCCATGGATCAACGGTAGGGCTGCGTCATATACCGGAACAACGGCGCGGAAACACCAGTTCACGTAAGGTAACGCTGCGTCACATTGCTTGTGGGCCGGCTGAGGGGCTCTGGCCGCCGCCGCAGCCCAAACAGACAGAAAGAGCAGAGCCCGACGGCGGGACTCGCCGTCGGGCTCTGCTCTTTGGTCTTGTGCGGGCTGCCTGAGCCCCGGGCCCTAGCGGGTGCTGCCGGCGAGGAGGCCGCGGCGCCGGAGGAGGCGCTTTTCAATCGGTGCGAAGACCAGCAGCTCGATCAGGATGCCCACGGCCAGGATCAGCAGGATCGCTGCCATTACGATGGTCATGTCGGAGAGGTCGCGGCCCTGGTCCAGCATCGAGCCGAGGCCGAAGCCGATGGTGCCGCCCACTGCGATGATTTCCGCGGCCATGAGGGAGCGCCAGGAGAACGCCCACCCCTGCTTCAGGCCGCTGAGGTAGCCGGGCAGAGCCGCGGGAAGGATGATCTGAAGGGCCATCTGCAGCCGGTTGGCGCCGAGCACGGTGCCGACGCTGCGGTACTGCGGCGGGATCTGGTCCACACCGGAGATCAAGCCGTTGATGATGGACGGGATGGCACCCATGAACACCACGAAGTACACCGTGGCGTCGGTGAGGCCGAACCAGATGATGGCGGCGGGAACCCAGGCCACGGACGGCAGCACCTGCAGCCCGGAAATGAGCGGGCCGAACGCGCGCCGCAGCGGGGCAACCTGTGCCAGCAGCAGGCCGATGGGGGTGGCGATGGCCACGCTGATCAGGAAGCCCACCAGCCCGCGCTGCAGCGAGGTCCAGACGGCTTCCTGCAGGGATCCGTCGGCCCACAGCGTGCCGAACTGGCCCAGCACGTCCAGCGGGCCGGGCACCAGGTCCCGCCGCTTGAAGCCGAGCGAAACGTAGAACTGCCATACAAGGATCAGCACCGCCAGCGCGGCCACCGGGAGCAGGACCCTGCTCCAGTCGATGCGGGCTGCACGGGCCGCGTCCGACTGCAGGGAATCAAGCCCGGATTCGAGCTCACGCAGGTCCTCGTTGCCGGTGGAGGACCGGGTCAGGGCCGCGTGGACCTTGCGGGTTTCGGGCTCCGCACCGGATGCCGGGCCGTTGGTGGGGGCCTCGGCCAGGGGTGTCGGGTTACTTGGCATGGCGGCGGATCTCCTCTCGCAGCCGGGCGGTGATGACCCCGGTCAGCTGTCCGGCAAGACCGGCGTCGGTTCGGTGTTCCTCGGTGACGTTCCATTCCTGGACCACGCGGCCGGGGCGGGAGGACAGCAGCAGCACGCGCTGGCCCAGCCGGACGGCTTCGCGGACGTTGTGCGTCACGAAAACGATGGTGCGGCCGGTTTCCTTCCAGATCCGTTCCAGCTCGTCGTGGAGGAGGTCGCGGGTGATGGCGTCGAGGGCGGCGAACGGCTCGTCCATGAGCAGCAGTTGGCGGTCCTGGGCCAGCGACCGGGCCAGGGAAACGCGCTGGCGCATGCCGCCGGAGAGCTCGTGCGGGCGCTTGTCGCCAGCTCCGCCCAGGTGCACCAGGTCAAGGAGTTCGTTGGCTTTGGTGCGCCGCTCGCCCTTGCCCACGCCGCGCAGTTTCAGGGCGAGCTCGATGTTCTCCCGGGCGGTCAGCCACGGGAAGAGGGCGGCGTCCTGGAACATGAACGCTGCCCCGTCGCTGGGGACCTCAAGGGCGCCCGACGTCGGCAGTTCCAGTCCCGCCATGATGTTCAGCAGGGTGGACTTGCCGCAGCCGGAGGCACCGAGGAGGGCGACAAACTCGCCTTGGGCGATGCTGGCGTTGACGTCGTCCAGCACCGGGGCGCCGTTGCCGAAGCGTTTGCCCAGGTTTTCCAGTACGACTGGCATGGTCCTGTCCTTACGTTGTTGGGGCTGGGGTGGTGCTTGGTGGTGTCTAGTCGTTACCGAGGCCTGCGGCGCTGACTTTGCTGCCGCCGGTTTCGGCGGTGACGCTGTTCAGCGCGGTGAGGTCGAAGATGCCGTTGATGTCGGCCTGCTTGGTGGTGCCGGCGTCCACGCCGTCCTGCAGCAGCTTCTTGTAGGTTCCGGCGAGCGGATCCACGGTGAACACGATGTTGTCGAGGGACCTGTCGATGACGTCGGCCGGGAGCTCTGCGCTTCCGAACTCCTTCAGCGCCGTGTTCAGCACGCTGGCCTTTTCCGCGGCAGGTGTTTCGTTGAGCCAGGTGACGGATTCGGCGTGGCCCTTCAGGAGCGCCTTGACGGTCTCCGGGTGCGCGGCGGCGAACTTCTTGTTCACAATCAGGATGGTGGTGGGGAACTCGCCCGGCTTGCCCGTCAGCGACCCGTCCCACAGGTCCTTCTCATCCACCAGAACCTGGGCGCCGGCCTGCAACACCAGCCGGGAAGCCCACGGCTCCGGCAGCCACGCGCCGTCGAGCTTGCCGTCCTGGAACAGCTTCAGCGTCTGCGCGTTCTCGGTCGGGTTGATGGCGACGTCGCCGCTGCCGTCCGTGTTGGTCTTATAGCCCTGCGCGGCGAGCCACGCCCGCAGCGCCACATCCTGGGTACCGCCCAGCTGCGGCGTGGACAACGTCTTGCCCTTCAAGTCCGCAGCCGTGCCGATCCCGGGCTTGACCACCAGCTGCGCACCGCCGGCCGCGGCACCGGCAATAATGCTGACGGACTCGCCCTGGCTCTTCACGAACGAGTTGATCGCCGGATTCGGGCCGATATACGTCGCATCAATGGCCCCGGCGTTCAGCGCCTCGATCGCAGCGGGCCCGGCGTTGAACACCTGCGTTCTCAGCTTCGTCTCCCCCAGGCTCTTCGCAATAAAGCCTTCCTTCACCCCTACCAGGGCCGGGGCGTGCGTGACGTTGCCGAAATAGCCCAGCCTCAACTCCGCAGCGGGGGTCGGGGCGGGAACAGCTGCCTGGGCCGGAGTATTACGGGAAAGGGTAGACGCCACCACGGCACCGGCGGCGATGAGCAGCACCAGGCCGAGGGCAACCAGAACCTCGACGGCGCGCCTGCGCTTCGGTTTGTTGCTCTCTCCTGCCACGATGCGGATCATTCCGGGCTGGGGACTTGTCATTGTTTCACCATAGGGAGTGACATAAACCCGTTCAATGAAGCGGAAACGGGGGGTCACGCGGGTTCATCTAGCGTCACATTCGCGCAACACGGGGCAAGGCCATTCCCGCCGCGCCCGGCTAGCCGGCAGGCATTGCCTGCCCGCCAGCGCCCTGCCATTCTTGCTGGATCGGCACCACCGGCACCGCCGCTGAAAAGGAAAGGGACGAGACAAATGCCGCTCTATCTGTCGAAATTCAGCTACACCCCCGAGACCTGGGCGAAACTGATCAGCAACCCCGAGGACCGCAGGAAGGCCGCCCAGGCTTACATCGAATCGGTGGGCGGGAAGCTCCACGGGTTCTGGTATGCCTTCGGCTCCCACGATGGCTTCAACCTGTGGGAAGCCCCGGACAATGTGTCCATGGCCGCCGTCGCCCTGGCGATCAGCGGCGGCGGCGCGCTGAGCTCCTTTGAAACGACGGTGCTCCTGACCGTTGACGAAACAATGGAGGCCCTGCGGCAGGCCGAGCAGATCAAGTACCGGCCTCCCGGCGCCTGAGGGCACGTGCCCAACGCCCCCCAACGGACCGCGGACCTCACGGGCTCAGTCCTGCATGCGCTCCAGCCGGTACGTCAGCTTCGCCTCGCGTTTGGGGTCGTCCCCCAGGGATTTGGTGCGGGCAATGTAGTCCACGCCCCAGGTCTTCAGCAGGAAGTCGTCGGCGATCCGGACGTGGCCGGCGGGGAATTTGTAGTCCATCCTCTTGGCCACGCCGGACCAGTCGGCGGCGCCGAACAGCTCCTCGGCGTCGGCCACGGTGCGCACGCCGTTGGCGGCCAGCAGGTTCCCCAGCCAGTCATACTGCCGGGCCTGGCTTCGCGGGTGTTCGGACAGCAGCCGGGCGAGCATGTCCTGGAGGATATCCCCGGTCAGTTCGGTGGCGGGGCTGTCGGCGAAGTCTGCCGTGCTCTCGGCCTGCCGGCGTTTGACGATGTCGTTGATGGCCGAGAACTGGGCGTCCGCGAGTTCAATGAGCGTGGAGGCCATGGTGAAAGCCCGGTCCACTTCCGCATTCACCTCGCTGAGTCCCTTGTAGCGGATGTCATGTTCGAAGGCAGCCCAGGCGTGCTGCAGGACCGTCCGGATCTGGACCTCGAAGCGCTCTCCGACAAACGTCTGGCAGCCTACCGGCACGTTCTCGGCAGGGACCTCCAGGATCAGGTGCCTGCCGGCGTAGCCGATCTGGCCGTTCCTCCGCTGGGAGCTGGTTTTGTCGTCGTCTTCCCGGCAGTTGAACTGTCCCTTCAGCGCCGTGGCGACGTCGGCAATGTCCGGTTCCAGGAACATAATCACCCGGACGCCGATGAGGTCGTCCAGCTGTTCGAGGCCACGTTCATACTTGAACCTGCCGTCGGCGGTGAGCCGGTCCAGTTTTCCCTTAACTGAGGCGGGGTCCTTGACCCTGGCCTGGACGGTGTGATGGTTGAGGCCGTCGTCCCGGAGCCGGCCGCGGATGGCGTTCCCGATCGCGTCCGAAGCCTCGTTCAGCCGGGGCAGCAGCACGCCGTACTGCTGCAGGGCGTTGGCAACAACTGACTCATGATCTTCCAACCCTGTTCCCCCTCGGATTCCCGCGGCCCACGTACCCTGCAGAGTATCCAAGGCCGCCGGATTCAGCTACTGTCCGGTGGCGTCGGCCGCGGCGAAAGGTCAATCGCCTTTGACGTTGATCAGCTGCCGCAGGCTGTGTCGGATCGTCACCAGGTCCTCCGCATCGCGCATCACGACGTCAATGGGCTTGTACGCCGCGGGAATCTCATCAATGAAGGCCTCGCTGGCACGGAATTCAATCCCCTGCATCGCCTTTTTCAGCTCGTCCAGTGAGAAGGCCTTGCGTGCTGCCGTCCGCGAGTACTCACGGCCCGCGCCGTGCGGTGAGGAATTTAGTGACGCCGGATTGCCCCGCCCTTCCACCACGTACGACGCCGTCCCCATGGATCCGGGAATGAGCCCGGGATCGCCGCGCTCGGCCCTGATAGCCCCCTTCCGGGACACCCAGACTGATTTGCCGTAGTGCCTTTCCTGCCGGGTGAAGTTGTGATGGCAGTTGATCCGCTCAAGTTCCCGCACGGGGCCGCCCACCCAGTTGCCGAACTGGGTGATCACCCGGTCCATCATTTCCTCGCGGTTGAGCAGGGCGAAGTGCTGGGCCCAGTGCAGTTCCTCGATGTACCGGTCGAACTGGGAGGTGCCCTCCTCAAGGTAGGCGAGGTCAGGGTCGGGCAGGTGGATCTGCTTCTTTGCCACCGCGTGCCGGGCGATGCCGATGTGGTGCTGCGCAATCTTGTTGCCGACGCCGCGGGAGCCGGAGTGCAGGAACAACCAGACTGCCTGCGTCTCGTCCACGCAGACCTCGATGAAGTGGTTGCCCGATCCCAGCGAGCCTAGCTGAAGCTCCCACTTTTCGACGTACTGTCCGGGGTTGAAGCCGGCCTTGGCTGCCAGCTTCTTCAGCTCGGCGATGCGCGGCTCGGCCGTGGCCTTGACTGTCCGGTTGTTGTGTCCGGCGGACAGCGGGATGACCCGTTCAATGGCCTCCCGCAGCCGTTTCCGGTCCTTCGGCAGGTCATTCAGCGAGTACTGGGTCCGGACGGCGATCATGCCGCAGCCGATGTCCACCCCCACCGCCGCAGGTATCACAGCTCCCAGGGTGGGGATGACAGAGCCCACCGTGGCGCCCTTTCCCAGGTGGGCATCCGGCATCAGCGCCAGGTGCGGGTAGATGAACGGAAGCTTGGCGGTGGCCAGCGCCTGCTCGCGGGTTTTGTCGTCCAGGATCGAGGCCCAGTTGAGGAGTTTGCTGTTGATGGTTTCCATGTTTCGCCTCCCACTCCTGATGATGGTGGGCAGGGCGTACGGCGGCAAGGGCCCGGAAACCGCGAAGTCCTCAGTGAAATTAGATCGAGTAGCGCTCGTCCTCGTGGTCGCCCGGGTGGTCGTTGACCAGGCCGGCGGCCAGGGTGTTGCCGTCCAGCGGATCGATCACCAGGAACGCACCGGTGCGGCGGTGGTGCAGGTAGTTCTCCAGCGGCAGCGGGGCGGCGAGCCGGAGCTGCGCGTGGCCGATGTCGTTCAGTTCCAGGCTGGATGCGCCCTCCAGCTTGAACGTGGCGAGGTCCAGCTTGCCGCTGACGCTGCGGACCAGCGCCTGCACGGTGCGGGTGCCGTGCTTGACGAGCACCTTGGCGCCCTCGCGGAGCGGCTTCGGGGACAGCCAGCACAGCGCGGCGTAGAGGTCGGCGGAGGCTTCCCGCACAGTGCCTGCGGCGGCAATCGTGTCACCGCGGGCGACGTCGAACTCGTCTGCGAGGCGCAGCGCGACGGACTGCGGGGCGACGGCTTCGGTGAGCTCGGCGCCCGCGAAGTCGATACCTGTCACCGTGGTGGTGCGCGGGGCCTGGCCGGGGGTCAGCACGCTGACCTTGTCCCCCACGTTCACCGAACCTTCGGTGATCTGCCCGGCATACGCGCGGTAGTCACGGTACTTCTCGACGTCGAGTCCGCCGGCCACCGCGTCGGGCGCCAGCGCGCCCTGCGGCCGGACCACCAGCTGCACCGGGAAGCGGAAGCTCTCCAGGTGGCTTTCCAGTTCGTCCGCGGCGGGCAGCGTCTCGAGCACCTCGAGCAGGGCCGGGCCTGTGTACCACGGGGTGCGCTCCGAGCGCTCCACCACGTTGTCGCCGTCGAGCGCGGACACCGGAACCACCAGGAGGTCGGTGATCCCATCGGATCCTAGGCCGAGCTCGCGGCCCACCTTCTGGACGTCGGCTTCGATCTCGCGGAACACGCTCTCGCTGAAATCCACCAGGTCGATCTTGTTCACGGCCACAATCACGTGGGCAACGCGCAGCAGCTGCAGCACGGAAAGGTGCCGGCGGGTCTGCTCCAGGACACCCTTGCGGGCGTCAATGAGTACGACGACGGCGTCCGCAGTGGACGCGCCCGTCACCGTGTTCTTGGTGTACTGCACGTGACCGGGGCAGTCGGCCAGGATAAAGCTGCGGCGGTCCGTGGCGAAGTAGCGGTAGGCCACGTCGATGGTGATGCCCTGCTCGCGCTCGGCACGCAGGCCGTCGGTCAGGAGTGCCAGGTCGATCCCGCCGGCAGCCCCGCCGAAGCCGCGGTCCGCCGAGGTGCGGGCGACAGCGTCGAGCTGGTCGGCGAGGATTGCCTTGGAATCGTGCAGGAGGCGGCCCACCAAAGTGGACTTCCCGTCGTCGACCGATCCGGCGGTGGCGAAGCGGAACAGCGAGGCTGAGGCGAGGGGAGCCTCGTCAAGAAGGGCAGCCGCGCGGGCTGTATCGATTTCGGTGCTCATTAGAAATAGCCATCCTTCTTGCGGTCTTCCATGGCGGCCTCGGAGATGCGGTCATCCGCACGGGTGGCGCCACGTTCGGTGATGGTGGAGGCGGCAACTTCAATGACGACGTCGCGCACCGTGGCGGCGGCCGACTCAACGGCGCCGGTGCAGGACATGTCGCCGACGGTCCGGTAGCGGACGGTCTTGGTGATGACTTCCTCATCCGGGCGGGGCTGGGAGACCTCGCCCACTGCACGCCACATGCCGTCGCGGGCAAAGACCTCGCGGTCGTGGGCGTAGTACAGGCCGGGCAGTTCGATGTTTTCGCGCTCGATGTAGCGCCACACGTCCAGCTCGGTCCAGTTGCTGATGGGGAACGCGCGGACGTGCTGGCCCACGGTGTGGCGGCCGTTGTAGAGGTTCCACAGTTCGGGGCGCTGGTTGCGCGGGTCCCACTGGCCAAATTCGTCGCGGAGGCTCAGGATGCGCTCCTTGGCGCGGGCCTTGTCCTCGTCGCGGCGGCCGCCGCCGAAGACGGCGTCGAACTTGTTGCGCTGGATGGCGTCCAGCAGCGGAACGGTCTGCAGCGGGTTGCGGGTGCCGTCGGCACGCTCGGCAAGCTCGCCGGAATCGATGAACTCCTGCACGGAGCCGACGACGAGCTTGAGTCCCAGGCGCTCCACGGTGCGGTCGCGGAAGTCGATGACCTCGGGGAAGTTGTGGCCGGTATCCACGTGCAGAACGGGAAACGGAACCTTGCCCGGCCAGAATGCCTTGGTGGCCAGGTGCAGCATCACCACGGAGTCCTTGCCGCCGGAGAACAGCAGCGCAGGCTTCTCAAACTCGGCAACAACCTCGCGGATGATGTGGATTGCCTCGGACTCGAGGGTGTCCAGGCTGGAAAGGCGCGTGGAAACGGCAGCGTCAGTCACCTGGGTGGGCTCCTCAGTTAGGAAAGTGCTCATACGTGTAGTCCGCATTCTGTCTTGTCGGTTCCTGCCCAGCGGCCGGCGCGGGGATCATCGCCGGGCGCTACCTTGCGGGTGCAGGGCTGGCAGCCAATGGACGGGTAGCCCTGTGAAAGCAGCGGGTTGACGGGAAGGAGGTTGTCGTCGGAGTACTGCACCAGCTGGTCGAAGCTCCAGGCCGCCACCGGGTTGACCTTGACCAGGCCGTTTGTTTCGTCCCAGGTGATCAGCGGGGTGTTGGTGCGGGTGGGGGCTTCGTCGCGGCGCACGCCGGTGAACCACAGTTCGTAGCCGGCCAGGGTGCGGCGCAGCGGGGCCACCTTGCGGAGCGCGCAGCACTGGGCAGCGTCCCGGGCGAAGAGGTCCTTGCCGAGCAGGCGGTCCTGCTGCTCCACGGTGTTCTCCGGAAGCACGTCCACCACGTTGACGCGGAGGTTGGCGGCCACCTCGTCGCGCGTGGCGTAGGTTTCCGGGAAGTGGTAGCCGGTCTCCAGGAACAGGACGTCGACGCCGGGAAGCTGGTCAGCGACCAGCGCCGGCAGGACGGCGTCCGCCATGGAGCAGGCCACGGCCACGGCGGGCAGGTCGAAGTTCCGGGCCACCCACGCGATCACGTCGCGGGCCGGGGCATCCCAGCCGAGCTCGGCGGCGCCGGCCTCGGCCAGGGCCTTGAGCTCGTCGTGGGAGCGCTTGGCGGGTGCGGGTGCGAGATGTTTTGCCATTACTGGAGTGCCTCCTCATCTGCTGCGTGGGCCCACTCGGCGAAGGTCTGGCCTTCGGTGTGCTCGGCCACGAACTTCCGGACGACGCGCTCGACGTAGTCGGGCAGGTCCTCGACGTAGACCTTCAGGCCGCGGACGGTGCGTCCGAGGCCGGCCTCGTCACGGGTGTTGGAAGCCAGCCCGCCGCCCAGGTGGACCTGGAAGCCGGGGCTGGGGTCGCCGTCGGGCGTTGGCAGCATCATGCCCTTGAGTCCGATGTCCGCGGTCTGGATGCGGGCGCAGGAGTTGGGGCAGCCGTTGATGTGCAGGGACAGGGCGTGGGGCAGCTGGCCGCTCTCGGCGAGGTCCGCGAGGCGGCGTTCCAGCTCGGCCACGGCGGTTGCGGCGGTGACCTTGGTTTCCACGATGGCCAGCTTGCAGTACTCGATGCCGGTGCAGGCGATGGTGCCGCGGCGGAACACGGAGGGACGGGCGGAGAGGCCCAGTGCATCCAGTTCGGCAACCAGCGGCTCAACCTCGTCCTTGGGCACGTCCAGGACAACCAGCTTCTGGTGCGGGGTGGTGCGCAGGCGGTACGAGCCGCGGGCCTCGAGCGTGTCCGCGAGCTTCACCAGCTGCGCGCCGGAGAGCCGGCCGGCAATCGGGGTGGCGCCGATGAAGAACTTGCCGTCCTTCTGTTCGTGCACGCCCACGTGGTCGCCCGGCGTGGACGGCTTCGGGGCGGCGGGGCCGTCAGCGAGCTTGTAGCCGAGGTATTCGTCTTCAAGGATCTGGCGGAACTTCTCCGGACCCCAGTCGGCCATCAGGAACTTCAGGCGCGCCTTGGTGCGCATGCGGCGGTAGCCGTAGTCGCGGAAGATGCTGGTGACGCCGAGCCACACGTCGGCTGCCTGCTCGGGCGTAACAAAAGCACCGAGGCGCTTGCCGAGCATGGGGTTGGTGGACAGTGCGCCGCCAGCCCAGAGGTCGTAGCCGATGCCGAGTTCCGGGTGCTTGACGCCCACCAGGGCGAAGTCGTTGATCTCGTGCACCACGTCCTGGCTGGGGTGGCCGGTGATGGCGGTCTTGTATTTGCGCGGCAGGTTGGACAGCAGCGGGTTGCCGATGAAGCGCTCCCCCAGCTCGGCGATCAGCGGGGTGGGGTCGATGATCTCGTCCTTGGCGATGCCGGCCACGGGCGAGCCCAGAATGACGCGGGGGACGTCGCCGCAGGCTTCGGTGGTGGACAGGCCGACGCCTTCGAGCCGGGTCCAGATCTCGGGGATGTCCTCCACCCGGATCCAGTGCAGCTGGATGTTCTGGCGGTCGGTGAGGTCGGCGGAATCCCGGGCGAAATCAACGGAGATCTGGCCGATGACGCGCAGCTGCTCGGTGGTGAGCGCGCCGCCGTCGATCCTCACGCGGAGCATGAAGTACTTGTCCTCGAGCTCGTGCGGCTCCAGCGTGGCGGTCTTGCCGCCGTCGATCCCGGGCTTGCGCTGCGTGTAGAGGCCCCACCAGCGGAAGCGGCCGTGCAGGTCCTGGCCCGGAATGGAGTCGAAGCCGTCCTTGGAGTAGATGGATTCGATACGCTCGCGGACGTTGAGGCCGTCGTCCTCCTGCTTCCAGGTTTCGTTGGCGTTGAGGGGAGTTGTCCCGTCCACTTTCCACTGGCCGTGCGGCTTCGCTGCCGGACGGTTGGCGCGTGCAGGTCGCTTGGCGGCAGCGGAGTCCGCGGACGCTCCGGCTAGAGCTGTATCAGTCATGCATCGACTGTAGGTCCCACCCGAAAGCCGTCACAAAGGGTCGGAAACGCTAAGTCACCTAGGGAAATATTTCGTCATGAACCGCCGGAGAGCCTTGAAGAAGCCCTTGGGCTGTGCATGGTTCGGGGGCGTGGCGGGGGCTTCAGTGGTGGGTGCCGCGGGGGCTGCCGCTGGCGTGGAAGCCCCCGCGGCCACGGCGGCCGCAGGCGTGGAAGCCGCCGCGGCCACGGCGGCCGCAGGCGTAGCGGCCACGGCGGCGTCATAGCGGTCCAGGGCGATCTTGGCCATGATCCGGGACGGCAGCAGCGGCTCCGTCACAATGTCCGCTTCGGCTTTGGCCAGCTGGTCATGGAAGAACCCGTGGGCCAGCAGGTACGACGCGATGATTACCCGTCCCTTCCCCTCGCCGCCGGGGAATTCGTCGCGGAGGGAGGCGACGGCGTCGGGTACGGACGGTTTGGCGGCCGCGCCGTAGGCGGGAACTACCCTGTTGCCCCGCAGCGCCCGGAGGTGTTCGGCGAGTTCTTCAACACTGACCGAGGCCTTGGGGTTGGTGGATCCGGCGGCAGCCAGCACCACGGCGTCGTGCTCGGTGGCCCCGGCCTCGCGCAGCCGCTGGTCCAGGATCTCCGCCAGCCGCGGGTCCGGTCCGAGCGGCTCCGACGCAACAGAACCTTCCCTGCCGCGCGCCGCCTTCGCGATGTCCACCTTGGTGTGGAAGCCCACGCTCAGCAGCAGCGGAACGATGACGGCGTGCTCCCCTTCCGGCAGCCCGGCCATGACGTCCACCAGATCCGGGTCCTGGACATCCACGTAGGCCTCACGGACATCCAGCCCGGGGCGCAGGGCGCTGATGTCGGCACGGAGGCCGTTGACCTCGGCGGCGCCCAGCGGGCTGGACGTTCCGTGGGCACAGGCGATCATGATGGGGCTATTCATAGGGGCTAGCGTAACGTTGGAGCCGCCCCATCCGCCCCTTCACCTTGACCGGGACGCCCATTGACCATCACATTCGACGCCGTTCAGGTATGGCTGGATCTGGCCGGTGTTTTCTTTTTCGCGGTGTCCGGATCCCTGCTGGCGGCGCGGAAACAGTTCGACATCCTCGGTTCCCTGCTGCTCGCCTCGCTGGTGTCCCTGGGCGGCGGCGTCATCCGCGACATCATCCTCAACGACGGCCCTCCCGCGGCGTTCACCAACCCGGCCTACCTGGCTCCCCCGTTACTGGCCACGGTGCTGGTCTACTTCCTGTTTTCCAGCGTCCAGCGCTACACGTCGCTGCTGATGCTGTTCGACGCCGGCGGGTTGGCGCTGTTCTGCATCACCGGCACGCTCAAGGCGCTCACTGCCGGGATGAACCCGGTGGCGGCGGTCCTGCTCGGGGTTACGACGGCGGTGGGCGGCGGCCTGCTGCGCGACATCACTGCCAATGAGGTGCCCCAGCTCTTCGACCCGAAGGACCTCTACGCCCTCCCCGCATTTACCGGGGCAGCCCTGACCACCGCGCTGTGGGTTTCGGGGTCGTTCAACGCGGTCACCGCGGGGGCCGTTGCCGCCGTCGTTTTCGCGTTCCGCGTGACGGCATGGCGGCGTTCCTGGCGCGTTCCGCTGGCTGTCCGGGGGTGGCACCGGCTGGGGTTGGGGGCGGCCGAAAACGGTGGCCGGGATTAGCTAGGATAAGAACCATGACTGACATGTTCCTCGAGAAGTTCCGCGCGCTTGTTCCGAAGTATCTCGAAGACGAATGGCAGGAAGAGGACGGGCTGTCCCCCGAGGAACTCGACGAGGCCCTGTCCGAGCACCAGTTCCAGGTTCCGCTGGTCCTCCGGGAGTTCTACCAGGCAGTGGGCGGCTGCGAGGACCTCATGGAGGCGTACCACTACTTCTGGGACCCCGAGGAACTCGAAGTTGATGACGAAGGTTTCCTGATGTTCCTGGAGGACGAGGAAGAACAGTTCACCTGGGGTTTCCGCGTGGGCGATCTCGGCGTCCCGGATCCCATTGTGTACCGCCGCAACAACGCCCGCGGCCAGTGGAAGAGCGAAGAAGGCACCTTCTCCGAGTTCGTGTTCGACATGTTCGAGTGGGCGTTCGAGGGCGAAGAGGACTAGGATCCCTGCCGCCTTGCTGAGGCCGCCGCCGCCGTCGTGACCCTGTTTCAACCCCGCCGCCCGGCGCCACGCCGCAAACCCGGCGTGTCCCGCGGTCTGTCGCCGCAAACAAGGTCACGACGGCGTGGCGCTCACCAGGGCGCGAACCCGCCGTTGGCGTGAAGACGCAGTACGGCGCGGATCTCCGCCACCATGGCTTGGGGATGGTGCACCACGTCGTCGTAGTAGTAGCGGAGGGTCAGCCGGCCTCCCAGAATGCTGGCCCTGCTCCGGCGGTGGTCCTTCTTGATCTGCCGAGGTTCAAAATGGGACGCTCCGTCGAGTTCCACCACCAGCCAATCGTCCACAAGGCAGTCGACTTCGCCGACCCCGGGCAGTTCAACATGCATGCGAACACTGAGGCCCGCACGGACAAAATGCGTATGCGCCAATATTTCCAGCAGTGAGTCCGCCCTGGGAATCAGGAGATCCAGCACGGCGCGCGCCCTGCCGTTCCGCTTCCCTGGCAGCTTTTTCCGCAGGTATTCAGCCGTGATGTCACCGCGCTGGGCGGCGCATTGCACCATCACTAACGCGTCCAACTCGGGCAGGCACCTCAGGGCATGCAGCAGCACGTCAGCAAGCCCGGCCACTGGCAGCGACGGATGCTTGGGATGGGTGCAGGTTGAATGGTCCACCACACCCGCTTTAGGCACCCCGTTTCCGCAGCTCAAGTGCAATGCCGGTGCCGGGCGCAGCGCCCAAAGGTTGTAGTAGGCGGCGGCCGAGATACACGTGAGCCGGCCGTTGAACCGAAAGGCGGCCAGGACGCCGTCGTCCGCGGTTGCTGTCGCGTAGACGCCCCTGAACGGGCGGAACAGCAGGCCGCCTGCCACTGCGGCCTCAAGCTCCGCCCGCTGGAAGCCGGCGGCCACCAGCTGACTTCGTTTGGCCGCACCACCCCGAGGCCGCAGAAAAGTGAAGAGGTCCATCGAGCCATGATGGGTCCGGCAATCAGGCTGCAACATCCCGTGGCGAGACTATGTGGACAACCCGTAGCCGCCGTGCCGACCCTGTTTCGACGCTGGGAGCACGCGACTCGCCGTGGCTGCCCCTATTTCGCAGGCACAGTAGGCAAAACAGGGTCGGTGGGGTGGCCACAGCCCCCAACGAACTGTGACACGCCGATTAACACACCGGCTCGCATTTGTGACAAACCTGTCATAGACTGTTTCACGGATCCACTAAATGCCTCCGGTGGATCTGATGCGAACGGAGAAATGGCCCCGGTTCGACGCAGCGTATGACTCGTATTGCTGCAGAGAACCGGGGCCATACCGTTTTTAAGGCCTCAGAGTTGCGGCCTCCCGGCCTTGAGCAAACTAGCTCGCGCGGTCCACCACGGCCAGTGCGAAGCTGGTGAGGGAATCCTTGACCACGCCTTCCGGCAGCGGCGCCAGGGCGGCGATGGCTTCATCGGCCCAGGCACGCGCCACGACCCACGATTCCGCGGTGACCCGGTGGTCGCGCAGGCCCGCCACGGCGGCGGCGAGTGCCTCGTCCGAGGAGAGGTCGCCGTCGATCAGTTTCAAGAGTTCGACGGCGGACTGGTCACCTTCGGCGGCGGCGTTGCGCAGGAGCAGCACCGGCAGGGTGGGCACGCCTTCGCGCAGGTCCGTGCCCGGGGACTTGCCGGACTTGACCTTGATTCCGGTGACATCGATGACGTCGTCGGCCAGCTGGAAGGCCACGCCGATCTTCTCGCCGTACTCCACCAGGAGCGGCTCGTAGGCTTCGTCGGCACCGGAGAAGATCGCGCCGAGCTGGCCGGAGGCAGCCACCAGGGAACCGGTCTTGTCTGCGATGACGGACAGGTAGTGCTCCACGGGGTCCTCGTCGGGGCGGGGTCCCACGGTCTCGTGCAGCTGGCCCAGGCACAGCCGTTCGAAGGTGCGGGCCTGGATCCCGAGCGCGCGTGAGCCAAGCTCGGACACCAGGATGGAGGCGCGGGCGAAAATCAGGTCGCCGGTGAGGACGGCCACGGAGTTGCCCCAGACCTCGTGGGCCGTGGGGGCGCCGCGGCGGAAGGGGGCCGAGTCCATCACGTCGTCATGGTAGAGCGTGGCCAGGTGGGTGAGTTCAACCACCACGGCGGCCTGCACCACGGCCGGCCGCGAGGCGTCACCGAGGTGGGCGCAGAGCAGGGCCAGCAGCGGACGGATCCGCTTGCCGCCGGCTTCCACCAGGTGACGCGACGTTGCGTCGGCCAGCGGATCGGAGTTGGCAATGGCCTCGCGGAGCTTCTTTTCCACGCGGGCAAGGTTGGTGGTGATGGCCGGGCCCAGCTCCGGGTCGGCCGCGATGGCTGCGAAACCGGCCGGCAGCTGGAGTCCTGTGGCGATCGCGGTGGTGTTGGGCTCGGGCTCCCTGGTGTCCGGCAGGCCGTGTCCGGCGTGGGTCCAGCTGTGCTTGGCAGAGTTCGTCACGGGTTAACCCTAACTTTTTGTTGCGGAAACCGCGGAGGTGTAGCTGGACGGGGACAGGGAGGTGTTGGACGTGGCAGGCACCAGGGCCTCCAGCAGCCTGATCACCCTGTCCTCGAATCCCTTGGCTGATTCATCCGTGACGTTGGCCATCAGCCGGACGACGAACTTCATGAGTGCGGGCAGCGGCATCCCGGTGCGCAAAGCGAGCTTCATCACGGACGGCTTGCCGATCACCGAGGCGAACGCGCGGCCCAGGGTGAAGTGGCTCCCCCACTGGCCCCGCACATAGTCCGCGTACCCCTTGAAGTGGAGGTCGGCGTCGTCGTGCGTCCACTTGGCGTAGCGGCTCTGCCAGGTATTGGCGTCAATGACATATTCGGCCGCAAAGCGGGCGGATTCCATGGCGTAGGAGATGCCCTCGCCGTTGAACGGGGAAACCATGCCGCCGGCGTCGCCCAGGAGCAGCAGGCCCGGGTAGTAGTGCGGGGTGCGGTTGAAGCCCATGGGCAGGGCGGCGCCGCGGATTTCGCCCACCTGGTTCTCGGGCGTGAAGCCCCATTCGGCGGGCATGCCGGCGGTCCACTCGCGCAGGACCTGCTTGTAGTCGAGCTTGCCGAATTCCCTCGAGGAGTTCAGGATGCCCAGGCCCACGTTGGAGGTGCCGTCGCCCACGCCGAACACCCACCCGTACCCGGGGAGCAGTTCGCCGTCGCGGCCGGGAAGTTCCAGCCAGCCTTCCATCCAGTCGTCGTCGTGGCGGGGGCTGGTGAAGTAGGTGCGGACGGCGACGCCGAGCGGGCGGTCGTCACGCTTCTCGATGCCGAGGGATACGGCGGTCCGGGAGGAGTTTCCGTCTGCGGCGAGTACGACGTCGGCGTGGAAGTCGCGCGTCTCCCCCGTTTTGCGTCCGGACTCGTCAAGCAGTGCGGCGCGCGCGCCGACGACCCGCCCGTCCGCTGTGCGCAGGGCTTCGGTGACGCTGTGCCCTTCGAGAATGGCGGCGCCGGCGGCTTCGGCATGCCGGGCCAGTTCCTCGTCGAAGCCCAGGCGGGTGCGGATCAGGCCGTAGGTGGGGAAGTCGGACACTTCGGGCCAGGGCAACTCGATGGTGCGGCCGCCGGCTATCAGGCGGAGGCCCTTGTTGCGCCGCCAGCCTGCGTCCTCGGAATGGGGCAGTCCGAGCTTCTGGATCTCGCGGACGGCACGCGGAGTGAGGCCGTCACCGCAGACCTTTTCGCGCGGGAACCTGGTTTTTTCCAGCACCGTGACCTGGATGCCGGCCTTGGCGAGGTAGTAGGCGGCAGTGGACCCTGCGGGGCCGGCGCCGACGATCAGTACGTTCACGGCAGCTTCGGCTAGCCCGCGGGCCGGATGATGTTGCGGCGGAGCTTCGCTACGGGGCCGGTGTGGTTGGCGATGGCCGCGGCGCTGCCGGACACGGGCTTGTAGGCGCGGTGGACGGCCACAATGCCGCCGCTGAGGTTGCGGTAGGTGACCTTTTCCCAGCCGGATTCCTGCAGCCAGCCGGCCAGGTGGTCCTGGTCCGGCCAGGCGCGGATCGACTCGGCCAGGTAGACGTAGGCGTCCGGGTTGGACGAGACCTTCACGGCGATGGCCGGCAGCGCGCGCATGAGGTATTCGGTATACATGGTGCGCCAGAGCGGAACCACGGGCTGGGAGAACTCGGCGATCACCAGCTTTCCGCCGGGCTTGGTGACGCGCAGCATTTCGGCCAGGGCCTTTTTGGGCTCGTTGACGTTTCGCAGGCCGAAGGAGATGGTGGTGGCGTCGAAGCTGTTGTCCGCGAACGGAAGGCGGGTGGCGTCACCGGCAATGAAGTCGATGTCCGGGCGGCGGCGTTTGCCCACTTTGAGCATTCCCAGGGAGAAGTCGCAGGCGATGACGTCGATCCCCGCGTCGGCATACGGCTCGCTGGAGGTGCCGGTTCCGGCGGCGAGGTCCAGCACCCGCTGGCCGGCCTTCACATCCATCGCATCAACGACTACCCGGCGCCAGCGGCGCGTCTGTCCCATGGACAGGACATCGTTCACGACGTCGTATTTGGGGGCGACGTCGTCAAACATCGTGGCTACTTCGTCCGGACGCTTATCCAAGGATGCTCGGTTCACCATGACATTGTCTCAAATGTTGGGCGGACCCACGAACCACGGCGCGACACGGCGCCTGCCACCCTCGGGAGTACTGTTGTCTCATCATGACGAGTACGTTCCCCGCCGGCATTATCAAGACCCTCACAGTCCCCCTGGATGGAAGATCATTCCCCGGGGGGCTGCCGTCGTTTCTGGTCCGGGACGACGTCCTCTGCTGGACCCGCCGCGAAGCCGGCCTGGTGGGCTTCGGCGAGATCGCCCGCTTCACCGCCACCGGCCCCGACCGCTTCCTCGAGGCCGACATCTGGTGGCGGCACCTGGTCCTCGAGGCTGATGTCACCGACACCGTGGACTGCCCCGGCACCGGACCGGTGGCCTTCGGCTCCTTCGCCTTCTCCAAGGTTTCCACGCACCGTTCGCGGCTGATCGTGCCCGAGATCGTGGTGGGTGTCCGGGACGGCCGCGCCTGGCTCACCCAGTTAACGTTCGACGACGGCGAACTCACCGAAGCGGGCGCCCTCGCCGCCCTGGAGCGCTGGCTGGACGCAGACCCGCTGGAGGCGGACCCATTGGACACTGTGGGCGACGGCTCCGAAACCCCGGCTGCCGCCGTCGGGCTACCCCGGAGCAGCCGTGCCGGCGGCCATGCCGCAAACCCGGCTGCCGACGTCGTGCCCAAACTCGAGACCGGTTCCCTGAGCGAGCACGACTGGATGGCTGCCGTGGCGGCCGGCGTCGCGGAAATCCGTACCGGCAAGCTGGAGAAGCTGGTACTGGCGCGGGACATCGTGGCCACCATTCCGGAGGGCGTGAATGCAGCCGAAATCCTCCGCCAACTGGCCAGCCGATACCGCGAATGCTGGACCTACGGCGTGGACGGCTTGGTGGGCTCAACCCCCGAAATGCTGATCCAGGTGGAGGGGCGCACGGCCCAGGCGCGCGTGCTGGCCGGAACCCTGGACCGGCGCGATGCCGAAGGGATGGACGGCTCGCCGCTGGAATTCGCCGAGCGCGTGCTGGCCGGGTCCGAGAAGCAGCGGCACGAGCACGAGATCGCGATCCAGTCCCTGACCACGCAGCTGGCGCCGTTCTCCGAGGCCATGAACGCGCACAGCGAACCATTCATCCTGGAACTGCCGAATGTGTGGCACCTGGCGTCGGACGTAAAAGCGGAGCTGACCGAGGTGGAGGGCCACGTCCCCACGTGCCTCGCCCTGATCAACGCGCTGCACCCCACGGCGGCGGTCTGCGGAACCCCCACCACCGTGGCCGGCGCGCTGATCCGCAAGCTGGAGCACATGGACCGCGGGCCGTATGCGGGACCCGTGGGCTGGCTGGATGCTGCGGGGAACGGTGAGTGGGGAATCGCGCTGCGCGGCGCCGTCGTCGAGGCACCGGACACGGTGCGGCTTTACGCGGGCTGCGGCATCGTGGAGGGGTCCCATCCCGAGGCGGAGCTCGCGGAGACCTGGGCCAAGTTCCGGCCGATGCTCGAATCGCTGGGGCTTGGCACCTAGAGTCGCAGGTGTGCCACCGCGTCCGGTCGCGGTGCCACCGCGTCCGGGATCGCAGACAATGCTCCGGTGCGGGGGCTTGCGCTAGCCTCGATATTAGTTATCCAATAGTGAAACTAAGTTTTCTGTGATGCACATCTCTTATTCGGCGATACACTATAAGCCGTTTTAGTCACGCATACCCCTGCAACAAAAGGTAAGAAACTATGCAGCCCATGTCCTCCGCCACGGCAAAGCTGGCCGCCAAGGCAGCCGCAATCCTCGCCGTCGGCGCCCTTTCCCTCACGGCCTGCGGCGGCAGCTCCACCCCCGCTGCTACCACCGCAGGCGGCGTCCAGCTCATCAACGCCGGCAAGCTGACCGTTTGCTCCGACGTTCCCTACGAGCCGTTCGAATTCCAGAAGGACGGCAAGATCGTCGGCTTCGACATGGACATCGCCGCCGAGGTTGCCAAGGACCTGAAGGCCGAACTCAGCGTTGTGGACAGCTCCTTCGAAGCCATCGAGACCGGCACCGCGCTCACGGGCTGCGACGTCTCCATCTCCTCGGTCTCCATCACGGACACCCGCAAGGCCGTCATGGACTTCTCCGACCCGTACATGGACGACGACCTGACCCTGGTGGCCAGCGAAGCGTCCGGCATCAAGGACATCGACAGCGCCAAGGGCAAGAAGGTGGGCGTCCAGCAGGCCACCACCGGCGCCAAGTACGCGCAGGAAAAGGGCATCGACGCACAGCAGTTCGAGGACTCGGGCCTCCTGGTGCAGGCTCTCCAGGCCGGCACCATCGACGCCGCACTGGGCAACCAGTCCGTCCTGGCCTACGCCATCAAGGACGACCCCAAGTACAAGCGCGTGGAGAACTACGCCACGGGCGAGAAGCTGGGCATCTCCATCAAAAAGGGCAACACCGCCATGGCTGACCAGGTCAACGCCACGCTCAAGCGCCTGACCGATGACGGCTCCCTGAAGAAGTACGAGACCACTTGGTTCGGCGAAGCCGCCAAGTAGCACCCCGGCCTGAGACCGACATAGTTGAGGCCCCGTACCGCTGGACGAGAGTCCGTACGGGGCCTCAACTGCGCAAAACGAATGTGAGAACACCATGGCAATGACCGCACGTCAACGAGCCAAAGTCAGCCTCTACGTCCAGGCCGGAATCTTCGTTGTGGCTGTGGCCGCTCTGATTCTGGCCACGGACTGGAAAACCATCGGCACCAGCGTCTTCAACTTCGCCAAGATCGGCCCGATGTTCCCGGACATCTTCCTTGTGGGCCTGAAGAATACCCTGATCTACACGGCCCTGGGCTTCATCGTGGGCCTGTCCGGCGGCCTGCTCCTGGCCCTCATGAAGCTCTCCAGCTTCCCGCTCTACCGCTGGATCGCCACCGGCTACATCGAGTTCTTCCGCGGCATTCCCGCCCTTCTGGTGTTCATCGCCTTCGGCTACGGTGTTCCGCTGGCCTTCGGCGTGCAGTGGAACGTGACCGTCGTGGTGATGATTTCGCTGGGCATGGTGGCCGCGGCCTACATCGCAGAAACGCTCCGCGCCGGCCTGCAGGCGGTGCCCAAGGGGCAGCTCGAAGCCGCCCGGTCGCTTGGCATGCCGCAGTGGCGGGCCATGGTGTCCATCGTGATCCCGCAGGCCTTCCGGATTGTGCTGCCGCCGCTGACCAACGAGGTCATCCTCCTGACCAAGGACTCCTCGCTGATCTACGTGCTGGGCCTGACCGCCTCGCAGTACGAGCTCACCAAGTTCGGCCGCGACGGCATCTCCAGCCTGGGCGCAGGGCTCACCCCGCTCCTCGTGGCGGGTGCCTTCTACCTGGTGATCACCATCCCGCTGAGCCTTTTGGCCCGGAAGTTCGAAAGCCGCTCCGCGCGGACGAAGCGATAGGCAGGACAGTCATGAACGACGTCGTACACAACTCCCGCGGTGCCGCCGGCGCCAGCGGATCCGTGCAGGCCGCCGGAGTTTCCCTCAAGGACCTCCGCAAATCCTACGGCTCCAACGAAGTCCTCAAAGGCATCAGCCTGGAGGTTGCTCCCGGCGAGGTTGTCTGCCTGATCGGCCCGTCCGGCTCCGGCAAGTCCACCCTGCTGCGCTGCGTGAACCTCCTGGAGCAGCCCAACGAGGGCACCATCCACGTAGGCGGCTTCGAGGCCACCGACCCGGACGTGGACATCGACAGGATGCGCCGCAAGGTGGGCATGGTGTTCCAGCAGTTCAACCTGTTCCCGCACCTGAACGCCCTGCAGAACTGCACCATCGCGCAGACCAAGGTGCTCAAGCGCGGGCAGGCGGAGGCGGACAAGGTGGCGCACGCCAACCTGGAACGCGTGGGCCTGGGCCACCTCTCCGACCGCTTCCCGGACCAGCTCTCCGGCGGCCAGCAGCAGCGCGTGGCCATTGCCCGGGCGTTGAGCATGGACCCTGAGCTCATGCTGTTCGACGAGCCCACTTCGGCCCTGGACCCGGAAACCGTGGGCGATGTCCTGTCCGTCATGCGGAACCTGGCCAAGGAGGGCATGACCATGCTGGTGGTGACCCACGAGATGGGCTTCGCCCGCGAAGTGGCCGACCGCGTGGTGTTCATGGACGGCGGCGTGGTGGTGGAGGAGGGCGTTGCCGAGCAGGTCATCAGCGCCCCCACCCAGTCCCGCACCAAGGAATTCCTGAAGCGCGTGCTGGACCCGACGCACATCGACATCTCGGAGTAGGTTTCTCACTCACGACGCGCAGACGGTCCGGCGACGCTCACATCCGAGTGTCCCCGGACCGTTTCTGCGTCCCGCCTCGGATAGCGCGTCCGACGGCGGGGCACCCCGGCCGCCGCCAGCTTCCGTTCCAGCTCGCCTGCCTTCCACAGATCCGCCCACACCCACCGAACGACGTTGCGCCCGGTTGCCCGAATGCAGTCCTCGCGCATCTTCTCCTCCACAACCACTTGACCGGGCGTCCTGCCTCGGAGGAATTCATCCCGCTGGTACTTGGCGACGCCGTCGAACTCCCCCACGGCACGGATGTCATCCCAGTAGAAGTCGGAATACCCCACCAGGCGCGTTGAGTTTCGGATCTCATACTGCAGGGCGGGAGCGGCAAACCCGGCCACTTGAATCAGCCCCCTGCTGTAGGACTCGCCGGCCGAACCGGATTTCGGGTCGGCAAACTCAATGGCCGCCCTGACCCGCCTCTCCGCGGCCGCAGAGTAGCGCCCTGGCAAGGCATCCAGGAGCCCCGACTTGGTGAGCGCCGGGAGTCCCCGATGCATGTCGGCCTTCAGGACGTGGTCCAGCGGAACAATCGATTCGGCGAACGGCACAAAGGCGGCGAGGTCCAGCACCGTGGTCACGCGGGACGTGACGAGGAGGCCGTCGAGCTCCTGGGCATCTATTGTGGCGGGGTCTGCCACATGCCGGCGGATTCCGGCACGCGACCGGCCGCCGCCCCGGAAGGTGGTCAGCGCGTGCACCGGCTGGCCTCGCAAAATAGTGGGAATCCCCCATACGGAAGCCCCTGAATGATGCGAGAAGACCGTGGGAGCCTCGCAGGTTTCGGCGCCAGCCTCGATCCTGAGCATGTACTGCTGCCACGTTTCGAGGCTCTTCCATTGCTCGGCGTCAACGTACACTCCGTGGCGGATCCGTATAAGGCGGCCCGCTTTGGCAGCCGCCGAGAGCGGACGGGGGCTGCGGCCGAGGAGTGATAGGTCCTTGGCCAGTACCAATTTCGGAAGCGCGGTCATGTCCCGAAGTTCTCACGGCCTGGGCCGACGATGTAAGGCCGGGCTGGGGCTATGTGCACAACGCCTTAGGACACGGTGGCGGCGGGCGGACGCGCATACGGTCCGGGGACAAGGGTATCCGGGCGTCCCCGCACCGTTTGCGCGTCGCCAGGCAGGCAGCGTGTCGCAGCTACCCCAGCGCGCCCCGCGCTGCTTCCCCTACCGCTGCCTTGATGCGCGCGTGCAGCTCCCTGAGGCCCTGCCGGTCCGTGCGGACTTCAATGATGCTGCGTCCCTGCCGCGGTGCGTCGAGCGCATCGGCGAGTGCCGCCGTCGTACTTACCGGGCAATGTTCGACGCCGTACGCTGCGGCGAGTGCCGCGATGTCCACCGTGTGGGGGGTGCCGAAGAGCCGTTCGACGGCGTTCCCGTAGGTTCCGGACTCCTGCACGGCGCCGTGTTCCAGGAGGTTGAAGATGGCGCCGCCGGCGTCGTTGAGGACCACGATGCGCAGCAGCGGATCGTTCTCGGCGAAGCCCAGGAGGAGGCCGCCGGCGTCGTGCAGGAAGGTGACGTCGCCAACCAGCAGGGTGGTTTCCTGCCGGCCGCCCCACGCGATGCCCGTCGCGGTGGAGATGGTGCCGTCGATCCCGGCGAGGCCGCGGTTGGCGAAGACGGTGGCGTGCGGTTCGGGGGCGGGCTGGCCGGCGAGGTCCACGTCGCGGATGCCGTTGGAGGACCCCAGCATCAGCTGCCCGCGCGTGTGCTGCCATACCAGTGCGCCCACGGCCGGACCCGTCAGTGCCGGTTCGCCGGACAACACGCGGTCGAGCGCATGCTGGGCGGCGGCACCGGCCAGCAGCCAGGCGTCCAGCCACGCCGAGGAGCCGCGGCCGGAGAAGTCGGCGAGGTCGCTGAGGTTGTCCAGGGGGAGCTCGGTCCGGCGGCCCGGCTCGTACCAGGCCACGGGGACCGGCTGGTACAGGGCCGAGGGCACGTCGGCGCGGCCCAGCAGCTGCGCCACGGGACGGGACAGGGTTGGCCGGCCGAACAGGACGACTCGCTCGATCGGCTGGGCGGAATCCGGGCCGAAGTGCTCCAGCAGCAGCCGATACGGGCCTATGGCGTTGGGGCCGAAGCGCGAGTTCGACGACGGCTCGGCCAGCAGCGGCAGGCCGTGGGCGCGGGCGAACGCCTCGGCGACGGGCCCGGCGTCGTGCCCTGCCAGCACCACCGTGCGGCGCTCCTCCAGCGTGCCCGGCGCTGGCGGGAGGGTGAGCGGCTCCGGGCCGCGGCCGATCTGCCAGGTCCTCCGCCCTGCTGCCTCCGGGAGGTGGTCGCCGGACGCCGGGACCAGCGGATCACGGAAGGCCAGGTTCAGCTGCACGGGCCCGGGCGGGGTGTCCTCGAACACCCCCGTGGCGGCGCTCAGGGCGGTTTCCACTGCGCGTTGCGGGTCCGTTCCGGCGGGAACGTCGACGGCGAACCGGACGTGCTCGCCGAAGAGGTCCAGCTGGACGGTGGTCTGGTTGGCGCCGGTCCCCCGCAGCTCGTCGGGCCGGTCCGCGGAGAGCACCACCAGCGGAACAGCGGCATGGTTGGCCTCCATCACGGCCGGCATCAGGTTCCCGACGGCGGTGCCGGACGTGGTGAGCACGGCAACCGGCGCTCCCGTGGACAGGGCCAGGCCAAGGGCCGTGAACCCGGCCGAGCGCTCGTCGATCCGGACCAGGAGCTCCACCCGGCCGGCGGCGTCGGCCTCCGCGAGGGCATAGGCCATGGGGGCCGAACGGGAACCCGGCGAGACCACGACATACCGGACGCCGCCGTCGAGCAGGGTTTTGACGGCGACCCTGGCGGCCTCGATCGCGGTGGGGATGCCTGCTGCCGATTCGGTGGCGGTGCCTGCGGGCTCGCCCGGCGCGCCGGTGGGCTCGCCTTCGGAGAGGGGGGCATCCTCTGCGGCGGCGTAGGAGTTGAGCGGGTCCGGCGGGTTCTCAGAAGTCACCAATCCAGTCTCCCATCAACCCCCGACGCTCTCTCACCTCCTGCCGCCCCAACCCCCGACGCTCTCTCACCTCCTGCCGCCCCAACCCCCGACGCTCTCTCACCTCCTGCCGCCCCAACCCCCGACGCTCTCTCACCTCCTGCCGCCCCAACCCCCGACGCTCTCTCACTTCCTGCCGCCCCAACCCCCGACGCTCTCTCACTTTCTTCGACGAAGTGAGAGAGCGTGCGGCAAAACCCCGAAACAAGTGAGAGAGCGTCGCAGGAAAAGCGATGGGAAGTGAGAGAGGATCGCACGCCGCACACCAGCTCACACGAGTTAGGTAAACTGCAGCAAAGCAGTGATTTCACTTCCGGAGGATCAGCCCATGAACCGCAAGGCCACCGCACTCGACGTCGCCAAGCTGGCGGGGGTCTCGCGCAGCGCTGTGTCGCTCGTGCTCAACGGGCGCGGCGACGGCAACGTGGCCCTCGAAAGCCAGCAGCGCATCCGGGACGCCGCTGCCGCGCTCAACTACTCACCCAACAAGATCGCCCTGAGCCTGCGCAATCAGCAGTCGCGGGTCATCGGCATCGTGTCGGACCAGGTGGTCACCAGCCCGTTCGACGGCAACATCATCGCCGGGGCGGACGCCGTGGCACGGTCGCACGGCTTTGTGACCATCGTGATGGACACGGAGCTTGACGAGTCCCGGGACGAAAGCGCCGTGGAAACCCTGCTGGACCGCCAGGTGGACGGTCTGATGTACGTCACCGTGGGCCTGCGTCCCCTGCACGTGCCGCCGAATATGGCGCGAGTCCCGTCGATCCTGGCCAACTGCTTTGACGACCGGCCCGAAGCCGGCCTCCCGGCAGTCATCCCGGACGAGGTCCGCGGCGGGCGGGAAGCCGCCGCGCACGTCATGTCCCTGGGACACCGGGACATCGCGTTCCTCGCCGGCGATTCCCTCACCCCCGCGGCGCCCCGCCGGATCGACGGCTACCGCGAGGCCTTCGGCAGCGCCGGCATCCCCGTGAACGAGGACCGGGTCATCCAGGTGGGCTGGGACACCGACGCCGGATTCCACGGCGCCATGAAACTCCTCGATGGCGTGGACCCTTCCAGCCGCCCCACCGCGATCCTGTGTGCCAACGACCGTCTGGCCATCGGCGTCGTTCTCGCCTGCTACCGGCTGGGCCTCAGCATCCCGCAGGATGTGTCGGTCATGGGTTACGACGACGAGTTCCGCATCGCCAAAACCATGGTGCCCGCACTCAGCACCATGGCCCTGCCGCTCCGGGAGATGGGCGCGGAGGCCATGACGGCGCTGCTCGCCGAGGTGGGGTCCGCCCCGAACGGAAAGAACGACGACGGCGGCACAGCTCCCGGCGCCGCCGCCGGTGCCGCCACCGATACTGGCCCTGGTACCGGCGGCGTGACGATGGTGCCCTGCCGCCTGGTGGTCCGGGATTCCACTGGACCTGTCCCGGCCGGGCGCTAAGCCCCGGCCGGGCGCTAAGTCCCGGCCCTAAGAGGGCTGGCTCAGCTCCCAGGCCTCCGCCGTCGCACCGGCCGGAAGGTGCAGCTGCCATTCTTCCCCGGCCGACGGGTAGGCGCGCAGGGTCGTAGCCACGGAACCGGCCCGGTACACCTCCACCAGCGAGGCATCGACGAAGACCCGCAGCTCCTCCCCCGGATCGACGGTTCCGCTGAACACTGTCTGCCGCGTGCCGCCGCCCACCAGCAGGAGTTCGACGGCGGTGTCCCCGCCGCCCGCAGCTGCGGCACCGGTCACCACGGCTTCGGCAAAGGGCGGCAGCACAACGGTCCCTTCGGCAGCGCTGGCCAGCATCGCTCCGCGGTAGGCCTCGATTTCAGGGGCGGGGCTGACGGCAAGGGCGCCGTCCACCACGGAGAGCTCGCGCGGGAAGGTCAGGACGCCTGCCCAGCCGGCTGCGTCGATGTCGTCCTGGCTGCGGCCGCGGCGTCCGTCGCGGCCCGGGCCTTCATTGGCCCAGCCCCACAGCAGGGCACGGTCCTCCAGCGCTACCACCTGCGGAGCGTAGAAGTCGCGGCCCAGGTCCGACTTTCCGCCGCCGCGGGGCGTGAACACGGGCAGCCCGGTCTCCGGGTCCTCGGTCAGGGAACCGACCAGGTGGCCCACGCCGTTGGCGTGTTCGTGCGCATCGCCGGAGAGCCAGAGCGAGAACATCATGAGCCAGGTTCCGGAGTCGCCGGCAGGCCCGGCACTACCGGCATTGTCCGGCACCCGGACCAGCTGCGGGCATTCCCAGATCTCGGCCGGCGTGGATCCGGCAGCCACGGGGTTCTCCGAGGTCAGCCAGATGCCCTGGTACTTCCAGTCGGACATGTCCTCCACCGTGTACAGCAGCAACGCGGCGTGCCCGCTGGCCAGGCCGGCACCCTGCATGGCGTACCGCTTGCCGTTGAACCGGAAGATGAACGGATCGCGCACCGCGGTGACCTGCCCGTCGGCGGGCATGGTGGCCGCCACGTGGCCGGTCTGCTCCCAGTGGACCAGGTCCGAAGAGCCGCGGGCGATGACCACCTGTGAGTGGCCCCCGTCGCCGCGGACGCCCGAGTACGCAGCGGTGGGAACACCGCCGTCGTCCGTCACCACACCGGTCCAGCACCCGTACTCATCCGGACCGCCGGGCTGGGGGCGCAGCGCCACCGGGTGCTCCTCCCAGCGCACCAGGTCGGCGGAGCTCACGTGGCCCCAGGCGATCCGGTGGTGCCGGGCGGAGTCCGGGTTGTACTGGAAGAACACGTGGTAGCGGCCGTTGATGTAGCTGATGCCGTTGGGGTCGTTGATCCAGCCCTGCGCGGGTCGTGGGTGGAACCGCGGGAAGGCGGGGTCGGGGTGGGAGGCGGCGACGTCGTCGAAGTGGACGGCGGCGAGGTCCGGGGAGGGCATGGCGGGCCTTTCGGTGAGTGGATTATTTGCCGGTGCCGGCAGTGAGGCCGTCCTGCAGTGCGCGCTGGCCGAACATAAAGACCACCAGCGCGGGGATCATGGACAGGACCACGCCCGCGAGCACCACGGAGATGCTGCCGGTTCCCAGGTTGCCCTGGAGCGAGACGAGGCCCAGCGGGAGCGTGAAGTTCTGCTCGGAGATGGTCAGGATGAGCGGGCGGAAGAATTCGTTCCAGTGGAAGTTGAACGCGAGGATCCCCACGATCGCCAAGCCGGGCATCGCCAGCGGTGCATACACGGAACGGAATGTACGCCACGGGCTGGCGCCGTCGATCGCGGCGGCCTCGGCCAGCTCGGCCGGAAGCCCCATGAAGTACTGGCGCATCAGGAAGGTGCCGAACGCCGTCGGGATGGCCGGAAGAATCAGCGCCAGCAGAGTGTCCGAAAGTCCCATGCCGCGGATCAGCATAAAGACAGGCACGATGGTGACCTGCACCGGCACCATCATCGTGGCCAGCACAATCGAGAAGAGTGCGCCGCGGCCGCGGAACTTCAGGTGTGCGAACGCGTATCCGGCCAGCGCCGCCGAGACCATCTGGCCCACCGCGATCAGGCCGGTCACCAGGGCGCTGTTCAGGACCAGCAGGAAGATATTCAGTTGCTGGAATACTTCGCCGTAGGAGGTGAAGTCGGGATTCCAGGGGATGAACGACGGCGGCAGCTTGAAGGATTCCGACGGTGACCGCAGCGACGTGGAAAGGGTCCAGAGCACCGGGCCCAGCGTCAGGGCGGCCGCGATCAGCAGGAGGAGGACCCGGACGGCGAAGGTCCAGTTGAACCGGCGCCGGTTGGGTGACGTTTCCGGGAGGCCTTCGGACAGCCGGGGTGAATGTCCGGCCAGGCCGTGGTCTGTTGTGGTTGTCATGGCTGGCCTTACTGGTAGAAGACGAATCGTTTGCTGAGCCGGAATTGCGCGGCCGTGATGGCCATGATGATCAGGGTGAGCAGCACGCCGATGGCCGACGCCTGGCCGAACTCCAGCCGCTGGAACGCCGATTCGAAGATCACCATGACAGCGGTGCGGGTGGAGTCGCCGGGGCCGCCGCGGGTCAGCACATACGGCTGGTCGAACACCTGCAGGGCGCTGATGATGGCCATGACCGAGGCCACCAGCGTGGTGGGGCTGAGCAGGGGCAGCGTCACGTGCAGGTGCTTGCGCCAGCCGGTGGCGCCGTCGATCGATGCCGCTTCGTAGGTCTCCACGGGAATGGAAGCCAGGCCGCCGATGAACAGCAGGAACGAGAAGCCGAAGTTCTGCCACACGTACACAAGGATTACGACGGCGGCGGATCCGCCGGGCGTTGTCAGCCACGGCACCGCGGGGATGCCCACGAGGGACAGGAACCAGTTGACCACGCCGAACTGTTCGTTGAAGAGGTACCGCATGAAGATGGACACCGAGGCCGCGGACAGGATCAGCGGGAAGAAGAAGGCCGAACGGAAGAACACGCGCAGCCAGGCAGGCATCTTTTCCTGCACCATGATGGCCAGCGCCAGGGCGAGCCCCAACTGGAAGGCCACGGCCACCACCACGAACACGATGGTGTTCAGGAAGGAGACCCGGACGGTGGGATCCTGGACCACTTCGGCGAAGTTGTCGAAGCCCACGAAGGTGGGCGCCGAGATGATGTCCCAGCGGAAGAAGGCAAGGACCACGGACGCCACGATCGGGATCAGGGTGAACAGGCCCATGCCCAGGATGGTGGGGGCCAGAAAGATCCAGGCGAGCCAGCGCTGGCTGTGCCTGGCGGAAACAGCTGTGGCGGACCCGGCGGATCGGCCGGCACCCGGAGTGGCGGGTGCCTTTGCGGCCGGCCGGGCGGTCCGCTTCGGCCGCTCCCGGTGCGGACTGGTGGTGCTCATGACTGCCTCCTCAGGGCCAGTTCAAGGTCGCGCTGCATGGACGAGAGCGCCTGCTTCAGCTGGCGTTCGTCGCCGCTGACGGCGAGCGATACGTTCTTCATCAGGGCCGTTTCGACGGCGGCCTGCTGCGGTGGCGCCGGAATGGGGCCAGTGGTGGGGAACCGGTCCAGGGTGTCGTAAAAGACCTTCCAGTGGGCGGGTCCCTTGCCGGCGTAAAGCTGCTCGTTGACCATGGAGCGGCGGGCCGGCGTCGTAATCGGGTTGGGGAAGATCAGTTCCATGGCCTCGCGGCTGGAGCTGAACTTGATCCATTCCCAGGCGGCATCCTTGTCCTTGGCGGTCTTCATGATCGCGTAGCCGGCGGTGCCGAACTGGTGGCGCTGGGTCTTCCACCGCGGGAAGAACTGGACGTCGAAGTCGTTCGCGCCCATCCCCGCCTCGTGGAGGCCCTGCACCCAGTAGCCGCCGGCCGGCGTGGTTCCGATGCGGTTGGAAGCGAACAGTCCCACCAGGGAGCTGCCGCCGCCTTCCTCCGGGCGGACGCCGAGCCCGTCCTTGACCAGCCCGCGAAGGTAGTCGAAGGATTCGAACACGCGGTCGTCATTCGCGTTGGGCTCCAGCCACTGGTACCCGCCGGAGCGGAGGCTGCGGGAGGGATCATTGGCGTAGAAGCCGTCCCAGAGCCACTCCCCGCCCGTGGACCGGGTTTCCTTCAGGAAGCTGGTGTCGTTGGCGTAGAGCCAGGGCACCACGCCGCCGAAGAGCCGGTTGGTCCAGTAGTACGGCGTGAAGTCCGAGGTCCGGGCCTTCCGCATGGCGGCGAGGCTGTTGCGGAAGTCCACGTGGGTCCAGTCGTCCGCCGGGCGCTCCAGTCCGGCCTGCGCGAACGCGGTGGTGTTGTAGTACATGTTGGCGGCGTTCCAGTCCATGGGGAGCTGGTACAGGCTGCCCTTGTACATGAAGGCCTCGACGAGGCTGGGGTGCACGTCATCGAAGAACTCCCTCATGTCCGCGGCGTCGCGGCGAACGTACTCGTCAAGCGGGTGGGCGAGCTTTTCCGCGAAGAGTTGGGCGCCTTCGGTGGCCACGTAGACCACATCCGGCGGGGTGCCCGCTGCCACCATGGTGAGGATCTTGGTGAAGAAATCTTTCCAGTCGACGGCCTGGATGGCCTGGACCTTGACCTTGATCTCCGGGTGGAGGCGGGTGAAGGCGTCGATGGCGCGCTGGCGGGCGGCGGCGTCCGCGGCGGTGCCCATGATGGCGATGCTGAGGCTGTTGTCCCCGCGGCCCGGAATGTCCGTTCCGGAGAGCCGCGGCCACGACGCCACGGTTGCTCCGACGATTCCCGCGCCGAGGGCACCAAGGGCGGTACGGCGGGTGATTTCCCGCAGGTGCCCGTTTGTGGCTCCGGTCATGTCATTTTCCTTCCTAACACGTGTTAGGAACTGTAGATGAACGACCTAACACGTGTCAAGCATCACATCGCGCCGCCCCCAAATGCGACGCCCTCTCACTTCCTGCCGCCCATTTCCGGACGCCCTCTCACTCTCTGCCGCCCATTTCCGGACGTTCTCTCACTTCCTGCGCAGAAACGACAAACGCTCTCTCACCTCTTGCGGGCTGACCGTCAGGAAGTGAGAGAGCGTTGGGGGTAGAACCGTCGGAAAGTGAGAGAGCGTTGGGGGTAGAACCGTCGGAAAGTGAGAGAGCGTTGGGGGTAGAACCGTCGGAAAGTGAGAGAGCGTTCGGGGTAGAACCGTCGGAAAGTGAGAGAGCGTTCGGGGCCAGAGCGCAGGCCGAGGCGGCTACATGTTCTCCGGCGTCTCGATGCCCAGCAGGTCCAGGCCTTCGGAGAGCCTGTGGAGGACGAGTGCGCACAGCGCGAGCCGCGACTCGCGGACCGAATCGTCCGCTTTCAGCACCGGGCACTGGTCATAGAACGTCGTGAACAGCTGCGAGAGCTCGAACAGATACGCACACAGCCGGTGCGGCTCCAGCAGTTCCCCCACCCTGCGAAGGGTGGCGCCGTACTCCAGCAGGTGGAGCGCCAGGGCGCGCTCGGCAGGTTCGACGACGGCGATCCTCGCCACCGCCGTCGGCTCCCCCGCTGCAGCCAGCGCCACCGCCGTTGGGTCCGCCGCCGTCGGCACGGCCCCGCCGTCCCCGGCTTTGCGCAGGATGGAGCGGATCCGCGCGGCGGCGTACTGCACATACGGGCCGGTGTTGCCGCTGAGGGCCAGCATCCGATCGAAGTCGAATACATACTCGGTGTCGTGGCCCGTGGAGAGGTCGGCGTACTTCACGGCGCCGATGCCCACCTGCCGGGCGGTCACCGCGCGCTCCTCTTCCGAGAGCTCCGGGCGGCTCGCGTCCACCACGGCGCGGGCGCGGTCCACGGCCTCGTCCAGCAGCGCCATGAGCTTCACCGGAGTGCCCGAGCGCGACTTCAGGATCTTCCCGTCCTCGCCCAGCACGTTGCCGATCTGCACATGGGTCGCCTCCACCGCATCCGGCAGCCACCCGGCCTCGCGCGCGGATTCAAACACCATCCGCAGGTGGACGTTCTGCGGGGCGCCCACCACGTACAGGATCCGGTCGGCATGGAGTTCCCGGACCCGGTACCGGATGGTGGCAAGGTCGGTGGTGGCGTACCCGTAGCCGCCGTCGGATTTTCGGATGATCAGCGGCAGCGGCTCACCGTCCCGGCCCGTGAACCCTGCGGGGAACGTGCAGAGCGCACCCTCGCTAATCCGGGCCAGACCGCGCTCTTCCAGTTCCTGGCACAGCTGTGCTAAATGGGGATCGTAGGAACTCTCGCCGGCGATGTGCTCGTCCTCGAGGCTGACCCCCAACTTGGCGTAGATCGCGTTGAAGTAGCCCTTCGAGTGGTCCACGAGCCGCTGCCACACCTCCAGCGTCTCCTCGTGCGCCGACTGCAGCGACACCACGCGGAGGCGGGCGCGTGTCGCGAAACTCTCCGGCCCGGAATCAGACGCGTCGAACTTTGCCCGGGCCGCCTGGTAGAACGCGCTGGGATCCTCCACCAGCAGCGCGGCCTCAGGCGAATCCTCGCCGACCTCCAGCCAGTGCTCAATGAGCATGCCGAACGGCGTGCCCCAGTCCCCGATGTGGTTCTGCCGGATCACCGTGTGCCCCAGCGCCTCGAGGACACGCACCAGGCTGTCCCCCACCACGGTGGTGCGGAGGTGCCCAACGTGCATTTCCTTCGCGACGTTTGGGGAGGAATAGTCGACGACGACGCGACGGGCTTGCGTTTCCGGCCCGCCTTGCGGCTGAGAAGCCTGGACGTTGAGGAGTTCCTCGATCCAGGTGCCGTCGAACGTGAGGTTGATGAAACCGGGTCCGGAGATTTCGACGCCGGTGCAGAGTCCGTCGAGTTCCAGCGCCTCCACGATCCTGGCGGCGGCGTCGCGGGGCGGCAGGCCGACCTTTTTGGCGAGAGCCATGGCGGCGTTGATCTGGATGTCTGCGAACTGGGACGGCCGGACCACCGGATCGGTGTCACGGAACTCTTCGCCGAACGCTTGGGCAATGGCTGCCTGGACTCTGGGGACAACCATCTCGGCCGGATTATTCACAAACTCAAAATTATCAGTCCCGGCCCCTTCCGACGCTCTCTCACTTCCTGCACTTAAATCCGGGCCGCTCTCTCACCTCCTGCCGCCCAAAAAGAAACGCTCTCTCACCTCCCGGCCATGCGGCCGGAAAAGTGAGAGAGCGTCCCGAAAAAACCCACCAAAAGTGAGAGAGCGTTCCGAAAAGACCCACCAAAAGTGAGAGAGCGTCCCGGAAAAACCCACCAAAAGTGAGAGAGGGTCGGAACTAGCTGGAGCTAGGCGTCCGTGCGGAAGACCTGGACCACGGACGGGCGCGGGGCGCGCGCCTGGCCGCGTGCCGGCGTCGTGCCTGCCGGAACGTAGTCCGGGAAGAACGAGTTGGGCGCGTCGAACGTGCCGTCCTCACCCGGGTGCTGCACGGAGACGAAGACGGTGCGCTCGTCGTCGTGGATGATCGGTCCGCAGGTCTCGCCGTCGCGCGGCACGGCCAGGAACTGCTCCACCTTGCCGCGCTCGGCGCCGTCGAGGGTCACCTTGAACAGGCCGTCCGCGCGGCCGATGCCGGAGGGGGCGCCGTCGGTGGAGATCCAGAGGTTGCCCACGGAGTCGAACGCGAGGTTGTCCGGGCAGGAAATCGGGGAGACCTGGTCCACCGGGAAGCCGGAGAAGTAGGTGACGTCGCCCTGGGCCGGATCGCCGCAGACCATGAGCAGGTTCCAGGTGAACTTGGTGGAGGTCTGGTCCCCGGTTTCGGTGATTTCCACGATGTGGCCGTCGCGGTTGGCGTTGCGCGGGTTGATCTCGGTGGCGCCTTCCTTGCCCACCTTGCCGCGGTCCGAGTTGTTGGTGCAGGCCACGTAGACCTTGCCGGTGTGCAGGCTGGGCTGCACGTCCTCGCAGCGGTCCATCTTGGTGGGGCCAACCTTGTCCGCGGCGACGCGGGTGTACACGAGGACCTGTTCCACGGACATGCCGTCAACCTTCGAAACGCCGTTCTCAACCAGAGGCAGCCATTCGCCGGTGCCGTCGAACGCGCCGTCGGCCGGGACAGCGCCGGTGCCGGTGATCTCAGCCGCCGGCGAGTTGCCGGTGAACTTGGCCACGTAGAGGTTGCCGGCGGAGAGCAGCGTCATGTTGTGCTTGCGGTCCCCCTCGCGGTACTTGTCCTTGGAGACGAACTTGTACAGGTAGTCGAAGCGCTCGTCGTCGCCGGAGTAGGCCACCACATGGCCGGACTCGGCCACGATCACGTTGGCGCCCTCGTGCTTGAAGCGGCCCAGGGAGGAGTGCTTCTTCGGCGTGGAGGTGGGGTCGAACGGGTCAACTTCCACGATCCAGCCGAAGCGGTTGGCCTCGTTCTCGTAACCGAGGGTGTTGGTGTTGAAGCGGGGATCGTCGAGTTCCCACTGGCGGGCCGTCGGCTTGTTGGTCAGGCCGTAGCGCTTGTCGTACTCGGAGGTGCCCGGGGCGACGAAGTAGCCGTTGAAGTTCTCTTCGCCGGAGAGGATGGTGCCCCAGGGGGTGGTTCCGCCGGCGCAGTTGCCCAGGGTGCCCTTGATCCAGCGGCCCGCGTTGTCGTCCTTGGTCTTGACCAGCGAGGAGCCCGCGGCGGGACCGGTGAGTTCGTAGACCGTGCTGTTCAGGTAGCGGCGGTTGAGGCCGGCGCCCTTGACGTAGCTCCACGGCTTGTTCTTGTTCGTCCGCTCCAGCTCCACCACGGTGAGGCCGTGCGCGGCCTGGCCCACGGCGCGCACGTCGGCTGCCGGCATGGTGGCCGGGAACATGATCGCGTCGTTGGTGTACTCGTGGTTCGCGAACAGGACGGCGCGGCGGCCCTTGCTGCCGGGGATCTCCAGGATGTCGGAGTAGTCGTTGTTGTAACCGAACTGCTGCTCCTGGGCCTTGGCCGTCTGCTTGTTGATGTCGAAGTCCGGCGCCGTGTTGAAAATGGGGTCGCCCCAGCGGATGACCGGCTGCCAGGTGAACCCTGCGGGCACGGTCATTTTGTCCACGTCCGCGGCGATGGACGGGATCGCGGTGAACTGCAGCTTGGACTTGCCGAAGCCGTCCTTCGCTGCGGCGGCGAGGCCGGTTCCGCCGTCGGCCACTGCAGTTCCGGAAGACGTCACGGCACTGCCGAGTACGACGGCGAGCGCGCCGGCGGCGCCGAAGCCGAGGGCGGCGCGGCGGGACATGGTGGCAGAGGCGATGTCGCGGAAGTAGCTGTTGGAGCTTGTGTTGCAGACTTCGCCCGAGCAGGCGTTGTCGCACTTCAGCGCACAGGTGACGGGGCTGCGCTTGCCTTTGGAGTGGCCAAGCATGGGGAGCAGGGCAAACTTGCGTCCGGTCGTTTCAGACATGGGGGCCTTCCAGGGAATTCGATGCGGTCCCGCCCACCCTGCCAGCCGATACCAACCGGTAGCTGTCTGTCAGGTAAAGATCCGGTGAACAGCCGATCGACTGCTCCGTACGCGCTGTTTTCGGGCCTCAATAGGGCAGTTACGGAGCAGTCGATGGAGCGAGCCTGGCGTGGACGCGGCGGAGGCGGTCCAGCCACCAGTCCCGGCGGTCCGGAGCAGCGGCGTAGCGTTCCAGCAGCCCCGCGTCGGCGGCGGCGGCGCGGACCCGGATGGCGCCGTCGTCGGCTACGAGCGGATCCAGCGTGATGTCCGATTCAAACAGCGACACCGTTCCCAGCCCGCACGCATACGGCAGTTCCGGCAGGGAAGCCGCCAGTGCCAGTCCGGCGCGGATGCCCACCGAGGTGTCCAGCGCGGAGCTCACGACGGCGGGCAGCCCGGCCTGCGCCACGATGTCCAGGGCGCGCCGCACTCCCCCGAGCGGCGCCACCTTCACCACGATCAGGTCCGCCGCACCGGCCCGCGCCACCTTCAGGGGATCGGATTCCTTGCGCACGCTCTCGTCCGCGGCGATCAGCACCGGGGTGCCGGCTTCCCGCAGCCGGCGGCGCACTTCGGCCAGGCCGGCGATGTCCGGCACCGGCTGCTCGGCGTATTCAAGCCCGACGGCGGACAGCCGGGTCAGTGCCTCGACGGCCGCGGGCACGTCCCAGCCTCCGTTGGCGTCCACCCGGAGGGCGGCGTCCGGGAGGGCGCTGCGGACGGCGGCAACCCGGGCGGCGTCGTCGTCGAGTGTCTGGCCGCGTTCGGCCACTTTGACCTTGACGGCGTCCACCCGGCCGAAGCGTGCCAGGACCTCCGGGACACGGTCCGCGGCGACAGCGGGAACGGTGGCGTTGACCGGAATCACCGTACGGACGGGAGACGGAAACCCCTGCCAGCCGGACTCGACGGCGGAGGCGAGCCAGCGGGAGGCTTCGGCGTCGTCGTATTCGGGGAAGGGGCAGAATTCACCCCAGCCGAGCGGGCCGTCCAGCAAGAGGACCTCGCGCCGGGTGATGCCCCGGAACTTCACGCGCATGGGCAGGCTCACCACGTGCGCGTCCGCCAGCAACTGCTCCACGGAGGGAAGAAGAATGGGCGGGCGTGGTGCGTCGGCGGGCATGTTTTCACTCTACCGGCCACATCTGACACGGGAGTTTCGCGCAGTTCCCTGGTAGGGCCGACGGCGACTGGGGGCGAGCTTCACGTTTATGAGACTCGTCGCCGCCGGCCCAGCTCAAGGAGCCCCGGGCGCGCTTTTCCTGCAATGATCCGCAGGAAAAGCTGCGGGGCGGCCGGTCCGCAACCCGGCCGTTAGTAAAATCCTAGGGACCGCGCACCGGCGCCGCGTGAGTACCTGCTACTCGTTTTTGGCCCCGGAGCGTACTCAAGGAAGCGGCCACCACGCGCCGCAAACAGCGCATGATGGCCAGCTGGTTTCCGCCGGGCTACCGGTGCCCGTGGTCGTCATCCTTGGCGCGGTCGAGCATCTTGCAGATGTCCTTCGCGTGCCGGATGCTGTTGTGCGTGATCTCGCCGGAGACTACTTCCTTCTGGTCGGCGGCGGCGTAGACAACGTTGCCTGCCAGCCGTCCCTCCGTGAAGTAGAACGCCTTGGGCAGGCCCTCATCCTCGAAGGCCTTCTCCTCAGCCGCGCTCATGGCGAAGACCAGGCTGGGACCCCGTGCGGAAAGGTGGGCGCTCAGGCCGTCCTCGGCAAGCCGCATGGTGAACGGGCCGGAGACGTCCAGTTCGTCAATGGTGGCGTCGTCCGAGACGCGGGTCAGGTCAACCGTGGCGTCGCCCCGGAACTTGATCACCAGGGTTCCGTTGTCCTTCTTCTCGCCCTTGTACTTCACTTCCCGTTCGTCGCCCGCTTCCACCTTGATGGTGGTGCCGCAGGCCTCAAACTCGTACGGCTCGTAGTATTCGTCGGGAACGGAGACGTACTTCCCGTCCGTGTCCTCAGGGGGCCACGGCCCTGCGGCCCCTCCCCCGCCGTCGTTCCCGGCAAACGCGGGGGCCGAAACCCCGGTGAGCAATGCCACCGCCAAGGTGGCAGGCAGGCACAAAATCCTCATTGTTCGGTTCATGGCAGCACTCCTGAAATGTGGCAGGAGGGCACGCATTCGGACCTGTCCTGCCGATGTACAAACATCAAAATGCCCGCAGGGGGCGACGAGACCAGTTGTGATGCGGTGATATTGCGGCCGCTGTGTTCAGGCCGACAATACGATCAAGCTAGCGCCGCCGCTGCCGCAGTGTCAACGGTATTTTGCGGATGCCAATGCCCTGCGTGTCACCGTCCAGCGGCATTGGCATCCGCTACGGTCGCCGGCTTAGTGCTGGGTCGGCAGGCGGCCGCTAAGCACAGCTTAGAAAAAACGGCCGACGCCGGGCGCGAGTATTTGCTACCTGTTTTGGCACCGGATTCCCGCCAGTGTCGTCCCCCGGTACGGTGCCCTCCCGCCTGGCCTGCCGCCGGCTCCGCATGCCGGTTCAACAGACTGCTCCCAGCATTCTGTGGGACGCTGATGGTGATGAGTTCTCACCTTAAAGATTCCCGACGACGGCGGCCCGCCGGGCAGGTGCGTGGCGCAGCGGCGCTGGCTGCGTTGTGCTTCCTCGCGACCCTGGCCTGCGTGGCCGGCCTGGCCGCCACCTACTACTTCTTCGTGCGGACCACCACCGGGCAGTACATTGACGAATCGGCCCTGGTGGAAGCCGTGGCCATCCACGGCCCGGCCGGCAAGGCCGCCACCCGTTTCCTGGACTGGCTGCCCACCATCTCGCTGGTGGTGGCCGCCGTCGTCGTCCTCTTTGTCACGGTGATCCGGAAGCGCTGGCGGGCCGCAGGCATTGCCGTGGCCGCGTGCGTCGGCGCGAACATCGCCACGCAGGTCCTCAAGGCGCTGCTGCCGGAGCGGCCGTTCCGGGGCGTGGAAACCCTGGAGCTGAACTCGCTGCCCTCCGGCCACACCACGCTGGCTGCGTCCGCCGCGGCCGCAGTGTTCCTGATGGCCTCGCCGCGGTGGCGGCCGTTCGCGGGTTTCGCGGGCGGCAGCTTCGCCATCGTGTCCGGGATTTCCACCGTGGTGAACCAGTGGCACCGCCCGGCCGACGTGATCGCGGCGTTCCTGCTGGTGGGCGCCTTCGTCATCCCGGCCGGCTGGCTGATCATCCGCACCGGGAACACCTGGAACGTGTGGGACGGCTTCGGCGGGCACTGGGCGTCGTCGCGCTGGTGGCTGCGGCTGCCCGGACTGATCTGCCTGGTGTTCGCGGTGGCCGCCGCGTTCCTGCTCACCCGGTACGTGCCCGGCCAGGGCGGCAGCACCACGAGCTACTTCTGGGGCGGCATCTCACTGATTGTGGTGGCCGGGTATCTGGCAACAGTGGGAACCACCGCCTTGTTCGCGTTTGCCGCACGACGGCGGGCGGCCGGCCGCCGCTGACGGCGCACCGGCCGCCGGCTCTACTTCAGGAACGCGGCGTTGAAGGAGTTCAGATCCACCGGGACGCCGTTGAGGCTGTGCTCGAACTTCTGCTGGACGCCGATCCGCATGGTTCCGGGCGTGTTCCAGCCGCCGTACTGCACCGGGGCGGGGGCGAGGTAGTCGGCGGACCAGCTTGAGTAGTTCAGGTTGCTGGTGTTGGTGTCCCAGAGCGGGACGTCTGAGAAGGCGGTGCTGTTGTCCATCAGGTCCGGCCACATGCCGCTGCCGCTGTAGATGACCGGCCGCACACCCATGCTGCGGACGCCGTCCACCATGGCCCGGGTCACCGGCGGGCTGCCCGGCTCAACGTCCAGGGCGAAGAACTGCAGCTGCGCGGCGTAGGGGCCTGCGGCGTTGATGCCGCCCTGCCAGCAGGATGCGTCCCGCGTGTACACGGCGATCTTCAGGCCGGCGTCGAGCGCCATCTTGAGCTGGTCCTGCGTCCGGTACCAGGGATCACAAGTACCCCATGCGGTGGAGTGCATCACGTAAAGCCGGATCCCGGCGTCGTACGCTTTTTTGAACCAGGCGGGATCGGTGATCGCGGCGGTGGTGTCCACCACCTTGACCGAGGAACTGGTGGCGGGCGGGCGGACCTTCGCGGGCTGCATCTTCGCCTCCTGGACTGTCGTGGCCTGGAGCGCCGGCTGTACTTCCGCTGCCGGCTTGGCTGCGGGTGGTGCTGCGGCGGGCGGTGCTGCGGCGGGCGCAGTGCCGAGGCCCAGCAGGAGGGGCAGTGCGGCCAGGGCGGCAACAAGGTTGATCTGAAGCAAACGATACTCCTGGGTCTGGCCGGCCCCTTGGGATCGGGGCGGCATGGCGCAGCAAAAAGCCGCGTTCGGGCGATATGCGCAGTTGATCGAGCCCAGTTCCCGGTCAACCGATGGGACCTCACACAAGTAGTGCAGGACTCCGTCCCCTACCTTACGGGTGTTGCAGCAGGTAGCGAAAAACACGAAAACGAGTGTTGACCTTCCGCTTCACTAGCCATGGCAAGCCGATTCCCATTTACATTGCAGCGGTCCAGGGCCAGAATAAATCGCACCACAGCCTCCACTGGCTCAGCAGCGAGCTGACTTCCATGCTGCTTCAAAGGGGTTGCTTTCATGGCCGGCATCTACGAGTCCAAGCTCTCCAGCCGGGTGGATTTCCCGGCGCGGGCCAGGGCGGTTGCTTCCATTCCCTCGTTGTTGAGGGTGCAGGGATTCCTGAGCGCGCATGCCCGCCGCCAGCACGATCCCGGCATCTGCGACTTCACGCTCGGCAACCCGCATCAAATGCCGCAGGAGGCCTATGTTGCGGCGCTCCGGGAGCAGCTGGAACCCCGGAATGAAAGCTGGTTCGCGTACAAGACGAACGGGGCCGAAGCGCAGGTTGCCGCGGCCCAGTCACTGCGGCGCCTCTTGGAGATGCCGTTCGAGCCGGAGGACATCCTGCTCACCACCGGCGGTTTCACGGCGATCGCCATGGCGATGAAGGCCGTGGCCGATCCGGGCGACGAGGTGATTTACAGCCTGCCGCCGTGGTTCCTGTACGAGCCGATCATCACCGAAGCAGGGCTGGTCCCGGTCAAAGTGCGCATCAACCCCGAGTCGTTCGATCTGGATCTGATGGCCATTGCCTCCGCCATCACGCCGCGGACCAGGGTGGTGATCGTCAACAGCCCCAACAACCCCACGGGCCGGATCTACCCCGAGACACTGCTGGTGAAGCTGGCCGCGATGCTGGAACTCGCCTCGGAACGGAACGGCCGCCGGATCTACCTTCTGTCCGATGAGGCCTACAACCGGATTGTGTACGACGGCGCCCGCTTCCACAGCCCGGCCGAATACTATCCGTACACGCTGCTGGCCTACTCCTACGGCAAAACCCACCTGGCCCCCGGGCAGCGTGTGGGCTACCTGGCGTTGCCGCCCACCATGCCGGACCGCGATGCCCTGCGGGAAATCGGCAGCGCGCTGCAGGTTGCCATGGGCTGGATCTACCCCAACGCCCTGCTCCAGTACGCCTTGCCCGCGCTGGAAACATTCACCATCGACGTCGGGCAGCTGCAGCGCAAGCGGGACCGGCTGTACGACGAGCTGACCGGGATGGGCTACAGGTTGCACCGGCCGGAGGGCTCGTTCTACCTCTTCGTGCACTCGCCCGCGGCCGACGACGAAGCGTTCACCGAGTCCCTGGCCACCCGCAATGTGTACGTGCTGCCAGGCGTCCTGTTCGAGACCCCGGGGTTCTTCCGGATCTCGCTGACCGCCAACGAGGAAATGGTGGAGCGCAGCCTTCCCGCGTTCGCCGAGGCGATCCGACTCGCGGGGGTTGGTTGAACACGCCGGGTAATGTGTTGACTCGCCGCGGGCCGCGGAGGAATATCGCATTTGTCCGCACCGGCGCTGTCAGGGCTCCCGCCGCCGTGCAGCGCGGGTGGTCCCAGCCGGAAGAAGGATCCCCCATGTCCATATTCGCCACCACTCCCGAAGGCCAGGCGTTCGGCCTGAAGGCGAAGATTTACGACGACGACCTCCGGTCCCGCGGTTATGTCGCCAAGTTCACCAAGGAGCTGGCGGTGAACCCGGAGGCGTACGCGGCGTTCCAATCGCTCATCAGCGCCATCACCCAGAACATGGATCTGCGCCGCTACGAGTTGGTCACCCTTGCGGCCGCCCAGGCGCTTGGCTCCGCCCACTGCAGGCTGGCCCACGGCGTGAAGGCCCTCCGCGCCATCGAGGAGGAAGAACTGGTCCTCATCGCCCGGGACTATCACAACGCGGGACTGTCACCGGCGGAGGTGGCCATGATGGAGTACGCCGAAAAGGTCAGCACCGACGCCGTGGCAATGACGGACGCGGACACCCTGGACCTGCGGGACCACGGCTTCACCGACCGGGAAATCCTGGACATCACGCTCGCCGCAGGAGCCAGGAATTACCTGAGCCGCGTGCTGCATGCCATCGCCGCAGAAGTCGACGTCCCCACCAAACTCTCCCCGCAGCTCCGCAGCGCGCTGCTGGCGCCCCTATCCCAGTACGGCGCCACGGCGAAGCCCCGCCACTGAGACGCCTGACCGCCCGGCCAAACCCTCTCTCACTCCCTGCGCCGAAAGACCAAACCATCTCTCACTTCTTTAGGAGAAGTGAGAGATGGTTTGAGGAAAACACGCAGTGAGTGAGAGAGCGTCACCGTACCGGGCTATGCCGGGCCGCCGACGTCGCCCGCTACGAACGGGCAATGCCGGGGCGGCGGCGGCCCGGCGGCGTCGTCGAGCCCTAGCCGCGGTGGCGCCTAGTGGTGGTGCGCTCGGCCAGCACGGTGGGCAGGAGGTGGTTGGCGGGACTGCCGGCCTCGTCGGGCTTCTGCAGCCGTTCCAGAAGCAGGGTGGCTGCGAAAGCTGCTTCGTCCGCGACAGGTTGGCCGATGGTGGTCAGGCCAAGGACCCAGCTCATCGGATGATCATCGATGCCGATCAGGGAGATGTCCTCCGGGCAGGAGAGCCCGTGTTCCTTGAGTGCCATAAGCGCGCCGAAGGCTACTTCGTCGCAGCCGGCGAAGACGGCGGTGGGAAGGTTCCCCCGGTGCCGGATCAGTTCGGACATGGCCTGCCGTCCGCCTTCGACGGTGTAGCCGGCTTCGACCACCCAATCCGGGTGCGGCACGGCGTCATGTTCGGCGAGGGCCAGCTCGAAGCCTTGCCTGCGCTCGTCCGTGGCCCGGGTCTTGCCGTTGCCGGTCTGAGTGCCGGCCAAAAAGGCGATATCCCAGTGTCCCAATGCCAGTAGCTTGTTGGTCGCTTCTTGGGCAGCGGCCACGTTGTCGATACCCACGTTGTCCCAAGGGACGTCGTGCATGCCGACGCTCGCCACCTCCAGCCCGCTGGCGGAAAGCGCGGCGGTCTGGTGCGGGGTGAGGTCGACGTCGATCATCAACAGGCCGTCCACCTTCTGGGCAAGGTCCGCCGGGTCATCAAAAATCCGGGACTGGACTTCCTCCTGACCGCGCAGACTGACGAGCATCGGGTCCAGTCCGCCGTCGGCAATAATCTCCTCCGCTGCCTCCGCGGCCTGGGAGAAGTACCAGGTTGTGGCCGTGGGAACCACGATCGCCACAGCGCCGGTCCTGCCTCCCCTCAGCCTTGAAGCCGCGGCCGAGGGCCGGTAGCCGAGCTTCTCCGCTGCGTCCTCCACCTTGGCCTGTGCCACCGGAGAAACTTTAGGCAGTCCCCTGAGCGCCCTGGACACCGTACAGATGGACAGCCCCGAAAGGGTCGCGACGTCCTTGATCGTCGCTCGCTTCACCTCAGCCAACTTCAAAGATGCCGCAGCCGAAGCCCCCGGCGCGGACCCCGCCGTCGTCGACCGTCACGCCGGTGCCATAAAGGTGCCGGGCGGTCGAACCCCCGGGCAGATCCACTGCCGCCCGGGTGGCGCGCCGCAGCGGGTTGACCACAACCAGGTGTGTCCCGTTCTTGAGGTAAACGAGCGGATAACCGACCGAAAGAAGTTGCGTGGACGTCCTGGTTCCCAGCGCCGGTGTTGATTTGCGGAGCCGGACCAGGCCCCGGACAAAGTGCAGGAGCGACTCTGGATCGTCCATCTGCGCCGCCACAGTGGGCCGTTCGGCGTCGGGATCCTGCGGGAGGTACAGCTCCCCGGCCGGTGCGGTGGAGAACCCGGCGTTGGGAAGGGACGCATCCCATTGCATCGGCGTCCGGCACCCTGCGCGGTTGTATTTCGGAGTCCAGATGCTGCCTTCCTTTTCGGGGGCATCCTCCAGGTAGCGCATGCCGATCTCGTCGCCGAAGTAGATCGACGGAATGGACCCCCAGGTCAGCAGAAAGGTGAAGGCCGCCGGAAGTTGTTCCCGCGTCCGGTTTCCGCAGACCAGCCGGGAAAAGTCGTGGTCTGCCGAGGGCAACACCACCAGGCGGTCTGCCCCGTTGGTATCAAGGTGGTGATTCCACAGGCCGAGGAACGTCTCCAAAGCCCGGGTGCCCTCGTCGACGTCAGCGTCCGCATCGAAATAGCAGGGCTCAACGCTCTCCTGCCACGGCAGGATGCCCGCGCCGCCGTTGTTGAAGAGGGCGCTGTGCTCGTCGTGGATGACCAGCGAGAAGTCCGCATCGAAGGTGCCGCGCACGCCGGCGTCCACCGTCCGGAGCTCATCGCTCTCCGGGAGCAAGACGGCATCCGGGTAGGAGCCGCGCATCCACTCCCCCAGCTCCCGCCACAGGGCAGTGGTCTCCACGAGGCCGGGGTCGTCCTTCACCAGCGAGAATGCCATGTCCACGCGGAAACCGGCCACGCCCAGGCCCAGCCAGTAGTCAATGATCTCCCGCAGCGCGGCGCGGTTCTGCACGGGTCCGGATGCGTCCGGCAGTTGCCGCCACGGTTCTTCCGGAGAGAGCCGTGCGTAGCCGAAATTCAGTGCCGGCTGTTCCGGGAAGAAGTTTTTCAGGTACCAGCCCGGGCGGCTTCCCGGCGAGGCGACAAAGGCGTCAGCGGCGCGGTCGGACCAGATGTAGCGGTGGTCGGACTCGTCGTTCATGCAGGCGCGGAACCACGGGTGGTCCACGGACGTGTGGCCTGCCACCAGGTCAAGCAGGACCCGGATTCCGCGCGCTTTCGCTTCCCGGATGAGGGCGGCCATCTCCTCGTTGGTTCCGTACCGAGGGGCGATGGTGAGGTAGTCCGACACGTCGTAGCCCGCATCCCGGAAAGGCGAAGCGAAGCAGGGGTTGAACCAGATGACGTCCACCCCGAGCCACTCCAGATAGTCCAGGTGCTGCCGAACGCCCGCCAGATCGCCGATGCCGTCCCCGTTGGAGTCAGCGAACGACTGCGGATAGATCTCGTAAATGACTCCATCCGCCAACCACTGGGGGCAGCCAATGCCCTGCACCTGCTCGTCCATCCGTGTCCACGCTCCTGACTGGTTCACCGCGTCTTGTCCAACGCAAATATAAACGTTTAACCCCGCTGGTGTAAACGATTACAGCACGAGTGACACCCGCCAAGAACGCCGCGAGCAGTGAGAGAGCGTTCGAGAAAACCCGACGGGAAGTGAGAGAGCGTCCCAAAGAACCCGGCGGGAAGTGAGAGAGCGTCCCAAAAAACCCGGCAGGAAGTGAGAGAGCGTCAGGGGCAGGAAGGGGCAGGAAGGGGCAGGGGTGAGGATTCAGTCGTGGGTGACCGGGAGTACGTGGTGCGCGGCGGGGTCGAACGCGTCGAACCTGGACGAGCCCATCATGAAGATCCCGCGCTGGGGAATCCAGAAGTCGCCCAGCCGGGTCTGCACCGGGAGTGATCCCAGGGTGCCCAGGTCCTCGCCCCGCAGCGTGGCGGTGCTGCCCGAGATGAACCACATCCGCTTCGGATTGGCCCGGAAGCCCTGCCCGTTGGGAACCCGGCCGGTCAGCCCGATCCGTCCGGCCTGCAGCGTCGGCCCGGCCACCGCGCCCATGATCCGCAGGAACGCCGCACTCCCCCACAGCTTCGCCGGCAGCGCGGAGGCGAGCGCGGACATCGCTTTGGTGACCGGAGTGGCGGCGAGGCTGACCTCCCAGTGAAGGCCGACGTCGTCCGCTATGTCCACCGTGAAACGGTGGTCATCAAGCCAGGCGATGTCGATCCGGTGGACGGACGCGGACTCCAATGCGCTGCTGAAGTAGCGCGGGCAGGACACCTCCGCGGACACATCGGTGTACATGGTCCACGAACCTGACGGGCGCCGCATCCAGACGGCGGTATAGCCCGGCCCCAGGGACGTGACGGGAAACCGGCGCAGCGCCAGCAAGTAGCCTGAGCTGAACGGCTGGCCCATGACGCCGTAGCCGGTGAACCTTTCGTCCTCCCCGGCCGGGAGCGTGGATTCGCGTTCCGCGGCGGAGATGAGTGCCCTGATCGACTCCATGGCGCGCTCCTAGGCCTGCCGGCGGTACGTGGCTTCGACCACCTGGTACGGGTCGTACCCCGGAACCAGGTTGTGCATGGTGATGCGTCCGCCGTTGCCGTCGCCGGGCTCGATGTGGATCTGCCACCCCCAGTCGGGGCCCTCCGGGGCGGGATACGTGCAGGCCAGCCGGACCACGCGGTCGTCGTCGACTGCCCCGGTGAGGGTCAGCCACTGCGGCGACGCGTGGAAGGAGTCCACCCACACCGCCGTCACGCCGGTTCCGGCGCCGGTTCCGGAAGAAGCGTCCGACGGCGGCGCCTCGCCCTCCGCTGCCGGCCCACCCTCCCCCGGGCCACCCTCCCCCGGGCCGGACCCCGGGCCGGACCCCGGGCCGGACCCCAGAAGCAGCAGGCCGTTCTGCGGCTGGCCCTCATGCGCCCAGGTGTACTCGATGGTCACGTAGTCCTTGGCCGTCACCGCCACCACCGCGGCCGACACGGATTCCTGGTACTCGTCCGTGGGCATGAACCGCATCCGGTTGTGGCCCTGCCAGCTTCCGGTGAACGGCGAGAGGCTCTCAACAATTGTCATACGGGCAGTCTGTCCCGGATCCGCCTGCTCCGCTAGTAGTTCCGGCGGTGCTTGAGCCGTGGAATGGTGATGGCAAAAACGACGGCGGCGGCGAACCCCAGCACGCCGGTGGCCCACACGCCTGCCCCCAGAGAGACGGCGGCCGTGACGCCGGAGAGCAGCACCGGCCCGCCGGTTGAGCCGGCGTCGGCCATGAACCGCCAGAGGCCCAGGAATTGTCCGCGCCCGCGGTCCGGGGAGAAGTCGGCCCCGAGGGTCATGACCAGCCCGGAACTGATGCCGTTGCCGAAGCCGATCAGCAGGGCTGCGAGCAGCAGTCCCGTGAAGCTGCCGGTGAGCGGGATGAGCAGCAGGGCGGTGCCCATGATGAGGGTCGACGGAATGGCCACCCACTGGCGGCCCTTGCGGTCCATGAGTTTGCCGGCCGGATAGAACACCAGCATGTCGATCGCTCCGGAGAGGCCGTAGACCAGCGAGGCCTGGGTGGCATCCATGCCCAGATGGTCGGCCCACAGCGGGATGACCACCTGTCGGGAGGACCGGAGGGCACTCAGCAGCAGGATGCCCAGGCCCAGGCTCAGGAACACACCGGCATGGGAGACGGCCACGGTGCGGAGCGTGGGCTGCGGGCCGGGGTTGCTGCTGCTTCCGTCACCGTCCGCCTGCAGGTCCGGGATGGTGACGGACAGCAGCGCGGCTGCCACCATGGCCACCACGCCCACCCAGTACGCACCGCCGATGCCGAAGAACTGCATGACCGCCGCCCCCACGAACGGGCCAATGAACACGCCGATCCGGTTGGTTCCACCCAGCGTGGAGAGCGCACGTGCCCTGAACTGCACGGGGACGGCTTCCGTCAGGTACTTCTGGCGGGCCAGGCCGAACACGCTGGCAGCCATTCCGACGACGGTCATCGCCACGGCGAGCAGCCACAGTCCGTCGGGGATCAGGGAGGACAGGCCGGCGGCCGCGAGCGCCAGTGCCCCGGCAGCAGCGGCGCCCACGATGGACCAGCGTTCACCAAACTTCAGGGTCACCAGGGAGGCCGGCAGGTTGAAGAACCAGGAGCCCAGGCCGATCAGGGTCACGATCAGGGCGGCCACGGCAACGGACGCACCCAGGTCCCGGGCGGAGAGCGCCACCACCGGAAGAACCGCCCCCTGGCCGATGCTGAAGAGCAGCGTGGGCCCGAACGCCGCCACTGCAATGCTGCGAAGGCTGAAGTTCTGCGGGTCGTCTGGGGAAGTCATCAGATTTATCCTATGGCCCGGTCACAAAAGGCCCTGCGGGGACTAGCGTTTGCTGTGTGGGGTACTTACACGCGTGCCCGAAATAAGAGGAGGCTCGTCCCATGGGTGAAGTGTGGATTCGCACGGCCAACAACAGCCTGGTCCGCGCAAGCATGGTCACCGAGATCGCGTCCACCCGGGGGTCCCTTCATGAGGACCAGGGCTACGCGCTCAAGGTCATCCTGGACGGCAGGGCCCATGTACTGATTGACGACGGCGATCTTCCGGGCTCGCTGAGCGAACGGCTCGAGTATGCCCGGAACCTTGAGGACGCCCTGCTGCTTGCCCTGGACGAGGCCGGACAGTTGGAGGCGTCCGCGATTGTGGAGCACGATCCGGCGCGGGACCGGTGGCAGGTGGTTGCCGGTGCGGACCTGGGCGCCGCCGTGCACACATGAGCTCCAAGGCTGCCGGAACGCGGGAAACTGCCGACCAGCCACAGGCTGGGCACACGGCGGCGGTCAGTGCAGGACTGGCGGGCCGGCTCAGCGATCTTGCCCGGGAGATGCAGCACGAACAGGACACCGAAGCGATCCTGACCGTCATTGTCCATGCCGCCCTGGAACTGATCCCGCATGCCGCCGAGGCCTCCATCAGCCTGGTGACCGGCCGCCGCACGGTCCAGTCCCGGGCTGCGTCCGGCGAGCTGCCCCGGACGGTGGACGCGCTGCAGAGTGAAAAAGGCCAAGGTCCCTGCCTCGACGCGGCCTATGACGCCCGCGTGGTGCGGGTTCCTGACATGGGCAAAGAGGAACGATGGCCGGATTTCGCGCAGGCGGCCTACGATGCGGGCGCCCGCAGCATGCTCTCCATCCAGCTTTTCGTGGAGGGGGACAAACTGGGTGCCCTGAACCTTATTGGCGGAGACGCGAACGTCTTCGACGAGGAATCGGAGCAGATCGCGCTCCTGGTGGCCGCCCACGCCGCCATCGCCTTCTCAGACGCCCAGGAAATCGCGCAACTCACGCAGGCCCTGGACACCAGGGACCTGATCGGCCAGGCCAAAGGGATCCTGATGGAAAGATTCAAGATCACCTCACAACAGGCCTTCCTGGTCCTGACCAAGGCGAGCTCCGATTCGAACATCAAGCTCAGGGACGTCGCCCAGCACCTGGCCAGCAGCGGGGAAATCCCGACGCGCCGGAGATGAGCCAAGGAGGCACGCCATGAACATCGCCGTTGCCGGCGGAACCGGAACCGTCGGCCGCCATGTGGTCAGCATTGCCAGGAGCCGGGGCCATCAGGTGGTGAGCCTGAGCCGCGCGGACGGCGTGGACCTGGTCAGCGGCCGCGGCCTCGATGAGGCACTCCGGGGTGTGGACACGGTGATTGACGTTTCCGGCCCCCGGGCGGTGTCCACCAAGAAGGCCGTGGACTTCTTCACGAACAGCACCCAGAACCTGCTTGCTGCGGAGAAGAAGGCCGGCGTGCGGCACCACGTTGCACTTTCCATTGTGGGCATCGACAACGCGACGTCGGGGCTGTACGCGGGGAAGCTGGTGCAGGAGGATGCGGTCCGCCACGGCGACGTGCCCTGGACGCTCCTGAGGTCCACGCAGTTCCACGAGTTCGTGCCGATGACCGTGAGCGTCGCTTCGCTGGGCCCGCTGGTGCTCGTTCCGCAGATGCGCACCCAGCCGGTGGCGGCCCGGGAGGTTGCGGAGGCGCTGGTGGACGCGGCAGAAGCCGGGCCGCGGGGGCGCGTGGCAGACCTCGGCGGCCCCCGGGCGGAAGAGCTGGCCGCCCTGGTCCGCGCCTACCTGCAGAAGACCGGCCGGCGGAAGCGGGCCGTGAAACTCTTCGTCCCGGGGTCCATGGGAAAAGCCATGCGCAACGGTGACCTGATCCCCAAGCCGGGTGCCGCCGTCGGACGCCAGACGTTCCAGGAGTGGCTGGCGACGCAACCTTCCTCCCCCGAGTAGGCCTCCCCCGTGGCCGCCGGCGCGGCCCCCTCCAGCCTTTTTACAAGTTGCGCGGTGCATCATCTGAGCAGGATTGAGCAAGCCATGACCTGACGCTGAAAGGGAGGAAAAGGCTGACAGGCCTCAGGACGGCTTGATCTCCGGCATTGGGTGCCCGCGCGGTGATCCGCGACGGCATGCATCACTCACCACTGAGGAGAGGTCATGACAACTCGCAGGGAAGTTCTGAAGCTTGGCGGAGCGCTAGGGGCGTTCAGCCTCGTGGGGATGAAGGAGGCCCCGCTCACCGTTCCTCCTCCCATCACGCCGCCCATCACGACAAGCCCGCTGGCACCGCAAAACATGCCGGTTCCGTACACCGCTGCCTTCCGGCGGCCGCCCGTGCTGGAACCGTTCGAAACCGGATTCGACGACGGCGACCGCAGCCGCCCGTACGCCAAGTACGCGCTGACGCAGAAGCTCGGCCAGGCGCAGATCCTGCCCGGGCTCACCACCACGCTCGCGGGGTACAACGGGATTTTCCCCGGCCCCACCATCCGGGCCGTTCAGGGGACCCGGACCGAGGTGCGGATCCGCAATGACTTCCCGGAGCTGGGGCTGCTGCATCCCCTGGCCTTCCAAACCGTCACCCATCTCCATGGTTCGGCGTCGCTGCCGCAGTACGACGGGTACGCCAATGACACCACCCCGCCCGGATACGTCAAGAACTACCACTACCCCAACTGGCAGACCGGGCGGACGCTCTGGTATCACGACCACAAGCACCACGTGACCGCCCAGAACGTGTACTCAGGACTGGCCGGCTTCTACCCCCTGTCCGATGAGTTCGAGCGTGACCAGCTGCCGCAGGGTGAGTTCGATGTGCCGCTCATGATCTCGGATGCCCTGTTCAATGCCGACGGCTCGTTCGGCTACAACGACAACGACCACGATGGCCTGTGGGGCGACATCATCATGGTCAACGGCGTGCCGTGGCCCACCATGAAGGTGAAGCCGCGCATCTACCGTTTCCGGGTCCTGGTGGCCTCCATTACCCGTTCCTACCGTCCCGCGCTCTCCACGGGAGAGCCGGTGTACATCGTCGGCACGGACGCCGGCATGGTGCCGAAGGTCCAGGCGGTCCAGTCTTGGAGGCAGGGAACTGCCGAGCGCTACGAGATCCTCATCGACTTCCGGAGGTACAAGGCGGGGCAGAAGATCCAGCTGAAGAACCTGAGCAACAAGAACAACGAGGATTTTGCCAACACGGACAAAATCATGCAGTTCGAGGTTGTGCGCAACTCCGGCTCGGGAAAAGGCACCATCTCCTCGATTCCCAAGACGCTCGACGACGGCGGTTCGCCGAATGCGGCCCGCGGCGGGATCCCCACCATGAGCCTGACGCCGGACATGGTGGTGGCCAAGCGGGAGCTGCGGGTGGAACGGGATAACGGCGAATGGGTGATCAGCGGCGTCACCTGGGCGGACGTGGAGAACTCAGGGTTTACGAAACTGCTGGGCAACCCGCAGCCCTTCGACGTGGAGGAATGGACCATCACCAACGGATCCGGCGGCTGGTTCCATCCGGTCCACATCCATCTGGTTGATGCCAAGATCATCGGCCGCAATACCAACGGCGGGCAGCCGTTCGCCTGGGAGACGGGCCCCAAGGACGTCTTCTATGCCGGGGAGAACGAGTCCATCACCCTGCTCACCCAGTTCGACACGGGAGCCCACACGGGCGGCCGCTACATGGTGCACTGCCACAACCTGGTGCACGAGGACCACGACATGATGGTGCAGTTCTCGGTGGGCGACCTCAACAACAACGACCCGATCACCTCGGACCCGTCCGTTCCGGACACCCTGCCCGCGAACGCCTTCATCCCGAAATACCAGCCGGGCTACCCGGCGGGCACCTGAGATGAAAGCGGCTGCCGTTGCCGTCTCGGCGGTGCTGGCCTCGTCCCTGCTGGCCGGCTGCACCGCCGGAGCGCCGCCCGGACCCAGTCCGTCCTCGCCGCCCGCTGTGTCCCGGACCGGAACGCTTTCCGACCGGGGCAACGACCGGCCGCCGGTGAGCTATGACGGGCTTATGGTCCGCCGCCGCGTTGTGGTGGCCGTCCACCCCTCCCAGGACGCGGATCTGGACAAACTGCGCGCAGCGCTTTCCTCAGCCGCGGGCACTCTTGGCCTGGCAGTGTCCCCGATATCGCCCGACGTCCTGGGTGCCACGGTGCTCGAGCATACGGTGCCGGAGCTGATTGTCGCCCTGCCAGGCGATGCCACCATTGATGATGGCGGCAAACTGGTTGACCTTGCGTTCGGCCCTGACCAGGCGTTTCCGGGACTGGAGCACGTCCATGTGGCCCGGGTCCTGGTGCACGATCTCCGGTTCACCGTCAGCTCGTCCGCTGCCAGTGCCCTTCGCGAGGCCGTTGACTTTGAGGGCATCCTCTCCGACGCACTGGGCAACTATGACACCCGCGCCGGCGACGGTGAGCTCGAATTCAGCTACACCGGACCGCTGCTGAGCGACAAGACGGTGGAAGCTGTCCGGGCCGGCATCGCACGGGCCGCCGGGAACTCGGCCGACGACGTCACGGTGGCTCCGCGGTCAGGGTCAGGAACCGGCGTGGACATGGCCAAGGAGCCGGCGGAAGCCGGCAGTACAGCCGGGTCAGAGGACCCCGCACACGGCCACTGATCCGCACGGAACCGCTAGTCCCAAACTGGCGACGGCGGTACATGACGACGACGGGCCGGGCCGGCTGAGACTCCACTCAGCCGGCCCGGCCCTCCTTTATGCCTGAGCTTTGTGCTTAGGCCGTTCCGGGACGTTAGCGCACAGCGAAGGGGGTCCGGGACGGTCCGGGCACAGCGAAGGGGGTGGCCCCGGGGCCACCCCCTTCACTTGCCGGCTGCAGGTGCTAGCCGCGCTGTGCCCTGGCTATCGCGCCACCACGCTGTTCGAACGGGCGGACTCCGGGCTGGTGCCTGCCGCGTTGATGGCCACTACCACGAAGCGGTAGTTGCTGGTGGTGAGGGTCATCTCCAGGGTCCTCGCCGTCGCCGGCAGGATGGCGGACTCCGTCCGTGAGACCACGGTGGCGTTGGCTGCGGCTGAGCTCATCCGCAAGGCCGTCACCTTGTAGCCCGTGATCGGGGACCCGCCGGTGGCGGCTGGCGGCGTCCAGTTGGCGATGGCCGTCACCGCTCCCCGGTTGGCCCCTTGCCTGGCGGTTCCGATCACCGGAGCGCCTGGCGCGGTTGGCGTGTTGATCGCATTGGACGGTGCGGAACCCGCGCCGGCTCCGGCGGCATTGACCGCCCGGACCACGAACGTGTACTGGGTACCGTTTGCCAGCCCGGTGACCACCTGGCTGGTGGCAGCGTCGGCGAAGGACACGGTGGCGACCACTGTGGTTCCCGTACGGACTTCAATCTGGGACCCCGTGATCGGGGACCCTCCGTCGTTGGCCGGCGCCGTCCAGGTCACGGTTGCCGAGGCGGCACCCGCACTGGCTGTAACTCCGGTCGGGGCATCGGGCACGGTGGGCGCCGGGGTGACCGCATTGGATTCCGCGGACAGTGCCCCTGCGCCGAACTCGTTCACCGCGCGCACCTGGAGGGTGTACGAGGTGCCGTTGGTGAGTCCGGTGACGGTGGCGCTGGTGGCCGTGGCAGCGATGCCGGTAACTGTTTGGACCGCCGAGCCGCCGGTGTTCACGACGACCTCGAAGCCCGTGATCGCCGAGGATCCGTTGGGAGCCGGGGCCGTGAACGTCACTGTTGCCGAGGCGTTTGCTGCCGTCGCCGTGCCGATGGCCGGCGCGTCAGGAACCGCCAGCGTGACCACCTGATCGGAGAACTGCAGCCGCTCGATGTTCCGCAGCGTGTCGATCCCGTCGCTGGCCCGCTGGCCGGCCACGTCGGCGCCGGTCTGGGTGACCGTCACCCTGGCCAGCTCGGTGTCCGTTGCGGGGGTGGCAACCACCGTGTAGTTGGACAGCGGTCCGGAGAACACTGCCGTGTCGGTGCCGCCGGTGCCCGCCAGGATCTCGCGGACTGCCACGATGTTGCCCGGGTTCACGGTTCCCGCGAACACGGCTTCCTGGAGGCTGGGACCGGTGAGGTTGCCGGCGCCGTCCCGCAGGTACTGCGTGGTCATTCCGGCCGCGCTGCCCACCTCGGTGGCCGGATCGTTCGCGTCCGTGCGGACGCTGAGCCTAACGCTCAGGTACTTGTCGCCGTCGATGATGTCATCGGCGCCACGTCCCTCGATCAGGTCGCTTCCGCCGCCGCCGAGGAGGATGTTGCCATCGCCCCAGACGTTGCTGCCGGGGACCAGCAGCGGGCAGTTCCGGGATGCCGAAATGCCGATGACGGTGTCCGCCGGTGTGCTGAGCGCCGGTACCAGCGCGTCAAGGCCGGCGATGCGGTCCAGGCCTGCCTGGTCCAGGACGTCGCAGCCGATGAATCCGGCAGCGCCGACTGCGCTGGGAACCACGTCGTCGCCCCGAAGGATGTCGTCGAGGTTCGCTCCCGAGAGTGCTTCCACCTCGTTGAACTTGTCCCGGACGCCCACCTGCAGGATGTCCAGCGGCGGGATAGGGAGGTTCAGGTCGGCATCCTGCGCCTGGGGATCCTGGAGCCCGATCTCCCAGTCGTATCCCGAGGCTCCGGCGACCTTCTCAATGCCGGGTCCGCCGAGGCCGATGTCGTCGCCGCCTTCCATGTCGTAGTCGTCGTCGCCGCCCTGGCCGATGAGGATGTCGTGGCCCGGCTTCTGCGAATCGTCAAGGAAGAACAGGTTGCCGCTGTCCCCCTGCATGAGGTCCGGCTGATCGCCGCCCTCTGCCCAGTCGTCACCGCTGTCGCCGAACAGGGCGTCTTCTCCCTGGCCGGCGATGATGAAGTCGTCACCGGCACCCGCGAAGGTCTCGTTGATGTTGGCTCCGCCGTTGGAGAAGTCCTTGCCGTCGCCGCCCATGATGATGTCCAGGCCGGGGCCCGCGTCGATGGCGTCGTTTCCGGGACCGCCCTTGGGCACGTCGTCACCGTTGAGGTCGGTGATGATGTCATCACCTTCGCCGCCGAGTGCGACGTCGGCGCCGTCACCGCCCTGGATGATGTCGTTGCCCAGGCCGCCCCAGAAGGTGTCGTTGTCGTTGCCGCCGTAGATCCTGTCCACGCCGGCGGTGCCGTTGTAGACGCTCTGGCCGTTGATGCCGGAGGGATCCACGGTGTTGACGGCGCGGTACTTGATGGTGCCGTCGGGCATCCGGATCAGGAGCGCGGCCTCATTGCATTCCGACGCCGCGTCATCGGCCACCGTGTTGCCGGAGGACGTGAAGCCCTCAGGGGTGCCCGCCAGGTTCTTCAGTTCGAACTTGCAGTCCGCCGTGGCGAACGAGTCGGCCTTCAGGGTGTGCACGTTGGTGTTGCGCATCATCATTTCGGCGAAGGAGTTGCCTTCCAGCTGCGCCCTCAGGTTCATGCCCGGGGTGCGCGCCAGGTAGTACAGGCGGTCGCCGTTCTGGAGGTCGGTCAGCTGGTTCTCGAACACGTAGTTGAACGTGCTGCCCAGCAGCCCGCCGAACATGTTGGTCCGTTCCGCTAGGCCGCCGACCCAGAGGTCCACGGTGTCGAGCCCGGTGACCGACGTGGTGCCGTCGTTCGCCCAGGCATCGATGCTGTTCATGAACGCCGCGGCATCACTCGGGCCGACTTCGCCGGCCAGGATGTCAGGGCTGACGATCTTGCGGGCCGCCGTGCGGCGTGATTCGAGCGACGCCGCCTGGTCGTCGCCCGTTCCCAGCGTGGCGTCAGGTCCGGCATCGGTGAGGATGGTCGGGTGCTGCCCGTAGGCTGCCACGAAGTTGATCAGCGACTCAGGGTGCTTGAGGTTCTCGCCGAAATCGATCCAGTTGGTGTAAGGCTGCAGCTGTCCGTCGTTGGTGGAGGCGTGCAGTTCCCGCCGGAGGTTGTTCAACGACGGGACGCCCTCTGAACGGGCCCGGGTCATGTTGACCGTGGCAAGGTCCAGCGGCAGGCCCAGCAGGTTGTTCCGGAGCGTGTCCGTGACGAACTCATCGAGCTCATTGCCTACCTGGTCCGACATGCCCATGATGATGCTGCCGGCCGCTTCTTCAGAGGTCAGCGAGCCTGCGGGTCCGCCGTTGGTGTAGGCCGGCGGGTTGAGGAAGCCGTCCAGCAGCGAAATGTCGTTCTCGCTGCCGCGGATGTCATCGGAGGTGCCGAACACCCCGTCCGTGCCGGGCTGGTCCTCGTTGCGGCGGGAGATGGTTTCCGTCAGCATCGAGTGGCCGAACCGGTACACGGCATGGGCGAATTCCGCCTTGATGGCCGGGTTGAGCTCGGTCTGGGTGAAGGCGAAGGGCTGGAAGGGGTTGATCGCGGGCTGGACCTTGCGCGCGAATTCCTCGAAGACCAGGTGCTGGTACTCCATTTCGGTGATGAACCGTGCCGCCTGGAAGAGGCGCTCACCGTTCCAGCCTTCCGCACCGAGGGCCAGCTGCCATTCCGCGAGTGCGGCAACACCGCTCGCCGACGTGTCGCCGGTCAGCACATTCTTGATGTCGCCTACCAGGCGGTCGTGCTCGGAGTGGAAAATCTGGTGGATGGCGGTGAGGCCGATGTTCTCATTGACGCGTCCGTCGCCGGCGATGAAGTGCGCGTTGAGCATTTCATCGTCGTACGTACCGGCCGGCTGGTTGGCGAAGTCCGCGGAAGCGACGTTATCGCCGTCGGGGGTCGGGGCCACCGGCGCGGTGTCCGGGTTGCGGTCGGAGTCCACCGGGGTGGGGTCCGCGTTGTGCGCGATGTCCGTCAGGAACGGCGTGTCGAAGTGCAGTGCGTTGGCCGGAACCGGTACCGGGGAGGCAATGTTGCCTTCCACCAGGCCGGTTTCCGTCACGTACTGGGGCAGTCCGTTGGGCCCGGGCACGAACTTGCCGTAGGCGTCCACGGCCATCATGGGGACGTTGGTGACGTCGGTGTCCTCCAGCCGGAGGCCCAGGAGTGCAGCAGCCTGCGCCTTGGTGGTGGCCCAGGTGGCCATGCCGCCGGCGGTGGGACCTGCCGGGCCGCCAAGCAGTTTGCCCGTGGACACCGGCTTGCCGTCGCTGCTGTTGACGTACTCGCGGAGGAAGACCTGGTGGGAGGGGTGGGAGGTGTAGGTCTGGCTCTGGTCAACCCAGGGCGAGTCCGTGTTCTTGGCGTCCTGGATGTCGTCCCCGGTGCCCAGGATGCCGTCCGCGCCGGGCTGGTTCTGCCCGCGGGTCAGGACCATGAAGCGCAGGTTCGGATCCAGGTCGTCACCGTTGCCCAGGATATGGTCCGGGCCCGCGATGAGCGGATCGTCGGACTTCAGCGGCACGAACACCGTGCCTCCGCCCTTGACGGTCTGGTCCACGCCATGGTCGAAGAACTGGCCGAACAACGTGAACATCGAGTTGTAGGGCGGTGAGAGCCCCACGTCGGTGGTCACATTCGGCATGAACAACGTCTCGTGGGAGGGCACGCAGCCCTCCGGAATGCCGGCGGCGTCCGGCGTGGGATCACTGGTGCAGGGCACAACGCCTTCGTTGCCTTGGGTCCTGACGGGGTTTCCGGCCGCGGCCACGGCTGCCGGGTTGGTGGAGGTCTGGTCAACCACGAGGTTGCTGATCACCCGGGGCTGGGAATCGAAAACGTTGCCGGACTTCTGCTCATAGCTGGTCGGAGCCGGCGCGCCTCCAAGGGATCCGGACTCCGCCGGGCGGAACGTCGCGGACGTCAGCCGGGGGAATACCTGGTCGGCGGCGCCGAACGTTTCCTGGCCGGGGACAAGGTTGTTACAGGTGCCGTCCACTGTGCGCAGCCCCAGGGAGACGAGGGGGCTCGGGAGCTGGTCCGGGCCGGTGCCGAGCAGCGCCCCGCAGGGACCCGTCTCGGACGTTGTGTTCGCTACGTGCGCTTCAGCGATTTTGATCTGTTTCAGGATGAACGCGAGGTCCGCCGGGCTCACGGTGAAGCCCTGGCCAACCGGTGCCGTGACGGCGTGGGCTGCAACGGGCAGTCCCATACCCACCGGCATGACAAGGGCCGCGGCGGCCGCGACCAGCCGTACCCGCGCCGGCTTCGTTCGTGCTGAACCGTCTCGCGCCGGGGGCGGGGCAGCATGCCTGCCGCGCCTGGCGTCGAAACTGCGGTCTGCAATGCTTGGGGGCGCGGACGCCTTATCGTCGGCCGGGCCCAGGGGCATCCAATTGAAGGGTCTCATGACATGCCTGCCGTTAGGAGGGATGGAATGAGGTCATGGTGAACCGGCCACCTCGTAAAAACCTTGTTGATGCTGCCCGGAGGGACAGCAATGAGAGTGTCTGCGGGCTGCGGAGGAAGTGACACCCCTCCCGTAATCACATTCGACGGAGTAAATCCCAGTAGGGGCTACTCGTGTCCCCGGCCCATAAAATCGCGACGATGGACAAAAGCCTCGATCACCGGATAGCAGGTTGCTCAATGTCCTCACTAGATTTGGCAGAACCGGACCAAACGTTGCCGTCCGTCCTTACCGGACCGGGTCCTGGCCGGTTGGATGCGAGAATTATCGGCCCGCTCCGGATACGGCGCGGGGATGCCGTCCTCGGCTACGGAGAGCTGGGCGGCCCGAAACCGCGGCAGATTCTGGAGCTCCTGCTACTCAACCTCGGCGCTCCGGTTTCCAAGGACCGCCTCATCCACATCCTGTGGTCGGGGCAGGCGCCGGCGGAGGCGCTCCCCACCCTGGAGAGTTACGTCAGTGTGCTGCGGCGCCATCTGCAGCCCGGCATGGGCAAGGACGGCCCCCTGCGGACTGTCACCGGCGGCTACATGCTGGACAGGTCGCTGGTGGATCTGGACCTGGACCGCTTCGATGCCCTGGTGCGCAGGGCCGAATCCGCAGCGCCGCAGCGCGCCATTGAGCTGCTCCAGGAGGCTCTTGGCCTGGCTTCGGCTCCCCTGTTGGGCGATGAGCTGGTGCCTTCGTGGGCGGAAGACGAGCGGACCCGCCACGCGGCCCGCGTCTTCCACGCCCGTCTTCTGGCCGCGGAGTCGGCCCTGGCACTGGGGAAAGCCCAGCTGGCCGCAACCTGGGCCAGGGAAGCGGTGGCGGATGATCCCCTGAGCGAGCAGGCGTGGACGGCCCTGGTCCTCGGGCTCGAGAAGAACGGCCGGCCCGCGGAGGCATTGCGTGCCTTCGACCAGTGCAGGCGGACCATGGACCAGGAGATGGGCTGCGCTCCGGGTCCTGTCCTGCGGTCCATCTACGCCAGGCTCCTGGAGGCCACGGCCGACGCCACCGTGCCCGACGCCGGGGGTGCCCCGACCTCCCGAAGAATCCGCATCATGACCATCAACCGGCATCGGACGTTCACCGAGCTCCTTGCCGGCGCGCTGGACCGGGAACCGGACATGCTCAGCGTGGGGGCCGCGGACTCGGCGCAAGCGGGTGTTGGCCTGGTCCGCGAGGTGGCACCCGACGTCGTCATTCTCGACTACCGCCTGCGTGATGACGACGGCATAGCAGCGGCGCTGCGGATTCCTGCTGCCGCGCCCGGCGTCCGCATTGTCATGCTGGCCGGGGCGCCGACGCCCGAGGACCACCGGCGGGCCGCCGCCGCCGGAATCTGCGCATACCTGCCCAAGGACGGCTCACTATCCACGCTGCTGGACGCGCTCAGGCAGAACACCGCACATGTCCGGTGACACCGATATCCGCGTCGGCGGACCGCCCGCGGCCGGCCACCGGTCGACAGAGCATTCCGAGGTCCGCACCGCCGTCGTGAAATTCCTCCTGATGGGCGGCCTTGCCCTGGTGCTGGTGGCACTCCCCATCACGTTCTGGATCCGCGCCGCTGCGGAAAGCCATGCGCTGAATGAATCCATCGTGGTCACCCAGCGGCTGGCGGACCATTCAGCCGCTCCCCTCATCACCGCGGGGCTGCTGGCCGGCGACCCCTCCGCGATCTCGGACCTGGACCGGATGTTCAGGCCGTGGCTGGACAAGGAGGGCGTGCTGCGGGTCAAGATCTGGAACCCCGACGGCAAGGTGCTCTACTCGGATCAGAAATCCCTGATCGGCCAGGTGTTCGGGTTGCCGGGCCCTGAGCTGAAGCTGCTGGCCGACGGTGACGCGAGGGCCACCCTGGGCCGTCAGCAGGACCAGGAGAACCAGTTCGAGTCAGCGGCCGGCGAACTGGTTGAGGTGTATGTCCGCTTCGCGGGCCCCGACGGGTCGCCGCTGATCCTGGAGGCCTATTACGACGACGAACCGCTTCGCAAAGCACAGGAAGAAGTCCTTTACGGAGTGATCCCGCCGTTCCTCCTCTCCCTGTTCGTCCTCCAGCTGGCGCAACTGCCAACAGCGGTCCGGCTGGCCCGGAAGATCCAGGCGAACAGGACCACCAGCCACCGCCTCCTCAAACATGCCGCGGAGGCGTCTGACCTGGAACGCAAGAGAATCGCCCGGGACCTCCACGATGACGTGATCCAGGACTTGTCCGGCCTTGCCTACGCCCTCGAATCGGAAGGGCTGCACGGCGGGGGGAGAACACCGGTGCTTACCGGGGCGCGGGAGATCCTGCAGCGCAATGTCAGAAAACTGCGGACCATGACCACCGAGCTGTATCCTCCCGATCTTGACGAGTATGGATTGGCGGCGGCGCTGGCCAGGCTCGCCGGGCCCGTCCAGGACCACGGGATCTCGCTCGAGCTGGATGTCCCGGCAGAAATCGAGCTGGACCGCGACCAGGCGGCCATGCTTTACCGGGTGGCCCGGGAATCCCTGGCCAATGTTGTCAAGCACTCCCACGCAACGACGGTGCGGGTCAGCATGACCAGCGGCCCCCGGGGGGCGGAGATTTCGGTCGCCGACGACGGGATCGGCTTTGACGAAGCCCAGAGCTCTCCGGAAGGACACAGCGGCCTGCGGATACTCCGGGACACCTTCAGGGCAACGGGCGGAACGTTCGAGGTCCGGACGGCGCCGGGTGCCGGGACCACCGTCAGGGCGCGGCTGGACCGCCCGGCGGCTGCCCGCCTGTAGCCCGCAGCCCCCCGGCCCCAACTAGGTAGCAGTTGATGTCGTTTTGAGCGCCCATAACGACATCTGCTGCTACCTAGTTGGGGAACCCGGGCGGAAGAGGAAGCGCCTACACGTACCCGTCCACAATCGCGGCCGCGATCTCCTTGTAGGCGCGCCGGGTTTCGGGCTTGAGCACGTCCAGGGTGACCAGGTCACCGTCGGCCACTCCGCGGTCGTGCGGGACGGCGATCAGCTGGCGGCAGATGCCGGAAAGGTGGTCCTCGATGGCGTCCTTGTCCACGCGGGAGGAGACCTCGTCCTTGTCCGTGATCACCACGATCGCGTTGCGGGCCAGGTCCTCGTAGCCGTGGCTGGCGAGCCACTGCAGGGTGCTGCGGGCGCGCTTGGCGCCGCTTACCGCGTAGCCGGCGGCGATCACCAGGTTGTCCGCGGACTGCAGGATGCCGCTCATGGCATTGTGCGTGACGCCGGTGCCGCAGTCGGTCAGTGCCACGGAGTAGTAGCCGGAGATGAGCTTGCGGATCCGGAGGTATTCCTCGGCCGTGAGCGAGTCGGACACTTCCGGGTCCTGCTCCCCCGCGATCAGGTGCAGCCGGCCGGCGTGGTGCATGTAGCGGGCCAGCGCGGTGAGGGAATCGACGGATTCGATGTTCTTGAGCAGGTCCGTGATGGTGCGCGGGCTGGACTGCTGGTAGATGCCTTCGCCCAGGGCGCGCTCCACGAGGTCGCCCGAGTCCGGGTTGGCGTCGATGGCGCACGGGGCGTCGCCGCGGTATTCGGCGAGGGTCAGGCCCACACCCACGGTGGTGGAGGTCTTGCCGATGCCGCCCTTGAGGCTGAGCACAGCGGTGTTGTAGCTGCCCTGCAGCTGGCGCGAGATCCGCCGGCCCAGTTCGTCCTCTTCACGCTGGCGCGGACCGGGGCCCAGGTTGATGGTTCCGCCGGTCATGGCGTAGAGGGCGCCGCGGAACCCGCCGCGGGGCCGCGGCTTCTGTTCGCGGACAAAGGAGCCGGGCCCGGTGATGAAGTCGGAGACGGGCGCGTCCGCTGCCGCCAGTTTGGCGGCCTGGCGGGTTGTAGCGTTCGACGGCGGCGCGCTGGGTTCCGCGGGCACCGTGGCCCTGCGGGAGGTGGCCGGCTGAGCCGCGGGCCGGGCGGGAGTCGACGCCGGAACCGGTGACGGAACCGTCGCCTCCCCACCCGAAGCGGCAGCAGCCGGTGAAGCGGCAGCCGCGGCCGGAGCGGCGGGATTCGCTGAAGAACCAGGAACCCCGGAAACGCCAGGAGCCCCCGCACCTGTGTCCGTTTCCGCCTGCGCGTCGGCGACGGCAGCCGCTTCGGCCCAGGAACTCCGCCGGGTGGGGGCGGTGCGGCTGTTGTTGGGTGTGGCAGCGGCGGGCATGGTTCCTGTCCGGGCATCCGGAGATGCACCTGCCGGGCGACGGAGGTCGCGGCGGCGGCGCGTCTGGGGCTGCCCTGCATTGTGTGCAGTGGCGCGTGCGTTCTTATCGGCCGGTTCGGGCATGTTCGTCCCCCCAGGACTTTCGGCAAAGCGTGCAACGGCTCTTTACGGCTTCGGTCAAACAGCAATTCTAGGCGCAATAGGCCAAAAGTCCCCCATATTCGGCTTGGGCAAAGGGCAGACGAGAGGCAGGGCACAGTTGCCGCGGCCGCGTGCACGCTTACCATTGAGGCATGGCCAACTCTCCCGAACACGAGCGCGTCCTGGAACTTCAGGACCTCATTGTCGGCACGCAGAATGTTGCCGAGTTCCTGCAGCGCCTGTCCGTCATGGCGGCGGGGGCGCTGACGCGGGAAACATCCGGCACGGTCGAATGCGGTGTCACCCTGAAGCGGCGGCGCCGCACCTTCACCGTGGCCGGGAGCAGTCCTAAGGCGGTCCTCCTCGACGAGATCGAACAGCGCATCGGGGACGGTCCGTGCATCGAGGCACTGAGGGTCAAGGAGCCGGTGCTGCTGGGCAACGTGGACACGGATCCGCGCTGGCCGGACTACCAGAAAGCTCTGGCCGATGAGGGGTGCCGGGCCACCCTGGGCGTGCCGCTGGAGCTCGGTGAGGACGCGGCCGCTGCCCTGAACTTTTTCGCGTTCGAATCAGGCGTCTTCACACCCGCCGTCATCCAGGAGGCAGTGGAGTTTGCGGACCTGGCCGCCGGTGCTGTGCGGCTGGCTGTGCGGCTGGGTAGCGCACAGTCGCTGGCTGACGATCTTGCCGCCGCCATGCAGAGCCGGACGTCCATCGATCTGGCGTGCGGTGTGATCATGGGCCAGAACCGCTGCAGCCAGGCCGAGGCAATGGCCATCCTCACCAAGGTGTCCAGCAACCGCAACCAGAAGCTGCGCGTAGTGGCCGAGGAACTGCTCGCCAACCTGGCCGGCGGGGACGTCCGGACGCACTTCGAACCGTAAGGCTTGCGCCCTAAAGACAGAGCACGACGGCGGCGCTACCGCCCCGCGGACAACTGGGACTCACCCGCCTCGACGGGCAGCCCCGCTGCCGCCCATTCCGGATACCCCTCCTCCAAACGCGCCGCCGGAAATCCCTCTTCCTTCAGCGCCCGTACGGCGTCGTCGGCGAACACGCAGTACTCGCTGCGGCAGTACGCCACGATGGTCCGGTCGCCGGGGAGGTCCTTCAGCCGCGCGGCGAGGCTGTTCAGGGGCACCGACACCGCGCCGGCCACATGTCCCGCCTGGAATTCCGGCTCGGGGCGCACGTCAAGGACCACAACATCGCCTGCGAGCATCCGTTCCCTCAGCTCCGCCCGGGTGAGCGTCTCAAGGGCGGAGCGGTTCCCCAGGTACGCGGCGGCAACCGTATCGAGCTCGGCAACATGCTCGGCAGCGACGTCCCTGACTGCCGCCCACAGCCTGGCAACCGACGGACCGCTGAGCCGGTAGTAGATCCGCGTGCCCTCACGCCGGGTGCGCACCACGCCGGACCGGAGGAGCTGCTGGAGATGCTGGGACGTATTCGCCATGCTTTGGCCTATGTCGGCCGCGATGTCGTCAACGGAGCGCTCACCCTGCGCCAGCACGTCCACAATTTCGGCGCGCCTGCCGCTCCCCAGCACCTTTGCCACAGAAGCGAAGGCATCGAATAATGCCGTCTTGGCGGCCCTCTGGCCCATCTCCAAACCGTCCATTCCAGTAATCAAGCAAGTACTTGACAAGATACCCCGGCGAGGAGTCTTATTCAATTACCTACTTGAATATCGCATCGGGGCGTCCACCCCGGACAATGCGGAACGGGATGGATGCCATGGACACAACAGCTGCGGCCGTTGACCGCGATGAACTCGAATCCAAGGTCAGGGAGCTGTACCGGCTTGTGGCACAACACCCGGCCGGAAAATACCACTTCAGGATGGGCCGGGGCCTGGCAGAGCAGCTCGGCTACCCGGCTCCCCTGCTCGATCTGATCCCCGCGGGCGCCGTGGAGTCGTTCGCCGGCGTCGGATACTTCTTCGACCTCGCCAACCTGGCCGCAGGAGAAAGCGTCCTTGATCTGGGATCCGGCTCCGGCATGGACGTTTTCGCCGCTGCCCTCGCGGTGGGCCGGGACGGGAACGTGGTGGGCGTGGACATGACTCCGGAACAGCTGGGCAAGGCCGAGGGCCTCAGGGCGGACGCGGACTTTCCCCACGTCACTTTTGTTGAGGGCCGCATCGACGATCTGCCGTTTGCCGATGCCAGCTTTGACTGCGTCATCTCCAACGGCGTCATCAACCTGTCGCCGGACAAGGGCGCGGTCTTCCGGGAGGCGGCACGGGTGCTGCGCCCCGGCGGCCGCCTGGCCATCGCCGATATCGTCACCGAGAAACCGCTGAGTCCGAAGATCGTGTGCAATACCGACCTCTGGGCTGCGTGCATCGGAGGCGCAGCACAGACAGCGACCTACCAGGAGATGATGACCGGCAGCGGGTTCGCGATCGAAGCGGCGAGGACCAACATCTACGAATTCCTCTCGGACAGCGCCCGCTCCGCTTCGGAGAAGTACGGCGTCACGAGCGTCTCGTTCCTGGCGCACCGCTAGGCCCGAGGCGGGCCAGGCGGTCAGGAGGCACGACGGCGGCGCTACCGCCCGGATTGTCCCCCGCTACCGCCCCGTCGCTCGGCCAGCCCGGAAAGCAGGATGCTGATTCCCTCATCCAGCTCCGCCGCGCCGTCGTACTCAGACAGCACGGGAGCGAGCTCGCGCAGATGCGGGAAGTCCCGGGCCGGCAGCCGGTGCAGGCCCAGCCGGAGCAGCGCCACGTTTTCTTCCGGGTCCACAATGAACTCCTGGAGCTCGTTCAGGATGTGGCCGTAGAGGAAGCCGTAGTAGGCGCGGTACACGTGCAGGGCGTCGTTGGGCGCAAAGCCTGCCTCAATCAGCAGCCCCAGGATCTGCTCCAGCGGGCGCAGCGTCCCCAGCGGCCGGAGGCCCAGCGGAGTGGACAGCGGACGCGTCACCAGCAGCGGCACAACGTTGGGATGCCGGAGGGCCAGGAGCCTGAGGTCGTGGGCGATCCTGCGCAGCTGCGCCTGCCAGTCCGGGTCCTTCGGGAAGATGGCCAGTTCGTTGAGGACCAGTTCAGTAATCCCGTCCAGCAGGTCAGCGCGGTTGGCCGCATACCGGTAAAGGCCCATCGGGTCCCGGTCCAGCGCCTGGCCCAGGCGGCGCATGCTCAGGGCCTCGAGCCCTTCGGCGTCCACCAGGCCGAGGGCGGTCTGGAGGACCATCTCCCGGCTGAGCCGTTTCCGGGAATCCGTGTCCTGCGGGGCTGGCATGTCGGTGGTTCCTTACGTCGGGGCAGGTGAGCATCTAGCTGTTCACTCTTGCTTAACCTGTAGTCTACGCCTAGAGTCTACGGTGTAGATACATTCGGTTGCGACTATTTTTAGCCCTCCGGATGTGACTCATCACTGCTGCTAATCCAGGGCGTGGAACGCCTCAGGCCTTGTGCAGGTATCTGAGGTTCAGCTGCTGTAGCCGAATGGCGGCACTTGATGCACGGTACCGAAAAGAGCCAACCATGGGCGTTTCAAAGATTGACCGTTTCCTCAGCGAAGCCACCACTCCGGACCAGGACGGCGACGCATCGCTCAGGAAAGACCAGCTCTACGGGCTGTACACCAGCTGGTGCATGCTCAACCAATTCGTCCCGGCAACCGCCGGAGAGTTCTGGTCTGAGATGAAGACCCGCAGGATCAGGTCTGCGGACAGCCGTCTGCGCATGACCGGGGCCGCTGCCGCAGACTACATCCTGGCCACCCGCCCGGCCCTGGTTTAGCAGACCTCAGGTCCTGTAGAAGTACGACGACGAGAGGCCGGTTCGCGGTCAGCCTTGGGGGCTGACCTTGGACCGGTCTTTTTCGCGCCCCGGGGCAGCCCCCGCCCCGGGCAAGCGGCCCCGCCCGGCAAGCCCAGCCCGTTCCGGGCCTGGGCCGGCCCGCCCGCCGCCAAATCCCATCTACCGACGGGCCAGTGCCTTCATCCCCCTTTTCGACAGCGACGAGCGCTGCCCGCAGTTGGAGCAGGTGATGCGGTAGCTGCGGGACATGGTGAAGACCGGGATGAAGAAGAGCGTGAATTTGGACGCCCGTTCTTCGAGGTGCTGCTCCACGTACTGGCCGCAGTAGCGGCACGACGAATACCGGCCGGGCAATGCGCGCACAACGGTCTTGAGGCCGAAGAGTAGAAGCATCTCTGCCTTTCTGGGGTTCTCAGCCCACGGGTGGCGAAACACCCGGATGATGCGGGTGCTTACACACCTAATAGTAATCATGCTTACTATTAGGTGGAGGCTTTACCCGCAAACCCATTACCGTGCCCCAGCCGCGGTTTCCCGGAAGGCAGGCAACAAGCACATGGCTTTGGCCCAGCAGAACAGACCGGCAGGATGGTCCACCCACCGCCTTTTGTCGACGGCGGCGCGGTTGGATGAGCGCAGGATCAACCGAAGGCTGGTTGGCCTGGGGCTCACCAAGTCGTCCTTCGACGCGCTGGACTGCGTGGAGGAGCTCGGCCCGGCAACGCAGAACCTCCTGGCCGATGAGCTGGGCATTACGGCCCAGAGCCTCGGCAAGATCCTGGACCGCCTCAGGGATCTCGGCCTCCTGACCAAGGAGCGCGGCGCGGGCGACGGACGCAGCAGGAGTGTCCGGCTGACGCCCCGCGGGCGGTCCGTGCTGCGGACGGCCGAGGAACTGGTCCGCGGACTCCCCCGTCCCGAGCTGGAGGCCGAAGTGGGCCTGCGCCAACACCTGGAACAGCACATTGCCCATCTCACGGAGACCCAGCAGGCCCAGGCGCAGCAGGCCGAGGCGCACCAAACCCGGCTCCGCCAAGCCCAGTCCGGGTCATAAAGCCGCAACCTTGGGTCAATCTTGAGCTTTCCTTGGCAGCCACTTGATTCTGGCGCACAAGACTCTTCCTATCGGAGCCGGACAGGCCCCGAAGGTCTGCGGATACGCCGCACAGTTCAAGGGGACGTCAGATGAGCAAAGTAGCTGGACGCAAGAAGCGCATCATCATCACCACTGCCGCCCTGGTGGCCATCGGCGGCGGCGCGGCCTTCGCTTACTGGAGCGCCACGGGCACCGGCACCGGCGAGGCCTCCACGGGTGAGACAGTGGCGTTCACGGTCCTCAGCACCCCCGCCACCGGCGACGCCCTGAGCCCGGGCGGCCCCGTCCAGACCGCTGCCTTCACGGTCACGAACGGGAACACCGGTACGCAGAACCTGGCCAGCGTCACCGCCGAGGTGGCCAACGCGGACGGTACGGAATGGACTGCCGGAAACTGCTCCGCGGCCGACTTCCTCGTCGGCTCCCCCGCCATCACCACCGGCCAGCTCGCCGCGGGTGCCGTAGCCAACGGCACGGTCACCATCCAGATGGTCAACCGGAACGCCAACCAGGACGACTGCCAGGGCGTGACAGTCCCGCTGTACTTCGAAGCAAAGTGAAGGGGCACCGCCCTGGCGCTCCTCCTCAAGACCGCCACGCTCATCCCCCAATGGTGAGCGTGGCCCCCACTCCCTGAGCCAATGTCGAGAAGGTGCAGATGTCCGGCAGGCGCAACACCAGCTCCCCCGAAAGCCCCCGCGGCTTTCGGCGGGGGCTGGTGCTGTTTCGGCGCCTGTCCGGCCGCGGCTTCAGTGCCGGCATCGCCATGGTGGCGGTGGCCCTGTTCGGCGCCACGGCAGCATCCGCCTACTGGCCGGGCTCAGGGACGGGAAGTACGACGGCGGCAGCCGCCACCCTGGCACCGCCCACCGGCGTGACGGTTCCGGCGAACAGCACGCCGAACGTTGCCGTCAGCTGGACCGCCTCAGCCGGTCTCACCGCGCCGGCGGGCTATTACGTCACGCGCATCACCGGAACCACGGCAACGGCCGCCTGCGGCAGCGGTCCGGCCGTGCTCGTCACCGGTACCGGCTGCACGGACTCCTCCGTTCCGGAAGGCACCCACGCGTACGTGGTCACGGCCGTGCACCGCTCGTGGACCGCAACCAGCGCACCCAGCGGAAACGTCCTGGTGTGGAGCATGCAGAGCGCCGCGTTCACGGCGCAGCCGGTGAATGTTGTGGCGGGGCAGGCCCTTCCCGCCGTCAAGGTGGCGGTCCGCACCGTTGACATGCTGCCGGTGGCCTCCGCCAGGGTGACCCTGTCACTGGGCTCAAACCCCGCCGGCGGCACACTTTCCGGGACCGTCACCGCGGACACCGACATGTGGGGCGTGGCCACGTTCAGCGGCCTGTCCCTCACCAGGGCCGGCATCGGGTACACGCTCGTGGCTTCGAGCCCCGGCGTTGCCGGCGCAGCGAGCAATACCTTCACCGTCTCGGCAGCCGCCGCCACGCAGTTGGTGGTCACGGGTCCTGCCTCGGGCACGGCGTCCTCGACTGCAAGCGTGGGGCCCTTCACCGTCCAGCGCCAGGACGCCTACGGGAATCCGGTTGCAGTGGGCAGCACCGAGGTAACCCTTGCCTCGAACTCCACTGGCACCAAGATCTTCGCCGCAGCCGCAGGCGGCCCAGGCATCACGAAGGTGACCATTCCGGCAGGGTCCGCGTCGGCGTCGTTCTTCTATGGCGATACGAAGGCCGGATCACCAAACGTAACCGCGGCGGCCACAGGCCTGGGGCAGGCCACCGCGCAGGTGGGCGTCACGGCGGCAGCTGCCGCCAAGCTGGTCTTCGGGCAGCAGCCCACCAACACGGCGAAGGGGCAACGGATTACGCCAGTGACCGTCCGGGTGGAGGACCAGTTCGGAAACCTGCAGACCGCAAGCACGGCCCCGGTGACCATGGACAAGACCGCCAAGCAGGGAAACCTGGGCGGAACGCTGGTTCAGGGTGCCGCGGGAGGTGTGGCCACGTTCAGCGACCTGACCATCAACCCGGCCGGACCGCACACGCTGATCGCCACGAGCCCGGGGCTGGGATCGGTCATCAGCGTGGAGTTCACGTCGGGCGGTTAGCCCCGGAACAACGCCGCAGCCACCACGCCGGCGGTGAGCACCAGGAGCACGCCGAGCAGCACGTAGCCGCGCCACTTGGGGCCGGAGCGGTGGGGATTAATATCTACGTAGGGCATTACCGGCGGACCTTCACGGGTACGGGCTTCGCTGCTGCACCGCGCTTCAGGCGGAGCACCAGGTACAAAGCGGTGAACGGAATGAACAGGGTTCCCATCAATGCGCACAGCGCAAAGGCGTAGTCGGTCAGGGCCACGGAATTACCTCCAGGATGCGTCGCTGCACTCGAGGCTGGCACACTCAGAGATATCTCTTCGCGCGGCCGGCAACGAACGGTGGGATCCCCCATGTCGGATCGGTGCCCACTTTACGCAGGCTGCGCCGGATTTGTCCAACGCAGTATAGACGCGCGACAAATCCTGTCAAACGGATGCCGGTTTTATGCCCTGCGAGTCCTGACTCAGCGCCCCAGCGCCAGGACCACCACGACGGCGGTGGCAACGGCCAGCGCGGCCAAGCCCAGTTGGGCCAGCACGCGAAGACGCCTACCCCGCAGTTCCCGTCGAGAATCCCGGGCAGTCAGTCCCCTATTATATTTCCCCATAAGCGCGATGCTACCGGCAGAATGTTTCGGGCAGGCCACGTCAGGGGTTTATGACGCCCGTTTAGTGCTGCCATCCCTGGGCGTCCCGCACTGGCGGCGGGAATACTGTGCGCGTTTCCGGGGGCATGTTTTGCTGGTCCAGCCAGGATCGGGCGGGGTACGGATCATCAGCGACGATGTTCCTCGCCACAAAGCGGCGGAACGCTTCCTTAATGGCTCTCATCATGCACTTACGCTAGGGGCCGGAAACTCTTCTAGACAGAGTGGTCTGTACTCGTCTTTTTCGGGTTTAACCACTCGGTTAACGCGAAATGCAGTACTTGTTTTTACCGGATTCACAAAAGAGCGTTAGCCGGCATTCCAGGAACGGATTAATTCCGAATTCCGACGGCGCTGACACGTTTTCCGTGCATCTAGCGCTTATTTCGCGCGGAGGAGCATACTTTTAACGCCGCCCCAATCGATGGATGTTTTCCAACCGGACGGCCCATTTCACCGGCAGTGCCCATCGGGCCGGCCGGCATCCTGGCGAAAGGCGGGGCATCCCGTTTCCGCGCTTCGCGTCCCTTACCGAACAAAGAAAATCTCGGGTCTCAGAGGGTTGGAAGAAAAATGAGGAATCGCACCACAACAGGACTGATGTCCATGGTCGCCGCAGCCGTACTGGCAGTGGGGCTGCCACCCGGCACCGCCGTCGCCCATGATGATGGCCACGGGCGCGGCGGCGACTCGGACAAGAGTGACGACTGGCGCAAGAGTTCCGAGCAGCGCAAGCTGGTACGGACCTTGCGGAGCGTCACTGCCGATTACCACCGGCTCCAGAACGCGATTGATGACGGCTACGAGAAAGCCAGCGAATGCGTCGAGAAGGCGGACGGCAGCGGGGCCATGGGCTTCCACTACCTGAAGAAGGACCTGCTGGACGACAAGACCCAGGCCCGCAAGCCCGAGGTCCTCGTCTACATGCCCAACGATCACGGGCGCATGAAGCTGGTGGCGGTGGAGTTCCTGTCCACGGCAGCGGACGCCCCGGAAATCGCCGGACTCGAGTTCGAGAAAGGTCCGTTCCCGGATTCCTGGGCCCTGCACGCCTGGGTGTGGAAGGACAACCCGGACGGGATGTTCGCGGCATACAACCCCGACCACAGCTGTCCCAAGTAGACGGGCGCAGGCAGCGGGATCAGCCGGATCACCGGTACCGGATCACCGCGGAGGGCCTCAGCCCTTCGCGGTGATCAGTGCCTTCTGCAGCAGGGGAACCAGTTTGCTGTTCCTGCCCCAGACGGGGTCGAAGATCTGCAGCTCCCAGCACTCGGACAGTGCCTTGGCCAGGATGTCGTTGGTCCAGTCCGTGTAGGTCTCGTGGGCGTAGGAGGGCCCGCCTGAGCCGCCCAGCCAGGTGAACTCCCTGGCGCCTTCCAGCGTCACGCAGATCTGTCCGTTGCCCGATTCGCCCGGAGGGAACACCAGCACCACCAGGTCCGTTTCCACCAGCACCGAGGAGATGACGGCCGCGGACTGCTCGGTGCAGCGGCCGGTCACGAAGGCCCGCTGGCCGTGCCCGCCGGACACGTCCTTCCCGGGCTGCGAATCATCGGTGAGGAAGCCCAGCCGGTTGATGGCCGCCAGGGCCTGGCTCAGGGGGCCGTTCTCGCCGGCGTACTGCGGCGTGGCATAGCCGGGCACGTAACTGAGGGAGCCCTCCAGCCAGCGGGCGGTCAGTTCACAAGCGCCTTCGAGCGTGGTGCAGTTGCGCCACGCGTCCTCGTCGGGGACACCTTCAAACATGCAGAGTCTCCTTTTGATCCCCCATTGGTAACTAGCAGAATGTATCACTGCTCACACTGATTATGCTTTGTCACTTCCGTAACAAGCCGGTGGGCAGGGCTTGGACTGCCGGCATCACGATGCCGTCGTCAGGACCTGGTGGCGTAGCGGTACATGAACGCGGCCATCTGGTCACGCAGGATGGACACCGACGGCCGGAAGGTCTGGGTGCCGTCCCCTTCGCTCCAGCCCCTGGAGATGCCGGTCTTCCACACCCAGGAAATCTCCCGGTAGAACGGGTGGCCCGGGGTGACGTCCGCAAAGGGCGGCTGCGCCAGCGGCACGAAGTCGGGCGATCCCGCGTGCCGGTACAGGAAGGCCGCCATCTGGTCGCGGAGAACGGCTTCGGCGGGCCGGAACGTCCTGCCGCCGTCGGCCTCGGTCCATCCGCGGCTGATGCCGGCCGCGGAGAGCCAGGCGATCTCCTTGTAGAAGGCGTGCTGTGTGGAGACGTCGGTGAACGGTGATTCGGCCGGCGGCACGAAGTCCGGGCTGCCCGCCAGCCGGTAGAGGAACGCGGCCATCTGGTCGCGGTTGACGGGCTGGGCCGGGCGGTAGGTCCGGGTGCCGTCCGCCTCGGCCCAGCCCCTGCTGATTCCGGCGGCGGCCATCCAGTTGATCTCGCTGAAGAAGACGGTCTCCGGCCCCACGTCGGCGAACACCGGCCCCGGCACCACGGAGATGCCGGCGGATTCGGCGGTGGCGGTTCCGTAGCCGGACGCGGTGCCGGTGACCCTCACGGTGATGGTGGTTTCGAGGTCGGCATCGGTCAGCCGGTAGCCGGCCGAGGTGGCCCCGGCGATCGCGGTTCCGAAACGGTACCACTGGTAGGCCAGCGAGTCCGGGGCCGGTGTCCAGGTGCCGGGGACCGCGGTGAGGGTGCTGCCCACCGCGGGTGCCCCGGAGATGGTGGGCACCGCAGGTTCCAGGGCGCCCTTGAAGGCCAGGGTCCACTGGGCCGTGGCGCCGGCGGCGAGGACGTAGCCGGGTTTCGCCCGGGCCGTCACCGTGACGGTGCCGGAGCCCGGATAGGTGCCGGCTTTGACCACGGCGCCGCCCACCAGGTAGTCCACGCCTTCGGACACCGGCACCGTGTAGCTGTCGTTTGCCGTGCCGTCCCGGTCCGTGAACAGAACGGCCGACGGCGTGACCACCGTGGAGGTCGAAACGCCCAGTGCTTTGCCCGCATCCAGCAGGCCGGCGCCGCATCCGCCCGGGCATGTTCCGGGCAGTGCCCGCGCGGTGTCCTTGAGCCGCTGTTCCACGGTGGCCGGGGACGCGGTCCGGCCGGAGGCGGACATCACCAGCGCAGCGGCGCCGGCCACGTGCGGGGCCGCCATGGAGGTTCCCTGCGAGTAGACGTAGTTTTCGCTGGCGGGTCCGTAGGTGCCGCTGTTGAGGGTGGAGGCAATCCCGTCCTGTGCGGTCTGGGAAAAGTCGCCGCCGGGGGCGGTGAGGTCCACGGCGTCGCCGTAGTTGGAGTACGGCGCCCGGTTGCCGCTGCGGGTGCTGGCGGCAACGGTGATCACGTTGCGGCAGTTCGCGGGGCTGGAGTCGGCCGCCGGCCGGTTCGCGTTGCCGGCGGCCACCACCACGGCCGCCCCTGCTTTATAGGCGTAGTCGATGGCGTTCTGGTACGTGGCGGAGCAGGGGGTGATGCCACCCAGGCTCAGGTTGATCACCTTGGCGCGGTTGGTGTTGGCGGGCGCCCCGGCCACATTTCCGCCGGCGGCCCAGATGATGGAGTCGGCAATGTCCGTGGTGTAGCCTCCGCAGGCGCCCAGGGCGCGGACGGGCAGGATCTTGGCTTCGGGGGCGACGCCGGCCACTCCCCTGCCGTTGTTCGCGACGGCGGCCACGGTGCCGGCCACGTGGGTGCCGTGCCAGGACGACGGGTCGCCTGTGGTTCCGGCGCCGCAGAGGCCGTCGGACGTCCAGTCGCCCTCGTCCCGCGGGTTGGCGTCCCGCCCGTCGGAGTCACGCGCGGCGGACGCCTTGGAGATCATGTCGTATCCCGGCAGCACGTTGGCGTTGAGGTCGCTGTGGCTGGTGATGCCGGTATCCACGACGGCGACGACGGTGCCGGCACCTTTGCTGACCGGCCAGGCGGCGGGCAGGCGGATGCCTCCCGGTTCCTCCCATATGTCCCACTGCAGGGGGTAGAACGGATCGTCGGGGTCCGCCATCGGGAACATCCGGGTGTCGGGCTCGGCGAAGTCCACGCCAGGGTCGGCCCGCAGGGTTTCCAGTGCCTTTTCGGCTTCGGCAGGGGTCAGGTTGCGGTCTGCCCGCACCACGCGGGCGCCGCCGGCCGTGCCGCGGACGTCCTGCACGCTCATGCCGAGGTCCTTGGCCAGCCGGCCGTACGATGCGTTCCGCTGGGCCGGACCGGCCGTGTCCTTGAACCCCACGATGAGCTGGTCCGTGGGCAGGTCCGGCGCGGTGCGCGGGGCCGCCTGCGGCGCGACGGGAAGCGGCCGCCCGTCGTCGGCCGCGGCGGGCGCCGCTAAAGGCGACATGCCCGCGATGGCGATCACGGCGGCAAGGGCCAGTCGCGAGGACGCGTGCGTCCTCAGCGCAGCCAGATTTCTCAGCGCCTCAAACATTTCGGATCCTATGGTTGGTGCTTTGCCCCCACAGGGCGCGGGACCGGAGAGAGTGTCCGCGTCGGTATCAATTCTAGCAACGCGTCACTCCCTGCTCATAGGACTACTTGGTCATCATCCGTAAAGAAGCGGGGGGCGCCGCTCCCCCGCTTCCTTACGAACGAAGCAAAGGCCGGAGGCTAGCGCTGCATCGCGTAGCGGTACATGAACGCGGCCATCTGGTCCCTGAGGATGGATGCGCCCGGCCGGAACGTCCGCGTGCCGTTCGATTCCGCCCAGCCGTTGCTGATGCCCTTCCAGGCCAGCCACGAAATTTCCTTGTAGAAGCCGTGGTCGGTGGAAATGTCCGCAAACTTGGACTGCGCTTCCGGCACGTAGTCGGGCGACCCTGCGTGGCGGTAGATGAAGGCCGCCATCTGGTCGCGGTTCACCGTGGCCCCCGGCCGGAACGTCCGCGTGCCGTTCGCTTCCTTCCAGCCCGTGCTGATGCCCTTCCAGGCCAGCCAGGAGATCTCCCGGTAGAAGCCGTGGTTGGTGGGAATGTCCCCGAAAGGGGACACCGCAGGCGGAACAAAGTCCGGGTTGCCGGCCAGCCGGTACAGGAACGCGGCCATCTGGTCGCGGTTCACCGGCTCAGCGGAACGGAAGGTCCGCGTGCCGTCCGCCTCGGCCCAGCCCTGGGTGATCCCGGCGGTGGCCAGCCAGTTGATCTCCGGGGCGAACGCGGTGCCGTCCGTGATGTCGCGGAAGACGGCGGTGCTGAAGGTGTGGCTCCAGGTGGCCGCGTTTCCTGCCACCAGGGTAAAGCCGGCCAGGGCCCGCGCATCCACGCGGACGAACCCGGCGCCCGTATAGGTTCCCGCCGCCACCACCTTTCCGGCCACCAGGTATTCCACGCCCGTGGCGGAGGGCACCGTGTAGGTGTCGTTGGGGGTGCCCAGGTTGTCGGTGAACTGGACGGCGGCCGGGACGGCCCCGGTGGCTACGGCCGCGGTCTGGGCGCTGGTGCGCTCGGCCGGAAGGTAGGCGTCCTTGGTGCCCGTCACGCGGACGGAGAGGGCCTTGCCCTTGTCCTCCGCCGTTGCCGTGTATGTGGCGGCCGTGGCGCCCGGGATTGCCGTGCCGTCCAGGTGCCACTGGTAGGACAGCGCCACAGGCGCCGGCTGCCACACGCCCGGGTTCGCGGTCAGGACGCCGCCGGTGATGGCTTGCCCGGAGATGACGGGGTCATAGGGTGCCGTCACCGGGACGGGCACCACCGGCGCGGTGGGTGCGGAGGTGAGGGTCACGGTGTTACCGAAGAACCGGCTGCCGGTCACCGTGACGGTCAGCGTGGCCCCGACGTCGGCCGCCTGGACCTGGTAACCCACTGCCTGCGCTCCCGGAATGGCGGTGCCGTTGCGGTTCCACTGATAGGCGTGGGTGACGTCGCTCGGCGTCCAGGTGCCGGCCGCGGCGAAGAGGTAATTCCCGACGGCGGCCTGGCCGCCGATTGTGGGCGTGCTTCCCGTTATTTCGGCGTCAGTTTCGAAGTCGAGCGCCGCGGCTGCGTTGAGGACGCCGCTGCCGCACGTTTTGGTGACGCAGGCCCAGGCGTACTTTGTGGCGGTGGTCTTGAGCCTGGTTTCCACGTTGACGGGGGTGGCAAGGTCGCCCAGCCGGGCCATCAGGAGGGCGGCGAGCCCGGCCGCGTGCGGGGCGGCCATGGAGGTGCCTTCGGAGACGGCGTAGGCTTCGGTGCCGGGCGTCTGGGTGCCCGTGTTGAAGGGCACCACTATTCCGTCATAGGAGGATGCCGCCAGGTCCCCGCCAGGTGCGGCGATGTCCACGGCGGGCCCGTAGTTGGAGTACGGCGCCAGGAGGCCGCTGCGGGCAACGGCGGCCACGGAGATCACGTTCTGGCAGTTGGAGGGGCTGGAGGAGGAGGCCGGCATGTCCTCGTTGCCGGCGGCGGCCACCACGGCGGCTCCGCGGGCAACGGCGAAGTTGACGGCGGCCTGGAAGGTGGGCGAACAGGGCAGGGTGGCGCCCAGGCTGAGGTTGATCACGCGGGCGGGGGTGGGATTTACGGGCAGTCCCGTGATGCTTCCGCCGGCGGCCCAGACGACGCCGTCGGTGATGTCTGACGAGTAGCCGCCGCACGGGCCCAGGGCGCGGACCGGCAGGATCTTCGCCTGGGGTGCCACGCCGGTGGTGCCGGTGCCGTTGTTGGAAACGGCGGCGATGATGCCGGCCACCTGGGTGCCGTGCCAGGAGGAAGGGGTGGCCGGCCAGCCGGTCCCGCACATGCCGGCAGAGGTCCAGTCGCCCGGGTCTCGCGGGCTGGGATCGCGGCCGTTGGCGTCCCGGGAGTAGGTGGGATCGGACATCATGTCGTAGCCGGGGAGCACGTTGGCGGCCAGGTCCGAGTGGGTGGTGATGCCGGTGTCGATCACGGCCACCACCGCGCCGGCGCCCTTGGTGGCGTCCCACGCATCGCCGATGTTCATCGCGCCGGAGCCGGTGTGGAGGGCCCACTGCTGCGGGTAGTAGGGGTCGTTGGGGGTGGCTGCCGCGTACATGCGGACGTCCGGTTCGGCGTATTCGACGGCGGGATCCGCCCTGAGTGCCGCCAGCGCCTTGTCGGTTTCGCCGGCATCGAGCGGGCGCTCAGAGCGCAGGACGCGGGCGCCGGTGGCCGTGGCTCGGACGTCGCTCACGGCAACGCCCAGGCTGCGGGCCAGCCTGCCGTAGGACTCCGTGCGCAGGGCGGGGCCGGCAGCGGCCGGGTCCTTGAATTTCACAATGAACTGGTCCGTGGTCGCGGGGCCGGCCGGCCTACCCGCGGCCGGGGCGGCGGGAGGCAACGGCGCATCGTCGGCCACAGCCGGGAGCGGCAGGGCCGAGCCGCACAGCAGTGCTACCACTCCAGGTATCAGAAGACGGGACGATAAACGGGTGCGCAGAAGGTGCAGCATCGCAAAATCCTTGGGGCCAGGCGTCGACCCCCCAGGAGCCGGACCGCGGGAAATAGAGACCGCGGTATCCGCGTCAAGCATGAGTGTAACAACGACTTTAGTAATTGGTAGAGCCTGGAGGTAACAACATCCGAACGGCGTCTGTGCTACTTCGCTAAAGGTTCGGGGACATATATTGGGTACCGAGAATCTCAAAGCACCAGAATTGCTGGCTTGACCCGATCTATGCGCCGCGCCTCTAATTTGTCGATGTCCAGTTTATTCACGGCGACTTATATCACGGCGACGATAAGCTGCTGTCGCTAACTACACACCTGCCAGTCAGCAACGCGACAAATGCCACTTATGGCCCTGCCGCTCAGGCCGCATCCGAACTCTGGCTTCTACTTTTGCGCAGCCTGATCTTCTGAGTTTTATCATGCTCGCCGACTCCCGCACGGCATACAACTGGACCGTGACCGTAGCCGTAGCCGCAGGTGGTGAAACGTCCATCTACATGGCGGACTGTGGGCATGTTTCGTGGGCTATGGTCCTGCGCCGCAAGCGTATGAAGTGGCTCAATAACGGCGGAGCCGGCAGCGACATCGTTGCTCAGATGCTCGTAGCCTCGAATCCGGAGTGGCTGATCGGCTTCGGACACATCAACAGCGTCTCAGCCAACGTCAGTGCTCCATCAATCATTTCTGACCTCACGGCTTCGACAAGGCCGCCGCTAAAGGCGTCCGCGTTGTGGGAACCGACTGGGTGGACTCACCCCAAGAGCACGGCACAGCGGGCAGTGGCCTACGAAAACCGGTAGGCACCCGGCGCGGGTTCTACCTTGCCGACTACCACGCGGTCTTTGTAGACTCGACATCCGGCAACCCCTTTGCCGCCTACTCCTCGGACGGACTGCATCAGGATGGCGTGGCGTCCGCGTCCCTCGCGGACCAACTCGTCAAGGCGCCGGACCCGCTTGTTCCCCTGCAGGACCGCCTCATAGCGTCCAACGATGGCAAGACAAACCTGCTCCCCAAAGTCATGGTTGGCGGAACGACTTAGGCGACTACCTTGGGGCAGAACAGCACCCCATCGCACTGCGTGGCGTCCGAGGTCCCGTGCAAGTCGTTGTTACGGGCGTCATCGACCACTCGCTACGCAACCGGTTCGCGCCAAGAACCGCTGATTCATGGGTGGCTGGCGATGTTGTGTTCGCCGAATGCGAGTTCGAGACGGACGCCGCAGGATGGGCGGCGACAGTGTTCAACCTCAACCTGGCACTGTGCAATGTCCCGGAAGGTTCGGTGACCCGCTCCGCTGACGTGATCCACATCGGTTCCCCAGCATCAACGTTTCGTCCTGCAACTGGCATCTTCCGGATCCCGCCGCTGACCATTGTGGCAGACAAGACGCACCTGGAACTGAACGTGGTGCTCAAGGGATCCGGCACCTACCGGATTGATCGGGCCGCTATCAAGCGCGTTATGCTTTCCGCCGCCCGGTAACGGGCATAGCGAGTTCCACGTCTTGCGCGGCAGTAACGCTGCGACGTACCGAGAGCCGGCGGTGAACGTTCTTGGCGAGGAGATGACTGGGTCGTTCGACCATACGGAAGAACAACGATGCCACCACAAGGGAGACAACTATGCTTGCTGGGACTGCTGCAAGCAACATGTCAGAACCCAGCAAGTACGCCATCGCAATGACTACGGGTTCGTGGACCAGGTAGAGACTGAAGGAGATGGTCCCAAGCCACTGAACCGGCTTCCAGCATAGAAATTGTTTTGCAGGCGTCCAGTGCCAGGCGAGGAATACGACTAGGGTGGCGCCGACCAGAACGAGTCCCTTAGAAGCGTCCAGGGCGACTTCACTCACGGGTGTCAACATCAAAATCCAGGGGAACGACATAAGCAGCGTGGCAGCAAAAATGACCATGGCCCATACGTAATTCGCACGGCGGCGCACCGTTATTCGAGAAGCCAAAACTTCCAACCGCTTCCATTCGACAGCCATGACGACGCCGACCATGAACATCGGCAGGTAATGCAGAATCTTCAAGCCGATAGCCGCGCCGATGCATGTCATGCAAATGAGCGAGACAGCCTTCAGCAGGTTCAGCTTTGGAAGCTTCAGTGCTAACCAAACGTAGAGGGGCAGGAGCAGCGAAAACAGCACCTCCCATTCCAAGGACCAGAGAGGACTGGCTACCTGTCCAGCGCCCCGTAGTAACGTCAGGTCCTGAAAGATTGCTTTCCAGCTCAGTTCAATGTGGTGTGCTAGCCACTCGTTGTTCATATCCCCATTTCTGGGGACGGCAAACATTGTTGCGATAGCCAGTGCAACGGCCCCCCAAATGGGAAGGTACAGCCGGATGAGCCGTTGTGGGTAGTACGCCTTCCAATCGAACTGTTGCGCCCTGAGGACTGGGAGTGCGAGCACTAATCCGGACAGTACAAAGAATATGTACACAGGTCCGATGCCGTCCCAGAGGAGATGGAGCGGGGTGTGAACCATCAGCCATTCCCACGAGCCGGGACTGTCAACTCCGCTGGGAAGGTAGTACGGAGCCGCTAGTACCGGGATTAGGAGCAGCGCATGATGAACAAGAACAATAAGTGCCGCAACACCACGTAGTCCATCGAGCGATTCAATGCGGCGCGGCATGGAGACGTTTCCCCCAGAAGTCATGCCCGAATTATCGCATGCCCGTCGACTTGACTGAAAAACTCCCTCTTACCCCACGAACTGGGGATGAGCTATCCCGCAACCCAAGCTACTCTCTTCCCACGGACAATGGCAGGGACGGTTGGGCGAGCCGTGGTGACTGCCTGAAGAACGGTGGATCGAGGGTTGGCCTGACACGCCTGGCGGCGCCTAGCAGGGAGGACTGATCATGAGCGGAGCCATGGACCCCTTGCGACTGATGCGGATCAGCAAGAGTTGGCGCAGCAGCGCCTGGTCCGGGCCAGGGCGCCAGGCATCGACCTAGTCGGCCATGACGGGTTGGTGAACCGGCCCGCGAAGAACGTCACCGAACCAAGACCGTGCTGACCGAGGTCGGGCCCCGAGGAGATCGATGTGCCGCGGGCCAGTGGCTCGACACTCGATCCGGAGATCGTGAAGCAGCGGCAGCGTCGGCTGACTGGTGTTGAGGAAGATCGTGTTGTCGCTGACCGCAAAAGGGCTCACAACCGGGTAGATCTTGGCCGAGGTATTCGGCGCCAAGGTCTCCAAAGACACCATCTCGCGCATCTCCGAGGAGGTCATCGGACAAATGACCACAGGGCAGAACCGGCCCCGGGTCTACTCGGGGGCGTTCATCGACGCGAACTTTTCGGCAAGATCCTTGACGGGCAGGTCACCACCCGCCCGATCTAACGTCCCAAGCGGCGTAAGTGACAACGGTGAACGCGACATTCTTGGGTTGTGGGCCGGGGACGGGTGGAAGCCCGCCCTGAGCGAGCGATGGCGCGATTCTGGGTGGACGCGACTCTCAATGGTGCGTCCGCGTCTCCTGCAGGCGCTTGATGAACCAGCGGGACTGCTCCGGTCCATACGGCAACACCGGGATGGCCTTGGTGGCGTCGCTGGGGGTGTCGCGGATGGACTGAACGGCCTGGCGGACGGCCGTTGACATGGTGTTCGCCATGGTCTTCACGAACTGGTCGCTGCAGGGTTCGCCGTGGCCCGGGATCAGGAATTCGTAGCGGTGCCGCAGGGCGGAGATGTGCCGCAAGGCATCTGCCCATTCCTCAGGAAAGGCATCTTCGAAGGACGGGTGGGCACCCTGTTCCACGAGGTCGCCGGCATAGAGCGTGGTGGCGGTACCTACGAGCAGGTCGCCGTCAGTGTGCCCTCGGCCCAGGTAGAAAAGGGTGACGGTCTGGGCGCCGAGGTCCACCAGTACAGGCTGGTCCTTCACGATTGCGTTGGGAACCACCAGTTCGGCGTCGGCACCTTCGCCAGCCGCCATTTCGGGCTCCAAAGCGACGACCATACGACGCTGCCGGTCCCCGTTCTCCTCTATCTCACGTGCGCAGTTTTCGTGGGCATAGAACTCGGTGACGCCTTCGTCCGCGAAGACGGCGTTGCCGAAGAAGTGGTCGTAGTGGGCGTGGGTGTTCACCACCACTAGGGGGAGCTGGGTCTTTTCGCGGACGGTCGCCAGGATCTCCCGGCCTTGCCGGGGTCCTCCGCCGGTGTCGATCACCATGGCGCGTTCGGCGCCGATTATGAGTCCGGTGTTGAGCTTCGAACCTTCGGTGATCAGCACGTAGTTGCCCTGGCCGACCTCCATCCATCGCGACATTCTGTTCTCCGTATTCATGCGTTCCGGCGATCTTAGGCCTCGATTCTACCCACGCCTTGCTGGTGGAAGCCTGATGAACAGGCCGCGGCGCCGGACCAAACCGGCGGTCATCGCCATGTCCGGCGCGGGCGCGTAACCCGTGCCGGACTTCAGTTGCCGTCGAGGAGAAGCGGGGGCCCGCATTGAATCCGGAACGTCCCTGGAGCGGATGGTGTTTTTCGGTGACGCCGTCTTTGCCATCGCTGGCATTCTACTCGCTGGACTTCGTCGGACCTTCGAGCACGACGGCTGGAAAGTGCCGACCGCGCTCGCTCCCATTGCGTACATCGCTTGATCCTTGGCTCGCGGTCATGGGCGCGCGGCAATGTTGCGGTGACCCAACCGCACGCCTCTTGTTTCACGGTGGTAACCAATGAGAAACCCACACCTAGTTATGATCTGGCTATGGCCACTAAACAGCACAAAACTTTCTGCGCCCCATGCGGCGCAACGACAAACCACGTCACGTCATATGGATCCCACGACGGGGGCAGTGACACTTCAGTCATCAGCGTCAGGTGCGCGGAGCACTCGGATCTGCATTCCTAGCGGGGAACCTGCGACGCGGACGCATATGTCGGACGGGCCAACTGATGGCACGCCGGAAGTCCGAGCATCCCTCGTAGTGGAAAACCGCCGCGGCCTAGCTGTACCTGGCCATCAGGTTGGTGACACTCGGGTGGTTGGAGTGTCCTTGATGGCGGTGTGGATGCGTTCAGTGTTGGAGTAGTTCAGCCATGGGTCAAGTGCCGCGGCTCGGTCTGTGTTGCTGGTAAACGGCTTGGCGTTGGCTCATTCGGCTGCCAGAGTCCGGTTGAAGCGCTCGATCTTGCCGTTGGTCCACGGGCAGAGAGGTTTTATGAACCGCTGTTCGGCGCCGAGTTTCGCCGCGGCGGCTTTGAAAGCTGCGGAGTTCCGGTAGGCGAACGCGTTGTCGGTGATGATGCGTTCCATCTTCCCGATGCCTCGGGCTTTGAAGAACCCGGCAGCTCTGAGGAGGAAAGCCGCCGCGGTCGTGCCTTTTTCGTCCGGGTGGATTTGGGCGTAGGCGAAGCGGGTGTAGTCATCGATGGCAGCATGGATGTAGTCGAATCCGATGCCACGCCCGCGGACCTTCTCCGAGCGGCCATGGGCGCGCCAGCCCCCGCCCTCAGGGATCCTTCCGAGTTTCTTGACGTCCACATGGATCAGCTCTCCCGGGCGCTGGCGTTCGTAACGGATCGCCGTTGACCGCGTGGCCCGGATGAGGGCCCCGGTGACGGGTCGCAGGCAGCCAGGGACGGGAGGCCAGGTCGGGCGATAATCCGCGAGATGGTTCGTTCCGGGACGCCGGTGGCACGGCTCAACCGGGCCGGCCCGCATCTGAACTCCGTCCTCTTGCTCGGTGCTAGTCCTGGACGGGGACCTGTGAGGGCGGCTGGATCGGTCGAGAAGGCCGGACTCCGCCTCTGCACGGAAGCGCTTCACCCAGCGGTGGGCGCATTGCCGGGAAACGTCTAGTTCCTTCGCGACGTGGGCAACCGGGCGATGGTCACCGATTACTCGTTCAACGAGAAGGAATCTCCCATGAATGGTCAGACGGGCATTAGCGTGGGACATGAGGACCTCCGTGGCCGTGAAGATATCAGATACCTCCACTAAGTCCCGGCGGGCCTCCACACTTCAAGGCTTATGTCACTAACGTCCTGGCCGAGTACACCTAGCGCTGACCTATTTCAGCGCAGCAACTCTTGCAGTGTGTCGGGCCGACTCCACAAGCTCTAACAAATACGCTCCATAGCCGCTCTTAAGTAGCGGTTCAGCGCGCGCGCGAAGCTCTTCATCGGAGAGGAACCCAACTCGCCATGCTATTTCTTCGGGCGATCCGACTTTCAGCCCTTGGCGGCTTTCAACAGTTCGTATGAAGTTTGAGGCATCATTGAGGTCGTTAAACGTCCCGGTGTCGAGCCAAGCCGTCCCCCGCGGCAATACTTCTACATGGAGCTTTCCTCGTTCAAGGTAAGTCCTGTTTACGTCGGTAATTTCGAGTTCGCCGCGTGCTGAAGGCTGAAGATTCCGTGCGATCTCCACCACATCGTTGTCGTAAAAGTAAAGGCCCGGCACAGCGAAGTGACTCTTCGGATGTTTTGGTTTTTCTTCCAGGGAGATCGCCTGGCCGTCGGCGTCGAACTCCACCACACCGTACGCCTGTGGATTCTGAACCCAGTATCCGAAAACAGCTCCACCATCAATATCGGCGAACCGACGAAGCTGAGTTCCCATGCCCTGCCCATAGAAGATGTTGTCACCCAGAATTAGAGCCACGGAATCAGCGCCAATATGGTCAGCGCCAAGTGTAAAGGCTTGAGCCAGTCCATCCGGAGACGGTTGCTGCACATAGCTGAGACTCACGCCAAATTGGGACCCGTCGCCTAAAAGCCGCCGGAACTGATCCACGTCGTGGGGTGTCGTCACAATCAAAATATCTCTTATGCCCGCAAGAATTAGTGTGGACAAAGGGTAATAAATCATCGGTTTGTCGTAGACCGGAACAAGTTGCTTACTGATGCCAAGGGTAATCGGGTGCAGTCGCGAACCAGTTCCCCCAGCTAAGATGATTCCTCGCATGTCTCAGATCATTTCGTGTTCTTAACACTTCTGCAAACCCGTAGAGTAATGCGTCATGGGGAAACTACTTGTCACCGGCGGTGCCGGCTTCATCGGTTCGAATTTTGTCCACTACGTTCTGGAGAACACCGAGGATCACGTCACTGTCCTGGACAAGCTGACGTACGCAGGGAACCTGGAATCCCTGAGGGGGCTCCCCGAGGACCGCTTCCGCTTCGTACAGGGTGATATCTGCGACGCCGCCCTGGTGGACACGCTCGTGGCCGACGCGGACGTTGTGGTGCACTACGCCGCCGAATCGCATAACGATAACTCCCTGCATGACCCGCGCCCGTTCCTGGACACGAACATCATCGGCACCTACACGCTGATCGAAGCCGCCCGGACGCACAACAAGCGTTTCCACCACATCTCCACCGACGAGGTTTACGGCGACCTGGAACTCGATGACCCGGAACGGTTCAGCGAGTCCACCCCGTACAACCCCTCCAGCCCGTACTCCTCCACCAAGGCCGGTTCCGACCTGCTGGTCCGGGCCTGGGTGCGGTCCTTCGGGCTGCAGGCCACCATCAGCAACTGCTCCAACAATTACGGCCCGTACCAGCACGTGGAGAAGTTCATCCCGCGCCAGATCACCAATGTGATCGACGGGATCCGTCCCAAGCTCTACGGCAAGGGCGAGAACGTCCGCGACTGGATCCACGCCAACGACCACTCCTCGGCCGTGCTGGCAATCATCGACAAGGGCATCATCGGCGAGACCTACCTGATCGGCGCCGACGGCGAGAAGAACAACAAGGACGTCGTCGAGCTGATCCTCGAGCACATGGGCCAGCCCCGGGACGCGTACGACCACGTCGTGGACCGGCCCGGCCACGACCTGCGCTACGCCATCGACTCCGCCAAGCTCCGCACCGAGCTCGGCTGGGAACCGAAATTCTCCAACTTCGACGCCGGCATCGAGGACACCATCGCCTGGTACCGCGACAACGAAAACTGGTGGCGCCCGCAAAAAGCCCGGACCGAAGCCAAATACAAGGAACAGGGCCAGTAGACGATGTCAATCCAGTTCTCCAACGTGGGTCTGACGCCTTTTCTAGGCTATTGAGATGCCGACGCCCAACACTTAGGGATAAGGCTGCCTCGGAGCTCGCTCAGGCAACACTAGCCGACGTCGCCATCCCGCTATGAAGCTCTGCCAACCAACCGATTCGCCGCGACGCGGAAGACCCACGCAATTCTGTGGGGTTTGCGGAAGACGTGGACTGTCAATTGAACCACAGTTTTGAGCTGACTAATTCGAAGTCGAATTTTCGAAATTTTGGCGGGTTGTATTTCAATGTCAAAATACTCCCCTACGATTCCCGGAGCTGCGCGAATTCCCCGCAAGGCATTACCGATATTCAAACCGTGCACCATCTGCAACCACATTGGATGGGCAACAACCTGGCGAATTGGCCCAAACTCGGATATTTTGTCGTGTCGCCCTACATAGACAGCCTTCAGAGGCTTGTCCGTACGTCTTTCAATGAGCGAGATGAAGGGGCCCGACGGGTCGGACCGGTAGTAAACTTCTCCGCCATCAGACATCTGGAGTCCCGCTTGAAAGTTGATGAACTGATGGTCCTCTCTGCCAAATTGCGCTTGCACCGCCTCGATGAAATCTCGAGCCAGCGCATCATCGTTGTCGACTCGGGTGGTGATTACCCAAGGCGCACTCGTACGCTCCTCGACCGCCGCAGCTGCCTTTTCCGGGGTAAGTGGACCATCAATCCATATAGGCTCAAAAACGCCGGCACCAAGACGATCCACTTCCTTTTGGAACCATTCAGCCCGTTCGGCATCAAAGTAGATGAGCCATCGAAATTTCTTGTTTGTCTGGCTCAGGACCGAGGCGCGGCATAAACTCTCGAAGTATCTGATGCGGTGGCGTAGCCACTCTTCGCTGGCACGCTCTTCAAGACGCGTATTGAACCGTGTCAGCAAAAAATGGTCAAAGTCTGAAGGGCTAGGCTGGACGATCCCCATAAATATTCCTGTCTTCTATGTCGGACTTGCTCGCGCTTCCGGCAATCCCAGCGATTTCACGACCATGATTGAAACGACATTATCTGAACTTTCGACAGATCAGCCACCGTGCACGGCCCGTGAATGAGTATAGATCAGGTCAATACTGGCCTCGGACGCCCACAAACCGAACAGTTCCTCTCTGGTATTCTCGTCCCCGTTGCCGTTGGACTCGCAAACAGGGCTCGCATGGCTCGACTTGCAGGAGATAGCAAACCACATTCGAGCTTGGCACCAGCGAAGCCCCGCATCCACAGAAGCTACGAACTGCTGTCACACCCGCCGCCCAGCCGCACGACGAACGCACGGCTCGGGCGGTGTCCTCAGCCGATTTCCAGCGTTCACCGTCCCACAAACGGGCTCAGATTTGCTCCTACATTTAGTGAGGCATCGCGCCATCCTTGTTGCAAACGTTCACAGACGGCCGAAAATTCAGTCGACAACAAATGGTAGGGAGGCGGCTCTTCGATACAGCGGGGAAGTGTTATTTCGTCGGTGGTTATGGGCGAAAATCGAGGCACATCAGTTGCCGTCTAAGGCACTAATCTGAACTGGGCCCAGCCCACACATGATCGGCCCATCGCCTCGCGGAGCCAGAGTATCTCAGCACCGCGTTGGGTACTTCGCAAACGGCGAAACGTTCGGGGCAGTCCGGGAAAGTCGGCTCTAGTTGCCTCTGTCCACAGCCTTGCTGAACGTACAGGAATCTGTGCGGTCCTGGGCTGCCTCAAAGTCTGCAGTCCACCGCGAATAGCCATCGCCATCGTGAGCCGGGCTCAGCGGCGTGCCCGCATCTAGATGTCCGACAACACCCACGTCGGGTTCTCGATGGCATCGGCCACGTATCGTAGGAAGCCGCCCGCAGTGCCGCCATCGCACACCCGGTGGTCGAAAGTCAGTGTCAGCTCGGTGACCTTGCGGACGGCAAGCTGCCCCTCAACTACCCACGGCTTGTCGATGATCCGGCCAACGCCGAGAATCCCCACTTCAGGGTGATTGATGATGGCGGCTGAGCCGTCCACTCCGAAGACCCCGTAGTTGTTCAGTGTGAAGGTTCCGCTACCCAGCTCGGTTGGTGTCGCTTTGCCGTCCCGTACAACTGCTGTGAGCCGGCGGATTTCCGTATCAAGTTCACGGGCACTCATCTTGTCCGCGTTGCGCACTGAGGGCACCATCAGGCCGCGGTCTGTCTGCGCGGCGAAGCCCAGGTTGACGCCGTCGAACGCGACGATGTCCTGGCTCTCCCCGCCCGCGGCGTCCTCCGTGGTGACGATTCTGGTGTTCAGCTCCGGATACTTCTTCAATCCTGCCGTCACAAACCTCGCAATGAAAGCCAACAAGCCGGGGGTATTGTGCGGGTCCACCTTCTTTAAGGCGGCGCGCATTTCTACTAGAGCCGTGGCATCCACGTCGACCCATACGGTGGCTTCCGGGATCTCAGAGCGGCTGCGGGTCATGTTTGCCGCCACAGCCTTCCGTACTCCCCTGACCGGCGTGCGGCCACTGATACCGAGACCCGTGCGCGGGTCGGTTTCCCAGCCGCTCTCAACAGGCTGGACCGTGGAACGCGATTCAGCTGCCGGGAGACCAGTCTCAACAGACTGTGCGGCCGGCGCAGGCGCAATGGCCGCTTCCACGTCTTTCCGCATGATCAGCCCACTGGTTCCCGAACCCTGTAGTCCGCTCAAGTCAACACCGTGGTCACGGGCCATCCTGCGGACCAGCGGCGAAATCACGGCACCGAGTTTGCCTGGCACGCGGGTGCGCAGGAGCAGGAGGTCGTCGGCGGTCTTTTCCGCGTCGCTGACCTTGGTTGCAACAGAGCCTGTCCCGGCGGTTTCGGCCGCCGCCGACTTCCGGGCACGGGTGCGACGGGCGACGCCGTGACCGCCCGGTGTTCCGTAGCCGATCAGAACGTTGCCGGAGCCTGCCTTTTCTTCCTCACGGTAGGTTTCGGCCGCGGCGGTTTCGACAAGCGTGGTTTCGGCCGGCTCAAGCGCCGTCGTTTCGACAGGTTCAACGACCGCCGGCTTTGGTTCAGCAGCTGCACCGCCAACGGGCGTGACGGAGATCAGCGGCTTGCCGACGTCGAGGGTCTGGCCGGGTTCCCCGTGCAGCACTGCGACGGTGCCGGCATACGGCGACGGGACCTCCACCATGGACTTGGCGGTTTCCACCTCGGCGATGGGCTGGTCCACCCGGATTTCATCACCCACGGCCACAAGCCAGTTCACCAGTTCGGCTTCGGTGAGGCCTTCGCCCAGGTCCGGCAGCAGGAATACTTTCGTTTCGCTCATCTGATCAGTCTTCCCACTGGAGGTCGTCAACGGCGTCGAGGATGCGGTCCACGCCGGGCAGGTAGTAGTGCTCAAGCTTTGGCGCCGGGTACGGCACGTCGAAGCCGGTGACGCGGCGGATCGGTGCAGCCAGGTAGTGGAAGCAACGTTCCTGGACCCTTGCCACAATTTCCGAGGACACCGACGCGAAGCCGTGGGCCTCGGCGATGACCACTGCACGGCCGGTCTTGCGGACCGACGCGCAGACGGTTTCGTCGTCGAACGGCACGATGGAGCGGACGTCGATGACTTCCAGAGAGCGGCCCTCTTCGGCCGCAGCGGCCGCGGCGGCCAGCGCTGTCGGCACGGACGGACCGTAGGCAATCAGCGTGACATCGGTACCGGGACGTGCGACGGCGGCGCGACCTTCGGAGGTGGTCCCGCGTTCGGTGTTGGCGGCGTGCTCGGCCCGGAGCTCTTCCAGGTCCACCAGGTCCTTGGACCAGTAGAGCTTCTTGGGCTCCATGAACATCACCGGGTCGTCGGAGTCGATGGCTTCGCGGAGCATGCGGTAGCCGTCAGCCACGGTGGCCGGCGTGAACACCTTCAGGCCGGCGGTGTGCGCGTAGTAGGACTCGGAGGAGTCGCAGTGGTGCTCCACTCCCCCGATGCCGCCGGCATAGGGGACGCGGATGACGATGGGCAGCTTAACGGCGCCCTTGGTCCGGTTGTGCATCTTGGCCACGTGGCTGACGATCTGTTCGAACGCCGGGTAGGCGAAGGCATCGAACTGCATCTCGATCACCGGGCGCATGCCGTTCATGGCCATCCCCACGGCCATGCCGACGATGCCGGATTCGGCCAGCGGGGTGTCGAAGCAGCGGGATTCGCCAAAGGTCTTGGTGAGGCCGTCGGTGATCCGGAAGACGCCGCCGAGCATGCCGACGTCTTCGCCGAACACCAGAACGGAGGAGTCAGCGTGCATGGCGTCCGCCATCGCGGTGTTCAGCGCTTTGGCCATGGTGATGGTCTGCGGACCGGTTGCTTCAGAGGTGGCGGCTGCCTTGGCTGCAGCGCGTGCGGTGGCTGCGCTGACGTTGCCGTTGACCTCGGAGGAGGTGGTGACAGTGGGGCTCATTTTGCGGCCTCGTCCCGGGAGATTTCGTCGGCGAGCATGGCGGACTGTTCCTTCAGCTGCGGGGTGGGTGCGGAGAACACGTACCGGAAGAGGTCCTGAGGGTCGATAGGGACATCTTCGCCCAGGCCTTCGCGGAGCTGGGTGGCAACCACTTCCGCCTTTTCGGCGATCCGGGCGGCGCCGTCGTCGTCCAGCAGTCCGCGGTCCGTCAGGTAGGTCTGCATCCGCTTCAGCGGATCCTTCGCCACCCACTGGGCCACTTCACTGTCCTGGCGGTAGCGGGTGGCGTCGTCGGCGTTGGTGTGGGCCTGCATACGGTAAGTGTGGGCCTCCACCAGGAGGGGGCCCGAGCCTTCACGCGCCAGCTTCACTGCCCGGCCCAGTACGGCGAGAAGGGCGACGACGTCGTTGCCGTCCACGCGTTCGCCGGCCATGCCGTAGCCCACGGCCTTGTGCGCCAGGGACGGCGCGACGGACTGGTGGGCCAGCGGAACCGAGATGGCGTACTGGTTGTTCTGCACGAAGAAGACGACGGGCAAGTGGAACACGGCCGCAAAGTTCAGGGCCTCGTGGAAGTCTCCTTCACTGGTGGCGCCGTCACCGCACATGGCCAGGACCACGGTGTCCTCGCCGCGGAGCTTCGCGGCATGGGCCACGCCGACGGCGTGGAGCAGCTGTGTGGTGAGCGGGGTGCACTGGATGCCCACCTTGTGCTTGGTCGGGTCGTAGCCGCTGTGCCAGTCGCCACGGAAGAGGGTCATGGTCTGGACGGGATCCACGCCGCGGGCCATCACGGCAACGGAGTCGCGGTAAGTGGGGAAGATCCAGTCGCCTTCGGCAAGGCAGAGGGCGGCCGCCACCTGGCAGGCCTCCTGACCGTGGCTGGAGGGGTAGACGGCCATGCGGCCCTGGCGGACCAGGGCTGAGTTTTGGTCATTGACGCGGCGGCCGACGACGAGCTGTTCGTAGGCGGCCAGCAGTTCGGCATCGCCCGGCAGCGCGTATTCGTGGCCGGGCTGCGCACCCTGTTCCGTGTGAGGGTTCAGGGTGCCGTCCTGGTCCACCATCTGAATCTGGTGGCGGGCCGGCAGCATGTAGTCCTCAACCGTGATGCCGAATTTGCGCACAGCCTCGGCTGCGGCACCTTCGGTCACGGGATTCCCTGCCGGCTGTTCCGGCGAGTCCTGCCCGACGGCGGTGTGGTCCGCGGAGATCGTCATTGGTCCGTCCTTCTGTAGCCACTATTCGCTTCCAGTATCGTCCTGAACGAACTTTCGTATCCAGTCCCGGGCAGAACCGTGGAGAAGTTTGGAATTCTGGCCTAATCTGAAAGACGAATCGTTAGTGTGAGCTGGGTTACCGGCAGGAGTTGTGGACAAATGGCAGAAACTGAAGCGGACCAGGTACCGGTGCCGCTGGACGACGTGGACCGGAACATCATCGCGGAGCTGACCCGGGACGGGAGGATGTCCGTGACGCAGGTGGCGGAAAACGTCCATATCTCACGGGCGCACGCCTATACCCGGATCGCCCGGCTGACCGGTGAGGGCGTGCTGACCAAGTTCACAGCACTTGTTGACCCTATTAAGGCGGGGCTCAAATCCTCCGCGTACGTCACGCTCAAAGTAAGGCAGCATTCCTGGCGCGAGCTGCGTGAACTGCTGCGGGCCATTCCGGAGGTTCACCACATCGCCCTAGTGGGCGGCGACTTCGACGTCATTCTGCTGGTCCGTGCCGTGGACAACGTGGATCTGCGACGGGTGATCTTCGACCAGTTGCAGTCCATGCCCGGGGTGCTGGATACGCAGACGTTTCTGGTGTTTGAGGACGTTGATACGAGGTAATCGCGTGTTCCCGATCTAGCAACAGCGAGACTCGTCGGAAACGGCCCACGAAAAACCAGACGTGGACGTGCGGCTCCGAAGCACAGCGGAGTCTTGGCTCCATCATTCGTTGCGCACCAAATGTTCACCTAGACGAGCGTATTACGTGCGAAATCTCGGCGAAACGGTTGACAGGTAGAATTACAGAGACCGCATGAATATTGCCGTTCTGGTGGCGTGCCTCTCGGCTGCCTCCAGCGACCAACACAGGGGGACCCGGGTTTGGACCTACACGACTATCTGCGCATTTTTCGTCGCAATTGGGTTCTAGTAGTCGCACTAACTTTGGCTGGAATCCTCGGGGGGGGTGCGGCATCTGTGCTGGTCAAACCGACATACACTGCTCAGACGCAGCTTTTTGTGGCGATTCAGAGTTCAGGCTCCGTAACCGAGCTGCAGCAAGGCAACAATTTCAGTCAAGCCCGTGTCCAATCTTATGTAAAGACTGTCTCAACCCCGGTGGTTCTTCAGCCGGCAATCGACAGCCTTGGACTCGAAGTCTCAGCCGAGCAACTTGCCTCGCGGGTTACAGCCAGCACGGACTTAAACACCGTGTTGATCAATATATCGGTCGAAGACTCTTCTCCCGCTCAGGCTGCTGCCACGGCCCAGGCCATTGCGAATAGCCTCATATCTGCCGTGGACGGCCTTGAGAAGCCCAAAACCGGCGGGACGTCACCGGTGAACCTTTCCATAATCACTCCGGCCACAGCTCCGACGTCTCCGTCAGCACCGAACACAAGACTCAACTTGATCCTCGGGCTTGTCGTCGGTCTTGCTGCGGGAATTGGCATGGCCATACTGCGGTCGACTATGGACAATCGGATTCGCGGAGAAGCTGACGTTCGCCGCATTAGCAATGCTCCAGTCCTCGGCGGGATCGCGTTCGACCCCGATTCGGTCAAGAAACCACTTCTGACGCAAACCCCTCAGCAGAGCCCTAGGGCAGAATCGTTCCGCCAACTTCGAACTAACCTTCAGTTCGCCAACGTCACCGGCAGGGCAAGGTCTGTTCTACTGACATCTTCGCTCCCTGGCGAGGGCAAGAGCACCACGGCTACCAATCTTGCCATAGCCCTGGCTCAGGCTGGGCAAACAGTCTGCTTGGTTGATGCGGACCTCCGACGACCAATGGTAAGCGAGTATCTGGGTCTGGATCGATCAATTGGGCTGACTACGGCTTTGGTTGGATCCGCTGACGTTAATGACTTACTGCAACCGTGGGGCGACGACAGCCTCTATGTGCTGGCGTCGGGTCAAATTCCGCCCAATCCCAGTGAACTGCTCGGATCGGCGGAAATGCAGCGTCTAATCGAGCGACTCGAAGACACATTTGACACTGTTGTAATTGATGCACCGCCCCTGTTGCCGGTAACGGATGCGGCCGTCCTCTCCCAGCACGTTGGCGGTGTTGTAGTGATAGTCGGATCACAAAGAATTAAGCAACAGGATCTGGAGAAGTCGCTCGGCTCGCTCGACTTGGTGGGGGCGAAGCTGTTAGGCATCGTCCTCAACCGACTGCCGATAAAAGGTCCTGACGCGTATGCATACAGTTACTACAACAGCGAGCAATCCACCCAGGCGCCGCGCTCCCGCCGACAAATGGACTCCGCACAAGTTGTCATTCCTCACAACAACGATGCCGACGCGGGCCAGTTTCAGGGACGAGACCAACATGTTTTCCCAAGGCAGAGGCTTGAGCAGTAACTGACACAGGAATTTCAGGCAGTCCCGCTTAACTTTTTTCGGTTCAGAGAATAAGACCCGCTGGCGCCTTCATCTTTTTTATTTCGGCACAATATCTCGTCACTTGAATGAACGACCAGGCCCAGATCCGGCTGGAAACAGTTCCGGTCGCCCTCATTCTGGGACCAGCTAGACGTCACGTAACACGGGGGAAGATACATATTGAAAAGTTTTACAGCACCCAGAAATATGACAGATAATTCGCCTGCCCGGTTCAACCGCGAATCTAGGTACAAGGTATGACCGGCCTGATCGTTCACGAATGGATATCTCAGCACGGAGGATCCGAGAATGTTCTTGACGTGATGGCCCGCGCACTCCCGAATGATGATATCTATTGCTTGTGGAATGAGGCAACCGATAGATTTCCGGGTAGGAATGTGCGTGAAACCTGGATGGCCAGGTCTCCCTTACGACGAAGCAAGGCCGCTGCGCTGGCATTGATGCCGAGCACATGGCGCACCGTTGACATATCCAAGTACGAATCAGTTCTGGTTAGCTCCCACGCATTTGCGCACCATGTTGGATCGAGGAAATTAAGGGCGACAATTCCGATTCATGTTTATGTTCATACTCCTGCCCGTTATATTTGGGCCGCCGATCTGGACAAACGCGGCAATCATCCCTTGGTTCGCGCAGTGGCACCATTATTTCAGCATTTGGACAAAAAAATTGCATCCGAGGGCCCCCTATTCGCAGCTAACAGTCAATTTGTGCAACGTCGAATCGAGAATACGTGGGCGCAGCCATCTCAGGTTATATACCCACCAGTTCGAATTGAGAAACTGCGTTCTGTAGAGGACTGGACCGACCGACTCTCGGACTCGGAGTCCGCCATTCTGGATGAGTTGCCGAACGAGTTCATCCTGGGGGCTTCGAGATTCGTGGCATATAAGAACCTTGACCGGGTCATCGAAGTGGGCTCAGCCTGCCAAGTCCCAGTCGTGTTGGCCGGTGGCGGGCCTGAAGAGTCATACTTACGAGCGAAGGCCTCCGAAGCGGCGGTACCCGTGCACTTTGTTCACAGCCCGTCCGACGAACTGCTTTATGCTCTGTATCAAAAAGCCATGCTTTTCGTTTTTCCACCAATTGAAGATTTCGGAATAATGCCCGTCGAAGCAATGGCACTCGGCACACCTGTGCTGGTCAATCCAATTGGCGGCGCTGTAGAAAGCGTTCGTCTTCTAGGGGGCGGGGCGACGTTGCCCCCTCATAATAACTCGAATGAAGTGCAGGCGGCCGTCCAGTTGGCTTTGTCTAAAAACATGGAACGGGCAAGTCGTGAGGCCTCTTCCCTCTCTGAAGCGGCGTTCATCTCTAGGATTCTGAGCTGGCGGACAGGAAGATGCGACGAAATGAACTCTTTCTCATACGGAGGAAACAATGAACAGTCCTAGGATCCTTGTGCTTGGAACAGCCGACTGGAATCAGCCCATCGCTACCAATCAGCACTACATGACGGGGGAACTGTCCAAGTCCTTCGATATCCTATTCATCGAGTCTCTAGGACTTCGCCGCCCCGAGCTGTCGATTCGTGATTTCCGTCGAGCCTGGACCAGACTCACCGGAAACACGAACAATCCGGCCCCCTCACAACGAGATATACCATCAAACGTCCAAGTCGTCGCCCCTTTAGTAGTCCCCCTTCATAGTGACCCGCTATTTCACATCAACCGAAAACTTTTGCTAAGGAAAGAAGTTTTGGAGTGGACAAGATGCGACACTCAAAGAGTATTCTGGACCTATTCACCGGTTACTTATGGCCTCGAAGAACTCGCCGATGTCGCTGTTTACCACTGCGTTGATCTCTTGGGGAAATTTCCCGGGATCGATAACGAGTTAGTAGATCGGCATGAACGACGGCTTGCTGCGGCTGGGGTGCAGGCAGCCGCAAGCAGTGAGGTTGTCCTAGAGCACCTGGTCCAGCAAGGTTTTCGCGACCCGATCTATTGGCCTAACGTTGCAGATGCCGAAACCATTATCGGCGCTACGTCAGCGCTGCAGCCTTCAAGGTCTCCGTCGGCTGTATTCGCGGGTAACCTCACCTCGAAGAAGATCGATTTCCAGTTACTTCGTGATTTGATGGCTGCCGGAGTGGACCTGCACCTTGCTGGGCCCGTCGCCCAAGGCGGTGGGGATGCCGACGCTCTGCTCCAAGAACTGGTCTCCATGGGAGCTGAGTATCACGGCATGTTGAATCTTCAGTCATTGTCGGAGCTCATGGCCGGCAGCACGGTAGGCCTCATTCCCTATGAACTTAACTCATACACGCGAGGCGTGAGCCCACTAAAGGTCTACGAGTACTTAGCGGCGGGGCTCCGAGTCGTTTCCACTCCCGTACCGAGTGTCATTCCCAGGGACGGACATGTGGACGTAGCCCAATCAAGGGCGCATTTCGTCGAAGCGGTTCGAGACGGGCTTGCTCTCACCACTGACGATATCCGGAGCGAGAGGGTCCGCCTCGCTCGCGAAAATAGTTGGTCAGGAAGAGGAAACGAAGCACGCGAGCTGGTGTCGACCCTACTTGCTAACGGTGCTGCCACTTCTGACGCCCGTGGCTGAATACCCCTCCCCTTCGTCTTCGACTCTGAAAGTTATAGCAATGAGAGAAAAACTAAGTCACATTAAATATTGGGGACTTTTGTGGTTGGCAACTTTATTGGGGAACGTTCCAAGTCATGCGCTTCGCAATGCTTTCTATAGGCGCGGCCTCGGCATTCGCCTACCTCAGAGTTCAATTATTTACTGGCGCGCACGCTTCTTTGGACTCAAGGGCATCAGCATAGGGGAAAGCTCAATCGTTGGTGACCATGCATTCCTAGACGGTCGAAACGGAATACATATTGGGTCTAACGTCAACATAGCCTCGGAAGTTCGGATTTGGACAGCGGAGCATGACGTTTTCGCAGATGACTTTGGACAAATCGGGGGCCCAGTCGTCATCAATGATTATGCCTTTATCGGAAGCCGGGTGACTATACTTCCGGGAGTTACAATCGGTGAGGGCGCCGTAATTGGAGCTGGCGCCGTAGTCACCAAGGACATAGCCGCATGGACTATAGCCTTCGGAATACCCGCAAAATCTGTAAAAGCACGACCCCGCGTGCAGTACACGCTCCAGACGACGAAAAAAGCCCTATTTCAGTGAAGATTTTTGGGTTGCCGGTCGAAGTAGGTTATATCCGCCTTCCATCGAAACTGGTGAAACATGCTGCCGTTTAGTCCCACACGCCCACGACTAGCATCCATAGCTGATAAGTCCGGATTCTTGGTCGCTCTTGCGGTGATGCTCGTCGTAACCCTGGCTGTGTACCAAGGCTCTGTACTCGCATTGGCCGCTGTCGCATGTGCTGCTCTGTTCGCTCTACTCATGCCTACGACCGCAACTATAGTTTCCATTTCTTGGATCCTTCTTGTGAGACCAAATGCAAAGCTACTTCAAAGTACGATCGCTGGGTTCACGGTAACTGAAGTAGATTTGCTGGTTCTCCTGGCACTCGCTGCTTCCAGCCGCATTCCAAGAAAGGCCGAAAGCCCCCAGCGTCCATCCCGTCTCGCTGACTGGATGCCACTGCTTGCATGGCCAATCTGGTTGTTGCTTCGCACGTTCATCCCTCAGGCCGGTAATCTTACGTTTGGCTCTCCACTCATTGATTTGAGGATCCTTTCCGCCTATGTCCTGTTGATTCCCATTTGGATGATTGCCTCCCGGCGCGGTAGCACCACCCTCATCAGATTGATCTGCTATTCGGCCTACGCTGCCTGCTTGATTGCAGTCGTCGCTTGGAGCATGGCGCGGCTAAGCCTTCTTGGCCCAGGAAGCTATCCCCTAGTCAATATTGCGGCTGGAGCTGCTCAAGACGTACGCCCTGGTGGGGAGATCCTCATGCCAGTACTAGCCGTTCTCTTGGTGTTCAATAGAGCTCCTTTATTCCTGAGGAGTCGATGGCTATCATTTGCACTATTGTTAGGCGAGATACTCGTCAGTCAGACTCTTAGTATCGTCATAGCCTCAGTTGCTGGAATATTGTTGGTTCTGCTTTCGAACTGGCATTACATTTCACTCGCGAAAAGAGTAATTATCATTGCTCTCCTTCTCGGTAGTGGATTTGTTGCTCTCAGTGGGGGCGGTTCGCAGAACGGTAACGCCGATGTTGGGTCAAGGTTCAACTTGACTGAGAGAATTGGACAGAACTCGGCTCAGTATCGCGTAGCTGAAGCGGAAACTATGGCAATTATTTATGAAGATGAACCGCTAGTTTTAGCAGTCGGAACCGGCCCTGGTTCGTTTGTATCGTTTACCGACGGACTGGTTCACGAAGTCAAGGACCTTACTCACAATGTCTACAACAATCTCATTCTCAAGACTGGAATAGTCGGGTTGGTCTTGTTCACAGGAGGATTTGTGTTCACTTTCTGTCGTAATTGGGCACAACCAAACATTCTCACACGAGTGCTTTTTGGATCTTTGGGGGCGATCGGCGTCTTGAGCATGACCGTACCTTTTGTCTCGACAGTGTCTGGACTAACCGCGCTCCTGTGTCTAGGTGGCCTGGCCGTTAGTCAAACCGTCAACGCTCGTCCTGCTCGCGCTGGAGCGTTGAATTGACAACAGGATTGCTCCAGCAGCTAAAACGTCCTACAGCGGTCCTTGTGTTGTCTAACTTTTCAAGTCTCGGGCTTGGTCTCATATCCGCAGCACTTCAGGCCAGGCTTTTGGGCCCCGTAGGCCGCGGAGAATTGGCCACCGCGATCGTCCCGGCAGGAATGGCCGCTATGCTCCTCTGCATCGGCCTTCCCGACTATTTTGCACGCGAGGCTGCTAAGGGCCGCGATCTTAGACGGCTCTCGCTCACAGCAGGAGTCCTTGGTCTGTCCGTGGGGGTCGTCACTGTGCTTCCATATCTGTGGGTTGCCCAAATCTTGGCACCAATTGGGACGGCAGCATGGTATCTGCTCCTCGCATACGCGTGTTTAACGCCCATCACCACCTTTGGATATTGCCTCATGTCAATCGCAGTCGGTGCCGGCTGGTGGAAGACAGTGTCTACGGCAAAGCTTCTCCCGCAGGCAATCGCCGTTGTCGGACTGGCTTTACTGTCTGTTCCTGGAGCTTCCCCGGGGGCAGTGGGGGCCCTTCTTATCGCATCGACGGTGGTCGGACTGTTATTCCCACTAACACGCAGGGCATCATGGCCCTTTGCGAGGTTGACGAAGACAGGTTTCACCGCGGCGCTAACATTCGGATTCAAGGGCTGGCCCTCTGGGGCGATCGCCCTATTGAATCAGCGAATTGACCTCCTCCTTCTCACCGCAATGACAACAAAAGAGCAATTGGGCTACTACGCAGTCGCGACCACCCTAGCTGCCGTACTGACAGCCGTTTCTAATTCAGTGGCCATGCCGACGCGGAACCGTGTTGCGCGCGGCGAGGTGAATGTCGTTCCGCAGACCATGGCAGCAACGATGGCCATCACAGCGTTGATGGCCGGACTTGTAATCTTCGCACTGCCGATACTAGTTAACGTCGTCTTAGGCTCCAGCTTCTTACCGGCCATGCCTGTGATGGTGGTTCTTCTTGCTGCCCAAATCCCTTTGGCCGGGATTGTAGTCATGACGCAGTCGCTCGTAGGTGCAGGCAGACCTGGCTTGCCTTTCTTCGGGGAAGTCACGGCGCTCGCCACGACTGCAACAATTGTCATATTTATGGTTCCACAATTTGGCACTCTTTCGGCGGCGTGGGCAAACTTAGCGGGAAACATAGTCAGTTTTAGCGCCCTGCTATTCCTCTCCAGAAAACATGTATGCAGACAATCGTTGTGGCGATATATTTTCATCTCGCCGAAACGGATAGTTTTGATATTGAAAGGATCCGCATGACTCAGTTATCTCGTAGCGGAATTGACGTCGTCGTAGTTACATATAACTCAGCGACCTACCTCCCCCGCTTAGCGTCAAGCCTCCGAAGTATTGACGAGATTAGGTCGGTCACAATTGTTGACAACGACTCAAAGGATGACTCGGCGGATATCGCCGAACGACAGGATTGGGGTTGCAGTCTGTCTGTTCTGCGAAGCGATTCGAACCCAGGGTTCGGGAAATCAATGAATCTTGGGGCGTCCCACCAAAGCAATCCACACGATCTCATCCTTATCCTCAATCCCGACGTATACCTGACGGAGCAGGTCCTCAAGGGGTTGAGCAGAAATCTAGTGGAAGATCCGACGCTGGGAACTGTAGGACCCGTGCTAACAACTCCCGACGGCAAAGCGGTTTCATCCGCCCGCGACTTCCCTACACCGAAGAGCATAGCGATGCGGTATTTCGTCGATGCCAAGCACAATGCAAGGCTCACTGACGTAGATTGGATTTGCGGTGCCTCCATGCTTTGGAGGCGAGAAGCCTTTGAACAACTGAACGGTTTTGCGGAGGAATTTTTTCTATACTTCGAGGATGTCGATATCTGTCGCAGGGCGTCGAGCGCCGGGTGGGGAGTTGCGGTCAACGGGTCGTTGACCGCAGTCCACGACCAAGGCCACGGACGAAAGACGTCACGGTTCCTCCGACGTCAGAGCCGAATCAGTCGGCGCCGGTATGCCCAGAAATGGTTCGGTCACCGCGGAGTCCTGGCCGCTCTCGTAGCGGATGCAACCGACTGGGCGGCCGACATCTATCACGCGAGACAGGGAAAATAGGATGAGAATTTTGATGGACGGTCGCGTTCTGGCGGCCAAACCATCCGGAGTCCGCGACATTGCGGCCGGCATGGCAGACGGATTTCGACAGCTAAGCCAAGAAGGCGTAGTCGACTTCCTAGTGGCAGGCCACCAAGATCCCTGCGATCTCCCCGTTTCTCGGCGCCTGTTCATGCATGGGGGCCTCCCCTTGGCTGCTGCGCGTGCCGGCGCAAACCGTATCTTAATCCCCCGCCAGACTAGACCAATCGTGAGTGTGGTTCCCGCCGTTCCCTTGTTCCATGACATCGGATTTTTTCGATCGCCAGCGATTTATCCCGGGCGATCGAGCATTGGTGCCACAACTCGACTGGCTGCTCAGTCGCGTCACGCGTTGGCAGTCTCTAAATTCACAGCTGACGAAATGGCTGTGGCCGGAATATCTAATCGGGTAGAGGCTCTGCCGATCCAGGCAATTCACACCCTCAACTGGTCTCCCCGAGACGAAGCAAGGTACCTACTGTGCATAGCCGTTCAGGAACCTCACAAGAATCTCGTACGCTTGGTTGAAGCATGGAGTCGTGCAGACACCCAAGACTTTATGTTAGTTATTTGCGGTAGACCCGGAGAGGAAACTAAATCATTACTGGATGCCGTGTCTTCATCCATGAAGGCGGATTCAATAAAAGTCACGTCTGGCCTTAGCGACGATGAATACCTCGATCTTTTGAATGGTTGCTGGGGCTACATTCAACCATCCCTTTATGAAGGACTGTGCATACCCGCGCTCGATGTGGCTGCAGCCGGAGTGCCGTCGGCCGTGAGCACAAGCGGCAATCTCGGAAATATATATTTGAATACCCCCAAACACCAGGTCTTCGACGCCCTGTCCGTGCCTGAAATGGCCTGCTCCATCGAATCGCTTCTCCACGATGCTGATTTCCGCAGGCAGGCTTCGCAGTGGAACCTTACGAACGTAAAAGTCACCGATTGGAGAGAAGTGGCTTCGGTGGCACTGGCGGGGATGCAATGAACGACACCCTGATAGTTACGGTGACATATAACTCGGCTCACCTGATTTCGTCGTTCCTCCGAAACCTCCTTAACGGACGTGAGGCGGCATCTGGCCGGGTGGTAGTAGTTGACTCGGGGTCATCGGATGCAGAAAGGACTCGGAGGTCAGTTGACGAACTCGGCTCAGTTTTTGTGAGCCTTCCCAACAACGTGGGATACGGATCTGCTTCAAATGTCGGATCACAGTATTCTGACTCCGAATGGATTGCGATGGTAAATCCCGATGTCCGAGTGACCCTTGGAGACATTGAGAATCTAGTTGCAGACGCGCAACAGTATGGCTTTCAATGCATCGGCCCCAATGTGGTTGATGAAGAGGGGGTTCTTCAACAGTCATGGCACGGAATGGCTGCGCCTCCGTGGCGCAGACGCTCATCGTCGGCCGAACGACAGGGTGAGGCATTCCGGGCTGATTCCGTCAGTGGATGCTGCATGGTGATCCAAAGAAACTGGTTTGAGAAACTCGGAGGATTCGACGAATCGTTCTTCATGTTCTGCGAAGAAATCGACCTACACAAGAGGCTCAGTGAGGCCGGCGGGAAGATCGGGGTCAGCAATCGTGTACGCGTGACGACGCCCGGCGGCGCTAGTTCTTTGGGAACAACCAAACGATGGAGCAATGTCGAGCGGTCCATAGCACACGTTCAGTTCACCACAAAACACTACTCCAAGCTCGAAGGAACGATCGACGCTCTGTGGCGATTAGGGCTTATCGTGACGAAAGACGTTTATCGTCCGCGAACTGCAAGCCTCAAGCAGTTCACAGAAGGAATCTGGAATCGTGTGCTCCGACTAGATACACGCAGATAATGGATTTCTTGACGGTCGCTTTGGTGACAACCAGCTTCTTGTTCTTCCTCAAGCTGTTGCAGACCGAGACAACCTACGCGTGCGTTATGACTTCAATTCACGGATCTCAACGGATGGCAATATCATGTGGACCTTGGACGAGGCTCGTTCAGAGTAAGTCATTTGGTTCTGGCTCATCCCAGGAATCCCGTACCATCAGAAAGAAACGATGCTGATGCCTGCAAATCGGTGTTTGAGAGTTGTACCCATTGTGATGAACGTCATGGCCATAGCCGTCGGTCATCAGGCCGGATGCTGAGTATTGTGCACACGGGGGTAAAGGAAGAAACGCTTCACGGTCACAATACGTGGAAGCGGAGGTATCGTACCCGGCTTCGGTTTATAGATGCTGGCGTCATTATATGGGCTGTCGCGGGGGCGTTCGGCGTTCGATTCGGTTTCTCTGATATCAACCCTGGTACGTCGCGGGAGGTCGACTACCTCGTTCTGTCTGTGGCATTGGCCCTTGCCTGGTGGACGATGCTGGAATTTTGGGGATCAAGGGAAGCCAGGGTCCTTGGATCTGGTTCTGAGGAGTACAAGAGGGTTATCGCCAGCTCGGCATGGCTGTTTGGTTTTGTAGCCGTATTTTCATACGCTCTGCGAATCGACACGGCTCGCGGATTCGTAGGTCTAGCCTTTCCGGCAGGTGCCATGGGTCTTCTTGCTGCCCGTTGGCTGGTTAGGCAGCACCTGAGCCTTGAGCGGAAACACGGCAAGAGTAGCTCTCGAGTCCTGATTATTGGTGGTCCGTTTTCTGCAGCCCATCTTGTTCAATCGCTGAGAAGCGCACCTGAGGCAGGGTATTTGCCGGTGGCTGCACACCTTCCTGGAGCAATGACTGACACCGGACGAGTGCCCGGGTCGTCAGTCCCAGTAACTGGAGTCGAAACCGACTTCCAATCCATTCTTTCCGTCATTCTAGACACAAACGTAGATGCAGTAGCGATATCTGCGGGCGTAAACATGCATCCACAGGATCTTCGACGGCTTGGTTGGGAATTGGCCGCAAGAGACATCGGCATGATCTTGGCCCCAGCACTCACTGATGTAGCGGGACCACGAATCCACACCCAGCCGGTGGCAGGACTGCCGCTGATCCATGTTTCAACGCCCAAATTAACGGGCGGCAAGAAAGTGGCCAAGCGCGCCTTTGACATCACGATAGCGGGGCTGCTGGTCGCCTTACTCGCACCGGTGTTCATCACCCTAGCTGTCCTTATTCGATTCACTGACTCCGGCCCCGTCTTCTATCGGCAAGAAAGAATTGGCCTACGTGGGACAACTTTCCATATGCTGAAATTCCGTTCAATGAAAGTCGATGCGGATTCGCAACTCCGGGCACTTCTGGAGGCGCAAGGGTCTACAGACAAACCTCTTTTCAAAATTGAGAACGATCCGCGCATCACGCCGTTGGGTAGAGTCCTGCGTAAATATTCGCTAGACGAACTGCCCCAACTGCTCAATGTCTTGGGCGGGAGTATGAGCCTCGTGGGGCCGAGACCCCAGCGCGAGGGCGAAGTTGCACTTTATGACGACGCAGCTCACAGACGGCTGTATGTAAGCCCAGGTATGAGTGGGCTGTGGCAGGTCAGCGGACGCTCCAACCTCAGCTGGGAGGAAAGCATCCGGCTCGATCTCTACTACGTGGAGAACTGGTCGCTCATGGGTGATGTGGTAATACTCTTCAAGACTTTCAAAGCGGTATTTGCAAGCACCGGCGCGGTCTGATCCTGATCACCGTTCACTATCTGCGGCCTATCGCCGCTAGCTCTCTATGGGGAAGGCAACTCAATGCGCATATCAGTAATCGGCTGTGGATATCTCGGAGCCGTCCATGCCGCCTGCATGGCCAAACTTGGACATGACGTTGTAGGAATCGATGTTGACGAGCAAAAGATTGCTGCTCTCTCTGCGGCGAAAGCTCCTTTCTATGAACCCGGGCTCGAAGAACTCCTCGAAGAAGTACAATCGACCGGTCGTCTGTCCTTCACGACGGATATGGCCTCCGCGGCAGGAAGTAATGTCCACTTTATCTGCGTGGGGACACCGCAGAAGAAGGGCGAGAACGGCGCTGACTTAACTTACGTTGACGCGGCAACCGTTGGGTTGCTGCCGCACATAGCTCCAGGGGACATAGTCGTAGGAAAATCGACAGTTCCTGTAGGCACGGCGGCCCGGCTATCCGACCTAGTCCTAGCCCAAGAACCGGGTGCCCATCTCGTTTGGAACCCCGAGTTTCTAAGGGAGGGCCATGCGGTAGCGGACACTCTACATCCTGATCGCTTCGTCTATGGCGTTGCCAATGGCTCTGAGGAGCACCAGGCTGTCAGCGTCCTCGATGACGTGTACTCCGTTCCGCTGTCATCCGGAACGCCAAGGTTAGTCACCGACCACCCGACCGCAGAGTTGGTCAAAACTGCGGCAAACTCATTTCTGGCCACCAAGATCTCCTTTATCAACGCGATGGCTGAACTCTGTGAAGCCGCCGGCGCCGACGTGACTCGCCTTGCGGATGCTATTGGCATGGACGACCGTATTGGCAGGAAATTCCTTAATGCGGGTATCGGGTTCGGCGGAGGTTGCTTGCCGAAGGATATTCGGGCCTTCATGGCGCGGGCCGGCGAACTGGGTGCTGACCAAGCGCTGACCTTCCTCCGCGAAGTTGACTCAATCAACATGCGACGGCGTACACGCGTGGTGGAACTGACAAGAGAGCTGTGCGACGGCACACTTTTAGGCAAGCGCGTCACAGTACTTGGCGCTGCGTTCAAGCCGGAAAGCGATGACGTTAGAGACTCCCCCGCGCTCAGTATTGCGGCTCAGCTCCAGCTCCAGGGGGCAGTAGTCACAGTGACAGATCCCAAGGCGCTGCCAAACGCCGCAAAAAGATTCCCGGAGCTGCACTACGACTCAGACACGAACGCTTCGGTCGAAAAAGCCGACGTCCTCCTCCTTCTTACTGAGTGGAAGGAGTACCAGAACCTCGACCCATTCGAAGTCGGCGGACGTGTTTCGTCTCTTCGCATCCTCGATGGCCGCAACACATTGAATCCTGAAAAGTGGCGTTCCGCTGGTTGGACGTATCGCGGGTTGGGACGCCCCTGACGATGGATCACGTGGACGACGAGCAAAACCATGCCGTCAGGAGGAGCCCAAGTCGGCCCAATGACCAGGCCAGAACCAGGCGGCGCCGTCTGCTTCTAATCTCGGCTGCCGTTCTTGCATCGGTTGGACTGCTGCTACTGGCCGCTGGTGCATGGTTGGGTTCCAGAGCGAATATTGTCAAGAACGAACTTGAAGCAGCGGCTCAGCTAATACCTGTTCTTAAGGCGGATATGGCTGACAATAAGCCCGAACAGGCCTCCACGACAGTTGAACGGCTCCGCTCGCATACTCAAGCGGCACGCGAAGCCGTCGGAGACCCGATCTGGACCATAGCGTCAGTATCACCCGGTCTGGGCCCCAACTTCAGCGCAGTGGCTGAGGTTGCTCGTTCAGCCGATGACGTCGCTGCCCTTGGTGTAGCCCCGCTGGTAGGTGCATTCGAGTCCCTCAACTGGGACAGCCTAATGCCGAGTAGCTCAGGGACGGATTTGGGCGGCCTCCAAGACGCCTCTCCTAGTGTTGTGTCCGCGGCTCATGCCGTTCGCGTATCCGCGGATCGCCTGGACCGGATCGATGCAGGCAGTTTATGGCCCCAGGTCGCCGAACCACTGGCCCGCGCTCGCCAGCAACTCGAAGCGGTTACCGGAGCACTGGACGCTTCGGCCGATGCCTCAAGAGTTGCCCCCGCTATGTTGGGCGCCCAAGGCCCTCGAAACTATTTGCTCATGATTCAGAACAGCGCGGAAGTCCGCGCCTCCGGCGGCATTCCGGGTGCCCTTGCCGTTCTTACGCTCGACCAAGGGAAACTCTCACTGGGCGCACAAAGCAGCGCCGGCGACGTTGGAGTCATGCGACCGACAGTTTCTGTTGACGCCGAACAGCAGCAGATCTATTCGGGACGCCTCGGTAAATACATGCAGGACGTCAACCTCACCCCAGATTTCCCCACTTCGGCTTCCACTGCCCAAGCCATGTGGGAGAGAAAAACTGGCCAGCGCGTTGATGGCGTGATCTCAGTCGACCCGGTGGCACTCGGCTACCTACTGGACGCAACAGGCCCGGTCAAAGTTAAAAGCCCGGAACTCCTCGCGATAGCTGGTGGGGGTTTACCCACTGAACTGAACGGGAAAAATGTTGTGCCAACGTTGCTTTCGGATGTTTATCAGAACATTCAACAGCCGAGGCTCCAAGATGCTTACTTTGCCGGAGTCGCCCAAGAAATCTTCAAAGAACTCTCGAGCGGTAAGGCAGACGCAAGAGGTTTGGTTGAGGGGATCACCCGCGGAACTTCTGAGGGACGAGTACTCCTGTGGTCCGGCTTGGCCAGTGAGCAGGTCATCATGACGAAGTATCCCCTCAGCGGCTCAATCGCCGGCCCTAGCGTCTCTCCCGCCCAGTTCGGCGTCTACTTCAACGACGGCACAGGCGCGAAGATGGACTACTACGTGAAGCGGACAGTGCAGCTCGTTGAGGAATGCACCGGAGACGAATACGGGCAGATCAAAGTCCGCGTCACAAGCACCAATACCGCACCGGCAGACGCTGCGACTTCCTTGCCAGAATATGTGACCGGAGGCGGAATTTTTGGAATCGCGCCCGGCACCGTCCAGACAAACGTGATCGCATATGGTCCCGTCCAAGCTTACATCGAGACAGTCTTGGTTGACGGAGAGAAAACGGACTTCGCTGCAAATAGGCACAGCAACCGGCCCGTTGGATCCGTGACTGTGACGCTGGCACCCGGCGAAAGCAGCACCGTGGAACTTACTTTCGGAAAGATTGTTCAGCACGCAGAACCTAACTTAGTTGTCACACCGACTGTCCAGCCTGTCAAAGACGTGGTCTTGACCACGCAACCGGCCGAGTGCGTTCCGGGGAGGTAGACATCGCGTTAACAGTATGTAAAGCGACTTGATTCACTTTGGTAACACCCGTCACGGGATGTTACCGTTGACTCGGGCACAGCAAATGAGATTTCAACCTACGGTCACTCGACGGTCTCGGAAATCTCCACCAATCACGTGACACATCGTATTTACGGTCTCAGGGGGACTCATGAAGAAAACACTTGCAGCAATTGCACTCGCAGGTTCCATCACACTTATTGGCGCAGCTCCTTCAATGGCTGCCAACTACCCGCCGCTCCCGCCTCAGGCAGCCGTTTCCGATGGCACCGTGGGCCCCGGCGAGCAGTTCGTCTTCCGCGGCCAGGGCTTCCTCGCCGGCGAAGGACTCACCATCTCCGTGAACCCGGGCAGCTCACCTGCAGCTACCGGTGCAAGCGTCGCCAACGGCAGCCGCACCGTCTCCGGCAAAATCACCCTGCCGCTGGCACCGCAGACCTTCGCAGCCACGGCTGACGCTAACGGTGCTTTCGCTGTGCCGCTGACCATCAGCGAAGCAGGCACCTACTCGCTGACCGCAACCGGAGCCTCCGGCCGCACCGTTGGTCCTGTCACGGTTGTAGTTGTGGCTCCGGCTGGCCTGGCAAACACCGGCGGTGCTCCGCTGGCAAACACCGGCGCTGCCCTCGCCAACACCGGCGCCGACGCCAGCCTGGTTCTGTGGTCCCTCGTGGGCGCAGGCGCACTGGCTGCGGGCGCAACCTCGGTAGTTGTAGTTCGCCGCCGCGCCAAGGCTGAGGCCGCAGCGTAAGGCTAAGCCAACAAACACCAAAGAGGGTGGGTGGTTCTCCGGGAAACCGGAGAACCACCCACCCTCTGCTTTTAACGGGAATCCGCAGGGCAGGCTTCTGACCTTTGTGGTATTCATAAGAGTTATGGGGAGACATTGGCGCATACCACGCAGGCAGTTCAGCTTCGCTGTACCTCTTCCCCCTCCGCAGGCACTCCCCTACTTGTTGCTAGGCCTGCTAGCCATCGCGGCGCTGGGAGTGGCAGCCCTGGCACTTCTCCGGACGTCCTGAGGCCTTCTTGAAGCGCTGGGATCGGCCGCCTCTTTGGAGGACAGTCCTTGTGGCCATGCTGGTGCCGCTGGCGCTGGTGGCCTTCTGGCCCAGCCCGGTCGACAAACCCGTCCAAGGCGAACTCGCGGGGTTCCTCCTAGTCATCCGTCATTTGGGTGTCCCCGGCTGGGTGAACTATTACCTCATTGAGGCTACGGCCAACGTCATCCTCTTCATACCTCTGGGAACAGTGGCTTCATTAGCCTTTCCAGCTAAGCAACTTTGGCATGTTGGCACCGGCGGACTCCTGGTCTCGTGCTGCATGGAGCTCGGGCAGCAACTTTTTCTTTACGAACGTTTCGCGAGCCCATTGGATCTTGTCACAAATACCGTTGGCTGTGTCATAGGCGCAATCGGTGCCCGGGCCGGTGTTCGGGAGCTTAAGCGCCGACAGGCTCAACGCCAAGTGACGTTGAGCCTGTCGAAAAACAGTTTGTGAACTGACCTACTCGTTCACGAATTCCTTCATCCACGCCTTCAGGTCTTCGCCGAAGTCCACACGCTCGGAAGCAATAGAAATGACGGCCTTGATGTAGCTGAGCTTGTCTCCGGTGTCGTAGCGCCGGCCACGGAAAACCACACCGTAAACCCCGCCGCCTTCGCCCTCGGTGGTGGCCAGGGTCTGCAGGGCGTCCGTCAGCTGGATCTCTCCGCCGCGGCCCGGCTCGGTCTCCTCGAGAACGTCGAAAACGGCAGAGTGCAGCACATAGCGGCCAATGACGGCCAGATTGGACGGCGCCTCGTCCACGGACGGCTTCTCCACCAGGCTGTTTACCTGGAAGTAGTCCTCCCCGTCCACGGGCGTGATGTCCGCGCAGCCATAGGCGCTGATTTGGGACGGATCCACCTCGATCAGGGCGATCACGGAACCGCCGGTCTTGGCCTGCACATCGATCATGGTGCTGAGCAGCTCGTCCCGTGCGTCGATGAGGTCGTCGCCCAACAGGACTGCGAACGGTTCGTCCCCCACGTGCTGGCGGGCGCACAGCACCGCGTGGCCCAGGCCCTTCGGGTCACCCTGGCGCAGGTAGTGCAGCGGCGCCAGGCTGGACGCGTGCTGGACGGCCTCCAGGCGCTCCAAGTCGCCCTTGAGCTCCAAGGTGCGCTCCAGGGCCGGTGCGCGGTCGAAGTGGTCCTCCAGAGCGCGCTTGGAGCGGCCGGTGATCATCAGGAGATCATCCAGGCCCGCCTTGACGGCTTCTTCCACTACGTACTGGATCGCGGGCTGGTCTACTACCGGCAGCATTTCCTTCGGCATTGCCTTGGTGGCGGGCAGGAAGCGGGTTCCCAAACCGGCAGCAGGAATGACGGCCTTTTTTACTGTTTTCCCCAAAGTCATAGCTGAACCATATAAATCCCTGGCGTAATCCCGCAATCGGTGGCCAACATTAAGCGCCCGCGCGAGTAGCACTTTTACAATTCCTCCCAGCGTAACGATGGGTACCCCTCCCCATCGCGGGCCATTCGCGTCCACGACATACTTCTGGTGCAGCTTTCACGAATATTGGGGGACATTTTGAATAACGAACAGCAGCCCGGCCAGCAGAACCAGCCCGGCTACCAGGACCAGCCGGCCTACGGGCAGCCGCCCTATCCCCCGCGCGCGGACCAGTACAACTTCGGCCAGCCGCCCTACGGCGATCCCGGGCAGGGCCAGTACAGCCAGCCTCCCTACGCCGAACCCGGGCAGTTCGGCCAGAAGCCGCCCAAGCGCGGCTTCCCCGTCTGGGGATGGGTTGCCAGCGGCGTCGGTGCCGTGGCCGTCCTGGCCGTGGCCGGCGTGATGGTTCTGGGCGGCCTCGCGTCAGGCAAAGAGCGCGAAGCGGTTCCGGCACCCACGGAGACCTCCGGCAGTTCAGACTCCGCCGAAGCGAGCACCGAGGAAGCCACCACCGACGACTCATCGGCCGCAGCCACCGTGGATGAAGACCTGTATATCTTCCAGGACGCCGACTTCACGTCCCCGCCCCTCTGGTCCGTGCAGATGCCTGCCGGCTGGACGGTGTCGCAAACAAAGGACGGCACCACCCAGTACCGCAGCAGCGAGAACCCCTGCCTCTTCACCACGCACCAGGCCATCCTGCCGGCCAGCGGTGCCATCAGCGACGAAGAGGCAACAAAGGCCTCCATGGAGGGAGAAATCGAGGGCATCAAGAAAGCCGTCGGCTCACCCGTCACGGTAGTGACCGACGCTGACTCGCTCTACGCCAAGCTCCGGAACGCGGACGGCCACGTGATCGAACTGCAGGAAGCCGAACTCCGGTTCAAGAACAAGAGCGACGTGGACTTGGTGGTCCGGCTGGCGGTGCGCGCCGTGGCGTCCTCAAACGGCCTCATGGAGCTCGACCTCGCCTGCCCCGCCAACATGCCCACGGAATCCGACCTCTGGATGGAACTGACGGACAGCGTCACCATGGTGGACGATCCGGCAGTTTAGTTCCGCAGGGCTCGATCAACGGAGCTGAATCAGCGGCCCTTGAACTACGCCCCCTTGAAGACTGGCGTCCGCTTCTCCTGGAACGCCTTGAAGCCCTCCGAGTAGTCCTCGGACTTGCAGAGCCGGGCTTGCTCCGCGTTCTCCTCTTCCATGGCCTCCCAGAGGCCCAGGCGCTGGTCGCGGATGTGGGCCACCAGGTCCTTGCTGGCGTTGAACGCACCCGTGGCACCCGTGGCAACCTTCGCCACGATGCCGCGGGTGTTTTCCAGCAGCTCGTCCTTGGGCATGGCCCGGCTGAACATGCCCTGCGCCACCGCTTCGGAGCCGCTCATCAGCTCCGCCGTGTAGATCAGGTCCAGGGTCCGGTGCATGCCCAGCCGCTCGGTGAAGTACCAGTGCCCGCCGGAATCCAGCGTGGCACCCAGCTTGGCGAACGGCGAGCCGAACTTGGCGTCCTCCGCCACATAGACCACGTCCGTGGCCAGCAGCAGGCCCAGCCCCACGCCCAGGCAGGCGCCCTGCGCCGCCGCGAACGTGGGCGCAGGAAAGTCCGTCATCTTCTTCAGCAGCGGCTGCAGCAGCCCGCCCAGGTAGCCCTGGACGTCGTCCGTCTCCGGCGTCACGCCGGCAATGTCCCGGCCCGCGCAGAAGGCGCGTCCCTCTCCCCTGAGCAGCAGCGCCCGCACCTCGCCGCGCGAGGCGGCGGCAGCGGCGTCGTCGTACGCTTGGGTTAAATCCTTCAGCGCCTGCTCGTCCAGTGAGTTCAGCTTCTGCGGGGCATCAAGGACAACCTCGGCGATGCCGTTGGCGATGGAGAGGGAGATCATGGGGCTCCTGTTCGTGGCCGTGACAGCCGGGGTTGGAAAGCTTAGACGTCGAAGTCGACCGTGACGTCCGGGGTGGTGGGGTGGGACTGGCAGGTGAGCACGTAGCCCTTGTCCAGTTCATCCTGCTCCAGGGCGTAGTTCTCGTCCATAGTCACCTTGCCCGTGACCACCTTGGCGCGGCAGGTGCCGCACACTCCCCCGGCACACGCGAACGGCACGTCGGGGCGCACGCGCAGGGCGGCGTTGAGGATGGATTCACGCGCATGGGTGGGGCTTTCCACCTTGCCCTCGAGGCCGTCCAGCTTGAACGTGATCTTGTAGGTCTCCTTGGATTCGTCCGCGATCACCGGCCGGCCGATGTTGCCCTCGGGGCGGTCCGGCTTGCCGGACGTGAACAGCTCGAAGCGCACATGCTCGGGCTCCACGCCACGGGCGGCCAGGGTGTCCCGGCACAGTTGCACCAGCTCGAACGGCCCGCAGAGGAACCACTCGTCCACATCGTCCGCGTGGATGGCGGTGCCCAGCAGCGCCTGGAGCTTCTCGGCGTCGATCCTTCCGCTCAGCAGCGGCGCGATGCGCTGCTCGCGGGACAGCACGTGGTGCAGGGCCAGGCGCGACGGGTACTTGTCCTTCAGGTCCGCCAGCTCCTCCAGGAACATCACGTCCATGGCGGCCTTGTTGGCGTAGATCAGGTCGAAGCGGGTCTCCGGGTTGGCCGCCAGCAGCGTGCGCGCAATGGCGATCACCGGGGTGATGCCGGACCCCGCGGCGATGGCCACGAAGCTGCCGGGCTCCCCCGCCAGGTCTTCCGGGTGGTTCATGGAGTTCATGACGTTCTGCTCAACGGTTTTGCCATCCCGGCCGTGCTTGGAGATGAACGCGCCCATGGGGCTCATCACGTCCAGCTGGTCGCCGGCCTTCAGCTCGGCGTTGGCCCACGTGGAGAACAGCCCGCCCAGGTCCTTCTTGATGGCCACCCGGATCTCGCTGCTGCCGTCCGCGAAGCTGCGCGGCTCGGCGCAGATGGAGTAGCTGCGGCGCACCTCGTGCGGCTCGCCGTTCTCATCCGGCATGGTGGTGCGCAGGGCCACGTACTGGCCCGGCAGGTAGTCGTACTGGCCCGCCAGCTCCGCGGGAACGGCGAACGTCACCTCGATCGCGTCATCGGTGAGCCGGCGGACTTCCGCCACAGTCAGCGTGTGGAAGGACGCACGACGGCGGCCGGTGGCCGTGGCCTGTTCGGCGGCGGTCTGGCGGACAACAGTCATGGGAGCACCTGTTCCTTACAAAACTTTGAAGTAGTCGAACGGTTCCTTGCAGTCCTGGCAGACGTACAGCGCCTTGCAGGAGGTGGAACCGAAGCGGGTGAGTTCCTTGGTGTTCAACGATGAACACTGCGGGCATTTGACGGCCATGCTCAGGCGGACGGGCCCGGCATGCCGTGCGGCATCGGAGCGGCCCGTGGGCGGCGCGATGCCGTATTCCTGGAGCTTGGCCTTGCCGGACTCCGTCATCCAGTCCGTGGTCCACGCGGGGCTGAGCACCAGCTCCACGTGCACGTTGGGGTAGCCCTCCTTGGCGAACACCGCGTTGAGGTCATCGCGGATGGCGTCCATGGCCGGGCAGCCCGAGTACGTGGGCGTGATGGTGACCTGCACGGCAGGCACCATGCCGCCGTCGTCGAACAATTTCACGTCCCGCAGGATGCCCAGATCAGCAATGGTGAGCACCGGGATCTCGGGATCGCACACCGTGGCGGCCAGGTCCCAGGCCTTCTGCTCGGGAGTTTTCGCTTCCTTGCGGTCGCTCTCAGCGGTGGGGTGGCTGACGTACATGGCTACCAGCTCGCTCCGGGGTGCTGGCGGGCCAGCACCTGCATTTCGGCCAGCATGTAGCCCAGGTGCTCGGAGTGCTTGCCGCGGCGTCCGCCGCCGAGGGCGGCCGGAACCTGCGGAACCTCGAGTTCCGCTTCGGCCAGGACCTCGCCGGTGAGCCGGTCAAAGTCGGCGCGCAGGCTGGAAGGTTCGACGGCGGCACCCGCCCCCGCGAGGCGGGCGGTGAGTTCGTCGTCGGCAAACAGTTCGTCCACATAGGGCCAGATGACCTTGAAGCCGTGGATCATCTTTGCGCGGGACTCGTCCGTGCCGAGGGCCAGGCGCAGCACCCACTGGGCGCTGTGGTCCCGGTGGTAGTCCACTTCCTTCACGGCCTTGGCGGCGATGCCGGCCAGGGTGGCGTCCGTGGACTGCGTGAGCCGGCGGTAGAGCTCGAACTGGTAGTAGCTCACCACGAACTGCCGCGCGATGGTGACGGCGAAGTCCCCGTTGGGCTGCTCGAAGAGTTCGATGGAGCGGAACTCGTCCTCGGAACGGAAGTAGGCGAGCTCGTCCTCGCTCTTCCCGTTCAGGCCGCCGGCGTAGCTGAGGAAGGAACGGGCGTGGCCCAGCTGGTCCAGGGCGATGTTGCCCAGGGCGATGTCCTCCTCCAGCTCGGGGGCGCGGGAAATCCAGTGGCCAAGGCGCTGGGCGAGGATCAGGGCGTCATCGCCCAGGCGCAGCGCGAACTCGGCCACGTCCTCGGTGGGCTTGGCGGTGCCGCGGCTGACGGCGAGCGCGATGTCCTCCGGGCGGAGGGCGTTGCCCGGCGTGATGCGGGTGGCGCTGGCAGTGGCGTCCCCGCTGGTGCCGGCGGTGGCGACGCCAACGGAGATGTCCCCGTGGCCGGTTGTTTCTTCTGCGGTGGCCGTTGTTGTCTCGGGTGAGGTGCTCACAGGTGCTTCACGCCCTCGCTCTTGGTGTAGTACGTCGCGTGGCGGTAGTCCTTGCCCTGGGGCGATTCGAAGAAGGCGCCCTTGGCATCCGGATCGCTGGAGGCAATGGCGTCCGCGGGGACAACCCAGATGGACACGCCCTCGTTGCGGCGGGTGTACAGGTCACGGGCGTTGCGCAGCGCCATCGCTGCGTCCGGCGCGTGCAAGGACCCGGCGTGCACGTGGGACAGGCCGCGGCTGGAGCGGACAAAGACTTCCCAGATGGGCCAGACGTTGCCTTTCACGTCAGGGGCCACGGAGACAGGGGTCCCCGGCCGAGCTTGCGAGGTTGGGGTGTCCTGGGGATTCATGCTGCGGATTCCTTTTCTGCTTGCTTCTTGGCCTGCTTTGCTGCGTAAGCCGCTGCGGCTTCGCGCACCCAGGTGCCGTTTTCGTGTGCTTCGCGGCGCCGTTCCAGGCGCTGGGCGTTGCAGGGGCCGCGGCCCTTCAGGACCTCGTGGAACTCGTCCCAGTCCAGCGGGCCGTGCTCCCATTTCTTGGTTTCTTCGTTGAAACGGATGTCCTTGTCCGGGAGGGTGAGGTCCAGGACCTTGACCTGCTCCATCATCATGCCGACGAAGCGGTTGCGGAGCTCGTCATTGCTGAAGCGCTTGATGTTCCAGGCCATGGACTGCTTGGAGTTGGGTGAATCGTCATCCGGCGGGCCGAACATCATCAGGGCCGGGGCGTACCAGCGGTTCACGGCCTCCTGGGCCATCTGCTTCTGCTCGGGGGTGCCGTGCGAGAGTTCCAGCAGGATCTCGAAGCCCTGGCGCTGGTGGAAGGACTCTTCCTTGCACACGCGGACCATGGCCCGGCCGTAGGGGCCGAAGGATGCGCGGCACAGCGGGACCTGGTTGGCGATCGCGGCGCCGTCCACCATCCAGCCGATGGCGCCCATGTCCGCCCAGGTGCGTGCCGGGTAGTTGAAGATGGAGGAGTACTTGGCCTTGCCGTCCATCAGGTCCTGCATCATCTGGTCGCGCGGCTGGCCCAGCGTCTCGGCTGCCGAGTACAGGTACAGGCCGTGGCCGGCCTCGTCCTGGACCTTGGCCATGAGGATGGCCTTGCGCTTCAGGCTGGGGGCGCGGGAAATCCAGTTGGCTTCCGGCTGCATGCCGATGATTTCCGAGTGCGCGTGCTGCGAGATCTGCCGGATGAGGGTCTTGCGGTAGGCGGCCGGCATCCAGTCGCGGGGCTCGATGCGCGAGTCCTCCGCCATGACGCGGTCAAAGTACGCCTGACCTTCTGCCTCGTGCCGGGCTGCCTCTTGAAGCTGTTCAGGTGTCAGCTCAGCGGGCACTGACTGCAGGGTCTGCGATGCCATGGTTGCTCCTATGCATATCCGATAAATAATTACCGACCGTTCGTTCAGGATATGCGGAAGCCGCGAGATGCGTCAAGCACATGGCTTGTTTCGTGGGGTAGCTTGGGGGCGTGAACGCAGCCGCCCGCAGGAAGCTCCCCCTCTGGGCTGTGCTTGCCCTCAACATGCTGGTTGCCCTGCTGGCCATCGCCCTGGTGCAGGCCTTCCTGGTGAAGGTGTACCGGGTTCCGTCCGGCTCCATGGAGCAGACGCTGCAGGGCACGCGGGCCGGCGGCGACCGCATCCTGGTCAACCGGCTCGCTTACGCGGGCAGTTCGCCCCAGCCGGGGGACGTGGTGGTGTTCACCCGCCCTGCCTCCTGGCAGGGTGAAACAGCAGCGCCCGACGGCGGCGGGCTGGGTTCCGCGGCACGCGCCTTCGGCGACCTCACGGGGATCGGCGTCTCCAACGAGCAGTTCCTAGTGAAGCGGGTCATCGCCGTGGGCGGCCAGACCGTGGGCTGCTGCGGCAGCGACGGCAGGCTCACCGTGGACGGGCAGCCGCTGGACGAGCCTTACATCTTCAATGACTTCCCGTTCCAGGCCTCGGCGCTGGACTGCAATACTGTGCCGAGCTCCGCGCGCTGCTTCCCGGAATTCACGGTCCCCGACGGCCAGTTGGTGATGCTGGGCGACCACCGCTCCGATTCGGCGGACTCGGTGGCGGACTGCCGGACGCAGGCCGGCCCGCCGTCGTCGGACAGTGGCTTGCCTCAAGTCCCGGCGGCGGCGTGCGTCCGGACGGTGGGGACCGCCGACGTTATCGGTGAAGTTGCCCTGCGGATCTGGCCGCTGGACCACGCCGGCGGAGTGGGCTGAGGTCCCTTACTGTCCGCGGGAGGGCGCGCAGGAAGCGGGTCCAACGGGCTTTGTGTTGGCCGAGCCTGCCCGTAAAGGTCATATCGGCGTAGAGGTTGCGCGCGAGGTGCACTTCGGGAGCTGGGAACACGGCACGGAACAGCATTTTCGGCTTGTCCCGCAGCGGGGCCTGGGCAATCGCGATAATCCGGGCACTGCCAGGTTCCTTGGCCAGCAGGCGGTTGCGCCATTCCGTGGATGGTTCGGGCCACTCCACCGGCTGGGAAACCAGCTCTTCGAGGAAGGGGCGCATGGCTGCCAGCGAGCGGGCGGCCGTGGAGATGTCCAGGATTTCCGCCGCGCGCGATTCCCGCTCCGTGAGGTCCGCCAGGAACCCAAGTTCCTGCTGTGAGGCCGGCAGGTGGTGCGAACGAAGCGCATGCAGGGCAAGGATGAGGATTCCCAGCGCCTTTGACGGGACCCGCACCTCCTGCCCTGCAAGTTCGAGGACCTCCGTGTGCGCCCACATCACGTCGAAGGAGTCGCCGGGGGCAGCTTCCATGCCCGGAAACCGGTAGTGGACGTCAATGCAGCAGGGCCATTCGGGGTGATCCACCGTGGTGGAATGCCGGGGAAAGCTGCGCTCGTCCGGGTCCACCGGCCGTTCCCGCCAGCCCCGCTCCCGCAGGCCATCGAGCATGGCCGCAAGGTCCGCCGGCGGCACAAAGACGTCCACGTCCACGGACATCTTGGGCAGGCGCAGGCCCTGGATCACGCTGGCCGGACCCTTGATGAAGAACGCCCGGATGCCCAGGCTGTCCGCCACCCGCTGCACCAGGGCATGGCCCAGGAGCACGGCTTCGGGAATGCTCAGCTGCGTTTCATCGGCCGGGTTCTGCACGGCGGACCTAGCCGCGCGCCCGGCGGCCGGCCGCCGCCGGTTCCCGGGGGCCGTCGTCGTACATGCCGTCGTCGTACACGGGCGTGTCCAGGGGTTCCGGGAGTACCGCTTCCGGCGCGGAGGTGGGCGCGGAGGTGTATGTCCCGTAGTAGGAGTAGGCGTCCGTGCCCTTGGTGGGGACGTAGTTGAGGACTGCGCCCAGGATGCGGCCCTTCACCTTGTCCAGGTTGCCCAGGGACTGGCCCAGCTGCTCCTGGGTGGTCTTGCCCGTCCGGATCACCAGGATGGCGCCGTCCGCCGCGCGGGACAGGACAGCGGCGTCCGTGACCGGGAGCAGCGGCGGGGCGTCGATCAGCACGGTGGCATTCTCGGCCAGGGCGTTGAGCATGTTCCTCATGGCCTTGGACCCCAGCAGCTCGCTGGGGTTCGGCGGAATGCGGCCGGAGCCGAGAACGGAGAGGTTCGGCAGGGCACCCCAGGGCTGGAGCACGTCCTCGAGCTCGGCGGTGCCGGTGAGCACATCGGTGACCCCGACGCCCGGGACCAGGTTGAAAACGTCCACCAGCGTGGGCCGGCGGAGGTCGCCGTCGACCACTACAACATTCTCGCCGGCGGCCGCCATGGTGACCGCCAGGTTCGCGGTGACAGTGGACTTGCCCTCAGCCTGCAGGGAGCTGGTGACCACGATGATCCGCGGCGGCTGGTCCACGTCCAGGAAGCTGAGGTTGGTGCGCAGTTCGCGGAGGGCCTCGGCCATGGCCCCGCCGGCGTCGTGGAGTTGCGCTCCGGATCCGGCGCCGGCGTCCAGGATGGTGCTCTTTTCGTCCAGGCGGTGGTCCACCGGAAGGGTGCCGATCACCGGGACCTCGAAGAGCCGCTCGATCTCGGCGGCGTTGCGGATGCGCCGGTCCAGGTGGCGGCGGACCAGCGCGTACGCCACGCCAAGAGCCAGGCCAATCAGCGCACCGAGCGCAAGGGTGAGCTTGACGTTCGGGGAAACCGGGCTGGTGGGGAGGACTGCCTTGCCCAGCGGGAGGATCCTGACGGCGGAGGCCGTCGCCACTGGTGCGGTGGCAGCGTCCGGGGAGGTGCCGGCGTCGGGCGTTGCTGTTTCGATCGCTTCCACCTGGGCGGCAAGGCCGTTGACCCAGGCGTCCGCCACACGCTGGGCGGTTGCCGGATCAGGCGACTGGGCCGTCACCCGGATCTCGGCGGTATCCAGCGGAACCTTCACGCTGATGGTGCCGAGCAGGGCATCCGCGGTAGTCTGCAGGCCGAGGTTCGCGATGACCCGGTCCGCCACCAGGCGGGACTTGGCCACGGACTCGTAGTTCTTGACCTTCGCCTTGGCCAGGCTGTCCCCGGCCAGGGAGAGGCTCACGTTGTCCGAGCCCGGCGTGACCACAATGCCGCTGGAGTCCGACGAGTAGATCTTCGGTTGCAGGACCGTCCAGCCGAACGCCGTCAACGTGGCCAGCAGGGTGAAGGCGACGATGGCCTTCCAGTACACCCGGACCACCCGAAGGTAGTCGGCCAGGTCCAGCCCGGCGGGCGCTTCCCCTGTTGGGGCGATGGTGACGCTCATATGGTTCCTTCCAAAACTGACTTTGCGATGAGCTGCCCGGCCGCTGCGGCGACGGCGGCCCGGTAGTCTTCCGGCCGGCCGTGCACTTCGGCGATTTCTTCGGCCAACTGGTCCAGCGGGATGGCAGTCACGGTAGCCTCCCAGATGGCCGGTCCGATCCCGCTCAGCCGCACGATCTCGGCCTCCAGCATCACCAGCAGGTCGCCGTCGACGGCCACCGCATCCTCGGGCGGGACCCGGCGGATCCAGTTCCTGGGGATGACTTCCGGTTCTTGGTCGGCTACCACTGCTTCTACGGCCGGGTGCGCCACCAGGGCCTCCCACACCGGCTTCGAGCGGCGCTGCTTCCGGAAGAGCGGTTCCAGGGCCTGGGGCAGGTCCGCGGCCTCCGAGTAGGTCATCTGCCAGACGCCGCCCACGCGGTCGATCAGCCGGCAGAGCGACTGCAGCGGCTGGTCGATCTCGGCCTGCGAGGACGAGTCGGGGATGAGGGCCAGCAGGGCGTCCGCCAACGGGAGCTGGCGGAGGGTTGGTGCCTGGTGTTCCTCTGCCCTGTCCAGCAGCACGATGGACTGGATGTATGGCTTGGGCGGTGCGGGCAGGAGTCCGAGTTCGTCGGGCCCCACCTGGCGTTTGGGTTTGCCGGGCCCCTGCTTCACGGACAGCGGTTTGGGGTAAGACACGATTGAGCCGTCCGGCGCGATGGCCACGGTTTCATCGGACACATACCCGTACGTTCCGGCCAGCAGCGAGGCCGCCGTGGTTTTCCCGGTGCCGGACTTGGCCACCAGTGCCACCACGGCTCCGGTCTGGGGGTCCGCGACGCCGCACGCGTGGAGCATCATGAACTCACCGGCGTTTCCCAGGATGGCCGCTACCGTGATCCGGGAGGTGAGGTCCTCAGCCAGCTCCTCAAAGGAGGCGGCCTGCATGGCGAACGTCCCGCCGTCGTACATTTGGGAAAGGTACGCGACGGAGGCAGTGAACGGCAGGGACTCCGTGGGCTCCTTGGGGAGCGGCGGGACCAAGGGTGCGCCGGCGTCGGCACAGCGCGCCCAGGCCGAGCGCATGGACTGCTGCTGTTCGGGAGTGACGGCGCGGCCCCAGCGGATGGCGAAGTTGGCGCCCAGGACGTCGAGGCTGAGCAGTTCCCCGCCGCCCGGGCGGTCCTCGAAGAGCCACTCGTTGGGGAAGTCCCACGCGAGCTGCGGATTGCCGCCGTGCTCTTTGTCCTCGCCGCTCATGACTCCCCTTTCAGTCCCTGGTCTGGCTATTGCTGGCTACTGATTCGCGCCGGATGGTTCGCGCCGGCGCCGCGGCCTAACTGGCCTGCAGTTCAATCAGCCGTCGTTCAATCAGCCGCCGAGCTTCAAGGCTGGCGAGGAAGGCCTCCACCTGGTGTGCCAGCTGGTTGCTGTTGTCCTCGAAGGTGGCCTCCAGTTCGGCGATGACGGCCGACTGGTCGCGGCGGCCGTCGATCAGTTCCCAAATGGCCGCCGCGGTGCCGTCCAGGACCACCGGCTGGGTGGCGTCGAGGTGGAGCAAGGCCACGCGGTTTGCCGACTCGGTGCGGACTTCTGCGACGAGGGTGCTGTGGCGGTAGATCATCGTTGCCTCAGACGATTTCGAGCGCTGCAGTAATCGGAGGGATGGCCGGGCCGTTAGTTGAAGAGAAAGTCACGACCATGGTGAATTTCCGTGCCGGGACGTTCCTGTTACCGGTGTAGTAAAAGCTCAGCGGGAAGGTAACGGTACCTTGGCTCGGCAAGCCTCCGGAGTAAGCATATGAAGCCGTAAAAACCTTCGCGGCGGACATAGAAGGCGCGGTCACTGTCCCGTTGGGAAACGTCTGGACGCCCACGCCCGGATCAGCGCCTCCAGCGACATCAGGCGTGATGGTGATGCCAATGGATACCGGGCCGTTGAAGCTTGCCCCGGAGTTGACCACTTGGAACGAAACGGGCCCGTTGCCGCTTCGGTTCATGTTCGCCAAGGTTTCCTTGGTCAGTTGAACGTACGTAATTCCTGTACCGAGGGTCGCCGCTGATGTTGCGGTGGTCGTCCCACCTGACGCCGACGCTGCCGGAGCCGCGATGGCTGCCGCGATAACCGGCATGGACCAGGCTGCTCCCTTGACGATCCTGCGACGGCTGAGGCCGCCCTCTTCGCTGCTCGTGACCTCTGCGTTCAGAACCTCAGACAATTGCGCCCCCACATAGTTTTTGGCCGGGGCCAGCCCTCATGGACCGGCCGTGTGCATTCACCGCTCTTCGCCGGCTGCCCCCACTTTTCCCAACCTCGCCAAAGGTTCACGCAACCGTTTTGCAAGATTTGCTCAAGGTTTCCTGTGTAATGCAGCAGTCCGAAAAATGTCACACCCCGGTGGAAGAGTTATGCCATGGAAGCCGTTGGAGAACTCGCCCCGAACCAGGCCAGGCGCCTGGGGCAGTTTTCCAATGCGCCGTTTGCCCCGGTGGCCTCGAAACGCAACCTCTCCGCCGTTCTTCCCGCCGCCGACAGACACCAGCCAGCTGTTGCCTCCGACGGCGGTGCTTTCGCTGATTTGGCCGGGTGTCTTGAGCTAGTGACGGCATTGGGTTCGACGGCGGCGGCCGAGTCGTCAGGGTTCGACTTCCGCCAGGCTGCTGACTTCGCCGCCGGGGTGGAGGAGATCTCCCGGAAACTCGAATACCTGCAGATCGTCGCGGCCGGGACTGTGGACCGGACCCGGCGCCAGGCATCTGCTGCTGCCGTTCGTCCGGGATCCGGCGCGGCGGTCACCTGGACCACCGGATGGGGTGAAGCAGCGGCTGTCCATGGGCCCATCGGCTGGGCAACCAGCCAGGCCGCTAGCGAAGACGGCATGGAAGCTGCAACTGTCTGTGGCAGCAGCTGCCGCGCAGGTGGTGCCGCCGCCGTCGGCTCAGGGATCGGCGCTGTGAAAGGCCCAGCAGGCACCGAACCCGATCCGGCTGACGACGGGTGCCGGAACTCCGCCGACTTCCTCCGTGCCCGGCTTCGGATCGGCACCGCCGAAGCACGCCGCCGGCTCGCCCTCGCGGATTCTGTGCTCCCGAGGACCGGGATCACCGGGCACACCGAGCCGCCGGAACGGCCCGAACTCGCCGCCGCCGTGGCCGCAGGGACTGTCGCGTCCCGCGCCGCGACCATCATCACCCTGGCCCTGGACCGGATCCGCCACCATGCCCCCGAAGACACCGCGGCCAGGATGGAACACATGCTGACCAGCACCGCGGCCGAGAGCGATGCCGATCTGCTGTCAAGGGTCGCCCGGCACTGGGTCGACGGGCTCGACCAGGACGGCTCCGAACCGTCCGAGGAAGAACTCCGCCGCCGCCAGGGCGTCTTCCTCCGCCAGCCCCGCCGCGGACTCCAGCACTTTGAAGTCTTCGCCACCTCGGACCAGTTCGAGCCCCTCCTGACCGCGATGAACACCGCCACCAACCCCCGCACCCGCCCTGGCACTGGCACTAGCACTAGCACTGGCGACACGGACACCACTGCAGCCGATGCCCTGGACCTGCGCACCCGGCCGCAGCGGCTCCTCGACGGCCTCGTCGGGGCCTCCAAAGCAGGCCTCAGCACCGCAGCCCTGCCCGCTGCCGGCGGGCTGCGGCCACAAGTCATGGTCACCATCGACTACCGCGACCTGTTGGACAGGCTCGGACAAGATAGCAACACTGCCCGGGACACCGGGACGTCAGCCATCCCCGGCACGGGCTTGTTTACCTTCACCGGACCCGTCACCGCCGCCACCGTCCGGAAGATTGCCTGCGACGCCGACATCATCCCCGTCCTGCTCGGCAGTCAGGGCCGCGTCCTGGACATCGGCCGGACCACCCGGATCTTCCCGCCCCACATCCGCAAAGCCATCACCGCCCGTGACCAGGGCTGCGCCTTCCCGGGCTGCAGCATCCCGGCCCCCTGGTGCGAAGCCCACCACATCACCTACTGGTCACACGGCGGAGCCACCAGCGCAGGTAACGGCACCCTGCTCTGCAGCCATCACCACCACCTGATCCACAAGGAACAATGGCAGATCCGCGTCCAAACCGGGATCCCGTGGTTCATCCCGCCACCCCACATCGACCCACGCCAAAAACCGCAAAGGAACCACTACTTCAGATCCCACGAGCTCGGGTTCCTTCAGAGTTGAATCAGGGCCTTGGAAGCCAGAACTGTCGGCGCCTGCTTGCCATGCTCGTGGAATGTAACCTCGGTGCTCACCGTGAAGTCGCGGTGGTCGCTGCTCCTGCCACGGTAGCTGTGGCCGCCGAAGTCGAAGTCCAACTGCGTTGACCCCGCCGCGACAGGAAAGGCGAAGGCAGCGGTGAACGTATCACCTGTTCGCTTCAATGTCGGCAAAACGCGTACCGTTCCCACCTCAACATGGGAGAACGACACCGACACGTCATCCGCGGTCGGGGTGACCGGAGTGGCCGGCGTGACCGGACTGATTGTCATGTGGACGCTGACGGAAGCCGTGACGGCTCCGAGGCCCGCCAGGCTGAGCCTGACGGGAACTTTGACCGCAGGGCGAAGATGCGCGGTCCCATGAAGATGCGACGTCGAAGGAAGGGACCGGATACTCGAATGAAGGAAAGCCGACGCTTCCGACGTGGCGGAAGCCGGCGTGGCGGAAGCCGACGAGGCGGAAGCCGGCGTGGTGCGGTAGGCAAGCTCTGACATCTTCATCCCCCGTAGCATTCGGTTGGGCCACCCCAAGGGACCGCCCAGCTGCTGTGACCGTGATCTTCAACGCCTGATACCACTGTGCCCATGGCACCTCTGGGTTCACTCAACCGTTTTGCAGGATTGCCTCAAGGTTTCCTGTGCACGTCGCCCAGCCGTCGACCCGCCCGCCGGTCCACGGTTGGCGCTCGCCAGGAAGGCGCTCAAGGCGTCCCTCCCGGCCCCTTAGGTCCCTGCGTGTTAAGTTGAATGTCAGGGATCGCACCGATCTGACAAGCAACTCCGGAAAGAGCCCTCACCGTGGAATCGCCTAAGCCCGTACGGATCCTCACCGTCTGCACGGGAAACATCTGCCGCTCCCCCGTGGCCGAACGCCTCCTGCAGGCCGGCCTGGACCAGGTCCTGCCCGGCGGCTTCGAAGTGCGGAGCGCCGGCACCCGCGCCATGGTGGGTTATCCCATCCAGCCGCTCTCGGCCGACATCGTGAACATGTACGGCGGCACGGACAAGGGCTTCGCCGCGCGGCAGCTGACCCCCAAAATCCTCCGCGACACTGACATCGTGCTCACCATGACGTCCAAGCACCGCGGCGAAGTACTCCAACTGGACGCCTCCCTGCTCAAGCGCACCTTCACCATCCGGGAATTCGCGCGGATGCTGGAAGCCCTGGAAGAACGCGACGCCGGCGCTTCCGCCGCTGGTGATCCGGCCGGCGCTGGCTCCGGCCCCGCCGCTGAACCGGCATCCGGCGCGTCGAACGGCAAAGCGCCCGACGCCGGCACCCTGTGGCGCGGCCTGCCCGCCCGCCTCGCCGCCGTCCGGCACCTCGCCCTCGCCGCTGACAGCGCCGACAACGAAGTGGTGGACCCCTACAAACGCTCCCCCGAGGTGTACCGGCAGATGGAAGACGAACTGGCGCCCGCCATCCTCACCATCCTCCGTTACGCCCGGCTCAACACGCCCACATAAACAGGACTTTCGGCGTCGTTCTTTTCCGCATCAGCGGTGGTAGCGTCCGGTTATGGACAACCAGTCTGATCCGGAAGGAGCGGCTGAAAGCAAGCCGCCGCAGGGAAACTTCGCTTGGCTTCCCGCCTGGCTGCGCCGGCAGCCCACCTGGCTCAAGGCGGCCCTGGCCATGGTCCTGGTGATCGCCCTGGGCAGCACCGTATACGCCTTCTCCCAGATGGGACGCGGCGGATCGCCTGCCCCCACCGCCAGCGGGGTGTCGACGGCGGAAGGTGCCACCGCCACCCCGTCACCCACCGAAACGGCCACCGCGCCCGCACCGGCACCGCCCGCGCCACCCGCTCCCGAGCCGCCGCCGACAGCTTTGAACATCCTGCTGATAGGGAGCGACAGCCGCGGTGACTTCCGGGCCGAAGAGGCCCAGGCCGCGGCCGGAACGCCAGCCGACCAGCGCGCGGACGTGCTGATGCTGATCCACATCCCCGCCGACCGGCAGAAGGTCTACGGCATTTCCATCATGCGCGACACGTGGGCCACCATCCCCGGCTACGGCCAGGCAAAGATCAACGCCGGGCTGGAACTGGGCGGCACCCCGCTGATGGTCAGGACCGTGGAGACGCTGTTCAACACCCGGATCGACCATGCCGTGGTGGTGGACTTCAAGGGGCTCTGGGACGCCACCAACGCCCTGGGCGGCGTGGACGTCAACGTCACCGTGCCCTTCACCTCCACGCACGACACCCGCCGCTACTTCCCCGCCGGCATCAACCGGCTCGACGGCGGCGCCGCCCTGGAGTTCGTCCGCGAGCGCTACGCGTTTGCCGACGGCGACTTCCAGCGGATCCGCAACCAGCAGACGTTCCTCAAGGCGTTCATCGGCAAGTTCATGAGCGAGGGCACGCTCAGCAACCCTTCCACGGTGATGCTGCTGGTCAACACCCTCCGGCCCTATGTGCTGGTGGACCCGGGCCTCACCCCGGAGACGCTGGTGCGGCTCGCGTACAGCCTGCGCGAGGTGGGGCCCGAGGACGCCGTGATGTTCCGGCTTCCCGACGGCGGCTTCGGCTTCAGCACCGACGGCCAAGCGATCGTGTACCAGAATCCCGGTGCGGTGGGCGCCATCTCCGCAGCACTCGCCAACGGCACCCTGGCCGACTACGTGGCGGCCAACGGATTCCAGGGCGGGAACTGAGGGGTCGAGGCAACCGGTCCGGGCACACTCCAGCTCCCATCTGCAGGCGATTCGGGCCTACACAGGTGGTTGGTGGAATTTCGGGACTGGGTTTCGGTCGGGCGGCTGGCGCCGCTGAACGGCCGCTCAGGCGTGGCCGCTCAGGTACGGCCGCTTACGCTTAGGCGGTGAGGCTTAGGCGGCGAGGCTCAGGGCACGGCTCTTCCGGCGTGGAGCCGCAGCCGGAGCCAAGTCCGCCGGAGCCAGAACGCTGATGTTGCATTCCGACTGCAGCGGGTCGATGGACGCCGGGAGGTGGTGGGATTCCGAACATGCCTGCAGCTGCTCCATTGCAGCCGGCTCAACACGTGCGTGGCTTACGTCCACCACCAGGTGGAGTCCTTCCTTCAGATGATTTGCCCTCTTCACAACCACATACAGGGCCTGGAGGCTTTTTGCCGTCACATGGCCTTGCGCTGCTACTTCCGCTTCTCCGCAATCGAGGTCGAGCCGTACTAAAACCTTGAGTTTGTCGTTCAAGTGTTTCCCCTATTCACTGCATGGCCGCGACGCTGCGACCTCCATCAGACTAGGGAGCAAATGTGACGCACGCAACACTCTGCGTCACATGCGGCATGAGTAGCGTTATGAACGGCGCGTACCGTTGAACCCGGCTCCGCCTTGGGGTAAGGGTTCGCCTACGATGGAGCCGGTGAAGATTAGGGCGTTTGTGGCGTGGATGGAACGCCGCCAGATCGGCCTGTATCTTGCCTCGATAGTTGCCGGCGGTGCCCTGGGTTTCCTGGCGCCCGGCTCGTCCGGCGCCTTGGAGTTGGCCATCAATCCGGTGCTGGGGCTGCTGCTCTACGCCACGTTCTTGGGGATCCCGTTCGCGTCGCTTAGGCGGGCTGCGCGCGACGTCCGGTTCATGGCCACCCTCCTGGTGCTCAACTTCGCCGTGGTGCCGCTCGTCGTGTTTGGACTGAGCCGGTTCGTGGCCGGGGACCAGGCGCTCCTGGTGGGCGTACTGCTGGTGCTCCTGACGCCGTGCATTGACTACGTCATCGTATTCAGCGGCCTGGCGGGCGGGGCAAGCGACCGGCTGCTCGCCGCGGCGCCGATGCTGATGCTCGCCCAGATGCTCCTGCTGCCTCTGTATCTCCTAGCGTTCGTGGGACCTGGCCTGGTCTCCGCGATCGACCCCGCACCCTTCGTCCAGGCCCTCGTGTGGCTCATCATCGTCCCGCTGGCGCTGGCTGCGCTGACGCAGTGGTGGGCCGGGCGGGAAGGTGCCCCTCCCGCCGTCGGACGTCCCGCCGTCGGACGTTCGGGTGACGGCACCGCCGTCCAACGTCCGGGTGCCCCTCCCGCCGTCGGACGCAAGGTCATGGGCGCCATGCAGGCGCTGATGGTTCCGCTCATGATGGCGACGCTGGCGGTGGTGGTGGGGTCGCAGATCGAGGGAGTGCGCTCGGAGCTGGGGTCGCTGCTGGCCGTGGTGCCGCTCTACGCCGCATTCCTGCTGGTGATGGTTCCGCTGGGCCTGCTCGCGGCCAGGACTGCGCGCCTGGACGCGCGGGCCACCCTGGCCGTGGTGTTCAGCGGAGCGACCCGCAATTCGCTGGTGGTGCTTCCGCTGGCCCTGGCGCTTCCGGAGCCGCTGGCCCTCGCCGCGCTGGTGGTGGTCACCCAGACCCTGGTGGAACTCGTCGGGATGGTGGCGTTTGTGCGGTTCCTGCCGCGGCTCGTGCCAGCCGATTCGCGGCTCCGGCACTGAGGCGTGGACTGGGGCAATTCACGTGAGCTAAGGGCCGGCGGCGCCTGGGGAAGCCTCGGTCTCAGAAGGCTTGTCACCGCCGGCCCAGCTCAACGTGATCCGGAACGATGTCCGGGCCAAGTGATCGGTCTGGCGGATTCTCCCAGGGGGACCGGGTGCTCCTCCGACCGACTTCCTCAAGATTATGGAGCGCCGCCACTGCGTGCTTGAGTGGCCGCTACTTGTCTTTAAGTTGCTGAAGTGACGCAATGTGCAGGACGCTACGCAGGGAGCAAGCGAACCACTCTATCCCCCGGTAGCGAACGCGGGTGCCAGCGGCGGAATAGCTTTATATATTGAGTCAATGACCCAGACTCCAGTGCAGCACCCTGCCGACCACACCCCTGCGGCCGCCGCCCCCGTAGCCCGGAAAGTCCCCACCGAACGGACCCACCACGGCGACACCTTCGTGGACAACTACGAATGGCTGCGGGCCAAGGATTCCGCGGACGTGGTGGAGCACCTCAAGGCCGAGAACGCCTACCAGGAAGCGGTCACCGCCCACCAGGAACCGCTCCGCGAAGCCATCTTCCATGAAATCAAGGCGCGCACGCAGGAGACGGACCTGTCCGTCCCGAACCGCAAGGACGGCTGGTGGTACTACACCCGCTCGGTGGAGGGCAAGGAATACGGCATCCAGTGCCGAGTCAAGGCGCAGAACACCGGGGATCCGGTGGCCGACTGGACGCCCCCGGCGGTGGAGGCCGGCGTCGAACTTCCCGGCGAAGAAGTCCTTCTGGACTGCAACGTGGAAGCCGAAGGCAAGCCGTTCTTCGCCGTGGGCGGCACTGCCGTGACCGTGGACGGCAACCTCTACGCCTACGCCGTGGACAACGCCGGCGACGAACGCTTCACGCTGCGCTTCAAGGACCTGCGCACCGGGGAGATGCTGCCGGACGTCATCGAGAACATCTTCTACGGCGTCTCCTTCTCCCCCGACGGTACGCGCCTGTTCTACACCGTGGTGGACGACGCCTGGCGCCCCTACCAGGTGAAGTCCCACGTGCTGGGCACGCCCGTCACCGACGATGAGGTGGTTTACCAGGAGGACGACGTCGCCATGTGGCTGGGCTTCGACCTCTCCTCCGACCGGCGCCACCTCGTGCTGAGCATCGGCTGCTCGGAGTACAGCGAGACGCGGCTGCTCCGCTTTGACGATTACGACGCCGGGCTCCGCACCGTGATTTCCCGCGACGAACGGGTGCTTTATGAGGCGGAGCCGTTCCTTTTGGCTGGTCCGGACGGACAAAATACTGAGAAAATCCTGGTGACGCACAACCGCAACGCCATCAACTCCATGGTGTCGCTGGTGGACGCGGCCGAGCTCACCAAGCCGCTGGCCGAGCAGGAGTGGACCACCGTCGTCGGGCATTCCGACCAGGTGCGCGTCAACGGCGCGGGCGTCACGTCCACGCACGTCATTGTGTCCGTCCGCAAGGACACGATCGAGCGCGTCCAGGTGCTGGCGCTGGACGGGCTGGGGACACCCGCGCAGGGTGATCCGGTGGAGCCGGCGTTCGACGAGGAGCTGTACACCGCCGGGGTAGCGGGTTCCGACTACGAGGCCCCGGTGATCCGGATGGGCTACACGTCCTACTTCACGCCGTCGCGCGTGTACGACTTTGTGCTGCCGACTCCTGCTTCGCCGGCCGGTGAGCTGCTGCTCCGGAAGGAAAGCCCCGTGCTGGGCGGCTACTCCCCGTCCGACTATGTGGCCACCCGTGAATGGGCGACGGCGGCCGACGGCACCCGCATTCCCCTGTCGGTGCTGCGGCACGCCTCGGTAGCCCGCGATTCCTCCGCGGCCGGGCTCGTGTACGGATACGGCTCCTACGAGCTGAGCATGGACCCGGGCTTCGGCATCCCGCGGCTCTCTCTGCTGGACCGCGGGATTGTGTTCGTCATTGCCCATATCCGCGGCGGCGGCGAGCTGGGCCGGCACTGGTACGAGGACGGCAAGAAGCTCGCCAAGAAGAACACCTTCACGGACTTCATCGCGGCCACGGACTGGCTGGCTTCCTCCGGGTGGGTCTCGCCGTCGCGGATCGCTGCGATGGGCGGTTCCGCGGGCGGCCTGCTGATGGGCGCCGTGGCCAACCTCGCCCCGGAGAAGTACGCCGCCATTGTGGCCGCCGTGCCGTTCGTGGACGCGCTGACCACCATCCTGGATCCGGAGCTGCCGCTTTCCGCGCTCGAGTGGGAGGAATGGGGCAACCCGATCACGGACCCCGAGGTGTACGCGTACATGAAGTCCTACACGCCGTACGAGAACGTTGGCGCCCTGCCGTACCCGAAGATCGCGGCCGTGACCTCGTTCAACGACACCCGCGTGCTGTATGTGGAGCCGGCCAAGTGGGTGCAGGCCCTGCGTGCGGTTTCCACCGGCGAGGAGCCGATTGTGATGAAGATCGAGATGGACGGCGGCCACGGCGGAGCGTCCGGCCGGTACGTCCAGTGGCGCGAACGGGCCTGGGACTACGCCTTCGTGGCAGACTCCGTGGGGGCTGTGGAGCTGCTGCCGGGGGCCGGGGTTAAGTAGGTTTCCCCTGCGTCGATTGCTCCGTAACTGCCGTTCTGAGCCCTCAAAACGGCAGTTACGGAGCAACGGACGGGTCAGGCCTGGGCCGGATCCAGCGGCTTGGGAACGATGGGCTGGTCGTTGGCTGTGAGGTCGATGCCCAGATCCTTGGCGAACACGAGCCGCGTGTCCTTGTAGATTCCCGGGTGGCTCTCGTCCAGCTCGAAGACGCGGGCCCCGCGCAGGCGGTTCCGCTCAGCGCCGTCCAGGCCGTAGGCGCCGAACCCTGTTCCGGGGGCGTAGCCCAGCTGGACACCGTAGTAGTTGCCCACGTAGGTGTTGACGTGGTCGTGCCCCACGAAGTACCCGAGCATATCGCCGCGCTCCAGGAAGGCGTTGAACAGGCCGGAGTTGATGGGGCCGGGGCACTCGTCCTCGTTCCGCTCCCCGACAATGTTGTGCTTCGTGAGCGCCCGGGCGTGATCTGCCTCTGTCCGCGAGTCGAGGCTGGCGAACCACATGTTGCGGTGCTCGTGGAGCGCGATATGGCCCCACATGAGGGACGGGACCTTCTTGCCGTACTTCTGCTCGGTGGCGATGGACTGGTTCCGGTACCAGGTCACCTGGTCCATGCGTACCCAGTCCCAGTCCGGGTAGCCCGCGAAGTCCTGGCCGTTGATGGTGTCCGGGGCGTAGCGGCCGGTGTCGATGAGCCACAGCCCGAAGGCCGGAGCCTTGGTGCGGGAGGACTGCACGAGGAGCTGCGAGTTGGACGTGCCGGTCAGTCCGGGCACGGAGTCTGCGTTCACGTTGTACTGGTAGCTCTGCAGGAACTGAAGCATCTTGGCTTCGGTCATGCCCGTCTTCTGCGCGGAGTCTTCGTCGTGGTTGCCGAAGGTCACCGCCCACGGGATCTGCCGGCTTTCCATGGGCTGGACTACGTGGTTGAGCGCCTGCTTGACCTCGAGTTCGGACTCCATTCCGCCGTTGACCACATCGCCGTTGATCACCACGAAGTCCGGCTTTTCCGCCTCAAGGGTCTTGTCCATAAGTTCGATGGTGCGGCGGTCCGTCTGCTCGTCGTCCTGGGTGTCGTTGAACTGGACAATCTTGAACTTGCCGTCCGGGCGGAAGGCGAGGGTCGGCTTGGGAGCCTTGGCGCCGGGCGCTGCCTGGCTCCCCGTTGCTGCGGCCACGGTGATGCCGAGCGCCCCCAGCGTTCCGGCAGCAGCCAGCGCCGCCCGCCTGCTGAGCTTGGCCTGGTGGATGGTGGTGTTCATTGAGACCTCTCCGGTGATGCACTGATGCGGCCTCAGTACCGGGCCGCGGATATGCCCAGACAGTAGGAGAGGGAAGCGTCCCGGCTTCAAACAAGTGGTGAACGCACAGTGCCGGCCGGTGGAGGTCATGAGGCGCGCGGACGGTCCCGGCGCCGTGCCGCCCACTCAGTACTGAGCATGGCGTAGACAACTTCCGTGGCCCATTCGCCCTTGTACCGCCATTTGTCCACGTGCCTGCCCTCCAGGCGCATGCCCAGCCGCTCGCAGATGGCGGCCGACGCCGTGTTCAGTGCGTCCAGCTTGGCGTCGATCCGGTGGAAGCTCAGGCCCTCGAAGCCGAGCTTGAGCATCGCCTCCGCAGCCTCGGTGGCGTAGCCGTGGCCCCGCGCACCGGGAGCCAGGCTCCACCCCACCTCCGCCTGGCCGAAACCAGGCAACCACTTGAGCACCACTTCGCCGATGAGCCCGGGCGAGTCGGCCGCCTCAATGGCAAGCGCCACCCAGTCGCCTTCCTTCTCGAAAACGAAGTTCGCGTAGTTGCCCACCCGCTCCATGCATTGCGTGTAGCTCTTGGCCGGACCGGGCAGGAACCGGGCTGTCGCAGGCAGCGAGTGGTAGGCGTGGAAGGCATCGAGGTCGCCGGCTTCGAAGCGGCGCAGGATCAGGCGGCCAGTGCGGATGGGCAGTCGGATGTCCGGCATGGTTCGAGCGTACCCGTGAGCCAGAGGTTGAGCCCGCCGCTACGATTCGCTTGGCCCCAGGGGCTCAGCCGGTTCCGCCGCTGCCGGCTCACCCTCAGCAGACTCGCCGTCGGAACGCTGCCCGCGCTCTTTGAGCTCAACGAAGAACGTATGGGTGTCGGTTTCTCCGATGTTTTCACCGGAGTGGTGCTGTGCCGGCAACCACCGCGCAGCTCCCGCGGGCAGTTCCACTTCCACGGACGCGCCGTTTGAGGAAATGCGACGCCGGAAGGCACTGAGCGTAATCATCACGCTGTCGGGGTGGTTGTGCTCAGTGGTCCGATGCCCTGGTGTATCCACGTACTCGAGAACCCGGACCCGGTCGTTTTCAAAAGCCACCCGGTAACTCTCCGGGTTCGTCTCTACAGGATCGTTCGCCATGGACGGACTGTACGCCTGTGCTGGCGCCACCTGCCAGAGGCCCCCGGCGCACGCCCACAGAACCAAGCCCGTGACCCGGGAAACTAACCATGCTTACTATTGTGTGCAGCCCGTTTCCAGCAGGTTCAACCGAAGGAGCAGACATGTCGCTACGCAAGGGAACATCCGTGGAATGGAACACGCCCCAGGGACCAACCCACGGCAAGATCGTGGAGAAGAAGACCAGCGACTTCGAGCTGGACGGCAACAAGCACCGGGCCAGCGAGGAGGAGCCCCAGTACGTGGTGGAGTCCGCCAAGACCGGTGCCCGCGCCGCCCACAAGGCGTCCGCCCTGACTGAGAAGGACTAGGGGCATGCCGGCCCAGCAGCACCACGACGTCCTGGTCATTGGCGGCGGAAACGCCGGAATCTCCCTGGCGGCCCGCCTGCACCGCTACGGCGTTACCGACATTGCCGTGGTTGAGCCGAAGGACCACCACCTCTACCAGCCCCTGTTTTCGCACATCGCCGGCGGCCGCGCCACGGCGTCCGAGGCGATCCGGCCGCAGTCCACGGTCACGCCGTCGGGGGTGAAATGGATCCGGGACGGCGCCGCCGGCATCGATGCCGCCGCCAACAACGTGACGCTCGCCTCCGGCGACACCGTGACGTACGGACAGCTGGTGGTGTGCCCCGGCCTGCAGCTGGACTGGGACAAGGTGCCCGGCTTGGCCGACGCCGTCCACTCACCGCACGGCGCCTCCCACTACGAGTTCGAGCTGGCGCCGAAAGCCTGGACCCTGCTGAGCACCCTGAAGTCCGGCACCGCGGTGTTCACCATGCCGGCCGGGCCCATCAAATGCGGAGGTGCCGCACAAAAGCCGATGTATCTGGCGTGCGACTACTGGAAAGAACAGGGCGTCCTCGACGACATCCGCGTCGTGATGGTGCAGCCCTACCCCACCGTCTTCGGCGTCCCGGGCGTGGACGAGGAACTGGACCGGAAGGTGGCCGAATACGGCATCGAGCTGCGGCTCAACAGCGAACTGGTCTCAGTGGACGCCGGGGGCCAAAAAGCGAGCATCAGGAACAACGGCGCCACCGAGGAACTCAGTTACGACGTCCTGAACGCGGTCCCGCCGCAGTCAGCCCCAGACTGGCTCAAGCGCACCGATCTGCCGGCGCCCGGGGATGGCGGCGGTTTCGTGGAGGTGGACCCGGAGACGCTCCGTCACGTCCGCTATCCGAACGTCTGGTCCCTGGGCGACGCCGCCGGCACCACCAACTCCAAATGCGGCGGCGCCCTGCGCAAGCAGACCAAGGTGCTGGCCAAGAACCTCGTGGCCGCGCGCAAGGGAGAACCGCTGAAGGAGAAGTACAACGGCTACGCGGTGTGCCCGTTCACCGTGTCGCGGTCAACAGTGGTCTTCGCCGAGTTCGACGACCAGTACCGGCCGATGCCCACCATCCCGAAGGTCCCCACGTGGAAGGAAAGCCGGGCTTCGTGGGTGGTGGACCGCGACATCTTCCCGCAGGTGTACTGGAACCTCATCCTGAAGGGCCGCGCCTGACTAGTGAGAGAGCGTCTCGGAAATTGCGACGAAAAGTGAGAGAGCGTCCCAGGAAACGCGACGAAAAGTGAGAGAGCGTCCCGGTTAGGAAGCGGAATGTACGACGGCGGCGGTCGCCTCCGCGATGGCGCGCTCCTCGTCCGTGGGAACCACCAGGACGGGAATGAGCGAGGCAGCGGTGGAAATCACCCGCGGTTCCTTGGACCGCTGGCTGTTCAGCCCGGCGTCGAGCTCTATGCCCAGTGCGCCCAGCTTGTCCGCCACCAGCGTGCGGAACTGGTGCGAGTTCTCGCCGATGCCGGCAGTGAACACCAGCGCCTTCGCCCCGCCCACGGCCACGTGGTACCCGCCGATGTACTTGGCCAGCCGGTAGGACGCGACGGCGAGCGCCGTGGTTGCGCGGGCGTCGCCGGCTTCGGAGGCCTCCACCACGGAGCGCATGTCGTTGTTTCCCGCGAGCCCCTTGAGCCCGGATTCGCGGTTGAGCAGGGAGTCGATGTCCTCGGTGGACCAGCCGGCGCGGCCCAGGAACACCAGGATGGACGGGTCCAGGTCGCCCGAGCGCGTGCCCATCACCAGGCCCTCCAGCGGGGTGAAGCCCATGGAGGTGTCCACTGACTGTCCGCCGCGGATGGCCGTGACGGAGGCGCCGTTCCCCAGGTGGGCGATCACGCCGTCGAACTCGTCCACCGGGAGATCCAGCAGCGCCGCAGCCTGGTGCGAAACGTACTCGTGCGAGGTGCCGTGGAAGCCGTAGCGGCGGATTCCGTGGTTGGTGTACAGCGAGTCCGGCACGGCGTAGCGCCAGGCGTGCTCGGGGAGCGTGCGGTGGAAAGCGGTGTCGAACACGGCAACCTGCGGCATGTCCGGCCACTTCTTGGCGATGGCGCGGATGCCCAGCACGTTGGCGGGATTGTGCAGCGGGGCCAGCGGGTTGAGCCGTTCGATGGCACGGGTGATCTCGTTGTCGATCAGCACGGGCTCGCCGAAGCGTTCGCCCCCGTGCACCACCCGGTGGCCCACGGCATCCAGGGTCCGCTCCCCCAGCACCTCGTGGATGGCGGCGTCCACCTGCTCCAGGGCTTCCGCGTGGTCCCGCGGGCCCTCGATCTCGCCGTCACCTTCACCGCCGTTGCCCATGCCGATCTTTTCGATCAGCCCCTCGGTCAGGACGCTGTGGGATGCCACGTCCCGCACCTGGAACTTTAGCGAGGACGAACCGGAGTTGATGACGAGGACGAGCACTGGGCCTCCTAAGCCTTGGCTGCTGCGGTGGTCGGTGGAAGTTCGATCGTAGCGTCATTGCATCGGGCGCGGCGGGCGCTTAGAGTCGGCGGACCAATTGGACTACGTACGGAGGGCTTTTCCATGAGTGACAAGAAGGACCCCACGGGCGTCGAAGGCGCCAACCCGGCCCTGGACGACACGGGCAACGTCAAGGCCGCCGAAGTGGGCGAGTCCCCCGAGCCGCCCGAGAACGTGGAGGACCTGGACCTCACGCCGGCGGGCCTGGCGGACGAGCCGGCCAAGCAGGAAGACGAGGCCAGCCCGGCAGAGCCGGAAAATAGCTAGAGCCGGAAAACAGCTAGAGCCGGCGAGCAGCTGGCCGGCGCCGCCCCCGCCTACGCATGCGCAGCGGCGGCCGCCGGCTCGGCTGCCGGCTCCACGGACTGCGCCTGCACGGCCGTGATGGCCACCGTGTTCACGATGTCCTCCACCGTGCAGCCGCGGGAGAGGTCGTTCACCGGCTTGCGGAGCCCCTGCAGGACAGGCCCGACGGCGACCGCCCCCGAGGACTGCTGCACCGCCTTGTACGTGTTGTTGCCGGTGTTCAGGTCCGGGAAGATGAACACGGTGGCCTGCCCGGCGACGGACGAACCCGGCATCTTGGACTGCGCGATCGCGGCATCCACGGCGGCGTCGTACTGGATGGGGCCTTCGACGGCGAGGTCCGGGCGGCGCGCCTTCACCACTTCAGTGGCCTGCCGGACTTTGTCCACCGCCTCGCCGGTGCCGGACCCGCCGGTGGAGTAGGACAGCATGGCCACCCGCGGATCCACGCCGAACTGCGTGGCTGTCTCCGCCGAGGCCAGCGCAATGTCCGCCAGCTGCTCGGCGTTCGGGTCCGGGTTGACCGCGCAGTCGCCGTACACCAGCACCCGGTCCGGCATCAGCATCAGGAACACCGAGGAGACGATCTTCACGCCGTCGCGGGTCTTCACGAACTCCAGTGCCGGGCGGATGGTGTGGGCGGTGGTGTGCGCGGCGCCTGAGACCATGCCGTCCACTACGCCCAGCTGCACCATCATAGTGCCGAAGTAGCTTCCGTCCAGCATGACCTCCAGCGCCCGGGCCAGGTCCACGCCCTTGTGCGCGCGCAGCTCCGCGTACTTCTCGGCGAACTGCTGGCGCAGCTCGGAGGTGGCGGGGTCCACGATGGTCATGCCGGAGAGGTCGATGCCCTGCGTGGACGCCAGCTCCCGGACCTCCGATTCGTTGCCCAGGATGGTGAGGTCGCAGACGTCCCGCCGGTGCAGGATTTCCGCGGCGCGCAGGATCCGCACGTCGTTGCCCTCGGGCAGCACGATGTGCCGGCGCTGCAGCCTGGCCCGCTCGATGAGGTCGTGCAGGAACCGCAGCGGCGTCATGCGTTCCAGCCGCGGCAGGTGCAGGCGCTCCACCAGCTCGGCCTCGTCCACGCGCCTGGCCCACAGCCCCACGGCCGAGGCCACCTTGCGGCGGTGCCCGGACCAGATTTCGCTGCGGACCTCGGACACCTGCTTGGCGGTGGTGTAGGTATCGTCCGGGCCCGCGAACACGGGGAACGGCGCCTGCGCCAGCAGCGAATAGATGTTGGCGTCCGGGGCCAGGCCGCCGGTGAGGATGATCGCTGACGGCACCGGGAACTCAGCCGAGAACGACGACGCCAGGCACGCGACCATCACGTCCGCACGGTCACCGGGGACGATCACCAGCGCGCCGTCGTCGAGCACGTGCAGGAAGTTGGCCACGCTCATGGCCGCGACCTTGATGGAGCGGACGTCGCGTTCCATGTCCTGCCGGCCGGCCACCTGGCGGATCCCCAGGGCGGCGGCCACCTCGCCGGTGGTTGGCCGGGCGATGTCCTCCAGTTCGGGGAAGACGTACACGGGACGGCCGGACGCGCCGGGTTTCACCGCCGCCACGATCCCGTCCACGTCCTCCGGGTCGGCACGGTTCACCATGATGGCCAGCAGGCTGCAGCGTTCCGCCGCCAGCTCCTTGCGTGCAACCTCGACGGCGTCGGCCGCCTCCGCGACGGTGCGCCCCTTCGCGCCCACCACGGCCACCACGGACGCGGCCAGGTTGTTTGCGAGGCGGGCGTTGAGGTCAAATTCGACGGCGGCATCCTGGCCCGTGAGGTCGGTGCCCTCCACGATCACCACGTCGCAGTGGCGGGACATCTCGGCGAAAATCTCCACGCAGCGGGCGTCGATCTCCGCCCGGTTACCTTCGGCCAGCAGGGAACGGACCTCTGTTGCCGTGAGGCCGCCGCGGCAGCGCTGGTCATCGAGGTCGAACCGGGATTTCATCAGCGCCACCATGGGGTCCGACGCGGCGTCCGGGCCGTGGACCACGGGTTTGAAGAAGCCGATGCGGTCCGCGTGCCGGTGCAGCGTGTCCGCAAGCCCCAGCGCTATGAGCGACTTACCGGATCCCGGTGTGGTCGCGCTGACATAAATCCCCTTGGCCATGGTCCGCCCTTAGGTTGTGACGTGGTGGTGCTCCGTCCCTCCATACTTTCACTTGTTGGCGGGCTTTCTCCATGAGGCTTGCGGTTCCGCAACGGCAAGCTCCCGGATCCGTTCCGTGGCGGCCCAGCTGGCCAGCAGGCGGAGCCGTTCGTCCGACGGCGATCCGGGGACGGCGGGATAGACGGTGAGCCTGAAGCCGGGATCCTCGGCGAGGTCCATGGCTTCGTAGGTGAGTTCGAGTTCCCCCACCGCAGGGTGGTGGAAGACCTTGGTTCCGGCGTAGTGGCGGCGGACGTTGTGCGCGGCCCAGCGGGTCCGGAATTCCTCACTGCGCATGGACAGTTCCCCCACGAGGTCCGCGAGGCCTTTGTCGAACGGGTTCTGGCCGCTGTAGGTGCGCAGCAGTGCCACGTTGGTGCTGGCCGCCCGTTCCCAGTCGGGGTAGAAGTCCCGGGCCTTGGGGTCAAGGAAGATGAACCGGGAGTGATTGGCCGGCCGGGCGGGACCGCGGTACATCTCTGAGTACAGGGCAAAGCCGAGCTGGTTGGCCGCCACGATGTCCATGTGCTGGTTGCCGATGAACGCCGGCGCCGCCGTGATGGCGTCCAGCATGAACTGCAGGGCGGGGCGGACGGTCCCGCTCTGCAGCGGACGCTGCCGGGCCCTGCCGGAGGGGCTGGCCGCACGCGCCAGGTTGTAGAGGTGGTCCCGTTCCGCCTCGTCCAGCCTCAGGGCGCCGGCGATGGCGTCGAGCACACTTTCGGAGGTGCCGGAGAGGTTCCCGCGCTCAAGCTTCGTGTAGTAATCCACGCTGACCCCCGCGAGCATGGCCACCTCTTCGCGGCGCAAGCCGGGGACCCGGCGTCGTCCGCCGTAAAGCTTCAGGCCGGCCATTTCCGGGGTGATCTTGGCGCGCCTTGAGGCGAGGAACTCCCGCACGGCCATTCTGTTATCCACTCGTTCACGCTACACCGGGGCAGGGCGTCCCAGGGAGGTACTGCCAGACCCCGGATAGGCAGAGCCGTGGCTGGGAACGCGACGGCCCGGTTGAATGGGAATCAGTCCCCCCATCCCCACTGGAACGGAGCCCAGCATGACCGCCACCGGCGCCCCTGAGCATGCACCAGCACCCGCAGCTGAACCTGCACCGCAACAGGCCGTCGGCCGGCCGCTGGCAATCGTGCTCGGCCTGCTGACGATCTTCGGTCCGATCTCCATGGACCTCTACCTTCCCGTCCTGCCGGCCCTCACCGCAGAGCTTGGAAGCACGACGTCGGTGGCGCAGCTGACCATCACGGCGTGCCTGCTCGGGCTGGCCATCGGGCAGGTGGTTGCCGGTCCGCTCTCGGACCGCTTCGGCCGCCGGAAACCGCTGCTGATCGGGGTGATCGCCTACACGGTCACGTCGGTGCTGTGCGCGCTCAGCCCCACCATCGAAACGCTCATCCTCGCCAGGTTCGTCCAGGGCCTCGCCGGCGCTGTGGGCATCGTGATCGCGCAGGCGGCGGGCCGGGACGTCTACTCGGGCGGAAAACTGATCCGCTACTACGGGCGCCTCACCGTGCTCGGCGGGCTGGCAGCCATCATCGGCCCCGTGATCGGCGGACAGCTCGCAACATTCACGGACTGGCGCGGGGTCTTCCTGTTCCTGGCCGCCGTGGGCGTGGCCATCCTCGTGGCGTCCCTGCTGGTCTTCCGGGAGACGTTGCCGAAAGAGCACCGCATCACCGGCGGACTCTCCCACACGCTCAACGACTTCCGCCGGCTCCTGGCCGACCGGCGGTTCGTCGGAGCCGTCCTGATCACCGGTTTCACGTACTCGGCGATCTTCGCCTACCTGAGCGGGGCAACCTACATCCTCCAGGGCATGTACGGGCTCTCCCCGCAGGAGTACTCGCTGGCGTTCGGGCTGAACTCCCTGGGCTTTGTGATTTTCGGGTTCATCTCCGGCCGCCTGGCCGAGCACTGGTCCGAACGCGGAACGCTCGCCGCGGGCCTGGCCATGGCGCTCGCCGGTGCCCTGGGCCTGCTCGCGACGGCGCTCCTGCAGCTGCCGCTGATTGCCATCATCCTGTCCCTGTTCACCATGGTCAGCGGGGTGGCCGTGACCAGCCCGCCGGCCACATCGCTGGCACTCAAGGACTATCCCGACATCGCCGGCACGGCCTCCTCGCTCCTGGGCCTGGCCCGGTTCGCCTTCGGCGGCCTGGCCGCCCCCTTGGTGGGCATCGGCGGGGCCAATGATCCGGTGCCCTTCGGCATCGTCGCGGCCGCCGCGGCGGCAGCGGCGGCGCTCTGCCTCGGACTGGTGGGCCGGCGTCGAACGGCCAGCAGTGCGGTCAGCAATCCGGGCGGGGGCGTTGACGGACCTGCCGGTGCTGGCGGGGCTGGACCTGACGGGCGTTGACCAGGTCCTGGATGAAGCGCCCCAGGCCGGTGGTGTCGGCAGGGTTGTCGGCCAGGGCCACGAGACCGCACGCGAGGCTGGCGAGCTTGACGTTCCTGTTGTTGCTGTAGGCCGCCAGCAGGTTGAAGGCGTCGTCCGATCCGATGCCCAGCCGCCCCATCAGGATCCCGGCGGCTTTCGCGATGGTGCTCCGCGTTCCCATCGCACCCCGGACGGCTTCACGGGCGGCCAGCTCAGTCTCCCGCTGGATCGTCGAGGTAAGGTCCAGCATGACGCCGGAAATCGAGGACACGTTCCCTGCCGCGTCCAGTACGGCCTCCCCGGCCGTCAGCACTTTGCGTTCGTGCAGCCGGGCATCCACCAGGCGATGGTAGATGGCGACGTGCCCGCCGTGGGCGTACACCTCGCGGCTGATCTCCTGGATTCGGGCCAGGTCCTCAGGGTGCTTGTGCGCCAGCGTCAGCTCCAGGGTGGGCACAACTTCCCCGCGGCTGTAGCCGTGGATTGCGTAGAGCCCGTCCGACCACTGCATCGCGCCTGATTTGGTATCCAAAACAAACGTTCCAGCCGGCAATACCGACGCTCCCAAAGCACTGGAATACGTCTCCGCCCGCCCCAAAATTTCGCTCATTGGGCCCCTCTGTCACGGGTCGGCTTCCCCCGACTCTGATGGTACGCCGATGACCGGGGATTCCGCACGCGGCAGGTTCCGGCCTGCCGGAGAATAGCCGCCGTCAGGACTTCAGCGCGGCCGCGATCTCGGCAGTCCACGCGTCCACCGCGTCCCAGTCCCGGAAATCACCGGCTGGCAGCGCATCCTTGGCGGCCGGCACGAGCTTCATCAGCTTTTCGGCCACCCCGACGGGCGGCGCCGCCGGATCCCGGGCACCGAAGAACACTTGTTCCCCGCGGGCGTGCACTAGCCCCGAGAGCTTCTCGAATTCCTTGGGCCGGGTGGTCTCAAGGACATCGTGGCCCTCTGCATCCACACGGTCCGTGCCCAGCGGTCCGCTGCTGAACAGCCACACCGGCCGCTCCGACAACAGCGCCTGGTGGGTCTTGACGAAGGCAGTGACATCCTTCATGACATGGGCCATGTACGTCGCTCCGCCGATCACGAAGGCATCGTAAGGAGCGGCGTCGAAGTACTCGCTGACGGAGCGTGCCTCGGCCGCCAGGCCGGCATCCTTGAGGCCGGAAGCAATGCGCTCGGCGATCCCGGCCGTTGCACCGTGCCGGCTCGCATAACCCACCAGTACCTTCATCGGAGTCTCCTCTTGGGGTTGATTTGGTGTTGCTGCCACTTGCACCGCAGTTCGGTGATGCGCAGTTCCATGATGGCGGGAGGTGCCCGTCGGCAGGTAGGGGCTTCCGGCCGGGGCACCGCACCCGTCACAGCACCGGATTCAGCACCGCCTCTTGACAGCATGCCCCAAAATGGGATTACCTAATGAACATTCGGTAAATAAAGCTGGAGGCAATGACGCATGGCTGAAGCAACACTTTCCGGGGCCACCCACCCCATCCTTGAAAACGACTATGCCTCCGAATGGATGGGCATCGAGGTTGTTGCGCTGGACGACGGACACGCCACCATCCGCATGGCACTCCGGCAGGAAATGCTCAATGGGTTCGGCATGGCGCACGGCGGAATGATCTTCGCCTTCGGCGACACAGCCTTCGCGCTGGCCTGCAACCAGGCCACCCCCAGCCCTGCAGACGAAGGCAACATCACCGTGGCGTCCGGCGTCGATATCAACTTCCTCAAGCCGGCCTTCCGCGGCCAGGTTCTTACCGCCGTCGCCAACCGCCGCGCCATGACCGGCCGCAGCGGCCTCTTCGACGTCCAGATCTTCGCCGCCGATCCCGCCGCAGGCACTCCCGCTGCGGCACCCGCCGGCCCGGTCCCCGCAGCCACGGTTCCGGGCCAACTCCCCACCGACATGCCCCCGGGCGAGCTCATCGCCGAGTTCCGCGGCCGCAGCCGCACCATCTCCAAGAAATAGAAACAGGGACCCCAGATGACCCTCCACGCCACTGAACCAGCAGCAGCCACCGACGCCGTGCTGGACCGCGAAGAAACCATATCCCGCGACGAGCTGGAGGCACTGCAGCTGAGCCGCCTCCAGCACACGGTTGCCTACGCCTATGACCGCGTGCCGCTCTACAAGCGCAAGTTCGACGAAGCCGGCGTCCACCCCACGGACCTCCGCGAACTCGCGGACCTGGGCAAGTTCCCCTTCACCACCAAGGAGGACCTCCGGCTGGAGTACCCCTTCGGCATGTTCGCCGTGCCGCAGCACGAGGTGGCACGCATCCACGCCAGCTCCGGCACCACCGGCCGCGCCACTGTGGTGGGCTACACCAAGAAGGACCTCGCCGACTGGGCCAAGCTCGTGGCACGATCCCTCCGTGCCTCCGGCGTCCGCCCCGGCATGAAGGTCCACAACGCCTACGGCTACGGCCTGTTCACCGGCGGCATGGGCGCCCACGCCGGCGCCGAGGCCCTGGGTTGCACGGTCATCCCCATCTCCGGCGGCCAGACCGAACGCCAGATCACCCTCATCCAGGACTTCAAGCCCGACGCCATCCTGGCCACCCCCACCTACCTGCTGACCATCGCCGACGCGATGATGAAGCAGGGGATCGACCCGGCCTCCACCTCCCTCAAGTACGCCGTGCTGGGCGCCGAGCCGTGGACCGAGGAAATGCGCCACGAGCTGGAAACCACCATGAACATCAAGGCCTGCGACATCTACGGCCTGTCCGAGGTCATGGGTCCCGGCGTGGCCGGCGAAGCCGTGGAAACCCAGGACGGCAGCCACATCTGGGAGGACCACTTCCGCCCGGAGATCATCGACGCGTTCGACCCCACGAAGGTCCTGGGCGACGGCGAACACGGCGAGCTGGTGTTCACCTCGCTCACCAAGGAAGCGCTGCCCATCATCCGCTACCGCACCAAGGACCTCACCCGCCTGCTCCCCGGCACCGCACGCCCCGCGCACCGCCGCATGGGCCGCATCACCGGCCGCAGCGACGACATGATCATCCTGCGCGGCGTGAACCTGTTCCCCTCGCAGATCGAGGAGATCGCCCTCCGCATCCCCGAGCTCAGCCCGCACTTCCAGCTGGAACTCACCCGGCCCGAAGGCCAGCGGATGGACCAGCTCACGGTGAAGATCGAACGCCGGGAATCCGTCACTGTTGAAGGTGTCGCTTCGGCAGCAAAGGTCCTGCAGCAGCAGATCAAGATCCATGTCGGGTCCTCCTGCACCGTCAACGTCGTCGAGCCGGGCTCGCTGGAGCGTTCAAACGGCAAGCTCCGCAGGATCTACGACATGCGCCCCAAGGGGTAGCGCGAACGGACAGTTGCGGCCCCGCGCGGCAACGGCCAGAAGGGCCCGGGTTTCCTCCCGGGCCCTTTTTGGCGTGCCCGCCGGCTTCCCCCGACCGTCCTCCGATTTCCCCAGCGACCGCCCGCCGGTTTCCCCAGCCGGCCATCAGCCCTCGCATTTGCCCCTTGTTGCCACAATTTAGGCAATCGGTTGCCAAATATCGCCAGAGCCCCTAGTCTGGGAACCGCGCCCACGCAGTGGTGGTCGCTTTCTCATGAACAGGATCAGCAATGACGCATACTCCCTCGACTACGGGAACCAAGCCACACGGCGCGCTCCACCCGGCCGCCGTCAACAAAACCGAGCTTCGCCGCGCCGGCTGGGCAGGGTTCATCGGAACCGTCCTGGAAAACTACGACATGGTTGTCTACGGCGTGGGCACGGCCATCATCTTCAACACCCTGTTCTTCCCCAACGTCTCCCCCGCGGTCGGCTTCATCGCCAGCTTCGGCGCCTACGCCGTCGGCTTCGTGGCCCGGCCCATGGGCGGACTGTTCTTCTCCCGCTACGGCGACAAGATCGGCCGGAAGTTCGTACTCGTGGCCACGCTGGCCCTGATGGGCACTGCCACTTTTGCCATGGGCCTGCTGCCCACTTACGAATCCGTGGGCATTCTGGCCCCGATCCTCCTGACCGTGCTGCGGTTCATCCAGGGCTTCGGCGCCGGCGCGGAAATGGCCAGCGCCGTGGTGCTGCTCGCCGAATTCGCCCCCAAGGGCAGGCGCGGCGCCATGACCTCGCTGGTGTGGGCAGGTGCCGCCGTCGGCTCCGTCTTCGGGTCCGGCGCCTGGATCCTGGTGCAGCTGCTGCCGCGCGAAGACCTCGAGTCCTGGGGCTGGCGCCTGGTGTTCCTTTCCAGCGCCCTTGTCACCGTGGCCGCGTACCTGATCCGCCGCAACATGAAGGAATCGCCCGTCTTCGCCGAGCTCAAGAAGGAGCACGTCGAGGCAGCCTCACCGGTGGCGGAAGTGCTCAAGAAGGGCCGCCGCCCGCTGCGCCAGGTGTTCCTCATCAACATGGGCACGCACGCGCACTCCTACATCTACCAGGCCTTCCTTGGCACGTTCCTGATCTCCGTGGTCAACATCGACAAGGCACTCATCCCGCAGATGCTGGCCATGGGCGGCCTCTTCGCCATTCCCGCCGCACTGGTGGCCGGCCGCGCCACCGACCGCTGGGGCCGCAAGCCCGTGAACGTGTTCATCCTTGCCTTCCTCTTCCTGTTCTCCTTCCCGGCGTTCTGGCTCAGCAGCACGGGCAACGTCTGGCTGATTGCGCTCGTCTACGCCGTGGGCTTCACCTTTGCCGTGGAGGGCGGCATCGCGGCGCAGTCGGCCATGTACGCCGAGCTGTTCGGTTCCAAGTTCCGGTACGCCGGCGTGGCCATTGCCCGCGAGTTCTCGGCGATCTTCGGCGGCGGCATCGCGCCCATCATCTGCTCGGCGCTGCTCGCCTGGGCCACCGGCTCGTACTGGCCCATCGCCACCTACATGATGGTCATCGTGGGCATCTCGCTGGTCCAGGCCATCAAGGCACCAGAGACCAGGGACCGCGACCTCACGCTGGAAGAGAACGCCAGCTAAGGCGTCTGGCAACGACTGTCCGGCAAGGACGGTTCGGTAACGCCCGACGTCGGAAGGTCACCGACGTAGGGATGGTCCCCGGCTGCTGCGGCCGGGGACCATCCTTTTACGGGAGGCATACAGTGCACTGCTGCCAATGCGCGACAGCGCTGTGACGTGCCGATGGCTAACCGCCAGCCGGGCAGCCCAACGTGCCTGATCCCGTCCCGGTCTCTGAAGTTGTTTCAGCAGTTGGACCGGCCCCCGAACCGGTGGTTCCTACTACTAGCTGTTCTAGCACCGGGGCCACAGGCAGGCAAGGATTTTCAGGGATATGACCCGGTTGCATCAATTGACCGAACGTTCATGAGAAAATAGCCGGTATGTCCACCACTGATGCACCTACCAAGCGCGGCCGCCCCGGATACGACCAGCAGTCGGTGCTGCAGATCGCCGTCGAGGTTTTCAACCGCCACGGCTACGACGCCACGTCCATGGGCATCCTTGCCGAAAACCTGGGCATTTCCAAGTCGGCCATCTACCACCACGTGCCCTCCAAGGGCGACCTCCTCAAGCTTGCCCTGGAAGAGGCGCTGGGCGGACTGGAAGCCATCCTCGAGCAGCCGCAGGCCCAGACCGGAACGGCCGAGGCCCGGCTGGAGTTTGTGCTCCGCAAAACCATCTCCGTGCTGGTGGAACGGCTCCCCTTCGTTACCCTGCTGCTGCGCCTACGCGGCAACACGGAGATTGAGCGCGACGCCATGGAACGCCGGCGCACCTTCGACCACAAGGTGGCGGCCCTGATATCCGCCGCCCGTGATGAGGGCTCCCTGCGCGAGGACATCGATCCCCGCACGGTCACCCGCCTCCTCTTCGGCACCATCAACTCCATCGTCGAGTGGTACAAGCCGGGCGGCTCACTCTCCCCGGAGAAGCTGGCCGACGACGTCATCACAATGGCTTTCAAGGGACTCAACGCAGCACGCTAATCGCGTTCTCCCCCGACGCGGCCGGACGGCCGCCGTGGGGGTCATTGACGGCGTGAAAAGCTGCGCCCACCCTGTAGTCATGGCCACGAAGTTATCCGACGTCCTGTTCGGGATATTTCCTGATTTGCGCTACCAGCCCACCCCCAAAAGGGTGCGGGCCATGCTCGGCGGGAACGCCGTCGTCGACACCCTGTACGCGCTCCTGGTGTGGGAACCCAGACGCGTTACACCGGTCTATGCCGTCCCCGAAGTGGACCTTCAGGCGGAACTGGAGCCGCCGGGACAGCAGCCTGGCCACATCCCCGAATACGGGTTCAAACTCATGCTGGACTCCCCGCCGTCGCTCGATCCGCGCACCGGCTTCGGCCGGCATACAGCCGACGGTGAGGAGTTCGACGTCGTGACCTCCGACGCGAGGCTGCCCCGCGCGGCCTTCCGGCCGGCTGACCCCGACCTCGCCGGACATGTGGTGCTGGACTTCAACGCCTTCGACTGGCTAGAAGACGACGAGGAAATCATCGGGCACCCCCGCGACCCGTTCCACCGCGTGGACATCCGTGCGTCGTCACTCACCGTGGAGGTAAGGGTCGACGACGTCACCCTGGCCACCACGAACGGCGCGCAGCTGCTGTACGAAACCATGCTGCCGGTGCGCTACTACCTCCCGCCGCTGGACGTGCGGCTGGACCTCATGGACGCCGGCGACAAGAAGACGGTGTGCCCGTACAAGGGGACGGCGAGCTACCTGACCTACCCGCCCGCCGAGAACGGGCGCAACATCGCGTGGATGTACGACCAGCGTTTCCGTGACGCCGCCCAGATCCACGGGCTGGTGTGCTTCTTCAACGAACGCGTGGACATCACCGTGGACGGGGTCAGGCAGGAACGGCCGGTCACGCCGTGGTCAACACCAGCGTCGCACTGACGGGGTGTTGCTGCCGCGGTGTTGCTGACGCGGGTGAGCCCGGCTGGGTTGTGGCAAAGATAAGGCGTCCCGCTGAGCCGGGACGCCAGTCTTTACAGCTGGTAATCAGCTACCGTGCTGATGTTCTCGTGCACGCAGAGAATGTTGTGCTCGGAGTCCATGAACCAGGCGCACTTCTCGGAATCGGTTGTACAAATGTGGTTCTCGGTCTTGAGATCGGGGAGATCGTAATCCTGGAACGTGACGCCCTTGGCTTCCATCTCCCGGACGGTGCGTTCGATCTCGCTGACTTCGAAACTCAAGGCGGTGTGCTCTGAATGCTTACCGTCCTTGACTGGCATCAGCTGCAGCATGGGGCCGCCTTCTGAGCCGAACAACTCGCTTCCGTCATCTGCCACGCCACGGTGCGGGAGTCCAAGGGTGTCCGCATAGAAATGCCGGGCACGCTCTGCATCATCGACTGGCAGGACTGTTGTGGCTTTATTGAGTACTAGGGTCATTTCGCCACCTCCTACGTTGAAAATTTTACGCCCGAGCGGTGCAGAAAGATCTGGCCGGACGCTCTCCCACTTCCCGCCGCCTCCCCCCGGACGCCCTCTCACTTCCTGCCGCCTCCCCCCGGACGCTCTCCCACTTCCCGCCGCCTCCCCCCGGACGCTCTCTCACTTCCCGCATCAAGTTGTAAATGAGAATGATTCTCATGTAGTCTCAGGGCATGAATGTGACAGTCGTAAGTTCCCTGGACGCTTTCTGTCGGCAGCAGGCGTGCGCGGCGCTGGCCGCGGATTCGCCGGGCGCCCTGGTCGTTTTCCATGACCTGCTCGAAGACGGGCTGGTGATCCGGCGTGTCTTCCGGGAGGGCCGGCGCCTCGAGCGTGAAGAGTCGACGCTTGAACACGGCTGCCTCAGCTGTACGGTTCGTCTGGATGTTGTGCCCACAGTGGGCAGGCTGCTGGAACAGGGTTCGCACATCATTCTGGGCCTGCCGCCCGCTGTGGCCTCAGTGGCGGCCGTGCACGCACTGCTGAAGGGTCTCGGGGCCTCCATCACGATTGATTCGGCAGTGCTTGCCTGCGCTCCGGGGGCGGTGGAGGACCAGATCTGGGACCACCACACCCTGTTCGAGTCCGGCTTCACTCCTGTTCCGGACGACGACCGGACACCGGGGGAATTCCTCATCGGGGAACTCGCATTCAGCGACACGGTCCTGCTGGCCGATCCCGCCCTGGTGCCTGTCGATCCGGCGATCCGGGACCGCGGGGTCCAGCTCGTTAAAGAGCTGGCCCCGCATGCGAAGGTCACCGCTGACGACGGCGGCATCCGGCCGGGACGGCACAACCTGGCGGAGGCGACGGCCCGGACCGCCCCCGGCTCGGTTCGGATCCCGGCAGAGTCCTGCCCACCTTTCAGTACGGTTGTGCAGCGGATACGGCGGCCCCTTCATCCGGAGCGCTTCCGGCATGCCCTGGCGGCCCTGGCGGAGGGATGCTGCTGGCTGCGCGGACGGCTCTGGGTGGCGTCTGCGCCCGGGTGCCGGATCGCCATCCAGGGCGTCGGGCCGCGTGTGTGGCTGGAAAACACCGGACCCTGGCAGGCCGACGGCGCATCCCGCCCGTTCATGTCAGCCGAAGCCGGTCCCGACCCCGTGCTGGACTGGCATCCCGAATTCGGTGATCGCGGCACCGTCCTGGCCGTCACGGGCGACGACGTCGACGCCGCAGAAATCGCCGCGCTGCTTACGGCCTGCGAATTGTCCGACGCGGAGATGGCTTCCGCCGCAGCCTCATTTCCTGATCCATTTTCCCTGAACCAACCATCCGAAACAGCACAAAGGAGCACATCATGAAAGTACGGAACTCACTGCGCGCCCTGAAGAAGATTCCAGGCGCCCAGATTGTCCGCCGTCGGGGCCGCACGTTCGTCATCAATAAGAAGAACCCCCGGATGAAGGCCCGCCAGGGCTGACCAGGGGCTCAGCCGCAAGCGCCGGGATCTCTATCCGCACCAACTGGGGAGGAACCCCGGGAAGCTCCGGACATGTCGGCCGGTATCCAGCTCGATGATCTCGGTCCGCATGGGCGAATAGGCGGCCGCGACAGGGTAGCGGTCGTAGGCACCGTCAGGGGCTGTTGCTTCCACGGCAAGGAATTTTCCGTCCGGAGAGGGGCAGTAGTTTTGGATGCGCGACCATGCAGGCTCCGGCTCGAAGAGGTTCGAAGAGCCTGTCGCGTCCGTGACCGTCAGTATGGACGTCACCTTGCCTGCGGCGAAATTGCTAATGCTTTGGACGTAGCGGCCGCTTCCGTTGAGGAGGACGGTGGTGCCCGGCCATGAATTGTCGTTCCGGACGACCGCCTTCAGGTCGAGGGGGCGTACGGTCCCCTTCGTCAGATCGATGCCCGAGTTCTTCCCGATCTTGTCCGTGGGGTCGGAACCTGGGTCGACCACGTGGACTTCCCTGGTTCCGGGAATGAACCCGCGGAATTCGGTGTGCAGGCCCAGCGGCGCGGGTTTTCCGGCGTTGAGGGCATCGACGAGGAACATGGCCGAGGAATCGTTCCGCACCACCAGTGAGGAGGTGCCGGGAACGAAGTCCCAGTTGAGGACGGACACCGCCTTTCCATCGGGGCCGCGGATCTCCCGCGGGGGCGTGGAGGGATCCTCGATGTCGTATACGAACAAGGTCTTGTGGTGCTGCTGTGACGGCGAGGCGCTGGAGAAGGCGAACCCGATGAGGCCCTTGGACGCCGCGCGCAGGAGTTCGACCTGTCCAGGTCCCGGAAGCGGAACCTGGGCCTCCGGCCCGCCGGAGAGGGGGACGATGTCAAGGGAAGTGGTGTTGTCCTCATTGATCGTGACGGCGGCCAGGGCGTTGGGCAGCGCCGCGTATTCCTGAATCCGGTTGGCAGTGAGGATGACGGACCCGTCGCCTGAATCGATGATGTTGGTTCCCCGTATGGTGTCCGGCTTCTTCTTTCCGGCGCCGTCATAGCTGATGTCGCGCTGGAGCGTGTACAGCTCGAAGCCGGCCGTCCCGGACGTCCCTTGCAGCGCCGACACAGCGTTCGGCCGGGGTTCCGAGACGAAGTTCGCGGCCGTGAGGGCCAGGCACAGTGCCACCAGAAGGGCGATCGTGCCGCGGAGCCGCACGGCGAAGGAGAGCAAGCCGCGGCGTGGGGCCCTTGCCGGGATGCGCGGGGCCGGGCGGGGACGTGTGCTCTGGGCAGCGGATCGCTTAGTAGACATAGGGGGAATCCGGTTCCGGGACCGCGGTAATGGAATCTGGAACCATCACCAGGGTTTCACCGCTGATCTGGCTGGGGTTGGTTTCGAAGCCGCCGGATACCGTTACCCAGCTGTCGGTTTCGAACCGGTCCTGCCAGCCCGGCGAGTAAACGGGCAGGCCGATCGGCCGGGCATCCACTGCGCAGCAGGTCAGCACGAAACGGGCCGTGAAGAAGACGTTTTCCGGGTCACTCTTGTCCGGTGTCACGAATCCGGTGACGGTCGCCGTCTTGCCGGCCAGAAATTCCTGCCCGGCCCCCTGACGCAGCAGCGAGACCCAGTCCTTCATGGTGAACGTGGTGTAGTCAGCGCCCACGAGCTCGATAGCCTCGTCCCTCGAAAGCGTCGACGCCGCACCGTTGAGGTCGCGCTGGTTGACCGTGGCGGTGCTGAGCGTGGCCGGCGGCAGGACCAGGAGTCCGGCGACGGCGGCAGCCACGATCAGCGTGCTTCCTGCAGCTCCGAGGCGTCTCCGGCGCCGTTTGCCGGCGTCGTCGTGCCCGGAACCGCCCGCATGATCGTGGCCGTGTCCGTGCGGGTCTTGGGGAACCAGGGCCCGGGGAACCAGTGCGAATGCGGCCAGTGCCAGCACCGCCGCGATCACGGCCATGATCATGGTGAACACGAAGTACCGCGGGTGGATGTACAGCGCGAGCTGCCCTGTGTAACCCAGCCACAGGGTGGCCACGACGCCGATGAGGCTCAGGATCACGCCAAGCCAGCGGTCCAGGAGCCGCCTATAGAGCATAATTGACCGCCAATCCCAGTGCGGCGGAGCACAGTGCCACCACCACGGTGAGCTGCAGGAGGGTCTTTGCGGTGAAAGTGGTGCGGAGGAGGGCCAGCATTTTCACATCAATCATCGGCCCGAACACCAGGAACGCCACGATGGAGCCCGGCATGAACGTTGCCCCGAAAGACAGGATGAAGAACGCGTCCACGTTGGAGCACACTGCCACGACGAAGGCCAGGACCATCAAGGCGGCAACGGACCAGACCGGGCTGCTTCCCACCGAGACCAGGACGTCCCGCGGGACCCCTACCTGGATCAGCCCCGCGATCCCTGCGCCGATGAACAGGGCGGGCATCATGGCGCCCGTCTCCCGCACGAACAGCTGGACGCTGCGTCCAACCTTTCCCCCGGCCTGTCCGGCGTGGTCCTCCAAGGAACACTCCTCCTGGAACCGCGGCGTCAACAGCGCCTCGGGGCGGGGATGGCGGCTATAGATCCATCCGATCAGGTTGGCAATGAGGAAACCGCCGGCGATGCGGGAAACGAGGATGCCGTTGTCCCAGCCAAATGCCTGCTGGGTGGTGATGATGGTGACCGGATTCAGGATCGGCGCAGCAAACAGGAACGTCATGGACTCGGACACGGTCAGCCCCCGGACGATCAGCCCGCGGGCCAGCGGGACATTTCCGCATTCGCACACCGGAAGCAGCATTCCCAGCAGGGACAGGACGGGCCGCCTGAGCGCCGGACTCTTCGGGAGCCGTCGGACCAGGAAACCCTCCGGCAACCAGACCTGCACTCCGATCGAGAGCACGATGCCAAGGAAAACGAACGGGAGGGATTCGATCACCACGCTGATCGACAGGGAAACAAAGTCACGCGCAGCATCCGCCAGCCAGGTTACCTGGCCCGTCGCCGGAGACAGGATGCGGAGGGCCAGCAGTACACCAATCACCGCTAAGCCGACCATCAGCCCTACGGCAGGGCGGCGCGCTCTTCCGGGCGTCGGATGAGTGTGGGCGTCGTGGGGCGCCTGGACGCGTTTTGTTGTCGCTGGCACCGGCACGGGCACTCCCCCACTAAATCGGCATCCGCCTGACCCCCGGCACCGGTGGGACGTAGGAAGGAACGCCCGGCCCGGTGCAATGCCCCAAGTCTAGGCAGCGCACCCCGGAGGCTCATGAGTGGCCTCTACTTGAGTTTCACCAGTGACCACTCGTATCAAGGGGCATCATACGTATCAGAGATAGCCCACGAAACGCCGACGCTCTCTCACTTCCTGCCGGAAAAACGCCGACGCTCTCTCACCGGGTGTGAGAGCGTCGGCGGAAAACCCGCAGGAAGTGAGAGAGCGTCCGGGGAGGGCTACTTTTCGACGAGGGTGAGGACGTCGTAGGTGGCCACGATTTCGTCGTTCTGGTTGGTGAGGACGGCGTCCCAGGCCACCTCGCCGTATTCGTCGGTTTCGCGCGGGGTGATCTTCTTGGCGGTCAGGGTCACGCGGATGGAATCGCCTGCGGCCACCGGGGTGATGAAGCGCAGGTTCTCCAGGCCGTAGTTCGCCAGCACGGGACCCGGAGCCGGCTCCACGAACAGCCCGGCGCCCCAGGCCAGCAGCAGGTAGCCGTGCGCCACAATGCCCGGGAAGAACGGATTGGCCTCCGCAGCCTCCTGGTTGGTGTGGGCATAGAACGTGTCGCCGGTGGAGTTGGCGAACTTGGTGATCTCCTCCAGGCTGACTTCGCGCAGCCCGGAGCGGACCGCGTCACCGATGCGCAGGGTGCTCAGGTGCTTGCGGAACGGGTGCTGCCCCTCGGTGTCAAGGGTGAAGTTCCGGTCGGCGCCCGTGTGCCACACACCCGTGACGGCGGTGAGCATGTTGGGCGACCCTTGGATGGCGGTGCGCTGCATGTGGTGCATGACCGAGCGGATGCCGCCCAGCTCTTCGCCGCCTCCGGCACGTCCCGGCCCGCCGTGGACCAGGTGCGGGACGGGCGAGCCATGGCCTGTCGACGAACGGGCGTCCTCGCGGTTGAGCATCAGGACGCGGCCATGGTGCGCCGCGATCCCGGTGACCAGTTCGCGGGCAACCTCGGGGTCGTTGGTGCACACCGAAGCCACCAGCGAGCCGCCACCGCGGGCGGCGAGGCGCACGGCGTCGGCCAGGTCGGTGTAGCCGATCACCGAGGACACAGGACCGAAGGCCTCCAGCGAGTGGACTTCCTCGGCTTCGGCGTCTGCCCAGCTGAGGAGCACCGGCGACATAAAGGCACCGCCTTCGACGACGGAAACTCCCCCGTCGGCCTTGGTCACCTTGGGCGAATCGAGCGTGCCGTACGCAAGCTCGCCGCCGGCGTCGAGCATTGACTGCACAGCGGCGCGGACGTCGGCCAGCTGCTCCAGGGAAGCCAACGCACCCATGGTGACGCCTTCGGCGCGGGGATCACCCAGCACCACGCGTTCCTCGATGCGGGCACCCACGGCGGCAACGACGTCGGACACCAGCTCCCGGGGCACGATGGTGCGGCGGATGGACGTGCACTTCTGGCCGGCCTTGACGGTCATTTCGGTGACCACGGATTTGATGAAGGCGTCGAACTCCGGAGTGCCCTTGACAGCGTCCGGGCCCAGGATGGCGGCGTTGAGCGAGTCCGTTTCGGACGTGAAGCGGATGCCGCCCTCCACCACGTTCGGGTGGTTCTTCAACGAGTTGGCCGTGGAGGCGGACCCGGTGAACGACACTAGGTCGCGGTAGTCGAGGTGGTCCAGGATGGTGCGGGCCGATCCGGAGATGAGCTGCAGGGAACCCTTGGGCAGGATGTTGGACTCGATCATGGCCTTGACCACGGCCGCCGCCACGTAACCGGTGGGGGTGGCCGGCTTGACGATGGTGGGAACACCGGCGATGAACGCCGGCGCAAATTTCTCCAGCATGCCCCAGACCGGGAAGTTGAAGGCGTTGATCTGCACTGCGACGCCTGGGATGCGGGTGTAGATGTGCTCGCCGGCGAAGGATCCGTCCCGGGACAGCACCTCCATGGGTCCGTCCACCACAACCTGCGAGTTGGGCAGCTCGCGGCGGCCCTTGGAACCGAAGGTGAAGAGCACGCCGATGCCGCCGTCGATGTCCACCATGGAGTCGATCTTGGTGGCGCCGGTCTGCGCGGACAGCTCGTAGAAGTGCTCGCGGCGGGCGTTGAGGTACTGGGCAAGTTCCTTGAGCTTGAGGGCGCGCTGGTGGAAGGTCAGCGTGCCGAGTTCCTTCTGGCCGGTGGTGCGGCCGTAATCCACGACGTCGGCAAGGTCCAGTCCCTCGGTGCTCACCCTGGCGAGGAGCTCGCCGGTGCTGGCGTCCAGGACGGGGACGGCGGAAGCCGCCGCTCCGGCGTCGGGCGTCCACCAGGCGTCCCGGACGAAACTGGGAACGGTCTCCACAGTGTCCAGCGAGGATTTCGGAGCAGTTGCAGTGGTGGTCATCGTTGACGGGTCCTTCCAGCGCGGGGCAAGATCATCACGGTCAGTGCATTACTGACCGTCCGTTCGGTAATATGTCTACAGTACATGAATGTGCCGCGCTGCACACTAGCCTTGCTGCACAGTAGGAAGACCGACAACGAAAGCGAAGTGGCCATGCAGCCCGAAACCGGCAGCGCCGAACTGTGGAAGATCACGCTCGGCGAACTCGACGAGAAGATGGGCGTGAAGATCGTCGAGGAATCCGTGGAGCGTGTTGTCGCCACCATGCCGGTGGAAGGCAACCGGCAGTCCTTCGGGCTGCTTCACGGCGGGGCCTCACTCGCTGTGGGCGAGGCCGTGGGCTCCTGGGCCGCCGTGATCCACGCCAGCACCATGGGCAAGACCGCCGTGGGCGTGGATGTGTCCGCCACCCACCACAAATCGGCACGCGACGGCCAGATCACCATCACGGCCACGCCCATCCACCTGGGCGGAACGCTGACCACGCACGAGGTCCTGCTCACCAACGAGGCCGGCCAGCGCCTGTGCACGCTCCGGATCACCAACCTGTTGATGGACCGGAAATGATGGACAAAAAAACTTCATGACTTTGCATCCAAAGAGGGCATCCCGCAGGTAGTAAAGGCGTAAGCACAAACACAGCCCGTCCCCCGGGCGTCCCTCTGAGGAGTTTGAAATGCGCAAAACAACCTACGCCGCCGGAGCACTGTCGCTCGCGGCCGCACTGACCTTCGCAGCGCCCGCCCAGGCCGGTGGCTGGCACCACCACGACGACGACCCCGCCAAGCTCAGTGTCCTGCACGGTGTCCCCGGCCTGACGGTGGACGTGTGGGTGGACGGCAACCTCACCCTGGATGACTTCACGCCCGGAACCCTGGCCGGCCCGCTGGAGCTCGCCGCCGGCGACTACGACATCGCCATCACCGCCGCGGACGCCACCAGCGCCGACAACCCGGTGATCGGGCCGGTGACCGTTGAGCTCGACAGCGGCGGAGACTACACCGCCGTGGCCCACCTCGACGCCGAGGGCGCCGCCACGGCCACACTCTTCGCCAACGACACGAAGGCTCCGCGCAACGACAAGAAGGGCAAGCTGACGGTAAGGCACGTAGCCGCGGCGCCCGCCGTCGACGTCCTGGCCGGCGGATCCGCCGTGATCGAGGGACTCAGCAACCCGGACGAGGCAACCCTGAAGCTCAAGGCCGGAACCATCTCGGCGTCCGTTGCCGCCGCCGGGACCACCGACCCCGTGATCGGGCCGGCCGACATCACGGTCGAGGGCGGCAAGAACACGATCGTGTACGCCTGGGGCAGCCTGGCTGACGGCAACCTGGCCGTGGCAGTCCAGGTTGTTGACTCCGAGGACCGGCGGCACGGCCGCCGCTGACCCACGCCATCACTCATAACCAACACCGGCGGGGCCGCCTGGCGCGGCCCCGCCGCTGTGCCTGTCACCGCTGGTGTGATCTACAGCGCTGGTGCGGCTGGCACAGCGCAAACGCGACCCCCCGCCGTCGTGATTTACAGCGCTCCGCCCGCAGCTTCCGGCGTCCCGGAGTCGCCGCCGCCGCCGTGCCCGCCGCCGTGACCGTGGTGGCCGCCGTGCCCGCCGCCGCCCCCGGCGTCTCCCACCCGTTCGCGGGCAAGGAACATCTCGACGTCGAACAGGTTGTCCGCCCGGCGTGCAACGTTCAGGAGTGTGGACATGGATGCGACCTCTTCCACCTGTTCCTTGAGGAACCAGAGCATGAACTGTTCCCCAAGGGGATCGTTTTCCGCCCGGGCCGCGGCGAAGAGTTCCTTGATGCGGTCCGTGACTTCAATTTCCTGCGCCAGGGCCAGGACCAGGGGTTCCTCCGCCGAGGTGAAGTCGTTCCGGACCGGGTCGATGCCGGGAATCGAAATCCTGATGCCCCGGTCCAGGATGTACCGGACCATCATCATCGCGTGGTTCCGCTCCTCCAGCGACTGCCGGTAGAAGTGCTTGGCCAGCCGGGGCAGGTCCTGCCCGTCGAACCAGGCCGCAATGGCTATGTACTGCTGGGACGCTGCGAACTCATTGCCGACCTGTTTGATGAGCAGGTCGTTGAAAGTTGTGGTGCTCATGGGGCTCTCCTCGAGTCGGGGGTCAAGGCTGAGGACCTGCGGCACGGAGGCTCTGCGTGGCCCGGGGTTGCCGGAGGGCCTTCACTGAGCTTGCTCCGGCGTGGAGGAGCTGGTCAAGACCCCGCTGGTCCGCGTCTATGGCGGACCGGCGTCGGGGACGGCATAATGTGGTTCCACAGGTCTCACTGCCGCTCGAAGGAGCCATCGATGACCCCTGCCGGCCCGCACGATTGGGACGCTGCTCTCGATCATGCGTTCGCGTCCGGCCAGGAAGCGGCCCTCGCCGAGGCCTACCGGCGGCTGAGCCCGCTGGTGTTCACGCTGGCGCTGAGGTCGCTGGGGGAACGGGCAGCGGCCGACGACGTCACCCAGGAAGTTTTTATCCGCGCCTGGAAGTCACGCAACAGCTACCGGCCGGAAGCCGCCCGCCTGCCGGCCTGGCTGGTGGGGATCACCCGCAACGCCATTTCCGATGCGCTCTCCGCCCGGATGCGCCGGCAGGAGCTGGAACACGCCGCCGGGCAGTTCGTGGGTGATGAACGCGTCGCCGGACCGCCGGCGGCTGACGTGGAAGCCGTGGCGGACCGCATAACCTTGGAGGAAGAGCTGGACCGGTTGGGCGATCCACAGAAGGCGATCATGAAGCTGGCGTTCTACGAGGACCTCACGCACGACCAGATCTCCTCGCGCCTGCAACTGCCCCTCGGCACCGTCAAGAGCCACATCCGCCGCAGCCTCTCCCGGATGCGGACCCGCCTGGAGGTGGGCCATGAAGCATCTTGACGATGAGCAGCTGAGCCTGCTGGCCCTTGGCGAACCCGCCGTGAGCCCGGCCGAGGCCGATCACCTGGCGTTCTGCAGTGAGTGCTCCGGAACCCTCGCCGCCCTGGAGCGCACCGTCCGCGCCGCCACCGTGGATCCGGCCGAAGTGGAACTGGCCACGCCCGGACCGCACAACTGGGCCGCCATCCACCAGGCATTGGGGCTCTCCCCGGAGCAGGCTCAGGACCCGCTGAGCCGGGACCCCTCTCCGGAGAGTCCGACGGCGGGACGTACGACGGCGGGACGCCCGGCGGCGGCGCCGGTCACCTCAGCGCCGCCCACCTCAGCGCCGCCCACCTCAGCACCGGTCACCGCGCCGACGCCACTTAGGCCGCGCGCCGCAGGTGCGAGGGCAGGTTCCGGTGCCCGGCGCTGGGTGGCGATGGCGGCGGCCGCCGGGATCGTCGTGGGCGCGGCCGCCGTGTGGGCCGGCTACAGCGTCCTCGGGCGGGGCCCGGAAGCCGTGCCTTCGCCCACGCCGACGGCTCCCCGGCCCGTGGTCATTGCCCAGGCACCGCTGCAGCCCCTGGCGTCGTATACGGCAAACGGGAAGGCGCTGGTGGAGGAGCTTCCCGACGGGACGCGCCAGCTGGTGGTCCAGCTCCCGGACAGCCGAATCAACGGCTTCCGTGAGGTCTGGGTCATCTCGCCGGACCTCTCCAAGCTCGTCAGCCTCGGCGTGCTGGACGGCGAGCCCGGGGTCTTTGCCATCCCTGAAGGACTGGACCTGGCCGAGTACCCCATTGTGGACGTGTCCAACGAGCCGTTCGACGGCAACCCCGCACACTCGTCGGACAGTATTGCGCGCGGCGAGCTGGCTACGGAAAACTGATCCGAAGCTTGCCCCGGTACACCGGTTTTCGACTGCCGTGAAGTGCCAACCGGCCCGGAAGTGGACGGGCCCGGACTGCTAGGTTTGCTGTGCCGAGCGACGAACCACCGCCTGCATTCACCGGCAAGACCGGAAGGGACCAACCATGCTCTCAGACACCTCTGCTCCAGTCATCAAGGCAACGCTGCCTGTAGTTGGCGAGCACATCGAGGAGATCGCCAAACGGTTCTACAAACACATGTTCGAGGCGCGGCCGGACCTCCTGGACGGCCTCTTCAACCGGGGCAACCAGGCGGACGGGAGGCAGCAGCAGGCGTTGGCAGGGTCCATCGCGGCGTTTGCCGGGTTCCTCGTGGACAAGCCTGACCAGTTGCCGGACCATCTGCTCTCCCGCGTGGCCCACAAGCACGTGTCGCTGGGCCTGGCCCCGGATCAGTACCAGATTGTGCATGACCATCTGATGTGGTCCATCGTGGACGTGCTCGGCGATGCCGTCACTCCCGAGGTGGCCGCCGCCTGGGACGAGGTCTACTGGCTCATGGCCAACATGCTCATCAACAAGGAACGCGGACTCTACAACGCCGTGCACCTTTCGCCCGAGACGATCTGGCGGACGTGGCGGGTGGTCCGGCGGATCCAGGAAACCGACGACGTGCTCACGTTCATTGTGGAACGCACCGATGAGCGCGACGTCAAACCGTCCCTTCCCGGGCAGTACGTCACCATCAAGATGCTGATGCACGACGGCGTGCACCAGCCCCGGCAGTACAGCCTCACCAAGGCCGACGACGGCCACCACCGGCAGTTCGCGGTGAAGCGCGTCCAAGGACTCCCCACGCCCGACGGCGAGATGTCCAACCTGCTCCACAACGAGATCCACGAAGGCGACGAGGTGGTGCTTTCGGCACCCTTCGGCGACGTGGTCCTGGAATACACGGACAGGCCGGTTGTCCTGGCCAGCGCGGGCATCGGCATCACGCCAATGGCCGGCATGCTGTCCCATCTGGTGAAGGCCGGTTCCCAGCGCCAGGTCATGCTCCTCCACGCGGATGACACCCCGGAGTCGTTCCCGCTCCGGGCCCAGGTCACCGAGGACCTCGCGCAGCTGGCAGACGGGTCGCTGAACACGTGGTTCCTCGAACCGGATGGCTCACCCGCCGCTTCGGGTGCAGCCGGGACGGGTGCAGCCGGGACGGGGTCAGCCTGGACGGACAGCGCACCGGCGTTCAAGGGCTTCATGGACGTCAACGCGGTGGATCTGCCGGACGACGCCGAGTACTACCTCTGCGGTCCGCTGCCCTTCCTGAAGTCGGTCCGGAGCGCGCTGGTGGCACGGGGCGTACCGGCCAAGGACATCCAGTACGAAGTGTTCGGCCCGGACCTCTGGCTGGCCGACTTCCAATAGCCCGGAGTTTTTGTCCACTTATCGCGAGGTAAGGCCGCTATTGGTCGCGATAAGTGGACAAAAAACTCGCACCCGGCGGGCGGCGGGCGGCGGTCGGCGGGCGGCGGTCAGCGGCGGGAGCGCCGCCTTGCCAGGAGCAGCGCGGCGCCGCCGAGCAGCAGGACACCGGCCCCGACGCCCGCGGCGGTGAGCAGGCCGTCGGCGCCGGTGGCCGGCAGCTGGCCCGAGACAGCTGCCGGGATGACGGCGGCCGGAACAATCACCGGAGCCGGATCCACCACGAAGGTCAGGTTCACCGGTGCCGATGCGGCGCCGTCGACCGCCTGGCTGACCGCCACCGTATGGTTTCCGGCCGGGAGCCCGGCCGGCAGCGGCATGCTCCAGGTGCCGTCCGCCGCGGCGAGCACTCTTGCGGCGCCGTCCACCGTGACCGTCACCGCCGCGCCCTTCAGGGCAGTGCCGGCGAGCTGCTGCGGTACCGCGTCGTGGGCGAAATGCTGGCCGTTGTGGATGTTGGTCACCGCGGGCGACGGCGGCACTACCGTGAAGGTCCGGCTCGCCGCCGGGCTGTCAGCGATGCCTGCTGCGGCCTGTACTGCCCTGACCGTCAAGGAGCCGAACCTCGCGGGCCCGGTTACGGGCACTGCCCAGGTGCCGTCGAGCCCCACCACGGCCTGGCCGGTGGCATCGCCGGAGAGTTCCACCGTGGCGCCGGGTGTTCCGGTCCCTTCGACGCGTTCGAGTGCCGTCAGGACGCCACCCTCCCTCGGGGCGGAAATGACAGGTGCGGGCAGCTCGGACGGCAGCACAGTGACGTCGAAAGAGCTGGCACCGGAGCGGCTGAAACCGTTGACCGTTTCGGCGGTGAACCGCAACCGGCCGGCCGGCGAGGGGGCAGTGAACTGCCACCGTCCGGAGGAGTCCACCGGCACGTCCGCGGACGGCTGCCCGGGCACCGTGATGCGGACCTTCGACCCCGCGGCGACAGCGGAGGCCGGAGCCGCGGCGACCTGCCCGGTGATGGTCTGGCCGACCGCAACTCCGCCGCCTTCGCTGGCCGGTCCCGTCAGTGCGGGTTTGTTGAGGAACAGCTCAAGCTGGATGCCCGGTAGCCGGGTCATGGCGTCCTCCAGGGTGGTGGCCACGGCAAAGTTCGCCGCCGAACCGGGGGCATCTCCCGCGGAGTGCGTGCCAACGGCGAAGTTTCCGCTGATCCAAGGTCCGCCGGAGTCGCCGCCGCTGGACTGGACGGAGTTGGAGAGGAAGCCGCGGAAAGCCCGAAGGTCGGAGGGGTCGGCGGTGATGCCGCCCACCACATAGATGCCTACTTCATCCACCGTGCCGCAGGACCAGCCGGCGGTGCGGCCGGACCGGCAGACGGCCTGCCCCGGCGACGGCGACGCCGTTCCGATGATCTTCACGGCCGTGGATCCGGGATCCGAGGGCGCATCCCAGCGGGTGGCGGCGGGCTGGACCTCGAGTCCTGACCGGATGCCCTCAATAACGGCGATGTCCGTCCCGATGTTCCCCGGATACTCTTCATCGCCGGTGATCCAGGAGTTGCCCGGGCCGCCGAACTGGCTGAACCCGAGGGTGCCCAGCAGTTTGTTCGCCGGCGATTCCGGCCGCTCCACGTTTGCCGTGGTGACCGTGCCGTCTTCGGTGCAGTGGCCCGCCGTGAGGACCAGTGGTTCGCCTTCCGGGCTGTAGGCGCCATAACCGGCGGAGCACACAATGCCGTTGTTGAGGACGTAGCCCTGCCCGCCGAAGAAGTCTTCCTCCGGGGCAAGCGGTTCGCCCTGCTCGAGACGGACGTTCGAGTAGCGCGCCACGAACTCGGACGGCGACGGCGGCGAAGCTGCGGGGGTGCCGCTGGCCGGGGTCTCCGGGGTGCCGCCGGCTTCCGGCTGGTTGGTGCCGCCGGTGCGGATCACAAAGCTGCCGTTGGCATACGCCACCGCCTGCAGGCCGTCGGCCCCGACTTCGCTGACGTAGTCGTTGAAAAGCTGGTCCGAGCTGGCGGCGACGCGGTCCGCCGCCACCGGTGCGGCCGGATCGGCGGGATCGTCCGGATCGGCGGGCGCGGCTTTGGAAGAAGGCGAAGTAGGCGAAGGCGATGCGGACGGTGCGGGACCTGCGGACAGGGCGCCGGCAGCTACCAGGACAAAGTCGCCGGGGCCGGCGGCATTGAGCTCAGCCACCCTGGCCGCAAGCTCCGGCCCGCCGCCTTCGACCACGATCCGGCCGTCTGCCAGGCTGATCCCCACATAGCCGGGCAAGGCACGCAAGGAGGCAACGGCGTCGGCCGCGCGTTTGCCCTGGTCACCGGCGGCGTTGAACTCGTCCAGCGTCATGCCCAGGTCGCGGAGGATGGCCTCCGTCAGCCCGGCGTCGCTGACGGCAGGCGCGGCGGGTGCGGATGCGGAAGAATCAGGTGCGGCGGGCGCGGACGGTGCCGAATCGCCAGCGACAGGGGCTGCCGGAGAACCGGACTCTGCGACGGCGGGAACCGCGAGGAACGTGGCCCCGAACGCCATGGCGGCGGTGGCGGCGAGTCCCAGGGCGCGGTGGAACGGATTCCGGCCGGAATGATGCGTCAAGGTGTCCCCCATGTTGTGTTCACGTCGTCATGCTGGTTGCCAGCCGGGTCCGGATGGCAGCCAATTCGGCCGCGGTGATGCCGTGCCGCAAAAGATAGTTCCGGGTGTCGAGTGTCCGGACGAACGCCAGGGTTCCGCCGCCGCGTTTCTCCAGCAGGGGCACCAAGGCTTCTTCCTCCAGGTAGCGCTCGTGTTTGTGCGGCGGGCCGGCTGTCCGGTGGCGCTCGTTGATGCCGCGCATGGCCGCCTGGTAGCCGGTCACGATCTCGGAATCGCCCGCTCCGGTGAGGTCCTGGAGCATGGCCGCCACCATTCCGCTGCGGTCGCGTCCGGCGGAGCAATGGATCACCACGCCGGCGGGCGCAGCGGCAACGGCCTTGAAGACGGCCACGAGCTTGTCCGGAAACAGCCGGGCGTTGGCGGCATAGCAGGCGGGATCGTTCAGGTACGGGGAACACAGTTCCTTGAACTCGGGGTGGTCCGGGTCTTCGGTGGGAGCCTGCACGACGTCGAACGCCGCCAGTACCTCCGCGCCCACCTCGGGATCGGTGTCCCTCAGTCCGTGTTCCGAAGGGTTCCGGAGGTCTATCACGGTGCGGACGCCGTCGTCGTACGCCTGTTTCCAGCCCGCCTCGGTGACCCATTCCCGGCGCCCCATCCGGAACACGCTGCCGGAAATGCGCCAGGCATTCACCGCTCCGTCCCAGTTCACGGGCTGTCCAGGCTGTTCCATCCAGACAGCTAATCACAGACCCCCGACATCCGGCACGGGTAGCTGCCGGAAAATAGGGTGGTGCGCGGCAAATAATCGGGTATTCCGGCCCGTGTCCGGCGGCCGGTTGCTGGCTGTACCGTTGGGCGTACTTGCGGCCTTGCCGCGGCCCGCGGCCTGCAGCCCGGTGCACAGTTCAGAACAAAGGGGAAACTGATGAGTGACCGGATATTACGACGGCGGTGCGCAGCATTCGCTGCCACCCTGGCAACGCTGACGCTGGCAGTGGGAACCGCGGCGGGTCCTGCGGGAGCCGCACCTGAGGGCGGACTTGATTACGTGGCCATCGGTGACTCCTACACTGCTGGGACCGGCGCCGGGGAAGCGGACCAACCGGATGAACCGACGTGTTGGCAGAGCACCCCGGGGTACGTCGGCGACGTCGACAAAACAGGCCGAGTGTCCCTGGTAGACAATGCCGCCTGCCATGGGGCACTCCTTTTGTCGGGCGACGACCCGCTCCAACAAAAAATCAGCGTTGAGGCCCAGCTCGCCGGGCTCGTGGCGGAGGACCATCTCGGCGCCTCCACCCAGCTGGTCACCATCACCGCCGGAGCCAATGACGCCGGAGTGAGCCCCGTACTGTTTGCCTGCGCAACCAATGGCGTGGAGGTGTGCGCCAACGCGGTCGCGGCGTCGGAGGGCTCGCTTGGACAGGTGGGCGCCGGGCTGGCGAGCGCCTACGCGACAATCCACGCGTTGGCTCCGAACGCGAAGATCGCGGTCCTGGGGTATCCCAGGCTGTTCGAACCGGCCGACGGGAATCCCTACTTTTCCGCGGACGAGCAGGTCCTGATCAACCGGGCCACCGACAGTCTCAACACCGCAATCGCCGGTGCCGTCGCCAGTGCCAAGGCCGGCGGGGCGGACGCCCAGTTCGTCGATGTGACCACCAGGTTTGCCGGGCACGCCGTGAACTCCGACGATCCCTGGATCGCCTACGACAGCGGCAACCCCCTGGCTGACACCAACTTCCACCCGAATCCCACCGGGCACCGGGCTTATGCCACGGCGGTTATGACCGAGGTCCAGCCGGCCAAATTGGCGCGGTAGAGGTCCTGTCAGTTCAGGCTCGCCTAGCGCCGCTTGGCGAGCCTGAACTCCAGGCCTGCGCGGACCATGGGCCACTCGTGCTCCAGGATCGAGAACACCACGGTGTCCCGTAGCTGCCCGTCCGCGGTCCGGGTGTGGCTGCGCAGCACGCCGTCCTGCTTGGCTCCCAGCCGCGCAATCGCCTCCCGTGACTGGTGGTTGAGCCAGTGCGTCCGGAACTCGACAGCCGGGCACCCCAGCGTTTCAAAGGCATGCCGCAGGAGCAGCAGCTTCGAGTCCGCGTTCGTTCCGGTGCCGTGCGAAGACGCAGCATTCCACGTGGAACCGATCTCCACGCGGGGAGTGGCGGCGTCGATGTTCATATAGGTGGTCATCCCGATCACCCTGCCGGGGCCGCCGGTGGCGGGGTCCAGGAGGCGCGCGGTGAACGGCAGCATGGAGCCGGTTTCCTGGAGCCGGAGTCGCCGGTCGATCTCCGCGGCCATGCCTTCCGGGGTGGGCACGCTGGTGTACCAGAGCTTCCAGAGCTCGCCGTCGCCGGCGGCGTCCACCAGTCCGCCGTGGTGCGCGCGGCTCAACGGCTCGAGCACAACGTGTTGGCCGGTCAGCGTGATGGGTTCGATGGAAGTCACCGGACCATCCTAGGGGGCAGAGGCTAGGCTGTTGGGATGATCACAGTTGCGGGAACCGTCAGCTCTCCCCTCGGGGCAGAGGAAGCCTTCACCTACCTGTCAGCCTTCGAGCACACCGCGGAATGGGATCCGGGCACGCCCGTGGTGAAGAAGCTCTCCGAGGGGCCGGTTGCCGTGGGCCACCGGTACCACGCCGAAGCGGAATTCCGGGGCAAGCGGCAGACCCTCATCTACGAAGTGGTGGAGCTGACCCGCAACCACATCAAGCTCCGCGGCGAAAACAAGACGGTGATCTCCGAGGACTCCATCGACGTCTCGCCGGACGGGACCGGCTGCACCGTGAAGTACACGGCGGAGTTCCAGCTCAAGGGCGCCCTCAAACTCATTGAACCGTTCATGAAGCCGGCCTTTATGTCACTCCGGGATCCCGCGATGAACGGCCTGAAGTCCGCCCTCGACGCCCGGGCCGGGAGCTAGGCGGGAACACCGCCGTCGAGCCTTAGGCCGGCCAGTCGAAGAAGCCCTTTCCGGTCTTGCGGCCCAGCTCGCCGCGGGCCACCTTGTCGCGCAGGATCTGCGGCGGCGCGAAGCGCTCCCCCAGGGTCGACTGCAGGTACTCGGCAATGCCCAGCCGGACGTCCAGGCCCACGATGTCCGTGGTGCGCAGCGGACCGGTGGGGTGCTTGTAACCCAGCACCATGGCGTTGTCGATGTCCTCGGCGGACGCGACGCCTTCCTCCACCATGCGCATCGCTTCCAGGGCGATGGCCACACCCAGGCGTGACGAGGCAAAACCGGGGGCGTCATTGACGACGACGGCGGTCTTGCCGAGTGCCTCCACCCACCTTTTCGCTGCGGCGGCAAGGTCCGGGGACGTCTGTTCGCCGAGCACCACCTCGATGAGCGTTGACGCCGGAACCGGGTTGAAGAAGTGCAGGCCCAGGAAGTTTCCCGGCCGCTTCAGTTCACGGGCCAGGCCGTTGACGGACAGCGAGGACGTGTTGGAGGCCAGGTAGGCGTCGTCGGAGAGGCGCTCCTCGATTCCGCGGAGGGAGGCGACCTTCAGGTCCCAGTCCTCGGGAACGGCCTCGACCACCAGCTGGCGGTCCTTGAAGTCGTCATAGTCCACCGTCACGGAGAGCCGCGAGACCATTTCGTCCAGGTTGCCGTCCGTGGCGCCGCGCTCGATGCTCTTGGCAGCGGCGGACTCCACGCGTTCCCGGGCTGCTTCGGCCGAGGCCTCGTCCCGCTCTACCACCAGGACGTTGGCGCCGTTGATCAGGAAGGCATGGGCGATGCCGGCCCCCATCCGGCCGCCGCCGAGGACACCGACTGTTGCGGGAAGGTCCGCCGGAAGTACGGAGTTGCTCATGGTTACTTCGTCCCGTCTGACTGGTCTGATTTTTTAGTTGCTTTTTTGTCCAGGAAAGCCTGCATCCGGTCGAACTTCGCCTGGGACTCGAACAGGATGCCCTGCGCCAGCTGGTCGATCAGCGGGTGCGCCTCGGCCGGTGCGTGGAACACGGACTTGGTGATCCGCACGGCCAGCGGGTCCTGCCGGGCAATGCGGTCCGCGAGGCTGTGCGCGCCATCCATCAGCACGGGCGCCTCGTGGATTTCGGTGATGAGGTTGACGGCCAGGGCCTGCTCGGCACGCAGCACCAGGCCGGCCAGCAGGATCTGCTTGGCCACCGGTTCGCCCACCAGCTCCTTCAGCCGCCAGCTGGCGCCGGCCGCGGCGAGGATACCCAGTCCGGTTTCGGGGTTGCCGATGCGGACGCTGGGCGTGCCGATTCGGAAGTCCGCGGCGTAGGCGAGCTCCGCGCCGCCGCCGAGGCAGTAGCCGTCCAGTGCGGCAATGACGGGCATGGGCAGCTTGGCGATCCGGACGAAGATCGTGGAGTTGATGCCCTGCAGTGCATCGTCCCGGCGCCGTTCGCGCAGCTGGGCGATGTCCGCACCCGAGGCGAAGACGCCGTCCACGCCCGCAATGATCAGTACCTTCGGGTTCTGCTCCAGCGCGGCGCACACGGCGTGGAGTTCATCCACCATCTGCTGGTCGATGGCGTTCCGGACCTCCGGGCGGTTGAGGAGCACCACCACGCGGTCGTCACGCTCCTCGACCAGGAGGGTTGTGAAGTCCCGGGTGCTCAGGTCCGTGGTGCTCAGGTCCTGGGTGCTCACGTGTCCGTTCGCGCTGTCCGGGGCCGCCATTACACGCGCTCCAGCAGCATCGCGGTGCCCTGGCCCACGCCGATGCACATGGTGGCGAGGCCCATCCTGGCGTCCTCGCGTTCCATGCGACCCAGCAAGGTGATCGCGATCCGTGAGCCGCTGGAACCGAGCGGATGCCCCAGGCTGATGGCGCCGCCGTCGCGGTTGACGATGTCCGGGTCCAGGCCCAGCCGGCGCATGCTGGCCAGCGACTGGGTGGCAAACGCCTCGTTAAGTTCGACGGCGCCAAGGTCACCGACGCTGTAGCCGCTCCGGCCCAGCACCTTCTGGGTGGCGGGCACGGGGCCGATGCCCATGATCTCCGGTTCGCAGCCGGCGGAGGCGCCGTCGATGATGCGGGCCCGCGGGGTGAGGCCGAGCTTCTGGATGGCCGCCTCGGACGCGACGATGATGGCGGAGGCGCCGTCGTTCAGCGTGGAGGAGTTGCCGGCGGTGACGATCGATCCGCCCTTGACCACGGGGCGGAGTCCGGAGAGAACGTCCATGGTGGTGCCGGCGCGGGGGCCTTCGTCGGTGTCCACCACGGCTTCGCCCTTGCGGGTCTTGACCGTCACGGGGACGATTTCGTCCTTGAACCGGCCGGCGGCGATGGCCGCGAGCGAGCGTTCGTGGGAGCGTACGGCGAAGGCGTCGGCGTCTTCGCGGGAGATTCCGTCCACGCGGCCCACTTCCTCAGCCGTTTCCGGCATGGAGTAGGTCATTTTGCCGTCCCGGGACAGCTCGCCCTTCTGGAACAGCGGGTTGGCGAAGCGCCAGCCGATGGAGGTGTCAAAGATGGCACCGGGCTTGGCGAAGGCGGTCTGCGGCTTCTCCTGCACCCAGGGTGCCCGGCTCATCGATTCCACGCCGCCGGCGATCACGATGTCCGCAGCACCGGACTTGATCATCTGGCTGGCCATGATGATGGCGCTCAGGCCGGAGGCGCACAGCCGGTTGACCGTGATGCCCGGGATGTGGAGGGGCAGCCCGGCGAGCAGGGTGGCCATGCGGGCCACGTTGCGGTTTTCCTCGCCTGCGCCGTTCGCGTTGCCGAGGATCACTTCGTCGATGGAATCGGGGTCAAGGCCTGCGCGGGAAACGGCTTCGCGGACCACGAGGGCGGCAAGGTCGTCCGGGCGAACGGCCGAGAGCGCGCCTCCGTAGCGGCCCACGGGTGTCCGGGCACCGCCCACCAAAAATGCCTGCGGTCCTGCTACTGCTGAGGCCATGGAAACACCCTTCACGCGATTAACGGCAATGTCATCTGCGGCGCCAAACAGCGTTTGAATCACAAGCGCTAATTTACCGACCGTTCGTTCTATAAAGATTACACGGCGGCCGCAAGGGGTCAACCGGGCCTTCTCCCTTCCCGGCTGGAGTTTTTGTCCACTTATCGCGAGATGAGGCCCTTTTTGGTCGCGATAAGTGGACAAAAACTCCGAAAGTTACAGCACCACGACGCCGAGATGGGCCGCCAGCAACGGCGCCAGGAGGCTCAGCTGGTAGTCGTCGATCACCACGCCGGACATGCTTTCAAGTCCGCTGATGGTCCGGAAGTCGGTGGTCCTCAGGTCGAAGTCTTTGAGTTTGGCGCCGGCAAGATCCAGGGTGCCGATGGTGCAGTTCTTCAGCGCAACCCGGGTGCCCGTCACCGAGCCGAGGTCCAGCTCGTTGATGATGCAGTCGCTGATCTGTACATCCGTCAGCCTGGAGCCGCGCAGGTTCACGTAGTCCAGCTTGCCGCCGTCGATCCGCACCGAGGTCCAGCCGCTCTCATACAGCTCCGCCGAACCCCACCTGGGATTATTGATCTCCACATCGCGAAGCGTGGCCCGCGCAGCCTCGAACACCGGGGCGTAGGCCTCGGCCAGGATGCAGTCCCGGAACGTCGCACCGCGGAGCTGGGTTTCGTTGAACGAGACCCCGTCGAATTCACACTCGGCGAAGTCCGTGCCGCCCAGCTCCAAACCGTCGGCATCAGCGCGGCGGAACCTCACGCCGTCGTATCTTTCACCGCGCCTGAAATCCGGGGAGGCCTCGTCGCGGAGTTCCTCGAGCCGGACCGGCGAAAGCCTGGGGGCTGTCACCTTGGGAGCCTTCCCCGCGGCCGTTCGCCCCGCGGCCTGCCTGCCGGTCATCAGAGGGACTCGGCCTTCGCCGCAATGTCGGCAAGGTCCTTGGCCAGCGCCTTTTTGGTGATGCTCATACCGAGCCGCCCGAACAGCGCCATCATGACCTTGCTCAGGAGGGTGGGTTTGACCATCTCGGCACCGAAGGTCAGCGCGAGGTCCGTCCCGCCGTCGCGCTCGGCAAGGACAAACCGCGTGGTGTAGTCCGCGCCGCTTTGCAGCGCCTTGACCGTCGTGCTGCCGGCCCGGGATGCCGACGGCGGCTCGGCCTGCGACACCCACATTTCCACGGTTTCGGCCCGTCCCATCATGGTGCGGGTTTCCTTCCAGCGCGTGCCTTCGCCGTATCCGCCCTCGCTCAGCATCTGGATGGAGTCGACGCCGGAGAGGGTGGCGGCCGAGCCCGGGATGTCCGAGATCACGGCCCAGACCTTGTCCGGGCTGGCATTGATGTGGCGCGTGAGGGTGGTCTTGTGATCCATGCCCCGAGCCTATCGGGCGGCGCCGACAACCGCGCCTGAATGCGCCCCCGCTACCGCAGCGGGTCCGCCGAAGTCAGCCGAACCGGCTGAAACCAATCACCCAAAGTGGCACATCCGCTGCCAGATTTAGTAAGCATGCTTTGTGTTATGGTGAAACTGCTTAGTTTTTTTACCGGCAACGAAAGGTGGAACACACCATGGGTATCGGCGACAAAATTCAGAACGAAGCAGAGCACCTCGGCGGCAAGGCCAAGGAAGCGGCCGGCAACGCCACGGACAATGACCGTCTGCGCGCGGAGGGTCAGAAGGACCAGGTTGTTGCTGACGCCAAGAAAGTTGGCGAAAACGTGAAGGACGAGTTCAAAAGAGACTAAAGCGCCTCGGGCGGCGGCCACGGCCGTTGCCGGGGAAAGGTGGCGGGCATTCCTTATGGGGGGTGCCCGCCTTTTTTTGTGAGATTCTCGGGGAGACAGCATCCGACGACGGAAAGTCCGCGCCATGACAATCATTGATCTCAGCGGACCCGGCACGTCAGCGGGCTCCCCAAACCTCCGCGGCTACCTCGCGGAACCCGAAGCAACGGGGCCGTTTCCCGCCGTCCTGATGATCCACGAGGCGTTCGGCCTCAACGACATTGCGCGGCGCCAGGCGGACCGGCTGGCAGTGGCCGGCTACCTGACACTGGCCGTGGACCTCTTCAGCGACGGCGGACCGCGCCGCTGCCTGGTCTCCACCATGCGGTCGCTCCTTTCCGGCTCAGGCAAGGCCTTCACGGACCTGGCCACCGCGCACGCCTGGCTGGAGCAGTCGGGTCGCACCAACGGCAAAGTCGGGGTGATCGGATTCTGCATGGGCGGCGGCTTTGCCCTGCTCGTGGCCAGGGACGGCTTCGACGCGGCAGCCGTCAACTACGGCAGGCTGCCCAAAAACCCGGAAGCGGCCCTGCTCGGCGCGTGTCCCGTGGTGGGCAACTTCGGCAAGGCGGACCGCCCCCTGCCCGGAGCCGCGGCCAGGTTGGAAACCGCGCTGGACACGCTGGGCATCGAGCACGACATCAAGGAATTCGACGGCGCCGGCCACGCATTCATGAACGACGCCGAGGAGGGGCCCCGTGCGCTCTGCCCGCTCTTCCGCGTGATGGGAATCAAGCCGGATCCGGACGCGGCGGCGGAAGCCTGGCAGCGGATCGAGGACCATTTCGCCAAGCACCTAAGGGATTAGCGGAGGAGCGCGAACGGACACTTGAGGCCCCCGCCACGAGGGGTCCGCAAGTGTCCGTTCGCGCTCCCCTAAGGGAAGCACGACGACGGCGGGCCGCCCCCGAAAGGGTGACCCGCCGTCGTCGTACTGCTTAGGTGAAACGCACTAGCTGAAGAGTTCGTTCTTCGGTTCGTTGTTCCTGACCTTCTGCCAGCCGAGCCACAGCACGAGGGCGAAGAACGGGATGGTGGCGAGCGTCCAGAGGCCAAGGTGGAAGACTTCGCCGGTCTTGCTGGTCATGGTGTCGAAGCCGATCAGCACCGTGATGGCCAGCAGGGCAATGAGGCCGGCCCAGCTGCTCCAGGTTCCGCCGGGCGCGGGCAGGGAGGAGACCTTGCCCTTCTTCTTGCGCAGCGCGATCTGGCTGGCGAAGATGGCGCCCCAGGTGAAGATCACGCCAATGGATGCTGAGTTGAGCGCGAGGTCGAAGGCGTGCGAGCCGCCGAGCCAGATGTTGAGCAGGATGCCCACCAGGTAGACGGCACCGATGGCCAGGATGGCGGCGTACGGCACGTGGCTCTTGGACATCCTGGTCAGCCACTCCGGAGCGTGTCCGTTGTTGGCCATGGTGCGGAAGATCCGGCCGATCGAGTACAGGCCCGAGTTGCAGGAGGACAGCGCGGCGGTGATGACGATCATGTTCATGACGTCGCCCATCCAGCCCAGGCCCATCTGGCCGAACACGGTGACGAACGGCGAGGTGCCGGCAACATACTGGTCCGAGGGCAGCAGCATGGCCAGGAGGGTCACGGACCCGACATAGAACACCACGATGCGGAAGACGACGGCGCGGATGGCCTTGGGCACTTCCTTGGCCGGGTCCTGCATTTCGCCGGCCGTGATGCCCACGAGCTCAATGCCGTTGTAGGCGAAGATCACGGCGTTCAGGACGAGGATCATCACCAGCGCGCCCTTGGGGAACATCCCGCCTTCGGCTGCGAAGAGGTTGCTGACCGAAGCGTTGCCGTCGCCCACCTGGGCGTTGGTGACCACCATGAAGGTGCCCACGGCCAGGAAGATCACGATGGCGCCGACCTTGAGGCAGGAGGCCCAGAATTCGAATTCGCCGAACGCCTTGACGCTCAGGAGGTTGACGCCCACGAGCAGCAGCAGCGCTGCGATGGCGGACAGTTCAACGGGCACGTTGGGGAAGAAGAACTGGAAGTAGAGTCCGATCGCGATGAGTTCGGCGATGCCGGTCATGGCCCAGTTGATGAAATACATCCATCCGGACAGGTACGCGCCCTTCTTGCCGAACATCTCGCCGGCATAGCTCACGAAGGAGCCGGAGGTCTGGCGGTACATGATGAGTTCACCCAGGGCGCGCATCAGCAGGTAGGCGATGACGCCGGCGATGGCGTAGGAGAAGATCAGCGCGGGGCCCGTGGAGGCAAGGCGTCCGCCGGCACCCATGAAGAGGCCGACGCCGATGGCGCCGCCCATGGCGATCATGGTGACCTGGCGGCCGCTGAGGGACTTCTTGTAGCCCTCGGCGCTGAGGGTGGAGTCGACGACGGCGGATTGCGCCGGCGGGCTCACGAGTTCTGTGGGGGTACTTTGTGGCACAACTGTTCCTTGTGGGTCGGGGGATGGCCGGCTCAGGAACGCGGAGTTTTTGTCCAGATAATTCGGGTTTATCCCCCGTTTGGGGCAATTATCTGGACAAAAACTCGCAAGGCGTCGAAGTTCGCGCGGCCTCCCCAGTTTACAAGGCCCGCAGAACCGTCAGTGACGCAGACAACAGGTGGAAGGAGTTATGCCGAACAAATTCATCTATCGGGCCGACATTCGCAGAATAATATTCTGATGATTGTCGATCTGGACGTCATAGCTGGTCAGAGGTTCGGCGCCGGTGGTGGAGCAGCCGGTGTCCAGCCTGAAGGCGTTCTGGTGCAGCGGGCACAGGACCAGGTCCTGGTCGATGGTGCCGTCCGCGATCGGGCCGCCCTTATGCGGGCACACGGCGGACAGCGCCCGCAGGCTGCCGTCGCGGAGCCGGAAGACCGCCACCTGTTCGCCGTCGACGCCGAACGCCCGCCCCTCCCCGAACGGGACCTGGTCCACGGGGCCGAGGTTGTATCCCGCGTTCATCGGACCGGCACCTGGGGCAGCACCGTGAGCGGCAGGGACGTGCGGAACTGCCCCGGCGTGAGCGGATCGTCACGTTCGGTCCACGGGTCCACGTAGCTGTCCACGGAGGCCTGCATTGCCGCGTCCAGCCCGGCCGCGAGGCCTCCGGCATCGTCCACCACCACGGCGCGGATATGGTCGATGCCCACCCGGGGCACGAAGGAGTAGGTGCGCTCCAGCCAGTTGGCGTTTTCCCGGTAGTACTGCATGAACCGGCCGGTCAGCACCTTCACCTCCTCGGGGTCATCAACGGTGGCCAGCAGGTCGCCCTTACGGATGTGGGCGCCGGCCGCTCCCCCGACGTAGATTTCCCAGCGGCCGCCTTCCACTGCCACCACGCCCACGTCCTTGACCAGCGACTCGGCGCAGTTCCGCGGACAGCCCGAGACGGCCAGCTTCAGCTTGGCCGGCGCCTCGATCCCCTGGAACCGCGACTCGATCTCGATCCCCAGCTTGGTGGAGTCGCCGGTGCCGTACCGGCAAAAGTCCTTGCCCACGCAGGTTTTCACGGTGCGGAAGCTCTTCCCGTACGCGTAGCCGGAGGGCATGTCCAGGTCCGCCCACACCTGCGGCAGGTCCTCCTTGGGAACACCCAGCAGGTCGATGCGCTGCCCTCCCGTCAGCTTGATCAGCGGAATATTGTGCTTTTCGGCGACGTCGGCAATCCGGCGCAGCTGCTGGACCGACGTCACGCCGCCCTTCATCTGCGGAACCACGGAGAAGGTGCCGTCCCGCTGGATGTTGGCGTGGACGCGGTCGTTGATGAACCGGGCGTCCCGCTCGTCGATGTACTGGTCCGCGAGCATCATCTTCATCAGGGACGCGAGGCCCATCTTGGATTTGGCATCCTCCGCGCTGCCGGGCGCCAGCGCGGCGAACACGGCGGACACGGAGCGGAGGCCCTGCTTGCGGATGGCGGCCATCAACGAGGGCTTGTCCAGCGGGATGCCCGGGACGTAGTAGCTGGCTGCCGGGTCCTCCTCCACCGAACCGTCCGCGGCCCATTCCACCACCTGCTTCACCAGCAGCTTGCAGGAACCGCAGCCCTTGCCTGCACGGGTGGCGTCCATGGCTCCGGCCACGGTGTTGCACCCGCCCTTGACCACGTCCACCAGGGATTTCTTGCTGACGCCGTTGCAGTTGCAGACCTGCGCGTCATCGCTGAGCTCGGCCACACCCTGCTCTTCGGCGGGGCCGCCAAGGTCGAACATGAGCGAGATCCGCTCCTCCGGCAGCGGGAGCCCCTTGTCGAAGGCCTGGGTCAGGTAGGCCACCTTGCGGCTGTCACCGAGGAGGGTGGCGCCCACCATTTTGTTGTCGCGGATGACGATGGACTTGAACACGCCGCGGCTGGGTTCGGAGAACACGATATGTTCGTCCGTCTCGCGCTCCGGGCCCGTCAGGCCCATGGATGCGACTTCGACGCCGGCAACCTTGAGTTTGGTGGCGGTCCGGGAACCCAGGTATGCCGCGGTGGTGTCCGCGCCGGTGACGTGGTCGGCGAGCACCACGGCCTGTTCCCAGAGCGGTGCCACCAGACCATAGACCTCGCCGCGGTGCTGGACGCATTCGCCCACGGCATAGATGCTGTCCTCGTCCACCACGCGCAGCTGGTCATCCACCACAATGGCCCGCTCCACGTGCAGGCCGCTCAGCACGGCGAGGTCCACGTTGGGGCGGATTCCTGCGGCCACTACCACCATGTCGCAGCCGATGTCAGGCCGGTCCCGCAGCCGGACCCCGGCGACCCTGTCCGTTCCCAGGACGGCGGTGGTGCGGCTGCCGGTGTGCACCCGGATGCCGAGGCCCTCGACGCTCCGGCGCAGGATGGCTCCGCCGTCTGGCCCCATCTGGGCGTTCATGAGGTGCGCGCCGGAGTGGACCACGTCGACGTCGACGCCATGGTTTTGGAGACCGCGCGCCGCTTCCAGCCCCAGCAGGCCGCCGCCGATCACCACGGCCCGGTGGTGATTTTCGTACTGCGCGTGCTCCACCATGTTGCGGGTGTCGTCGATGGTGCGGAACGTGAAGACGCCGGGTTTGATCGAGCCGCTGGGGGTGTAGAGGCCGTCCATCGGAGGCATGAACGACTGGCTGCCGGTGGCGATAATCAGGACGTCGTACGGGACCACGTGGCCGTTGTTGGCGAAGACGTATTTGGTGAAGCGGTCGATCCGTTCCACCCGGACGCCGGCGTGCAGGGTGATGTTGTTGTCCTGGTACCAGTGCAGGGAGTTCAGGAAGATGTCCGCGTCGCTTTCCTCGCCGGAAAGGACGTGGCTGAGCATGATCCGGTTGTAATTGCCGTAGGGCTCGTCGCCGAACATCGTGATGGTGAACTGCTCGGCGCCGCCGCGGGCCAGGATCTCCTCCACGGCACGGGCACCGGCCATGCCGTTGCCAATCACCACCATCCGACGGCGGGCGTCCGGCTTTCCCGGCGGCCGCCTGCCCTTCGCGAGGGGGACCGGGTTCCGCTGCCACTGTCCTGCAGTCTGCGTCTTGCGCTTGTTTTCGTCGGCGACGGTGGTCATCAGTGTTCCACCATGCCCAGGTCGATGACCACGTAGCCCGTGACGCCGTCGGCCGCCAGGAGGAACACCTCAATCACCGAGCCGCCTTCGATGTCCTCCACCACGCGGAGCGGCACGTGGACGTCGCTCTTGGCGCCGATGGGGAAATACCGCATGGGCACGCCGTCGCGCATCAGGACCGCGGTGATCAGCTCGGAACTGGAGTTGCCGCCCCGGAAGTAGAGGGTCTGGTTGATGATTCCGTCCGGAACGAAGTGCGCGAGCTCCCGGTGGATGGGAACGGGCTTTTCAAGTCCGGCTCCCTCGAAGGGGAAGACGCCCTGCAGGAATAGGTTCTTGGTGATCACGGGAGGGATCCTTTCGGCCGGCTGGGTAGAGGCCCGGCGGCGGTGCGCGCGGGTGCTACTTGAGCGTGGGAATCACTGACTCCCTTCCATCCTGCTCCGCAGATGTTTCCGCCCGGCGCGCAGGGAGTAACGATCCCTTAACGCAAACCTCACCGTTTTCCGGGCCCGTTTTCCGGCCCCCGAAGCTACTGCAGCGCGCCGTCCCGCATGGTGTACCGAAGCCAGCTACCGGCCGGGCTTCCGGCGTCGCCCTCACGCACGGCACATTTATCGAACCACTCCCCTAGCGCGCGGTCGTGGCTCACCATGATCAGCGTCCCGCCGAATTCCGAGAGGGCCGCTTCCAGCTGTTCCACCAGCACGGGTGCCAGGTGGTTGGTGGGTTCGTCCACGAGCATCGTCCCGAAGCCGCCCAGCAGGAGCCGGGCGAGGGCCAGCCTGCGCTGCTGTCCGGCGGAAAGGCTGCCCACGGGCACATGGAATTCGGTGGTGCGGAAAAGGCCCAGCCGCAGCAGGGCCTCCGCGTGCTCGTCGATGTTCCCGCCCAGCCCGGTCACGAAAGCGGGCAGGAGCCGCTGCCCCGGACGGATAGGCGGTTCGAGTTCCTGCTGCAAATAGCCGATCCGGCCGCGCCGCGCCACCGTCCCCGCGTCCGGTTCCAGCGTGCCGGCAAGGACGGACAGAAGGGTGGATTTACCCGCGCCGTTGGGGCCCGTGATCAGGATCTTCCGGCCGGCCTCCACCCGGAAGTCCGTCCGTTCCAGCCGCCCGTGAACCACCACACCGCATGCCTCCAGGGCCGGTCCAGCGGCCGCACCGGACGCGCCGGCCGCACCGGAATCCGCGCCCCCACCAGCCTGCGGCTGCAGGTCCACCGCCAGTTTCAACGGAACCGGCGGACGGTCCACGGGGTTGGCTTCGAGCCGGCGCAGCCGCTCCTGGGCGTTGCGGACCTTGCTGCTGGCAGCCTGCTGCCAGGTGCCGGCCTTGAAGTCGAAGCCCATCTTGTCGCCGTCGCGCCTCCGGGCGTAGCCCATCTTCCCGGCCACGGTATCCGCCTGCAGGCGTTCGGCCGCCATCGCGTCCAGCCAGCTGCGGTACTGCTGCACCCAGCGTTCACGCTCGGCCGCCTTCTCCCGCAGATACCCCTCGTAGCCGTTGCCGTAGCGGTTGACGGCGCACCGTTCGGCGTCCACTTCGATGACGGAAACGGCCACTTTGCGCAGCAGCGCCCGGTCATGGGAAACCACGACGACGGTTCCCCGATGGGCGGCCAGCCGCGCCTCGAGCCAGGCCGTTCCGCTGGCGTCCAGGTGGTTGGTGGGCTCGTCCAGCAGGAGGATGTCCGCCGGATCAGCCAGCACGCAGGCCAGCGCCACCCGGTGCTGTTCCCCGCCCGAGAGCGACCCCAGCGTCCGTCGCCGGTCCAGCCCGCCCAGGCCCAGGCGGTCCAGCGCTGCCTCCACGCGCGATTCCGCGGCGTAGCCTTCCCGCAGCTGGTACAGGGTCTGCAGGTTGCCGTAGCGCTCCAGCTGCTCCTCGTCCGCGTCTGCCAGGCCTGCTTCCAAGGAGTCCAGCTCGGCCTCGAGTCCGCGGAGCGACGCCAGGGCGTCGTCGATCGCGTTGCCCACCGTGAACGATGCCGGCAGGCCCGTGGTCTGCGCCAGGTAGCCGACGCGCCCGTGGCACGCGGCAGTGCCTTCGTTGGGGTTCTCGAGCCCGGCGAGGATCCGGAGCAAGGTTGATTTTCCGGCCCCGTTTTCGCCGACGACGGCCACATGTTCACCGGCACTGATGGCGAGCTCAACCGCAGTGAAGAGCCGGCGGTCGCCGTAGCCATGGGTGACGCCGGTCAGGGAAAGGTGTTCAGTCACGGTGAGTCCATCCGTCCACCCTGCCCGGCCGGACCCCCGGCGTCAAGCGCCGCCGTCGTACGCCGTTTCCCTCAGACGGCGAGGGCCGCTGCCTTCCTGCGCCGCGCCTTCGCCAGCCGCGTACCGATTAGCCCCTGGCGGGGGCTGAACAGATAGACGACGGCGAAAATGGCACCCTGGGTGAGCACCACCATGGCACCGGAGGCGGTGTCCAGGTAGTAGCTGAGGTAGATGCCGGCGATCGAGCAGGCCGCCGAAATGACCGGGGCGATCACCAGCATGCGGGAGAACCGGTCCGTCAGCAGGTACGCCGTTGCTCCGGGAATGATCAGCATGGCCACCACCAGCACCACGCCGACGGTCTGCAGCGCCACCACGGAGGTCAGCGCCAGCAGTCCCAGCAGCAGCGCTCCCAGCCGCTTCGGGGACAGGCCGATGGCGTGGGCGTGCGTGGGGTCGAAGGCGTACAGGGTGAGGTCACGGCGCTTGAGGATCAGGATGGCGAACGCCACCACTCCCAGCACCAGCACCTGGATCATGTCCGAATCGCTGACGCCCAGCAGGTTGCCGAAAATAATGTGGTTGAGGTCGGTCTGGCTGGGCGTGACGGAGATCAGCACCAGGCCCAGGGCGAACAGCGAGGTGAACACAATGCCGATCGCCGCGTCCTCCTTGACCCGGCTGGTGTTCCGGACCACCCCGATCAGGGTGACGGCGATCAGCGCGAACACCAGCGCGCCCAGGGCAAACGGTGCGCCCACGATGTAGGCCAGCACGACGCCCGGCAGCACGGCGTGGGAGACGGCGTCGCCCATGAGCGACCAGCCGATCAGCACCAGCCAGCAGCTCAGCACGGCGCAAACAATGGCGGCAAGCGCTGTGGTGATGATGGCGCGCACCATGAAGTCGTAGCTCAACGGTTCCAGCAGGATGTCAATGAGGTCCATGGCCTAGCTCCTGCCCTGGTGCCGGGACAGGTCCCTGTCAGGAAGGTCCCGGTCCGGAAGGTCAGGGGCCGGAAGCTCACCTGCCGGACGGTCGGGGTCCGGCAGGTCACGGTTGAGGACGTCCAGCCCGAAGGCCATGGCCAGGTATTCGGGCTGCAGGACAACCTCCGGCGGGCCGTGCATGAGGACCTTGCGCATCAGGAGCACCGCTTCGTCGCACAGCTGCGGCAGGGCGTGGAGGTCGTGCGTGGAGATGAGGATGGTGCAGCCGTCCGAGGCGAGCTCCCGCAGCAGCCGCGTGATGGTGGCTTCGGAGCGCTTGTCCACCCCAGCGAACGGCTCGTCCAGGAGCATCATGGTGGCGCCCTGGGCGATGCCCCGGGCCACGAACGCCCGCTTCTTCTGGCCGCCGGAAAGCTGGCCGATCTGCCGGTTCGCGAACTCGGAGAGTTCCACCCGGTCCAGTGCGAGGTCGACGGCGGCACGGTCTTCCTTGGAGGGGCGGCGGGTGAAACCCTGGTGCCCGTAGCGGCCCATCATCACCACGTCGCGGACGGACAGCGGGAACTGCCAGTCCACTTCCTCGCTTTGCGGGACGTAACCGATTCCGCCTTCCCGGCGTGCCTTGGCAGGCGAGGCCCCGTTGATGAGGACGCGGCCGGCGTCGGGCTTGATCATTCCCATGATCACCTTGAACAGCGTGGATTTGCCGGAACCGTTCATGCCGATCAGGCCGCAGATCCGGGCCGTGTCCAGGGTCAGCGACGCGGCGTCCAGCGCCAGGACCTCGCCGTAGTGGACGGTGACGTTTTCAACGAGGATGGCCGGGGTGCTCATGATGCCGCCCCCGCCGAGGCGCCAGCCAGGGCTTCGGTGATGATTTTGGAGTCGTGCCGGATGAGGTCCAGGTAGGTGGGCACGGGGCCGTCCGACTCGGACAGGGAATCCACGTAGAGCACGCCGCCGAATTCCGCGCCCGTGGCTCCCACCACCTGGCGCATGGGGGCATCGGACACCGTGGACTCGCAGAAGACGGCCGGGACCTTGTTGGCCTTGACGAACTCGATGGCCCGGGCGATCTGTTGCGGCGTGGCCTGCTGCTCGGCATTGACGGCCCAGATGTAGACCTCCCGGAGGCCGGCGTCGCGCGCCAGGTAGGAGAAGGCACCTTCGCAGGTCACCAGGGCACGCTGCGCTTCCGGAACGGTGGCGAGCTTCTGCACCATCTCGTCCTTCACGGCCTGCAGTTTGGCTTTGTAGGCCGCCCCGTTGGCCTCGAAGGCGGAGGCGTTGTCCGGATCGAGCTTTGAGAACGCCTTCACCATGTTGTCCACGTAGATCTGCACGTTGACCGGCGACATCCATGCGTGCGGGTTCGGCTTGCCCTGGTAGGAGTCCTCGCTGATGGACATCACCTCAACGCCTTCGCTCACCACGGCGTGCGGAACATCCAGGCCCTCGACGAACTGCGCGAACCAGGCTTCCAGGTTCAGCCCGTTGTCCAGGATCAGGTCCGCCTTGGACGCCTTGCGGATGTCCCCGGGGGTGGGCTCGTAGCCGTGGATTTCGGCACCGGCCTTGGTGATGGACTCGACCTGCAGCTTGTCGCCGGCCACGTTCTGCGCGACGTCGGCCAGGACGGTGAAGGTGGTCAGCACCACGGGCTTTTCGTCGCCGGGCCCCTGGCCGGGCGCATTGCCGCCGCACGCGGTGAGGGACAGGCAGAGGACAGCGGCGGCGACGGCGGCTCCGGCAGAGCGAAAGACCCCGGTTCGGCGGACTACTTTGGCGCACCGAAAGAAAAATTTAGGCATACCGAACATTCTACTCGGCGGCGTGACCCCGCTGCAACGCCGCCCTCCCGCCCCAAGCTAGGCTGGGGACATGGGAACAGCTGTCCGCAATTCCCCGGCGCCACAGCCGGAGCTCTACCGATTTTCTGCGCTCGACTACACCACCGTGGGGCTTTACGTGGCCGTCGCGGCACTCTTTGCGGTGGCAGGTCCGCTGCTGCAACGGTTGCTGCTGCAGCTGTCCCCGGACCCCACCGTTGCCGTGTACTCGGTCAACCTGCTGTTCTACGGCGGCGTGGGCATCCTGGCCGTCACCGCCGCCCGCCGCGTGGCCGCCCGCGACTTGCGGGTGCTGGCCACCAGGCCATGGTTCACGCTGATCATGATTCCGGTTGCTGTGGTGGCCATGCTGATCCTGACGGCAATCCTGGTGGCCATCACCGGAGCCGTGCAGAACTCCGCCAACCAGGCCAACGTGCAGGCACTCGTCCAGCAGGTGTCGCCGTGGCTGATCGTGCCCCTCCTGGTCATCGTGGGCCCGTTTGTCGAGGAGTACATCTTCCGGCACCTGCTGATCGGCAAGCTGAGCCGGCGGGTCAACATCTGGGTGTGCTGCGTGCTGTCCACCGTGCTGTTCGCGGCGCTGCACATTGTGGGCCAGGAAACCCTGACCCTGCCCGTGCTGATGCCCTACCTGGCCATGGGCGCCACCCTGGTGTTCGTGTATGTGTGGACCGGCAAGAACCTGATGTTCTCCTACTTCGTCCACGCCGCGAAGAACCTGCTGGCCGTGGTGTTCATCTACGCCATTCCGCCCGAACTGATGGACCAGCTGCAGCAGGTCCAGCCCTAACCCAGGGTTTCAAGCGTCGAGGTGGCAGATCACGGCAGTTACGGGCGGAAACACTGCCGTGAAATGCCACCTCGCGGGCATTCTCAGCCCCGGGCCCGCGGCCCCCTACCGCCGCGCACGCCGCCGTCGTACTTTTGGGTCATGGGACTCAACATTCAGATCGTCATCGACTGCAAGAACCCGCACGAACTCGCCGACTGGTGGGCGGAAACCCTGGACTGGGCCGTGGAGCCGCAGGACGAAGGATTCATCCGGTCCATGATCGACCAGGGGTACGCCACCGAAGCCGAAACCAAGACCCACCACGGCAAGCTCGTCTGGGCCACCGGCGCAGCAATCCGGCCGGCGGAGGAGATCGATGCGAAGGCGCCGGAGCGGCGGCTGCTGTTCCAGACCGCGCCCGAGGGTAAGACCGTCAAGAACCGGGTGCACTGGGACGTACGGATTGGCGACCGGGACAAGGATCAGGTGCGCAAAGAGCTCGAAGCACGGGGCGCAACGTTCCTGTGGACGGCCAACCAGGGCCCCCACGAATGGCACACCATGGCGGACCCGGAGGGCAACGAGTTCTGCATCAGCTGAGGCGATTACTAGACTCGGACTGTGAGCAACGTATTCCCAGCCAAGGTATCCGACGTCTTTGACCCCTCCCGGTGGCGCACCGTGGCCGGCTTCGACGACTTCCAGGACATGACGTACCACCGGCAGGTGGAGCGGGATGCGGACGGCGCCGTGCTGCGGGACCTGCCCACGGTCCGCATCGCCTTCAACCGCCCGGAGGTCCGCAACGCCTTCCGCCCCGGCACCGTGGACGAGCTCTACCGGGCCATGGACCACGCCCGGATGACCCCCAACGTCGCCACCGTGCTGCTGACCGGCAACGGGCCCTCACCCAAGGACGGCGGGCACTCATTCTGCTCGGGCGGGGACCAGCGGATCCGGGGACGCGACGGGTACCGCTATGCAGACGGCGAGACCAAGGAGACCATCGACCCGGCCCGCGCCGGCCGGCTGCACATCCTGGAAGTCCAGCGGCTCATGCGCACCATGCCCAAGGTGGTCATCGCCGTCGTGAACGGCTGGGCCGCCGGCGGCGGGCACTCGCTGCACGTGGTCTCGGACCTCACCATCGCCTCCCGCCAGTACGGCAAGTTCAAGCAGACGGACGCCACCGTGGGAAGTTTCGACGCCGGATACGGCTCCGCGCTGCTGGCCCGCCAGATCGGCCAGAAGGCCGCCCGCGAGATCTTCTTCCTGGCCCGCGAATACTCGGCCGAGGACATGGTCCGCATGGGTGCCGTGAACGAGGCCGTGGACCACGAACGGCTCGAGGAGGTGGCCCTGGAATACGCGGCGGACATCGCCCGGCAGTCGCCCCAGGCCATCCGCATGCTCAAGTTCGCCTTCAACCTGGCCGACGACGGCCTGGCCGGGCAGCAGGTCTTCGCCGGCGAAGCCACCCGGCTGGCGTACATGACGGACGAGGCCGTGGAGGGCAAGGAAGCCTTCCTCGAGAAGCGCGACCCCGACTGGTCCCAGTTCCCGTACTACTTCTAAGCCCGCCCTACCCGAAGGCAGCACCTGTGACCTCCCAGCCCTCCGCGACTTCCCAGCCCCCGAACATCGAGCCTGCCCTGAAGGCACTGGCGGACGCCCTCCACGGTGAGGGTCCCGCCGTCGAACTTTCCGCCGGCCCCGACGGGAACGTTGTGGTCTCCGCCGTGGAAACGCCGGGCTTCGAGGATGCTGCCGTGGTGGTGCGCACGTCCGGTTCCACGGGTGCGCCGAAGGCGACGGTCCTTACGGTGGACGCCCTGGCGGCGTCCTCCGTGGCCACTGCGTTCGCGCTCAAGGGCGAGGGCCAGTGGCTGCTCGCCCTCCCCCTGCAGTACGTGGCCGGGGTGCAGGTCCTGGTGCGCTCCTTGTTCGCCGGCACCCGGCCGTGGGCCATGGACCTGTCCGGAGGCTTCACGCCGGAGGCTTTCACCGCGGCCGCCCTGGAGCTCACGGACAAGATCCGCTTCACGTCGCTGGTGCCCACCCAGCTGCAGCGGCTGCTGGACTCGCCGTCGGCCGAGACGCTTGCCGTGCTCCGCCGGTTCAACGGAATCCTGCTCGGCGGCGGCCCCGCCTCCCCCGATCTGCTGGCCGCGGCCCGCGACGCCGGCGTCCGCGTCATCACCACCTACGGCTCGGCCGAGACCTGCGGCGGCTGCGTGTACGACGGCTTCCCGCTCGAGGACGTGCTGGCCCGGGTCGACGGGGACGGCAGGATCCTGCTGGGCGGACCCACCCTGGCCGCCGGCTACCTCGACGAGCCCGGACTCACTGCCGACGCCTTCTTCGAAGAGGACGGCGTGCGCTGGTACCGCACCAGCGACCTCGGCTCCATCGACGCCACCGGGAAGCTCACCGTCCTGGGCCGGGCCGACGACGTCATCATCACCGGAGGCGTGAAGGTTTCAGCCACGCACGTGCAGGCCGAGCTGGAAAAGCTCGACGGCGTGCTGGCGGCTTTTGTGGCCGGCGTCCCGTCAGCGGAATGGGGCCAGGCCGTGGCAGCCTACGTTGCCGTGGCGGACAGCTCCCCTGCCGGCCTCGAAGGCTTCACCGCGCGCCGGCACGATGCTTTGGGTGCCCTGGCGCCGAAAACCGTCCTCGCGGCCGGCGACCTGATGATGCTTCCCAACGGCAAACCCGACCGGCTGGGCATGACTGTTCGGCTGGACGCCCTGCATCAGGGAAAATAGAGAAGCTCTTCGCAAGCTCGCACCAAGCTGACCCGCACAACGAACCAATCGGAGTACTGACCGTGGCTACAGCCGCACAATGGATCCAAGGCGCCCGACCGCGCACCCTGCCGGCTGCCATCGCACCGGTCCTGATCGGCACTGCCGCAGCCTTCGAGTTGGACGCTTTCAAGCCGCTCAACGCCGTCCTTGCCGCCATGGTGGCCTTGCTGCTGCAGGTCGGCGTGAACTATGCCAACGACTACTCGGACGGCATCAGGGGCACGGACGAGGACCGCGTGGGACCGCTTCGGCTGGTGGGCTCAGGTGCCGCCAAACCGGAGATGGTCAAGCGGGCCGCGTTCGGCGCCTTCGGGCTGGCCATGCTGTTCGGCCTGGTCCTGGTGGTCATCACCCAGGCGTGGTGGCTGGTGTTGGTGGGCCTGGGCTGCGTCCTGGCCGCCTGGGGATACACCGGCGGGAAGAACCCCTACGGCTACATGGGCCTGGGCGACGTCTTCGTGTTTGTGTTCTTCGGCCTCGTGGCCACCCTCGGCACCACCTACACCCAGGCCGGGCAGATCAGCCTGCCTGCCGTCATCGGCGCGATCGGGACCGGGCTGATCGCCTGCGCCCTCCTGATGGCAAACAACGTCCGCGACATCCCCACCGACATCCAGGCCGGCAAGAAGACATTGGCCGTGCGGCTGGGCGACAAGCACGCCCGTGAAAGCTACGTCCTGATGCTCGCCGTCGCCATCCTGCTGGTCATCATCCTGGCACCGGCCCGCCCGTGGATGCTGATCGTGCTGCTGCTGATTCCCGCCAGCCTGATGCCGTCATGGCTGATGATCAACGGACGCAAGCGCAAGAGCCTCATCCCCGTCCTCAAGCAGACGGGCCTGATCAACCTGGGCTACAGCGTGCTGTTCTCCCTGGGGCTTGTGCTGAGCCACGGGCTGTAAAGCACGGGCTGTAAGGGTCAGGATTCCTTGCGGGGAGCGTCGGTGCGGGGAGCGTCGGTGCGGGGGACCTCTGAGCGGACGGTGATGTCCGGGTTGGCGTCCACCAGGCTGTCCTCGGCGTCGGCGTCTTCAACCTCGCCGGCAGTCCGGATGGGCTTGGCCCGGCCGGAGAACCGCTCATGCAGGGTGGCTGTGGCGGCGTCGCGCTGCTTCTGGAAGAACAGGTAGCTGATGGCGAACGCGATCAGGCCGGCGCAGACCGCGGAGAGCAGCATTCCGATTTGAAGGAAGCTGAACAGTGCGAACAGCGGCACAAAAAGTGCCAGGCGGATCAGGGTGTATTTCATAAAGGCCACAGTCCAAGTTTAGCCGTCCGCCGCCCGCACCCCCGCCAAAGCTTCCTGACGGTAGACTGGTGGTATGCCCCGAGTATTGGTCGCCGTCGCCGTTCTAGCCATATACGTCTATGGCATCGTGGACGTGATCCGCACTGATAGGAACCTCACCAGGGGCATCTCCAAGACTGCCTGGATGGTAGTGGTTATTGTGCTGCCGGTGGTGGGTGCGGCGCTGTGGTTCATCATCGGACGGCCGCGCAAAGACCGCACCGCCCCGCAGGCCTACACCCGTACCACGGCACCGGATGACGACCCCGATTTCCTGCGCAACCTGGAACTCCGCCGCCGTAACCAGGCCGAAGCGGACCGCCTCAGGAAGCTCAAGGAGGACCTGCAGGCCAAGGAACGCAAGGCCAACGGCGGCGCCTCCGGCACGAACGGCGCCGAGGGTAAGGGAAAGTCGAACGGCAGCCACCGGGGTGACAAGCACACCGAGGAATCGCACCACCCCGAGACCGACTCCCACGGCACGGACGAGGTCAAGTAGGCTCGCTCGGCAGCCGGCCTTCAACGCTTGAACCGGACCACGGCTCAGGAGCCTTCGGGTTGCCCGCCAACCGCGCCCATTTGCCGGTTTTGGCCGCTATAGCCCGTCCATAGCGGCGAAAAGTGTCAACCGGCCGCGTCCCGGAGGGGGCATGCGGTAGCACCCGCACCAAACGTCCCCGGCCCTCACTTGTCCTCCACATCGACGTCCATCTGTGGATAACCCCTTTGCCCTGATTGCGCCGGGCCACAATGCTCGTATGCGCCCTCCCTCCGAGCTTCCCGATGACCTTCGCCGCGGGCCCTTCACACTGGAGCAGGCCCGGTCTGCAGGCCTCACCCCGCGCCGCCTGCGGGCACGCGACCTGGTGCGGCCCTGTACCGGAGCGAGGGTTTCAGCGGCGGCCGAGGCAACCCTGCTGCTCCGCGCCGCTGCCGTCGGCGCAGTGACGGGAGCTGTTGTCAGCCATCTCTCGGCAGCCCGGCTCTGGGGATTTCCCCTGCCTCTGGTTTGGCAAAACAACGAGGTGGTCCATCTGACCTGCCCGGCCGGCCGGCGCGCCCTGCGACGCAAGGGTGTGGCGGGGCACCAACTGGACCTGGAGCCTGCAGAAATCACTCCGGGCCGGCACGTGCAATGCACCTCCCCGCTGCGGACCTGGTTCGACCTTGCCGGAATACTTGGCCTCGATGACTTGGTGATCGCCGGCGATTTCCTGCTGCGACGCCGGAACCCCCTGTCCACGCTGGCCGAACTGGACAGCTTCCTGGCCGCCAAGGCGGGCAGGCCGGGTTACCGCAAGGCCATGCGGGCCCGGGCCCTGATGCGGGCACATACCGATTCCCCGAAGGAGACTGAGGTCAGGCTGCTGTTGCGCCGGTACGGCCTTCCCGAGCCTGCCATCAACCTGCCGATGTTCGACGGGACCGGCCGCTGGATCCAGGATCCCGACATGTCCTATGAGCGCGAGATGGTGGCGATCCAGTACGACGGCGGCCATCACGCATCGGCCGCCCAACGCCGCAGCGACATCTTCCGCGACGAGGACGCCAAGGAAGCGGGCTGGCGGGTAGTAGTGCTGACCCAGCTGGACCTCGACCCGCTGGTGCCCGGCATGGAGCCCCGCGCCGTTACCCGCGTCCGCAAAGCGCTCGTGGAGCGTGGCTGGGCACCGGAACCAGCCCGCCGTCGTCGTTGAACTGGCGCTTCACCTCGGCCCTTTGACACTTTTGGCCGCTCAGCGCGTGGCTTAGCGGCCAAAAGTGGCAAATCGTGTGTGCAAGAACGCGGCGCAGGAACGCGGCGGCCGGGCCAGCGGGACTCCGGCCCTATAGCCCCGAGTAGGAGTGCAGGCCGTTGAAGAACTGGTTCACGATGGTGAAGTTGAAGATCACGCAGAGGTAGCCCACAATCGACAGCCAGGCGGCCCGGGTGCCGGTCCAGCCTCGGGTGGCTCGGGCGTGCAGGTAGCCCGCGTAAACCACCCAGATCACGAAGGTCCAGACTTCCTTGGTGTCCCAGCCCCAGAAGCGGCCCCAGGCCTTCTCCGCCCAGATGGCGCCGAACATCAGGGTGAACGTCCAGCCCACAAATGCGATGGCGTTGATGCGGTAGGAGAGGTTTTCCAGGCTGAGGGCGGACGGCACCAGGCGCATGAAGCCCAGCTTGTCCGCGCCGCCTGCCGCGATGGCCTTCTGCCGGTGCGACTGAACCAGCTGCAGGGCGGACATCGCGAACGTCAGCGTGAACAGTGCGGAGGACAGCACCGCGATGGACACGTGGATGATCAGCCAGTAGCTCTGCAGTGCCGGCACCAGGTGTCCCACGGGCGTCCAGTAGGCCACGGATGCCGCCACCAGCATGATGATGGCCAGGCCGATCACGAACGTCCCCAGGAACCGGAGGTCGCGGCGGATCAGCACCAGCAGGAAGACCGCCACGGCCACGAACGCGCCTGTGGTGAGGAACTCGTACATGTTGCCCCACGGCACCCGGCCTGCACCGAGGGCACGGGTGACCACCCCGGCGCCGTGGATCACGGCGCCCAGCACCGTCAGCGCAACCGCAACGCGGGCGGGAACGCGGCGTTCAGCGGCGTAGCGCATGCCGGCGTCGGCCGTCTGCCCCGCGCCTGCAACGGCACCGGTGGACGCACGGCCAGTGGACGACGACGGCCGCTCGGCACGGCCGGCCGGCCCGCTGACGTCCGAGTCAGTACGGTCGACATCAGCACGGTCGACGGCACCGCCGGTGCCGACACCGGCTCCCACCGGAACCTTGGCTGTTGCAGTTGCCTCCGCCGCGGCCGCAGCCTTAAGGTCCACGGCCCGGAGCGCCTTGCTGCTCTTGGCCAGGTCCCAGGCGAAGGCGATAAAGGCAACCGTGTACGTGCCGGCAGCCAGCAGCATAAAGAGCTCGCTGTACTGGCCCATTGTTTCGTTGATGGGGAGCATTACTGGTCCTTCTTCGACTCGGATGAGCCTGCTGTTGACTGGATGAAGTCGTCTGTGCGCGATTCTGTGGAGTTCGCCGGGACGTTCTCCGACGGGCCATTATCCACCTGCCCGCTGGTAGCTTTCTGGGAGTCGTCGTCCTGGGAGTCCAGGCCCCATTCCTCCGTCAGGAGTCCGCGGATCGTCTCCGCTTCCGCCGCCAGTCGGTGGTCTTCGCCGCGGGCCAGGAGTCCGTATTCCACCATGGTGCGGCCGTCGGGGTGGGTGCCCGTCCGGACCCAGACCCGGCGGCGGTTCACGTAGAGGGACGTCACCAGTCCGGCCACAGCGAGCAGGGCGAAGATCAGGGCGTAGAGCTGGCCCGGGTTGTGGTGGATGTCCACGCCGATGTAGCGCTTCACGCCGTCGAAGCTGATGGAGCCCTTGCCGTCCGGGAGCGTGTAGGTGCTGCCGGGAGCCAGGGTGATGCCGCCGGCGTCGAGGTTCCGGGCGTTGAGCGGCGTGAGCTTCTTGACGTCGAGCTCGAAGACGTTCTGCGGGGACCCTGCGTCCAGGCCGAGGTCGCCGAAGTACGAGTTCAGGGTGAGCTGCGGGTTGATCAGCTCCGGGTCCCCGCTGAAGGAGACGCCTTCCTCGGTGACGAACGCGGTGGGCAGGAAGAAGCCTGCGAAGCCGAGCTGGTCCGGCTTGGCGTCGGGAACCTTGATCACCACGGAGGAGTAGTAGTTGTCCCCCTGCAGCTTGGCCACCACGGGCCCCTGCATGGCGACGTTGCCCGCGCCGTCGCGGATGGTCACCACGGGGGCGTAGCCGTTGCCGGTGAGGTAAATGCTGGTGCCGCCCAGGCTGACGGGATCGTTGACCTTCAGGACCTGCTGCTCCGCGGGTGCGTCCGGCGTTTCCCGCGTTGTCACGTCGGCTTTGAAGTCGATGGGCTGGCCGAACTTGCCCTGCGATTCGCGGTCGAACGTGATCTGGAACTTGTCCAGCTGGATGGAGTAGGGCTGCAGCTGGCTGCTCTGGAAGTTGGTGCCCGGGGTGAACTGGTCGTAGCCCACCAGGGTGTTCACGAACGTGTCGCCCTCCACCAGGATCCGCTGCCCGCTGTACCCGAACAGGCCGCCGGCAGCCACGGAGACCAGCACGCCGATCAGCGACGTGTGGAACACCAGGTTTCCCACTTCCTTCAGGAAGCCGCGCTCGGCACCCAAAGAGGGCCGCGCGCCGTCGTCGTCCCTGACATCAACGCGGTAACCGCGTTTCTTCAGCTTCGCGGCGGCGTCCGCAATGGCGCGCGACGCCGGGATCCCGGCGTCCGCGGGAATCACCAGCGTCCCGTACTCAGGCAGGCGGGAGAGCCTGGCCGGGGTGCGCGGGGGCTGGGAGCGCATGGCCTTGTAGTGAGCGATCGCGCGGGGAACCACGCAGCCGATCAGCGAGATGAACAGCAGGATGTAGATGGCGGAGAACCACGCGGAGGAGTACACGTCGTAGAGCTGGAGGGAGTCCAGGATCTTGCCGTAGTCCGGGTTGTCCGCGATGTACTGCGTGACGATCGACGGGTTCGCGGGGCGCTGCGGGAACAGCGATCCGGGCACGGCGGCAACAGCCAGCAGGAGCAGCAGGAACAGCGCGGTGCGCATGCTGGTCAGCTGGGTCCAGGCCCAGCGCAGCATGCCTTTGAGGCCCAGCGCCGGCAGGGCAGCTTCCGCCTTGGCCTTGGCCACGGGAGTCGCCGCGTTCTTGTCCGCGGGTGCTGGCTTGTTCTTGTCGTTCACTCGCTCGCTCATCAGATCGGCAATTTCACATCGGTTTGGAACCAGTACTGCAGCCCGGATACCCAGGCGCCCCATACTCCGCTGGCCATCAGGAGGCCCAGGACCACCAGGATTCCGCCACCGATCCGCTGGATGGCGAGGCGGTGCTTGCGGAAGAAGGACATCACGCCTACGCCGCGGCGGACGGCCAGTGCAATCAGCAGGAACGGGATGCCCAGCCCCAGGCTGTAGACAAAGGCCAGGAACGCGCCCTTGGCTGCCGACGACCCTCCGGACATGCTCAACAGTTGGACGGCGGAGTAGGTAGGGCCGATGCACGGCGCCCACCCCAGTCCGAAGGTGATGCCCAGCAACGGTGCACCCCACAGCCCGGCCGGCGGTTTGGCGTGGATCTTGGCGTCCCGCTGCAGCCAGCCGAATCCGCCCATGAACACCACGCCCATGATGATCACCAGGATGCCCAGCACCTGGGTGATCCACGCGTTCTGGCCGCCGCTGATCATGGATCCCAGCTGGCCGAAAGCGCCGCCCAGCAGGACGAAGATCACCGAGAAGCCAAGGACGAACAGGCCGATTCCGGCAAGCATCCGGCCGCGCTTCTGCTTTTCCAGGTCCACGCCGGTCAGTCCGGTGACATAGCCCAGGTATCCGGGCACCAGCGGCAGGACGCACGGCGAGAGGAAGGACACGAGTCCGGCGAGCAGCGCCACGGGGATGGCGAGCAGCAGGGAACCGCTCAGGATGGCTTCGGCGAAGGGGCTGTTCACGGTGGGGGCGCCGCCGTTACTCTGCCACAGCGGCGGCTATGAGGGCTTTGAGCGTGCCCTTTTGGATTTCACCCAGGACACGGGAGGCAACCCGGCCCTGCTTGTCCAGCACTAGCGTGGTGGGCACAGCACCCGGGGGAACCAGCCCGGAGACGGCCAGGAGTACGCCGCCGTCCTTGTCATGGAAGCTGGGGTAGGTCAGGTTGAAGGTCTTGTCGAACGCCTCGGCGGCGGCCTTTTCATCGCGGAGGTTCACGCCGTAGAACTGCACGCCCTGCTCCTTGAACTCCTGGTGGAGGGCTTCGAGGGATGGTGCTTCGACGCGGCACGGTGCGCAGGCAGCGAACCAGAAGTTGAGCACGGTGACTTTTCCGACGAAGTCAGCGGGCTCCACGGTGGTGCCGTTGAACAGGGTGCCCTTGATGCCGACGGCGGATTTGCGGTCTGCGGCGGCAAACTCGGTCACCGAGCCGTCGCCGGCCACGTAGTTCTTGTTGTCTCCGGCCTTGGCCTGCTTGGCCAGTGCGTCCTCCTGGGCACACGCGGAAAGCCCCAGGGTAAGGGCGGCCAGGCCGAGGCCGCCCGCGGCCAAAACGCTGCGGCGCGACGCCGCGTTCGTCGTTTCATGGCGTGCGCCAGCTGCCTTGGTGAACTTGAATCCGGCCACGCTCAGGCCCCCGGAGTGTTCGAGGCGCCGGGCAGAAGCGCGGCAGCAGGCTCGCTGTACTCAACGCGCAGGAGGGTGCCGTCGTCGTCGAACACCAGCGATGTGATGGACGTGAGCGTGCATTCGCGCTTGCGCGGATCATGCCAAAGGGGCCTGCCCTCGGCGCTCAGGCGCGTGGACCAGATGGGGAGCTGGTGGCTGACCAGGATGGCCTCGGCGCCCTCCCCGCCCAGCTCAATGGCACGACGGCGCGCGTCGTGCACCGCAGCGATGACGCGTGCGGCCTGGTTCTTGTACGGCTCGCCCCAGGACGGCACGAAGGGGTTGCGCAGGTACAGCCAGTGTTTTGGCTTGCGGAGCTCGGCCTTGTTGACCTTGAGGCCTTCGAAGTGGTTCTCAGCTTCGATAATGCGCGCCTCGGTGTGGATCTCGAGGTTCAACGCTTCCGATATGGGGTGGGCTGTTTCCTGCGCGCGGGTGAGGGGTGACGCGACCAGGTGCACGATGTTGGCCCCGCCGGCTGCGCGGTCACTGAAGTGCACTGCGAGGGTCTTGGCCATCTGCTGCCCGAGATCGGAGAGGTGGAATTCCGGCAGCCGTCCGTACAGGACGCCGTCCGGATTGTGGACCTCGCCATGGCGAAGAAGATGAACAGTGGCTTGGGGCATGTTTACCAGTTTCTCAAAGATGTCGGACGATCTGAAATCTTCTACAGGAAGTAGAACTCAGAAGTTTTGAAAAATGTTCCCCGGAGTTGGAATAAAAGATGCAAATGCATGTTTATACTGGGTGAAGCAGTTAGTTGAGACTTCAACCAAGGAAGTTTCGGCTGGCGATCAGATGTCCTTCGCAAGAGACCTTCCACCACAGAACACAAGGAGCACCACCATGGCACTGCCCGCTAACATCACCACCGGCACCTGGACCCTCGACAACTCGCACAGCGAAATCGGCTTCACTGTCCGCCACGCCGGCATCAGCAAGGTCCGCGGCAAATTCACTGACGCCACAGCAACGCTGGCCCTCTCCGAGAACGTTGCCGACTCCAAGGTGAATGCCACCATCCAGACTGCCAGCTTCGACTCCGGCGACGTCAACCGCGACGGCCACGTCCGCGGCGAAGATTTCTTCGACGTCGAGAAGTTCCCGGAGATCTCCTTTGTCTCCAACGCGATCGTTCCCAAGGGCGACGCCTACGAGCTCCAGGGCGACCTGACCATCAAGGGTGTTACCCGCCCGGTGGCCCTCGAAACCGAGCTCCACGGTGTGGCTGTGGATCCCTTCGGCAACACCCGCGCCGGCCTCACCGCTGAAACCACCATCAGCCGCAAGGACTTCGGCCTGACCTGGAACGCCGTCCTCGAAGCCGGCGGCGTGCTGGTCAGCGACAAGGTTGGCATCAACCTCGAGCTCGCCTTCATCGCACCCGCCGCGTAATTCCCTGCCTTTAGTTACCGGCAGTAGCAGTACCGGGAGTACTGCACCACCACAGCGCCCCGCTCCGTCCCCGCGACGGAGCGGGGCGATGTGTTTAATCCGGATGGTTCGGCACCGGTTCCTCGTGCAACGAAGCCGCCGGACCCGACCGGTCAGAATACCTCTTCGGAATGATCCACCGGGCGGCCGGAGCGCGGTACGGTGGAACCAAACCATGCTGGGGGCAGGGAACCGTTTACTGATCCCGGTACCTGATTAGTCAGTAGTCGACCCGCAAAGGACCAACTATGAGCACCCCGCCAGCCAACCCGGCCAGCCCGAACGAACCTGAAAACGGCAAGCCCGGCCCCGACGCTCCGCAGCAGGGAGAGAACACCCCCCAGTACGGGCAGCAGTCCCCCGCGGCTCCGCAATACGGACAGAACGCGCCGCAATACGGCCAGCAGCAGCACGGGCAGCAGCCCCCTGCCGCGCCGCAATACGGCCAGAACGCGCCGCAATACGGCCAGCAGCAGCACGGGCAGCAGCCCCCTGCCGCGCCGCAATACGGACAGAACGCACCCCAGTACGGGCAGCCGCAGTACGGGCAGCAGCCTCCGGCTCCCCAGTACGGGCAGCAGCCCTACGGGCAGGCGCCGCAGCAGTACGGACAGTCCCCCTACGCCCAGTACCCGTCCGAGCAGCCGCAGGGTGTCGCAGCCGGCGGGGTTCCAAAAATGGTCAACAACGCGTTCTGGATGATCGTTGCAGCGGGCGTCCTGTGGCTGGTCTCCCTTTTGATCGCCATTCCCGCGCTCGATGATCCGGCCATGCGCAGTACGTTCGAGGAGCAGATGCGGACAAGCGGCGCGGACGTCGACTTCGAGTCGATCAAGGGCCTGATCATCGGCATGATGGTGGTGGTCGGCCTCATCGGTGCCGGCCTGTACGCATTGGTGGCGTTCAACGTGCGCAAGGGCAAGAACTGGGCCCGCATCCTGGGCACCGTCCTGGCCGCCCTGTCGATCTTCAGCCTGTTCCCGCTCAGCCTCGGAACCCTCTCGGGCCTGCTGGGCATCGCGGCGATCGTGATGCTGTACCTCCCGGCGTCCGCACCTTACTTCCAGAAGCAGCAGCCTTTCGGGGGCCCTTACTCCCAGCCGGGCAACCCCTACGGCCGCTAGTCCCGCCCTGTAGACAAAAGCACCAAACCGAGGCAACTCAGTTCCACACCCGGAGGGCGTGGACTTTGGATGGACCAGGCGAATTCAGTCGCCGGCCGCCGGAGTCCGCGCCCTTTGCGTTTGCCCGGCAATCTCTTGAGCCGAAATTGAGCTTCAAACTATGCCCAGAACGCCCCTGCGCGCGGTACCGTGTTAGCAAAATCACACTGGGGGCAGGATGATGTGGCTGATCCCGGTTGAGATTACTGAGCAATCGAGTTGCAAAGGATCAACAATGAGCACTCCGTCCATCCCGCCGTCGCCCTCCAACGATTCCGCATCCGGCGGTCAATACGGCCAGCAGCCGCCGCAGTACGCGCAGCCGCCGCAGTACGCGCAGCCGCCCCAATACAGCCAGGGGCCCCAATACGGCCAAGCACCCCAATCCGGGCAGCCGCAGTATGCACAGCAGCAGCAGTTTGCGCAGCCGCAGTTTGCACAGCCTCAGCCGTTTGCGCAGCCGCAGCAGTTCGGGCAACAGCAGTACCTCGCTTACCCCTCCGAACTGCCGCAGCAGGGGAACTCGGGCCGTGCCACGCCCCCGCTGGTGAACGCCTCCTTCTGGCTGTTAGTCCTCGCCTGCCTCTTCTGGGTGGGTTCGATCTTCTTCTCCATGGGCTCCCTCGATGACCCCGCCCTGCGCAGGCAGATGGAAGCGCGGCTGGCAACCAGCGGCGCAGAGGTGGATTTCGAGGCACTCAAGGGCATCATCGTGGGAATGGTGGCGCTGATTGCCGCTGTCGGCGTCCTGCTTTATGCGCTCGTGGCCTTCAAAATCAGGAAGGGCCGGAACTGGGCCCGCATTCTCGGCACTATCTTGGCCGCCTTTTCCCTGCTGGGAATTTTCGAGAACGGTCCTGGAACGCCGTCCATCCTCGCCGGAGTTGCCGCCATGGTGCTGCTGTACCTCCCCGGGTCAGCGCCGTATTTCCGGAAGTACCACCCGTTCGCTAGCCCCTACGGTCAGCCCGGTAACCCCTACGGCCGCTAACAACTGAGCGGCCACACAGCGGCCGCCACCAACCAACCGAGCGGCCGCACGCGTGACGCGCGGCAGCACGGGACCGGCTGGCTTACTCGCCGTCCTCCGGGATCTGGATCCGCTGGGCGTGGTAGGCCAGGATCTGCAGCTCGGTGGCCATGTCCACCTTTCGCAGGTTGACGCCCGCCGGCACCTGCAGCATCACCGGGGCGAAACTGAGGATGCTCCGCACACCGGCGGCGATGACGCGGTCGCACACACCCTGGGCCACGGCGGCAGGCAGTGCCAGCACCACCATGTTGGCGCCGGTCCGCTGGAGCACCGGTTCCAGGTCCGCGACGTCGCTGACGCGCAGCCAGCCAACCTCATTGCCCACCACCATCTGGTCGGCGTCGAAAATGGCCACGACGTCGAAACCCCGCGATTCAAATCCGCCGTACCGCGCCAAGGCCTTGCCGAGGTTGCCGGCGCCCACGATAGCCACTTTCCAGTCCTTGGTGAGCCCGAGCGCGGCTGAGATATGGCGGCTCAAGTACTGCACTTCGTAGCCGACGCCGCGGGTACCGTATGACCCGACGTGGGAGAGGTCCTTGCGGAGGGTGGACGAACTCACGCCGGAGGCTTCTGCCAGGGACTCAGAGGAGACGCGTTCAACGCCTTCCGCGAGCATTGTGGTGAGGGCACGCAAATAGATGGTCAGCCGGGCCACGGCCGCGGGCGGAATCTGCTTGGCCGCAGTTCCGCTCTCCCCGTGAACGGCCTCGGGGGATGAATCCAGCGAAGTCACTATCTGCTCCATTGCGTCGCGTTGTGAGTCCACTCTAGAGCCCCGTCCGTAATGCCAACAAAGCAGGAGTGGCCGCGCCTACTTGGCCGCGGCCTGGCGAAGGATCCGTTCCAGGCGGGTTTCGTCGATCTTCCAGAAGTCGCGCTGGACCCCGTCCACCAGGACCACGGGAATCTCTTCGGCGTACCGCTCGCGGAGCTCCGGCAGGTTGTCCACCAATTGTTCCGTCCATTCGAGTCCCAGTGCGGCCGTGACCCGTCCGACGGCGTCGCGCGCCGCCTCGCAGAGGTGGCAGTCAGTTTTGGTGATGAGGACGACGTCGGGATGTGCCATGCATCAACCGTAGCCCGGGCTGCCGCCCCGCCGCGACGGCGGGATAGTCGCGGCCGCGACGGCACCATGCCGCGGTCGCGACAGCGCAGGCATTGCCCATTGACTAGACTCGAGTCATGCCCGAGGAGAAGTACGTCGCCGTGATCCGGCAGCCGGCCGGTGCGTTGCAGCACGGCGAGGCCGCCTTCTTCGACGTCGACAACACCCTCATGAAGGGCGCCAGCCTGTTTCATGTGGCCCGGAAAATGCACCAGCGCGGCGCCTTCACGCTGCCGCAGGCGGCCGGGATGGCGTGGAAGCAGTTCAAGTTCGTCCTCCGCGGCGAGAACATGGACGACGTCCACGCGGTCCGCGATTCGGCCCTGACGCTGGCGGCCGGCATCACCGTGGAAGACATCAAAGCCCTCGGCGAAGAAGTCTTCGATGAGATGATCGAGTCCAGGATCTGGCCGGGCGCCAAGGCATTGGCCCAGCAGCACCTCCGGGTGGGCCGCATGGTGTGGCTGGTGACGGCGACCCCCATCGAGGTGGCCACGGTGATTTCCACCCGGCTGGGCCTGAGCGGCGCACTGGGAACCGTGGGCGAAATCAAGGACGGCGCGTACACCGGCCGGCTGGTGGGTGACATCCTGCATGGCCAGGCCAAGGCGGTGGCTGTCCAGGGCATCGCGGACGCCGAGGACCTGGACCTCAAGCGCTGCTGGGCCTACAGCGATTCCCACAATGACATTCCGCTGCTGAGCATGGTGGGCCATCCCGTGGCCATCAACCCTGATGCCCGCCTCCGCCGCCATGCGCGCGAAAACAACTGGCCGGTCTACGACTTCCGCTCCGGACGACGTGCCGCCACGCTTGGGCTGAAGGCCGCCACGGTTGGCGGGGCTGTCTACGGACTCTGGAGGGGCTTCACCCGCTTCCGCGGCCCCACGGTCTAGCCCCCCCCCGCAGTGGGACACGCAAACGGTGTGCGGACACGGATATGGCCCAGGGACGCCTGGATATCCGCGTCCCCACGCCCGCTCCGCGTCCCGCCGCCAGATGCGCGTCCGAAGCGCGCTGCTGCCGGGAACCAAGCCCAAAGAAAAATGCCCGCTGCCAAAGGCAACGGGCATCTCACGCTGTAGGAAGTATCTCTACTTCTTGTTACGGCGCTGGTGGCGGGTCTTACGAAGCAACTTGCGGTGCTTCTTCTTGGCCATACGCTTGCGACGCTTCTTAATAACTGAACCCACGAAAGTTCCTTACAAACTAGATGGAGTACCTGTCTGATGGAAGAGGTCCGTGGACTAGGCAACAGACTAAACAACAAACAGATTCTTACAATAACGAAAAACGTTCCCTAACAGGGTACCGCTTATCCGGCGGACTCACTGACCGACCGCCTGGCAGCGCACGTTGGGGGCGGCCATACAGCGGGTTCGAGGGAGCTTACGCGGTGTCCGACTGGCCTTCCACAACAGCACCCTTGACGTACTGTTCGACGGCGGATTCCGGCACCCGGAAGGACCGGCCGAAACGGACGGCAGGCATCTCTCCGGAGTGAACAAGGCGATACACGGTCATTTTGGAAACGCGCATGCGCTCGGCCACTTCGGCCACAGTCAGGAACTGAGCGTTCGAGAAGTTCGACTCTGCGGACATTTCCCTTATTCCTTTGTTGACAGCTGATAAAGGCAACCCCATTGAAACCCCATTGCGGTGTGCCGATGCTGAGCCATCAACCTACCCTGTGCTAGTTACTCTAGTGGCTGATGGTGCCATAGTGAAAGTCATTCGGCGTAACCAGTTTTCCGTGAACCCTCAGCGAATTCAGCCCGCCAGAGCGCTCCGGCGCTTGCGGGCGGATGCTGCCAGCTGGCCCAGCACGGAAGCCGTCACGTCCCACTCCATGCAGGCGTCCGTTACGCTCTGGCCGTAGACCAGCTCGTCAGTGCCGGCGGCGTGCTCGGCCACGTCCAGGTTCTGCGCCCCGCCCACCAGGAAGCTCTCCAGCATGACGCCGGCGATCGCCGAAGCCGCCGCTCCGCCGTCTTCCAGCTGGGCGCCGATTTCCAGGGCAACCTCGGCCTGGCGGTGGTGGCTCTTGCCGCTGTTGGCGTGGCTGGCGTCCACGATGAGCCTGGGGTTGAGCTGCTTGGCGGCCAGTTTTGCCGATGCTGCCTCGACGTCCGCCGCGGAGTAGTTGGGGCCCTTGCGGCCGCCGCGGAGGATCACGTGCGTGTCCGGGTTGCCTGCCGTGGCCACGAGCGCTGCCCGGCCGTCACCGTCGATCCCGAGGAACGCCTGGGAGGCCGCGGCGGCGCTGCAGGCATCCACGGCGACCTGGAGGTCGCCGTCGGTCCCGTTCTTGAATCCGATGGGCATGGACAGCCCGGACGCCAGCTGGCGGTGGATCTGGCTTTCGGTGGTGCGGGCACCGATGGCTCCCCAGGAGACGAGGTCAGCCATGTACTGGGGGCTGATGGGCTCCAGGAACTCCGTGGCCGTGGGAAGGCCCAGCGAGGTGACCTGCTTCAGGAACTGGCGTGCCGCCCGCAGCCCGGTGGCGATGTCGTGGCTGCCGTCCAGCCGGGGATCGTTGATGAGGCCCTTCCAGCCCACCGTGGTGCGGGGCTTCTCGAAGTAGGTCCGCATGACCACCAGGAGGTCTTCCCGGTGCTTCTCCGCCTGGCTGACCAGCCTGCGGGCGTATTCCAGGCCGGCCTTGGGGTCGTGGATCGAGCAGGGTCCCACGATGACCAGCAGGCGGTCGTCCACGCCGTCCATGATGGCCCGGACTTCGTCCCGGCCCCGTTCGACGACGTCCGCCACCCGGGAGTCAAGCGGCAGTTCCGCAATCATGTCCTGGGGCGACGGCAGCGGCCGGAATTCACTGACGCGCAGGTTGGACGTGGAATGCTGTGTTTCGGTGGCTGCTGCGGTGCTCATGGTGCGGGTCCTGTTCCGGAAGAGGTGCGGAGCGGGCCCAGATCAGAACCCGCCGGAGAAATGGCGAAGGGCAGAGAATGATCTCTGCCCTGTTGGCTCTGAAGGTAAGTTGGATGCGTGTCAGTTAGACGCGGGCCCCTCCAGAGCCAACGAAAAATACGCATACCAACGGTTAGTCATAGCCAAGACCATAACCGCGGGGACGCCGGGTCCGCAAATTCACGCTCATTTCGCGACCTCATATTGCGGGGCCTAAGCGCGCGACCATCCCCCAACTGACTGTCAGTTAACGCTCCGAAATCGCGATTTCGGAGCGTTAAGTGCGAGTCAGTTGGGAGAGCGTGCCGAATCAGCCGAGCAGCTTGCGCAGATACTGCAGCTGCCGGTTCCACTGGTGTTCTTGTCCGCCCTCATGGTTGTTGAAGCGGTACACCTCGATGTCCTTGGCCGGCGCATCGTTTCCAGCGCCCGTTCCGTATGCGTTGTAGCTGGCGAAAACGGTGGACGGCGGGCAGATGTCGTCCGCCTGTGCGACCGAGAACAGCGCCGGCGCGGTTGCCGCCCGGCCCAGGTTGACGCCGTCGAAATAGTTAAGCACCGCAAGGACGGCCTCATAGCGGTCCCGGTGACGGGCCAGGAATGCGGCGATCTCCGGATAGGGCCCGCGCGGCGTGATGTCGATGGCCCGGGGGAAGTCCTGCAGGAACGGAACATCCGGCAGCGCGGCGATCACGCCGTCGAGCCTTCCGGCCGCGAGCCCGGCCACGGCAACGGTGATGCCGCCGCCCTGGCTGACACCGGCCACCACCACCCGGGAGGGGTCGACGGCGGGATGGGCCTGCGCGGCTTCCACCGCGCGGAAGGCGTCCACATAGACCCGGCGGTAGTAGTAGTCCTCGCGGCTTCCGGCGCCGCGGGTCATCAGTCCCGCATGCGCCACACCGCCCGCGGACGGGTGCGGGTCCGCGGTGTCCCCCAGCAGACCGCCGTAACCCTGGCCCCGGGTGTCCATGATGAAGTGCGCGTACCCGGCCTGCGCCCACTTGGTGTCCTGATTGGACAGCCCGCGCCCGCCCGAATATCCCGCGTACTGCACGACGACGGGAAGCGGCTCGTCCGGCGAACGGTCCGCCGGCAGGTGCAGCCAGCCCTTCACCGGGGAACCGCCGAAGCCCGCGAACGTGACGTCGAAGGTGTCGATCACCGTGAGGTAGTTGTCCACGGGTTCGAACACCGCCTCCAGCGGGTACTCGCGGGCTTCGCTGATGGTGCGGTCCCAGAAGGCGTCAAGGTCCGCCGGGGCGGTGGCGCCGGACGTGTAGTTTCGGAGCTGCTCAAGCGGTAGGTCGAAGAGGGGCATCGGGTTCCGGTTCTCTAATTGCTGGGCTGTAGTTCGGACTGCGGCGACTCAGACCAGCGCCGCCTGATAACTTTCCAACGGCTGCGAGCCACGCACCAGTGCCCGCAGTTCGGCGAGGCCGCCGGTGACCACGCCCGCCGCCCGGGCCTGGACCAGCACGTTGCCGAGTGCAGTGGCTTCCACGGGTCCGGCGATGACGCGTTTGCCTGTGGCGTCGGCGGTGAGCTGGCACAGCAACCGGTTCTGCGAGCCTCCCCCGACGATGTGCACCACGTCCACTGGCACGTCTGCGAGGCGTTCGGCGTCGGCGATGGTCCGGGCGTAACCGGCGGCGAGGCTGTCCAGGATGCAGCGGGTGATCGCCGCGGGGTTGTCGGGGAGGACGGCGCCGGTGTTGCGGGCGGCCGCGCGGATCCGGTCCGGCATGTTGTCCGGGGCGATGAAGTACGGATCATCGGCGTTGACCTGCGGCCCGCCGAACGGCAGGGCAGCGGCCGCGGCAAGCAGTTCGTCCAGTGTCGCCGTATATCCCTGCTGGGCCCAGGTGCGCTGGCATTCGCTGAGCAGCCAGAGCCCGCCGACGTTGCGGAGGTACCGGATGGTGCCGTCCACGCCGCGCTCGTTGGTGAAGTTCGCCTGCCGGCCCGCCTCGGTGAGCACGGGGTGGCTCAGCTCGACACCGACAAGGGACCAGGTCCCGGAAGAGATGTAGGCGAAGTTCCCGGCCCCGGAGCCGGCTGCACCGGCGGGGACAGCGGCGACGGCGGAGGCGGTGTCATGTGAGCCGACAGCCACCACCGTGGTGCCGGCCGGCAGGCCCACGCGGGACGCGATCTCCGGCAGGAGCGTGCCCACCCTTTCGCCGGGCTGGATCAGCGGCGGAAACAGGTTCCTGGGGAGGTCCAGGGCTGCCAGGAATTCGGTGGCCCACTCCCCTGCGACAGCGTCGAACAGCCCGGTGGTGGAGGCGTTGGTGGCCTCGGTGCGGCGGACACCGGTGAGCAGGAACGCGATCAGGTCCGGGATGAGCAGGGCCTGCAGCCCCTCCAGGTCCGGTTCGCTGGCGAGCTGGTAGATCGTGTTGAACTGCAGGAACTGCAACCCGGTGGTGGCGTAGAGCCGGGCCGGGTCCAGTTTTTGGTGCACGGGCGCGACGGCGGCCCGGCTGCGGTCATCGCGGTAGCTGAACGGCTGGGCCGTGAGTTCCCCCGTGGCGTTCACCAGGCCGTAGTCCACCGCCCAGGTGTCGATCCCGATGCTACTGATCGTTTCGCCGCGCTCCGCGGCGGTGCGGGCCGCGGCAGCGAGGCCGGTGAGCACCTCGGCGAAGAGGGCGTCGAAGTCCCAGCGCAGGCCGCCGTCGGACGCCACCACACCGTTCGGGAAGCGGTGGACAGTCTCCAGCGTGGCACTTTCCGAGCCGGCGCCGCCGGAGACCCGTCCCAGGATGACCCGTCCGGAGGAGGCGCCGATGTCGACGGCGGCGAAGACCCGCCCGCTGGGATGAGCGGCGGACACCGCCCCGGCCGCCGTGGCCGGGACAGTGTCCTGGGTTGGTGGCACGGTGCTCATCGGAGGAAGGCTGCGGCCACACCGGCGTCCACGGGGATATGGAGGCCGGTGGTGTGGGACAGTTCGGCGCTGGTGAGCACGGCGGCGGCGTTGGCCACGTGCTCGGGCAGGACTTCGCGCTTGAGCAGGGTGCGCTGGGCGTAGTACTTGCCCAGTTCCTGCTCGTCCACGCCGTAGACCGCGGCGCGCTTGGCGCCCCAGCCGCCGGCGAAGATCCCGGAGCCGCGGACCACGCCGTCGGGGTTGATGCCGTTGACGCGGATGCCGTATTCGCCCAGTTCGGCCGCGAGGAGCCTCACTTGGTGGGCCTGGTCTGCCTTGGTCGCGGAGTAGGCGATGTTGTTCGGGCCGGCGAACACGGAGTTCTTGGAGGAGATGTAGATGATGTCCCCGCCCATGTCCTGGCCGATCATGACCTTCGCCGCGGCCTTGGCCACCAGGAAGGAGCCCTTGGCCATGACGTTGTGCTGGAGGTCCCAGTCCTTTTCGGTGGTTTCCAGCAGCGGCTTGGAGATGGACAGCCCGGCGTTGTTGACCACCAGATCCAGGCCGCCGAATGCCAGCACGGCTTCCTGGATGGCGGCGGCGATCTGTGCTTCGTCGGTCACGTCGGCCTGGACGCCGACGGCCACGTCCGGTCCTCCGAGCTCGGCAGCGACAGCCCGGGCGTTCTCCAGGTTCAGGTCGGCAATCACCACGCAGGAACCTTCAGCGGCGAGGCGGGTGGCGATGGCCTTGCCGATGCCGGACGCGGCCCCGGTCACCAGCGCGATGCGGGTGGCGTGCGATTTCGGCTTGGGCAGGCGGGCCAGCTTGGCTTCCTCCAGGGACCAGTACTCGATCCGGAACTTCTCGGATTCCTCGATCGGGGCGTAGGTGGAGATGGCCTCGGCGCCGCGCATCACGTTGATGGCGTTGAGGTAGAACTCGCCGGCAACGCGGGCGGTCTGCTTGTTCGCACCGAAGGAGAACATGCCCACCCCGGGGACCAGCACAATGGCCGGGTCAGCGCCGCGCAGTGCCGGGCTGTCCTGAGAAGCGTGGCGGTCGTAGTAGGCCCGGTAGTCCTCGCGGTAGTCCGCGTGGAGTTCCTGCAGCCGGGCGGTCGAGTCCTCGATCGAGGCATCGGCGGGCAGGTCCAGGATCAGCGGCTTGACCTTGGTGCGCAGGAAGTGGTCCGGGCAGGACGTGCCCAGGGCGCCGAGCCTCGGGTGCTCGGCGGCTTCCAGGAAGTCAAGCACGACGGCGTCATCACTGAAGTGCCCCAGCTGCGGTTTGTCCGTGGACGCCAGCCCGCGGATCACCGGCGCCAGCGCGGCGGCCTTCGCGCGGCGTTCGGCCTCCGGCAGTGCGCCGAAGCCGGGCATCTTCGGGCCGAAGGGCTGCGGGCGGCCGTTTTCCGCGATGAACTTTTCGGCCTGGTCGATGATCCACAGCGAATTGGCCTCGGCCTCTTCGGACGTGGCACCCCAGGCGGTGATGCCGTGGCCGCCCAGGATGGTGCCGACGGCCTGCGGGTTGGCGTCCTTGATCGCGGCGATGTCCAGGCCCAGCTGGAATCCGGGGCGGCGCCACGGCACCCAGACCACCTTGTCGCCGAAGATCTTGGTGGTCAGTGCCTCCCCGTCCGCCGCCGTGGCGATCGCGATGCCGGAGTCCGGGTGCAGGTGGTCCACGTGCGGGGCGTCCACGAGCCCGTGCATGGCGGTGTCGATCGACGGTGCAGCGCCGCCCTTGCCGTGCAGGCAGTAGTCAAAAGCGGCCACCATTTCGTCTTCGCGGTCCACCCCGGGGTAGACGTTCTTCAGGGCGTTCAGCCGGTCCAGGCGCAGCACGGCGAGGTTCTCCGCCTTCAGGGTGCCGAGGTCCCCGCCGGAGCCCTTCACCCAGAGCAGCTGGACGTCCTCGCCCGTGACGGGGTCCTTCCCGGCGCCCTTCGCGGAGGTGTTGCCGCCGGCGAAGTTGGTGTTCCGCTTATCCGCGCCCAGGCGGTTGGAACGGGAAATCAGGTCTTCAACAGTCTTGTTCGTGGTGTTTTGCATAGTCATGCTCAGGCGCCCCATCCGGCTTGCTGGCCGCCGACGCGGTCCTCGTTGATCTGTTTCTGGTAGCCGCTGGCCTTGAAGGCGGCCATCGGGTCCGCGGGCAGGCCGCGGGATTCACGCCACTGCGCCAGGGCCGGGCGGACGTCCGTGTAGAACGCGTCGTTGAACACCGCGTTCGCAGCCAGGACATCCCCGGCACGCTGGGCTTCGCCCAGGGCCGCGGTGTCCACCAGCAGGGCGCGGGCGGTCATTTCCTGGACGTTGAGCACCGAGCGGATCTGGCCCGGGATCTTCTCCTCCAGGTTGTGGCACTGGTCCAGCATGAGCGCCACGCCGGACTCCTTGCCGAACCCGCCGCCGCGGATCACCTCGTACATGATGCGGAACAGCTGGAACGGATCCGCGGCACCGACGATCAGGTCGTCATCCGCGTAGAAGCGCGAGTTGAAGTCAAAGGAACCCAGCTTGCCCAGGCGCAGCAGCTGCATCACGATGAACTCGATGTTCGTGCCCGGAGCGTGATGCCCGGTGTCCAGGCAAACGAATGCCTTCTCCCCCAGCGCCAGCGTCTGTGCGTAGGACGTGCCCCAGTCCGGGACGTCGGTGTGATAAAAAGCGGGCTCGAAGAATTTGTACTCCAGCACCAGCCGCTGCTCCCCGCCCAGGCCGGCGTAGATCTCCTGCAGGGACTCCGCCAGCCGGTCCTGGCGGCCGCGCATGTCGTCCTGACCCGGGTAGTTGGTACCGTCCGCCAGCCAGATTTTCAGGTCACGGGAGCCCGTGGCGTGCATGATCCCGATGCATTCGAGGTGGTGGTCGATCGCCCGGCGGCGGACGGACTCGTTCGAGGACGTCAGGGAACCGAACTTGTACTCGTCATCCTGGAACGTGTTCGAGTTGATGGTGCCCAGCCCCACGCCGAGGCCCGCCGCGTACTCGCGCAGGGCTGCGTAGTCATCCACCTTGTCCCACGGAATGTGCAGCGCAACGGTGGGCGCCAGGCCCGTGAGCTCGTGCACTTTCGCGGCGTCCGCAATCTTCTCCTGCACCGTCCGCGGGGTGCCCGGCGTACCGAACACCTTGAAGCGTGTGCCTGAATTTCCATAGGCCCACGAGGGGACCTCGATGGCAAGCTCTCCGAGCCTGCCCAGCGCCGTTGCTACGTCATTCATGATGGTTCTTTCCGATGTCTTGTGGTGCTGCGGTTTGGGTGGTGGTGCTGCGGCCCCGCTGCTGGAGCCCGGGTGGATCAGCTCGTCGTGGACTCCGCCGCCGCGAGCTGATCGTCAAGATTGAAGACTTCTTCGAGGACCAGGAACCCTTCGTCGGGGGCCTGGTCCGTGTTAGCGAACAGTGTGGCCATTTCGGCCTGCCAACGTGCATTGACTTCGGTGAGCGCCATCCGCGCCCGGACGGCGTCGAAATCGTCGCATTCCAGGTAGCCCACCAGCAGCCCGTCAGGGCCGAGGAAGAGCGAGTAGTTGTGCCAGCCCGCATCCTTCAGGGCCCGGAGCATGTCCGGCCAGACGGCGGCGTGCCGGCGCCTGTACTCATCGATCAGTCCGGGTTGGACCGAGGAGCGAAAACACACCCTCATCTGCGACTCTCCTGAATTCCAAATCTTTGAATCGTTTCATTGTTACGATTCAAAGTACTCTTGAAGTCGAGTAGGTGTCAAGCAATTGTCAGTGGATGAAAAGGGTTCATCCGGCCGCATGCCGTTTCGCTGGCCGGGGAACGCGGGCCGGGCACGGACAATTGGGCCGGGGGGGGGTTGATCCAGGCGGTTGCACCCGCCGCCCCGCACGAGAGAGCTTGGAGAAACATGTCACGGTCAGCCAGCATCAAAGATGTTGCGAACCATGCCCGCGTGGCGGTGGGAACGGTGTCCAATGTCCTGAACTACCCGGACCGGGTGTCGCAGCGGACCAAGGACCGGGTTCTGCAGGCCATCGACGAGCTCGGCTTCATACGCAATGACGCCGCCCGCCAGCTCCGTGCCGGCCACAGCCGCACCATCGGCCTGATAGTCCTCGACGTCGGCAACCCCTTCTTCACGTCCGTGGTCCGCGCCGCCGAGGATGCTGCCGCCCTCCAGGGAAGCGCCGTCCTGCTCGGGGACAGCGGGCACGACGCGGGACGCGAGTCAAACTACATCGACCTCTTCCAGGAGCAGCGGGTCCAGGGCCTGCTGATTTCGCCGGTGGGCGACGTCACCGAACGGCTCGACCAGCTCCGCGAACGCGGCGTGCCCACCGTCCTGGTGGACCGTCTCGCCGATGAGGCGAAGTACAGTTCAGTTTCCGTCGACGACGACGCCGGCGGTTACCTTGCGGCGCGGCACCTGCTGGACATCGGCCGCCGTCGGCTGGCTTTCGTGGGAGGCCCGACGTCGATACGCCAGGTGGCTGACCGCCTCCAGGGGGCGCAGCGCGCCGTCGCCGAAGTTCCGGACGCGTCGCTGGAGGTGCTGGATTCCGCAGGGCAAACGGTCCTGGCGGGCCGCGGCGCGGGCGACCAGCTGGCCCGCCGAAGCGCCGGGGAACTTCCGGACGGCGTGTTTTGCGCCAACGACCTGCTGGCGCTCGGCGTGATGCAGTCCCTCACCATGCTTCGCACGCTGCGGATCCCGGAGGACATCGCCCTGATCGGCTACGACGACATCGATTTCGCCGTGTCCGCCGTGGTGCCGCTGTCCTCGATCCGGCAGCCTACGGAAGCACTCGGACGGACCGCCATCGAGCTGCTGGCCGAGGAACTGGAATCCGACAAGCCCAAGCACCGGGCCGTGATCTTCACGCCGGAACTTGTGGTGCGCCAAAGCACTGCCGGCCCCGAGGCCGCCACCGCTGCCTGACGCGGGAGGGAGGCACTGGGAGTACGTGTATCAGCAGGCCCTTCCGCGCCGGGACCGGCGCCTGTTGGATGGACGGAAGTCACCACGAAAGGAACGCCCCCATGGCTACATGGCTCATCACAGGATGCTCCACCGGACTCGGCCGTGCCCTCGCCCAGGCGGTGCTCGCCAGCGGCCACAACGCCGCCGTCACCGCCCGGAACGCCGCCACGCTTGAGGACATCGCGGCTGCCTACCCCGACACGGCGCTTGCCCTCCCCCTCGACGTCACCGACCGCGATCAGATCAGCGCGGCGGTGCAGCAGGCCCGGACGCGCTTCGGAGGCGTCGACGTCCTCGTCAACAATGCCGGCTACGGCTACCGCGCCGCGGTGGAGGAAGCGGACGACGCCGACATCCGGCAGTTGTTCGACACGAACGTTTTCGGCGCCGTCGACATGATCAAGGCAGTCCTCCCGGACATGCGTGCCAAGCGGTCCGGGTCAATCCTGAACATCTCCTCCATCGGAGCGCGCATCTCGCCTGCCGGATCGGGCTACTACTCGGCAACCAAGGCGGCCCTGGAGGGCCTGTCCGGATCCCTCCACAAGGAACTGCAGCCGCTCGGCATCAACGTCACCGTCATTGAACCGGGTGCCTTCCGCACGGACTTCGCCGGCCGCTCACTCACCCAGTCGGCGACGCCCATCGATGACTACGCGGAGACGGCCGGGAAACGGCGCAAGGAGAACGACACCGTCCACGGCACCCAGCCGGGGGACCCTGCCAAGGCGGCGGAGGCCATCCTGGCCGTCACCGAAAGCCCGAACCCGCCGTCGCTGATGGTGCTCGGCAAAGACGCGTTCAACGCCTTTGCCGCCGTCGCCGAAGCGGAGCGCACGGAACTGGACACGTGGCGGGACCTCAGCCTCAGCACCGGGATCGAGGGCTGAGCGATGGAGTACACCCGACTGGGCCAGTCCGGCCTGAAAGTCAGCCGCATCGCGCTGGGCTGCATGAGTTTCGGCGACACGTCCCAGGGATTCAATGAATGGGCACTGGGCGACGCGGAAGCGGAGCCGGTCTTCCGCCAGGCCGTGGAACTGGGCATCACGTTCTGGGACACCGCCAATGTCTACGGTTTCGGCAGCTCCGAGGAAATCGTCGGGCGCGCCATCAGGAAGTACACCCGCCGGGAGGACGTGGTGCTCGCCACCAAGGTGCACTTCAAGATGCACGACGGTCCGGGCGGATCCGGTCTGTCGCGCAAAGCCATCATGGAACAGGTGGATGCGTCGTTGTCCCGCCTCGGAACGGACTACGTGGACCTCTACCAGATCCACCGCTTCGACCCCGAGGTGCCGATCGAGGAAACGATGGAGGCCCTCCATGACGTGGTGAAGGCCGGCAAGGCACGGTACATCGGAGCGTCGTCGATGTGGGCGTGGCGGTTCGCCAAGATGCAGCACACCGCCGGCCTGCACGGCTGGACCAGGTTTGTCTCGATGCAAAACCAGTACAGCCTCATGCAGCGGGAGGAGGAACGCGAGATGTTCCCGCTCCTGGCGGACCAGGGCGTGGGCAGCATCCCCTGGAGCCCGCTCGCCAAGGGGCGGCTCACCCGGCCCTGGGGCGAACACACCAAGCGCGCGGACACGGATCCGATGCAGCGCCGGTTCTTCAGCGATGACGACCAGCCCATCGTCGATGCCGTGCAGCGCGTCGCCCAGGAACAGGGCGTGCCCATGGCCCAGGTGGCGCTGGCATGGGTGCTGCGCAACCCCTCCGTGGCCGCCCCCATCGTGGGAGCGACCAAGAGCCGCCACCTCAGCGATGCCGCCGCCGCCCTCGACATCCGGCTCACCGATGAACAGGTGAGCCGGCTGGAAGGGGCGTACACCCCGCGGATGCCTACCGGGTATTGACCGGGCACCGGACGGCAACGCCGGTTTTCGCGGCGGGGGCTAGATTTTCTCGACCGTGAGGTTCCGGTAGGCGGCCCGGAGCGGTGCCATCTGCCGGAACCCGAGGTAGCCCCCGCCAAGGACCTTGTCCGAGGAGTCCCGCCACTCAAACAGCGGCAGTCCGTTGATGGAGAACCGCACGCGCGGCCCGTCCTTCACGAGTTCCAAACGGTAGAAATCCGTGGCGTCTTCCGCGGGCGGCAGCGGGTCCGCGCCCTGGGCCACCAGCTCGAAACCGGCGCTCTTCCGCAGGTTGCAGGTACGAAAGGCCCGCTCGGAGGCGTACTTGTGCCGGAAGTAGGAAACGTGAAGGGCGTTGATGTCGCCCGAATGGTACTGCGGGTAGTAGCCGGTGCGCCGCGCGAGGTCCGCCGAAAACAGGTCCTGTCCGCCCTGGCCCGTTGCCGAAAAGAACAGCATGGCCAGCCCCGGCTCCGCAAGGGGCAGGAACTCCCAGGTGATCCGGATGCCGTCCGGGAACTCCACCGGGCACCAGAAGGTCCAGTGGGCGTGGTCGCCGAATTCCCCGTCGTCCAGGGAGCCGGAGAGTTCGAGCGCGCCGCCGTGGGCGCCAAGGCTGAGCGGCCCTTCCGCCACCCAGCCTGACACATCCGCCGGTCCGGCCAGGGGGTTGCTGTACAGCGTGTCCGTGCCGGCCGGTGGCGTCCCCAACCTAGCCCCGCCCCGCCGTCGTGAGCCCCGCCGTCGTACGTCCCGCCGTCTTGCTTCCACGGGAGCCCGGCAGGGCATCCGGTCCGAAGCCGGGCAGCCCGAGCTGCCTGGCTACTTCCCCGGCGACCAGGGACGCTCCACGCCGGGAGAAATGCGTGTTGTCCGTCAGTCCGGCAGGCCAGTGCGCATGCTCGCCGGGGCCGAAATGGCAGAACAGCGACGCCGATTCCTCAACTCCCAGCTGCAAGTACAGGGACCGGGTCCAGGCGTTGAGGTCCACGACGGCGACGTGCAGTTCGAGTGCGATTTCGCGGACCACTTCGGGATAGTCCTCAAGGCTCTCCTCCAGGCCGGCCTGGACGCCGGCGCCCGGGCCGGCCAGGAAGTGCCGACGCTCCACCGGCGTGCAGAGCACCGGCACCGCGCCGTGTTCCCGGACCTCCGCCACCATGCGGCGGAGGTTGGCCGCGTACCCCGTCCTGGCGGCGAGGTGGGGGCGCTTCTGGTCGTTGTGGCCGAACTGGATGAGCACCAGGTCGGCCGCCCCGGCGGTTTCCAGGAGCTGCCCCCAGAGCCCTTCTTCGCGGAAGGATTCGGTGCTGGCCCCGCCTTTGGCGAAGTTGTGCACGGCGGCCCAGGCGTAGACATGCCGGGGCAGCCGGGCGCCCCAGCCGCTCATGGGGTACTCGTGGGTGGGACAGGTGGCCACCGTGGAATCTCCGGCGAGCAGGATTTTCATGCTGTGCTTTCTGTTGGAGTGGATGCGTGTGCCGTCAGGGCCGTGCGGATGCCGGCTCAGCCCTTGACGGAGCCGATCAGCATGCCCTTGGCGAAGTGCTTCTGCAGGAACGGATAGAAGATCAGGATGGGCAGTGTGGCCACCACAATCACGGCGAATTTGATGCCCTGTTCGGGCGGGATGTAGTTCGGATCCACGTTGCCCGTGCCGAGGAGGTCGCTGGACGCGGTGACCTGGCGCAGGTACATCTGCAGGGTCCACTTGGAGTTGTCGCTCAGGTACAGCAGTGGCGACATGAAGTCGTTCCAGATGCCCACGGCGTAGAACAGCGCGAATGTGGCCAGCACCGGTTTGGACAGCGGCAGCAGGATCCGCCAGAGGATCCCGATTTCCGTGGCGCCGTCCATCTTGGCCGACTCTTCCAGCTCGGCGGGGAGCTCCTGGAAGAAGTTTTTGATGATGATCAGGCTGAACGGGTTGATCGCAGCAGGCAGGATCAGCGCCCAGTAGCTGTTGAGCAGGCCAAGGTCCTTGATCAGCAGGAACGTGGGGATCATGCCGCCGGAGAACACCATGGCAAAAACCACCAGGGACAGGATCAGCTGACGGCCGCGCAGGTTCCGCTTGGCCAGCGGGTAGGCCATGGTGACTGTCAGGACCAGCTGGACCACGGTGCCCACGGCCGTGACCAGCACCGTGGTGACCAGCGCCCGGATGAACGCCGGGGTGGAGAAGATGTACTCGTAGGAGTCCAGGCTGAACTGCTCCGGCCAGACGAAGAAGGCCCGGCGGGTGATCTCCGCTTCGGTGGCAAAGGAGCCGGCGAACACGTAGACGAAGGGCAGCAGGGTCAGGACGCCGATCAGCACCAGGAAGACGTAGTTGGCGGCGTCGAAGATCCGTCCGCCGGTGGTGTTGTGAATCTTCATTAGAACAGTCCGCTCTGGTTGAATCGCTTGGCCAGCCAGTTGGTGCCGAAGATCAGCACAATGCCCACCAAGGATTTGAAGAGTCCGACGGCGGTGCTGTAGCTGTAGGCGCCCTGGGTGATGCCCACGAAGTACACGTAGGTATCAAAGACGTCGGCCACGCTCCGGTTGAGGGCGTTGGTCATGAGGTAGATCTGTTCGAAGCCGGTGTTCAGCATCTGGCCGATCGCCAGGATGAGCATCACGATGATGGTGGAGCGGATGCCCGGCAGCGTGATGTGCCAGACCCGGCGGAACCGGCCGGCGCCGTCGATGATGGCGGCCTCGTACTGGTCCTGGTCAACGGTGGCCAGGGCAGCCAGGAAGATGATGGTTCCCCAGCCGGTGTTCTTCCAGATTTCCTGGAGCACAATGAGCGGCCGGAACCAGTTCGGATCGGACAGGAAGTCGATGTTGGTGCCCAGCACGGAGTTGAGGAACAGGAACAGCGGCCCGAAGTCCAGGGCGAACAGCAGGAAGCTCAGCGACGCCACGATGGTCCAGGACAGGAAGTGCGGGATGTAGACGAGCGTCTGGACCGTGCGCTTGAGGACGGACAGGCGGACTTCGTTAAGCAGCAGCGCCAGGACGATGGTCAGCGGGAACGCGATCCCCAGGTTCAGGAACGCCAGGATCAGGGTGTTGCCCAGCAGCCGCGGAAAGTCAGGGTTGGAGAAGAAGTCCTGGAAATGCTGGAACCCCACCCACGGGCTGGCGTTGACGCCCAGGAACGGAACGTAGTCCTTGAAGGCAATGCTGACCCCGTACATCGGGGCGTACCGGAAGACTGCAAAGTAGATGACGCCCGGCAGCAGGAGGAGATAGAGCCACTTGTAGTGAGCGAAGTGGACCGCGAAGCGGCGTCGCCGCCCCGGGGCAGGCGCGGGTGGCGGCGCCTGCTCCGGGGCTTTGACGTCAAGGGCGGACGTTGTCACTTGCTGTCCTGCCACAGCTTGTTGATCTCTTCCTGGACCTTGTCGCCGCCGCTGCTCTTCCACAGCTTGATGGCATCCTTCAGGCCCTGCTCATCGATCTGCCCGGCCAGGTACTTGATCCGGGCGTCAGCCACGATGTTGTCCAGCTGGGCCCCCTTGGCCACGTAGGTGGGTGAGACGAACGCCGCGGCAGGGTTGTAGACGGCGCTCTTCAGGTCCTCGGCCATAACCTCAACCCGCTTGTCGAAGACTTCCTGCTCGTAGTCGGAGGCCTGCTTGACCGGGTAGAAGTTGTTGCCGGTGACGTTGGTGCCCAGCTGGGCGTAGCTCTTGATATCCGTGGAGACGGCCTTGCCCTCGGCCGTTTCCGGCTTGATGGTGGCTGCCTTGCCGTCCTCGACAGTGAAGTTAACGCCTTCGATGCCGTTGTTGAGCAGTGTGGCCACTTCCTTGCCGTTCATGGTGTTTAGGAATTCCAGGACGTTCTTCAGCTCAGCCTCGGTGCGGACGCTGGTCTTGGGCACGGCCAGGAAGCCGGAGTAGCCGTCGGTGGGGTGTGCATGCAGTTCGCCGTCCGGTCCCTTGAGGTTGCCGACGAACCCCACCTTGTTCTGGAAATCGTTCGGGTTGGCCTGCTTGAACAGGTTGATCAGCACGCTGACGCGGGAGTCGACGTCGACAATGATGCCGCCCTTGCCGTTGAAGAACGGCTCATTCCATTTAGTGCCGTCGAAGGTGGCAAAGTCCGGGTTGATGAGCTTCTCGTCCACCATCTTCTTGACGAACCGGTTGGCTTCAAGGAACTCTTCGGTGTCGAAGCTCGGGATCAGCTTGCCGTCTTTTTCGGTCCACCGGTTGCCGGCCCCGTACCACTCCTCGATGATGTCGTACGGGCTGTTGGAGCCGAGCGCGCCCCACTTGGGAATGGTGATGCCCCAGGTGTCGTTCTGGCCGTTGCCGTCCGGGTCCTGCTCGGTGAAGGCCTTGGCCACCTTGTACAGGTCTTCGGTGGTTTCAGGTGCCGCCAGTCCGAGCTTGTCCAGCCAGTCCTGGCGGAACATCACGGCCGCCCGGATGGGATTACGGGCACGGAAGACGCCGTAGACCTTGCCGTTGACGCTGGCATTGTTCTGCACGTCCGGGAACGTGGTCTTCAGGTTCGGGTAATCGCCCAGCTTGTCGGTGAGGTCCCAGAAAGCGCCGGCCTCTGCGTTCTTGACGAAGCCGGGCGACTTGCTCTGCACCACCATGACCTGGGGGATCTCGGAGGAGGCCAGGGTGATGTTCATCTTGTCCTCGTAGGAGGCATTCGGTGTCCACGTGATGCTCACGTCCTTGCCGGTGAGCTCCTCGAGCTTCTGCTGCACGGCGCCGTCGGCCGCCGGTGGCTGCGCTTCAAGGAACGGCGCCATGATGCTGATCTTCGACGAATCCGCTGCCGGCGCTTCACCTCCGCTGCATGCAGTGAGGGTCAGGGCGGCGGCGGTCACGACGGCGGCCGCCAGGCTGAGGTTTCTAGGGATCATCATGTTTCCGTTTCCACTTCTTCGGGGTTTGTTTCGGGATTTGGTTCGGGTGTTCGGGAGTTGTCTTCGGGGCGTCAGTACCGGTCAGCTGGCGCTTTGATACGTTTCATTCAGAGGGCCGTGTGCGCGGTCGGCCGAGCCCGCGTCGGAGCGTGCGTCGGAGCGAGCGCGTGCATCCGTGTCCACTGCAGGGCCGGTCACGGATTCGTCATTGGCAGTGAAAAACCGGTCGCACAGCCAGCCGGTGGCGTAGAGCCAGGCTCCGATGCTGAAGAAAGGGATCAGCCCCGGTAGCGACTGGCTGGCGAAGTAGGCGGCGGCCGTCACGAAGAGCAGGATTGCCGTGCCGGCAAGGTGCCGTAGGGCGAACCGCGAGGACATCAGGAGGTACTGCGCCAGAGGGAGTTCATAGCGGGCAAACAGGGGAAACAGGTGGCACGCAACGGCCACCAGGAAGATGGCGCCCGCAAAGGTGCCGGCCGCCAGCAGTTGCGACGGGAGGTCGGCGGAGCGGGAGAAGTAGTTCCAATTCAGGGCAAGGGCCGCTCCGGCCAGCAGGACCGGGAGCGCCAGGCCGTTGCCGCGGCCGAAGTTGCGGCCGTATTCCCTCGCGAAGGACCTGGGCAGCGGAGCAGCCTCACCCCGGACCCGGCGGCGCACCAGGACCTGCGCCGCCGCCGTGGCAGGCCCCACCCCGAACACGCCCAGTCCGGCCAGTGAGAACACGATCCACAGCAGGTTCAGGCAGGCAATCCACAGCAGGGTGTCGAAAAATGAGTACGCCTTGGCGCTAAAACTTCCAGTCAGCACAGCCAGCCCCCTTCGGATCTCCATCGTTGCAGAAACGAGGGCCATAGTGGTCCACGTCACGTCAGTAAGCGGTTTCTGGAAAATCTAGACGCATTTGCATTACCGGTCAAGGCAGAATTTGAATCGTTACATAACTCGACAGCTAGCGGTACACTGGCCACAGCAGTAATGTGGAAAGCGCTTACCAGCTGCCGTCCAGGCCTTCCCCGGCGCCGGGGGCAGTGCGTGCAACGGGCCCTGCCCGGCGAAGTTCCGCAGAGATATTCCCACAACGACACCGACGTCAACCCCATCCCGGGGAGAGAAGAATTCCGGGACAGCACCGTCCCGGGGACAGAAGAGGAGAGCCATGGGCACCCTGTCCGCGCCCGTCCCGGAAGAACGCCCCATCCCCGCTGCAGAGCGCAAAAGCGCCTCAGCCCCTGCCCCAGCCCCTGCCGCAGCCAGGGTGGCGCTCGTTGGCGTCCATGGTTTCGGCACCCACCACCTCCGCAACCTCGAACGGCTCCAGGCCAGCGGGGACGTGACGCTCGTAGCCGTGGCCGATCCGAATCCCCCGGCCGCCGGCGCGCTTCCCCCCGAAACGGCAGTCTTCAGCACGCTCGACGAACTCCTTGCGGCAACGCCGGAGCTCGACCTCGTCATTGTGGCCACACCCATCCAGACGCACGCACCCCTGGCACTCGCCGCCCTACCCCACGCCGACCTGTATCTCGAGAAGCCCCCGGTCGCCTCCCTGGCGGACTTCAACCGCCTCCAGGACGCCGCGGCGGCGGCGGGGCGGACTGTCCAGATAGGTTTCCAGAGCCTGGGCTCGCATGCCCTCCAAGCCATCGGGGAACTGCTCGCGGCCGGCGAAATCGGCTCCCTCCTGGGAGTCACAGCCACCGGGCGCTGGGTACGCGACCGCGCGTACTACAAGCGGTCCCGCTGGGCGGGCAAGCGAAACCTGGACGGCGTTGACGTGGTGGACGGAGTGGCCACGAATCCGCTGGCCCACGCGATCGCCACTGCCTTGCGAATCGCCGGGGCACGGACCGTGGATGATCTCTCGTCGGTGGAAACGGACCTTTACCGCGCCAACGACATCGAATCCGACGACACCTCCGTTATCCGCGTCCGCACCGCCTCCGGCCTTCCCATCACATGCGCGCTGACCCTTTGCGCCACTGAATCCGTGGAACCCTATGTCACGCTTCAGGGAAGCGAAGGCACCGCGGTGTTCCACTACACCGAGGACCGCCTCAGCGTCAGCACAGCCGCGGGCGAACGCCACGAGGTCTTCGGCCGGGACGACCTCACGGAGAACCTCCTAGACCATCTGCGGCACCGCCGCTCGCCTGACCACCCCGGCAGCGCTCCCCTGATCAGTTCCCTCGCGGACAGCGGCGCCTTCATGCGCGTGCTGGAAGCCATCCGCACCGCCGAACCTCCGGCGCTCGTCGATGCTCGGCATGTCCATTGGGTGGGCAACGGCGACTCCGCGCACGCCGTGATCACCGGCGTCGAAGATGCCCTGGAACGCGCGACGGCGGCGCACGCCACCTTCAGCGAACTCGGCCTGCCTTGGGCGCGGCCGGCGGACGGCCACGCGGATGCCTTGTCGCTTTCCGGGCACGACGGCGGTACGGAACCTGGCGCGCGGAGCGGCACCCGGGCGCCCGCTTCCGTGGCCCTCGCCACCGTCTGCGACGGGTCCGCCGTCGCGGCGCGGCTCTCCCCCCGCCCCTACCTGCACCCCGTGCGGACCCTCGGCGGTGTCACCGTGACGGACCACCTGCCGGCGGACCACCCGTGGCATCTGGGCGCCGGCATCGCCCTGCAGGATGTCAACGGCACGAATTTCTGGGGCGGCAAAATCTACAGCCGCGGCTCCGGACGGTACGAGGAACGCCCGGACCACGGCAGGATCGTGCAGCTCGCCGCCGCTTTGGAGCCAGCGTCGCCGGGCAGCGAAGCCCTGCACCAGGACCTGGTCTGGCAGGCAACGGACGGCAGCGAAGTCCTCCGCGAGCGCCGCATCACCCGCAGCAGCCGGGTGGACCGGCGCACGTGGCGCCTGGACCTTGCCACGGAACTGACCGCCGTCGTCGACGCCTCGCTGGGCGGGCCCGGTTCCAACGGGGCCGCCGGAAGCGGCTACGGCGGATTCTTCTGGCGGTTTCCCGCCTGCACGGGGGCCGAGGTTTTCACCGCAGACCAGCGGGGTGAGGCCGGGGTCCACGGCTCCCTGTCGCCGTGGCTGGCATGGACGGCGGACTTCGCGGCGGGCGCGGCCAGCCTCCTGTTCGCCGCCCCTGCCGAGGCACTCGACCCCTGGTTCGTCAGGTTGTCCGGCTACCCCGGCGTGGGCTCGGCACTGGCCTGGGACCGGCCGGTGATCCTCGCCGCAGGGGAATCGGTCCGGCGTTCCTTCTCTGTCTGGATCGCGGACGGCATTCTCACCCCGGCTGAAGCTGCGGCATTGGCCGGAAGCAAGTGACCGGCCAGCTTGCCGCCGTCGCACTTCTCACGGACGGGCTGGAAGCCTGCCTGACGGCCTCAAAGCGCCCGCACTTTGGCTGGGAACTGGAGGCCGGGGCGGGCAGCGACCCCGCCTCCTCCCATCAGAGCGCCTACCAGCTCCGCCTGAGCGATGCGGGCGGAGCGCAGCTCTGGGATTCGGGCATCGTCGTCTCCCGCCAGCAGCACTATGTGGTTTATGGCGGCCCGGAGCTCGCGCCCGACGCCGACTACCGCTGGACCGTCCGCGTACACGACGCCGCCGGCGTACCCGGGCACTGGTCCGCGCCGCAGGAGTTCAGCACGGGACTCGATGCGCCGGACTGGGACGCGGAATGGATCCGCAGGCAACCCGGCGGCAGGGCTCCGCTGGAAATCTTTGACGGCGCATTGCGGGTCGCCGGTTCGCCTTACCTCCCCGTCCCCTGCCCGCCCGTCCGCAGGGTCCGGCTGGAAGTGCGCCTTCGGCCGGTCATGGGCTGGGCCGGCGTCCTGCTCCGCACCACCGGTCCCGGCACCGGCCTGCTGGTGGAGCTGGATTCTGCCGGCAGCGTGGTCCTCCGGCGTGCCGCCCGGTGGGAGATCCCCTCCCCTGCCGTGCCCGCCACCGAAATCTTGGCGAGCGCCCGGCTGGACCGCCATGCGAAGGCTAGCCAGGAACGGCTGCCCGGCAAGGACCTGGTCCCCGGATGCTGGCAGGACCTTGCAGTCACGGATGACGGCCGCAGCATTGCGGTGACGCTCGACGGCGTGGGGCTCTTCAGCGTGGACGAACCCGCTCCCGCCGGGTTCCACGGAAGCCTGGCCCTCCACCAGGGCCCGCGCAGCCAGGCCGAGTACGCCTCCTTCCTCGCCATGGACGCCGCTCCGGCAGTCATGGCCGGTGGCAGCCGCAGCACGGCCGGCACTGCGCTCCTGGAACATCGCTTTGACGCCGGAGCCGGCCGCGCCCGCGAATGCCTCGGCGAGTGGACCCGCGCCACCACGCACCGCCAGCCGGATGAATGGACCCTGGCCCGCACCGAGGTGGCCCTCACCGGCAAGGTGGTGCGCGCCAGGCTGTTTGCCGCGGCCAGCCACCAGGCAGAGTTCCGCATCGACGGCGCAACCTGCCTGGAGACCTCCTCCTTCGGTTACCCCGGCGAAGGCTATTACGACGCCTCCGACGTCACCGCCCTGCTGCAGGCGGAACCCGGACAGAACGGCCGACGTCGCGCGGTCCTCTCGGCCCGGGTGCACTGGTACGGGCCGGGCCAGGGCAGGGCTGCCGGTGTTCCAGGGCTCCTGGCCCAGCTTCACGTCGACTACGACGACGGCCGCCGCGAGGTCTTCGGCTCGGGGCCGGGCTGGCAGGTGGCCGAGGGCCCCTACCGGCAGTCCGGTTACCGGAATGACGAAGGCGATCCGGTGGAGCACCTGGATGCGACCGCCCCCGGCGCTCCTCAAGCCCCCGGGTCCGCCACCTGGGAACAGGCGACGACGCTCGGCAGGCACCCGATCGCGGACTTCCCGGCCATACGTCCCCGGCGCACCTTCCTGGCCAGGACACCCTCCACCGCCGCCCGGCTTCTCACAGCCAGGGACGGAACGGTGGTTGCCGACTTCGGGCGCGTACTGCCCGCCCGGCCGGTGGTGGACTTCGCCGCCGGAGAGGCCGGCCGCACGGTCATGATCCGCGCCGGCTACGCGCTGGCCCCGGACGGCCGGATAGACCGCGGCAAGTCCGCCAGCCAGAACACGGACATGTCCTTCCCCTATACCCAGGCCGACGGTCCGCAGCGCTACGAAGCCGCCGTCCACCTGGGGTTCCGGTACCTCGAAGTACCCGGAATCCCGGCGGACGAAATCACCGCGGCGGGCGCCGTCGTCGTACATTCCCGGCATTCCTGCGAAGGTTCCTTCAGCAGTTCCGATCCGGTGCTGGACGCCGTGTTCACGCTGCTTCGCGATTCCGCCCTATACGGCGCGCAGGAGCAGTTTGTGGACACTCCCACCCGCGAAAAAGGCCAGTTCCTGGGCGACGCGGTGAACATTTCGTACGCCACCATGGCGCTGTTCGGCGAGCGCAACCTGACGGCCCAGGCCCTGCGCGAGTTTGCTGCGTCGGCCGAGAGGTACTGGTCCGACGGCGACGACCACGGCCGCTACAACGCGGTTTATCCCAACGGCGACGGCAAGCGCGACATCCCGGATTTCTCCCTGATGATGCCCGAATGGGTGGAGGACTACCACCGGAACAGCGGCGACACCGCCCTGGTGGAAGAGCTGCTGCCGGCGCTGCGTGCCACCGCCGGTTACGTGTTGCGGTACATCGCGGTTGACGGCCCGACGGCGGGACTCGTCACTTGCCTCGGCGGCGGGTCCGGCCCGTACCTGAACGGGATTGTGGACTGGCCGGCGCCCGGGCGGTTCGGCTACGACATGGAGTGTGCCGCGAAAACCACGGTCAATGCCCAGGCCGTGTCTGTCCTGGACGCGGTGGCCGGGCTGTGCGGGCTGACGGGGCGGACGCGGGAAGCTGCCGGGTACCGCTCACAGTCGGCTGACCTTGCTGCCGCGATTAACGCCCGCCTGCGCGTGGATGGCGTGATGGTGGACGGGCTGAAGCCGGACGGATCCCCCAGTGGCCACGCGTCCCAGCACGCCACGTCGTTCCCGTTGTCGCTTGGCATCACCCCGGCGGAGTGGGTCCAGCGCGACGGCCGGCGCCTGGCCGCGATGGGGATGCGCCAGGGACCCATGACGGTGCACCGGCTGGTCCGCGCCCTGCTCGCAGCGGGGCTGGTGGACGACGTGCTGGACCTGCTGACCGACCCCGGGCAGCCCGGCTGGGCGCGGCTGCTGGCATCCGGGGCCAGCTTCACCTGGGAAGCGTGGGAGTTGGACGAGGACACGGACTACAGCCAGTCGCACGCCTGGTCCGCTTCGGTAATCCGGGAAATCCTTGCCCACCTGCTCGGCATCAGGGTTACGGCAGGGGGTGCGGAGGTTTCCGTCGAACCGCCGGCCTGCCGGCTGGAGCACGCCCGCGGAAGTGTCCCGCTCCAGCGCGGCACGGTATCCGCCAGCTGGCGCCGCGGCGCCGCCGGGATGGAACTGAGCTGCACGGTCCCCGCCGGAGTCCGCGCCTCGGTTGTCCTCCCGGCGGGCAGCTACGGGGTGGGAGGCTACGCGGTGGACGGCCCGACGCCGGGTGCAGCCGTCGTCGAACCCTCCACCGGAGGCGGCGCCGGCGCCGTCACGTTCCGGATCCACCCGGGAACCTGGCACTTCCGCCCGGAATAGCCGGCCGCTGCCTCAACCCGCGCCAAACCCGGCCTCTACCCGGGGAGTTTTTGTCCAGATAACGCGACTTCAGGAGCGTTTTGCTCGCGTTATCTGGACAAAAACTCGGGTCTTAGCTAAGCCCGCTCTTGATCTCCTCGATCGATTTCTTCGCGGCTTCCTCCGGACTGATCCGGCCGAAGTGCACCTCGGTGGTGAAACGCGTGAGGACCTCCGAGGCCGGGCTTGACCCTGCCGGCGGAACAACCGGGGCGTCGCCCACTTCGTCCGCAATGTCATTGATGAAGAAGGCCGTGGCGGCGTCTGCGGGACTCAGCTTCGACGTAATGGCATCGCGTACCTCGGAATTACCGGGAATGCCGCGGTCAGCCAGCGCAATTTCGCCGGCTTCGACGCTGTTCGCCAGGAAGTCGATGAACTGCTGGGCTTCCTTCGGGTGCTTGGTGCGCGAGCTCGCGGACCAGAGCTGGGACGCCTTGTAGTACTGCTGCGCCGATTTGGCGTTTCCCTCGGTGCTTGGCGGGCGCTTGATCTCCAGTGGCTGGCCGGACGCTTTGGTCAGGGCGCCCAGCTGGTTGGACCACAGCCAGCCCATGGCGAACCTGTTTGTGGCCAGCCCCGTCTGATCCAGCGCGGCGCTTGCCTCCTCGGTCATGACGGATGCCGGCGGCACGGATTTTGCATCCCGGAGCCCCGCCTGGAACTCGAAGTAGGACGCGGCATCAGCCTCATCGAAGCCCAGCTTCCCGTCCGGAGTGAAGAGGGACTTTCCGTGCTGCCGCAGCCACAGATTGAAGGAGGCGTCTCCCGTGATAGGCCCGGAGCCGTAGGTCCCGGCTTTGCCGCTCGCTGTGATGTCCGCGGCCGTCTTCCGGTACTCCTCCCAAGTCCAGGACTCGTCGTCCGGCAGGGCAACGCCACTGGCCGAAACCAGCGACGGGTTGGCCAGCACCACCAGCGCGTTCATGCCGGCCGTCACGGCAAACTGCCCGTCCGGCGTCTTGCCGGCGTCGGCCGCAGCCTTGTCGAACTTGGACAGGTCCACGTCCTTCAGGTCAAGGAGCGCCCCGCGCTCGGCGTATTCGCCCAAGTACTGGAGGTCCATCTGGATAACATCGGGGGCCTGCTGTGAAGCTACCTGGGTGGCGAGCTTGTCCCAGTACCCGGACCACTCCCCGTATTCGCCTTCGATCTTGATGTTGGGGTTCTTGGCTTCGAACGCGTCGATCAGCTTCTGGGTCATCTTGTGCCGGACGTCCGAGCCCCACCAGGTGAACCGTAGCGTCACCGGCCCGCCGGCATCGGACTGCGCACCACCCCCGCAGCCGGAAAGAGTCAGCGCGAGCGCGGCTGCCACAGCCGCAATCTTGGGAGTCCGGGATTTCAGGGCGCGAAAAATCATTCGATGTCCTTTGTGACGGCTGGTGGGAGTGATCGAGAAAGCGCTTTCTCATCCACCTTAAATGTGCGCCGCATCACAGTCAAGGGTCCGGGAAACGCTCCGAGTGACAACCCGCGCCGCCCGTTTGCCACTTTTGGTCGCTCTGCGCGGCCCGAAACGGCCAAAAGTGGCAAACTGTCGCGGATACTTCACGAAGCCGCGGGCCGTCGTCGGGCGTTCAGCCACAGCAGCAGTCCGATTACGGCGGCGGACACCATGCCGAGCGCCCCGGTCACGACCAGGCCGGCTCGGACGCCGAACTCTTCCGTGAGCCACCCGGCCAGCAGTCCGCCGAGGGCGTGCCCGCCCAGCAGCAGCGGCAGGTAGAGCGCCAGGACGCGGCCCCGGACGTCCGCACCCGCTTCCAGCTGCACGGTGGTGGCCGCACCGGTCAGGAAGAGCAGCGTCATCACGCCCACCAGCACCAGCATCGCCACGAACAGCTCCTGCGTGGGCATGAGGGCAGCCACCAGCTGGGTCAGCCCGAACAGCCCGGCACTCACTACGATCCCGCGTCGGCCCAGGGTGCGCAGGCGCGCCGCCAGCAGCGCGCCGATGAGGGCACCGGCGGCACTGAAGGTGTTGAACATGCCGAAGCCGGCGGCACCGCTGTGCCAGATGTCTTCGGCGAAAGCCGCAAGCACCACGGGTCCGTTCATGCCGAAGGCTCCCAGGAGTCCCGCCAGCAGCATCACCAGCAGGAGGGAGGGCCGGCAGCGGACGTAGCGGAAGCCGGCGAGGATCTGCCCGCGGCCGCGCAGGGGCGGTTCGCTGGGGTGGAGCTGGGACGTCCGGATGGCGGTGATGAGGCCCAGCACCGCGAGGCACACCAGCGCGTTCGCGGCGAACGCGGCAGCCGAACCGGCGTTGGCAATCACCAGGCCGCCAAGCGCCGGGCCGGCCATGGCGCCGAGCTGGCCGATTGCGTTGTTCAGCCCGATGGCGGGGCGCAGCGCGGCGTCCCCCACCACCTCGTTGACGAACACCTGGCGGGCCGGGCCGTCCACGGCGGACGTGATGCCGAGGGCAACGCAGCATGCATACACGGTCCAGACGGTGATCCCGCCGCCGGCATCCAGGACGGCGAGGGTCAGTGCCAGCAGGGCGGTGATGGACTGGCAGATCAGCAGGATGCGGCGCTTGGGATAAACGTCCACCAGGATGCCGCTCAGCGGCCCCACCACCAGCATGGGCAGGAACTGCAGCGCCACCGCGACGCCCACGGCTGCCGGGCTGCCGGTGAGCTGCAGGACCAGCCAGTCCTGGGCGAGGCGCTGCATCCACACACCGGTACTGCCGGCGAGCTGGATAGCGACGAAAAGGCGGTAGTTGCGCTGCGCCAGCGGGTGGTACCAGCGCAGCGGCCGTTCGGCGGCTGGCCCAACGGCTGGTTCAGGGGCCTGGCCGGTGGCTCGGAGGGACTCAGCGGACTGCGGGCGGTCGAAAGACACGTCTGGGCTCAACTCGGTAGTAATGGGGACCTGCGGGGACGGTAACAACGGCGCTATGGAATAGCTCGTGGAATAGCGGAGCAAACCCGGCTGCGGGGCTACGCGCGGGTTGACCGCATCTTCACCGCGGCCGAGGCGAGGATCAGGGTGCCGGGAACCACCACGAAGAGCGCGGCCAGCATCCACACGAACACCACGGCGGCAAACAGTGCTGCGGCCAGCAGGAGCGAACCCGTCCAGTCGCGGAGCGAGAGCGCCTTGGCGGCATCAAGGGCTGCGGGCCAGGCGGTCTTTGAGGCACCGGTCTTTGAGGCACCGGCGGTTGCGGCGCCAACATTTGTGGCATCGCCCGCGCTGCCCGCATCGTCCGACCACGCCGCGGCGGTGCGCAGGAGCAGGACGGCACCTGCCGCTACCAGGATGAGCGTGGCAGGCAGGACCACAGCCTGGCCGGGCAGCTGCCCCGCCATCGCCAGCAGCAGGTTCAGGACAATCACGACGGCGGCTGCCGCCGTCGTGATTCCCAGCTTCCAGCTGCCCGGCAGCGCCGAGCGGAACGTGGTCCAGAGGGCACGCAGGGAGTCGTCCCGGCCGGACAGGTGCCGCTCGAGGTGCGCGATTCCGGCGGCGTATGCGGCAGGAATGGTGACCAGCGGAAGGGACAGCACCAGCACCAGCACGCCGGCAAGGAGGGTCTCAGAGAACAAGGCGAAGCGGTTGACCGGGATCGGTTCGCTGCGGCCTGCGGGCGTGGTGCTGTCCATCGTGCTCATTTCCTGGCTGTGCTTTCCATCGCCGTCAGCCCTTCAGGCCCTGGGTGGAGACGCCTTCAACAATGTAGCGCTGGAATACCAGGAAGAACACAAGAACCGGCAGCAGGGCCAGGACGGACATGGCGATCATGGCGCCGTAGTCCGAGCTCTGGGTCTGGTCCACGAAGAGGCGCAGGGCCAGCGGCAGCGGGTACTTCTCCGGCGTGTTCAGGTAGAGCAGCGGGCCCAGGAAGTCGTTCCAGCTCCAGATGAAGGAGAAGATCGACGTCGAGATGAGCGCCGGCTTCATCAGCGGAAGCATGATGGAGGTGAAGATCCGGACGTGGCCGGCGCCGTCGATGCGGGCCGCCTCATCCAGTTCGGCCGGCAGGTTGCGCATGAACTGGACCATCAGGAAGACGAAGAACGCATCCGCCGCCAGGAACTTGCCGATGAGCAGCGGGATGTAGGTATCCACCAGGCCCAGCTGCTGGAACACGATGTACTGCGGAATGATCACCACGTGGAACGGCAGGAGCAGGGTGGCGATCATCATGCCGAAGAACACGCTGCGGCCCGGGAACTTGATCCGCGCGAACGCATAAGCCGAGACGCTGGCCGACAGGACGGTTCCTACCACGGCGCCGATGGCCAGGACCAGGGAATTGGTGAAGAACTGGAGCGTGGACACGCCGCCGATTCCCTCCATGGCGGTGACGAAGTTGTCGAAGCTGAAGTTGTTCGACCACAGCGACGTGTTGGCGCCGCCGATTTCGGCATTCGGCTTGAAGGATGACGCGAGCATCCACAGGGCCGGGTAGAGGACCACCGCCGTGAGGGCCAGTGCCACGGCGTGGAAGATGATGCTCTTGGCGCGCTTGGCACCCGCTGACTCGGACTTCGGGTTGTAGTCCGGAGCCGGCGCGGCAATGCCGCTGCCTGTTTTTGGCTGTGTGGGAGTTGCCATAGTTGTCATTTTGCATCACCGCTGTAGTGGACCCAGGACTTGGACGTGCGGAAGAAGATCAGCGTGATGATTCCGACGACGATCACCAGGAGCCAGGCCATCGCCGAGGCGTAGCCCATCCGGAAGTCGCTGAAACCGCGCAGGTACAGGTAGAGGGTGTAGAAGAGGGTGGAGCCTGCCGGGCCGCCTTCGCCGTTGGAGATGATGTAGGCCGAGGCGAAGATCTGGAACGCGTGGATGGTTTCCATCAGCAGGTTGAAGAAGATCACCGGCGACAGCATGGGCCAGGTGATATTGAAGAACTTGCGGACCGGGCCCGCGCCGTCCATCGAGGCGGCTTCGTAGAGGTCGGCCGGGATCTGCTTCAGGCCGGCCAGGAAGATCACCATCGGGGCGCCGAACTGCCAGACGGTCAGCAGGATGAACATCGGCATGGTCATGGACGGGTTGCCCACCCAGCCGCCGAGGTTGATGCCGAAGAAGGACAGGCCCTGGTCCACGGGGCCCGCATCCCCGAACATCGCCTTCCACACAATCGCAATGGACACGGACGCGCCGATCAGGGACGGGGCGTAGAACGCTGAACGGTAGAAGCCCTGGCCCTTGCGCTTGCTGTTCAGCAGCATGGCGACTGCCAGTGCGGCGGCGAGCTTGAGCGGGGTGCCGAAGACCACGTAGCCCACGGTCACGCCCACGGACTGCAGGAACCGCTCGTCCTGGAACAAGGTGGTGTAGTTGTCCAGCCCGATCCATTTGGGCGGGTCGAACAGGTTGTAGTTGGTGAAGGACAGGTAGAGCGAGGAGATCATGGGACCCACGGTGAGGGCGATGAATCCCAGCAGCCAGGGCAGCAGGAAGGTGTAGCCGGCGCGGGCGTCGGCCCCGCGCTGCTTGGATTTGCGCAGCGCGGGGGCGGACGAGGAACGCCTGCTGAGGGTTGGGCTTTGAGTCATGTGAATTTTCCGTCAGTTGCGAACGACTGGATCAGGCGTTCTGCTTGATGAGGTCTTCGGCTTCCTTGAACCAGGCGTCAGCCGCGGAGTCGACGGTCAGCTTGCCGTAGTTGAGGTCGGCGGCGATGCGCTTGAATGAGGCTTCCAGCGTGCCGAAGCCGACGATGGGCGGCTCGGGGGCGTCCTTGAGGTACTTCTCGATCGACTTCTCGTACTCAACCACCAGCTTGTCGGTGCCTTCGAAGGTGGTGCCGTCACGCTGGGTCTTCGACGCCGGAACGCCGCGGGAGGTCTTAAAGATCTGGCCCACTTCGGGGTCGTTGACCATGAAGTCGATGAACCGGGCGGCGGCGTCCTTGTACTTGGTCTTGGCGCTGGCAACCATCAGCATGGAGGGCTTGAGGAAGAGGCCCAGGTTGTCCTTGTCATCGGAGGGAACCGGAACGAGTTTGAGTTCCTTGGCACCGCTGTCCCCGAGGTACGCGGCCATGAAGTTGTCCCAGGTGGCTTCCGTTGCCGTGACGTTGGAGCCGAACGGGGACTTGGGCGCCAGCTGGGTGACTCTTTCCTCCGAGACAAGGGCGGGAGTGCCGCGCAGGTCGGCGGTGACGTTCCACCACTTCTTGAGGTCTTCCTTGGTGAACCCGAGCTTGCCGTCCTCGGTGAAGGCTTCGATGTTGTTCTGGCGCAGCCAGATGTTGAACATCCACCAGATGGAGGTGTAGTCCGTGCCACCGAACAGGGCGCCGTTGCCCTTGGCGCCGACCTCTGCCAGGAACGCGTTGTATTCGTCGTAGGTCCAGGTGCCGTCCGGCTCGGCAATGCCCAGGGACGCGAGCTTGGCCGGATCGTAGTACACGGCGAAGGCGTTGGTGCTGGTGGGGATGCCGTAGGTCTTGCCGCGGATCTGGCCGGAGGGGAGGAGTGACTTCTCGAAAGCGTCGGTGTTGATCTTCACCGTGCCCAGGTCCAGGAGCTGGTTCCGCTGGCCGTAGTCCCGCAGGTAGGAAAGGTCCCACTGCATGACGTCGGGCAGGCCGCCGCCGGCCGCCTCGGTGGCGCGCTTCTGCCAGTAGCCGGCGAAGTCGGTGAAGTTGCCGTTGACCTTGATGTCCGGGTTCTTTGACTGGAACAGGTCGATGGCCTGGCGGGTGCGCTTAGCGCGATCGTCGTTGCCCCACCAGGTGTAGTTGATGGTGACCGGATTCTCCGCCGAACCTGTCTGGGCGGGAGCGGGGGATCCACAAGCCGCCAGCGCGGCGGCAGACGCGGTGCCCAGGGCCACGGTGGTGAGGAAATTCCTTCTGCTGATCATAAGAGCCTCCTTGCTCAGTTGTGTAAGCGCGATTCCTAGTATTCTCTACAACGTGAGTAGTGATCCGGCTTACACGCGCTTTCTGAAACGATACAATATCCCCATTCCCAGATTTGGGCAAGCGTTTTCCAAAGATCTGTTTTCACGCCGGGAACGCTTACCGGAACCGACAAAGGAGTCTCATGTCACCGCAGGAACAATCCGCTCCGCCAGCTGTTTGGAAGAGCCTCGACGGCATCGCCTACGGAGGCGACTACAACCCGGAGCAGTGGCCGGTGAGCACGCGGCTGGAGGACCTGGAGCTGATGAAGGAAGCGGGCGTCACTTTCCTCAGCGTCGGCATTTTCTCGTGGGGGCTGCTCGAGCCGACGGAGGGCACCTACGACTTTGGCTGGCTGGACGAGGTCCTGGATAACCTGGCGACGTCTGGTATCAAAGTAGCCCTCGCCACCGCTACAGCAGCTCCCCCGGCCTGGCTTGTCCGCAAACACCCGGAAATCCTCCCGGTCACGGCTGACGGAACCGTGCTGGGGCCGGGCTCGCGTCGGCACTACTCGCCGTCGTCGGCCGTTTACCGGCGGTACGCCACGGGCATCACCAGGGCGCTGGCAGAACGATACAAGGACCACCCGGCGCTGGCTCTGTGGCATGTGGACAACGAACTCGGCTGCCACGTATCGGAGTTTTACGGGGACGAGGACGCGGCCGCCTTCCGCGCCTGGCTGGAACGGCGCTACGGGAACATTGAGGCGCTGAACGCGTCGTGGGGCACGGCCTTCTGGTCCCAGCATTACGCCTCATTCGAGGAGATCCTGCCGCCCGGCGCCGCACCGTCCACCCTGAATCCGGGGCAGCAGCTCGACTTCCAGCGCTTCAGTTCCTGGTCCCTGATGGACTACTACCGCACCCTGCTCGAAGTGCTGCGGGACGTGACGCCGGGCGTGCCGGCCACCACCAACCTCATGGTGTCCAGCGCCACCAAGTCCATGGACTATTTCGACTGGGCCAAGGACCTGGACGTGATCGCCAACGACCACTACCTCGTGGCCGCCGATCCCGAGCGGCAGATCGAACTCGCGTTCAGCGCGGACCTTACGCGGGGTGTTGCGGGCGGCCACCCGTGGATCCTGATGGAACATTCGACGTCGGCCGTCAACTGGCAGCCCCGCAACCAGCCCAAGATGCCCGGCGAAATGCTCCGCAATTCCCTGGCGCATGTGGCCCGCGGCGCGGACGCCGTGATGTTTTTCCAGTGGCGGCAGAGCTTCGCCGGCTCGGAGAAATTCCACTCCGCCATGGTTCCGCATGGCGGGCGGGAAACCCGGATCTTCCGGGAGGTGGTGGGGCTTGGCGCGGCACTGCAGAAGCTGGCGCCGGTCAAGGGCTCCCGCGTCGAATCCCGGGTGGCGGTCGTGTTCGATTACGAGGCCTGGTGGGCGAGCGAAATCGACTCCAAGCCCAGCGTTGACGTGAGATACCTGGACCTGCTGCGCGACTTCCACCGTTCACTATTCCTGCGCGGGGTGTCGGCTGACTTCGTGCACCCCTCCGCGTCCCTGGCGGGCTACGCACTGGTGCTGGTATGCACCCTGTACAACGTCACCGACGCCGCCGCCGCGAACATCGCTTCCGCTGCCCGGGAAGGCGCAACCATCCTGGTCAGCTACTTCAGCGGGATTGTCGATGAGCAGGACCACGTCCGGCTCGGCGGCTATCCGGGCGCGTTCCGTGACCTGCTGGGCGTCAGCGTGGAGGAATTTTATCCGCTGCTGGCCGGGTCCACCGCCAAGCTCAGCGATGGCGGTGTGGGACGCGTGTGGAGCGAGCATGTGCACGCGGCCGGCGCGGAGGTGGTTTCGGCATTCACCGAATACCCCCTTGAAGGCGCTCCTGCCCTGACGCGGCGCTCCGTGGGAGCCGGGGCGGCCTGGTACCTGGCCACCTTCCCCGACCGGGACGGCATCGAGGCGCTGGTCGATCGGCTGCTGGACGAGTCGGGAGTTGCCGCAGTGGCCGGGGCGGACCAGGGAGTCGAGTTGACGCGGCGGCGCAACGCGGATGGCACAAGCTTCGTGTTCGCCATCAACCACTCCCGCACCGACGCAACCGTCCGGGTGGCAGGGACTGAGCTGCTGTCCGGCGAACGGTTCACCGGGATGGTTCCTGCCGGTGCCGTGGCGGTGGTCGCGGAGGACTGACCTGGCACCAAGGAGCACCATGCAGAAGTGCCCCCACCCGATTCACAAGGATCGGATGGGGGCACGTTCAGCAGGACTGCTAGCTGATGGCCGACTTCATTTCGTCGACTGCCTTCTTGCCGGCCTCCTCGGTGGACAGCCGGTCGAAGAGGACCTCGGAGGTGTACCGCTTGACGATCTCCTGGATGGCGCCGGCGCCCTTCGGCGGAGGCGCCGGGGCTTCACCGAGCTCGTCCTTGATCTGGTCGATAAATTTGACCACCTTGATATCGGCGGGCGTCAGCTTGGGCTCGATGGCCGCCCGGACCTCGGAGTTGGGGTAGACGCCGCGGTCGGCCAGGAGTGCCTCGCCGGCCTTGGTGTTGTTGGCCAGGAAGTCGATGAACTTGGCGGTTTCCTCAGGATGCTTGGTGCGGGAAGAGGCGGACCAGAACTGGGAGGCCTTGTACCAAAGGTTCGCATCAGCGGACGTGCCGGTCTTGGACGGGAACCGCAGAATCTGCAGCTCTCCTGCGGCAGCCTTCTCGAGCGCCGGCAGCTGGTTGGACCACCAGAATGCGAGCCCGTTCTTGCCTGTCGCCAGGCCGCTCTGGTCCAGCGGTGCCGCCTCGGCCTCGACCACCTCGGAGGCTGACGGGACGGCCTTCTTCTCGCTCAGCTGCTTCAGGAACGCCCACCACTCGGCGATGTCGCCCGGCTCGAAGCCGAGTTTCCCGTCGCTGGTGTACAGCGACTTGCCGTTCTGCCGGAGCCACACGCCGAGCGACGCTTCGTCCGTGCCGTAGGCCGCCGCACCGTAGGTACCCTTCGGCGACTTCGCGGTGACCTCGGCGGAAATGCGCTCGAAGTCTTCCCATGTCCAGGTGCTGTCATCCGGAAGCTCCACTCCCGCAGCCTTGAAAACGGCCGGGTTGGCCAGGATGGTCGCTGCATTGATGCCTGCGGCTATGCCCGTCAGGCCGTCCTCGTTCTTGCCGGCGTTGAGGGCGGCTTCGTCAAACTTGGACGTGTCGATGTCGTACTTGGAGAGGTCCAGCAGGGCACCGCGGCTCGAGTACTCCGTGATATATTTTTCGTCCATCTGGATGATGTCCGGGGCATCATTGGCCGCGACCTGGGTGGCCAGCTTGTCCCAGTAGCCGCTCCAGTCGCCGAACTCCGGCTTGATCTTGATGTTCGGGTTCTCGGCTTCGAAGGCAGCAATCGCGGCCTGCGTCAGCTGCGCCCGCTTGTCCCCTCCCCACCAGGAGAAACGGAGTTCAACTTTGCCGTCGGCACTCTGCGGGGCGGCTCCCCCGCCGCAGGCGCTGAGGGCCAGCACGACGGCGGCAGCTGCGGCGACCGCGCCGGTTCGGCGCAGCCTCCGTCCGGCCCGGGCGGACGTTGCCTCTGCTGCGCCACGACTGGCGGCTGAGGCAGGGCGGGAAAATAGCGGCACTGGATTCTCCGATCTTCTTTGATCTTGAAAGCTGATGGGTTCGACACTGGATGGTCTGGAAAGTCGCTCAGAAAACGCTTTCTCGTGACTAAGAATACAAGCGAGGTACTTGTAATACAAGATGTTCGGCGGGCCAATTTCAAGTGCACGCCCCATGAGTCGGGGTGGACGGGCAACGAACACCCATCCACCCCGGCGGGAACTGCAAGGACCAGCAGGATCTACTTGATGCCGGTCGTCGCGATCCCCTTGATGAGGAAGCGCTGGCCGAAAAGGAACACCAGGAACACCGGCAGCAGGGACACGATGGACATGGCGAAGAGCGAGCCCCAGCTGGTGGCCGACTGCGAGTCCACAAACGCCCGCAGGGCAACCGGCACGGTGAACATCTCCGGATCCGTCAGGTAGATCAGGGCGCCGAAGAAGTCGTTCCAGGTCCAGATGAACGTGAAGATGGTGGTGGTGGCGAGGGCGGGCACCATCAGCGGCAGGATGACGCGCAGGAAGATGCGCGGGTGGCCGGCGCCGTCGATCCTCGCCGCTTCATCCAGTTCCTTGGGGATGCCCCGGATGAACTGCACCATCAGGAACACGAAGAACGCGTCCGTAGCAAGGAGCTTGGGCACAATCAGCGGCCAGAAGGTGTTCACCCAGCCGATCTGCGAGAAGAGGATGTACTGCGGCACGATGATCACGTGGAACGGCAGCATGATGGTCAGGAGCATCACGCCGAAGAACAGCTTCTTACCGCTGAACTGCAGCCGGGCGAAGGCGTAGGCGGCCATGGAGCAGGAGATCAGGTTGCCCAGGATGGAACCGATCACCACCACTGCCGAATTGAGCATGTAGTGCCCGAAGGGGTGGGTCAGCGCGGACCAGCCGTCGGTGTAGTTGCCCATTTCCAGGCTGTTGAGCCAGAGGCCGGGTTCGCGGAAGATCAGCTCGTTGGGGCGGAGTGATGACACCACCATCCACAGCAGCGGGTAGATCATGATGCCGCCGGTGATGATCAGGACGGCATGCTTGGACAGGGCCTTGATGCGCGCGCTGCGGCTGAAGGCCAGCGATCCGCGGGATTCGCGTTTCCGGCTGCCGCCCTGGGGGCCTTTGCCCCTGGTTTTGCCTCCGGAGGACGGCAGTTTCTCCGGAGCCTGCAAGGTCTGTAGTTCAGTCATCGTAGAACACCCAATACTTTGAAGCGATGAAGTTGATGGCCGTGAAAGCGCCGATGATCACCAGGAGGAACCAGGCCATCGCGGAGGCGTACCCCATGTCGAACTGGCCGAATCCCTTCTGGTAGAGGTAAAGCGTGAAGAACATGGTGGAGTCGGACGGCCCGCCGTTGCCTCCCGAGACGATGAACGCCTGGGTGAAGGACTGGAAGGACCCGATGATCTGCAGGACGAGGTTGAAGAAGATGATCGGGCTCAGCATCGGCAGGGTGATGCGCCAGAATTTCTGCAGCGTGGTGGCTCCGTCAACCTCGGCCGCCTCGTAGTACATATTGGGAATCTGGCGCAGCCCGGCCAGGAAGATGATCATGGGGCTACCGAAAGTCCACACGTGGAGCAGGATGATGGATCCCAGCGACGTGGACGGATCCGAGATCCAGCCGGGTCCGGTGATGCCGAACATGGCCAGCACCTGGTTCACCAGGCCGGAGGTTCCGAAGATCTGCTTCCAGAGGATGGCCACGGCCACCGAGCCGCCGAGCAGGGACGGCAGGTAGAAGATGGACCGGTAGAACGGCAGGCCGCGAAGACCCTTGTCCAGCACCAGGGCAATCAGCAGCGCAACCGCAAGCTGCAGCGGGACGCCGACCAGCACATACGTGAAGGTCACGCGGAGTGAGTTGTGGAGCCGTGCGTCCTCCAGCATGCGGGTGAAATTGTCCAGCCCCACCCATTCCGGCGGCTGCAGCAGGTTGTAGTCCGTAAAGGACAGGTAGAGGGACATGATCATGGGGCCGATGGTGATGGCCACAAGACCAATCAGCCATGGCAGCAGGAAGATGTAGGCCGCCTTGTTGTCGCGGCGGTTCGCGCGTTTCTCCTCGGCTGTCGCCGGCCCTTTGCGCCGGCTGATGGAGGACAATTCGCTGATGGCGCTCATTGCCTCCCCCTCGGCTGACGGACGCCTGCCGGCGTCCCGGGGTAATGCTGTGCGGCCATGTGGTCTCCTTTGGTCATCGTGGCCTTCCACGGCGTGCTGGTGTGAAGTGCATTCGCCGTCACGGGCCCGCGCCGATCAGTTCCGGCACCACCCGCCTGACTGGCTTCCGGAGGGACCGGGCCAACAGCGGCTTTGTACCAAAGTAAACGCTTTCTTGACCGCTGTACAGCCTTTTGCTAATTTTTGAGAAAGCGTTTTCTGACTTCGGTACCTTCCGGGTCAGAGCATCTGCGAGAGGCAGGACAATGATGTTTGCACCCGGCAGGCCGCGCCGATGAATCCCGGCACCCCTGACATTACCGGCACGCAGGACACAGCCGGCATCCCGGACTCCCTTGGCACCCTGGACTCTCCAGGCGCCGGTCCGGAGCGGCGGCCCAGCACCATCGGCGGCTACGAGGACTGGCCTTCCTACGTGGGCACCCGCCGGCGGCACATTGCGGAAACTTCCGCCGGGCAGGAACTGGCAGATGCCCTGGGTGTTCCGGCCGCCCCGGCAGACCCCGCCGCGGTGCGGGATTCCGTGGTGCTGGAGTCGGAGGAAACGCACGACGGCGTCACTACGTCGCGGGTCAGCTGGCAGTTGGGCTTCGGGCCCCGCACCGGCGCCTGGTTTGTGCGGCCGGCCGGGCGGACCGGACCATTGCCGGGAGTGCTGGCGCTGCATTGCCACGCAGGCATCAAGTCCGGCGGCGCGGACCGACTGGTGGACCCGCGTGCCGCGGACCTCCAGCAGCGGCTCTATGGCGGCCGCCCGTTTGCCATCTGGCTGGCAGCGCAGGGCTTCGCCGTCCTGGCCCACGACACGTTCTCCTGGGGCAGCCGCCGCTTCGATCTCGGCACGCCGCCGTGGCGGACAGCCGCCGTCGTCGAGGGCCGCAAGGCACTGTGGCGGGAGGCCGGCGTCGTGCCTTCCGCAGCGGAACTGTATGACGCCGCTGCGGCGGCGCACGAGGACACCGTGGCGAAGGCGTCCGGCCTGCTGGGAACGAGCTTCGCCGGAATGGTGGCGCACGACGACCTCGCGGCCCTCAAGGTGCTTGCCGGCCTCCCGGGCGTGGACGCCGGGCGGCTGGGGAGCATCGGATTCTCCGGCGGAGGCGGGCGGTCCGTGATGCTGGCCGCGCTCAGCCCGCTCATCCGCAGTTTTGTGGTCACGTGCATGATGACCACGTACCGGTCGCTGGTCCCGGCCTACCTGGATGCGCATTCCTGGCTCCTGCAGACGCCGGGCCTGTCACGGCTGGGCGACTTTCCCGAACTGGCAGCACGTTCCACGGCGGACCGCTTCCTGGTGCAGTACGCGCTGGCCGACGAGCTGTTCCCCGAGGACGGGATGCGCGACGCCGACGCCATCCTGGGGGCCAGTGGCACCGGCCGCTATACCGGCAGTTTCTGGCCGGGCGGGCACGCCTTCACCACGGACATGCAGGACGAGGCCGCCGCCTTCCTGCAGCAGCATCTTTCCCCCGCTCCCCTTGCCTCCGCCCGCCAGAACGGACAGTCATGACACCCGAAAACTTCAGCGCCGGCACAACGAACAGTGCCGCATCGACTGACAGCGCCGCATCGACCGACAGCGCCGGCACCAACGACCATGCCCCGGCGGCGGAGGACCGCGCCGTCCCGCGGGTGGCCCTCGTCGGCGCGCACGGCTACGGGGCCCGCCACCTGGACAACCTTGCCCGCCTCGCCGGACTGGACCGTGTGGAACTTGTGTCGGTGGCGGACCCCCGCCCGCCGGCCGAGGGGACGCTTCCTCACGGCGTGGCCACGTTCACCTCGCTGGAGGAGCTCCTCGCCGCAGGGCCTGCGCCGGACGTCGTCGTCCTGGCCACCCCCATCCAGACGCACGCGCCGCTGGCCCTGGCGGCCATCGCGGCCGGGGCGGACGTCTACGTGGAGAAGCCGCCCATGGCGTCGCTGGCCCAGTTCACCGACGTGCTGACTGCCGCGGAGGAGTCGGGCAGGCTGGTCCAGGTGGGTTTCCAAAGCCTCGGCTCCCATGCCCTGCCGGCGCTGGACCGGCTCGTTGAGTCCGGTGAAATCGGCGAAGTCCGCGGCGTGGGCGCCGTCGGCACCTGGGTTCGCACCAGGGCCTACTTCAAACGTTCACGCTGGGCGGGCAAACGCAGCCTGGACGGTACCGACGTGGTGGACGGGGTGGCCACCAATGCCCTGGCGCATGCGGTGGCCACCGGGTTGCGGATGGCCGGCGCGGCGCTGGCGGACGACGTCGTCTCCGTGGAGACGGACCTGTACCGTGCCCACGCGACCGAAAGCGATGACACCTCGGTGATCCGAGTGCGCACTGCCGGCGGAGTGGTCCTCCTCTGCGCCCTCACCCTGTGCGCCGACAAACAGACCGCACCCTGTGTCACCATCCACGGCACCCTGGGACGGGCTGAATTCTTTTACACCGAGGACCGGCTGACAATCACAACGCCCGACGGCGAGCGCACCGAAACATTCGGCCGCACCGATCTGCTGGAAAACCTCCTGGCGGCCCGGCGCTCTCCCGGGGCGCGTGGACTGCTCAGCCCGCTGGCCGGGAACGGCGCCTTCATGAGAGTGCTCGAAGCCATCCGGAGAGCGGAGCCGCCCCGCGCGATTGGCGCCGGGCACGTGTCCTGGCAGGGCGAGGGCGACGACGCCCGCCCGGTGGTCCGCGGAATCAGCCACCTGGTGCGCCGGGCCGCGGCGGCACAGGCCACCTTTGCGGAGCTGGGCGTGCCCTGGGCGCGCGAGCTGCCGGCAGCCGGGACGCAACCGGTGTTTGCGGTGAACGGGAAGGTCGTGGCGAGGAGGGCGGACGGCGGCCGGATCACTCCGACGTCATCGCCGCGCCCGTACCTGCATCCGGTAGCAACGCTGGCCGGCACCGTGGTGACTGACCACCTGCCGGAGGACCACGTCTGGCACCTGGGAGCGGGCGTGGCCATCCAGGACGTGGACGGCGTCAACTTCTGGGGCGGCCGCACCTTCACCCCCGGCGCCGGAGCCTATGTGTGGCGGAAGGACCACGGGCGGATCGTCACGCTTGCGGCGGAGCACGACAGTGCCGGCAGCAGGCTGGCCGAAACCCTGGGCTGGCTCGGGCCGGACGGAAAACCCCTCCTCCACGAACAGCGCACGTGGAGCTGGGCCGCCGTCGACTCCTCCACCTGGCGGCTCACGCTCGACTTCATCCTCGCCCCGGCGGGGCCGGACCCGGTCACGCTGGGCAGCCCGGGCTCCAACGGCCGGCCGCAGGGCGGCTACGGCGGCTTCTTCTGGCGCCTTCCCACCGTCGCCGCGGCACAGGTTTGGACGGCCGCCGCGGACGGGGAAGATGCCGTGCACGGCACGGTCCCCTCCGTTGAGGCGCCGTGGCTGGCGTGGTCGGGCACCTTCCGGAACGGGGAGCACGACGGCGGTCCGGCCACCCTCGTCTTCCTGCCCCGGCAGGAACCTGGGCAGCCCGGCGACCCGTGGTTTGTCCGCCTCGCCGGGTATCCCGGCGTCGGACTGTCCCTGGCGTGGGAGCAGCGGGCAACGGCCAGCCACGCCCGGCCGCTGCACCGGACCGTCACGGTCCTCGTGGCCGACGGACTCCTGTCCACCCGCGACATCGAACAGCTGATCACTACTTTGGGGGAATCCGCATGAACACCGTTACACAGCAAACTGAGCAAACACCGCAGGCACCGCTCGTTGCCGCAGCAGGAGAAGGAGCCGCGGGAAATGCGGCCGACCGCGCCGTCAAACGCCGGCGCGTCCTGGACATCCTGGACGCAGCGGGCCGGGACTCGATCCTGCTCACCACCAACACGGCGCTGACCTGGTACCTGGACGGAAGCCGCGTCCATATCAGCCTGGCCGGCGACCCCATCGCCGCGATGCTGGTGGACCGCGACGGCGACCACCTGGTCACCTTCAACAACGAGGCCGCCCGGATCGCGGCGGAGGAACTGCCCGACGGCGTCGCCCTCCACACAGTGCCGTGGCACGGTCAGCTGCACGCTGCCGCAGCCATGCTCGCCCCCGGCGGCACGCCGCTTGCCGAAGCCGATGTTGCCGCGGAACTGCGGACCGCCCGCCAACAGTTCCTGCCCGGCGAGAGTGCGCGGTATGCCCGGCTGTGCGCCGAGGGGGCGGCCGCAATGACCGATGTCCTCTCGGAAGCCACGCCGGAAACCACGGAGTTCGGTGTTGCCTCCGCCCTGGCCGCGCGGATCGTGGCCATGGGGGCCGAGCCGCTGGTGCTCCTCTGCAATGGCGCCGGCCGCAGCGGGTTCCGTCATCCGCTGCCCACGCACGCGCCGATCGGCCGGCGGGCCATGGCGGTGGTGTGCGCACGCCGCAACGGCCTGGTGGCCAACGTGACCCGCTGGGTGCGGTTCGACGCCGGGACACCGGACGAGCTCGACGCTGAAGTCCGGATTGCCGCGGTGGAGGCGGACATCTTTGATGCCACCGTCCCGGGCGCACGGCTCGACGGTATCTTCGCGGAAATCCAGGAAGCCTACTTCCGGCACGGCTTCGGCGCCGACCAGTGGACCCGCCACCATCAGGGCGGTCCGGCCGGCTATGCAGGCCGGGATCCCCGGGCTACCCCGGCCACCAATGACACCGTGGTGCTCGGCCAGACTTTCACCTGGAACCCCTCCGGCCCGGGAGTCAAGATCGAGGACACGGTGCAGCTCACCGAGTCGGGGATCACCGTCCTCAGCGTGGATCCCCGCTGGCCTGCCGCCGTCGTCAACGGCATCCGGCGGCCGCTGACCCTGGAGCTGTGAGTACGCAACATGGAGTCACCGGTATAGACCGGTGAGTGCTTTTGGCCGAAACCAGCGGTAGATTTTTCCGCCCTGGCAGCCGAAGTGATACCCCATCAATTGGATTTGACTTGAAAACCGAGTCCGATTCGGCGGGGTCTCCGGCGGCTGTCAGCGGAGCGGCTCCGCCGCCCGACGGTGGCGTAACTCCGGGACTGTTGAGCCTCCGTTACGGCGCCCAGGGGCGTTTTCCGGCGTGTTTTTTCTCACGACATGTGCCCTTGCGGGCTGAACTGGAGCGTCAATAGCGTTGCACGGGACCGCGACGCACCAGCGAAGGACTGCCATGCCATCAGCACCCGCCACAACGGACCCGCCCGCCCCGCACCCCGATGCTCCAACGAGTCCCCATCCAGCCGGGCGCGATCCAAAAAGCCTCCGCACGTTCCTGACAACCGGACTCCGCTGGGACCTGCCGGCATCGCTGGTGGTGTTCCTCGTGGCCGTCCCGCTGTCGCTGGGTATCGCGGCCGCTTCCGGCGCCCCGGTCATGGCCGGCCTGATTGCGGCTGCCGTGGGCGGGATCGTCGCCGGCAGCCTGGGTGGTTCACCGCTGCAGGTCAGCGGACCCGCCGCCGGGCTGACGGTCATTGTTGCCGGCCTGATCGACCAGTTCGGCTGGCCGGCCACCTGCGCCATCACGGCGGCCGCCGGTGTTCTCCAGGCGCTGCTCGGGCTCGCCCGGGTAGGCCGCGTTGCGCTGGCTATTGCACCGGTGGTGGTCCATGCCATGCTCGCCGGCATCGGCATCACCATCGTGCTGCAGCAGGTGCACGTCATGCTTGGCGCCGAGTCTGCCAGCGAGGCCTGGGAGAACATCATGGCCATGCCGGGCAGCTTTTTCGCCGCCGACATCGCCGCAGCCGTCCTTGGCGCGGTGGTGATCGCCCTGCTGCTCGCCTGGAAGCACCTTCCCGCGGCTGTACGCCGGGTTCCCGGTCCGCTGGTGGCAGTGATCGCCGCCACCGGCCTGTCCCTGCCCTTCAACGTGGACCGGATCACCTTTGACGGTTCCCTCCTGGCCGCGCTGTCGCTTCCCGAGATGCCGGGCGGGAACTGGACCGCCGTGGTCATTGGCGTGATGACCGTGGCGCTGATTGGCAGCGTTGAATCCCTGCTCTCCGCCGTGGCCGTGGACAAGATGCACCACGGGCCGCGGACGGACTTCAACCGCGAACTCCTGGGCCAGGGCGCCGCCAATGTGACCTCCGGAATGCTGGGGGGCCTGCCCGTCACCGGAGTCATCGTCCGGAGCGCCACCAACCTCGAGGCCGGCGCCCGGACGCGTAAGTCCGCAATACTCCACGGCGTCTGGGTGCTGGTCTTCTCGCTGCTGCTGGCGGGCCTCATCCAGCTGATTCCGCAGGCTGTACTCGCAGGCTTGTTGATTGTGATCGGCTCCCGCCTGGTCCGGGCGGCAGATATCCGGACAGCACGGCGGACCGGGGACCTCACGGTCTACGGCGTCACCCTGTTCTGCGTGGTTTTCGTCAACCTGCTCGCGGGCGTCCTGACCGGCCTGGTCCTGGCCGTTGCCCTGGTGCTCTGGCGTGTGGCGCGGGCCAGCATCCATGCGGAACCGACCGGCACCGGCGACGGGAACCGCTGGCGCGTTGTCATCGACGGGTCCTGCAGTTTCCTCTCGCTTCCGCGGCTGAGTGCAGTATTGGCCTCGGTTCCCGCCGGCGCCTACGTGACGGTGGAGCTGGAAGTGGACTTCCTGGACCACCCCGTCCACGACACCCTGGATGCCTGGCGCAACCGGCACGTGGGCAACGGCGGCACAGTGGTCATTGAGGAAAGCGGCACTGCATCGCTCCACGATGCACAGGCGGGCCCGCCGAGCCGCGGCAGTTCGCGCTCCGCCCTGCGGAGCGGGTTTGCTCCCTGGCGCAGCTGGCAACGGCGGCTCCTTTCCGGGCACGCAGCCCACGGGCCCGACGCTGCAGGGCCGGAAATTCCCGGGCCCTTGCGCTCGGTGCTCACAGGCGTCGACAACTACCACCGCCGCAACGCCCACCTGGTGCGACCGCACGTGGAGGAACTGTCCACGTTCCAGGATCCAGGCACGCTGTTTGTTGCCTGCGCGGACTCCCGCGTGGTTCCGAACCTCATCACCAGCAGCGGCCCCGGCGACCTCTTCACGGTCCGCAACGTGGGCAACGTGGTGGGCGACGACGGCCGCGACGCCTCCATCGAGGCAGCCCTTGAGTTTGCCATCAACGAGCTCTCCGTGGAGTCCATCGTGGTCTGCGGGCATTCCGCCTGTGGCGCCATGACCGCCCTGTGGGCGGATGCGGAAGGCTCCGGCGGGCGCGGTGCCATCGACGTCTGGCTTGACCACGCCCGGCCAAGCCTCGAGGCCCTCCGCGAAGGGCACCCCGTCCAGGCGGCCGCAGCGGAGGCCGGGTACGGCGCCGTCGACCAGCTGGCCATGGTGAACGTTGCCGTCCAGCTGGACAGGCTGCAGCGTCACCCCGGCCTGCGGGAACCGCTCGAGTCAGGACGCGTCCATGTCGCGGGGCTGTTCTATGACATCTCCACGGCACGGGTGCTGCAGGTTACGCCTGACGGCATCAGCCACCCCGACCCCGCCGCAAGCGGCCGCTGAACAGGCGGCGCCTCAGGCGTTGGAGAACCACACGACGTGCGGTTCACGCCGGGCCGCGCGCGGAGCGGGCAACCGCTCCGCGCGAACCGCCTTGTCCACCCGGCCTGATTCTCGGATGGCCGGTTCAACCCGGGCCGGTTCAACCCGGGCAGGTTCAACCCGGGCCGGTTCAACCCGGGCAGGTTCAACCCGGGCAGGTTCAACCGCCGCTACCTTTTCGACCCTGACGATCTCGAGCGCTTCGACGTCCAGCAGCTTGCGCGTCCCGGTCCGCGAGTCCACGATCCAGAACAGGTCCGTTGTGGGAATCGTTTCAGTCACCCGTCCCCGGTGGAACAACCGGCCCTTGTGCCAGGCCTCGATTTCCTCCCCCACCGACAACTCCGAACTTGTCCTGACGATCGTATTGCCGCCTGTATCCACGATGAGCCCCTCCCCTGGTGCTGCTCCTGGGATCAGCATCCCCCGGCAAGATTGCAGCAACGTTTCCGGAGGGTGATTTTCCTGTGTCGCCTTCCCTCGAACCGGTCAGCGCAGCCGTCGCCGGTACCGCTAGGGCAGCACCAGCACACCGTCAACCCGGCGCGGGATGCCCAGCGGGTTGTCTTCCCGCAGGGCGGGATGCAGCACTGTCTCCGGAGCGTCCTGGTAGGCCACGGGGCGCTGGAAGCGCCGTACCGCCGTCGCGCCCACCGACGTGAACAGCGATGTGGTGGCCGGGTACGGCCCGCCGTGCTGCTGGGCCCAGTTCAACGCAACGCCGGTGGGCCAGCTGTCGAACAGCACCCGGCCGGCGAGGCCTGACAGGTACTCCACAAGTTCCGAAATGTCCTCGCCCGGCTGCGCGTGGACGGTGGCGGTCAGGCTGCCGGGCACCAGGGCCAGTGCCGCGCCCAGCTGGTCCGGGCCCGAATATTCAATCAGCAGGGTGGTGGGGCCGAAACACTCCTCCAGCAGTTCCTCCGGTTGTTCCAGCACATCGGCCGCACCCGTCACGAAAACCACCGGCGCAGCACCGTTCGCCGCAGCATCCTGGTCCACCGGGCCGCTGACCACCCGGACGGCGGGCAGCCCCGCCGTCGTCCGCAGTGCAGCCACGGCTTTGAGCCCGTCCGGGTAGGCCTCGGCGATGCGTTCCGTCAGCATGGGTGCCGCGTCCTTGTCCCGGACGGCATCCGCCAGCAGCGCCGGAAAATCGGTGCCGGCCGGGATGAACACCAGCCCCGGCTTGGTGCAGAACTGCCCGGCGCCAAGGGTGAACGACCCCGCCAGCCCGGAAGCCAGCTCACCGGCACGTTCCTGCAGCGCGGCCGCGGTGATGACCACCGGGTTCAGGCTGCCGAGTTCGCCGTAGAACGGAATGGGATCCGGCCGTGATACCGCCAGGTCGAAGAGCGCCCGGCCGCCGGGGATGGAGCCGGTGAAGCCCACGGCCTTGATGGCGGGATCCTGCACCAGCGCAGTGCCGGCCTCCCGGCCGCTGACCAGCGCGAACAGGCCTGCGGGAGCACCGGCTGCGGCCAGGGCGTCCGTCACGATCTCCGCCGTGCGCTCGGAGAGCCCGGGGTGGCCGGAGTGCGCTTTCACAATGACGGAACAACCGACGGCGAGCGCCGACGCCGTGTCCCCGCCCGCCACCGAGAACGCGAACGGGAAGTTCGACGCCGAGAAGACCGCCACCGGGCCGAGCGGCTTCAGCAGCCGCCTCACGTCGGGCCGGGGCGGTGTGGCTGAAGGATCGGCGTGGTCGATGACCGCCTCCAGGTAGGAGCCCTCGGCGATCACCGCCGCGAAGAGGCGCAGCTGTCCGGTGGTGCGGGCCACTTCGCCGGTGAGCCGCGCGGCACCAAGCCGGGTCTCCCCGTCGGCAATGGCCACCAGCTCCGCTGCATTGGCGTCCAGCGCATCGGCGACGGCGTTCAGCCAGGCGGCCCGTTCGACGTCGGACGCTGCTGCCGCGGCGTTGGCCGCCCGGGTGGCTGCAGCCGTCAGGGCGCTGAGTTCGAGGGTTGCTGTTGTCACAGTGAATTCCTGTTCTGGTGATCGGAGGGTGGCCCGGAGAAGTCGAACCCCAGCCCCGGCCTGCCCGCGAGGGTGAGCCGGCTGTTACGGACGTGCACTGGCGACGGCGCGTCGAGCACGCCGAGTAGTTCGAAGGAGGCGTCCTCGACGTCCTCCACCAGGGTGGGTTCGGCCATGGTCAGGGCGAGCTGGCCGGAGAGTTCCGGCAGCAGGTGCGGCATGACCCTGATGCTGTGCGTGCGGGCGAGTTCCACGATGCGGCGGAACGGGGTGATTCCGCCGACGCGGATGATGTTGGGCTGGATGATGTCCACCGCTTCCGCCTCGATGAAATCGCGGAAGCGGTAGATGGTGTGCAGGTTTTCGCCGAGCGCGATGGGCACCGGTGAGTGTTTGCGCAGCCGCCGGTAGGCCCAGAGGTCGTCCGCCCGGAGGGGTTCTTCGAGCCATTCGAGGCCGAACTCCGACAGTACGTCCAGGGCACGGAACGTGGCGGGGAGGTCCCACCGCTGGTTGGCGTCAACCATGAGCTTCCGGTCCGGGCCCAGGACTTTCCGGACAGCCGCCACGCGTTCCGCGTCTTCCCGGATGTCCGGTTTGCCCACTTTGATCTTGACGGCGTTGTGCCCGGCGGCCACCCAGCGTTCCACCTGTGCGATCAGTTCCCCGAGGGAATAGTGCAGGTTCACTCCGGAGCCGTACACTTCCACGGAATCCTGGCGCTGGCCGAGCAGTCCGGTGACGGACGTCTGCGCGCGGCGGGCCTGCAGGTCCCACAGGGCAAGGTCCGCTCCGGCCATGGCGATGGTGGTCAGTCCCCCGCCGCCGGCTTCGTGCAGCCGCTTCCACAGCGCATCCCACACTGTCTCGGGGTGCGCAGGCAGCCCGGTAATGAAGGGCGCGACGTCGAAGTCGAGGAGCGCTTTGACCGCCTGCGGGCCGATGTTGGGGGTCCAGGAGAAACCGTGTCCCGTGCCGCCGTCGTCCGTTCGGATTTCGGTGACGATGACGTGGTTTTCCGGCGCGTCCGCCCCCCAGCTCCGCAGGAGCGGGACCGTGAGGAGGCGGCTGGACAGACCGGCGATGCGCGGCGCTGTCCGGACGGCTGAGGCGACCGGCGCTTCGGCGACTGGCGAGCCCATTAGCGGCCGGCCAGCTCGTAGCCCTTGGCCAGGATGGATTTGAGCTGGACCAGCTGATCCTCGGTGGGGTCAACCAGCGGGGCGCGGACCGGGCCGACCGGGAGGCCGCCCAGGCGCAGCCCGGCCTTGATCAGGGACACGCCGAAGCCCGGGGTCTGGTCGCGGAGCCGGACCAGTGGCGCATAGAAGCCATCGAGCAGGGCGTGCCGGCGGTCCTCGTCGCCGGACATGTAGGCGTCGTAGTAGGCCTTGGCGATCTCCGGAGCCATGGCAAACGCGGCCGAGGAGTACAGCGGGATGCCCAGGCCTCGGTAGGCGCCCTGGGTCAGTTCGGCGGTGAGCAGGCCGTTGAAGAGCAGGAAGTCCTGGCGTCCGCTGGCGTTGATGGCGCTGACGATCTCCTGGGCCAGGCCAACATCGCCCAGCCCGTCCTTGAAGCCGATCACCTTCGGGTTGGCGGCGAGCCGTGCCATGGAAGCGGCGGTGTACTTGGCGTTACCCCGGTGGTAGACGATTACCGGCAGGCTGCTGGCCGCGGCCACCGCCTCGATGTACGCCACCAGGCCGTCGGTGGGTCCGGTCACGAGGTACGGCGGAAGGACCAGGAGGGCGTCGGCACCGGCTTCCTCGGCCACCCGGGCGGCGGCAAGCGCGTGGCCCAGCGGGCCGCCGGCGCCGGCAACCACCGGGACCTGGCCCGCCACGGCCTCGACGGCGGCGGTCACCACGGTGCGCACCTCGTCAATGCTCAGTGCGTGGAATTCGCCGGTGCCGCAGGCCGGGAACACGCCGCCCGGGCCGTGCGGCAGGCGGGAGGTGATGTGTTCCTTGAGGATGTCCACGTCCACGGTCCCTTCCGGTGTGAAGGGTGTGACGGGGAAGAACAGTACGCCGTCGAATTTCATGGGGTCTCCTTTGATCCTGTGCCGGCCGTGACCAGCACGGCGGGGGTCTCGTCATTGAGGGTGGTTTCAGTCTTGAGTTCGGTCCGCCAGCTGCGTTTCGGCTCCCAGCCGAGCAGCTCGCGGGCCTTGGCGATCGAGAATGCCGGGGTAGTGCCGGTGAGCCCGGCGGCAAGCTCGGCGCTGCCGGGCAGGAACTGCGGCATCAATTCGGCCAGCGGTGCGGTGGCCAGCGCATCGGCGGCTCCCACGAAGAAGGTCTGGCCGTTGGGGATGGAGTCCATCCTGGCCAGCAGCAGGTCCAGGAAGTCCGCCACATCGCGTGCATCCACATAGTTGAAGAGGGCCGGCGCGGACAATGCTGGATCGGCCAGCCGTTCGCGGACGGTGTGGCCCTGCTGGGTGGGTGCGCCCGACCATTCCTCCGGCGAGATCACGTAGCAGGGACGGAAGGCCGCGTAGCGGATGGCATCCCCCTGCGCGGCGGCGAACATCTGCACGGTCTGTTCGGCAATGAGCTTGGACAGCGCGTAGGCGTTCCAGGGTTTGGGGGTGGTGCGCTCGTCCACCGGGAAGTCCTCCGGCAGCCAGCCGGCCGGTGAACCGTACCCCAGGACGGTGGGGCTGCTCGCCGTGACGATCTTGCCGATGCGCAGTTCGGTGGCCGCGCTGACGACGGCGTAGGCCAGCCTCGTGTTGGTGCTGAAGATGACGTCTTCCGGCGCACTGAACGGGACGGCGATCGCCGCAAGGTGGACGACGGCGTCGGGCACTGTTTCGCGCAGGAGGCGCACTGCCTCCCCCGGCGCCAGAAGGTCGGCTGTGTGCTGCTCGACGCCGTCGGGCAGCTGGGCTGCGGGGACGGCCTCGCGGTCAACGGAGATGACGTGGTGGCCCGCGGCCGCAAGGCCGGCGACGACGCTGCGGCCCAGCCGGCCGGAGCCGCCGGTGACAAAAATCCTGCTCATGGTGGTTGTTCCTTTAGGTTGACGGACGCCGGGACTGTCGGACGCCTGGATTGTCGGACGCCGGCTAGGCGCCGCGGCGGAGGTCGGCGCCGAGCTCCAGGTCCGCGGTGCTGACCGGGAGCCCGGATTCCAGGGACGCGTTGCCCGCGATGCCCACCGAAACGGAGCGAAGTCCGTCCAGGTAGCCGGAGGGCCGTCCCAGGGGGTCATCGCCGGGGCCGTTGAAGAGATCGGACAGGAGCAGTTCGTCGCCGCCGCCGTGGCCGCCCTCGCCGTTGACGATCGGGACCTCGTAGGCCGCCTCCCAGTGCCGCTGGACCACCAGGCGTTCGCCGTTGCGGCGGACCGCGTCGTCTTCCTCGACGGGCGTTGCCGAGGGGTCCACCACGGTCTTCTTGTCGGTGCTGTGCACCACAGCCGCGCGTTCCACCACTTCGAGTTCCGCCCGGCCTTCGGTGCCGTTGACTGCCACGCGGTAGCCTTCCCACGGGCTGTGGGCATTGAGCGAATAGCTCAGGCGCGGACCGCCGTAATACTCCACCACGAGTGCCAGGTTGTCCTCGATGGTGATGCCGGCCGTGAACACATCCTGGTCGCGGCGGTAGCCGTCGAAGTGCTCGTTGTCGAGGAAGAGTGCCTTGAGCCGCTCGTCTTCGCGCAGGTCCAGTGCGAAGGGATCCCTCGCGGCTGTGCCGGTTCCGGCGTCGGGCGTTCCCCGCTCCGGGCGGGGGCCGAGGCCGCGTTCGGCGGCGTTCCTGTCCCCGTAGAACTTCAGTCCGCCGGACGCGAAGACCCGCTCGGGGACGTCGTTGATCCACCAGTTGACCAGGTCGAAGTGGTGGGATGCCTTGTGGATCAGCAGGCCGCCGGAGTTCTTCTTTTCGCGGTGCCAGCGGCGGAAGTAGTCGGCTCCGTGGACGGTGTCCAGGACCCAGCTGAAATCGATCGAGGTGACCTTGCCGATCACGCCGCTCTGGATGATTTCCTTCAGGGCGCTGTTGCGCGGCGAGTAGCGGTAGTTGAAGGTGACCACCACGTTCCGGCCCGTTTCCGCGACGGCCCTGGTGATCCGGCGGCAGCCCTCGGCGTCGATGGTGAGCGGCTTTTCGACGACGACGTCCGCTCCGGCCTCCAGCCCTTCCACGATGTAGTCGGCGTGCGTGTAGTCGGGGGTGGTCACCACCACCCGGTCAATGTCGTTGTCCCGGATGAACGCGGTGAGGTCGGCGGGATCGAAGGACGCAACGGGGCCGGCAGCGCCGAGTTCCTGGATGAGCTTCTGGTAGAACTCCACCCGGCCGGGGTTGACGTCGGAGAAGGCCACCAGTTCGGCGGTGTCCGAGTGCTTGCCCAGAATGGCCCGAATATACATTTCGGAACGGCCGCCCGTGCCGATCAGGACGATCCGCGCCTTGCGGACAGGGCTGGCGGAGCGGACAGGGCTGGCGGCTGCGACGGCGGCTGTGTCGTCGGCTGCGACGGCGGCTGCGACGGCGGCTGTGTCGTCGGCTGCGACGGCGGCTGTGGCGTCGGCTGCGAAGGCGCTGCCCGGAGTGACGGTGTTGGCTGTGTTGCCCATTGCGGTGTAACCCTTTCGAAGGCAGGAACGCTGGCCGCTTGACGGCCGGTAGTGGTGCGGTGAGAATTGTGAGAAAGCGTTTTCTCGGAGCGTTATAAGCTTTGTATCAAGACTCTGGCGGTCACGTCAACCATCGGAGAAGCCCGGAAAGGGGCCACATGGGCAGGAGAGCCACCACCAGGCGAATCGGCATTGCCGATGTCGCCCTCAAGGCCGGCGTTTCGCATGCGACTGTTTCGCGTGTCATGAACGGCAACTTCACGGTCGACCCCGCTATCGCCGCCAGGGTCCGGGCTGCAGCCACGGAGTTGAATTACCAGCCGAACCCGGTGGGCCGCAGCCTGGCACTGGGCAAGACGGACACCATCGGGATTGTGGTGCCGGACCTCTCCAACCCCACATTCCAGGCCATCCTCCGCGGCCTCAGCATGGCGGCCGCCCAGGATGGCTACCGCGTCCTGATCGCCGATTCCTCCGAAGTGTCCAGCGAGGAAGCCATCCTTGCCGGCGAGGCACGCCGCCGCTGCGACGGCCTGGTGCTGTGCGCGCCGCGCATGGCCGACGCCGAACTGGAGGAGCTGGCGCCGTCGCTCCAACCCATGGTGCTGATCAACCGCACCACCGTGGACACGCATACGCCCAGCCTCATGGTGGATTACGGCCAGGGCATCCGGGAACTGGCGGAGCACCTCGTGGGCCTGGGCCACACCCGGCTCGCGTTCCTGGCCGGCCCGGTCCGCAGCGCATCGAACGGCCTGCGCCTCGCCGGGCTGGAAAAGTTCACCAGGGCCCACCCGGGGATCGAGCTGCAAATGCTCGACGGCGGCTCCACCTTCGAGGCGGGGCACCAGTCAGTGGATGCGGTCCTTGGCAGCGGGGCCACGGGCATCCTGGCCTTCAACGACCTCGTGGCCATGGGCTTGCTGAGCGGGCTCCATGAGCGCGGCGTCAGTGTCCCAGAGGACATCTCCGTGACCGGCTTCGACGATATTCCCTTTGCCCGCTACACCACCCCTACGCTCACCACGGCGGCGGTTCCGATCACCGAACTGGGCCAGCAGGCGTGGCACCGGATGCGGGACCAAATCCGCAACGTGCCCTCCGACGCAACAGCCGAAGGACCTACGGTGTTCCAGCCGCGGCTCGAAGCCCGCGGCAGCACGGGACCGGCAAAGCCCTAACCCCTCCTTGGGAGAGTTTTTGTCCAGATAATGGCACTTGGAACCCCTTTTGGAGCCATTATCTGGACAAAAACTCTCCGCCGGGTCAGCCGGGGGCGCCGGCTGCGGGCGGAGCGAGCAGGACGTCGACGAGCTGGGTCAGCCCGTCGGCCATGTCCACGCTCTTGTCATAGAGCCACTGCAACTGCAGGCCGTCGAAGGCAGCCACCACCAGCCGGGCCAGCATCGTGGCGGATACGTCCGTGCGCACTTCGCCGGCGCCCTGCCGCCGGCCGATGTCCTCGGCCAGCTCCGCCACCACCTGGGCGTAGCGTTCCTGGAAATAGGGGTGGGAATCGTGCCCGGGATCATTTGCCGTCGCTGAAGCCACGGCATAGAGCGTGGTGAGTCCGGGCTCTTTGCGGTTACGCTCGGCGATCGGCGCCAACAGCCGAAGGCCAACATCCTCCTGGTCACTGTCGGCGAGGCCGCGCCGGTCCCGCTCCGCCAGGACCGCCGTCAGCAGCTCCTGCTTGCCCCGGAAGTAGTGGAACAGGGTGGCTTCCTTGACCCCCACCAGCTCGGCTACGCGCTTGAGCGCCGTCCCCTCGAAGCCCTCCGTGGCAAAGACATCGGTGGCCGTCTGGATGATCTGTTCGCGGCGTTCCGCTCCCTTGGCGTATTGGCCGCGTGGCTTCGACGTTGACATTGAGTCAGTGTATTTCACTTTTTTCTGCAAAAATCTAGTCAGACTCGGTTTTTATCGCTACCATCATTGTCAGGACCCAACGGAGGGTCACTTTTCGTCAGGAGGCAATGTGGCCGTCAAGACCATTTCCCAGGATTCCGCTGCTTCTCCGGCCAGCGGAACGCCACTCATCAACACCACAACCAGCACCACCCCTTCACCCTCGGCGCCCGCCAAGGCATCCCGCGCCTACGTCATCGGCATGCCGATCGCCAGCGCAGGCCTCTGGATGGCCGTGCTCGCACCCGCCCTGGTCGTACTGGCCATCAAGGTTTCCGAAATCACGACGCCGGACACCCGGGCCGGCGCACTGAGCCTCGTTGCGGGCGTCGGCGCCCTGGTGGCCCTGCTCGCAAACCCGCTCTTCGGCCGGCTCAGCGACCGCACCACGTCACGGTTCGGAATGCGCAAGCCCTGGATCGTGGGCGGTTCCCTCGTGGGGCTCGCGTCCCTGTTCCTGCTGGGATCCGCCGCGGATGTAGCCGCCGTGCTGGTTGCCTGGGTCATTGCCCAGCTCGGGTTCAATGCCGCCCTTGCGGCCCTGGTGGCAACACTTCCGGACCAGGCCGCACCGGCTGAGCGCGGGCGCCTGTCCGGCCTGATCGGCATGACCCTTCCCATCGGCCTGGTCGCTGCAGCCTTCTTCGCGCAGCTCTTCGATAACGCGCTGCAGATGGCCGTCGTGCCCGGTGTCGTGGGCACCGCTGTGGCCATCGCGTTCGCCTTCACCTTCAAGGACCGGGTGCTGACGGAAAAGCCCGCCCCGCTGAACCTGAAGGAAATCCTGGGTTCGTTCTACTTCAACCCGCGCATCCACCCGGGGCTGGGCTGGGCCTGGCTCACCAAGTTCATGGTCTACATCGGCTACTGCGCCGGGCTCCTCTACCTGCCGTACTTCTTCACGGACCACCTGCACGTCGCCGAAACCGAGGTCACCAGCCTGGTGTTCCAGGCAACGCTCGTCAGTGCCGCAGGCACCGTGGCCACCAGCCTTCTCGGCGGCTGGATCAGCGACCGCATCGGCAAGCGCAAGGGCATGGTGATCCTCTCTGCCCTGATCATGATGGCGGGCCTGGTCGTCATCGCCACCAGCTCCACCACCGGCCAGGTCCTGGCGGGCCAGGCGATCGCCGGACTGGGGCTGGGCTGCTTCAGCGCTGTGGACGTCGCCCTCATCGCCGACCTCCTGCCTGGCACGCAGACTGATAACGCCAAGACTTTCGGCGTCTTCAACATCGCCCAGGCCCTCCCGCAGTCGCTGGTCCCCGCCGTCGCCTTCCCGGTGATCACCTTCGGCGGCTACCCCACACTTTTCCTCGGCGGCGCAGCCGTCGGCATCGTCGGAGCCATCCTCGTCACCCGCATCAAAGGAGTCAAATAAATGAATCCCGCCCTGTCGCCCGCCGTCCTGGCCCCGGCTTCGGCCAACCCGGATGCCGAGGCACGGATCCGCGAACTCGCGAACAGCCTGACCCTCGAGCAGCAGGTCCAGCTGCTGACCGGCGCGGACGTCTGGGCCACCCACGCCATCCCCGAGATCGGGCTGAGCCGCGTGGTGATGTCGGACGGGCCGTCCGGCGTCCGCGGCGAAGACTTCGATGAGCGTCACGACTCCGTCTCCCTGCCGTCGTCGTCCGCCCTGTCCGCCACCTGGAGCGTGGAAACGGCGCGCCGCTACGGCCAGGTGCTGGGCCAGGAGGCGCGGCGCAAGGGCGTGCACGCCGTCCTCGGCCCCACGATCAACCTGCACCGTTCCCCGCTGGGCGGCCGCCACTTCGAATGCATGAGCGAGGATCCGCGGCTCACTGCAACCATGGCCGCCGGGTACGTTGCCGGCGTGCAGTCCATGGGCGTCGGCGCCACCCCCAAGCACTACCTGGCCAACGAGGCCGAAACGGACCGGTTCACGGCGGACTCGGTGGTGGACGAACGTCCGCTGCGCGAGCTCTACCTGGCCGCCTTCGAGGACGCCATCACGGAGGCCCGCGCCTGGCTGGTGATGAGCTCCTACAACTCCATCAACGGCACCACAGCGAGCGAAAACAAGCTCCTCGAAACCCCGCTGTCCACGGAATGGGGTTTCGACGGCGTCGTGGTCTCTGACTGGACCGGCGTCCGGTCCGTGGATGCGGCCAACGCGCACCAGGACCTGGAAATGCCCGGACCGGTGGGCCACTGGGGACCCAAGCTGCTGGCCGCCGTCGAGGACGGGCGGGTCAGCCGGGCCGCCATCCTGGAAAAGGTGACCCGCATCCTGCGGCTGGCCGCCCGCGTCGGTTCGCTCGAGGGGTTCACGCCCGCCGTAACGGAGCTTCCCGCGCAGCTGAACGGTGCCGCCGTCGCCCGTGAAGTGGCTGTGCGCGGCGCGGTGCTGGTCCGCAACGAGGGCGGCATCCTGCCGCTGGACGCCTCGAAGCTCGGCAGCGTGGCGGTGATCGGCCACAACGCCGAGGAGGCACGCACCCAGGGCGGCGGCAGCGCCACGGTGATGCCGAAGTACACTGTCTCGCCGCTGCAGGGACTGCGGAGGGCATTGCCCGGCGACGTCAAGGTCACCTATGTCCGGGGCGCCAAGGTGGCAGAGGGCCTCCAGCCCTTCCCCCGCACCTCGCTGCGCAACCCGGTCTCCGGCGTCCCGGGAATCCGCGTCACGTTCCTTGCCGCGGACGGCACGGAGATCTCCGGCGAGGACCGCCTGGCAACGCACCTGATCTGGTTCGGCATTGGAATTCCCGACGGCGCTGCCTCCATTCGCATGGAAGCGGACTGGACCGCCGAAACGGCTGGTATCCACCACCTCGGCGTCGGGACGGTGGGGCAGATCAGGCTCACGCTTGACGGCGCCGACGTGTTCAACAGCGAACTGGAGGACGATACGGACGTCCTCGGCGCAGCCCTGTTCGATCCGCCCAAGACCGTCCACGCCATCGAGACCACAGCCGGCCAGAGCGTGCGGATCGAGGCCGAATACCAGCTGCCGAAGGAACAGGTCATCCCGTTCACCGCCATCCTGCTCGGTGAAGAGACCGTAGAGGCCGATCCGCAGGCCGAGATCGACGCCGCCGTGGAAGCCGCCCGGACCGCCGACGTGGCAGTCGTGGTGGTGGGCACCAATGCGGCCATCGAGTCCGAAGGCTTCGACCGCAAGGACCTGGACCTTCCCGGCCGGCAGAACCAGCTGGTCGAGGCCGTGGCCGCAGTGAACCCGCGCACGGTGGTGGTGGTCAACTCCGGTTCGCCCGTGCTCATGCCGTGGCTGGACAAGGTGGGCGCAGTCCTGCTGGGCTGGTTCGGCGGCCAGGAATTCGGCACCGCCATCGCCGACATCCTGCTGGGCGCCGAGGAGCCCGGCGGACGCCTGCCCACCACGTGGCCGGCAGCCCTGGAGGATGTCCCCGTCCTGAACACCACCCCCGTTGACGGCAAGGTGGTCTACTCCGAGGGAATCCACATCGGCTACCGGGCGTGGCTCAAGCAGGAAGCTGCCGGCGGGGCCGCCCCGGCCCTCCCGTTCGGCTTCGGCCTGGGCTACACCACGTTCGAGCTGGGCACCGCCCACGCTCCCCGGTCGGTGCCGGCCGGGCAGGACGTCGTGGTGCACGTTCCGGTCCGGAACACCGGCACGCGCACGGGCCGCGAAGTGGTCCAGGTGTACCTCGACCGTGCCGACAGCGCGGTGGAGCGCCCGGTCCGCTGGCTCGCCGGCTACGCCGGAACGCACCTGGCGCCGGGCGGAACGGACAGCGTCGAAGTGCGCATTCCGGCGAAGGCGTTCGGGCATTACGACGGCGGCTGGAAGTTTGAGCAGGGCACCTTCCGCCTGCTGGTGGGCCGGCACGCGGCCGACGACTTCCAGGCGCTGGAGATCGAACTGCGCTAGTCACCTCACTTCCACCCCTCCCTTCCGAGTTTTTGTCCAGATAACGCGAGATAAACGCACCTTTCGGCCCGTTATCTGGACAAAAACTCCAGGGCTACTGCCGGGCTGGGTCCGAATCCATCGGGCCCAGCCCGGCTTCTTTGTAGTACCCCTCGATGTGGGCTGCCACGAGCTCGGCCGCCCTGCCGCCGTCGTGCTTGTTGATGGCCGCGAGGATGTCGCGGTGTTCGGCGCGGAGCCGGGCGGCTGTGGAGTCCCAGTCAGGAAGGTTTGCCGTGAGTTTGCCGGCGTAGCTTTGGATCGCCTCGCGCAGGGAGCCCATCATGGCACTGACCACGGCGTTCCCCGCGGCTTCGGCGAGGGCGAGGTGGAAGCGGACGTCGAGGGCAAGGAATTCGTCGGTGTCCGGGCACGCCTCCATCTTTTCCAGAAGCGCGGCGGCCTCTGCCAGGGCCGGGGAATCCGTACGGGCGCGGGCAACGGCCCAGGATTCGAGCAGGACGCGGGTCTGCACAATGTCCGCAACCGGCAGGTGCGAGGTGGCCACATGGAGGCGCAGCGCCGAGCCGAGGGCAGCCGTCGGATCGGCAATGACCACGGTGCCCGCCTCGGGACCGGAGCCCACCCCGGCGCGCACGACACCCATGGCCTCCAGGACCCGGATCGCTTCACGGACCGAGGTGCGCGAAACCTGCAGCTGTTCAGCCAGTGTGCGCTCCGCCGGCAGCCGGCCGCCCAGGGCCAGCTGGCCGCTGGAGAGCTGGTTCTCGATCCACTGCAGGACCAATTGATGGGTTCGCATGGGCCAATGGTACTTGATGTGGTTGGACCACATCCCTTAGAGTGTGGTTAGACCACACCCCGGGGCAGTCAGCCAGACTGTCCGGAGCCATTCCAGACCTACGCCGCGGAGGCCGCAATGACGCACACCATCCAGCCCAGCAACCCCGAGGCCACCCCGGCACCGGACGCAACGGACGTACCGGCTACTGCCGGCAGCGTGCCCGCCGGCACCGCGCCCGCGAACACCACGCTGACGGGCGCGGTGAACCGTGCCGCAGCCGCGGTCCCGGCCGCGCTCAAGCGCCGTGTGCCGAAATACTCGGACCTGGCTCCCCTGATGCAGTTCAAGAAGCCCGAGTTCAGCCGCGCCGCGAAACTCCAGCGCGCCAGCACCATCTGGGAACTGCGGGACATGGCCAAGCGCCGCACCCCGCAAGCGCCGTTCGACTACACCGACGGAGCCGCCGAAGCCGAAATTACGCTGCGCCGTGCCCGCGAGGCCTTTCTGGACATCGAGTTCCGTCCAGGCATCCTCCGGAACGTCTCCAGCATCGACCTGAGCACTGACATCCTGGGCAAGCCGTCCCGCCTGCCGGTCGGCATCGCCCCCACCGGCTTCACCCGGATGATGCAGTCCGAAGGCGAATACGCCGGCTCGCAGGCGGCGGAAGCGGCCGGCATTCCCTACACGCTGTCCACCATGGGCACGGCATCCATCGAGGACGTCGCCGAGGCCGCACCGAACGGCCGGAACTGGTTCCAGCTGTACCTGTGGACGGACCGCGACCGTTCCCTCGAACTCATCGAACGCGCGGCCAAGGCCGGGAACGACACCCTGATGGTCACGGTGGACACCGCCGTCGCCGGTGCCCGCCTCCGCGACGTCCGCAACGGCATGACCATCCCGCCGGCGCTGACGCTGAAGACGGTGCTGGACGCGTCCTACCGCCCGGCGTGGTGGTTCAACTTTCTTACCCACGAGCCGCTGACGTTCGCGTCGCTGTCCCGCTACACCGGCACGGTGGCGGACCTGATCAACTCCATGTTCGACCCCACGCTGACCTTCGAGGACCTGGACTGGCTGCGCGAAACCTGGAAGGGCAAGCTGGTGGTCAAGGGCATCCAGACTGTCGACGACGCCCGCAAGGTTGTGGACCACGGCGCCGACGGCGTGGTGCTCTCCAACCACGGCGGACGCCAGTTGGACCGTGCCCCCATCCCGTTCCACCTGCTACCCGGCGTCAAGGAAGCTTTCACCAAGGACAACTCGGACGCCGCGATCACGCTTGACACCGGCATCATGAGCGGTGCGGACATCATTGCCGCGCTGGCACTGGGAGCCGATTTCACGCTGATCGGCCGCGCCTACCTGTACGGACTCATGGCCGGCGGGCGGGCGGGCGTGGACCGTGCCATCCAGATCCTGGAGAAGGACATGACGCGCACCATGGCGCTGTTGGGCGTCAGCAAGCTGTCCGAGCTGACCCCGGACCACGTGCGGATCCTCGGCAAGTAGGGCAGGTCCGGCTTAGGAACGCCCGCCCAACTGACTCGCAGTTAATGCTCCCAGAACGGGTTTTGACGACATTAACTGCGGGTCAGTTGGGTTTGGGGGCTACTTCTTGCGGCCGAACTTCGGCAGGTTCGCAATGAGGTCGGCGGCTTTGGTTGCGGCCCGGCCCACGGTGCGGCCGATCTGCTGCGGGACCGTGTCATCCCCGGCCGTGGCCACCGGGATCGCGACGGCCGGGCTCAGCTGCCCGCCTTCCGAGGCGCCGGACACCGCCGCGGCGGCCGGGCGGGCTGTGCCGGCAGCAGCCGGCACCGGTGACGGCGCCGCCGTTTCCCCCGCCGGCTGCGTTTTTTCCTCCAGGATCTGCGCCGCCGGTGAGCTGGCGACGGCGGCCCGCGGCCCGACGTCGAACGTCTCCAGCCAGCTGGCGACGCCGGCCAGCGGCTTGGGGTTCAGTGCGTAGTAGCGCTTCTGGCCCTGGGCGCGCATGCTGACGAGGTCGGCCTCGCGCAGCACCTTCAAATGTTTGGAAATGGTGGGCTGGCTGGCGTCCAGTTCCTCAACCAGCTCCCCCACCGCTTTGTCCCCCGAGCGGAGGGATACCAGAATGTCACGCCGGGTTGCCTCAGCAATGACGGCAAATACGTCGTCTGTCACCATGAGATCCACCCTAGCGACATATACGCCGGATGGCATCCACTATTTCGCCCCGCTCCCTGAGGCCATTGCCCCGTCAGTGCCCCGGTGCTACAACGGACTCACGGTTGCCCCGGGCTTTCCGGCTGCGGCCGCTCAAACATGAGGGGTGGGTGGCCATGGATTTCCTGCGCCAGCAGCTGTTCAACATCATCGCTTTTGTGTTTTTAGGCCTGTTTGTGGCGGTCTGGGGATCCGTGCTTTTGCGCGTCGGGTTCTGGGTGCCCGACGGCAGGACAGTCGCGCCGCCCCTCAACGGCGCCCTGGTAACCGCGGCGGGCGTACTGGCCACGTCCCTGAGCTCCCTGACCGCATCGGCCTTGGGGTTCACCATTGCCGAAGTCCGCCGCGACGAGGAAGCCCGCCGCGACCTGGAACCCGGCCAGGCCGGCGCCACCGCTGCATTCAACCCGGCCGAGGTCACGGCCCGGCTGTCCGGGCGGATCGTGGCCGCAGTGGTGGTTTACCTGGCAGTGGGGCTGCTGGTCCTGCTGCTCTGGCTGATCAAGGGAACCGCGTCAACGGACCTCATCGGCGCCTTTGCGCTGTCCCTGCTGGGCTGGCTGATCGGCGCCGCCGGGGTGGTCTTCCAGACGGAGAAGCCGCTCCGCTGAATGCCCGGCTTTAGTCGAACCGGGGACCTAGTCGAACCAGGGATCCAGTCCGTACAGGGGAAACACTTCCTTGCGGGTGGCCATCACAGTGCGGTCCACCTCGTCGTTGGGATCGAAGCCCACCTCCCACGAGCGCCACCATACGTCCACGTCGTCGCCCATGAACTCCGGCGCCGACACCCCGTAGATAGCCCCGTACTTGTCCTGGACGTACTGGCGCCAATCCTCGGGGACCGCTGTGCGAAGCGGGACTGGCCTGCCGGCCGCGATGGCAATCAGGTGACTCCAGGAGCGCGGCACCACGCTGATCACGTTGTAGCCCCCGCCGCCGGTGGCAATCCACCTGTCCCCGCAGTAGCGCGCAGCCAGATTCCCGACGGCGGTGGCCGCCTCGCGCTGGCCGTCCACGCTGATGTTGAGGTGTGTCAGGGGATCCAGCCGGTGCGAGTCGCAGCCGTGCTGGCTCACAATTACCTCGGGTTCGAAGGCGCCGATTAGTTGCGGCACCACGGCGTGGAACGCCCTCAGCCAGCCGGCGTCGCCCGTCCCTGCCGGCAGCGCCACGTTGACCGCGCTGCCCTGGGCATTCGGGCCGCCGATCTCGTTGGCGAAACCCGTCCCGGGGAACAGCGTCAGGCCGGTCTCGTGCAGGGAAATAGTGAGGACGCGTGGATCATCCCAGAAAATGCTCTGCGTCCCGTCGCCGTGGTGGGCGTCAACGTCGATATATGCCACACGCTGCACACCGCCGTCGAGCAGTTTCTGGATGGCCAGGGCGGCGTCGTTGTAAATACAGAAGCCGCTGGCCCGTTCCCGTGCCGCGTGATGCATGCCGCCGCCGAAATTGACCGCCCGGACGGCACTGCCGTCCAGGATCGCGCCGGCTGCCATCAACGAACCGCCGGCCAGCCTCGCACTGGCCTCGTGCATGCCGGCAAAGGCGGGGTCGTCCTCAGTGCCCAGGCCCCGTTCAAGGTCAGGGACGTCCGGGTTAGAGCTGACGCGCCGGACTGCCGCCACGAATTCGGGGCTATGGACAGTGGACAGTTCATCATCACTGGCCACCTCCGGGGCGGCCACGGTAACGTGCCCCAGGTCCAACAGGCCCAGGCTGCGGGCCAGGCGGGCGGTTAGTTCCATACGTTCCGGCGCCATCGGGTGCCCGTGGCCGAAGTTGTAGGCGGTCATGGCCATGTCCCACACCACCATCGTTGGCAGTGCGGGCTGAGCGAGTCCGGGCAGGAATGTCATCAAGGACAGGCTACCTGAGCCGGGCAGCCCCATTTCCCGGTCACCGCGCGGAATATAGTGGTTTACTACTGAAGGAAGCAGTTTCAACCGAGGATAAGCCGCACATGACGCAAAGCCAGCCGAGGTCCAAGAGCCCGGCAAACTGGCACCCCGGCATGCCCGAGCGTGAGGGCCTGTGGATTTTCACGGGTATCCGCGACTTTATCGACAACATCGCCAACACCTCGCCGGCGAGGCTGGCACTGACGGCGTTCGGCGTCGTCATCATTGTCTTTACACTGCTCCTTTCCCTGCCGGCGTCCTCAGCCACCGGCGATTTCACGCCCCTGCACCAGGCCCTGTTCACCGCGGTGTCCGCCGTCTGCGTCACCGGCCTGACCGTGGTGTCCACCGCCGTGCACTGGTCCTTTTTTGGCCAGCTGGTCATCCTGGTGGGCATCTTCGTCGGCGGCCTGGGCACGCTGACCCTCGCCTCGCTGCTGGCGCTGATGGTCAGCAAGAAGCTCGGCGTGCGTGGCAAGCTCATTGCCCAGGAAGCCATGAACAACGCCGGCCGTCTCGGCGAAGTCGGCACCCTGCTGCGGATCGTCATCACCACCTCCGTGGTCATTGAGGCTGCCCTCGCCGTCGCACTGATCCCCCGCTTCCTGACGCTCGGCGAGAGCTTCGGCCAGTCGGTGTGGCACGGCGTCTTCTATGCGATCTCGTCCTTCAACAACGCCGGATTCACACCGCACTCGGACGGCATCGTCCCCTACGAGACCGATCTCTGGATCCTGGTCCCACTGATGCTCGGAGTCTTCCTGGGCAGCCTGGGGTTTCCTGTGGTGATGGTGCTGCAGCAGAACGGGCTGAACTGGAAGAAATGGAACCTGCACACCAAGCTGACCATCCAGGTGTCGTTCATCCTCCTGGCGGCCGGAACCGTGCTGTGGGGCCTGATGGAATGGGAAAACATGCGGACCATCGGTTCCATGGACATCGGCGACAAAATTACGCACTCCCTCTTCGCCTCGGTGATGACCCGGTCCGGCGGCTTCAACCTGGTCGACCAGAACCACATGGAATCCACCACCATGCTGCTTACGGACGCCCTGATGTTCGCCGGCGGCGGCTCGGCCTCCACGGCCGGCGGCATCAAGGTGACCACCATCGCCGTCATGTTCCTGGCCATCGCGGCGGAGGCCCGCGGCGACGCCGACGTGAAGGTCTACGGCCGCACCATTCCGCAGGGAACCATGCGGGTGGCCATCTCGGTGATCGTCGCCGGCGCCACCCTCGTTTCCGTTTCAGCCTTCCTGCTCCTGCACATCAGCGGGGCGTCCCTGGACCGGGTGCTCTTCGAAACCATCTCCGCCTTCGCCACCGTGGGCCTCAGCACGAACCTCAGTGCCGAGCTGCCGCCGTCGGGCGTTTATGTCCTGTCCGCGCTGATGTTCGCCGGACGCGTGGGCACCGTGACCCTCGCCGCTGCGTTGGCGTTGCGCCAGCGCAGCCAGCTGTACCACTACCCGGAAGAGAGGCCCATCATTGGCTGATTCCTCAGGCGCCGTAAATCGGCCCGCCCACAACGCCCCCGTGCTGGTGATCGGGCTGGGCCGCTTTGGCTCATCCACCGCCGAACAGCTGGTCAAGCAGGGGCGCGAGGTCCTGGCGATCGAACGCGACCGCAACCTGGTGCAGAAATGGGCACCGGTGCTCACGCACGTCGTCGAGGCCGACGCCACGAACATCGACGCCCTGCGGCAGCTCGGCGCGCAGGAGTTCAGCTCCGCCGTGGTGGGGGTGGGCACGTCCATCGAGTCGTCGGTGCTGATCACAGTGAACCTCGTGGACCTCGGGATCCAGCACCTCTGGGTCAAGGCGATCACACCGTCACATGGCAAGATCCTGACCCGCATCGGCGCCAACCACGTGATCTATCCGGAGGCCGACGCCGGCGTCAGGGCCGCGCACCTGGTGTCCGGCCGAATGCTGGACTTCATCGAGTTCGACGACGACTACGCGATCGTGAAGATGTATCCGCCGCGGGAAACCGTGGGCTTCACCCTTGACGAGTCCAAGGTCCGCTCCAAGTACGGCGTGACCATCGTCGGCGTGAAGTCACCCGGCGAAGACTTCACTTACGCCCGTCCGGAAACCAAGGTGTCCTCCCGGGACATGCTGATCGTGTCCGGCCACGTTGACCTGCTGGAACGGTTCGCCGCCCGCCCCTAGCACCCGCCCGCCCCTAGCCCCCGGCCCCCGGAGTTTTTGTCCAGATAACGGCACCATAGCGGCCACTAACGGCCATTATCTGGACAAAAACTCGTTGGTGCGGCACGGAATGTGGCTGTTGCCCGGGCGGTCAGGCGAGTTGTTTGGTGATTTCGGCGGCGCGGGCTGCAGCGGCGCGGGCGCCGTCGGCGATGATCGCAGGAAGTCCGCGTTCGTCGAAGGTGGCAATGGCGCGTTCAGTGGTGCCGTTCGGGCTTGTCACGGCCTTGCGAAGGGCAGCGGGGTCCGCGCCCGGTTCGGTGAGCATCATGCCGGCTCCCGCCACGGTTTCCCGTGCCAGCAGCAGCGACAAGTCAGGATCCAGGCCGAGTTCGACGCCGGCAGCCGCCATCGCCTCGGCCAGGTAGAACGCGTAGGCCGGACCCGAACCGCTGATGGCTGAGAGCGCATCCACCTGCTCCTCGGGCACCTCCACCACAGTTCCGGCGCCCTTGAGGATGTCTTTGGCCAGCTGCAGCTGTTCTGCCGAGCAGTTAGTTCCCGGTGAGACGGACACGACGCCGCGCCCCAGTTTGGCGGGAGTGTTCGGCATGGAGCGTATCACCGGCTGCCCCGCCGGCAGCGCGGCTTCCAGTTGGGCGATGGACACCGCGGCGGCCACGCTGATCACGATGGCTTTCGGGGAAAGGGAACCGCTGATCTCCCGCGCGAGGTCGGCAATGCCTACGGGCTTGACCCCGAGAATCACGACGTCCGAGCCGGTGGCCGCCTGCTTGTTGTTCTCCGGCTCCTCTTCCCCGGCGATGGCCGTGATGCCGGGGTGCCGCTGGGCAAGCTCGGCAGCACGCTCCGCGCGCCGGACCGTGGCGACGACGTCCGCCGGGTCTGTTCCGGCCTCCAGCATGCCGGTCATGACGGCCTCGTTCATGGATCCACAGCCAAGGAATGCGATTCGGTTGCTCATGGGTCCATCATTGCAGTTCGGCGCGCGTTGCCGCACGCGGGGGTTACAGTCCGGACCTCAACTGCGGCGGCGGGTCTCCATTCACAGCTGGCTCACATGTTCGCCGCAGCTTCTTCACAAAGTGGGCCCCTAACGTATTAATTACCTCATTGAGGGTGCGAGTGATGAGGCAAGCATGGGGATGTTTGCCCGGCACCGGTGGTCTGACGCAGGTTTCCCCCATTTTCCTGCCACGGCCGCCGGTGCTTTCTCGTTTAACGGCGCTTCTCCGAACGGTTTCAGGCGTCCCGCGCGCCGACCAGCGGATGGCTCAGGTGCTGGCGCGCGAACTCCAGCGTTTCGTTGAGCCACTGTTCGCGCTCTCCCGCAAACCTCGCCCTTCGGGTGGAAATTTCCGCCACCACCACGCCGTCGAATCCGCTCCTTGCCAGGTGCTGCAGCGCTTCCGCGCAGCCCTGGTTGCCCCGTCCGGGAATCAGATGCTCGTCCTTGCCGGAGCCCGACCCGTCCGTGAGGTGGATGTGCCTGAGCTTGCTGCCGAGGGCCTTGATCGCCTCAACACTGTTTGCCCCCGCGGTGGCGGCGTGCGAGAAATCCCACGTGACGTCGTCGTAATCCTGCCCCACGGGGTCCCAGTGCGGCAGGTACGCCACCGTCTCCCGGCCCCGCACGCGCCACGGGTACATGTTTTCGACGGCGATCCGGACCTGGTACATATCGGCGAGCTGGCGGATGCCGGCGGGAAAGTTCTCCGCGTAGTTGTTCTGCCACCGGAACGGCGGATGGACCACCACGGTGCCGCAGCCCACCTCCCGGGCCATTCGGCAGGACATCTCGATCTTGTTCCAGGCCGATCCCCACACCTTTTGCGTCAGCAGCAGCGTGGGTGCATGGATGGAGACGATGGGCTGCCGGTAGCGGTGGCTGAGCTCAAGGAGGGAGTGCGGGCTCTGGCTGGTGGTGTTGTTGGTGACCATCACTTCCACGCCGTCAAAGCCAAGGTCCTGCGCCACGGCGAAAGCATCATGCACGGTCAGCGGGTACACGGACGCGCTGGACAGCGCTACCGGAATCACCCGGTCTTCTTCAGGGGAATGTTCGACGCCGGGACTCATCTCAGTCGGCCCTCCCGCCGGAAAGGACGGCTGGGGCCGCGGCAGAGGCGGACGTGCCCGCCTCAACCGGCGGCAGCACGACGTGGTGCGCCGGTTCCAGCGGCCCTTCAAAGATCAGCTGGTCCAGCCTGCGGAGGATCAGTCCTTCCCGCAGCGCCCACGGGCAGATCTTGACCTTCTTGAATTCAAAGAGTTCCAGGGCCGCCTCGGCCACGAGCGCTCCGGCAAGGAGCTGGTTCGCGCGGGCCTCGGAGACACCGGGGAGGTGCAGCCGGTCCTCGGTCTTCATGGCGGAGATCCGCTGCGCCCAGAGGCCAAGGTCCGTGGCGCCGAGTTCGCGCTTGACGTATGGTCCGGCCGCGCTCGGTGCTGCCCCGGCGATGCGGGCCAGCGAACGGAAGGTCTTGGACGTCCCCGCCACCACGTTTGCCCGGCCGAGCTCGTTGAAGCTTCGGACGGCAGGTTTGAGGGTGGCGCGGATGTAGCGCCGGAGTTCCTTGACGCTCTTGGCCGTGGGCGGATCCTCGTGCAGCCAGTCGCGGGTGAGGCGGCTGGCGCCGAGCGGCACGGACGTAGCGAGTTCCGGCAGCTCGTCCTGGCCCAACGCCATTTCGAATGAGCCGCCGCCGATATCGAGGTTCAGGATGGGTCCGGCTCCCCAGCCATACCAGCGGCGGACGGCAAAGAACGTCATGGACGCTTCTTCGCTGCCGGTAAGTTCCTGGAGCGTCACGGTCGTTTCGTGCTTGACCCGGGCCAGCACCGCCGGGCCGTTGGTGGCTTCCCTGATGGCGGAGGTGCAGAAGGCCAGCAGGTCCTGGGCTTTGTGTTTGGCCGCGAACTCCCACGCTTCCAGGACGAATTCGATGAGTTCGTGCTGGCCGGCCTCGTTGATGTTTCCCTCGGCGTCGAGGAACTGCACCAGTGAGAGCGGGCGTTTGTGCGAGGCGAAAGGCACCGGCCGTGCGCCGGGGTGCGCATCAACCAGGAGCAGGTGGACAGTGTTTGAACCGATGTCGAGGACGCCTAGACGCATTCTGCCATTATTCACCGACAGCAAGCCGCCGGCGCAAACTGCGTCGGCGGCTTGCCGGTTCGAGTCGGGATCCCGCCGGCAACTACTCGGCCGGAGCTGCCGAATCTTCCGAGGGCTGGTCCGCGCGCTTGAAGTCGCGGCGGATGTTGGCCACGCCTTCGGGATCGATTTCGAAGCCGAAGGCGCTGCCGGGGTTGATCACCATGCCCAGCTCATCACCAAGGTTGCCGATGATCGCGGCTCCCTGGGTGCCCAGCACGTTGGGGGCTGCGTCGAGGAACTGCTGGTCCACGCGGCTCGGGTGCGAGAACACGGCCAGTACGGGCTTGCCTTCGGCGTTGGAGAGCACCAGCGGCTCCACCTGCGCGTCTTCACCCTCAAGCGCGTCGGAGCTGATGATGTAGACCTCGTTGTTGAGGAACGACAGGATGACGTCCACCGGGTTGGCATCCGGCTGGTCACCAGTGGCGAGCTTCTCTTCGAGGTCGTTCAGGGGCTGGATTTCCGCGGGTGCAGGCTGTTCAGTCATGTATCTACTCGATCACGTTGTACCCGTGGCGCGCAATTCCTTCACCATCCGCCCTGCCACTACTACTTCTTGGCGACGGCCTTCTTCTTTGCAGGGGCCTTGCGCGCCGCAGGACGCTTGGCCGGTCCCTTGGCACGCTTTTCCGCCAGGAGTTCCACAGCCTGTTCCCTGGTGAGTTCCTCCAGCGAAGTGGAGCGCGGAACAGTGATGTTGGTGATGCCGTCGGTGATGTAAGGACCGAACCGGCCTTCCTTCACCACGATGTTTTTCTCCGATACCGGGTCCGGGCCGAACTCGGCGAGCGGCGGGACGGCGGCGCGGGCACCGCGCTGCTTGGGCTGGGAGTAGATCTCCAGTGCCTGCTCCAGCGTGATCGAGAAGATTTCCTCTTCGGAGCCGATGGAGCGGGAGTCCGTGCCCTTCTTCAGGTACGGGCCGAAGCGGCCGTTCTGCACCGTGATGACGTTGCCTTCGGCATCCTCGCCGAGCACGCGCGGCAGGCTCATCAACTGCATCGCCTCGTCAAGGGTGACCGAATCCACGCTCATGGAGGCAAACAGCGAACCGGTGCGCGGCTTGGCCTTGACGGGCTTCTTCGGCGGCTTCGGCTTGCCGTTCTTGTAGTACTCCACGGGCTGGTTGGCCAGCTGTTCGTCGGTCATCTCCGGAATGATTTCCGTAACGTAAGCGCCGTAGCGGCCGTTCTTGGCCACGATCGTATGCCCGGTGTGCGGGTCCTCGCCCAGCACACGTTCCTCGGGCGCAGCCGTTTCCATCAGCTCAATGGCCTTGGCCGGTGTCAGCTCGTCCGGCGCAAGGTCCTCAGGAACGTTGGCGCGGGCGGACTCAACAACTTCTCCGGTCTTCGGATCAACCGTGGGGACGGAGCTCTCCAGGTACGGGCCGAACTTGCCGACCCTCAGGGTGATGCCCTCAGCGATCGGCACGGAATTGATTTCCTTGGCATCGATTTCGCCAAGGTTGTTCACGATGCTCAACAGGCCCGGATCGGAATCCTCGCCGTAATAGAAGTGCTTGAGCCAGGCCGCGCCCACGGCCTGGCCGTTCGCGATCTTGTCCAGGTCACCTTCCATATCAGCCGTGAACTCGTAGTCCACGTAGTCATGGAAGTGCTGTTCCAGAAGCCTGATCACCGAGAACGCGATCCAGCTCGGAACCAGCGCGGAGCCCTGCTTACGCACGTAGCCGCGGTCCTGGATGGTGGAGATGGTGGAGGCATAAGTGGACGGGCGTCCGATGCCCTTCTTTTCCAGCTCGGCTGTCAGGGAGGCTTCGGTGTAGCGCGGCGGCGGGGAGGTCTCGTGGCCCACGGCGATGATGTCCGCCGCGGTGAGGGAGTCGCCCTTGGCCACGTTGGGCAGGCGGCGGGCCTCCTCGGAGTCGTCGTCCCCTCGGCTTTCGTCCTTGCCTTCTTCGTAGGCGGCAAGGAAGCCCGGGAAGGTGATCACGGTACCCGAAGCGGAGAACTCGGCGTCCCTGCCGTCCGTGGCTGTCGCACCGAGTCGGATGGTGGCAGTGGAGCCCTTGGCGTCTGCCATCTGGGAGGCGACGGTGCGCTTCCAGATGAGCTCGTAGAGCCGGAATTCGTCGCCGGAGAGCTGCTTGGCCACCTGCGCCGGAGTCCGGAAGGAGTCGCCGGCGGGACGGATGGCCTCGTGGGCTTCCTGCGCGTTGGCAGCCTTGCCGGTGTAGACCCGGGGCGACTGCGGCACGTATTCCGGGCCGTAAAGCTCCGAGGCCTGACGCCGGGCAGCCGTGACGGCCTCGTCACTCAGCGCGGACGAGTCCGTACGCATATAGGTGATGTAGCCGTTTTCGTAGAGGCGCTGGGCCACCTGCATGGTGCTCTTGGAGGAGAAACGCAGCTTGCGGCCGGCTTCCTGCTGCAGCGTCGAAGTAGTAAACGGAGCGGCCGGACGGCGCGTGTACGGCTTCGTGTCGACGGAGCGGACCTGGAATTCCGCGGTCTGCAATCCCGCCGCCAGGGACGTGGCGAGTTCCTCGTTCAGGTGCGTGACGTTGCGCGAGGTGAGTTCGCCGTCGTCGTTGAAGTCGCGGCCGCTGGCCACCTTGGCGCCGTCGACGGCGGCCAGTTTGGCTTTGAAAGAAGCAGATGCGGAACCGGCGCCGAACTGGCCGGTGAGGTCCCAGTAGGACGCGGCCTTGAACGCCATGCGTTCCCGTTCCCGGTCCACCACCATACGGGTGACCACGGACTGGACACGGCCGGCGGACAGTCCGCGGGCCACCTTGCGCCACAGGACCGGGGAAATTTCGTAACCGTACAGGCGGTCCAGCACTCGGCGGGTTTCCTGGGCATCCACGAGGTCCTGGTCAACATCGCGCAGGTTGCCCATGGCGCGCTGGATGGCTTCCTTGGTGATTTCGCCGAAGGTCATCCGGTACACAGGCACCTTGGGCTTGAGCACTTCCAGCAGGTGCCACGCGATGGCCTCGCCCTCGCGGTCCCCATCGGTTGCGAGATAAAGTTCGTCGGCGTCCTTGAGCGCCGCTTTGAGCTCGGTCACCTTCTTCTTCTTGTCCGCGGACACAACGTAATACGGCTTGAAGTCGTGTTCGATGTCGACGGCGAACTTGCCGATGGAGGTTTTCTTGAGTTCGGCAGGGAGCTCGGACGGCTGCGGCAGATCACGGATGTGACCGATGGAGGCCTCAACGATGAAGCCCTCGCCCAGGTACTTGGCGATGGTCTTGCTCTTGGCCGGAGACTCCACAATCACGAGTTTCTTGCCGGTTTTGGCCTTGCTTGGCACGGTGCTCCTACAGAAAAAGGTTGGCTCGGGCAGATGAGCCCATACTCGCCTAGTTCACCATATTTTGCAGGATGATGCGCATTCATGTGGAAAACGGGTGCGGGGCATCACTTACGGTCGTCCGGAATTAAGGACCACATTGTGGCCATGCGCTCGGCGCCCCCGGGAACCTGGTCCGGGTCCTCCAGCTCGTATTCCTTCAGCAGGCCCAGCACCTTCGCGGTCAGCTCCGAGCGCTGCGCGGGTGTCAGGTACAGCAGGTGGCTGGAGAGCACCACTACGCCGGGCGCCTCGGTGGATTGGTCGTTGTTCCGGCGCTCGTCCCGGACCTTGGCGTAAGCACTGACCCGTCGCCGGAAGGCGTCCAGTTCCAGGTCGAGGACTGCGAACTCGGGGCTGGCCACTCCCCCGCCCGAGTTGATGGTGAAATCCGTTCCGGCGGCTCGCCAGCGGCGTTCCCGTGCATCGCCGGCAGTGGCGGCAGGCTCCACGATGCCCCACTTCTCCAAGGCACGCAGGTGGTAGCTCATCGCGCTCGGCGTCAGGCCTGTCTGCACGGCAAGCTCCGTGGCCGTCCGGCTGACCTGGGTGGAATACAGCTCGGAGATCACTTCCAGGCGTGCCGCGTGGGCCAGCGCGCGGATGGCCTTGGGATCGGTGATCTCCACCTTCTTCTCCGGCCGCACCCTGCGTCTGGCGCCCTCTTCCGGGGCGGCCGGGGCCGGCTCTGGAATTTCTGCATTCACGCCTCCATTCTATCGGCCGTTCGGCAACTCTGAAAGAAACGCTTGACATCCACTGGCGCCGGGAGTAGTTTCGCGGACATGGGGGACACGGCCGGGCGATCGCCTGCCTTATTACGAAGAGATTCAGCGCTTTGGCGAAGCCGGGACTTCCTGCTGGCAAGCAGCGCACGCTTTATGGCTGCCGCCGGCATGGGTGCTGTTGTGGTCAGCGTGATGCTGCACCTCCAATCAACTGCCGAGGCAGGCACGGTGGCCTTGGCGGGCTCCTGGCTGGTGGCCTTCTACTTGCTGTGTTCGGCCCTGCCTCTGGTGGTCCTCGCCCCCTGGGCGGGCCGGCTGGCGGACACCAGGGATTCCCGGACGCTCGCGACGGCGGCTTCCGGAGTCAGCGCCGCGGCTGTCGCCGGCATGGGCCTGAGCATGCACTACCTGGAAAACTACATCCCCGCGGTCTTCGTGCTGACTCTGGTGCTGAACGCGTGCCAGGCCGTGGCTGGCCCCACCTTTCAGGCGCTGTTGCCACGCATTGTTGGTGAAGAGCGGACACCCCGCGCAGTCGGCACCATGCAGGCGACCATCATGATCGCGGGAATGGCCGGTCCCGCTGCGGGTGGGCTGCTAAGTGGCTGGGGCGGCCCGGTACTGGTGTTTTCCGTCGCCAGCGGCTGTTACATCCTGATGGGAGCCGGCTCCTTCCTGATCCGGACCCGCCGTGGCACTGCCGCCGAACGCGCGGGCCGCGGCCAGCCCGCACTCATGGACGGGCTCCGGCTTATCAGGCGGGACAGCCTGGTGTGGGCACTCGTGCTCGGCGCCCTGTTTTTCATTGCCGTGGGGGAGGCCACCAACGTCCTTGAAGTGTTCCTGCTCCGGGGCGAGATGGGCGCCTCCGAAGAACAGTACGGCCTGCTTATTGCCGCGTTTGCGCTCGGAATGGCCGCCGGGGCCGCCCTCGCCGGGCTGATCAAGACATCCCCGCTCCGGCTCCGTGTCCTGCTGGGTTCCATGGCGCTAACGTCCGCGGTGCTGGCATTCATCGGGCTGGTGCCGACCGTGGACATCATGTTCGTCGCCTACACCGGGATGGGCGTCTCCTGCGGTGTCCTCAACGCCTGCTTCGGGGCGATCGTGATACTCCGGATGCCCGAGGAAGGCCGCGGTCAGGCGATGTCCATGATCGGCGGCCTGACCCGTGCCATCACCGTTGCAGCGCTGGCGTTGGGCGGCCTCTTAGGGGCCATGCTTCCGATCCGCTCCGGTTTCCTGCTGATCGGCGGGATTGGCGCGCTGGTGTCCCTCACCTTCGCCATCATCGTGCTCTGGCGCTTCGGTTCAAGCGATGCGGCTCCTGCCGTGCCGGGTGGTGCCGGCATCGAAGCCGCGGACCACAAAGACCTGGAAGACGGCGGTACCACACCGGCCATGCCCGGTTCAGGCCGGCAGGAGGAACCCGTCGCGGACCAGGTTACCGACTTCGGCGAGGAGCCCGTTCCGGAACGCTTCGCCGTCGAACCCGTCACCCCCGCCCAGCAGCGCTTCAAGGGCACCGATGATCTGCCCGACGGACAGATCGCCGTCGCACGCTGACACGAAACCGGCGAGTTCGGTGCTCAGCAGGTTGGTGCGCCGAAGTCCTGCGCCCTGGCGCAACAGGATCACGCCGGGGTGCTCCGCGCCCGGGCGCTGGTGCCGCTCCTCCGTGACGTCCTCTGCCACCAGTAAGTGGGTGGCGGCAAGGTTGTTGGCCGCCAGCCAGTCGGCCCGCTCCACTGCTGCGCCCAAGTGCGGACCCACTGGCTGTTCGATGGGATAGGTGATCTCCTCGAAGCGGCTGATGACCGGTGCAGCGCCGGCAGCAGGGCGGCGCAGGAAGACCATGCCGAATCCGATCCCCGCCACGTTTCGTGAGGCGAAGTCGTCCAGGTAGGCGGCGTAGGCGTCCTGGTAGTGCTGCCGGTCGCGCGATTGGGAGGCGTCCTGCAGCCAGGTTTCGGCATACTGTTCCGGCCCCACCAGTTCCCGCTGGATGAACCAGGCGTCCACCCCCGGACCAGCCCAGCTTTGCGGCCTTTCCTGCCACTCCGTGCCCGCCGCGACCTCCCAGTTGCCCAACAGCTGGGCTGTTCCGGCGGGGGCAAGGATGGACGGCAGTTCCCTGACCAGCGACGCCACAATGTCGTCTCCGGGCAGGCCGCCGTCCCGGTAGGTGAACTGGTCCGCGGCGGCCTCGCCCTGGCTCCGGGGCGTAATGACGAACGGCGGGTTGGACACCACCAGGTCAAAGGTTTCGCCGGCCACGGGTTCCAGCAGCGAGCCGAGGCGCAGGCTCACCCGGTCTTCCAGCCTGGCCGGATCGATACGGAGCGCTTCGGCGTTGAGCAGCAGGTTGAACCGTGTGAAGGCCAGCGCCCGGGCGGAGATGTCCGTGGCTGTCACGTGATCCGAGTGGTGCAAGAGGTGGAAGGACTGGATGCCGCAGCCGGTGCCCAGGTCAAGGGTCCTTGGCACCGGGCGGCGGATGGTGGTCTGCACCAGTGTTGTGGAGGCCTGCCCGATTCCCAGCACATGGTCGTGGCGGAGGACGCCGGGCTGCTGGTGCGCCGCGAGGTCGCTGGCCACCCAGAGGTCGGCGCCGGGGGCATCGGTGCCGTTCCCGCCCCACCCGTAGGGCCGCAGATCGGCTTTCGCCCTGATGGCCTCCGTGCCGGCCCCTCCCGGTGCCGAAGCTTCAACCAGCCCCAGCGTGAGGAGACCCTCCGTGCGGATCCCCGGCAGGGCGGCGTCGAGCACGTCTGCGCGCTGTGGCACCGCCAACAGCCACAGGCGTACGACGGCGGCGAGCGCCGCTGCGTCCGGGTCGCCCTTCGCGGCGGCTTCGGTGGCTATCAACGCCGGGATGAGCTGGTCGCGGCTGAGGGCTGAGTAGGCGGACTCCCCCAGCAGCCCCGCCACTCCGTCCACGGTGTAGCCGATGGCGCGCAGGTCCGTGGCGAGCGCGGAGAGTAGTTCCGGGAGGTCGCTGCGCGGGGCGTCGGAAGTGTTGCCGGCCGTGAAGTGCATCGCTGTTTCAGTCACTGTGCAAGTCTATGGTTCGGGCCGCGCCGGCCGGCCCGCGATCATCAGGCTCGCACCGCGTACGGCGGAATTGTCGGCAGCACCACCTATGCTTCAGAGCATGAGCCGCAAAAGTGTGATCTTCGTTGACGCAGGTTTTCTCCTGGCCACGGGCGGTCTTCGGGTCACGGGGAATTCGCTGCGTTCTGCGTTTTCCGTCCAGTACAAAAGCCTCGCGGACGGCATCCAGTCTTTTGTGAGCGAGCGCGACAGCCGGGATCTGCTGAGGATGTACTGGTATGACGCCGCCAAGGATGGCGTGTTCAGCGACGAACACAAGCGGATCGGCCTGCTTCCGGGCGTCAAGGTACGGCTGGGGCGGATGTCCTACAACGGCGAGCAGAAGGGTGTGGACCTCAAGCTCGGCCTGGACCTTGTGGGGGTCGCCCGGAACCGTTCGGCCGACGTCGCCTATCTGCTCTCCGGCGACGACGACCTCGCCGAAGCGGTGGAAGCGGCCCAAGACCTCGGCATGAAGGTGGTGCTGCTGGGGATCGAGAACCAGGGCCACCGACTGGGAGTCACTGCGGTGGCCGAGCACCTGGCCCTGCAGGTGGACGACATCGCCACCCTGCCGCAATCGCTCCTGGACCGCTGCTTTGCCAAGTCGGCCCCGGTGGTTGCCGCCTATGCTGCCGCGTCCTCTGAATCCGGGGTTGAAGTCAGCGTGTCCGGCAACGGCGCGGGTCCCGCTCCCGGCACGCGACCTCTCCCGGGGCCGGGCATGGTTCCCGCCCTGGGAGCTGTAGCGGCCGAAGAGGGAGAGACACCTGCCGATGCGGAAGCTGCCGCCGACGCCGGCACGGAGGCCGCCGAATCCCCCGCGGCTGCAGCGCGCGCCGCTGCTTCCGTTGCCGCCGGACCGACGGGTCCGTCAGGGAGGCCGGTGCCCACGCCGGGTCCGAGGCGCGTGCCGCAGGACGTGCGGCCAGTGCCGGCAGCCGGCGCCGTGCGGCGGGAACCCGTGTATTCCACGGCAACCGGCGCACCTGCAGCCCAAAGCCCCTGGTTCGACCTCGTGGAGAGTGCCGAAGCAGTGGCTGTCAGCCTCGCGGACAACTGGCACGGCAGCGTCAGCCAGCGTGAACTGAGCGAACTCCTTGCCGAACGCCCGCTGCTCCCGCCGACCATAGACCGGGTCCTGATCAAGGACTGTGCCGCGAAGATCGGTGAGGCGAAGACCGACCTCCAGGACATCCGCAAGGCCATCCGGGCAGCGTTCTGGCGCCGACTCGATGAGCTCGTGTAGCAGCACCGGTCACAGCATTAGGCAGTGAGCGCCGGGCGGCGCCGAGCGGTCAACTCCAGGCCCGCCAGGGGTCCGGGCGGGACCGTCGCAACGGGTAAGTTGGAAGTATGTTTCCACGTACCCCCGGGCCCCGGCGGCCCGCGCTGAGTCGCGTCGCCGGCACGGCGGCCGCGGCCGCCTGCCTCGTAATTGCCGCCTCCGCCTGCTCGTCAGCCGTATCGATCGAGAATGCCGACGTTCCCGCCTGGCGGGCCACGGCCCTGCCGACAGCCAGCGGAACCGTCCTTGAGGACGCCGGCAAGATCCTCAACCGTGAGCCGCTGGTCAAGGACGCGGCGGACGTTCCGGCCGGTGTGTACACCCTGACCATGACGTGCGACGGCGGAGGCAAGGCCTTCTTCACCGTCACCGCAGGCAGCACGAAGCTCGCCGAAGCGGGCGCCGCCTGCAACGGCAGCCGCGAGCGCGCCAGGATAACTGTGCCCGCCGCCGGCCGCGTGCAGGTCAGCACGGCCAGCGTGGATGCACCGCTCATCTACGCCTATCACCTGGCGGCAGGGAGCTAGCTTCGGCTGGCGGTGGTGTGACTTGCACCGTCCGCGCGGGTGCGTATGCTCAAGGGCATGTCAGCTCTTTGGGGGAAGCGGATGTCGGGCGTCAGGGCGATCATTCCTGTACTGATCCTGCCCGCGGCGGCGCTGGGAGGTTGTGAATACCCGGACGACCGTGAGGCGGGCGTCGGGACGGGCGTCGCTGCATCCCCGCCGCCGTCGGACACCAGCCCGGAAAGCCGGGTCACGCCCCACAGCCAGCAGGCCTACATTGATGCACTGTCGGAACTGCTTGGACCGCCGGGCGACGACGGCCTTCCTTATGCTGCCGGGAACGCGGCGTCCTGGGTGGCGGACATTTCCGCAGGAGAATATTTCCTGACAGCTGCCTGCGTGGCCGCGCCGGGTGCCGAGCTCACGGTGCAGTCAGGCAGTGCCGAGCCGGAACGCACATCATTCAGGTGCGGCATGGGCAAGGTGGTGTACCTGGATCACAAAGGCGGCCCCATCAACGCCCGGGTTGTTCCGTCCCCGGATGCGCCGTATGGGTACACAGGCCTCAGGCTGGACCCGGACCCAGCTCCCCGGGGCCCGTCCGCCGCTGCAACGACTGCCTGGGCGGCCGGGATGCTCGGCGCCGAACGACCAGGCGAATTCCGGGGCTACCCCTGGACAGGCAAGTGGCATCATTCCGGCCCGGTCGAGGTGCCGGGGATGCTCACCATGACGTTCATTTGCCAAGGCCCGGCCACCGTCGACGTCACCGTTCTCCAGCCCAGGGGTGAGGACCTTTTCTCCGGCACCGTTCCCTGCGGCGGGCCGTTTCCCGCGGACGTTCCGGTCGGTCGGGAGGGTGTCATGGTGATGGTGGACTCGAACAACTATCCCGTCCAGGCCGCCTACAGCCTGATGCCCGTCGCCGGAAGCGGGCAGTAGTGGCGGTCCACGCGCCAAAACGCGCGGCATTCCTGGCCGCTGCCCTGCTCGCCGCCGGCGTGGCCGGGTGTGAGTACGCGAACGACGTCGGGCCGGACCCGTCGCGACCGTCCGGGACGGGAACCCCCGCGGCAGCCGACCCCTTTCCGCTCGCCTCCGTCGATCCCGAATTTGAGGCTGAACTGCAACGCAACATGGCCGCCGTCGAACTGATCCTGGCTGACGTCCCGGCGGGTGCGGGCGGGGCCTCGGGCGGCATCAGCGGGCATGGTGCCGCCGGAGGCGGCTTGACGTACAACGGCGTCCTCACGAACGCGGGCACGTACACTGTGACGGCGGCTTGTACGGGCGCAGTGGAAGCGCAGTTGGTGGTCACCTCGCGCGGAGTAGCGGGCAGCTCCGAGGCCATCGATGTGCCGTGCGGGGAACCGGTCAGGCGGCAGCTTCAGCTTGGCACCGGGCCCGTAACTGCCTACCTGGTTAGTCCGGACGAAAGCCGGGTGCACAAAGCAGCTGTGGGCGCTGTACGCATCGGCTCATCGCCCTGACAGCACGCCCTGACACCGGGTTGTTGTGGTGCGGTCCCGGGGCTCTGGTTTGACGGTGGCGGCGGGCCTAGAGTCGGAGTATGCACAATGTGCAGGCACCCCCGGTGCCACGACGGACGGCCGCGGCGGCCGCCGTCGTGCTTTCCGGGGTGCTGGCCGCCGGAGTTGCGCTGAGCGGTTGCGAGTACGTGTACGACGACGGCCGCGGACCGTTGCCCACTGCGACGTCGCCGCCGTTCACGGACGCCGCGCTCCCGCAGGACCCCCGGCGGAACCTCCCGGTGACCGGGGCGGAACTTGACGCCTGGGTTGAGCGGGTCCTTCCGGACACGGCGGGCCAGGTCTTCCACACGGGCTTCGGCCTGCTCAAGGCGGGCACCACACGCCAGGAGAGCACAGGGCATCTGCCCAGCGGGACGTACTCGCTGACGCTTGCCTGCAAGAGCCCGCGTAGGGTGTCGTTCACGGTGCGCAACGCGGAACTGGCGCTCGTGGACCTGAGCCTGCGGTGCGGAACGTCCAGGGTGAACGTGATCTATGTTTCCGAGGACGCCGTGCTCAGCGTGGAGGTGGCGGCCCAGGCCGCTGCGAACTTCGCCTACCGGTTCAGCCGGATCTGAACACCGGGCTGCTCAGAATACCGGCTATGCGGCGCATCCTTCCGGGCACCGGAGGGTCTCCGGGCTCGAGGCGCAGTCCTGGCAGTACAGCGTGAGGGTGCGGCAGCTCGGGTTGGAGCAATTCTCGAACTTGCTAGTGGGGGCCGAACAGCGTACACATTCACCGATGGTCTTGGCGTCCTCGCTGAATTCGAGGTGCATCCGCTTGTCGAAGACGTAGAGGGAACCCTCCCAGAGGCCCTGGTCCTTGAAGGTTTCGCCATAGCGGACGATCCCGCCGTCGAGCTGGTAGACCTCCTTGAACCCCCGGTTCACCATGAGGCTGGAGAGTACTTCGCAGCGGATGCCGCCGGTGCAGTAGGTCACCACGGGCTTGTCCTTGAGGGCGTCGTACTTGCCGGACTCCAGTTCCTTGATGAAGTCGTGGGTGGTGGCCACGTCCGGAACGATGGCGTCCTTGAACTTGCCGATCTGGGCTTCGAACGCGTTGCGGCCGTCGAAGAACACCACGTCCTCGCCGCTTTCCTTCTTGGCGTCCACCAACTGGTGGAGTTCCTCAGGCTTGAGGTGTGTGCCTCCGCCCACTACGCCGTCGGCATTGACCTTGAGTTCTCCGGGGGCCCCGAAGGACACGATCTCGTCCCGGACTTTGACACTGAGGCGGGGGAAGTCGGCAGCTCCGCCGTCGGACCACTTGACGTCAATTCCGTGGAAGCCCTTGTATTCGCGTGTTGTCTTCACGTACTGCTTAACGGCGTTCAGCTCGCCGCCTACCGTCGCGTTGATGCCGTCCTTGGAGATGAGGATGCGTCCGGTCAGGCCCAGCTTCTCGCAGAGGGCGCGCTGCCAGAGGCGCACGGCGTCGGGGTCGGCGAGCGGAGTAAAGCCGTAAAAGAGCACAATTCGGTTCAAAGCCACGTATTTAAGGGTACTTGCTGTCTGAAAGCGCCCGAAACGGGGCCTTAGACCCTACCGGCGGCGTCGGTCACAATTCGATAAGCAAGACTGTTTCCCGAACCCTGCCCCCTGTTGCTTAGGGCACCGCTGGAATACTCTCATCACATGAGCCCAGACGCCATGGTTGAAGACATCACCCGCCTCGTGGAAATCTGGGTGACCGGATGGGCCGGTTGCCGAGGCTACGAGACGCGGATGGAAGGCCGCTTCCCGGCGGTCCTGCGCGCGGACACCACCGGAGACTGGGAATACTTCGCCCACGATCCGTCGGACACCGAATTCTCCGAGCTTGCAGCCAGGACTGCTGAAGCACCGGCACGGATCCTGACCGTCCTCACCAACGATGTGCAGCGGTATTCCTACCTGGCCCAGCAGGTGGGCCTCAAAGTTACCTCCGCCTCCCAGACCATGATGATCGTGGACATGGAAACCCAGGACTCCGAAGACCCCTGGCTCTCGGATGATGACCTGAAACTGACCACATCCAAGAGCGACGGCGTCCACCATGCCGTGGTGCGCGCCGGCGAATCCCTGGCGGCGAGCGGACGCGTATTCGTGGTGGGCCACACGGCGGTATTCGACAAGATCGTCACCGAACCGGCCTATCAGCGGCGCGGGCTGGGCAGTTTCATCATGAAGGCGTTGGCGGCGCAGGCCTTCGAACACGATGTAGAAAACGGCCTGTTGCTGGCGTCCCTGGACGGTCAGAAGCTGTATTCGCACCTGGGCTGGACAACGCTGTGCCATGTGCTCATGCTGTCCGCCTCCGACGAGGGCGCCGACCTTTCCGTCGGCTGACCCTGCGTCCGGCACGTCGGCTGCCCCTGCCGGCGCTGCCGACTGCTGATGCTGCCAGGTGCTGATCCGGGCTTCTCCTGCGGGCGATTTGAGCCCGGATGAAACAATATTGAAGTGAACCCGCATGACTCCCTGATTCCGCTGCTGGGCCGTGGCCCGGACCCGGAGCAGCTGCGTCATGTCCGCACCATTCCCGCCCGACAGGCCGTGAACGAGCCCTGGCCGGAATGGGCCCACCCCGATCTCATCGAAGCCTACGGCTCCCTGGGCATCCACGAGCCGTACCGTCACCAGATCCAGGCAGCGAACCTTGCCCACGGTGGCGAACATGTGGTGATCGCCACCGGCACCGCCTCCGGTAAATCGCTGGCCTATCAGCTGCCTGCCCTGGACGCCATCCACCGCTCGGAACTGCGGGTGCTATCCGAGCCGGGGAAAATCCACGACGACGGTGCGGTGGCCCTGTACCTCTCCCCCACCAAGGCACTGGCTGCCGACCAGCTCGCGGCCATCCGCTCGCTCAGGCTCCCGACTGTCCGGGCAGAAACGTACGACGGTGACACTGACCCGGCGTCGCGGCGCTGGATCCGGGACCACGCAAACCTGATCCTGGCCAACCCCGACATGCTGCACTTCGGCATCCTGCCCAACCACGCCTGGTGGGCCAGCTTCTTCCGCCGGCTCAAGTACGTCATCGTGGACGAGGCCCACAGCTACCGGGGCGTCTTCGGCTCCCACGTGGCCAACCTGATGCGCCGGCTGCGGCGCATCTGCGCCTACTACAGCGCCAATACCTCCCAACCCGGTCCAGTGTTCATCGCAGCCTCGGCAACGGCATCCGAACCGGGAACGTCTTTCGGCCGGCTCATCGGCGCACCCGTCCGGGCCGTGTCCGAGGATTCCTCACCCCACGGCTCCACTACCGTGGCCTTCTGGGAGCCGGCACTCACGGAGCTGCGCGGCGAGAACGGCGCCAAAGAACGCAGGACCGCCGTGGCCGAAACCGCCGACTTATTGGCCAACCTTGTCTCCTCCCGTATCCGGACTATTGCGTTCATCAAGTCCCGGCGCGGGGCTGAGACCATTTCCGCCATTACCAAGCGGCTCCTGGACGAGGTGGATCCCAGCCTCCCCCAGCGGGTGGCGGCGTACCGTTCCGGCTACCTGCCCGAGGAGCGGCGGGCGCTGGAGAAGGCCCTGAGGTCAGGGGAACTCCTCGGTGTCTCCAGCACGTCCGCCCTCGAACTCGGGATCGACATCTCCGGGCTCGACGCCGTCCTGGTTGCCGGCTGGCCCGGCACCAGGGCGTCCCTCTTCCAGCAAATCGGCCGGGCGGGGCGCGCCGGCCAGGACGCCATCGCCGCTTTCGTGGCCAGCGACGATCCGCTGGACACTTACCTGGTGAACCATCCGGAAGCCATCTTTGATGTCTCCGTGGAAGCCACGGTGTTTGATCCCTCCAATCCGTACGTGCTCGGACCCCATCTGTGCGCCGCCGCAGCCGAACTGCCCCTCGGTTACGCGGAGCTTGATCTGTTCGGCCCGACGTCGGAGAAACTGCTGGACCAGCTCGTGTCGCAGGGCTACCTCCGCAAACGTCCGGCGGGCTGGTTCTGGACGCACCCGCAGAGCGCGGCGGCCATGGTGAACCTGAGGGCCGACGGCGGCGGTCCGGTGAGCATCGTCGACGCCGACACGGGTTCCCTGCTTGGGACCATGGACTCGCCCCAGACGCACTACCAGGCCCACACGGGTGCCGTCTATGTGCATCAAGGCGACAGCTACGTGGTGGAAGACCTGAACGAGGCGGACCACTGCGTGATGGTGCGCCGGGCCAACCCCGACTACTACACGACGGCCCGTGACGTGACCCAGATCGACGTCCTGGAGACGCAGCGGACAGCTCAGTGGGGCGACGTCGCCGTGCACTTCGGGGACGTGAAGGTGACAACACAGGTGGTCTCCTTCCAGCGCAAAGCACTGATTTCGAATGAGATCCTGGGCGAGGAACCCTTGGAGCTCGGCGCCAGGGACCTGTTCACGAAGGCTGTCTGGTTCGTCGTGGACAACCGTTCGCTGACGGGTGCCGGACTGATCGAAGCCCAGTTCCCCGGCGCACTGCATGCAGCCGAACACGCTGCGATCGGGCTGCTCCCGCTCGTGGCGTCCAGCGACCGCTGGGACATCGGCGGTGTATCCACCGCCATCCACGCCGACACCGGGGTGCCCACGATCTTTGTGTACGACGGGCACCCCGGCGGCGCCGGCTTTGCCGAACGCGGCTTCGACAAAGCCAAGGTGTGGCTTTCCGCCACCCGTGACGCCATCGCAGCCTGCGAGTGCGACGCCGGGTGCCCGTCCTGCGTTCAGTCGCCCAAATGCGGCAACAAGAACAACCCGCTGGACAAGGCGGCGGCCATCACCCTGATCGACGTCCTCCTGAAGGACGCCACCGAACAGCCGGATGCTGCCCGGGCGGAAGAGCACGCAACCCCGTTCTGAGCCGGCTGATCGCTGCGCGGTCATCGAAGGGCGGTCATGAAAGGGCGGCTTATGGTGCGCGGCTTTTGGTGCGCGGTCATGGCGGCGGTCCCGCCCTGGAGTGGCCGGTAGCGGCGCCGAACATACTTCTGTCCAGGAGTTCCGTCCGGACCTCCATGGTGTCACCTCCCCCTTCAATGCAACGGGCTATTTCCGCCCCGTGCCGGGCCGCAACGTCGGCTGCAACGGAGCACGGCACACCCTGGGTGATCCCGCGCAGCGCGTCGGCTGCCGCGAGCGCGGCGAGGTCGGCGGCCGCAGCTGCCCTGGACGCCATCACGGCGGACTGGGCCAGCAGCAACATGAGCGCCATGGCAACCATCACCACCATTCCGAGCCCGGCGGCCAGAACTGTTCCGGATCCACGCTCACGGGCAGTCCGCCGGGGGCTGTGTTGCAGATGCTCCGTCTGAGGGATGCCCTGGCCCGGACTCCTCCCGGCGGTCACGAGGCCGCAGCTTCCGGACGGTGCTCCCGAGCCGGTACGGGCAATACAATTCCGCTCAATGCAAGGACGGGCAACGCCGCCATGGACGGGCTCTCCGCCGGATGCAGGCTTGCGGACCGGGCGGTTTCTCCCCGTGCCAGGGCCCGAGCGGAGAGCGTCCACGGCATCATTGACCCGACAGGGCCGGAGACCTTGCCTGAAACGGTGACGCTCAGCCATTCGCCCTCGGCCACAATCGACGATGACGCCGAGGCACCGGCAAGCTGCCGAACTATCCCCTGCACAGCTCCGGCGTCCTCACCGCGCGCCAGCGCCCTCGCCCCGGCCCGTGCCGCCTCCTCGAGCCGGAGCTGGGTAATCCCGGCCGCCGAGCCCGCGAGCAGGAGGGCCAGGAGCAGAAGGACCGCCGGCAGGGCCACCGCGAACTCGGCAGTGACAGCTCCACGATCCTTCCCCGAACCGCGGACCCCCTTCAGCGTTTCCCGGCCGCGCACGCCCGTCGTCATGGCAACGCCAGCGCCGTCCGGATCAGGGTCAACAGAAATCCCCTGACTTCATCACTGCGAAGGATGAACACCAGTATCCCGGCAAAACCCACGGCGGCGAGGGTGGCGATGGCATATTCCGCGGTGGCCATTCCCACCTCGGATCCCATCAGCCGTCTACGCGTCCGGGCCGCCGCGGGCGCCGCGTCCCTGGCCCCGGGGTAGAGCTCCACGACGTCCGCATCTGCGGGACCGGAGGGTTCGGGCTGGGCGTACGAACGGCGGTTGGAAGTGGTTGACATGGCAGTTCCTTTCATTTTGTCCGGCTGATTTGCCGGCTGCTTCGACTCTCCCGGCTAGCCCCAAGGGAGATAAGGGAGAAATTCGGCTAAGTGGAAAAGCCGGGTTCGCGGCGGCTGTGGAGGAACACTTGGGCACCATGCGCCCCCGTTCACGACCTCTTTATCAGGGCCACGGGTCAGCCTCCGGTCGGAAGCATCGCGAGCAAAACCGGCACCACACCGAGGCAGATGAAGGCGGGAAGCGAACAGAGTCCCAGCGGGACCACCAGCCGGACGCCGAGGGCAGCCGCACGCTTTTCAGCCGCCCTATAGCGTTCGCGCCGCAGCCTTGCTGCCTGCGCGTAAAGAATGGCTGACGACGGTGCCCCGGTCAGGGCGGCGAAGCCGAGAGCCTGCCGCAGGATCAACAGTTCGGGAGTCCGGGACTCGGAACTGCGCCAGGCTGTTTCCCAGTCGGCACCAATAGCCAGCGCCGATACCACCGGCCGCAGTGCGCGGTGATAATCCGGTGACGCCGAGTCTGCAATGAGCTCCAAGGCACGCCCGATCCCCGACCCGGCATCCAGCATGGCACCGATCAGCTCCAGCATCATGGCGGTGTCGCGGAGGCCCTCACCGGAGAGCCCCGGCGGCCCGGCCGTTGTTCCGCCGTCACCGTTCCTTCCGCCTTCCGGGTGCAGACGACGCTGCCGGAGGAGCCTCCTGTGCGCGCCGCCGCGCCCGGACAACGCCAGCACCGCAGCCAGGGCCAACGCTACTGCCACGCCCACGGACGGCAGCCATGGCGCCGTCATGGCGCGCCAATTGCGGAGCGGACGAGCCTGGCGGACCAGATCCGGCCTGCAGCTGTCAGCACCACACCTGCGGCGAGCGCAGCCATCCCCCACGGCGTGCCAAGAAGGATGGACAGCGGATCCACCCCGAGCGCGACCCCGAGCCCAAGACCCAGCAGCGGCAACCACGTCAGGAGGGTAACGGTGGCCTTCGGCCCCGCCAGGGCGGTCTGGCGGGCGGCTTCGGCGTCGTCCTCCACTTCGAGCTGCGCGGCCAGACGGGTCAGGACGTCCGCCAGCGGGCATCCACTCGCTGCCGCAATGTCAAAGCAGGCTGCAAGCTCGCCCCAGATTCGCTGTTCCCGGCTCTGGCTCCCGTGGAAGGCAGCCGCGGACGCCGCCCGGATGGCGTCCGCGACGGTGGCACCCCGCTTCGCGGCTCCCCGGGCCACCGACAACATGGACAATGACGCAGGCGAGAGCCCGGGCCCGTCGTCAGGTCCGGCCCCGGTCCGCTCCTCCACGGCATAGACCATCCAGAGTTCGTCCCACAGCCGCGACGGTGTCCGGCCGCCTTTAAGGAGGGCGGCCAACTGCTGGACAACGACTGTCATGGACACGCAGTCCGGGCGTTGACGGGACTTTCCGTTCCAACCGGCGCGCCGGTCCCCGGAGGCACCGCGCCAGGCACCGCGCCGGCCGCCACCGGAGCCCCGCCCGCCAGAGTCTCTCCCGCCGCCGGAGCGCGACTGCGGATACCCGGTGTTCAGTGCCCTGCGGATCCTTCCTGAACGGCCGCCAGGGGGCCTCACCAACAGCCACGCGGCGAGTGCCAGCGCTGTGACAAGGAAAACCATCATCCGCCGGCCCCGGTCACGGGTCGCGGCGGCACCGCATCGCCGTCGGCTGTTTCGAAAGTGTCGATCCCAAGCCGCCGGGCCAACCTTGGCCACGAAGGCCCCAGGCTGACATTTCCCGCACGTACGGCCACGGCCACCGAGACCTCCAAGCCGTGGGAGCCGTCTTCAACGACACCGATGCACGCCACGTGACGTACGCCGTGCGCACGCTCAACATGCACCACCACGTCCAGGGCGCTGGCCATCTGCAGCCGCATGGCGTCCTGGCCCATGCCGGCGAGGGCGCCCAGGGCCGTGAGCCGGGCAGGAACGGCGGCAGCAGTGTTGGCGTGGATGGTGCCGCCGCCTCCGGTGTGCCCGGTGTTCATGGCCGTCAGCAGTTCGCGGACCTCGGCTCCGCGGCACTCGCCAACCACCAGACGGTCGGGCCTCATCCGGAGGGCCTGCCGGACCAATTCCGCTAAATCCACGGCGCCGCCGCCTTCGAGGTTGCCGTGCCTTGATTCAAGCGACACCACGTGCGGATGGACGGGGTTCAGCTCGGAAGCATCCTCGATCAAAACGAGCCGTTCACCGGGATGGCTCAGCCCCAGCAGGGTGGAGAGCAGCGTGGTCTTTCCTGATCCGGTGGCGCCGCTGATCAGGAAACTCAGGCGCCGGCTGAGCATGCGTTCCAGCACGTCCTGGACCATGGCTCCAAACATTCCGCCGTCCCGGAGCTCGTCCAGCGTGAACACCTCGTGACGGCGGATTCGAACGCTCAGAAGCGTGCCAGCCGTCGAGATGGGCGGCAGGACAGCGTGGATGCGGTATCCGGCCTCCAGCCGGACGTCGACGCACGGGGAACCGTCGTCGAGGCGACGCCCGCCTGCCGCCACGAGCCGGGAAGCCAGGGCACGGACCTCGCCTTCCGAGGAAAACGACACCGGTGCCTGCTCCAGGCCGTTCCCGCGGTCCAGCCAGACGGAATCCGGGGCGTTGACGAAGATGTCTGTCACGGCCGGGTCCCTGGTCAGCACCTGCAGCGGCCCCAGACCATTGAGCTCCGCACTGATCTGTTCGACGGCCGCCAGCGCCCCTGCCGTCCCCAGCAGCCTGCCCGTGGCCTGCACCGCCGCTGCCACCCGGGACGGCGTCACCGGGCCGGAGTCGGCCATCACCGACTCCCTGACGGACTCGAGCAGCCCGGCGTCGAGGGCCCGGCTTTGCCGGCGCCTCGGGCCGCCGGACGGACCAGGGAACCGTGCCGGCCCCGGCGCCTGTGAGGGGGCGCTCACGGAAGGTCACCACCCAGCAGGTCCAGGACGGAGGCCGCAAACCGGCGCACGGTGCGCCGGCGGCCCATTTCCAGCAGGCGGCCGAGCTCCGTGGCGTTGGCCGTGCCCTTCACCTCCGGGACGAGTCCCTGCAGCGGCAGCCCAACTGATTCCGCGATCAGCGGCCCGTCGAGGACGGCCCCCGCCTTACCCCGGATGACCAGGGCCGTCTCCACCGGGGGAAGTTCCTGCAGCAGCCGGGCGGAGGAAACGGCCGCTTTCAGTTGCGCGGGCGCCACCACCAGGATGCGGTCACAATCCCAGGCAAAGGTGCGCAGCGGTTCCGTTCCGCGGCCGATATCCACCAGCACCAGTTCATAGCCCCGCCGTGCGGCGTCAAGAACCCCGCCAACAGTGGCGGCTTCCACACCGGGCTGGCGTTCCCGGCTGCCCGGCCAGGACAGGAAGGAGAAACCTCCCGCTACGGGCAGCGCGTCCGACAATTGTTCGGGGTCGATGCTCCCGCTCGCCTCCGAAAGGTCGGTCCACCGCAGGCCCGGTGATTCCTCGGCAGCCAAGGCAAGCTCCAGACCGCCACCCCAGGGATCGCCGTCGATCAACAGGACCCGGGCTCCCCACTCCGCGGCCGCCTGGGCGATCCAGATCGCAGCAGTGGTTGCGCCCGCTCCCCCGCACCCGCCAGTCACACCGAGGACGAGTCCGCCGGCTTCCGGAGACCGGGACCGGCTCAGGTATTCAGCCAGCCACGCGGCAGCATCCGGAAGAACCGCAACGCGTTCCGCCCCCAAGGCTGCGGCAAGGTGCCAGAGACTGTCGCCCTCGCCGCCCAGGCCAACGAGGACGGCAGGTGCCCGGCGGCGCGGCGGCAGCTCGCGGATATCGCTGCCCACGAGTACCACGGCCGCGGTGTCCCAGAATGGTGCCGCTTCAGTGGCATCGGCCGCCACGCGAAGCTGTCCGCCGGCAGCGGCGACGATCCGCTCCACCTCGCCGCGCAGGAAGTCGAAGCCGGTCACCAGCAGCGTTTCCGCTGACTCGGCCGGAAGCCACGCCCCGGGGGCCCGTGCACCCGTCTGAACGTCCCTGGCGGCGGCAACACCGCGGGATGCGGCGCGGGCCGGTGCCGCCCGCGCTGACCGGCGCTGCGCGCGACCCGGCTCCCGCGCCCCCTCCGGTGCCCCGGGCGCTGGACGGTTAGCCGTCACGGGGCCGGAGCGGGTGGATTCGGGCGCGGACTCCGGAGTGGGTTCCTGAAGATGTTGCCTGCTCATCCTGCCACTGTGCCGGGCGGCCGGACCCTGCTGACAGACCCCCTGCACGCCATGTGGACAACCCCGCTGAACCGCACGCCTGTGGAGGAATAGTGGGGCGGCGCAAACAACGCCCTCCACAAGGCAGAATGAAGACTATGTATCTGCTGCTGTCCGCCCACGCTGACGGCGCAGCCCTCCAGGAACTCGCGGCAGACGGCACCCCCGCCCCGGCCAACCCCGAACCGCGCCTCATCAGCTCCGGTGAGCTGGCCGGCGTCGTACATGAACTCGAAAAACGCAGGCCGCGCTGGATCTGGCACCGGACGCAGGACTGGTACCCCGCGCTGCTGACCCAAGGGGTTGAGCTGGAGCGTTGCTACGACCTCACGCTCTGCGGCGCCATCCTTGCCCATTCGGAGTTCACGGCACACACGGCCTACGCCCGCACTGCGGAAAAGCTCACGCAGGACGACGATTCCCAGCAACCGCCCCGCAGCCTCCAGCCGCCGCCGCAGCCGGCGCACCAGGGGGCCTTGTTCGAGGACTCCGGATTCAGCCGTGCGCCCAGGCACTCGCTGGACGAGCTGCGGACCGAATACGCTGCCCAGCAGGAAGCACTGAGCCAGGCGGGCACCGAAGCAAACCGCCGGCACCGCCTGCAACTGCTCCTCGCCGCGGAATCCGCCGGAGCCATGATCGCCGCGGAAATGCAGCACACCGGTGTGCCTTGGCGTGAAGAGCTGCACGAACAGATCCTGGCGGACTACCTCGGCCCGCGCCCGCCGCTGGGCCACCGGCCCGCCAAGCTTGAGGCGCTGAACACCGAGCTCCGCCGGCTCCTGAACTCGCCGGGCCTGAACCCGGATTCGCCGCAGGATCTGATGCGTGCCCTGCACCGGAACGGCATCGAGGTGAAGACCACCAGGCAATGGGAGCTGAAGGAATCCAGCCATCCGGCCATCGAGCCGTTGCTGGCCTACAAGAAGCTGTCCCGGCTGCATACGGCCAACGGCTGGGCCTGGCTGGATGCCTGGGTGAACAACGGCCGCTTCCAGCCCGAGTATGTGGTGGGAGGTGTCGTCTCCGGGCGGTGGGCATCCCGCGGCGGCGGTGCACTGCAGATTCCGCGCCAGATCCGCGGCGCAGTGCACGCCGACCCCGGCCACAAACTCATCGTGGCCGACGCCTCCCAGCTAGAGCCGCGGGTGCTGGTGGCCCTCGCGCAGGACTCCAAAATGGCGGAAGCAGCCCGCGACAAAGACCTCTATGCCGGCATCGCAGCGCAGGGTTTCGGAGGTGACCGCGCCAAGGCGAAAGTAGCCCTGCTCGGTGCCATCTACGGTGCCACGACGGGCGAATCGGGACGACTCATGCCGCAGCTGACCCGCACCTATCCGCGTGCTGTCGGCTTCGTGGAACAGGCCGCCCGTGACGGAGAAGCGGGCGGAACGGTCACGTCCCGGCTGGGCCGCAGCAGCCCGCCGCCGTCGGACCGCTGGCTGCAAAGCCAGCAGTCCACCACCGCTGAGGAACAGCGGCGGGCAGACGCAGTTGCCCGCTCCCGCGGCCGCTTCACCCGCAACTTCGTGGTCCAGGGCTCTGCCGCTGACTGGGCAGCCTGCTGGCTGGCGGAATTACGACGGCGGCTCCGCGCAATGCGGTCGGCGGGCCGGCCGGCCGGCGAACTGGTGTTCTTCCTCCATGACGAGGTGATGGTTCACTGCCCTGACGATGCGGTGGACGCCTGCATTGCAGCCATCGAGGAGGCGGCCGCGGCTGCAAAAGAACTGCTGTTCGGCCGGATTCCGGTGGAGTTTCCGGTGAGCGTGGCAGTGGTCGACTCGTACGACAAAGCAAAATAGCCCCAAAGGTCGCCCTCCGTAACGTACCCGCGGGTAGCTTTGTGAACTGTCTCACCCTCCGGTTAAGCTCAATTAGCCGGTTCGCAGCAGTGGCAGTGCAGCACCAATAAGGAACCGGCCGATGCAATGACGCATGGAATCTTGGGGAGGCACCACACAGTGGCTGGCACTTTTGAAATTGTTAACGCCGAAGAAGAGAATTTTTACTTCCGGCTCAAGGCCGACGACGGCACGGTAGTGGCGGTTTCGCCACGGTTTAGGACATTGAAGGGCGTCGTCGCGGGCATCAATGCGGTGCGGGAAAGCGCAGCGACAGGACTCGTAGTGAACCGCTCCTAACCCGCCGGCAAATCACAGCTCCCGGTCACACGTCGATGACGTGCAGGCGGGTCCGGTCCCACGGAACGGACCAGCCGAGGTGATCGAACAGTTCGTTGAGGATCATTCCGGTAAACCCCCACACCAGCACCTTGTTCACCACGAAGGCGGGGCTGAGGAACGACTGGCTGCCCCGGTTGACGGAGGCCATGACCCGGTTGTCCGGGTCCAGCAGGTCCCGGACCGGAACCCGGAAAACCTGCGCCGACTCACCGTAGTCCACGACACGGACCGGAGAAGGCGAGTGCCACCAGGCGAGCACTGGCGTCACCAGGAAATTACCTCGGGGCAACGCCAGTTGCGGCATGGCGCCCAGTACTTCAACGCCGCCGGAGTCCAACCCGGTTTCCTCCTCTGCTTCACGGAGGGCCGCTTCAATGGGCGTCTCGCCGGGGTCGATCCCGCCGCCGGGGAACGCCACCTGGCCCGGGTGGTCGTCCAGGGTGTGTGCCCGTTCCAGCAGAAGGACGTCAAGGTCGGCCGGAGCCAACGGCTTGCCCGAAGCAGCGGGCACGTTATCCAAGGCGCCGAACAGCATAAGCACGGCGGCCTTGCGGGCAACGGCGTCATCCACGGACAGATCGCGCCAGTACGGATTGCGCGCCGGACCGGTCCCGGCATCGATGGCGGCAATGAGGTCGATGAGGTCCTGGCGGGCAGTCATTTCCCCCGCTTTTGTGATTCCATGCGGATTTCGGCAGCCCGGTGTGTTTCCGCCAGGAGCTGGGCCAAAAGAGCTTCCTGGCCCGGGGCGAGCTCGTATTTGAGTAGCTTGCCCGCCTTCTCCGGGTCCGTCTCCCCCGCCCCGTAGCTGGGGCACCAGGTGGCCACGGCACATGCACCGCAGGCAGGTTTGCGCGCGTGGCAGACGCGCCGCCCGTGGAACACCACCCGGTGGGACAGCATGGTCCAGTCACGCGGTTCGAAGAGTTCTGCCACGTCCGCTTCGACCCGCACCGGATCATCCGAATCGGTCCAGCCGAAGCGGCGCGCGAGCCGGCCAAAGTGCGTGTCCACGGTGATTCCGGGAATGCCGAAGGCGTTGCCCAGCACCACGTTGGCTGTTTTGCGCCCCACCCCGGGCAGCGTCACCAGGTCCTGCAGCCGGGGCGGGACTTCCCCGTCGTACTCGTCCACCAGCCGGTTGCACAGCGCCATCACGTTCCTCGCCTTCGCGCGGAAGAACCCGGTGGGCTTGAGGATCACTTCGAGCTCGGCAGGATCGGCCTCAGCCATGCTCCGGGCGTCCGGATAACGCGCGAACAGCATCGGCGTGATCTGGTTGACCACCACGTCCGTGGTCTGGGCCGAGAGCACCGTGGCCACCAGCAGCTCGAAGGGGCTGCGGAAATCCAGCTCGGCGTGTGCGTACGGATAGAGCTCCGCGAGCGCCCGGTTGATCCTGCGGGCGCGCCGCTTCAGCGCCAGCAGTGACTCCCCGGACGTCCGCGGAGTAATGCTGCCCGGCTTCGGTGTGCCGGAAACAGGGGCCATCAGGTACCCGGCTAGCCGCGCTCGATGTGGCTGAGGTCGCGCAGTATGCCCACCCGGCCATCGGTGTGCTGCACCAGGAATTCGTGTCCGCGATCTTCCAGTGCCAGTACCCACCCGCCGGGTTCGATCACGAAGGCGGGCATGCCCGTCCGCTCGTCGACGGCCGTGCGCGGCTGGGCCACGGCGAACCAGAACGCTTCGTGGACCGGCTGTTCGTCGTGTTCCTCGGGACGGCTGGACGGGTCGACGGTGGCGCCGATCGGCTCCTGGGGCCTGACCTGCGGGTTCAGCATCGTCGCAGCAGGCGAGGCTGCGGACGCGGACGCAGCGGGCGAGGCTGCGGACGCGGACGCAGTGGGCGCCGAAGCAGCCGGCTCGGCACCCGTGACGGGACCGGAGGCGGACCCACGGCCGGCCGCGGCGGGAACGTCGGCTGCCTGCGTACGTTCCGCGGCAGGAGGAACGACGTCGGCGGCCTGCGTACGTTCAGCGGCGGAAGGAACGACGTCGGCGGCCTGCGTACGGGGCGAAGCGTCGGTACCGCGGCTGGCGGCACCTGCACCTACTGCCGCTGCGGCCGTGGCGGCAGCGGCGTTGTTGCCGGATGCGTTGCCCGGCGTGGCCGCGGCAGCTGCCGCCGGCACTGCGTGCCCCAGCGGCGCGTCTCCCTGCGGCGCGGCGCCCTGCGTTGTCCCCCTCGGCGTTGCTGCATGCTGTGTTGCCCCGTAAGGGGTTGCGCTGTGAGGAGTTTCAGTGGCAGCCCCGCCGGCGGCGCCCCGGCTGGCGTTTCCTGCGCCACCGGGCGTCAGCCGCTTCGACCAGCCAGCCAGCGCGCTGGAACCCGGTTCCTTAGCTGCCTTGGGCTCCTTCGGGGCGCTTGGCTTGCGGAACGGCGCGGCGGACTCACGTGCCACAACATGCGCGGGAACCTCGGCCCGGTCCAGGAAGTCACCGGCAAAGAACGGTATGAAGCGTGCAAGCACAGTGGCGGCGAAGAGGCCCACGGACCCAATCAGCCCCACCAGCATGACGGGAGCGAAGTCCTCGGCGGCAGCAAGGAAGAAAAAGCCAAGTGCGAAGGACGCGACTACGGAGGCGAACTGGTCAATGGACAGTGAGCCGATCCGCACCTTGGATGCGGGGCTCAGCCGGCGGGCGGCAAAAAGGGCTGTCACGATCAGCGGCAGGATGACTCCCAGGCCCAGGAAGAAAAGGCTGCCCAGGTTCCACAGGTTGTACCGGGACTCGAACATCGGGATCAGCGAGGCTACCAACAGAATCAGCGTCGAGGCCATGACGGTGAGGTCGCGCACGGTGAACGGACCGAGGACGGTTTCGTTCTTCGTGGCCATCAGGCTGCTTCGCGCGGACTTGGACCCGTCCGCGCCGGCCGGCTTGCCGGCTTTCGCCGGTTCAGATGCCTGGCCGGGGTGATGGGCAGCTTTGTGCTGCCCATGGCTTTGCTGGTTCATTCTGTTCTCCTTAGCACGGCGGCGCCCTGGACAGCGCCTCCTAACGGCAGGCAGAAACAGGACCGCAAGCGGTCCTGTCGCCTCCATCGGATGTCACAACTCCATCTCAGCCTAGCCAAGTGACTGGCTGATCACTAGCTGACGGGCGGGGGCGGGCGCGCCGGAATTTCCGTGGAATCCGCCTAGCACACCCGCCTGTTGGCGGGGTGGACGTACCCCGTGAGGACAGGCCTGCCCCGCCGGTTTCCGCACCGGAGGCCGGTGCCCCGGCCGCCGGCGAAACCATTCGGCGCTAAATAAACACCGCTCACGGTTCACTATGTGACGGGGCACACGTCTGGCCCGGGGCAGGCGTTAGTGTGTATTTCGGAACAGCTCTTTGCGGTACAACCGCGACCAGCCGCTGCCCGATGCCGCGCATGCGGCTCGGCTGCGGCACGGTGGCGGCCCGTCCCGCGCAGCAAAGATCGATGAATGATGAGGTTCACCATGTCCCAGGACACACCCAGCTCCACGGCCACCGCTGCACACACCGACGTGCCGGCCAATCTGTCCCCCGCCGGAGCCGACGCAGTCTCCGGAGCAGCAGCCGCAAGCCCTTCAGCCAACGGCGCCTCAGCCACCAGCGCCCACACCGGGAACGGCGACGCGTTCGAGAACCTATCCCAGGAGGACCGGAAGTTCGCCCCGTCGCCGGAGTTCGCCGCGAATGCGGTGGTCACGGCTGCGGATTATGCGGAGGCCGACGCCGGCCGTCCGGCGTTCTGGGCGAAGCAGGCCCGCGAACTGCTCACCTGGAGCAAGGACTTCACCGAGACCCTGGACTGGTCCAACCCGCCCTTCGCTAAGTGGTTCGTCGGCGGCGAGATCAACGCCGCGTACAACGCCCTGGACCGGCACGTGGAGAACGGGCTCGGGGACCGGGTGGCCATCTACTTTGAAGGCGAACCGGGCGACACCCGCACCTACACGTACGCGCAGCTCACCGAAGAGGTGAAGAAGGCTGCGAACGCGTTCGAATCCCTCGGCGTGGCCAAGGGCGACCGGGTGGCCGTGTACCTGCCCATGATTCCCGAGGCCGTGATCACCCTGCTGGCCTGCGCCCGGATCGGCGCGGTCCACTCGGTGGTGTTCGGCGGCTTCTCCGCAGAGGCCCTGCGTTCCCGGATCGACGACGCCGGAGCCAAACTCGTCGTCACCGCCGACGGCACCTACCGCCGCGGCAAGCCCAGTTCCCTGAAGCACGCGGTGGACGACGCGTTGTCCCATGAAGGAGACGGCAGCGGCCACACCGTCGAGAACGTCGTGGTGGTCAAGCGTAACGGCCAGGACGTGGACTGGCACGAGGGCCGGGACCACTGGTGGGCCGACACCGTCGGAGCGGCCTCAAACCAGCACACCGCCGTCGGGCACGACTCCGAGCACCCGCTGTTCATCCTCTACACCTCCGGCACCACGGGCAAGCCCAAGGGCATCCTGCACACCACCGGCGGGTACCTTGCCCAGGGCGCCTACACCCACAAGGCCGTGTTCGACCTGCACCCGGAAACGGACGTCTACTGGTGCACGGCCGACGTCGGCTGGATCACCGGCCACTCGTACGTCGCCTACGCCCCGCTGATCAACGGCGCCACCCAGGTCATGTACGAAGGCACCCCGGACTCCCCGCACCAGGGCCGCTGGTGGGAGATCGTGGAGAAGTACAAGGTCTCCATCCTCTACACGGCACCCACCGCGATCCGCACCTTCATGAAGTGGGGCAAGGAGATCCCGGCGAAGTTCGACCTCTCCTCCATCCGGGTCCTGGGCTCCGTGGGCGAGCCCATCAACCCCGAAGCCTGGATGTGGTACCGCGACGTCATCGGCGCAAACGCCGGCAGGAACGGCGAGAAGAAGGAGCACCCGGCGCCGATCGTGGACACCTGGTGGCAGACCGAAACCGGCGCCCAGATGATCGCCCCGCTGCCCGGCGTCACCGCCACCAAGCCCGGCTCGGCGCAGGTCCCGCTGCCCGGCATCGCCGTGGACGTGGTGGATGAGCTCGGCGAGTCCGTGCCCAACGGCCACGGCGGCTTCCTGGTGATCCGCGAGCCCTGGCCGGCCATGCTCCGCGGCATCTGGGGTGATCCGGAGCGGTTCAAGGACACCTACTGGTCCCGTTTCGAGACCATGTACTTCGCCGGTGACGGCGCCAAGAAGGACGACGACGGCGACGTGTGGCTCCTGGGCCGCGTGGACGACGTCATGAACATCTCCGGCCACCGCCTCTCCACCGCGGAAATCGAATCAGCCCTGGTGTCCCACCCGGCCGTCGCGGAAGCCGCCGTCGTGGGCGCCGCCGACGAAACCACCGGCCAGGCCGTCGTCGCATTCGTGATCCTCCGTGAAGACGCCGTGGACTCCGGCGACGCGATCGTCCAGGAGCTCCGCAACCACGTGGGCAAGGAAATCGGCCCGATCGCCAAGCCCAAGACCATCCTGGTTGTCCCGGAACTGCCCAAGACCCGGTCCGGCAAGATCATGCGCCGCCTCCTCAAGGACGTCGCGGAAGGCCGCGACCCCGGCGACGCCACCACCCTCGCCGACAACACCGTCATGGCCCAGATCGCAGCGTCGCTGCGCAAGTAGTCGCCGCTCAGAAAGCAACAGCCCCCTGGCCCCTCATGGGCACCAGCCGGCCCCGTTTCCCCGCTCCGCGGCGGGAAAACGGGGCCGCAGTGCTTTGTGACGATTCAAAGACCAGCCTAAAAGAAAATGTTAGTTCCCGTTCTTTCCTGTTCTCTTTTGAGACGTTATAGTCATGAGCATGTGAGGTGTCTCACATGCAGCTATTTTTCAAGGGAGAGAACATGGCAGCACAATTTGATGCGTCGGCAACCGCTTTTCCGAGCCGGCGGACCATCCTCAAGACGGTCGGCGTCGGCGCAGCAGGCCTGGCCGGGATTCCGTTCCTCGCGGCCTGTACCGGCGGGAGCGGGCCGTCGGCCACGGGCTCCGACTCCCCCGGCCTGACGTTCGGTTCCGGGTCCTCGGATGACGTCCCCAAGCGCGCCTACCAGGCCGTCACGGATGCATTCACCGCCAAGACCGGCAAGAAGGTCACCACCAACGTTGTGCCGCACAACGATTTCCAGAACAAGATCAATTCCTACCTGCAGGGCTCCCCGGACGATACCTTCACGTGGTTTGCCGGATACCGCATGCAGTACTACGCAGGCAAGGGACTCCTGGCACCCATCGACGACGTCTGGGAGAGCATCGGCGCCAACTACTCGGACGCGCTGAAGAAGGCTTCCACCGGACCTGACGGCAAGCTGTACTTCGTTCCCAACTACAACTACCCGTGGGGTTTCTTCTACCGGAAGAGCCTCTGGGCGGAGAAGGGCTACGAGGTTCCGGAGACCTTCGACGGCCTCAAGTCCCTGGCCACCAGGATGAAGGCTGACGGCATCATTCCCATTGGCTTCGCCGACAAGGACGGCTGGCCGGCCATGGGCACCTTCGACTACATCAACATGCGGCTCAACGGCTACCAGTTCCACGTGGACCTGTGCGCGCACAAGGAGTCGTGGGACCAGCAGAGGGTCAGCGCCGTTTTTGACACCTGGGCCGAACTTCTTCCGTTCCAGGATCCGGCAGCCCTGGGCCAGACCTGGCAGGACGCGGCAAAGGCATTGGAAGCCAAGAAGACCGGCATGTATCTCCTCGGTTCGTTCGTGACCCAGCAGTTCACTGATCCCGCCGTCCTGGCTGACATCGAGTTCTTTGCCTTCCCGGAGATCGCCGTGGAAGGCCGCGACGCCGTCGAAGCCCCTATCGACGGCCTCCTGCTGTCAAAGAAGGGCGGCGAAAACAAGGCGGCCCGGGACTTCATGGCTTTCCTGGGATCTGCCGAAGCCCAGGACGCGTACGCCGCGGTGGATTCGTCGAACATCGCCACCGCAAAGGGCACGGACACGTCCAAGTTCACGCCGCTCAACAAGACGTGTGCGGACACCATTGCGAACGCCAAATACATCAGCCAGTTCTTCGACCGGGATGCCCTTCCCGCGATGGCCAACAACGTGATGATCCCGGCGCTGCAGAGCTTCATCAAGGACGGCAGGATGGACGTCAAAAACCTCGAAGCCCAGGCCAAGACGCTGTACGCCGCCCAATAGCGAGGGAAGACTTCCATGAGCAGCACCGCACGAGAACTGATTCCGCCGGAATCCCGGGAACCCGAGGGGGCTTCGTCGAAGCGGGGTAGAACCAGCAAGGCCAAGGGCGGGCGGGTCCGCCGCCTGTCCGGGCGGGACAAGCTTGTCCTGTCCCTGATGGTGGGCATCCCCACCCTGATCGAACTGACGCTGGTGTGGCTGCCCATGCTGATGTCGGTAGGCCTGAGCTTCACCCGGTGGAACGGTCTGGACCTCGGTGACATCCGCCCCGCCGGCCTGGACAACTACCAATACATCTCCCAGGATTACCCGCCGTTCTGGCCGGCGGTGCAGCACAACATGCTGTGGCTCCTGTTCCTGGCACTCATCGCAACGCCGCTGGGCCTGCTGCTGGCGGTGCTGCTGGACCAGAACATCCGCGGCAGCAAGATCTACCAGAGCATCTTCTTCGCCCCCGTGATGCTTTCGCTGGCTCTCATCGGCATCATCTGGCAGCTCTTCTACCAGCGCGATAACGGGCTGCTGAACTTCCTGTTGGGAACCGCGGGGACGCCGCAGGCCGTGGACTGGTTCGGCGATTCCTCGGTCAACATCTGGGCCGCCATGATCGCAGCCACCTGGCGGCACGCGGGCTACGTCATGCTCCTGTACCTGGCCGGGCTCAAAGGGGTGGACCCCAGCCTCAAGGAGGCGGCCGCGATCGACGGCGCCAACGGGGTCCAGACCTTCTTCCGCGTGGTCTTTCCGGCCATGCGCCCCATCAACATCGTCATCGTCGTCATCACCATCATCGAGTCGCTGCGGGCCTTCGACGTTGTGTACGTGATCAACCGCGGCACAAACGGCCTGGAAATGCTCAGCGCCCTAGTGATCCAGAACCTCGTGGGCGAAGGCCAGGTGATCGGCGTCGGCTCGGCCCTGGCAGTGGTGCTGCTGGTCATTTCCCTCGTCCCCATCGTCTTCTACCTCAGCCGCACCTTCGGCAAGGAGAACAAAGCATGAGCACCACCGCAGCCCGCGCCGGCAGAAAAGATGCCGCCCCCGCCGCTAGGTCCGGCAGCCGGCCGAAGCGCCACTACGGGACCCACGTCTTCCTGACGGCGATGGCCGTCATGTGGCTGATCCCGCTGGGCTGGTCCGTCTTCACGGCCCTCCGGCCGGTGGCGTCCACCAACGAGCACGGCTATTTCAGCCTTGCCGGCGCATTCAATTTCGACAACTTCATCCAGGCCTGGACGCAGGGCGGATTCGCCACCTATTTCTGGAACTCGGTCATCATCACGGTTCCGGCCGTGCTCGTGACCCTGTTCCTGGCGTCCCTGATGGCATTCGCCGTGAGCCGGGTGAGCTGGAAGTTCAACATCACCCTGCTCATCATGTTCACCGCCGGCAACCTACTGCCGCCGCAGGTCCTGGCCGCGCCGTTGTTCGAGATGGCCAAGCACTTCGAGGTGCCCTACTCCTTCAGTGATTCCGGCAACATGCTGAACACGTACATCATCGTCATCGCCGTCAATACCGCTTTCCAAATGGGGTTCTGCACTTTCGTACTCTCCAACTACATGAAGGCACTCTCCGCCGACCTGACCGAAGCCGCATTGGTGGACGGTGCCGGAATCTGGCGGCAGTACCGGGAGATCATCCTGCCGCTGTGCCGTCCGGCGTTTGCTGCGCTCAGCACCCTGCAGGTCATCTTCATCTACAACGACTACTTCTGGCCGCTCCTGTTCATCCAGAGCGGCAACCGGCTCCCGATCACCACGGCCATCAACAACCTCCAAGGCCAGTTCCTGAACAATTACAACCTGCTGGCTGCCGGCGCCGTGATCACGGTCATCCCTACGCTAGTGATCTACCTGCTCCTGCAGCGGCAGTTTGTTGCGGGGCTGACTCTTGGTTCTTCGAAGGGGTAGACCATGATGGAACCTGACGGGGGCAGCACTCCCCCGGACACAGCCCGAAAGGAATTCCATGCTCCCCGCAGCACGCCATCAGGCAATCGTGGACGCCGTCCAGCGCGAAAGGGTGGTCCGGGTCTCGGACCTGGCCCAGCAGCTTGGTGTGTCGCTCATGACCGTCCGGCGGGACATCGAGCTGCTCGAGGAAGGCGGCCGGGTGGAGCGGATCCACGGCGGTGCAAAGCTGCCCGGCGACGCCAGCACCCACGAGCCCGGCTTCGAACAGAAATCCACGCAGCTCACGGCGGAGAAACGTGCCATTGCCCTGGAAGCGGCATCCCTGGTCCATGAGGGGATGGCAGTGGGGCTGGGCGCCGGAACCACCACGTGGGCACTGGCCAAGGAACTGGTCAACGGACCGCGCATCACCGTGGTGACCAACTCCATCCGCATAGCCGACGTGTTCCATCACGGCTCCTCCTCCGGTGCCGGACGGTACGGGTCCACGGTGATCCTGATCGGCGGCGAACGCACGCCGTCGGACGCGCTGGTTGGACCGATTGCGACGGCGGCGCTGAAGCAGCTGCACCTGGACCTGCTGTTCCTGGGCGTGCACGGCATGGATCCCGATGCCGGCTTCACCACCCCCAACCTGCTGGAGGCCGAGACCGACCGCGCGTTCGTGGCGGCCTCGCGCAAGGTGGTGGTGGTGGCCGACCACACCAAATGGGGAACCCAGGGCATGAGCACCATCGCGGAGTTCGAGGAGGCGGACGAGGTCATCAGCGATGCCGGCCTCAGCCCGGAGGCGCGGCGGATCCTGCAGGAAAGCGTCAGCCGGTTGCGGATCGTCGACGCGGACTAGCGGTGTTGCCGGAAAGCTCTACGGGCAGCCGCAGGACTGCCTGACCAGCAGCCGCGTGGGGAAGACGTGGTGGCGGGGCGGCTCGCCGCGGCCCGCACCGACCAGCGCGCGCACCGCGGCGTCAGCCATGGCGCGGACCGGCTGTTCCACGGTGGTCAGCGGGGGCCACGAATATTCCGCCTCCACCGAGCCGTCGAACGCGGCCAGCGCAATGTCCCCAGGTACGGTGAGTCCCGCTTCATGCAGGGCACGGAGGATGCCCACCGCCTGCATGTCCGAACTCGCGAAGATGGCGGTGGGCCGGTGCCCCGATGCCAACAGACGTTTTCCTGCCGCGTAGCCGCCGTCCCGGGTGAACGCGCTGCGCGCGATCGGGCCCTCAGGCAGGCCGGCGGCCTTGAGCGCCTGCAGCCAGCCCTGTTCGCGGTCATCGGCCTCGTTCGCCGTGGTGGTACCCATGGCGAGTCCGATGTTGGTGTGGCCGTGGCCGATGAGGTGCTCGACGGCGGTGCGGGCGCCGGCGGCGAGGTCCACGCCGACGCTCGTGACGCCGGCGGGCCTCTCGCTGTGGCTCAACAGGACCGAGGAAATTTCTGCCGCTTCCAGGTCCGCGAGGTCCGGTTCGGAGAGGACGCTCGCCAGCACCACGCCGTCCACCTGCCGGGCGGCCAGGTTGCGGATGTGCCGCCGTTCCTTGGCGAGGTCGCCGTCGGAGTTGGTCAGGAACAGCGCGTAGCCGAGTTCGCCGGCGGCGTCCTCCACAGCGTGCGCCAGCAGGGAGAAGAACGGGTTGCTGTTGTCCGGGATGATCAGGCCGATGGTCTCACTGGACCCCAGTTTGAGCGCTCGCGCCGCGGCGTTGGGGCGGTAGCCCAGGACGCGGATCGCGTCCTGGACCTTCGCCTCAGTGGCAGGCGCAACCCGTTTGGGCCCGCCGTTAACCACGTAGCTGACCACCGCCGTACTCACGCCTGCATAGCGGGCAACATCCTTGCGGGTTACCGGGCCTCGGGGCGGGTGAGTTGCGGAAGTGGTCATGGAGTACATGCTAGCTATCCACCCTGCGGAGCGTCGCCAAAATCGCGGATGGGGAGGCGTGCGCCGTTCTGCTGGGCCGAGGCATGGGCCACGATCCCGGGAAGGGTGAACCGCGCGGCTGCCCAGGCATTGACCGGAGGCAGCGTTCCTTCGTTGACTGCGGTCACGAAATCGTCCACCAGGAACTGGTGGCTTCCCTCGTGGCCGTTCGGGGCACCGCGGAATTCCTCGGGCAGCCGTCCGCGGTCGTGAACTGGGGCGAGGCCGGAGATGAACGCATCACGCAGTTCCGGTGCGATGTCGGCGAGCGAGGGGTCATCGAGCGGGATGCTGGGCTTGGTCTCCACCTGCTCGGAGATGTCGTGGACGTTCTCCTTGTCCTGCCACACCGTGACCTTCGCGAGCTGCTCGAAGCTGGCCTCGGTGCCGAAGAAGCGGAACCGCGACTCACGGATGTGGGACGGGTATCCGACGCGGCGCATCTCGTTGGTGCGCATGGCACCGCCGTCGTTCAGCTCAAAGAGCGCGGTGGCGTTGGAGAAGTCGTTGCCGAACATGCTGACTTCCTTGTCGAAGACGCCGTCCTCGCGGTCGTCCTTGACGCCGATGCAACTGACACTCACCGCATGGGACGGCAGCGCACCCAGGACACCGCCGATGGCATGCGTCGGGTACAGCATCGGAGGGTAGCTCGCCGTCGACTTCCATGCGTCTCCGCCGCTGTACTGGTAGGCGTCATAGAATCCGAGGTCCATGTCGTGGACATAGTCGCCTTCGCTGTAGAAGATCCGGCCGAACTTGCCGGCGGCGTGTTGGTTGCGGGCATAGACCGTCGCCGGGTTGTAGTAGCTGGTCTCCCCCATGGCGTAGACGAGCCCGGTTTCCTTCACGGCCTCGATGATGCGCTCGATCTCTTCCTCCGAAACGGCCATCGGAACGGCCGAATAGACATGCTTGCCGGCGCGCAGCGCCCGCTCCACGAGGGGCCCGTGGGTCCAGCGCTGCGTGAAAATGGCGACGGCGTCGACGTCGGACGCCAGCAGCTCCTCGAAGCTCGCCTTGGTGCCGTCAAGCCCCCAGCGTTCGTGCGCCGCGGCCGCGCGTTCCGGCCGTTCGTCGACGACGTAAACCTCGCTGACTCCCGGGTGGAGCTTGAAGAGGTGGGCGAAATGGCCGCCGAACTGTCCGACGCCGACTACTCCGATTGAAAACGTCATTGTTTACCTTTCCCTGGCTGGCCCGCAGTTCCGGGCGCGAAAGGCCCTTGATGGGCTTACCGAGAGTCTTTCACCACAATCTACTCGAGTCAACGAATTAGACGAGTGTAAGTGCGACTTTCAATGTTTGCAGGAAAAAAAGCTTGCAGCACTGTATCTACTCGTGTAGATTCATTTTCAGTTGTTACCCACATCACAGTCAGGAAAGGGTCGAAGATGACCACCCTTACCAAGCAGCAACAGGACCCGGCAGCCCGGGCCGGACTCCCCAAGGCAGGGAAGTCCGCCCGCAGGAGCCTCACCAACCGCCTCGGCGACATGAAGGTCGCCCTGTTCTTCATCTTCCCGGCGATGATCGGCTTTGTTCTCTTCTATCTGGTCCCCACCATCCGGGGCGTCTACCTCAGCTTCACCGAGTACAGCATCCTGGGTGAGCCCACCTGGATCGGCATCAAGAACTACAGCGCCATGCTCGGCGATGAACTGTTCTGGAACGCCATGGCAGTCACCGTCCAGTACGTCGGGCTGAACATCGGATTCCAGACCGTGATCGCCCTCGGCCTGGCACTCCTGATGCACCGGGTTGCAAAGTCCACGTTCATCCGCGGCGCGCTACTGCTGCCCTTCCTGGTGGCCAATGTGATCGTCGCGCTCCTATGGTTCTGGATGCTGGACTACCAGATGGGCATCGTCAACGAGATCATCAGCTGGATGGGGTTGCCGCGCATCGCCTTCTTCGGCAGCGAACAGTGGGCCATTCCCACGATCGCGGCCGTGAACGTCTGGCGCCACATGGGCTACACCGCGCTGCTGCTCTTCGCCGGCCTCCAGTCGATCCCCAACCATGTCTACGAGGTTGCGTCACTCGACGGCGCTTCTCCCACCAGGACCTTCTGGAGCATCACCATGCCCCTCCTGCGCCCCGTCCTGGTGCTGGTGCTGGTGGTCACCGTGATCGGTTCATTCCAAGTGTTCGACACCGTGGCCGTCACTACCGGCGGCGGACCCATCAACGCCTCCCGGGTGATCCAGATGTACATCTACCAGAAGGCCTTCGGCGAATCGGACTTCGGCTACGCATCGGCACTGTCCGTCATTCTCTTCCTCATTCTTGCCCTGGTGGCCTTCGTGCAAATGAAGTTCCTCAAGGGCAACGAATCGGATCTGGACTAAGGAAACCCCAGCCATGAGCACCTCCACACTCACCCGCAAGAAGTCCGTCAATAGCACTCCCGTCCATAAGAAGCCGGTCAACTGGCGCCGTGTCGGAGCCTGGGCCCTGGTCGCCGTCGCAGTCGCAGTCACCGTGGCGCCCTTCCTGTGGATGCTCCGCACTGCGCTGTCCACGAATGCCTCACTGGCCTCCAATGCCAGCAACCTGTTGCCCGCTGACTTCAACCTCGGAGCCTTCAAACGGGTCCTCGGAATGCAGACCCCGGAAGAGGCCATCGCAGAGGGAGGCTCGGGAGCGGCAATCAACTTCTGGCTCTACCTGCGGAACTCGGTCATTTTCGCCACCGTCACCACCGCGGGGCAGGTCTTCTTCAGCGCGATGGCCGCCTACGCCTTCTCCCGGCTCCGCTGGCCCGGACGGAACGTGGTGTTCAGCCTCTTCCTGGCCACGATGATGGTCCCGCCGATCTTCACCGCACTGCCCAACTTCCTCATGATCAAGAACCTGGGGTTGCTCAACACGTTCGCCGGCATGACGCTGCCGTTCCTGTTCATGACACCGTTCGCCATCTTCTTCCTGCGGCAGTTCTTCCTGAGCATGTCCCGGGAAGTCGAGGAAGCCGCCATGCTCGACGGCGCCAAGCACCTCCGCATCTTCTTCCAGATCGTCCTGCCCAACGCCGCCGCGCCGCTGGCCACCCTGGCCCTGCTGACGTTCATCGGCCAGTGGAACGAATACTTCTGGCCCCTGCTGGTGGGCCAGGACGAGAGCGTCCGCGTCCTCACTGTGGGGCTGGGCGTCTTCAAGTCCCAGTCCCCCCAGGGCGCCCCCGACTGGACCGGGCTCATGGCCGCAACCCTGGTGGCCGCCATCCCCGTACTCCTGCTGTTCATTGCCTTCGGCAAGAAGGTGGTCAACTCCATCGGCTTCTCCGGCATCAAGTAACCCCCTTCACCTCACCCCTCCCCTGAAACACCCTCGAAAGGTCCATCATGAAAAAAACCATCGGCGCCGCAGCTGTCGCCGCAGCCATCGCGCTCTCCCTCTCCGCCTGTGGCGGCGGAAGTCCCGCCTCCACCGAGGCCAAGGGCGAGATCAACTACTGGCTGTGGGACGCCAACCAGCTCCCCGCGTACCAGCAGTGCGCTGACGACTTCACCAAGGCAAACCCGGACATCAAGGTCAAGATCACCCAGCGCGGCTGGGACGACTACTGGACCACCCTCACCAACGGCTTTGTCGCCGGCACCGCCCCGGATGTCTTCACAAACCACCTCTCGAAGTACCCGGAGTACGCCGCCAAGAAGCAGCTGCTCTCCCTCGATGAAGCCGTGGCCAAGGACGGCATCAAACTGGACAGCTACACCAAGGGCCTTCCCGAGCTCTGGGTCGGCCAGGACGGCAAGCGCTACGGCCTGCCCAAGGACTGGGACACCGTCGGCCTGTTCTACAACACGGCCCTGACCGACTCCGCAGGCATCAGCGCCGAGCAGATGGCCAGCCTGGATTGGAACCCGAAGGACGGCGGCAGCTACGAGAAGGCCATCGCCCACCTGACCGTGGATAAGAACGGCGTGCGCGGCGACGAGGCAGGCTTCGACAAGAACAACGTGGCCACCTACGGGCTGGGCCTGGCGGGCAGCGGCTCCGGCCAGGGCCAGACCGAATGGAGCTTCCTGAGCGCCACCACGGGGTGGACCCACACGGACAAGAACCCCTGGGGCACCAAGTTCAACTACGACGACCCGAAGTTCCAGGAGACCATCGCATGGTGGGCCGGACTCATCGAGAAGGGCTACATGCCCAAGCTCGAAACTACCGTCGGCGCCAGCATGGCTGACAACTTCGGCGCAGGCAAAGCGGCCATCAACACCACCGGCGACTGGCTGATCGGCCAGTACCAGACCTACAAGGGCGTGAAAACCGCGTTCGCCCCTACCCCCAAGGGGCCTGACGGCAAGCGCGCCAGCATGTTCAACGGCCTGGCCGACTCCGTCTGGGCAGGCACCAAAAACCCGGCCGCATCCGTCAAGTGGGTTGAATACCTCGCCTCCACTGATTGCCAGGACGTCGTGGCCTCAAAGGCCGTAGTCTTCCCTGCCATCACCAGCTCCTCCGAGAAGGCAGCCGAGGCGTTCAAAGCCAAGGGCACCGATGTCTCGGCCTTCACAACGCACGTCAAGGAAGGCACCACCTTCCTCTTCCCCATCGCGGACAAAGCGGCCAAAGTGGATGGCATCATGAAGCCTGCAATGGACGCCGTGCTCTCCGGCAAGAAGCCTGCCAGCTCCTTGACCGAAGCCAACAACCAGGTGAACGCCCTCTTCAAGTAGGCCCACCCTGACGTGGCTGCGTAAGTGGTCGCAGTCACAGCCCCGGGTGCCGCCGTTTCCTCCTCGCGAAACGGCGGCACCCGGGACACACCTTTCCCAACACACATACAGAACCCACCATACGAGCCCCGCCGGCAGCGTCACCGGACGCCCGCCACAACGAAAGAGAACCCCTTATGAACCCCCTGCACCTCCGCTCCGCCGGCACCAGCCTGGTGATCAGCTTCGACAGCGGGGAGGCCGAGGTCATTCACTGGGGTGCCGACCTGGGCGCAACACTGCCCGATCTGGCCATCCTCGGCGAACCCATCCCGCCCTCCGCCGCCGACGCCACCGTCCCCGCCGGGCTCCTGCCGCAGGCATCCTCGAGCTGGCGCGGACGGCCGGCCCTCCGTGGCCACCGGATCGCCGACGGCGTCCCCGGCTACGACTTCTCCGTCCGCCTCCGCGTCGCAGGGGTCAAAACGGGAGGAACCTCCGCCGTCGGGAATTCAGCTGTGATCGTCCAGTCCGATCCGGACGCCGGCATCACCGTCGAATCCACGCTGGAACTGCACGACGGCGGCCTGCTGGAAATGCGCCATACCGTCACCAACACCGGGACCTCACCCTTTCAGCTCGACGAGCTGGCCACCGTCCTGCCGGTGGCTCCTGACGCCGTCGAACTCCTTGACCTGACCGGACGCTGGTGCCGCGAACGCCACCCGCAGCGCCGCGCCATCCAGCAGGGCACATGGGTGCGCACCGGACGGCACGGCCGCACCGGCCACGATTCCTCGCTGCTGCTGGCCGCCGGCACGGCAGGCTTCGGCAACCGCCACGGCAAGGTCTGGGCCACCCACCTTGCCTGGAGCGGCAACCACGAACAGTTCGCGGACACCATCGGGGACGGGCGCACCGTGATCGGCGGCTCCGAACTGCTGGGCCCCGCCGAAGTGGTCCTCCAGCCGAACGGCAGCTACACCACTCCCGCCCTCTTCGCGGCGTACTCGGACCGCGGCCTGGACGGCATCAGCGAATCCTTCTACAGCTGGTTCAGGAACCGTCCGCACCATGTGCTGCCCGCGGCGTCAGCTAATGCGGGCACCGGCAAGGCCCGCCCGGTGGTGCTGAACGTCTGGGAGGCCGTCTACTTCAACCACGATCTCGGCACCCTGATCGAACTCGCGGATTCCGCGGCGGACCTGGGCGTGGAACGCTTCGTGCTCGACGACGGCTGGTTCCGCGGCCGCCGGCACGACCAGGCCGGCCTGGGCGACTGGTACGTCGACGAAGGCCTGTGGCCGGACGGACTCACCCCGCTGATCGACGCCGTCACCTCCCGCGGCATGGAGTTCGGCCTCTGGGTTGAGCCGGAAATGATCAACCTGGATTCCGACGTGGCACGCGCCCACCCGGAATGGATCGTCGGCCCCGCCGCACGCTCCCACAAGGACGGCGGCCGCCTGCCGCTGACCTGGCGCCACCAGCACGTCATCGACCTTGTCAATCCCGAGGCCTGGCAGTACGTCTTCAACCGCATCGACGCCCTGCTCCGCGAGAACAACATCAGCTACCTGAAGTGGGACCAGAACCGGGACCTGACCGAGCACGGCCACGCCGGGCGCTCCTCCGTGCACGAGCAGACACTGGCCGCCTACCGCCTCTTTGGCGAGCTCAAGAGGGCCCACCCGGGCCTGGAGATTGAGAGCTGTTCGTCCGGCGGCGCCCGCGTGGACCTGGGGATCCTGGAAACGACCGACCGGATCTGGGCTTCGGACTGCAACGACGCCCTGGAACGCCAGACCATCCAGCGCTGGACCGGGCTGGTGGTGCCGCCGGAGCTCGTGGGCGGCCACATCGGTCCCACCACCTCCCACACCACGGCCCGCACGCACGACATTTCGTTCCGCGCCATCACGGCATTCTTCGGGCACTTCGGCCTGGAATGGGACGTCCGCCAGGTCCACGGCGCCGAACGGGAGGAACTCAAGCGGTTCATCGGCCTCTACAAGGAGCACCGCGGCCTGATCCACTCCGGCCGGATGGTGCGCGCTGACGTGGCCGACGATTCGCTGATGCTGCACGGCGTCGTTTCCCAGGGCACCCCGGCGACCGGAGACACGGCAGCACTGTTCGCGCTGGTCAGCACCAGGACCTCGTTCGCGGAGCGTCCGGGACGCATCACCATTCCGGGCCTGGACCAGGACCGCAGCTACCGCGTTGAAGCGATCTTCCCGACACCCGGCGACGCGGACTACGCGCACAACTTCATCCAGGCGCAGCCACCGGCCTGGCTGGCCGCCGGTGCGGAAGCCAGCGGCCGGTTCCTGGCCGAGGTGGGCCTGCCGATGCCCGTCCTCAACCCGGAACACGCACTGCTGCTGCGCTTCACCGCCTCATAACTACACCGCTGTGCAGGTTCACAGCCTCCGAAGGTGGCCTGCCGGCCGGGCACAAACCCGGTCGGCAGGCCACCTTGCTTTTTCGGGCGCTTTGCGGGCGTCCAAAGTCCGCTTAGCGGGCGTCGACCAGGACCACTTCGTACTTGTTGGCTCCCTGAACGCCGAACTTCGCGTTGACCACGGCGAGCGTGTCGCCGAACAAGGCCGCCGTCGTCGGGACCTGGAAGTCAGGGCTGGTGATGACGTCCCTGACTTCGAAGGAATCCAGCCGGGAGTCCAGCCGGACGCGGCTCACCTGGTTGATCATGTTCTGCACAGCCCAGAGGGTGTTCCCCCTCACCACAATCCCGTCCACGTTGGGCAACTTGATGCCAGTGATCTCGGAACTGACGCCGGAGCCCGGATCCACCGTATACAGGGCCTCGTTCGCGGTGTGGGCCACAATCAGTGTCCGGCCGCCCCGGACAGCCGCAATGCCGTTCAGGTTGAAGTCGGCGGGAGTCTCTGCAGCCGGGCCGGTGAGCGTGAGCGTCCGGACCTCGTCACCCGGCTTGCCACTGCGGTCAACCGGGACGAAGTACAGTTCGCCCTTCATGGAGTTGGTGAACCACGCCCCGCGGGGCGTCACGGCGACGTCGTTGATGAACGCCGGCTCGGGGGTCAGCTGGTAGGTGGCCACAGTCTTCCGCGAGTCGGTGTCATAGACGTAGGCCTGGCCGCTGGTGCCGCCGGCAACGAAGAGCAGGCCGTTCTCCACGTCCACTTTCATGCCGACGGCCATCCGGCCGTCCGGAACATCAATAAAAAGCCTGGCAGTTCCGCGGCGGGTATCTCCGCGGAAGATGTCCCCCTTGAACAGGTCCCCGGCGAAAAAGGTGGTGCCCTCGCCCTCGGCAATGCCTTCGGCGGACGAAGCGCCGGGAAGCTCAATGACCTTGTCATCGCCCTTCGTCGACGGCGGGCCGGCGGACGCTACGGGTGCCGGAATGATGAGTGCTGCGAGGGCAACCAGTCCCACGGCGGCACGGCGAATTGCTGTTCCTGAATCCACATTTTTGCAGCGCATGATGACGCTCTTTCCAGATCGGGCTTTTCGCGCGAGCTGACCGGTACGGGAGCTCCGCACGATGGTCCTTCAAGTCTAGGCACCGCGGCGAAGGGTGGCCAGAGGCCGCATTGACTCATAGGAAAGGTCCGTGGAGCGGGATACGTTGCCTCACCTGAAAAGGTCCGGGAATGCCGTGGTGCGGACATCCTTGAGGGATGGGTTTGACGATGAGCCAGCGCAAGGCGGTCACG